>JBHYEQ010000015.1:0-154800 GCA_051860065.1 Roseomonas sp.
CGAAGGTGGCGCAGGCGCTGTTCCAGATGGCGACGCGGCAGAACAACGTGGCGGCGGCGATTTTCTGGATGAAGGCCAGGGCCGGCTGGCGCGAGAAGGTCGAGATCAAGGCGGTGGTGGATGACATCAGCCGGATGAGCGATGTGGAATTGCACGCGGAGATTCGTCGCCTTGATCGCGAGTTGACCGCGGACGAGGCGGTGGTGGTGAAGGACGCTCTGCGCGTCGAGCATCACCGGAGCTGACGGCGACGGCACGAGCGCGGCAGGCTTCGGCGCGGTGGCGCGCGCCGCATCGCATCTGTTCAACACCGAGCAACGACCGTTGGTCGGTGGTGAACATGCTTGGATGCTTGCTTCGGCGTCATTGGATGCGAGCGCATATAATTAACGAGAATTCAGTTGTTGTAGGTCATAATTACTGACCTAAGAGCTGTCTTCGCAGGCGCGAGGTGAGGGTTCGAACGACATGATGGCGTTTCTTGAAGGGACCTACTGGTCCGACATGTGGCTGCTAGCTGCCGCTCCAATCACGCCGAATGTCAAAGACCCTGTTCGGGCTAGCCCTGCGCAGCAACGCGCGCTCCCCGACCGCCAGCTACGTCCGGACCCGGATTGCCCGGCGCGCTGATGTCCCTCGCGCCGGCTGTGCCGCGTCTGCCGCAATGCTTCAGACAGCGGGCTCCTGCCGCTGTATTCGATGATTGCCGGTGTCCGAAGCAGCTTCGACCCCTACCCGCGCAAGCTCGATCCCGAGCGTCGTCGCGCCGATCACCTCGCACTCCAGTACGACCGCCCTGCCGCGATCGAGCACAAGATGCAGATGCGTGCCGTGGGCCAGACCTAGCCAACCTGCAATGACGAGCCGATCGCGTGACGCGGCGCGCAACGTGGTTTGGTAGCGTTGGCTGCCAATGAGCACGGCACAACGCTCGCCTGCCGGCGCCGCCGGTCGTGTTTTCTGCGCGGGTGAGGGAAATATGACGGAGCTCCTGCGATAGGGGCGCGTTCCGCCACTCCCCGAGGACTACCCCGCGAAGCGTCAATGAGAGGTTGATGGCACATTCAGGTCGGTGGGTCGGGTGGCCCGTTGCAGGAGGCGGGCGACTGTCGTGTGCGTCCAGGCTCCAGTGCCGCGGGGCGTCGTGATGCCGCGAGCGTTGAGGGCGCGCGCCTGGGCCGCGTGCCCATCGAGACCCTCCGCACGCAGGCGGTCCAGTTCCAGCCCGAGGCGATGCGCCAGGCGATCCGCGCTCGCCCTTCGCGCCTGAGCAGCAGATGTGGCGTCTGGGCCTTTGGCGGGGCGGTATCCACGATCCCCACCGAGCGCCGTTCCCCGCGCCTTGGCCGCCGCCAGCGCTGCCCTGGTCCGCTCGCTGATCAGCTCGCGCTCCTTCTGCGCCATGGCGGCGTAGATGCGCAGCATCAGGTCGTCCGCGCCCGGCATGTCCGCCGCGCGGATCGAGACGCCGTCCTCCAGCAGCTGCGACAGCGTGTGCGCGCGGCGGGTGATGCGATCGAGCCTCGCGGCGACGAGCACGGCGTCGAGTTGCCGGCATCGCGCCAGCGCCGCCTGGAACCCCGGGCGTCGGTCGTCCTTGCCAGACGCGACGTCGGAGAACTCGGCCACCAGCGTCCACCCCTGCGCGGCGACGAAGGACCGGATGCTGGCCTGCTGGGCCTCCAGGCCCAGCCCGCTATTGCCCTGCTCGGCGGTCGAGACCCGGATGAGCCCGACCGCCAGGCGGCGGATAGGTGCCCCCAGGCGCATCAGCCGGCCTCGGCGACGCGGTAGATGGAGTAGGAGCCTTTCGCGCCCTGCTTGCTCGGCCCGACCTGGCGGACCCGCTCCAGCATCTCGACCGTCACGCCCTTGCGCTTGAGGCCGGCGAGGAAGCCGCGGACGGTGTGCGGCTGCCAGCCGGTGGCGTCGATGATGTCCGCGATGGTGGTGCCCTCGTCGCGGCGAAGCAGGGCGAGGACGGCCTCCTGCTTGGTGCCGGTGCGGGGCTGGCGCGGGGTGGCGGCGTCGCGCGGCGGGCGGGCGGCGCGGTCAGCCCGCGGGGTGGCTGCCAGTGCTGCGCGCAGTGTCGCCACCGCCTCGTCGAGCCCGTCGCGCCCGGGAGCGTCCCAGGCGGTCAGGACCGTTGCAGCGGCCATGCGCAGGGCGGCTGCGCGGCCGATAGGCCCGCGCTGACTCACAGGCGGGCGCTGAGCCCCCTCCGGCGCCTCGCCGCTGGTCAAGGGCGGCGGGGGCGCAAGCGCCGCCAGTGAGTCTCCCTGGGGCGCTGTGGGCAATTCGGTGGACGGTGTCGGGACAGGCGCTGCTGCGGCAGGCTCGCCCGCCGTGTCGTCGTCATCCACAGCCTGGGGAGAAGTCGGCGCCTCGGGCTCGACCCCGATCGCGGCCAGCCCCGCGGCGGTGATGCGCAGGGCGATCCAGGCGCCATCGTCATCCTGACGCCAGCCGAGGCCGATAGCATCGCGCGGCGCCGTCACCTCCTCCAGCATGCCCTTGGAGATCATGCTGCGCAGGACGGCCTGACGCGCTGCGGCTGGCAGGTGCGTGGGCGGGGCGGCGAGCAGCGCCTCGTGCTGCGCCGCGCGGCTGAGGATCACGCGCTGGGTGTCGGAGAGCTTGGTCATCGTGGGGCTCCTGGTCCGCACCCGATGATCCGGGTGCTACCAGCCCGAGCCCTTCAGCGGGCCAGCGCGGGCATCTCCGCGCCTCAGACCATTCCCTCTGTGTCCGCGCGAAGCCAAGCGAAGGAGTGGGTTCGATCATTGCTTTTTTCATGAATGAGACGCGAGCGCCTGCGGTACCCGTTACCGGCGGCAATATGTCTAGTGCACGCGCATCGGGCGTTGCGTGAACGACCCTGCCGCGGGCCGTTGAGCAAGCCTTCACCGGTTCCACGCCACGATGGCGAGACCGGCTGGACAGCAGGCTACGAGGGTTTGCCGTGGGCGCGCATCTCGGATCGCACCGCTGCACGTCTCGGATGCGTCACGGCCGGCCATGTCGTCCAATCGCCTTTGGCTGGCGCGAACCTTGCCGGCCCAAATCGTCCGCGCAAGGGGTTGCCATGCTTCGCTTTTTCTCCAACCTGCCGATCGGCCGAAAGATCGCAGCGGCTTTTGCCATCGTCATCGCGGCATCATTGGGCGCCGGCACCCTGACCTGGCTAAAGATCGACGAAATCAAGCATGCAACCTATTGGAATACCCATACCTACCAGGTGCTCGACCAGATCGACCGTGCCGTCAGCAGCATGGTGGACCAGGAGACGGGAGTTCGCGGCCATCTGCTGAATGGCGCTGCCGCCTTCCTCGAGCCCTTCAATGCCGGCCGAAGGAACTATCAGGAGGCCGTCACCGCCCTGCGTCGGTTCACCTCGGACAACCCGGAGCAGCAGGCCCGCATCGCGACGCTCGACGAAGCCGCCCGGAACTGGACCGAGGGCCATGCCGGCCGGCAGATCGCCCTGATGGCGCGCGGCGACGAAGGCTCCCGGCGCGAAGCGCGCCGCATGGAGGAGGAAGGTGCGGGGAAGGCGGCAATGGACCAAGTACGCGCCATGGCCGCTGCTCTCTCGCGCACCGAGCAGGAGCTGCTGACCAGGCGTTCGGCCGCCCGGGCGCGTGCCTTCGACGACGCCGTCGTCTATCTCGCGGTGGGCAGCACCATTGCGACCTTCCTGGCACTGTTGTGCGGCTTCCTTCTGACCCGAGGGATCGCGCGCCCCATCTCGCGCCTCGCCGATCAGGTGTCCAGGATCGCTGGGGGCGACCTGGCCGTCGAGGTACCGGCGACCGACGCGCGCGATGAAGTCGGCGCACTGACTAAGGCCGTTGGTGTCCTGAAGCAGAGCTCCGTGCGTGCACGCGAGCTCGAACAGGAAGCGGCCGCGGCGAGCGCGAAGGCCGAGGCGACCCGCCGGGCCGCGCAACACGACATGGCGCGCGAGCTCGAAGGGACAGTCGGTAGCGTGAGCACCACCCTTGCCAGCGCCGCGACGGAACTGCAGACGACTGTGGACGGCCTTGCGAGCGCGGCCTCGCGTTCGGCGGAGCAGGCCGGCTCCGCGGCGACGGGTGCGCAGCAGGTCAGCAATGCCGTGCAGACCGTGGCGGTTTCTGCCGAACAGATGGCGGCATCCATCGCTGAGATCACGCGGCGCGTTGCCGAGGCGGCGAATGTTGCCCGGCGGGCCTCGGACGAGGCGCGCGCCACCAACGACACCGTTCATTCCCTGGCCCAGGCGGCTGAACGGATAGGCGAGGTCGTTCGCCTGATCGGCGACATCGCCGGCCAGACCAACCTCCTGGCGCTCAATGCGACGATCGAAGCGGCGCGCGCCGGCGAAGCCGGGAAGGGATTCGCCGTGGTGGCGTCGGAGGTAAAGAGCCTGGCCGGGCAGACGGCCAAGGCGACGGAGGAAATCAGCCGTCAGATCGCTGAGATGCAGGCCGCGACGACCCATGCTGTCGGCGCGATCCGCAACATCGCGACCACGGTCGACCAGTCGAGCGAAATCGCTGCGGCGATCGCCGCCGCTGTCGAGGAACAGGGCGCCGCGACGCGCGAGATTGCGCGGAACGTGAACGAGGCCGCTTCTGGCACCACCGAGATGTCCCGTCAGACAGAAGGCGTGAGCGTGGGCGTGAGCGAGACCACCGGCGCGCTCCGCGACCTGCGGGAGGGCGCGCTCGGCGTTGCAAAGCAAGGCGAGACGCTGCAGAGCGAGGTGAGCCGTCTGGTCGCACAGCTGCGGGCAGCCTAGTCAGCGAGCCGCACGACGGCGTGCGTCACGAGGAGCCGGCTCCTTCTCCATCAGGTCCTTGCCGATCAGGCTGCGCAGGACGGCCTAGCGAGCTGCGCCCGGCAGCTTGGAGGGCGGCGCGGCGAGTAGCGCCTCGTGCTGCGCCGCCTTGCTGAGGATCACGCGCTGGGTGTCGGAAAGCTTGGTCATCGTCGGGCTCCTGGTCCGCACCCGATGATCCGGGTGCTACCAGCCCAAGCCCCGCGACCTAGGCCTCAGCGGGGCAGCGCGCAGATGTGCGCGCCACCGACCATTCGCTCTGTCTGCGCGCGAAGCCAAGCGAAGGGGGCGATCATGGTGTTGCATTCTTCCTGATCGGGCTGCGCTGCCACAAACACCGGGGCGGACCAGTCCTCGACATCGCCGCCACCCTGAACCGCAGTGACTACGACGGCGCGCTCCGGCGCATGGGGCTCTACGTGAAGCAGCGCCAGAACGGACGGCTCGTCACCGTGCCAGGGTTGGTGAACCGGCGCGCCGCGGAGGCCGGGCTGTGGGCACGCGGGGAGTTCGTCGCCAGCCGGCATGTCGCGCCCGCGGCGCCGTCTACGGAAGGCGCCGAGGTGGCGAAGCTGGGCGGCTATGCCGCGGCCGCAGCGACTGCGGCGCCTGCCCTGCAGGCGCTAGCGGGCGTTCCGGTGTGGATCGGCGTGGCGCTGGTGCTGGCCGTTGCGGCCGTGGCCGTGGCGGTCCTGCTGCGCCGGGAGCGCGCGGTGTGATCGCCGCGGTCTGGGCGCGGCTGCAGGGCTGGCTTGCGTTCGCGGGGGCAGCACTGGCGGCCATCGGCGCCGCCTACCTGGCGGGGCGCCGCGACGGGCGCGATGCCCGCAGTGTCGAGGCCGTGCACGAGGAACAGCAGACGAGGAGGGTTGGAGATGCGGCGGCTCGTGATGCTGAGCGTACTGGTGCTGCTGAGCGGCTGCGGCGCGGCGGTTTCTGATCGGCCCTGTCCGCGCGTGACGGAGTTTCCCGCCGAGTTGTAGCGGCAGGCCGCGGCGGAACTCGCCACGGCGCCGGGGATCGCGCGCATGATGGACGCGATGGTCGCTGATCGCGCGTTCAATCGGGCGATCTGCCACTAACGATCGTCGCGTCAACAAAGCGAGCTGCTTCAGTGTGCATGGTACCGATCGAAGCCATGGTGATTGGCGTACGACGGAGGATCTCGCGAAGGCGTCGCTCGTATCGTCGGCGCGGTTCATTGAGCTCGACGCCGCGGTGTGGTCGAACAACACGGCGCGCGCGAGAGCGTCGACCATCTACGCGGCCACGTTCGACCTGGCGGCGACGGCGCTGTCGGTGGGGGCGGTGAAGCGGTCGGGCGGTGAAGCGGTCGGTACCGTGATGCTGGAGCGTGCATCCGTCGTGACGTGGTTAATCCAACCGTGTCGATCTCAGCCGAAGCGCGTTCCCGACTACGCTCACCGACGACAGCGCCATCGCCGCCGCTGCGATGATGGGCGACAGAAGAATGCCGAACATCGGATACAGAACCCCCGCGGCAATCGGTACGCCGGCCGCGTTGTAGGCAAAGGCGAAGAACAGGTTCTGCCGGATGTTGCCCATCACGGCCTCGGACAGATGCCTCGCCCGCACGATCCCCATCAGATCCCCGCCGAGCAGCGTGATGCCCGCGCTTTCAATCGCCACAGCGGTGCCGGTGCCCATGGCAATGCCAACCTCGGCTGCCGCCAATGCCGGCGCGTCGTTCACGCCATCGCCCGCCATGGCCACACGACGTCCCTCGGCCTTCAACCTCTCGACGATGCGCTGCTTGTCCTCGGGTAGGACCTCCGCCTCGACCTCGGTGATGCCAAGCCGCCGTGCCACGGCCTCGGCTGTCGTCCGGTTGTCGCCGGTGAGCATCACCACCCGGACGCCTTCCTTCGCGAGGCCAGCCAGTGCGGCGGCAGTCGTCTCCTTCACAGGGTCGGCCACCGCGACGATCCCGAAGGCGCTCCCATCCACTGCGACAAAGAACACTGTCGCACCATCGCCACGCAGCCGCTCGGCCTCGGCCGACAGGGCGCAAACATCCACCTTGGCCTCATCCATGAGCCGGGCGTTGCCGACGGTGACCCGCCGTCCCTCGACCGTGCCGGTCACGCCGCGGCCAACGGGCGCGTCGAAGCCCTCGACCGACGGCACGGCGAGACCGCGCTTCTCGGCCGCCCGCACCACGGCTTCGGCGAGGGGATGCTGGCTGGAACGTTCCAACCCCGCAGCCAGCCGCAGCACCTCCTCCTCGGCTACACCCGGCGTCGGAATCACCGCCACGACGTCAGGCCGGCCCTGGGTGAGTGTGCCGGTCTTGTCCACCACGAGCGTGTCGATCCGCTCCATGCGCTCCAGCGCCTCGGCGTTCTTGATCAGCACGCCGGCCTGCGCGCCCCGTCCGACGCCCACCATGATGGACATCGGCGTCGCCAGCCCCAGCGCACAGGGGCAGGCGATGATCAGCACCGTCACCGCCGCAACCAGTGCGAAGGAGAGGCGGGGCTCCGGTCCCCAAACCGACCAGACCGCGAAGGCGAGAAGCGCGATGCCTACGACCATGGGCACGAACCAGCCGCTGACCTGGTCGGCGAGGCGCTGGATCGGCGCGCGCGAGCGCTGCGCCCCCGCGACCATGCGCACGATCTGCGCCAGCACCGTATCCTGGCCAACGCGATCGGCGCGCATGACGAAGCTACCCTGGCCGTTCAGCGTGCCGCCGACGACCTGATCGCCCACCGTCTTGGTGACCGGCACCGCCTCTCCCGTCACCAGGCTCTCATCAACGTTGGAGGAGCCCTCCAGCACTGCGCCGTCGAGCGGCACCTTGTCGCCAGGACGGACCCGCAGCCGATCGCCAACGACGATCGCTGCCAGCGGCACCTCCTCATCCGATCCGTCTTCGCGCAGCCGCCGCGCCTGGACCGGCGCGAGGTCGAGCAGTGCGCGGATCGCGCCGCCTGTCTGCTCACGGGCCCGGAGTTCCAGCACCTGGCCGAGCAGGACGAGCACGACGATCACCGCCGCCGCCTCGAAGTACACTGCCACGAAGCCATCGGCCGCGCGGAAGACCGCGGGGAAGATGCTGGGCGCCAGAGTCGCCACAACGCTGAACACCCAGGCGACGCCAGTGCCGAGCGCGATCAGGGTGAACATGTTGAGGCTGCGGTTCACCAGGCTCTGCCAGCCGCGGACGAAGAAAGGCCAGCCTGCCCAAAGCACCACGGGCGTCGCCAGCACGAACTGGATCCAATTGCCGACGCGCGGCCCGCCGACGAGGTGCATCATCCCCGTCAGGTGGCCGCCCATTTCCAGCAGGAAGACCGGCACGGTCAGCACAAGGCCGATCCAGAAGCGCCGGGTGAAGTCCACAAGCTCCGGGTTGGGTCCCGTCTCGGCCGAGGGGGTTTCGCGTTCCAGCGCCATGCCGCAGATCGGGCAGCTGCCCGGCTCGGGCTGGCGGATCTGCGGGTGCATCGGGCAGGTGTAGATGGTGCCTGGCGCTACGGCCTCCGCGCGCATAGGCGCACGCTCCTGTAGATACCTTCCCGGTTCGGCGACGAACTTGGTGCGGCAGCCGGCCGAGCAGAAATGGTAGGCATGGCCAGCGTGTTCGGCGTGGTGCGCGGTCTTTGCCGGGTCCACCGTCATGCCGCAAACCGGATCCTTCACGGTGTCTGATCCTGCCGCATGCCCATGATGGTGTGCGTGCTGCTTGCCGCCTTGGGCTTCGCTGCCGTGATGCTCCATATCCGCTCAACTCCTCAACGCGTGCTGGTTCTCACGACCGAAGGCCCAGTAGCGTTGCCGGAGGCGGCAACAGGATCCTCGGGAAGAAGGGGGCGAGCCCTACGCGGCCTCGCCCTCCCATCAGTGCGAGCGCGCCAAGAACGCGCGGAGCTCGGCGATCTCACGCTCCTGCTCGCGGATTACAGCTTCGGCCAGCCGGCGCATCTCCGGGTCCCGACCATGCGCAAGCTGGACCCGCGCCATGGCGATCGCGCCCTCATGATGGGGGATCATGGAGGCGGCGAAATCGCGGTCCGCGTCACCGGTAAAGGTGATGGCCATGTCGCGATGCATCTTCTCGTTCGCGGCCATGAAGGCTGCGGTCGAGGGGGAGGCAGCACCGCCAGGAGCCGCGGCGCCGTGCTGATGCGGGTCAGTCGCCGCCGGCGCCTGCGCTGCACCACTCCCCGGCGTCTGCGCGCCCGGCATCATGCGCTGCTGCATGTGCTGCATGTGCTGCTGCATGCCGGGCATCTGGCCCATCATGCCGGGCTGTGCCGGCTGCGGCGCGGCACCCTGGGCGATGGCGAAGCCTGCTGCCGAGACTGTGGCGAGGCCGGCAGCAAGGGCCAGTGAGTGAGCGAAGCGGTTCATGTGCTGGGCTCCTGTGGTTCGACTTCACCAACACTGATCCCCCAGCATGTCGGCAGGGTCACGCCGTCATGACAAAGCATGTCAGCACTGGATCAGACGGGGATGCGCTCGGCCTGCCAACCACCATCGCGCAGCACCTGCTCAAGGCGCGCCGTGTCCACGGCCGACGTCACGGTTGCTTCCCGCGAGTCCAGATTGATGCCGATCTCCGCCTGTGGATCGGCCTCGCGGAGAGACGCCGTGACGCCCTTCGCGCAGCCGCCGCAGTTCATGTTCGCGATCCGAAAGCGATGCATCACGCCCTCCTCATGGGTTCTTGCCTGACCGAGAAGGTGGTGATTCCCCCTATGGGAGGGTCAAGGGCTGCACGCGGCCACTCTCGGCTTCGGCGTCGCCTTACGCTGGCGTGCCGCCGCGGAAGCGCATGAACACTGAGCGACCGCCACGCGCATCGAAGGCGACAACGTCATAGGTGTCGGGCGCCTGCCCGGGGACTTCCATGCCCGGCGAGCCCACCGGCATGCCCGGCACCGCGAGCCCGCGGATTCCAGCAGGGCGCTGTGCCAGCAGACGGAGCACTGCCGCCGCCGGCACATGGCCTTCCAGGGCGTAACCACCGACCAGCGCCGCATGGCAGGACAGCAGATCAGGCGGCGTGCCCAGCATGCGTCGCGCAGCCGCCACCGACCGCACCACATTGTCCTCGATCGGAAACCCGGCGACCCGCATGTGGTCCACCCACGCGACACAGCATCCGCAATTCTCATCCCGCCAGACCTGCAGGCGTGGAAGTGCCTCCGCCCAAGCCAGCCTGGGCAGGGCCACTGCGGCGAGGCCAGCCAGCACAAAACTCCTTCGAACCATCATCGCGATATGCTCCCTCCGTTCTGTGGCCTCGGCAGTTGAACCAATGCCAGCAATCCACCGCCTGGTCGGTTGCTCAACTGCAAAGTGCCGCCGTGCTGTTCGACGGCGCGTCGCGCGATGGTGAGGCCGAGCCCGCTCCCACCCGTACCCCGATTGCGGGACGTCTCGAGGCGCCGGAACGGCTCGAACACCATCTGCATGTCGGCCTCCGGAATGCCCGGCCCGTCATCCTCGATCCGCACCAACAGTTCACGCCCCTGGTCGTCGAGGCTGACACGCGCGCCACCCCCATACTTCACCGCATTATCGATCAGGTTCGAGAAGGCGCGCTTCAGCGTGACGGGACTGCAGGCCAGCTTGGCCTGCGAGGGGCCGGCATAGGTCACCGCTGCGCCCGCATCGGCGGCCGCGTCGCAAAGGGTCTCGATCATCGCGACGACATCGGCCGGCTTGCGAGGCTCGCTCTCGGTCTCGCCACGCAGATAGGCCAGCGTCGAATCGATCATTGCCTCCATCTCGTCGAGATCGGCATCGATGGCGCGCGCCGCCTCGCCATCTTCGACAAAGCCGGCGCGCAGCCGCAGCCGTGCGATGGGTGTGCGCAGATCATGGCTGACGGCGGCCAGGGCCTGGGTCCGGTCGGCGATCAGCCGGTCAATGCGGCCCTGCATGCGGTTGAAGGCCTGCGCGGCGTGGCGCACCTCGCGCGGGCCTTCCTCAGGCACGGGCACCACCGGGCCCGGGCCGCCGAAGCGATCCGCCGCATCGGAGAGTGCGCGGAGCGGCCGCCCGATCAACCGCACCACCAACAGCCCAAGCAGCAGGATCCCGACCCCCATCGCCGTGGTGGAGAGCAGCGTTGCGTGCTCCGACGCCGGTGGGCGGAACAGGGCGGCAGAAAAATTGAGCCAGCTGCCATCCGGCAGTGGCAGCGCGCCGAGCAGCTGGTGCCCCGCCACGCCATCCTCGCCATACCCGAGCCGCAGGCCCGTGATGTCGAATTCCGGCACCAGTTCGCCGAGCCGGCTGCGCAACGCCTCGATCCGGGCGCTGCTGGCCTGCACCGGCTGCACGGTCGCAGCCCGGGTCCAGTGCATGTCGAGGCTCGCGGTGGAGAGCGCGTGCGCGGTTCTGTCGCGTTCCTCGGTCGGCAGTTCGGCGACCGCGCGCTTGGCGGCGACGAGGCGCTCAGCGAGTTGCGCTTCCCGCGTCGTGCCAAGCACAGCCTCGGTGCCGATCTGGTGCAGCCACAGGCTACCGAGATGGAAGGCCATAAGACCAACCAGCAGCACGAGCACGATGCGCCCACCCAGCGTGTCCGGCAGCAGGCGGCGCAGCTGCTTCATGCCCCGCGCTTCACGGGCGGCACCAGCATGTAGCCGGCGCCGCGCACTGTCTTGATGATGGAGGGGCTCTCGTCGGTCGGCTCCAGCTTGCGCCGAAGCCGGCTGACCATGACATCGACGGAGCGTTCGGTGCCGTTGAAGGCCATGCGGTTGCGGGCGAGATCCAGAAGTTGGTCCCGGCTCAGCACGCGCTGCGCGTGTTCGCAGAAGGCCAACAGCAGATCGTACTCGCCGCCCGAGAGATCGACCGCTGTGCCATCCGGCGCGCTGAGCTCGCGCCGCCGCGTATCGAGGCTCCAATCCGCGAAGAGGATGCGCTCGCCCGCCTGGCCCGCCATCGGCTCGCCCGTCTCGCCACGCGAGCGCCTCAACAGCGCGCGCACGCGGGCCAGCAACTCGGCGCGCCCGAAGGGCTTCGGGATATAGTCGTCGGCACCCAGTTCGAGGCCGAGCACGCGGTCCGTCTCCTCGCCGCGCGCCGTCACCATGATGATCGGCACACCCGACTTGGCACGCAGCGCGCGGCAGAGATCGAAGCCGGAGGCGCCGGGCAGCATCACATCGAGCAGCACGAGATCAACGGATGCGCCGGCCAGCACTTCCCACATCTCGCGGCCGTCACGCGCGCCGGTGACACGGAAGCCGTTTTGGCGCAGGAACTTGGCGATCAGCGTCCGCATCTCCCCATCATCCTCAACGACGAGGATGTGGGCTTCCTGCGGCAGGCTGTCGGGCGCCATCACGTCAATGATACCGGTGGCCGCCCGGCATCGGGCCACCGTGCTGCGGCGTACCGCCGGCATAGCCCCGCAAGCGAGAATAGGCGACAATCTGTTCCGCGTTCAGGAGCGCTACCTGCGCCAGATGCGTGCGCAGATGGACATTCCGGATCTCGCCCTGCAGGACCGCGATGCGGGCCGTGCGTGCGGAAAGGTCGGCAGGCGTGATGCTGCGGTCGCTGAAGGCCCTGTCGAGCGCGCGCTCCTCCTCGATCACGCGGGCGCCGAGCGAACGCGCCGCTTCCTGCATCTCCGCCATCAGGCGTTGCGTTGCCGCGATCTGCGCGGGTGTAAGCTGCATGGCGCCCGCCAGTTCGATGACATGGGCGGGGCCGGGCCAGCCGTTGAGCTCGGCGGCGAGCGCCAGGCCCATGCCGTGGCCGGCCAGCAGATCGGCCTGCTG
The DNA here is from genome assembly GCA_051860065.1 of Roseomonas sp. GTDB lineage: Bacteria > Pseudomonadota > Alphaproteobacteria > Acetobacterales > Acetobacteraceae > Neoroseomonas. Next base: position 12,595 of record JBHYEQ010000015.1, read on the forward strand.
TTCGGCCGAAAGCGCGCGGATCGGGCGGTCCGTTATGCCGGCGTAGGGCGAGGGTGTGTTGGCCAAGGCCGGACCCGCGACAAGCAGGGCCAAGGCCATCAGTGTCCTGCGCATCGGGTTCTCCTCAATTCTGGTCCATCGGGGTGAAGCGCGCCTGCACGGGACGTTGGCCGGGCAGCGTCAGCGTGACCACCGCACGCATGCCGCGCGCGGCCAGGAAGTCGCCGGTGCCGGCCAGCACGTTGTCTCCACTGGGCGCGAGCGCCACGGTGGCCTGGCGCCCGCCCGCAAGGATCACGGCCTGCGCCGTCGCTCCCGCAGCCGGAATCGGTTGGTCGGCGCCGTCGAACAGGAACAGCCGCAGCGTGTTCCCTGCCGCCAGCAGCTCGGCGTGGTTGGTGCCGATATCCACCTTCTGCCCGCCATTCGGGCCACGCCGCGGTTCATGCGCGCGCGCGGCGAAGGGGGCGAAGATCAGGCTGGCGAGCAACAGGCGGCGCGGGGTCATGTCGGGGCTCCTCATGGATCAATAGGCCTCGGCCACCTTAAGCTCCTGCTGGACGACGCGCAGGCGCTCCAGGGCGGGGCGACCGAAGCGATGGAACAGCAGCGGCGTCAGGAAGGTGTCGAGCAGCGTGGCGGTGATCAGCCCGCCGAAGATGGTCACGGCGACGGGGTGCAGGATCTCCTTGCCCGGCTCGCTCGCGCCGATCATCAGCGGGATGAGCGCGAAGCCGGCCGAGAGCGCGGTCATCAGTACCGGCGTCAGACGTTCCAGGCTGCCGCGGATCACCAGCGCCAGCCCCCACCGTTCGCCCTCCAGCAAGGCAAGGTTCAGGTAGTGGCTGACCTTCAGGATGCCGTTGCGCGTCGCGATGCCGGCCAGCGTGATGAAGCCGATCATCGACGCGACGGAGAGGGGCTGCCCCGCGATCCACAGGCCCACAATCGCACCCACCAGCGCCAGCGGCACATTGCCCATGATGATCAGCGCCAGCACCGCCGATTTGTAGCGGCTGTAGAGCACCATGAAGATCAGTGCCAAGGACACGAGCGAGAGGCCCGCGATGAGCCGCGCCGCGTCCTCCTGGGCCTGGAACGTCCCCTCCAACGTGAAGAAATAGCCCGGCGGCAAGCTGGCTGCCTCCATCTCGGTCCGGATGCGTGCGACGATGGCAGCCATGTCGCTGCCATCGGTATTCGCCAGCACCACGATCCGCCGACGGCCGTTCTCTCGCAGGATCTGGTTCGGGCCATCGGTGTCGCGCAGCTCCGCCAGCAGTGACAGCGGCACGCGCCCGCCTGGCGTCTCGATCATGACCGCGGCGAGCCCGGCGCCGGTGCGGTCCGCGTCGCCGAGACGCAGCACCACGTCGAAGCGCCGCGCGCCGTCCACCACCTGGCTGACGACCTGGCCGCCAGACAAGGCTTGCAGGGCCTCGGCTACGGAGGCTGCCGAGACGCCGTATAGCGCCGCCCGCTCATGGTTCACCGCCACCTGAAGCTGCGGCACGCGCACCTGGCGTTCCACCTGCAGGTCGGTCAGGCCGGGGATGGCGGCCAAGCGCTGCTGCATCCCCTCGGCCAGGGTGCGCAGGGTGTCCAGGTCGTCGCCGGTGATCTTGAGCGCGATCTCTGCGCGCACGCCGGAGAGCATATGGTCGAGCCGGTGTCCGATCGGCTGGCCAACATTCGCGCTGCCAGGCAGCACACTGAGGCGCGCGCGGATATCGGCCGAGATCGCCTGCTTGCCGCGCTGGGATGCGTGGAGTGAGACGTCTATCTCCGAGGAATGCACGCCCTCCGCATGTTCATCCAGCTCGGCGCGGCCGGTGCGGCGACCCACGGTGCGGACCTCCGGCACTTGCATGATCAGCAGTTCGGCCTGGCGGCCGAGCCGGTTTGCCTCGGCGAGGCTGATGCCCGGCTGGAATTGCAGGCTGATCGTCAGCGTGCCCTCGTTGAAGGGCGGGAGGAAGGAGCGCGGCAGGAAGGGCACGGTCGCCAGCGCGCCCGCCACGCCGACGCCCGCCAGCAGATACACAAGGCGGGCGCGGGCAAAGGCCCAGAGTAGTGCGCGCTCGTTCCAGCGCTTGAGCACACGGACCAGCGCGCTGTCACCGTGGTCCATGCGCTTCATGCGCGGCAGCAGGTAGTAGCAGAGCACTGGCGTGACGGTGATGGAGACAATCAGGCTCGCCAGGATCGAGACGATGTAGGCGACGCTGAGCGGCGCGAATAAGCGCCCCTCAATGCCGGTCAGCGCGAAGAGCGGCACGAAGACCAGGATCACGATCATCGTCGCGTAGACGATGCCAGAGCGAACCTCCTGGCTCGCCCGCGCAACCACGATGATGGCAGGCTGCGGATCGGGCCGCGCCCGGTTCTCCCGTAGGCGCCGGAAGACATTCTCCACATCAACGACCGCGTCATCGACCAACTCACCGATCGCAATGGCGAGGCCACCCAGCGTCATGGTGTTGATCGAAAGACCGAGCAGCTGGAAAACGACGACCGTGATGAGCACGGACAGCGGAATGGCGGTGAGCGAGATGAAGGTGGTGCGCCCGTTCAGCAGGAATAGGAACAGCACGACGGCCACCACCGCCACCGCCTCCAGCAGCACTTTCTCCACATTGCCGATCGAGGCGGCGATGAAATCGGCCTGGCGGAACTGCACGTTGTTGGCGGTGACGCCCGGCGGCATGGCGCGCTGCAACTCTGCAAGTGCTGCCTCGACCTGCCGCGTCAGTGCCACGGTGTCGGCCGCGGGCTGCTTCTGGATCGACAGGATCACGGCGGGCCGGCCCATGCTGCCAGCCTCGCCCCGCTTCAGCCGCGCGGCATAATCCACGGTCGCGACCTGGCGAAGCGGGATCGGCTGGCCCGCCCGCACGGCCACGGGCGTATTGGCCAGATCGTCCAGCCGCGTGGTGCGGCCGATGTTGCGGATCAGGTACTCCCGCCCAGCCTGGTCCACATAGCCGCCGCCCGTGTTGCCGCCGAACTGCCGCAGCGCCGCGTGTATCTGCTCCGCCGTGATGTCCAGCGCGTGCATCCGCGCGACGTCGGGTGTCACGCGATATTGCCGCACCTCGCCGCCGATGGGGATCACCTGCGAGATGCCGGGGATGGTCAGCAGTCGTGGCCGCACCACCCAGTCTGCCAGCTCCCGCAACTCCATCGGGCTGGCACGCCCATCGGTGGACATCGCCACCAGCATGATCTCCCCCATGATGGAGGAGATCGGTGCCATCTGCGGGGCAACATTCGCCGGCAACTGCGCCCGGACCAGCGAGAGCCGCTCCGCCACCTGCTGGCGGTTTACCCAGATGTCCGTGCCCCAGTCGAACTCCACGAAGACGATCGACAGCCCGACGCCGGAGACGGAGCGCACGCGCGTGACGCCCGGCATGCCGTTCATCGCCGTCTCGATCGGGTAGGAGACGAGAAGCTCCACCTCCTCCGGCGCCAGGCCCTCGGCCTCGGTCATCAGGGTGATGACGGGCTTGTTCAGGTCGGGGAAGACATCCACCGGCAGGCGCTGCAGCGTGAAGGCGCCATAGACCACGAGGATCGCGGCCGCGACCAACACGAAGATCCGGTTCCGCAGGCTGGCAGTGACGAGGATGTTGAACACGGCTAGCGGACCTGCGCGATCAGCCCGGCGCCGCTGGTCACCACCCGCGCCCCGCGATCGAGCCCTGCCGTGACCAGAACACGCTGGCCGTCGAGGGGTTGGACCCGCACGGGGCGCGCCAGGAAGCGCTCGGCGCTCGGCATCTCATAGACCACCTGGCCGCCCTCGGGATTGCGCACTACCGCGTAGGCCGGCAGCACGATGCCGGTGGTGCGGCGAGGCGTCTCCACCAGCACGGTCACGGGCTGCCCCACGGCGAGGCCCGGCGCGCCGCCCTCGATGCGGAAATGCAGCGGCAGCCCCTGCTGGCGCAGCGTCATGCCGCGGCCCACGAAGCCGAGCCGCAGAGCCTGGCCACCTGCCGTCACGGCCGACGCGCCGGAAATCTCAGCCACCGCGGCGGGGTCAAAGGCGATGGCCTCCACCCAGAGCCGCGCCGGATCGACAATGTCGAACAGCGGCTCCTGCGCCTGGATCACTTGGCCGGCGGCGACGCGCACCACGCTGATCAGGCCAGCGGAGGGGGCGACAATCGGCTCCCGCCCCGTCACCGCCGGCAGATTGGCGGCGCGGCGCTGACGCAAGCCTTCGAGGTCGGCGCGGGCATCGCTAATCTCGCGTGCCGCGACGGTGCCAGCTAGCGCGGTCAGCCGGCGAACCCGCGCCTCGCCGATCACGATGAGGGCGTCGAGCTCCGCAATGCTGGCGCGCACGCCGACGCGATCCTGCGCAGCCATAATGGGCACGACAAACCCGAGCACCTCGCCGCGCACCACGCGCTGGCCAAGCACCGGGAAGCCGCCTTCCGGTGGCTCGATGCGGCCAGCTTCGGAGGCTTGAACGCGGCCGGAGGCATTTGGGTCTGCGACGATCTGGCCGGTCAGCTGGATGGCAACGGAGGCCTCGCCAGGCTCAGCCGTGCCGGTGCGCAGGCCCAGCAGACGTTGCGAAGGCTTGGGCACGAAGATGCTTCCGTCGGGTTGCCGTCGGGGCGCGTCCATCGGTTGGGCCCAAGCGATCATCGGCACGAGAAGAACTGCCAAAAGGGCCATCACAGACGGGCCAGCGGCCACGCGCTCGGGCATTGGCGCGCCGGACGGCAAGCCATGAGGGCGCGTGGCGGTTGCCGGTGGTTCGACGACAACAAGCGGCGGCAATGCTCGTGGAGCGGCGGCACGGCCGATGGCGATGCCAAGCAGCAGCAGGAACAGCCCCGCCGCCCACAGGGTGGGCTCGCGCAAGGCCATCGAGAGCAGTTCCGACGACACGGGTGCTGCGGCTGGAGCCCCGGCCGCAGCGGGTATTTCAAGCGTCGCGGGCAGCAGATCCATGTCCTCGCCGGCGGTGATGGTGAAGACCAGGTTCCGCAGGCCCGATCGTTCCAGCGCCGGGTTGGCGAGGACGTAGATCGCCTCGCCCGCCCGCGTAGCCGCTCCTAGATCGTCGCCGTCGAGGGTGACCTGCACCGTGGCGCCATCGATGGGCTCCGACGTCGCGTGCCGGTCGAGGTAGAGCCAAAGTCGGCGGTCCGGACCCAAGACCGCCACGATCTCGAACAGCTCGGAATGTGCCTCGGCGCGCGGTGCGGCGGCCGCCGGCGGCGCGGGTTCGTCCCCATGGGAATGGCCTTCGTGGCTGAAGGCAGGGCGGAGGCCGGGTGCGGCGAGCAGCGCGACAAGCAGCAGAATTCGAATCAGCACGCGCGCGCCCCCGGAGTCCCAAACACGACAGGGCCAATCTGGCGGCGCAGGACGTCGTGGGCGTTGCCCAATCATGACAAAACATTGCAACGGAAACGCGTAGCCCTGGGCGGATGGTGAATCAGCCGGCGAGTCGACGGATCAATGAGTTATGCGAAGGTTGGACAAGCGCTTCGACCACGGCGCCGCGGTTGAATGTCCCGCCGTGCACGCGCGTTGTCTGTTACGATCGACAAATGTAAGTGAACGTTCGAATCCGCCGGTCGTGCAGGTCGCTCGCCTGGTTGCGGGCGATCGTGGGAAAGTGCCCGCCAAGGACGACTGGAACGTTACTGCCGGCGCCGCCTGGACCATGCGGGCAGCGACGGCCTCGAACCACTGCTGGCTCTCCTCTGTCGAGTCACTCAGGTCCGTGATGAGGTGCCTCAGCCCGATCAACCGAAGTAATCCAGGAACGCCCGCACCTTGGCCGACAGCCGCCGATTGGGCGGATAGGTCGCGACCACCGGCCGTGTGGCCCCACCATGCGCGACCAGCACTTCAACCAGGCGCCCCTGCGCGAGTTCTTGGGCGACCACGTAGTGGCCGGTCTGGAACAGGCCGCCACCGGCGATGCCAAGCGCGACCATGCCCATCGGGTCATGCACGATCACCGGCCCGGGCGGTGGCGGCACCAGCTGCGTTCGGCCATCCTCCACAAAGGTGAAGTCGAGGGGTTGCACTGCGCCGTTCAGCACGAAGCCGATCGCGACATGCGCGGCAAGGTCGCGCGGGTGCCGCAGCGCCGGCCGCCCCGCCAGGTAGGAGGGTGCCGCGAAGACGCCGATCGAGGCGTGTTCCAGCACCTTCTGGATCAGCGATGAGACCGGCGGCTGGCCCAGTTGCACAACGAGATCGAAGCCCTCCTCGACAAGGTCGATGGCGCGGTTGGTGACATGCAGCTCGAGTTCCAGCTCAGGGTGCTGGGCCTGAAAGCCCGGCAGGCGGGGGAAGATGCGCTTCTGACCATACGTGGTCGGCAACGCCACGCGCAGCCGACCTACCGCGCGCCCCCGCGTGCCGCCGACAGCGAGCGTCGCTTCCTCGATGGACTGCAGCGCGGCCCGACAATGCTGGAACAGCACGGCGCCTTCCTCCGTGAGCGTGAGCCGGCGCGTGGTCCGTGTCAGCAGCGGCGTTCCCAGCCGCGTCTCCAGGCGCTGGACGGCCTTGGTGACGGCGGAGGATGTCAGCAGCAGGGCTTCCGCCGCTCGCGCGAAACCGCCGAGCTCGGCCACGCGACAAAAAACCTGGATGTCGGCAAGCGCGTCGCGGTTCGGCATTCGTGCGTCCCAGGAAGCAATGTAGTGCCACCTTAGCCGATTATCGCGTGCCGCCGCGCTGGCACTCTCCTCTCCACAGGCGGCACGGAGCCGCCACGAAACGGAGACGGACCATGCCGCTCGGCGCCACCACCATCACCACCCCCGCGGATTATGCGTGGTTCCCGTTTCCCATCCCGGGCCAGGTGGGCGAGATCACGGCCGCCTTCCTCAATCGCGACCTCGGCGCCGGCCCCATCGCCGCAACGATGCGCATGGCGCCCGGCGCCCGCATCCCGGCCCATGTGCATGATCGCTCGACGGAAGCCTTCCTGGTGCTCGACGGCAGCTTCGTGAATGCCGGCATCGCCTACGGCCCTGGCAGCTTCTTCACGGTGAAGCCCGGCGAGGTGCATGGGCCGCACGAGGCGCCGCAGGGCGCGACGATCCTGTTCATGCAGTCGCAGGAGGTGGACCCCAGCGACTTTCGCATCGCCGAATAGCGCCACCCGCCATCGCCAAGGAATGACACGACATGACCAGCACCATCCTGCGCGCCGACCAGGTCAAGTTCAGCCCGTTCCAGCTTCCCGGCTTCTCGGGCAGCACCGAGGCCGCCTTTCTCAACACCGACACGGGGGCGGCGCCGTTCGTCGCGCTGCTGCGCATGGCGCCCGGCGCCGAGCTCGCGAAGCACTTCCATCCGAAGGCGATCGAGGCGGTCTACGTGCTGGACGGCGAGATGATCAACGACGGCGAGCGCCTGCCGGCCGGCTCCATCGTCTCGCACGGGCCGGGCGTCGCGCATGGTCCGCATCGGACGGAGACGGGCTGCGTGCTGATGTTCATCCAGTATCCGGGCGTCGGCCCTGATGACAGCGTGTTCGTCTGACGCTGTCGGGCGGGATGATCAAGACGGCGGCCCGAGCCCCTGACGACCGCACCGCCGGCACATGTGTGAGCGTGATGCGTGCGTTGCAGCACACGTTCTTGAGCGTTGTGACGGCCCGACATGCTCAGGCCGCCAAGCCAAGCCTTCCCAGAGAAAGTTGGTTCCCGGTTTCCACCGCTGCTCCAATACTCTCTCTCACAACCTGCCTCTCCTGGTCAGGGCACCGCGCTGAGGCGCAGGTTTGGCCGGGGTTTGCGCGTGGACCTTGCTACTTCGGCACCGCAACGTTGACTCTCCGGGCGTCTATCTCCGCCCTATTCTCTCCGGACCTTGGGACTTGGCCGATCCAGTCTACAAGGGTCAGGTCACTGACTTCCCTCAGATTTCCGTCGGCAGAACCCGTCCTGATTCGGTGAATGCATCGCTCGGGCAATCGACCCGCACGAGTGAATTCACCCCGTCTCGCCCCCAAGCCCCTGGATTCCTCGGCCACCGTGCAACTCTGTCGCATCCTGGAACACCATCGACGCGGTGGGCCGGCAGTTTCGCCAAACTAGGCAGATGACCCACGGTCCCCCTCTGCCGCCTCAAGCCTACCGCTTGTGGTCATGTGAACCTCCACGTCTACGCCGATAGGCGGCGCGCTATCGCGTGCAGTCGCCGGTAGGCAGGCTCCCCCGCCAGGCCGGAATCCGCCGCGACGCACCGCGCCAGCACATTCCCCAGATCATGCGGTGGCGTTGCCCGAGGGGGATCGACCAGGGAATCGAGCAGGGCGACCACCGCTCGAGGGTACCGTTCCGGCATCTCTTTATGGCGGTCATCGAGATCGAGGCCGATGATGGCGGTCACCATGTCGTAAGGGAGCAGGACCGGAGCCACCGCGTCGACCGCGTCCGGGAACGCGTCCTCGGCTTCGAGCACCATCATCACCAGGCGCTGCGATGTCTCACTGTCCCGGCAGGCGACGTCCAATGGCCAAGCGTCCCGAAACAAGGGTCCGACATGAACTCTCCAGCGCGCTGCCCGATCTACCGGTTCGGCCTTCTCTTCCCCCATCCAGTTCCACAGCATCCAGGCCGCCTGGTGGCGCACTTCCGCGTGCGCGGCCCGGAGCGCTCGACGGATCTCCGCCGGCTCGATTTGCCACCCATCGTCGGGTCGCAAGCGCCTCCAGATGGCCGGTCGCAGGAGAGCGTGAGCGAGCCCCTGCGCCTCCCACTGCGACATCGCCTCGTCTTGAAACAGAGCCAAAAGATGCGGCTTCAGCGCATTGAACAGCGCAGGTATCCGCGGGACATCACCCCCGAGACGTGCGCGCCAAAGCAGTCGGGCCTCGGGGTGGTTCGGCACGAGTAGTGGCAGCAAGCGCTCGCCTGACCACGTCGGGGCTACGTGATAGAGCCAAGGCAGCAGCCTCAAGAGATAGACGCGCGCGAGCAGCCCGGGACGGCCCGGCGCCGAGACGGCACGATCGAACCGTCCGTCGAGTTCGTCTCCTAACTCCGATCCGGCGTGCGGTTCCTGCGCACTCAAGGCGTCGCACAGCGTCCAGGTGAGTTCGCCGCCCGGTTCATTCAGCGCGGCCGTGGCGAGATCCTCGTCTTCCGGCCGAGTGGCCGCAGCGTCGGGCCCTGCGTCGGTGTAGACGACCTCCGCGAGGCGGTCCCAAACGACGAGGAGAGGGCCCGCGATCGCCACCGCGTCGTCCAGCAGCAGGCTTCGGGATTCCCGCAACCACGACGTGGCGCTCGACGTGATCGGCAGCAACGCCGCGGCAGGCATGCGGACGATCAGCTCAGCTATCTCGCGCTGGAGCGGCTGGCGCTGTGTCTTGGCCGCTGCCCACAGAAGATCGCGCCAAGCGGATGGCTCCCAGCGGCCAGAATCTGCTTCGGCGTGCAGGCCGCGCAGGGCGCGTTCAGGATCAGACTCGCAGAACAGGCGCCACACATCCGAATGTCCGATGGGCTGCTCTCGCTGCAGGCGCATCGCGTGCGACACTAGCTCGGCATCTGCGACGCCAGAGAGTGATGCCGGATCGCCCTCCGGTCTCCATCTGCTACTCATCCACGAGCCGAAATCATCCCGGTCGCCGCGGCCCGGAATCCACGCCGGATGGCGCGCCTCGATGTCGGCCAGCACCTGCGCGCTGTCCCCATCGAGTCCTCCTACAGCGCCCTGGATGCGCGCGAGGCGGACAAAGATCATGTGGTCGCGGATGGAGTTCCACTCGTCCTCGTCCTTAAACGCGTCGTCCGTGAACAGCGACCGTGGGGGGCCGCCGCGGATGCGGCGGGCAAGCTCGGCGCGCGTCTCCTCGGGGAACTCTGCCCAGCGCTGTGCCATTAGGCGCATCGTCTCCCGCCGCAATTCGCCGGACCAAAACGCTGGGTCATCGAGCCCAAGGAGTGCGGCCAGCGCCTCGCGGGGTTGGAAGACTGTCGCGGTGGTCAACGCGTGCAGGTGCAGACGGCGATAAAGCGCAAATTCCGATGCACCCCATGGAGTTGCCAATCTCCGCGCCACGGAGGCGGACTTCTCCGCCAACCGTTCCCAGACCCCGGCAGTCAGGCGCACGATGGGAAGAAAGCCACCACGGTATTGATTCTGCGGATGGTCAGCTACGGATGGAACATCGAAGGATGAACGATCGAGGCCGTTGACGTAGTCCACATCACGGGCTTCCTCCAGCGCTTCCTCGATCCCACGGCAGAGCGCCCGCAGAAGCCGCTCCTCCGCCACGGCGTCCTGTGGCCACACGTCCAGCACCTCGCGGACGTGCGGCCGGTGACCCGATGGTTCGAAGTAAACCTCGGCGAGCGACCGCGCGGTGATTGGCGCTTCCTCTGTCTCGGCCGTGCCGGGCCAGCGCAGCGGCCTTCGCACGCGAAGCTGCGGAACAACGGACTCGACGATGGCACGACGGACCTCGTGCTCGACCTCCCCTGCCTTCGCGCGGCTCCGAATTGCGTACCAGCGAGGGAGCAAGCCCCCGGATTGGGATGAGACCGCGCGTCGTATGCGCCGCCAGGCCTTGCGATACTCAGCAGGCAATTGCTCGACATTGCGCTCTATGAACCACCAAGCGTCGTCGGCAGGCGGCGCCGCGGCGCAGGCGCGCACCATCTCGGGGTCGCCGACGCGGCTTGCGATCCACGGGCCGGCGGAGGCTGCCCCACGGCCGAGGACACCACGGTCCGAGAGGACCGGCAGCCAGGACGCCGATGGCGAGAGTTCGCCAAGAATGCGGCCGGCGTCCCCGTGGCCGAGCAGGGCGACTACCTCCCCGAGGCCAGCCTCGCCGACGGACGTCGGATCGGCCGACAGAAGCGTCGACAGCCGAGCACGCCGCCAGGCCGTCGGATCCTCCGCATACCGGCACCACTCGCGCAGCGTCCTGTAGAGGTCAGCGTGGCTGCCGTCCGGCCCGACATGGTAGAGGATCGGCTCGACGCCCTTTGCGCGCCAAAGGGCTTCCTGAAGGTGCTGGTCGTCGTCCTTCGCCTCGGCGAAGGCGTAGACCTTCTTCAGGTCGGTATAGCGCTCTCGGTCAGCCTCCAGCGCTTCGAGCAGATAGCGCATCGGAGGATCCTCGGCCTGATAACCAACGAGGACCAGCACGTGGGTCCGCACGAGGTCGTAGAGATAACGTGACGCCCAGCCGTTGCGGAGATAGGCATCGCCGAACTCGGCGCTCGTCAGCACGAGATCTGTGTCGCTGTCGATGCCGACCTCTCGGTCCGCGAGCCGACCATGCAAATGAAGGACGCCACTGAACGCCGCGGCCCTCGGCGGCGGCATTGCCTGGCATGCGTGGCTTGCCAGGCGTTCCCCCTTCATCCGCATCCACGCCCGCTCGAAGAGGGTGTCAAAATTGGTGGTGAGCAGCCGATTGCGGTGCTCGGAGTCCCGCGACAACTCGAGCAGGCAGAGATGGTTGCCGAGATCGGCTTCGGGATCGGGGACTAGGCTGCGGCGCACGGCGTCCCTGATCCGGTCGCGCATGGTCTGCGAATGGCGGACGTCGGGCGCGGCCAGACGGCGCTCCAAGGCACGCAGCATCCGATCGTACTGCGCCGCGAGCCTGCCGCGCTCCGCCATGACTTCGTGCTCGGCCGGGTGATCCTCCCAGCGCTCCCCCAGGTGCTCGTATACCGCCTTGACCAGCCCGCGGAAGAGCGGCAGGCCGGCTCCTCGCGAGACGCCAGCACCGCACACGAAAAGTACTTCTCCCCTCTCCTGCGCCGTCACAAGAGCAGCGGGAAGTTCAGGGCCATCTGGTGTCAGGCGCATGATTCGTCAGAATTCACTCCAGGAGCATGGCTGTCACGCGTCGCCGGAATCGCGTCGTGCGTCCAGTACAGAATACACCCACACGGGCGTTCGGCGTTCGCCCTGATAGCCAACCCGAGATCAGATGGGCCATCTAGAAGGGGCTGACGAGTAGCGACCAAACGCCGCCGGTCCGAGGGCAAGCCATCAGCAGAGACGGCGGGCAAGATGGCCCCCCTCTTCCGATTGTTGGCTTAGGAAACTTGATCTTGTCGCTGCGGTACCCGGAGTGCTGCGCGTTGCTGGTCCCAATCGGCAGTGACGGGTTCCATCAGCTTTGGGAGGTCGAGTTCCAGCAACTGCCGGCCGTCGAGGATCGCCTCGACTATGTCCGGGGCGAGGACGGCAAGTCGCAGCAGCCGCCCGAGATACCCGCGGTCAATCTTTTCCCCCGCGGCCATCTCGGTAATCGACGCATAACGCCCATCACCCAGTAGCCGCTGGTACCGGAACGCCCGCGCCAGCGCCTTTACCAGCGCCGGGTCCGCGCGTGTCTGGATGGCGGCATCGCCGCCCTCGTCCGCCACCGGCGTCACCACCGTCTTCCGCCCCGGCCGTCGGCGGATCTTCAGCGGCACCCGCACCGTGATGCTTGTCGCTGCAGTCATGCGGCAGCCCTCAGCGCTCCGGGCGCGATAGCGGCGAGATCCCGAACGAGCCCGGCCAGCCCCTCAACGCGGAGCCGGATGTCGGCACCAGCGGGTCCGACCACCACCCGCTCCACCAGCGCTCGCACGATCCGCGCCTGCTCGGCCGGGAATAACTCCTCCCATAGTGGGTCGAGCCGATGCAGCGCATCGCGAACCTCGCGCTCCGTTAAGTCCGGCGCCTCTCGCCGCGCGGCGAGCCACGTGCCGACCACGATCTCCGGTTGGCGCAGCAGGGCTCGCACCTGGCTCATCACCGCTGCCTCGATCTGCGCCGCAGAGATCCGCCGCACAATGCTGGTGTCGCCGGCGGCGTCGCCCTTCATCACACGCTGCGCCACGTAGTAGCGATACAGCCTGCCGCCCTTCCTGGTGTGGGTCGGCGATAGCGCACGCCCGTCCACCCCAAAGATCAGCCCCTTCAGCAGCGCCGGTGCCTGCTGCCGGTTCTGCGCGGCACGGGAGCGTGGGCTGACCTGCAGGATGGCATGCGCCCGGTCCCACAGCTCCCGCGGCACGATGCCCTGGTGCTCACCGGGATAGATCTGCCCCTTGTGCGCGGCTTCGCCGACATAGGTCCGGTTGTTAAGCAGTTTGTAGACGTCGCCCTTGTCGAGCGACCGGCCGGCCTTGCTGGTGGCGCCCTCCGCCCGGAGGCGGGCGACCGTCTCGATGCCCGATCCCGTCTCCGCGAAGATCTCGAACACGCGGCGCACCCGCGGTGCTTCGTGCTCATTCACCACCAGCTTCCTGGCCACCACGTCGTAGCCGAGCGGCACCTTGCCGCCCATCCACATCCCGCGCGCGCGCGACGCTGCGAATTTATCGCGGATCCGCTCGCCAATGACCTCGCGTTCGAACTGCGCAAAGCTGAGCAGGATGTTCAGCGTCAGCCGACCCATGCTGGTGGTGGTGTTGAAGCTCTGCGTGATGGACACGAACGTCACGCCATGCGCTTCCATGGTCTCGACCAGCTTCGCGAAATCCATCAGCGAGCGGGACAAGCGGTCGATCTTATAGACGACGATGACATCGACGAGCCCCTGCTCAATGTCGGCCAGCAGACGCTTCAACGCTGGCCGGTCCAATGTGCCGCCGGAGAAGCCGCCATCGTCATAGCGGTCGCGCACCAGCACCCAGCCCTCGGTGCGCTGGCTCGTGATGTACGCCTCGCAGGCGTCTCGCTGCGCGTCGAGGGTGTTGAACTCCTTGTCCAAGCCCTCGTCGGTGGACTTCCGCGTGTAGACGGCGCAGCGGAGCTTCTTCGTGGTCGCCGGCATGATCTCGCCGGCAGCTGCCTTTCGCCTCATGCGCCCGGCCTCCCCTTCAAGCCGAAAAACGTCCAGCCATTCCAACGCGTGCCGGTGATGTGCCGCGCGATGGCGGAGAGCGATCGGTACGGCCGGCCCTCGAACTCAAAGTCGTCGGCGCGGACGGTGACGACGTGCTGCACACCATCGTGCTCGCGGATCAGCCGCGTGCCTGGCAGCGGGCGGCTGTCGGCGCGGATGCGGCGCAGCACGATGTTCCCGCCGTCCAGCTGCTCGCCCAGCGCCTCCAGCCGTGCCCGGGTCTCCGGCTTCAGCCCGCCATAGGCCAGTTCCTGGATGCGGTAGGCGAGCCGGCTCGTGATGTAGCTGCGGCTGAACGGTGGCGGCTCCTTGCCGTAGAGCCGGCGCCATTCGTCCTTCAGCTCCGCGATGGGCGCAGTCTGGATCCATGCCAGCCGGCTGAGGACCTGGTCCTTGGGGAAGGCGGTGATGGCGACGGGGATGGGCTGCGCGGCGGCAGCGGTGGCGGTGCAGCGCCTCATGCGGAACTCCTGTCGAACGGGTCCGCATGCACGCTCTGGTGGGCGGTGAAGTGTAGCGAAGTGTCTCCGGTGGTCCGCCGGTCACGGTCGAAGTCCTCGGCAGTGCGGCGACGAAGCCGCAGCGGCGACGAATGTCGGCACGGTGCGGAAACCGCTGTCCCGGTGGCGCGCTGGTCGCATACTGGTTCACCAGCCGATCGGGAGATGTCCGGCATGCTCAAAGGCGGATGCTTATGCGGCCACGTCCGGTACGAAGCCGGGGGCGCGCCCTTCCATTCGACCATCTGCCACTGCTCGATGTGTCGCCGTGCAGCAGGCGCGCCGATGGTCGCCTGGTTCAGCGTTCCGCGCGCGGAGTACCGCGTGGTGGCTGGCGAGCCGACGCGGTTCGCCTCCAGTTCGAAGGCGTGCCGCACCTTCTGTCCGCGGTGCGGGACGACGCTGACGTTCGAGGCGGCGTACGCGCCGGACGAGATCGACATCACGACGGTGAGTCTCGACGATCCGGAGGCGATGCCGCCCGCCGACCATACCCAGGCGTCAACGCGGCTGAGCTGGGTGCGGCTCGACGATGGGCTGCCGACTTTCCCCGGGCTGCGGCCGGAGGGCTGATCGCCGCGGCTGCGTCGAGGTTCTGCGCCTCTGGCCCGGCATCAGTGCTGCGCAGCCGCAGCAGGCCGCGGGCGAGGATGTCGCAGACCTCGCGCAGGTGGGGCGGGAGATGGCGGAGCGCAGGATCCAACCCAGACGCATTCATGGGCATGCGATGGGACTCCCGATAGCGGCACGTCCGGGTCTGATATTGTTCCGGCCATGGAAGTCGATTCGCCACAGCCGGCGCTGCCCTTGGCAGAGGCAATCACGACCTGGTCCGATCCTGCTCTCGTTGGAGCATTGGACGCGGCCGAGGCGCCGTTCCCGCCTCAGCAACGCGTTCAGTTTCTGCGTGAGTGGATGGCGGAGATTGCGCGATGCCGAGCGCAAGGAGTGCCGGCTCGCTCCAGCACCACCAATCCGCCGATCCAAGCACTGGAACGCGCCTGGCAGGACCTGTTCGTCGGGTTCAACGCCCGTGTTGCATCCGGCGATATCGTGCTCTGGGGCAAGATGCTGAAGCCGATCGCCCGCAGTGACGCGGAGCCGCTGCCCGCAGCTTGGGCGCGCGATCTGCTGTATCTTCCCTACCGCGGCACCGTCATCGTCCGAGAGAACGCGTACGAAGACGTCGTGGTCGAGCGGCCCGTCTATGCGTCCGCGGCGGTGGAGCGGCTGGCAAGGGCGCGCGGCGCGCGCGGGCCGATCCCGCTGAGTGCGGCGCTGCGTGAGTGGACGGACCCTGTCTTGCTCGGGGAGGTCTGCCGATGCGAGCGGCGATACACTCCGAATGAGCTGACCGCGTTCCCCTCCCATCCAATCCTCTCCGATCCGGCGGATCTCGCGAAGCCCAGCAAGAGCAGCTGGTCGCTTGGGCCGCCCAGCTTCAACGATCTGATCGCCGCGTGGAGAGCGCTGGAGAATGACCTTCGCGCCCGTCTTGCGAGAGGGGAGTTCCACCTTCGCGGCGTCATGACGCAGCCGCAGAGGACAACGGAGCAGGTCGGCCTGCCGGGCGTCTGGGCCGCCGACTTTTGGTTCGACTTCCGCCGCGACACGATCACCGTCGATGACGCGCGGTACGTCGCTGTTGTCGCGACCTATGGCGCAGCAGCAGACGAGAGCGGGATGGATGTCGATCGCATCTCCGACGCGGCCGCGCCGGTTAGCGGGACGGGCGCGCGGACAGTGGAGGAAGCCAGCGTCGCGCCGCCCGCGACGCCTCGCGTCGTGGCGCGCAAAGGCGGGCGGAAGCCCGTCGCCGGCATTATCGAAGACGCGCTTCGGACGCACTGGGATGGCTTGTTTCCCAACGGAGCTCCCGCACGCCCCGAGAGTTGGCTGGGACTCGCGCGTTCGCTCATCAAGCGTGTCGCGAAGTCGGCCCGGGGGGCCGCGGAGGGCTTTCCGAAGGAGGAGACGGTTCGTGGACATCTCCCGCAGATCTACGATCGGCTGCTGGTCGAAAAAGGCGGTCCCCGAGCAAGCGACCAATAAACCAGCGGCTCGACCTTGCAGCGTTAGAATGGCGGAATTCTGCGGCTTTCCGGCTGGTCGATTGGTCGATTGAGCAAGCGACCAATAGACCAATAGCCCAGGGGGTTTACGACCAATCGACCAGCCTACCTGCGCGGCACCACTGCAAGCCGCGAGGTGCCACGCATGGACACGACCCGTTCCTTCCCCTCGAAGCGCAGCGAACGGCTGGGCCAGAACGACCTCGCCCGCCGCTGGAACATCAGCCCGCGCACGCTGGAGCGGTGGCGCTGGCTGAACCAGGGGCCCCGATATCTCAAGCTGGGGGGCCGGGTTGCCTACAGGCTGGAGGACGTCGAAGCCTTTGAGGTCGAGCAGCTGCGGGGGCCGGCGTGATGGACGCCGCCTCCGCCGCCGTCATGTCGGACCCCGAGCGTAATCCACATTTCCGTCGGCGCTGGGTAGACGAGACCCGCGTGACGTCGATCCCGTTGGCTGCGTCGCCGGCGGCGATCGGCTCGTTCGGCCTGGTCCTGCAGGAGGCGCTGGAGCGGCGTCGGCGTGCTGCGGCGAAGGAGGCGCGCGCCACTGCCGCCGAGGATCCGCCGCGGTGAACGCCGACGCTCCCCTGCAGCCGGATCGTGACCAGATCGCGCGCTTCGTCAATGCGCTGTTCAGGTATGCGGACAAGGGCAGCTATGTCTCCCTGCGCGCCTTCCACGATGACGCGAACAGCGTATTCGCCATCGAGGCGCACCGGGTCACGAGCGATCCCGAGGCTCTGGTCGCAGCTGCTGCAGCGCTCGCGAGCCGCGCGGCACGCGCACCACGCCCGGTAGTCTTTGCTCCGCCCATCGCGACGTTCTCGAACGCTGATAGTGCCACCGAGGATGATCTACAGAATTGGCTGCTGCTCAGCGTTGAATGCGACAAACGGCCCTCGGAGGCGCGGGAGAAACTCGAGGCGCTGCTCGGGCCGGCCACGATCAACGTGGCGAGTGGGGGCGAGTGGCCCAACCCCGAGACCGGGGAGCTCGAGCACAAGCTGCATCTGCACTGGCGACTGACAGAGCCGACCCGCGATGCAGCATCGCACGTGAAGCTGAAGCGCTGCCGGACGATGGCGAAGGCGCTGGTCGGCGCGGATGGGACCAGCACTCCGATGGTGCATCCGATGCGCTGGCCAGGGTCCTGGCATCGCAAGGGTGCTGCGCGGCTGTGCAGAATTGTCGCCGAGACCGAGACCGAACTCGACCTGGACGACGCCGAGCAGAAGCTGCGCGAGGCGTGGGAGGTCCACCGCCAGCAGCAGGGCGACGCCGGCAAGACGGGGCCCGACGAACCTGGCGAAGGCGAGACGCGGGACACCACCGAATTGGTCACCGCCATCCTGACCGGCGCCGACTACCACGCGCCGATCACGGCGCTCGCGATGCGCATGCTGAAGGGAGGCATGCCCGACGGCCAGGCTGTGATGTTCCTGCGCGGGTTCATGAACTCCGTGCCGAAGGAAATCCGCGACATCAAGGATGGTGTGACGCACCCATTCCGTTGGCTGTCCCGCTACAATGACATTCCCCGCGCCGTCACCACCGCCCGCGACGAGATCGACGCCGAGGCAGCAAAGGCCGCGCAGGACGACATGTTCGGCGAGCAGTCGATTGGCAGATTTCGCCTGGATCAGATGACGGCAGGGGAGCCGCCGCGTCAGGAGTTCCTGGTGTCGCCGACCATCCCGCTGGGAAAGCTCGGCGTGATGTTCGGTGCCGGCGGCATCGGGAAGTCTCTCGTCGGCCTCGCGCTGTGTCTGCTGGTGGCCCTCCGCGGCAGGTATGGGGAGACAGCGCTGGGCCGTTTTTCGATCCTCGGCGGCTACGTGCCGTTGGAGGCGGCTGGCGCCAGCGTGTTCCTCACCCTGGAAGATGACGCCGCGGAGATCCACCGTCGCATTGCATCGCTGGATCCTGAGAACCGCCGCCGCGATGCACCGTGCTACGTCATCCCCGCGGTGGACATGCCGAACCTCGACCCCGCGCTTGTGATGCCCGATGGCCGCGCAGCCGTGCTGACCGAGCTCGCCAAGCATGGCCTCGACCGGCTGTTGAGAACCATCGCGACGATAACAGGCAAGCCGGTGCGCTTGCTGGTCCTCGATCCGGCGGGCGACTTCCTGAACGGCGACGAGAACGACGCCACCTTCGTGAAGATGCTGATGCGGCAATTGCGCGCGGTCGCCGCGCGGCATGGCTGCACGATCATCCTGATCGGGCACGTCGCGAAAGGCGTGGATCTTGATAATCCCACCATGCGCGGTAGCGGCGCCTGGATTGCCAATAGCCGGTTTGCCTACGCGCTATGGAAGCCGACGCCGGATGAGGCGGCGGGGCTGGGCAAGGAGGTTGGTGAGCCGGCCGAGGCGCTGGTGTGGGGGAACCTCGTCAAGGCGAACCACGCCGGCGCGCCGATCGGCATGCGTCGCCTCTTTGCGCGAAGCGCTTCGGGCAACTTCCTTGATGTGACGAACCGTCTGGCGTCGCAGGGTCCGACGGAGGAGCAGCTGCTCAAGCTCCTGGTAGAAACATGCGCCGATTGCGCGGCCGCTGGCCTTCCGTTCTCGCATACGGGCGCCGCCGGCCTGTTCAATGGGAAGGCTGATTTGCCGGAGCCTCTCGCGAGCATGAGCAGGCATCGGCTGGAGGCGCTCGGTACCCTGGCCCTCGACCGCCAGATGCTGGTGAAGACGCGCACGGCGGACACGCAGGCTTCCACCAGGTTCCTGGACGTGCCGGACGGGCCTTTGGCAACGAGTGTCGAGGTGCCGCTGTTCAAGGGGTCGCGGAGGGAGGCGCTGGAGCGGTATCGCAGCGGCAAAGGGCTGTAGGTGCCGTTTCATCGTTTCCGGTTTCCGGATTTCCAATGGAAACGCGATCGCGTGGAAACGCGAAAAGAGGCCGATATTCAAGAGCTTAAGCCGTTTCCGGTCGAGGCGAATTCCACGCGCCTGGAAACGTCAGAAAACCGCAGATTTCCGCCGCATTTCCGGATTTCCGGAATCCCTCCCCTATGGGGAGGAGCCGGACATGGAAATCCGGCTCGCTCCGTAGGGCAGCGAGGCGCGATGAGTGTCTCGACCTGCTGGTAACCCAGGCGAACGAAAATGGAAGAAATCTGCGCGGATCGCAGTCCCGCGTAGCGCATCGCAATTGCGGTCGATTGTGCCGCGGAATCCCGATCCGGTATTAAATGGACGTCGCGGCGAGGTGCCCGACACCACTCCCGATGGAGGGTTTCGAGGATGCCGGATTCACGCGCTGTCGAGGCAAGCTTCCCCTGCTACAAAAGGGTCAGAACACGCGACCTAATTCCCTACGCCCGGAACGCGAGGACGCACAGCGACGACCAGGTCGCGCAGATCGCAGCGTCGATCCGGGAGTTCGGCTTCACCAACCCCGTCCTGACCGATGGCGCGAACGGCATCATCGCCGGCCATGGCCGCGTGCTGGCGGCCAGGAAGCTGGGCCTGGACGAGGTGCCGGTGATCGAGTTGGGGCATCTCACTCCGGCGCAGCGCAAGGCGTACATCCTCGCCGACAACAAGCTGGCGTTGAACGCCGGCTGGGACGCCGACCTGCTGCGGCTGGAACTGGCCGAGCTGCAGGACCTGGGCTTTGACCTCGGCCTCACGGGCTTCGACGCTGACGAGATCGCCGGGTTCCTCGCCGAGCCCACCACCGGCCTGACCGACCCTGACGACATCCCGCCGCTGCCCGAGACGCCCACCACGCGGCTGGGCGACGTGTGGCTGCTGGGCCGCCACAGCTTGGCCTGCGGGGATTGCACCGACGCCGTGGTGGTGCAGCAGGTCCTCGGCAGCGTGCGGCCACAGCTGATGGTGACCGACCCGCCCTACGGCGTCGCCTACGATCCGGAATGGCGCAACCGGGCGGGGGTCAGCACCACGAGGCGCACCGGCAAGGTGGAGAACGACGACCGAGCCGACTGGCGGGAAGCCTGGGCGCTGTTCCCCGGCGATGTCGCCTATGTCTGGCACGGCGCCCTGCATGCCACGACCGTGGCGGAAAGCCTGACCGCCTGCGGCTTCGACATCCGCGCGCAGATCATCTGGGCGAAGGACCGCCTGGTGCTCGGCCGCGGCCACTACCACTGGCAGCACGAACCCGCCTGGTACGCGGTGCGCGGCCAGGGCCATTGGTCGGGCGACCGCAAGCAGACGACGCTGTGGCAGATCGCCGGGCGCAGCGAGGACGCCGAGACGGTGCACGGCACCCAAAAGCCGGTTGAGTGCATGCGGAGACCGATCGAGAACAACTCGTCCCCGGGCCAGGCGGTGTACGAGCCGTTCAGCGGCAGCGGCACCACCATCATCGCGGCGGAGATGACGGGCGGGGCCTGCCACGCCATCGAACTCTCCCCGGCCTACGTGGACGTCGCCATAGCCCGCTGGGAGGCCTTCACAGGCCAGGACGCGGTGCGGGAGGGCGACGGGGCGCTGTTCAGCGGTCTCGCCCCTGGCCCGGCCGGTGGCGCCCCTGCGACCCCTGCGGAGGCCAGCCATGCGCCGGTATGAACCCACCCCCGACCAGCGCCGCACGGTGAAGACCATGGCGGGGTTCGGCATTCCGCAGGAGGACATCGCGGGGTTCCTGGGCATCGACGACAAGACGCTGCGCAAGCACTTCCGCGACGAGCTCGATCGCGGGATCACCGAGGCGAACGCGAAGGTGGCGCAGTCGCTGTTTCAGATGGCGACGCAGGGCAAGAACGTCGCGGCGGCGATTTTCTGGATGAAGGCGCGTGCGGGCTGGCGCGAGAAGATCGAGGTCAAGCCGGTGATCGACGACCCGGCGCAGCTGACGGATGCCGAGCTGGAAGAGATCATCCGTCGTGGGAAGCATGAGCGTCGGGTGATCGTCGAGGTGGTGGACGAGCCCGATCCACCGAGAGGGTCCTGATCGATGGAGCCGCAGGAAGCTAAAACCGACTGGCCGAGCGACGAGCAGCGGCGCACGGTGCGCGCGATGGCGGGGTACGGCGCGCCGCGGTCATCGATCGCGGCCTATCTGCGGATCGACGTGCCGCGGCTGAACGCGCTGCTGGGGGCGGAGCTGGACCAGGCGGAGGCGGACGCCAACACGAAGGTGGCGCAGGCGCTGTTTCAGATGGCGACGCGGCAGAACAACGTGGCGGCAGCGATTTTCTGGATGAAGGCCAGGGGCGGTTGGCGCGAGAAGCACGATGTCGAGGCGACGGTGAAGGGCGAGGTGCAGCAGCGGTACGTGATCAACGTGCAGCCGCGCATGTCGGAGAAGGAGTGGCTGGAGACCTACGCGCCGAAGCCTCTCGGCTGACCGCGCTGCATCGCATCTGTTCACCACCGAGCAACGACCGTTGGTCGGTGGTGAACGAGTCGTCGCGGTCGGCTTACTCTTGCTACGTTCATGCAGGATCAGAGGATTGAAGTCGTCCCTGCAGGTTCCATATGCCATCCAGTGAGATGGTAGAGGGATGCCTAGCGAATGGCGGGTAATGTACACGAGTTCCGCCCCCGCTCGGGCGGGGACACCGAGAAAATTACCATCAACCTTGGCTACGTGGACCTGGGCCACATCGATCTGCTTGTGCAGGACGGGTTCTATTCGAACCGAACCGACTTCATTCGCACCGCGATCCGTAACCAGGTCGAGCGGCACGCTGAGGCAGCGAAGCAATCCGTCGCCCGCAAGAATCTCGATCTCGGCCTGCGGCATTTCACGCGGGCCGATCTCGAAGCGCTTCAGGCTGCAGGCCAGCAGGTCGATATCCGAGTGCTCGGTCTCGCCAGCATAGCGGACGATGTGCCCGGGGAACTCGCGCGGGCGACGATTGCTTCCGTCTCGGTTCTCGGGGCGCTGCAGGCGAGCATCGAGGTGAAGGCTGCGCTCGCCGACCGCATGCGCTGACCGGCCGGAGCGTCACCGCGCTCCGCAGCCCGGCGCGCGCGGCGAGGCGCCCGTTAGGCTCATCGACAGCTCACAACGCGATGCAGAACGGTTCCCCTTTGGGAACGACGCGATCTGCCTCGGCTCAACTATCAGGCATTAGATATGAACGCGATCCTGCCCAACCCCATGCTCGAAGCCACGCGCCTGACCCGCGAAGGCAAGCTGACCGAAGCGACAGCGATGCTGCAGCGTCTGCTCAGCGGGTCGGTGGCTTCCGATGTCGCTCCCTCCCCGCCAGCAGGCGTCGACCTTGTTAACGGCAGACATGCGACACGGATCATCGATGTTGATCCGGCGACAGGGGAACTGCTCGACCCCACGCCAACGCGGCCGGATCTGGCATCGAACGAGGCTCTCGGCGGTTCGACAACCGACGGTGTCCGCCCCCACGCCGCACTGCACATGCCGTCACTGCTGCGCGGCTTGCTTGGCCGTTTCAAGCAAGGCGACCTCGCACGGCGCCGGGGTGTGCTCCCTCAGGGAGAAGTACTCCGGGCGCCGGAGCCCGTGCCTGATGGCGCTCAGTTCGTGAACCGATGCTTTCGTGGTTCGGAAGGTAGTCTCGACTACAAGCTCTACATTCCGTCCAGGCGTGTCAGCGGGCCGATGCCGCTGATCGTCATGCTGCACGGGTGCACCCAATCGCCCGACGACTTCGCCACGGGGACGCGCATGAATGCGCTCGCCGAGAAGCACGGCTGCCTTGTCGTCTATCCGGAGCAGAGCAACAGCGCGAATGCGCAGCGATGCTGGAACTGGTTCAACCCTCGCGACCAGCGGCGCGACCAGGGCGAGCCAGCCCTGATTGCCGGCGTCACGCGGGACATCGTGCGAGACTTCACGGCCGACGCGGATCGGGTCTATGTCGCAGGGCTGTCGGCAGGCGGCGCGGCCGCCGCGATCATGGCGCAAGCCTACCCCGATGTTTTCGCCGCCGTTGGCGTTCATTCGGGGCTGCCATGCGGGGCGGCGCGCGACGTTCCGACGGCATTTGCGGCGATGCGGCAAGGTGCGGGCGGTCGCAGGGATGTGGCGGACGCTACGCTGGGCATCCCGACGATCGTGTTTCACGCGGACAACGACAGCACCGTGCATCCACGCAACGGTGACCTGGTGGTCGCTCAGGTTGGGGCGATGGGCGCCGTCAGGGTGGAAACGCACAGCGGCCAGGTGCCGGGCGGTCATGCCTACCGACGGACCATTCACCTGACAGCCACGGGCACGACGGTGGTCGAACAGTGGTTGGTCCACGGCGCGGGACACGCGTGGTCCGGCGGCAGCCGCCGCGGATCCTATACCGATCCGAGAGGTCCTGATGCATCCGGAGAGATGCTGCGCTTTTTCCTCCAGCATTCGCGACGGAGGTGAGACGCCGGCCGCGCTGGGCCGTGCTCAAGTCCTTGTCCGCGACAGCACGCGGGCGACCGTCGTATGCGTCCAGCCGCCGATCCCACGCGGCGTCTGCACGCGCTGTTCGTTCAGGGCGCGCGCGAGGGCGGCATGGCCTTCGACGCCCTTCGTATGCAGGCGCTCGACTTCCAGGCTGAGCCGATGTGCCGTCCAATCCGCGGTCTCGCGCCGCGCCTGCGCCGCAGCGGCGGCGTCTGGGCCTGTGGCGGGCCGATACCCGCGGTCCCCGCCCAGCACCCGCCCGCGCGCCTTTGCGGCCGCCAACGCCGCCCTGGTCCGCTCGCTGATCAGCTCGCGCTCCTTCTGCGCCATCGCCGCATAGATCCGCAGTATCAAGTCGTCGGCGCCGGGCATGTCGGCGGCCCGGATCGAGACGCCATCCTCCAGTAGCTGCGATAGCGTGTGGGCTCGACGCGTGATCCGATCCAGCCGCGCGGCCACCAGCACGGCGTCGAGTTGCCGACACCGCGCCAGCGCCGCCCGGAACCCCGGTCGCCGGTCATCCTTGCCCGAGGCGATGTCGGAATACTCCGCGACCATCGTCCAGCCCTGCGCGGCGACGAAGGCGCGGATGCTGGCCTGCTGGGCCTCCAGACCCAGCCCGCTATTGCCCTGCTCGGCGGTCGAGACCCGGATGAGCCCGACCGCCAGGCGGGGCGTTTTCGCGCCCGGGCGCATCAGCCGGCCTCGGCGATGCGGTAGATCGAGTAGGAGCCCTTGGCGCCCTGCTTGTCCGGCCCGACTTGCCGAACGCGCTCCACCACCTCGACCGTCATGCCGCGGCGCTTGAGGCCGGCGAGGAATCCCCGGACGGTGTGGGGCTGCCAGCCGGTGGCGTCGATGACCTGGGCGATGGTGGTGCCCTCGTCGCGGCGAAGCAGGGTGAGGACGGCCTCCTGCTTGGTGCCGGTGCGCGGCTGGCGCGGGGCAGCAGAGTCACGCGGCGGCCGGGCGGCGCGCGCCGCCCGCGGGCTGCCAGCAAGGACACCGCGCAGGGCTGCCAGGGCGTCGTCCAGCCCGGCGCGGTCGGGGGCATCCCAGGCGGCCAGGACCGTCACCGCGGCCGTGCGTAGGGCAGCCGCGCGGCCGATGGTGCCGTGCTGACTCACCGGCGGGCGCTGAGGCCCCTCCAGGGCTTCGCCGCTGGGTGAGGGCGGGGAGGGCGGAAACGCCGCCGGTGAGTCTCCCTGTGGCGCTGCGGGCAAGAGGGCCATTTCGGGCGGGGCGGGCTCCCTGCTTTGTCCCTCCGCGAGGTCGCCGATGACCAGGGCGGGGTCGACGCCGTTGCGCTCGTCGCGCGGGCGGTCATCGTCATCCTCGGCACCCACGCTCAGGTCGACACCGGCGTCGAGCGCGACCTGTGCCAAGTCTTGCTCCGCCTCGAACTCAGCCGGGGTCAGTCCGCCGAGTTCGGCGTCCGGCACATCTGCCGCCGTTTTCGGTTCGACGCCAATGGCCGCCAGCCCCGCGGCGGTGATGCGCAGGGCAATCCAGGCGCCATCCTCGTCCTGCCGCCAGCCCAGCCCGATGGCCTCCCGCGGAGCCGGCACCTCCTCCAACAGCCCTTTGGCGATCATGCTGCGCAGGACCGCCTGGCGCGCCGCGGCAGGCAGATGCGTCGGCGGGGTGGCGAGCATCGCCTCGTGCTGGGTGGCCTTGCTGAGGACCACACGCTGCGTATCGGAAAGCTTGGCCATCGTCGGGCTCCGGTTCCGCACCCGATGATCCGGGTGCTACCAGCCCGAGCCCCTCAGCGGGGCAGCGCGCTGATCTGCGCGCCACCGACCATTCGCTCTGTCTGCGCGCGAAGCCAAGCGAAGGGTGCGATCATCGTCTTGCTGTCTCCGCGAAAGTTCTGCGTTGCGCCTCCCAAAATACCGTGATCAGGGCGCCAGCGGCTTTACCTGATCTGCCGGGCCAGGCGCATCCATTGGTCCACGCGTCACTATCCAAAGTCGCCGACCGCAACGAGGTCCGGTAGGTCGATCCGGGGCCCGCCGCGTCGAGCGGACTGACTTTCACACGCTTGCCTCCGCTCTCAATCATCATGACGCTTCGCCGTTCGTAATCACCTACTGAGCGCTCCGGGATTGCGGTCGATCCGCTTTGCCGTGACTGTGACGCAGCACGAAGAACGAGCCGCGCGGAGCGATGGTTCGAGTGTTACAGGATCACGACCTCCAGCTTGGAGAGTAAGCTTGCCACCGGCCAAGGCTACCCCCAGTCAAATGGAAAAACCTCCGCGGTCCCGAAGCGTACGTTCAGACGCACCCGTCCGTGTAAATCGTAGGGCAGACGGCCAGGCACGTGAGAAGGCCATCGTGGCCGCCGCGATCACGCTGTTTTCCGAACTCGGCTTTGAGGCGACGACGCGCGATCTGGCCGCACGGCTCGGCGTCACACAGCCTCTGATCTTCAGCTATTTTCCGACCAAGGACCTATTGATCGAGCGCGTCTACCAGGAGGTCTTCGTTGGCACATGGAAGCCTCGCTGGGACACCATGATCGCCGACCGTACGATACCGCTGAAACAGCGCCTGGTGACCTTCTACCAGGACTACGCGCGGACGGTCCTGCGCCCGG
The DNA here is from genome assembly GCA_051860065.1 of Roseomonas sp. Classification (GTDB taxonomy): domain Bacteria; phylum Pseudomonadota; class Alphaproteobacteria; order Acetobacterales; family Acetobacteraceae; genus Neoroseomonas. Next base: position 38,988 of record JBHYEQ010000015.1, read on the forward strand.
AGTGGATCCGGCTCTTTATGTTCTCCGGACTGAAGGGCGTCGGGCTGAACACCCGCATCCTGCGCATGATCCGCGAGCGGATCTTCATGGCGGTTCTGACCGAGATCCGTGCCGCGAAGAAGCTCTCCTCGCCCAAGACGGCGCGGGAGGACGAGCGCGACCTCGAACTCGTCTGGGGATTGCACGCAGCGATCTTCTATCTGGGCATGCGCCGCTTCGTCTTCGGCATGACGGTCCCACAGGACCTGGATGCCGCCATCGCCGACAAGGTCGAGGCCTTCTTGGAAGGTGCACCGGCCGTAATGGCCGGCGTCCAGGTCACCCCGTCGCGTCGATCGGAAAAGCCACCGGCCGTCCGAGCAGTGCCGCGCGGTCGAAGGCTTTCGTCATCATGAGGCACCGATGCGCTTCCGCCGCCGTCGCATGGGGCGTCGCGACTCCGAGTGAAATGCGGTCGAACCACCCGAGCGTCTCCTCCCGCATGGGCCCCCAGAGCTCCCCGAAGGCCATGTCCCCGGGCGGGTAGCTGCCGAGGAAATCGACCAGGCGCCGCTTGTCAGGCGCGTAGCCCTCGGTCTGGGGTTCGTCCGTGGCCAGCACGATGTCGCGGTGCGTGTCGTCGATGGTGAGCACGCCATTCGTCCCCAGGATCGCGACGTCCAGGCTGTAGACGGCGGCCGGCCAGGCCACGGGGAGCGCCCAAGACATTCCGAACTGGCACACCGATCCATCGGCGAAGGTGATCAATCCGGCCGTTCCATCGATACCCTGAACCTGCGGCCCCAGCACGCTGTCGACCGAGCGCGCATAGACCTCCACCGGGACCTTTCCCCCAAGCAGCCAGAGCGCGATGTCCATGGCATGGGTACCGGAGACGACCATGGGCGAGACGGTGCTGCGGTCCCCGGCACGGCGATAGGCATCGAGCGCGACGAGCCGGTTCATCAGCGTCCGCGAGGTTACCATCGTGACGTCGCCGAGCGCGCCGGTACGCACGCGTTCCTTGGCCGACAGCCAGCGACGCCGGAAGCGCTGCGTGTAGCCGACGACGGCATCCGTACCGGTGCGTTCGATCGCGGCGAGGACGCGCGCCGAATCCTCGAGCCGCGTGGCGAGCGGCTTCTCGATCATCATCGGGAGCCCCCGATCGGCAGCGAACAGGGCGGGCTCGACATGCAGATGTTCGTCCGTCGCGATGATCACGGCGGTCACCTCGGGCTGCGCGAGCAACTCCCGCCAGTCCTCGCTGACGAGGTCGGCCTGCACGAGCGCGCCGACCTCCGCCGCTCGCTCGGGCCGGATGTCGCAGACGCCGACCCAGTCCACCATCGGGTGGCGCCGTGCCAGCGCACCGCGGAAGCGCCCGACGCGCCCGGCGCCAATGATCGCGAGGCCGATCCGGCGATGGGAACGGGACGACGCGGGGTCGGAACTGATCACGTCAATCCGCCAGTTCGATGCCGGTTTCGGCGATCAGCCGGCGCCAGTAGGCGACATCTGCCATCAGCCACGTCCTGGCGTCGTCCGGTGTCGCGCTGGGTGCGGCGGTGATGATCTGCCGTCGGAAGCTCGTGAGCACCGCCTCCGCCCGCAGCGCCTGCGTGATCGAGCGATGCAGCGCTATCGTCACCGCCGGCGGCAGCCCCTGCGGTGCGAACATCGCAACCCACGAAATGCTGCCTATGCCGGGGAAGCCTGCTTCGGCCATCGTCGGCACGTTGGGGAACTCGGGCATGCGTTCGTTCGATGTCACCGCGATGGGCAGCACCGCGCCGCTCTCGAGCACCGGGCGCAGCGCCGCGGGATTGAGCGTGATGAACTGCGCGTCATTGCGCATCAGCGCGCTCAGGATCGGCGCGGCCCCGCGCGGCATCGGCAGGTGCGTGAACTCGACGCCGTTGCGCTTCGCCAGCAGCTCCATGTCGAAATGCGCGTAGGTGGCGACACCGGGCGTCGGATACTTCACGTCGCCGGGGTGACGCTTCGCGTAGTCGATCACTTCACGCATGGTCCGAGGGCCGAAATCCTTCGTCACGGCGAAGACCGCGGGAAGGTCCGCCATGCGCGTGATCGCGGCCATGTCGGTGAAGACATCGACCGGCGGCCGCCCGCGGAAGGTGAGAGGCGTCAGCACGTTCGTCGTGGTGTTGCCGATCATGATCGTGTGACCGTCCGGCTGGGCGCGAGCCACGACTTCAGCCGCGATCAGGCCACCGGCTCCGGGACGGTTCTCGACGATGACCGGCTGGCCAAGATGTTCGCGCATCTGATCAGCGACGAGGCGACTGATGATGTCGCTGGCGCCGCCCGGCCCATACGGATTGATGATCCGGATCGGCCGGCTGGGGAAGCGCTCCTGCGCCACGCCGATCCCGGGCAGTGCAAGGCTGGCGATGCCGCCAAGGGCGAGGCGCCGCGTGATCATGCTGTAGGTCCTCCAGGCGGGTTGTGTCGTTGGCGCAGCGCGCGGGTCAGCTGCGGCGCAGCGCGGTCGCCGGCACCGGAAGCGCCGCGTTCGTGCTGTCGAGGAACTCCACCGTGGTGAAGATGAGCTCGGTGGTCCCGGTGTTGACCAGGTCATGCAGCTTGTATTCGCCTGCACCGTAGCGGGAGTGCACCACCTGCCCGGCGGTCACCGGGATGTCGACGATACGACCATCCTGCAGATGGGAGCGCGCCTGGCCGCTGGTGATCGCGCACCAGAAGTAGTCGAGCACATGTCGATGAAAGGGCAGCCGCTCGCCGGGGGCGACCTGCACGCGCCAGACGCGGACACGCTCGTTCTCTGAGAGCAGTTCGGTGCCGACGCATGGGTTGAGCTGGTTGCGGATGAAGTCCTCGCGGATCGCATCGGGCCAATGCGCGGGCCCGTCGTCCAGCGCGGATGCTGCTTCGTGGGGAAGCGTGTCGGCCATGGTCTCCTCCGTGCGCTTCAAGGCGGCGCTTGCATGACCATAGCTGTCGCCGTAGTTTGATCAAGTGATAAAATTCCCGCATCGATGATCGCGGGGCGGGAGAATGTTGGATGTCGCGAGTGTCTCACGCAGTGCCAGCAAAACCGCGCGCGCTTGTCGTCGGCGGGTCCATCGGAGGACTGTTCGCCGCCCGTGCGCTGCGCCGCGCGGGGTGGGACACCACCATTTTCGAGCGAACGGACGGCCTTGAAGGCCGGGGCACTGGCATCGTCACGCATGACAAGCTGCTGACTGCGCTGCGATGGGTGGGTGTGGAGCCGGATGCGACGCTCGGCGTCCCCGTCACGATGCGCCAAGCCTTCGATGCCGATGGGCGCGTCATTGGCGAGCGTATCCACGCGCAGACTGTCACCTCGTGGGAGAGGCTGTTCAGTATCCTGCGCGCTGGGGTCACCGATGCCGACTACCGCACCGCTCATGACCTCTGCGACGTCGAACTGCTGAACAACGGCGTGCGCGCACGCTTCAGGAATGGCGTGACCGAACAGGGCGACCTGCTGGTCGCCGCCGATGGCTTTCGCTCGACCGTCCGCAACCTGCTGATGCCTGCGGTCGAGCCCGTCTATGCCGGCTACGTCGGGTGGCGCGGCTTGACGGACGAGGCAGAACTGGTGGCGCGCCTGGGTTCCGGCTTTTTTGACAGGTTCGGCTTCTACCTCGCTTGTTCGCACCAGATGGTGGGCTATCCTGTCGCCGGCATGGGCAATGATTTGCGACCGGGCCGTCGGCGCTACAACTTCGTCTGGTATCGACCTGTCGATGACGACCGGCTGAGGGAGCTCCTGACGGACGCGAGCGGTCAGGTGCACGTCCTGTCCATCCCGCCGCCGCTGATCCGGGCGGAGTCGTTGGCCGAGATGCGCAAGACCGCAGAACATGAACTCTGCCCACAGTTCCGGGAAGTCATCCGTCTGACAGCCCAGCCCTTCTTCCAGCCGATCTACGACGTGTGCTCGGAGCGACTGGTCCAAGGCCGCGTTGCCCTAATTGGCGATGCGGCCTTCGTCGCGCGCCCGCATGTCGGCGCCGGCGTGACAAAGGCTGCGGAGGACGTGCTTGCTCTCGCGCAGGCGCTCGATGGTGCTGCCGACATTGGGTCCGGACTCGTTGCCTACGAGCAGGCGCGGCTGGAATCGGGCCGCCAGATCGTCGCCTGGGGGCGACGTCTCGGTGGCTACCTGGCGCCGGGGCACGCAATGACCATGGCGCCTGGCGAGACCTTCGACGAGCCGACGCCCGACGCCTTCATGAAGGACAGCGCATCGCTGGAATTTCTCGTGGCGTGACCGCGATAGGCCGGCGACATCGCTCTGCGCGCGGCCGGTGTACGGATTGACGGATCATACGGCGCGGGACGCGCACTCAGGCGAGGAAACACTATGAGACAGGTTTCGGTCGGCATCATCGGCGTGGGGTGGGTGGGTGGCGTTCGCGCCAATGCCCTGGCGGATCATCCGCAAGTGCGCGCCCTGCACATATGCGACATTCGCCAAGACAGGCTGACTGAGGTTGCCGGCCAGACCAAAGCGACCTCCGCGGTGGAGGACTACCGTCGGCTGCTCGAAATTCCGGACATCGACATGGTGTACGTCTGCACCACGCCTGAAAGCACCCATTATCCGATTACGCGAGACGTACTGTTGGCCGGCAAACATGTGATGGTTGAGAAGCCTCTGGCGCAGACGACATCCGAGGCGGATGACCTGATTGCCATCGCGAGTCGCCAGGGGCTGAAGCTCTCGGTGGGCTATTCGCAGCGATTCAATCCGCGCTTCGCTTATGTGCGCAAAGCAATCCAGGAAGGCATGATCGGCGAGCCGGTGACATGTCTCGTGAGTCGCAACGTGACGCGTGAACTGGGCACGAAGGTCACTGGTCGCACACGCCTTTCACCGGCAGCAATGGAGGCGACGCACGACATTGACTTCCTGATGTGGTGCCTTCAGCCGCGCAAACCGATCCGCGTCTTCTCGCAGGCTTCGGGCAAGTACATGAAGCAGTTCAGCGAGACACTCGATCATCAATGGGTGATGATCACCATGGATGACGGCACCACGGTCAATGTCGGTGCCGGATGGATCTTGCCACTCGGGTATCCGAACTACTCCCATACATGGATCGAGATCATCGGGACCGAAGGCTCGTTGACGGTCGATGACAGCCACAAGGAGGTGTCGCTCAACACGGTGGCGCACGGCATTCGCTACCCCATGTCGTCGATGCCGGGCGAGGCAGTCGACCACGTCTATGCAGGTCCCATGTCGGCAGAAACGCTCCACTTCCTGGATGCGGTCGCGCGCGATCGCGGCGTCCTGGTGAAGGCCGAGGAAGCGCGCGCTGTGATGGACATATACAATGCAGCGGACATTGCAGCTGACCGACACGAAGCTGTGGCGCTTCCGCGGAACAGCTGAGAGACGGGGCTGCCGATCCAACCGTCCAGACCGCGACCAGGCTTCAGCGAAACGGCTTCTGTTGACCTGCCGACGTAGAGGCATTCCGCCGGGGGTGTTTACCGGCGGCAGACATGGGCGGTTGAGCTCGACGTGTCGGAACGGAAGGCCTGCGCGGTGTTGGGGCAGCTCAGATCGGCGTAACAAAAGCTGCCCCTTTGGCCGGCGCGCGCTAGACGCTTCCGCGGATGATCGTCTCAAAGCCGACATCAACGCGTAATGCGGATGGTAGACCTTCAGCGCGCTCAACGATCAGCCTGGCGGCGGCACGCCCGATCTCGTACCCGCGCGTCCGCACGGTTGTCAGACCCGGGACAACCTCTGCGGCGATCTCGAAATCCCCGTAGCCCGCCACGGCGAAGTCGCGGGGCACGGCAAGGCCCTGGCGCTGGCATTCAAACAGCACGCCAACGGCGAAGATATCGGTCACGCAAAACAGCGCATCGAGCCTCGGCTCCCGCGCGCGCAGCGCTTCCATCGCCAGGCGGCCGCCCGCGAAGCCTGCACTCTCATCCGCATGAAACAGCAGGTCGTCGCGCAGGCCCGCTTCGCGTAACGCCGACTGAAAACCCTGCTGCCGTTCCAGGAAGCGCTTGCGCCCAGCCGGCGCGTAGCCCGCAAAGCCGATATGCCGGTAGCCGCGCGCAACAAGCAGCCGTCCCATCTCCTCTGCTGCATGGTGCAGATCGAAACCCACCGCCATGTCGAGTATCGGTTCGCTCATGATCCAGGTTTCGACGAGCGGCACCTCCCTCTGCTGCAGCAAACGGATCGTATCCGGGTGATGCTCGTTGCCGGTCAGGATGATGCCATCTGGTCGGTGCCGCAGCACCGCCTCCACTGCACTTCGCTCGCGTTCCGCCGTATCGGCGACGGCCAGAAGCAGTTGGTATCCCTGCTCGGAGAGCTCGTCGTTCAAACCCTGGACCGTGCGCGCGAAGCTTGAGTTCCGAATCGAAGGGACGAGCGCGGCGACTGTCCTGCTCCGTCCTGAAGCGAGGCTGCCGGCCAGGCCGTTTGGCACGTAGCCGAGCCGCCGGGCCGCCTCCAGGATACGCTCGCGCGTCTCAGGCAAGACGATCTCTGGCTTCTTGAAGGCGTTCGATACACTCATCGCCGACACGCCTGCCTCCCGCGCAACATCGCTCATGCGGATGGTGCGTGGGGACGTGTTCGGCTCGTCGGTCATGATCGCGGGCCTAGCATGGACAGGGGCTTTAAGGGCAGGGCGCCTGCTCTCTTGCGTGTGGCGATTGTAGCGCTACAATTGGGCGAAGATCACGCAGCAGGGACCCTGATGACCTTCTCACTCGCCGCGCACGATGCGCAAACCGGCATGTTCGGGATCGCCTCGGCCAGTTCCAGCATCGCGGTCGGTAACCGCTGCCCTTGGGCGCGTGCCGGCGTGGGTGCCGTGTTGACGCAGCACCGCACTGACACGCGTGCGGGCCCCTTAGGTCTCGATTTTCTCACCCATGGCTACAACGCACAGGAAGTGGTGAACCTCCTGGTCGCCGGCAGCGAGCATCCCGGCCAGCGTCAGTTTGCCGCGCTGGATCGCGAAGGGCGCGCGGCCTTTTTCAACGGCCCGCTGATTGAATCGATCAATGCCGGCCACATCGGTGACCGCTGCGTGTCGGTCGGGAATTTCCTCGCAAACGTGGATGTCCCGCAGGCCATGGTCACAGCCTACGAGGCCGCCGAAGGAAAAGCCTTCGTGGAGCGGCTGCTCACCGCACTCGATGCCGGCGTCGCCAAGGGGGGCGAAACCCAGCCAGCAATGGCCGCGGCCTTGCTAGTCGTGGACCGCCATTCCTGGCCGCTGGTCGATCTGCGCGTCGATTTCGAGCCCAACCCGCACGAGACCCTAAGGCGGCTGTGGCGAAGCTACGAGCCTCTGGTCGAGCGCTTTGTCACCCAGGTGCTCCGCCCATTCGAGCTCAAGCCCCTCATCAATTCCGCCCTGACGATCTGACCAAGCCCCGGAGCATCCGATGACATTCCCGATCGAGGCCAGCCGTCGCCTGGCCATCGCAGCGCTGCTCGCGCCGCTCGCCTCCACGGCCCGCGCACAAGCGCCCGCTTTCCCCACCCGTCCCATCACGCTGGTCGTCTCATTCCCTGCAGGCGGCAGCAGCGATGTCACCGCGCGCATTCTCGCGGAAGGCATGGCGCGCGATCTCGGTCAGCCGGTCGTGGTCGAGAATCGCCCAGGCGGTGCGACGGTGATCGGCGCCATGGCTGTCGCTCAGGCAGCGAAGGATGGCTACACGCTGCTCTTTGCGTCCACCTCCGCACTGACGACGAACCCGCACCTCTACCAGAACCTTCCCTACAAGGTTTCGGACTTTCAGCCGGTCTCGATGGTCGCGGTGGCGCCATGGATCATCGCCGTCTCGCCAACAGTGCCTGCGCGCACGCTGCGCGAGTTCGTGGACTACGCGCGGCAGCGGCCCGGCCAACTCAATTACCATTCGTACGGACCGGGGACCGGCGCGCATCTCTTTGCCGCAATGGTCTTGGCTGCGACAGGCATCGAGGCTGAGGCGATCGTCTATCGTGGGGAGGCGCCGGCCCTGACTGCCCTGAGCACGGGCGAGATCCAGATGATGCCTGCCAACATCAGCGGCGCTCTGATCGAGCAACACAAGGCGGGCCGCATCCGTATCATTGCCATCGCGGATGCGGCGCGAAGTCCCGTCGCACCGGACGTGCCGACATTCGCCGAGCAGGGCGTCGCGGGCGTCGAGGCCAGTTCATGGTTTGGCGTCGCCGCGCCATCCGGCACGCCCGCGCCTGTCGTGACGCGGCTGCAGCGTGCCGTCGCCGCGGCCCTCGCGATGCCTGACATCCGCGCACGGATCGAGGGCATCGGCTTCACCGCACAGGCTTCCTCGCCCGAAGCGCTCGGCCAGATCATCGACGAGCATTCGCGTCTTTGGGGCGGCGTGATCCAGCGGCTGGGCATCCGTCTCCAACTTTGAACGACGCGGGAGCTGCCTGCGGTTACCTGTGCAGCTCCGCACTCGCGGCGACCACGTTGCGAAAACGTACCTTGTGCTAGCCATTGACCTCCGCTGGACGGACAGCAGCAAGTGGAGACGGTTCGAACCCGGTAGCACTCCCTCCGCCTAGGTCCAATTCGTGTCGCGCTCACTCCCCGACCGGACTCGGCTCTGCGTGGCAGGACTCCTCTGGTTGCTGGGGTGTACCTGTTGACTGGCCAGAGACGGCGAGATCCGGAAATCGCTCCCCGGAGTCCTAAGACCCCCGTTCCTGCGGCGCACGCACGCAATGGGGCAACCGGCTCGAATATGTAGCGTTTGCGGCTTGTCAAACGCACGAACGAGGGTAGTTGCATGGCCGCTCGACCGACCTGGCAAGGTCACCTCCGCCTGTCGCTGGTCACCTGTCCCGTCTCACTTTATCCCGCGACGACGGCGGCCAACGATGTCAGGTTCAATCTGATCAATCCCGCGACTGGCAATCGTGTCCGCACCGAGACCTTCGACGCGGAGGGTGGCAAGGTCGACCGTAAGGACCTGGTGCGCGGGTATGAGATCGAGAAGGACCGCTACATCCTGCTGACTGACGAGGAGATCAAGTCGGTTCGGCTGGAGAGCACGCGCACCATCGAAATCGAGCGCTTCGTCGACATGAAGGACATCGACCGGATCTGGTTCAACGATCCATACTACTTGGCACCAGACGGCAAGGCCGGCGTGGACGCCTTCACGGTCATCCGAGCCGCGATGATCGAGGCCGAGAAGGTGGCGCTCGCGCGCATCGTCATGGGCACGCGAGAACGCGTCATCGCAATCGAGCCGCGCGGCGCCGGGATGCTGGTCACGACGCTGCGCAGCCATGACGAGGTGCGCGACGCCGACGACCTGTTCGACGCCATCCCGGATCGCAAGGCGGATCGCGGGATGATCGAGATCGCGCAGCGCATCATTGACCAGCAGGCCGGCACCTTCGATCCCGCCGACTTCCGCGACCGCTATGAGGATGCCTTGCGCGACTTGATTCGCAGCAAGGAGGATGGTGGCGACGGCGGTACCAGGGCGCCGCCGCCCCGCGCCGACAACGTCATCGACCTGATGGCGGCGTTGCGCCGAAGCCTGGAAGGCGGCGGAACCAAGGTTGTGGCGAAGCGGCCGGCGGCAGCGAAGTCCAAGGCAGCGCCCTCCAAGGGAAAGCCGAAGATTGCTCCGAAGGCGACGGCAAAGCCGCCGGCATCTGCGCGCAAGCGCAAGGCTGCCCAGTGAGATGCCGGAATCCGTCGATCCGCTGGCGCGATACGTTGCGCGTCGAAACTTTAAGGAAACGCCGGAACCGATCGGCAAGGTGGCGGCGCGCCGGAAGCGGCTGATGTTCGTCGTGCAGCGACATGACGCTACGCGCCTGCACTACGACCTGCGGCTGGAATGGAAGGGCGTGCTGAAATCCTGGGCGGTGACGCGCGGCCCCTCGCTCGATCCCGCGGACAAGCGGTTGGCGGTGGAAGTGGAGGACCATCCCCTGGACTACGCCGATTTCGAGGGGGTCATACCCAAGCCCGGCTACGGCGCCGGCACCGTGCAACTTTGGGACACCGGGCTGTGGGCGCCGGTGGATGCCAGTCGCGTCGATCAGGACCTCGAAGCGGGGGAGCTGAAATTCGTCGTCGCCGGCGCGCGACTACGCGGCGGCTTCGTCCTCGTGCGACTGAAGCCCCGGCCAGGAGAGAAGCCAGGCCGCAGCAACTGGCTTCTCATCAAGGAGCGCGACAGCGCCGCGACACCAGGCGAGGGCGATGCGGTGCTTGAGGCGGCGACCTCGGTCAAGAGCGGGCGCACAGTGCAGGAGATAGCCGCGGCATCGCGAATGAAACCAGGGTCGGGTTCGGCGAAAGACGCGGCTGTCACGCAGGCCAAGGTGGCCAAGAAGGAAAAAGCTCGCAAACCGGTCGCCCGATCGACAGTCGATCCGATCCCGGCCTTCGTGCCGCCGCAGCTTTGTCGCCTGGTCACGTCGCCGCCCGCCGGCGATGCCTGGCTGCACGAACTCAAGTTGGATGGTTACCGCCTGCAACTGCGGGTCGAGCGCGGCGTCGTCGTCCTGCGGACACGAACGGGGCTCGACTGGACCACACGGTTTCCGGGTGTCGCGGCCGCGGCGCGCGCCATGCCAGATCTGCTGCTGGATGGCGAGGTGGTTGCCACCGATGCCGAGGGCCAGCCGAGTTTCAGCCGGTTGCAAGCGATCCTGAGCGGTGAGGCGAAGGGTGATCTGCTCTACTACGCCTTCGACATTCTGCACGACGGCAAGCGCGACCTGCGCGAGGAGACGCTGGAACGCCGCAAGGCGTTGCTCGCCCGCCTAGTGCCGGCGGGCGGCAAGGTCGTTCGATGGCTCGACCACTTCGACGCGCCGGGCGACGCGGTCCTGGCTGCCGCCTGCCGCCTTTCAATGGAGGGTGTGGTGTCGAAACGGCGCGCTGCCGCCTATCGGTCCGGCCGCGGCGACGATTGGACGAAGTCGAAGTGCCGCGGCCGCGACGAGTTCGTGGTTGGCGGGTGGTCGCACGAGAAGGAAGGCCGAGGCCTCGGCGCATTGCTGGTTGGTGCCCGGCGCGAGGCGGGACTTGTCTATCTGGGTCGGGTCGGGACCGGCTTTTCCGCCGCCACCCGGACCAGCCTGGTCCGGCAACTGACCGCGGCAGGTCGCGCAACCACGCCCTTCACGGGCCGCCAGCCTGCGCGGACGGGCGACGTCACCTGGGCGGAGCCATCGATCGTCGTGGAAGTGGCCTACGGCGGTTGGACCGAGGATGGGCTGCTGCGGCACGCCAGTTTCCAGGGCGTGCGGGAGGACAAGGCACCCGCCGATATCGAGCCGCCGTCCCCTGCGCCCGCGACGCCGCGCCCCGCCAAGCCCCAGCGCCGGCCCGGCACGTCGGGTTTTCGACTCACGCACCCCGAGCGCGTGCTGTGGCCGCGGACCGAGCACAGCCGTGCGGTCACCAAGGCCGACCTCGCGGCCTATTTCGAGAAGTTCGGCAGCACGCTTCTGGCCGGTGCGGGCCGGCGGCCCCTGTCAATCCTGCGGGCACCCGATGGCATCGCCGGGGAGCTGTTCTTCCAGCGGCACGCCACGCGCGGCCAGTCGCCGCTCATCGGTGCCGTGGAGATCGCAGGACAACCGAAGACGTTCATGCGGGTCGACGATGCGGCGGGCTTGGCCGCGCTGGCGCAGATCTCGGCCGTCGAACTGCATCCGTGGGGCGCCAGTGCCGAGCGCCCGGAGTGCCCCGACCGCCTGGTCTTCGATCTCGATCCCGCTGAGGGACTGTCCTTCGATGCCGTCATCGCAGCGGCGCAACACCTGCGGGAGCGCCTCCAAGTGCTGGGACTGACGCCGTTCCCGCGCATCACGGGTGGCAAGGGGCTGCACCTGGTGGTGCCTTTGGCTGTGCCGTCGCGAGGCAGCAAACCGGGCTGGGCCGAGGCCAAGCAGTTCGCGCGGTTGGCCTGCCTGCTGATGGAACGCGATGCGCCGGATCGCTACACCACCACGATCGCCAAGAAGGCGCGTGCAGGGCGCATTTTCCTCGACTACCTGCGCAATGATCGGCTGGCGACCGCGATCGCCAATTGGTCGCCGCGCGGACGCCCGGGCGCGCCGGTGGCTCGGCCGGTCGCGTGGTCCGCGGTGCGGCGCGGCCTTGATCCGGCGGGCGCCACGCTCGTGGATCTTCTGGAAGACCGCATGCCGCCAGACCCCTGGCGCGGCTTTGCAGCTGCCGGCGGCTCCCTCGCGGATGCCATACGGCGCATCACGCGTTCGGAATCAATTCGGCGGCCGCTAGCCAGCAATCGTCGAAAGCTTCCTCATGTGTAAGAAGGCGCCCATAGCCTTTGAGGCGCGGCTGAAACCCCAGAGAATTTCGTTCCCCGGTTGCCACCGCTGCTCCAATCTTCTCTCTCACAACCTGTCTCTCCTGGTCAGGGCACCGCGCTGAGGCTCAGGTTTGGCCGGGGTTTGCGCGTGGGCCTTGATGGTTCGAAGGCGCAGCTGCCGGCTTATTTCGGCTGGAGAGGGCGGAAAGTCTCCGAACCTTGAGGGTAGGCCGATTTTACCCTCAAGCTTAAGCCGTTGAAATCCGGGCTTGTTTCTCGGTGGGTGCCGCCGAGATTCAGCACTGCGATTGCCCTACAGATGACGGCGCGAACTGCGTGCGCTACCGCAACGTGATCGAGCCGGCGCGAGAGAAACGCGAGCTGCTCACCTGTTCGGCATATGGCTGAGCTGGACGTTCTAACCCGGATGGTCTGATTCTGGCCGTTAGCGGACGGACCGTTAACGTACTGTCCGGCCGCACTCGCTTTCGTCCGCCTTCCTCGAACTGATAAAACGACGGATAATCTCCCAACTTCCCCTCATACGTCCCAGACCTTCGCGCTCTCGCTGTCGAAAAACGTATACTTGGCGCCCGAGCCGGCGGTCTTCTGATACTTGGCCAGCACCCCATCCAGCGCCTTCACCTTCCTTTCGTCGGGCTTGTAGACGCCAAAGTAGAGGTGTCTCGCCTCAGACCCGAAGATGACGCGGTAAATATGGGCGTCATTCTCGTCGGCGCTGTGGCCGTAAATGAGCTGCCCCCGATCAGGGATCCGCGAGCTATGCGAGACTTGGCCCGTGTTCTGGCCTGGCCGTCTGGCCCTGCCGGAGCGGAGCGTAGGCTGGGCCAGACGGCCAGGGCAACATCGCTTCCGGTGCTGGCGGCCGGTAGCCCAGCGCGCTGTGCGGCCTGACCGTGTTGTAGTGCCGCCGCCAGAGTTCGATCAGGACCTCGACTTCACGCAATGAATAGAAGATCTCCCGGTCCAGCAGTTCGTCCCGCAGCTTGCCGTTGAAGCTCTCGTTGTAGCCATTTTCCCACGGGCTGCCGGGCGCGATGAACAGCGTCTTCACCCCGACACGGCCGAGCCAGCCGCGCACCTCCTTCGCCACGAACTCCGGGCCGTTGTCGGAGCGGATGTGATCCGGCGGCCCGCGATCGACGAACAGATCCGTCAGCACCTGCAGCACGTCGTCCGAGGTCAGCCGCCGCGCCACCACGATCGCCAGGCATTCCCGCGTGTATTCGTCGATCACCGTCAGCATGCGGAATCGCCGACCGTCATGCGTCCGGTCCTGCACGAAGTCATAGGCCCAGACATGCCCCGGCCAGCACGGCCGCAGCCGGACGCAGGACCCATCGTTCAGCCAGAGCCGCCCTCGCTTCAGCTGCCGCCGCGGCACCTTTAGCCCCTCGCGCCGCCAGATGCGCTCTACCCGCTTGGCGTTCACCCGCCAGCCCTCGGCCCGCAGCAGCGCGGTGATCCGGTGGTAGCCGTAGCGGCCATACTCCGCCGCCAGCGACACCACCGCCCTGGTCAGTGCGGCCTCGTCGGACCGCACGATCCGCGCCTTACGCTGCGTCGAGCGTGGTTGGCCCAGCGTGCTGCACGCGCGGCGCTCGGACACCCCGAGCACCGCCTGCACATGCCGCACGCCAGCCCGGCGGCGCTCGGGGCCTAGAAGTTTCCCTCCGCAGCTTCCTTCAGGATCAGCTTGTCCAGCGTCAGCTCGGCCACCGCGCGCTTCAGCCGCGCGTTCTCCCGCTCGAGATCCTTCAGCCGGCGCGCCTGGTCCACCTTCAGCCCGCCATACTCAGCTCGCCAGCGGTAGAAGCTCGCCACGCTCGCCAGCGGTAGAAGCTCGCCACCGATACGCCGAGGCCGCGGCAGACCTCCCCCACCGTCCGGCCCTGCGCCAACTCCACCTCAGCCTGCCGTAGCAGCCCGATGATCTGCTCCGCCATGGGTCGCTTCTTCGGCACCCCTGCCTCCTTCCAAGGAGGCCAACTCTCTCATTCCAGGTGAATCCCAGGCAGGGGGGAAGGTCAATTGCGGCCAGCCCCGCGGTGGTGATCCGCAGGGCAATCCACACGCCGTCCTCGTCCTGACGCCAGCTCAGCCGGATTGCCTCGCGCGGCGCAGGCACTTCCTCCAGCAAGCCCTTGCCGATCATGCTGCGCAGGACTGCCTGGCGCGCGGCAGCAGGCAGCTTGGCGGGCGGGGTTGCCAGCAGCGCGTCGTGCTGCGCCGCCCTGCTGAGGATCACGCGCTGCATGTCGGAAAGCTTGGTCATGGTCGGGCTCCTGGTGCGCACCCGATGATCCGGGTGCTACCAGCCCGAGCCCCTCAGCGGGGCAGCGCGCAGATGTGCGCGTGAGCGATCATTCGCTCCGAACCCGCGCGAAGCCAAGCGAAGAGTATGATCATCATGTTGCTTTCTGGGCCTCGCGCCGATCGGCATTGTCGGTTTCGACGGGCCGATCGAGGTCGATGCGCTGCGGCTCTATGGGCTGCCGGAGGCGGCACCGGCGCTGCTCTGCGGCACGCCGACGTTGCCGGTCGGGCAGCGGGAATTCGCCGCGGAGGTGGCCTGGGATCTGCCGAGCCTGGCGCCGGGGGCGACATCGTCGATCGACGTCACGGCCAGAGGGGCGCGGACGGGCGATCTTGCGAAGGCGTCGCTGGTGTCTTCGATGCGCTTCATCGAGCTCGATGCCGCGGTGTGGTCGAACAACACGGTGCGCTTGATCGCGCGGAACGTCTCCACGGCGACGTTCGACCAGGCGGAAGCGACGCTGTCGGTCAGGGTGACGAAGCAACGCGTTCCCTGACGGCCGCACCTGAAGGCTATCGATGTAGGGAGCCAGCGCGCCACCCACCCTCCTCGTGCGGCTCGATGAATGGGTCACCCAGCGCACTCGTCATATGACGCTCGAATCCGTCGGAACGATCCACGACAATCCTGGTGCCAGCCTGGTTGCTGTCACAGTCTTACGCCACGGCCCGGCAGGCCAGGGAGCGGTGCCTCTACACCATCAATAGGGACACGACCCCGGGCCGCATCTGGCTGCCACGAACCGTTGTCTCTATTCGATCCGAATGCCGCTCTCGCGAATGATCGGTTCCCACTTCTTCCGCTCATCCTCGCACGCAGCAGCGAATTCCTCCGGCGTCGTCGGCCTCGGCTCAAGGCCATTGCGGCCAAGTGTGGCCGTGACGTCGGCATCACCGAGCGCCGTGCGCATCGCAGCCGCAATGCGCGCAACCACGGCATCGGGCGTATCGCGCGGGGCGACGACCCCATACCAGCCCGGCACGTCGAACTGCGGGACGCCGCTTTCGGCCACGGTCGGCACCGAGGGCAGCAGGCGCGACCGATTGATCGTTGGCACGGCGAGCGCGCGCAGACGGCCGGCCTGCACATGCGGCAGTACCGAAGGCGCCGTCGCGAAGGCGAAGTCAATGCGACCGGCGATCAGGTCCGTCGCGATCTGCCCGCCGCCACGATAATGAACGGCCGTCGTCTCGATCGCCGCCATGCGGTCGAACAGCATGCCCGCCAAATGCGGCCCGCCGGCGATGCCGCTGGTGCCATAGTTGAGCCGCGATGGCTGCGCCTTCGCCGCGGCGATCAGCTCCTGCACGTTGCGCCAGGGGCGGTCGTTCGGCACCACCAGGATGTTGAACAGATCGACCGCCATCGACACCGGCCGCAGGTCCCGCTGCGGGTCGAAGGTCAGGCGCATCACCAGCGGGCTGACCACCAGCGAGCTGATCGTCGCCAACAGCAGCGTGTGCCCATCCGGCGGGCTGCGCACCACGGCCTCGCTGGCGATGTTGCTGGCTGCGCCGGGCCTGTTCTCGACCACGACCGGTTGACCGAGCACCTCACCCATTTTCGGTGTGAAGGTGCGCGCGGCAATGTCCGGCGCGCCGCCCGCCGTGAAGCCGACAATCAGCCGCAGCGGGCGGTTGGGGAAGGCATCCTGCGCCAGGGCAGGGGCTGCGACCGACGCCGCCGTGGCGACGAGCAGCGAGCGTCGAGCAATGGGGTCGATCATGGTGTCCTCCCGTTGGATCGTCTTGTTGCCGAACGAGCCCGCAGCATGCCCGGACGGACTTTCAGAACGTGCCGCGATAGGCGCCGCCATCCAGCAGGATGTTCTGGCCCGTCATGTAGCCGGCGAGGGCGCTGCACAGGAACGCGCAGGCGGCGCCGAATTCCTCCGGCGCGCCCAGCCGGCGCATCGGGCTTTCGCGCAGCCGGATCTCCCACATTTCCTCGAAGGGCCGGTTCTCCTTCCGTGCCCGCGCCTCCACCACCTTGCGGATCCGGTCGGTGTCGAAGGGGCCAGGCAGCAGGTTGTTGATCGTCACGCCGCTCGGCGCCAGGTCGCGCGCAAGCCCGGCGACGAAGCCGGTCAGGCCTGCGCGCGCGCCATTCGACAGGCCGAGCACCGCGATCGGGTCCTTCACCGCGCTGGAGGTAATGTTGACGATACGCCCGAAGCGGCGCCGCGCCATGCCGGGCGCGGTCAGGCGGATCATTTCAATCGGCGTCAGCATGTTGGCTTCCAGCGCGGCATGCCAGTCGGCGCGGCGCCAATCCTCGTAATGGCCGGGCGGCGGGCCGCCCGCGTTGTTCACCAGGATGTCGGGATCGGGGCAGGACGCGAGTGCCGCCTCGCGCCCCGCCTCGGTCGTGATGTCGGCGGCGACGATACCGACCTTCTGGCCGCTGGCTGCCTCGATCTCCTCGGCCGTTGCCCGCAGGCCCGCCTCGCCGCGGGCCATGATCGTGACCCGCACGCCTTCCTGCGCCAGCGCCATCGCGCAGGCCTTTCCCAGCCCCTTGCTCGCGGCGCAGACAAGTGCGGTGCGGCCGCTGATCCCGAGTTGCATCGCGCTTCCTTCCCGGTCCCGGCGCCTTGTGGCCCGGGACGTTGCGGATTTGCTCATATCAAATCTTGTTTTATGTCAGCTATCAAGAGTAGCGGGGGCGGGGCGCGCTGCATGGTTGCAGATGCTTGGGCTGTGGCGGAGTTGACGCCGCACCACCCGCCAGCGGACACATCCCGCTGGTGGGAAGCGGAGGAAGTTCTTGGACATTGGCGCGCGGTTGCGACGCATCCGGCAAATCCGAGGCCTGGTCATCGAGGACCTGGTTGGCCGTACGGGCCTGTCGCGCCCCTACATCAGCCAGGTCGAGACGGGAAAGGCGACGCCCTCGCTGCAAGCGCTCGGCAAGCTGGCCGAGGCGCTGGAAATCCCCCTCGCGCATCTGTTCCAGGAAGAAGCGCGCCCGGCGGTGGTGGTGCGACAGCGCGATCGGCCGGTGGTGACATTCAGCGAGGGACCGAGGGGCCGGCGGCTCTCCTTCCTCTCCGCGCCGGGCCGCCAGGTGGAGATGGTGATCCTAGAGATCCCCGTCGGCTACGATGCCGGCGGACGCAACCACATGCATGACGGCGACGAGTGCCACCTGGTGCTGGAAGGCGTGATCCGCGCCATCCAGGGCGGCCGCAGCATCGAGCTCGCGGCCGGCGACAGCTACCACTGGGATGGCGGCATCCCGCACCGGGTCGAGAATGCGGGCACGGTGCCGGCGCGCATCCTGATCGCGCGATCGCCACCAGGCTTCCTGCAGATGAAGGTCTATGAGGATCCGGCCAACCAAGAACAGGCCTGAATCGTGCCGGGATTGTCCGGGCACTCAAGCGGTTCCCGTGTCCCGAGCTCCCTAACCCTACCCGCTTCCGGCAAGCGTCCTTTGGTATTGCGAGCGCATGTGGGCCACGCCCCCGGTGGTCAGTCCGCCATCCACCGCGACCTCGCTTCCCGTCATGAAAGACGCGGCCTCGGAGGCAAGGAACAGCACGACAGCGGCGATCTCCTCCGCGCTCGCCTCGCGCCCCAAAGGGATCGCATGGCGATTGGCCTCAAGGTGCCCGGCCGGGGCGGCATCCGTCAGCGGCGTGGCGATGGTGGCGGGATGGACGGAATTGACCCGTATCCCGTCCGCCGCGAACTCCAGCGCCGCCGATTTCGTCAGGCCGCGCATCGCCCATTTGCTCGTCGTGTAGGAGGGATCGCCATGCGCGATGAGACCGGCGGTCGAGGAGATGTTCACCACCGCCGAGGGCGCCGCGCGCGCCAGCAGCGCGCGGCAATGCTGCATGCCGAGAAAGGCGCCGGTCACATTCACCGCGAGGGCACGGTCCCACTCTGCCCGCGTCGTGCCGGCGAGCGACTTGCGGATGATGAGCCCGGCATTGTTCACCAGCACATCGAGCGTCGCGAGGCTGCCGGCCAGCGCCAGCCAATCGCTCTCCTCAGTCACGTCCAGGCGATGGAAGGAGGCGCGAAGGCCGTCCGCCCGCAGCGCGCCGACGAGATTCTCGCCTTCGCGCTGCAGAATGTCGCAGACATGCACATGCGCGCCCTGCTGCGCGAAACCGCGGGCGATCGCCGCGCCCAGCCCGCGGGCACCGCCGCTGACACAGACGCTGCGGCCGCGCGGTTCCGTATCGCCCATCACAGTCTTACGCCTCCCAGTTCAGCCATCGGCAGAGCGATGCGCCCATCACCGCCGCCTTGTCCGCGCCGTCGAGCCACGGAAGCTGCTCGGTAAACATCGTGACGGCGTCGCCGTAGTCGCAGGGCAGGCGCGTCAGGTCGGACCCCCAGAACAGGCGCTCCGGTCCGAAGGCGTCGAAGGCCGCCTTCAGGAAGGGCTCGACGCTGCGAAAGGGATACGCGTCCACCGCCGCGCAAGGCAGCGCGGAGGCCTTGACCGCGACGTTGCCGAAGCGGGCCAGGCGCAGCAGGTCGCCCAGATTCTCGAAGGCCGCTGCGCCGCGCTGCTCGACATGCGCGCCCATGTGGTCGAGCACGAGGCGCAGGCCCGGATGCCGCTCGGCAAGCAGGCCGACCGCCTCGAAATCCTCGTTGACGAACAGCATCAGCGGCAGGCCATCGGCCTCGGCCTGGCGGAAGATCCAGTCGACGCTGCCGTCCCGGAGCTGGCGGATGGCGGCGCGGCGGAAATTCAGCCGCGCCCCCAGCATGCCGGGAATGAACCGCCACTCGCTGAAGCGGTCCCGACTGTCCGGCGCGTCCAGGGGCAGCCGGCCCATGACGGCGAAGCGGTCGGGATGCTGCCGGGCCGCGGCTAGGCTCAGCGCATTGCGGGTGCCCTCCCAGGAGGGCGGCACCAGCACGGCACGATGCACGCCGGCACGGTCCATCTCCGCCAGCAAGGCATCCGGCGAGAAGGGCACCGCACGCTGAACCACCGCCGCCGGCGGTTGCGGCCATGGATGGTCAGCCGGCTCCGCCGCCCAGACATGCACCTGGGAGTCCGCGATCATCATCGGCGCTGCGCCTATTCCGGCTGGTAGTTGACGCTCCGCAGCAATTCCCCCGCGCGCTGGATCTCGGCGGCAATGAAGCGGCGACTGTCTTCGATGCTCTCGGCGACCGGTTCGATGACCTGGGTGGCGAGCCGCCGCGCGATCTCGGGATCCTTCATCGTCTCCTGGATGAGGGCGTTCACGCGCTGGGCGATCTCGGGCGGTGTGCCCTTCGGTCCCCACACGCCGTACCACGCCGTGAATTCGAAGCCCGGCAGGCCCGCTTCCGCCATGGTGGGCACATCAGCCGCCAGCGGCGAGCGTTGCGCCGCCGCGATGCCCAAGGCGCGGATACGCCCATCGGCCCGGCTGGCGAGCAGCGCGAAGCTCGGGTCGATCAGCAGCTGCGCGCTGCCGCCCATCAGGTCGGTCAGCGCCGGCTGGGTGCCGCGATAGGTCACTACGTTCAGGTCGACGCCGGTGCGGCGCATGAAGTCGATCGTCGCCAGATGGCCGGCCGATCCCAGGGCCGAGATCGCGATGTTCCAATCGTGCGGCCGCGCCTTCGCCGCCGCGACGACCTCCTGCACCGTCCGCTCCGGCCGCGTACCGCTGATCACCATGACCAGCGGCGCCTGCGCCGTGCGTCCCATCACGGTGAGGTCCGTCTGCGGGTCGAACGTAGCGCCCTTCAGCACCAGCGGCATGACCGCGGTGTTGAACGTCGAGGCCAGCAACGTGAAGCCGTCCGGCGGTGCCTGGAGCACGATGTTGGTGCCGAGCAGCGCGGACCCGCCTGGTCGGTTCTCGACCACCGCAACCGCCCCGAGGCGGTCCTGGAGCCGCTGCGCCAGCAGGCGCGCCAGCATGTCGTTCGCCGCACCCGGCGGGGTCGGGCAGATTACGCGGATCGGCCGGCCGAGCGGCCAAGCCGCTTGCGCGCGCCCGACCCGTGGCGCGGCGAGCACGATCGCGCCAGCGGCGAACCCCAGCGTTCGTCTGTTCAGCATGGGCGTCTTCCTCACTCGGGCTGGTAATTGACGCTGCGCAGCAACTCGGTGGCGCGGCTGATCTCCGCCGCGATGAAGCGCCGCGTCTCCTCGATGCTTTCGGTCACGGGTTCGAGGATCTGGCTCTTCAGCCGATCGACGATGGCCGGCTCGCGCATCGTCTCCTGCATCAGGGCGTTCACGCGCTGGTTGATCTCGGCCGGCGTACCCTTCGGTGCCCAGACGCCGTACCAGGATTGGAACTGGTAGCCGGGCAGGCCGGCCTCGGCCATCGTCGGCACCGTGGGCGCCAGGCCCGAGCGCTCCGCCGTCGCGATGCCGAGCGCGCGGACCCGGCCATCGCCGGTGGCGGGCAGCAGGGCGAAGCTCGGGTCGATGAGCAGCTGCACATTGCCGGCCATCAGGTCGGTCAGCGCGGGCTGCGTGCCGCGATAGGTCACCATGTTGATGTCAAGGCCGGTGCGACGGAAGAATTCGATGGTCGCGAGATGCCCCGCCGAACCCAGCGAGGACAGCGCGAAATTCCACTCGCCCGGCTTCTCCTTTGCCGCGGCGATGACCTCGGCCAGGGTGCGCTGTGGGCGCTGGCCGGTCATCACCATGACCAGCGGCGCCTGCGCCGTGCGCGCCATCACTTCGAGGTCGCGCTGCGGGTCGAAGGTCGCACCGCGCAGCACCAGCGGCATGACGGCGGTGTTGAAAGCCGAGGCCAGCAGCGTGAAGCCATCCGGCGCTGCCTGAAGCACGGCGTTGGTGCCGACCAGGCCGGCGCCGCCGGTGCGGTTCTCGGCTACGGCGGTCGCGCCGAGCTTCTCCTGGAGCTTCTGCGCCAGGAGGCGTGCGAGCGCGTCGTTCGCCGCCCCCGGCGGCCAAGGGCAGATCACGCGGATCGGCCGGCCGCGCGGCCAGGCTTCCTGCGCCTGGATGGCCGGTGCGGCCAGCAGCCCGAGGCTGCCGGCAGCGGCGGTGCTCAGAAGATGACGACGGTTCATGGTGTGCTCCCTCCGAATGGCCGCACGACGTTGCGGCGGCCTTGTTGATGGCCTCAGTCGTCGAGCAGCGCGCTCCGCTCTGCTTCCGACAGCGGCAGCAATGGCGGCCGCAAGCGGTGCCAGCCTGCCTCCCCGGTGCGCCGCGCCAGAAGCGCCTTCAGCGAAGCCATCTGCGCGAAGCGCGACGCGCGGTTGCGCATGGCAACGATGCGCGCCTGCGCCGCTTCCACCTCTGTCGCCCGGGTGGGGTCGGCGAAATGGTGGAACACGAAGGCGAGCTCGGCGGCGACCAGGTTGGATGTCGCGGTGATGCAGCCCCCCCCGCCCTTGCGTAGCAGCGGCAGCATCAGCGGATCGGCGCCGGCGAGTACGGCCAGGCCGGGGAAGGCTTCGACCAGCGCTTCCATGTGCGCGAGGTCGCCGGCGGAATCCTTGATGCCGGTGAAGGTGCCGGGGAATGCGTCACGTAGCCGCGCGATCACCGGAAAAGGGATCGGCACCGCCGACATCTGCGGGATGTGGTAGAGCACCACGCGCAGCCGCGCATCGGCCACACGCTCCACCACTTCTGCATAGGCGGCGAACAGGCCGTCCTCCGTGATGTCCTTGTAGTAGAAGGGCGGCAGCATCACGACGGTGGTGACACCGAGCGAGAGCGCATGGCGCGTCAGCGCCACCGTCTCGCTCACCGCGGCAACGCCGGTGCCGGGCAACAGGCATTCAGGCGCGATGCCTGCGCCGACGACGGCTTCCAGCAGCGCGCGCCGTTCGTCGGAGGAGAAGGAATTCGCTTCCCCCGTGGTGCCGAGCATCGCGATGCCGTCGCAGCCTTCCGCCAGCAGGCGACGGCAATGCGCGATGAACAGCGCGTGGTCGGGCGCGAAGACCTCGGTGATCGGCGTGAGGGCGGCGCTGAACACGCCGCGCGGATGCGGCGCGGTCATGCGTCCTCTCCCGCCGCCCACTCGGGTGCGACGCGCACGTATTTGATGGCCTGCCGCCAGTAAGTGTAGGCGATGTGCAGCATGCCATCCGGCGTCTGGCAGATCGACGGGTAGGAGAATTCCCGGTTCAGCCGGTCCTTCGAATTGTTCGTCAGGCAGTAGCCGTCGCCGGTCTCGAGGTTCCGCCGTACCGGCCAGGTCCGGCCCTGGTCGGCGGAGATCGCCAGTGTCATCGGCGCGCGCGGTGCACCCCAGAAGGCGCTGCGGCCACTGGAGGGCGCGGCGGGGGCGAGGTCCTCGCCGCCGATATCGTCGTAGAGCGACACCCGCCGCCCGGTCGCATCCGCCGCGCTCGAATGGTTGTAGACCATCGCGAGCCGCCCATCCGAAAGCCGCGTCGCCATCACGGATGAATTGTTGTTTGGCAGTTCCGTGGGCACAGGCGCCGACCAGCTCCGCCCGCCATCCGAAGAACGCGCGACGTAGATGGAATCCGCCCAGCGGCTGCGATAGAACGCCGCCAGCGTGCCGTCGTGCAGATCGACGATGCTCATGTGCACGCAACCCGTGCTGCAGGGCACCGCATGCTCGGTCCAGGTTGCGCCGGCATCGGAGGACATCATCACCGAACTGGTGTCGAGGTCGCCCGTCCAGGCACCGGCCGGCGGCTTGGTGCAGCGCCAGATCGGCAGCAGCCAGTCGCCATTGTCGAGCACCACGATGGGGCTGCGGATGAAGGTGCCGAAGCCGGGCTGCTCGCCGAACAGCGTCTCGATCGGCCCCCAGCTGCGCCCCTCATCGGACGAGATGCGGCGGCGGATGATCGCGGTGTCCTGGTTGCCCGAGACCTGCGCCGTCCACAGCAGCCACAGACGCCCGTCCGGTGCGTGGAACAGCAGCGGGTTCTGCTCGGACCGCGTCGGATCATCCGAAAGCTGCTCCGCCGGCGACCAGCGATCCGCGCCCGCTTCCAGGCGCGAAAAATGCACCGAGATATCCGGCACGCCTTCCTGCGTGCCACCGAACCACACGCAGCCCATGTCGCCACCGGGCAGCGGCAGCAGGAAGGCCGCGTGGTTCTGCACGCAGGGGGTCGGGATGAAGGCCTCGATGCGCGCCGGGTCGCCCGGCGAGGGCTCGAGGATCTCGGGGCGGTCGATCACGCCGGCGTCGGGCATGGACGTTTCCTCAGAAGGCAGCGCGATAGATGCCGAGGATGTCGTCTCGGCTCATCTCGCGCGGGTTGTTGTCGAGCAGGCGGCGTATGGCGTGCGCTTCCGTCGCCATGATGGGCAGGTCGTCCTGAGGCACGCCGAGGCCGGACAGCCGCATCTTGATGCCCAGCGCCGCGCACCAGCCATGGGTCGCCGCCAGCACGTCGCGCGCGCCACCAAGGCCCAGCGCGTCGAGCACCAGCGCGGTCTTCTCGGGCATCGCAGGAGCATTGAACGCCAGCGTGTGTGGAAAGATCACCGCACAGGCCAGGCCATGCGCGACGTGATGGCGCGTGCCCAGCGGATAGGCCACCGCATGCCCCGCCGTGGTGTTCACCGGCCCCAGGCAGAAGCCGCCGTAGAGTGACGCCAGCGCCAGGCCCGCCCGTGCCTCGCGGTCACTGCCATCAGCCACGGCGCGGCCAAGGAAGCGTCCGACCAGGCGGATGCCTTCCAGCGCATGGACGTCGATGAGCGGATGCGCCTTGCGGCTCGTGAAGGCTTCCGCGCAATGCGCCAGCGCATCGACGCCGGTCGCTGCCGTCACCGCGGAGGGCACGCTCAGCGTCAGGTCGGGATCGACCACCGCGAGGTCGGCGATCATGAAGCGGGATTGCACGGCAAGCTTGTTCTGCGTCGCCGGATCGGTGACCAGGGCGCGCGATCCCGCCTCGCTGCCGGTGCCCGACGTCGTCGCGACCTGCACGAGCGCGACGCGGCGGCCCGCCACCTTCTCCGGTCCGACCACCTCGTGCAGCGTCTGCCCGCTGCCCGGCAGGACGGCGACCAGCTTGGCGAGATCCATCGCGCTGCCGCCGCCGAAGCCGATGACCAACTGCGCCCGGACATGCGTTGCGACCGCGAGCGCGGCGTCGAGATTGGGTATGTCGGGCTCGGGCTTCACCTCGCCGAACACGGTCACCTCGCCGGGCAGGCCGAGCAGGTCGATGCGCGCGGC
The DNA here is from genome assembly GCA_051860065.1 of Roseomonas sp. Classification (GTDB taxonomy): domain Bacteria; phylum Pseudomonadota; class Alphaproteobacteria; order Acetobacterales; family Acetobacteraceae; genus Neoroseomonas. The sequence continues at coordinate 63,770 of JBHYEQ010000015.1, forward strand.
GTTGAAGGCGTCGGCGATCACCAGGCTGCGCGTGATGCCCTTCTCCTTCGCCCAGGCCCCGACAGTGGCGACCTGGCGTGGGCCGAAGGCGATACGCGTGGGCCGGTCGATGTCGATGGGCTGCAGCAGGTCGGTCATGGTCGTGTCCTCAAGCCGTGGCGCGATGCGCGGCGAGCCGTTCTGCGTATTCGATGGCTTCGATCAGGCTGCGCTCGCTGGCGATCCCGCGGCCGGCGATGTCGAAGGCGGTGCCGTGGTCGACCGAGGTGCGGATCACCGGCAGCCCGAGCGTGATGTTCACGCCCGACAGCGCATCCCACGCCCCGGTCGCGGGATCGACATGGAAGCCGAGCAGCTTCACCGGGATGTGCCCCTGGTCGTGATACATCGCGACCACCGCATCGAACTGCCCGGCGCGCAGCTTCACGAAGACGGTGTCGCCCGGCACGGGGCCGGTGACATGCATCCCATCGGCCACGGCCTGCGCGATGGTCGGCGCCACCACATCGATATCCTGCCGGCCGAACAGCCCGCCCTCGCCGGCATGCGGGTTCAGCGCGGCGACGGCGATGTGCGGCTTCTCGATGCCGAGGCCGCGCAGCGCCTGCTGCGTCAGGTCCAGCACCAGGCGGATGCGCTGCGGCGTGACGCGCTTCGGCACATCCTGCAGCGCGCAATGCGTCGTGACATGGCTGACGCGCATGTTGCCGTGCGCCAGCAGCATCACGCTGCCCTTCACGCCGGTGAGCTCCGCCAGCATCTCGGTATGGCCGGCATAATGGTAGCCGGCCTTGTTCAGCGCTTCCTTGTTGAGCGGCGCGGTGACGATGGCGCCGACGCGGCCGGACTGCGCCAGACGAACGCCGTGCTCGATCGCCTGGTAGGCGAATCGGCCGGCATCGGCGCTGAGCACGCCCGGCGTGATCGGCGCGCCCTCGGGCCCGGCCTGGAGGAAGGCCAGCGCGGGCCAATCGCCGTGATCGACAGTCACCTTCGGGAAGGCCAGCGCCGGCGCCAGCGCGTCGCGCGCGCGCTCCAGCGCGGCGCCGCTGCCGATCACCAGCAGACGCAACGCGCCGGCGTCGATCCGCTCGCGCAGCGCGCCACACGCCTTGACGATGATCTCGGGGCCGATGCCCGCCGGATCGCCCATGGTAATCGCGAGGTGCGGCATCGTCATGCGTGAACGCTCCAGGACGTCAGGTCAGAATCCGCCAGCAGGTCGCGCCAGAAGGCATCGCCGCCGAAGGCACCGGATTTCGAGACGACTGCCGCGCCGTCCCACACGCCGCCGCGCAGGACGGAGCGCGGCACGCCAGGCTGCACGATGCCGACGGCGTTCAGCCCGCGCGCGCCGAGCGCATCGCAGATCGCCCGCAGCGTCTCCCCGCCCGCCACGATCAGGGTGCCAGGCTGCGGCAGGCGCTGCGTGAGCGCCGCCATCACCGCGCAGATGCGTTGCGCGGCCTCGGCGCGAGCGACGCCATCGGGCAGTGCGACGCTCACCATCGCCACGCCTTTCGTATCCATCATCCGCCTGACGCGGGCGGCCGTCGCATCATCGCCGGCCGTGACGGCCATGGCGCAGTCGCCACAGGCGGCCAGTTGGCGCGCCGTTGCGGCCTGGTCGGAACCGAACAGCCCCAGCACCGGGGCACGCAGCACAGCGCTGGCCTCCGCTGTGGCCGGGCCGGCCAGCGCCCGCGCCAGGCCGCCGCTTCCGCACCACAGGACCGGGGCCGCCGCAGCACGCCCGCGCGCGACGATGGTCCCGAGATCCGCCTCGTCCTCGGCATCGAAGACCGACAGTCCCGGCGGCAGCGGCGCCGAAGGATCGCCACGTCGTGCCTGCAACCCTTCCGCGGCAAGCAAGGCAGGCAGGTCCGGCGCGACGGTGGCAAGCGTGCCATCGGCCTGCCGTGCCATCACGCGCCCTTGCCGGGTGATGCGCCCCTGCGCCGGAAAGGCTGGGGCGAGCACGACATGCCGCCAGCCGCCCATCTCGATACAAACCGCCAGCTCCGCCGCGACGTGGCCGCGCAGCAGGCTGTCGATTTTCTTGAAGGCGATGTCCGCGCCGCGCAGCGCCGGAGCGACGCTGCGCATCGTTCCTATCGCGGCGTCACGCGACGCCTCCCGCGTGCCGGTATCGAAAGCGAGGCTGCCCGCAACGTCGTGGCAGCCTGTCCAACGAAGCGGGACGGGGCCGCACAGGCCGGTCAGTTCAGCGGCCGAGTCCAGCGCGCCGGTCAGGTCGTCGGCGACCAGGCGCAGAACTGGCCAGGTCATCGCGACGACCCGCCGGGCCCGATGGTGCCGAAGGACAGGCGCAGCCCGGTGCCGAGTTCCTCGGCCAGCGCGCGCACATGCGGTGCGGTCAGCGCGATGAAGTCCGGCAGCGCCAATCGCCCCCCGCCGATGGTCAGGCTGACTCCGGCCGCCGGCGCACCCGCCGCATCCAGAACCGGGGCGGCGACGGTCCGCAACCCATAGGCGTTCTCGCCATCCGAGACGGCGTAGCCGCGCGCCCGCACCTCATCGAGCCGCGCCAGCAATGCATCCAGCTCGGTCACCGTGCGATCGGACAGCTTCACGCGCGGCACGCTCTCGAGCTGCGCGACCTGCGCTTCACGCGGCAGCCAGGCCAGGATCGCCTGGCCCAATGCAGTCGCATAGGCACCGATGCGCGTGCCGGGGCGACGGACAACACCATGCCGCTCCAAGCCGGCGTCGACGCGCGCGAGGTAGATGACCTCGCCCTTCTCCAGTACGCCGAGCGAGCCGGCATCGGCCACATCGGGCACCAGCTCGCGCAGCAGCGGCCGGGCATGCGTCGGCAGGTCGCCTGCCGACAGCGCGGCATAGCCGAGTTCGAGGCATTTCAACGTCAGGCGGAAGCGCCGCCCCTCCGGAACCGGACGCAGGTAGCCGAGGCCGACGAGCGTATGGATCAGGCGGAAGGCGGTGCCGCGGTCATGGCCGGTCTTCGCCGCGACCTCGGCCACGGTGAGTTCGGGCCGGTCGGGTCCAAAAGCCTTCAGCACCGCGAAGGCCTTGGCGACGGACTGAACCAAGTTCTTCGGGTTTTCGACGCGAGCCTGTGTTCCGTCCACCACCGCGCCTCCCTGGGTTGAATGATCGGATTGCGAACACTTGTTCGATAACAAGTGTCTTGCTATCCGTCAGGCGACCGCACTGTCAAGCGCAGCGCGACCGCCACGGGGAGAGTCCACATGACCTCGGAGACTGCTGCGGGCCACGCGATCGTCACCGGCGCCAGCTCCGGCATTGGCTTGGCCATCGCTACGCGATTGCTGCGCGAGGGCTGGCGCGTCACCGGCCTCAGCCGCAGCGATCCGGGTCTGGCCGATGCCCGCTTCACGCATCGTTCCGTCGACCTGCTCAATGCGACCGCCCTGCCGACCGCCGTCGCGGACCTGAACCCCACCGCCTTCGTCCACGCCGCCGGGTTGATGCGCGGCGGCGTGATCGGCGCGCTGGACGCGGAGGCAGGGCGTAAGCTGTGGCGCCTGCATGTCGAGGCGGCATCGCTGCTCGCGGACCTGCTGGTGCCGCACATGCCGAATGGCGGTCGCATCATCCTGGTCGGCAGCCGCACCGCGGCGGGGGCGGCAGGGCGCAGCCAATACGCTGCGACCAAGGCGGCGTTGGTCGCCATGGTGCGGTCCTGGGCGATCGAACTCGCGCCGCGCGGGATCACCGCCAATGTGGTGGCGCCTGCGGCGACCGACACGCCCATGCTGCGCGACCCCGCACGCAGCGCCGTGGTACCGAAGCTGCCGCCGATCGGGCGCTACATACGCCCGGAAGAGGTTGCGGCGCTTACGGCCTTCCTGCTGGGCCCGGAGGCCGGCGCCATCACCGGCCAGCAGATGCTGATCTGCGGCGGCAGTTCTCTGTGACGATGCCGAGCGCCCGCCCATGCGTCCATGCCCAGCGTCGCCTCGCTACGGCGCGGTCAGTGCCAGAGAAGGTTGGATTCCGGTTTCTGCCGCTGCTCCATTCTTCTCTCTCATACACTGTCTCTCGTTGTCAGGGCATCGCCCTGAGGCGCAGGTTTGGCCGGGGATCGCGCGTGGACCTTGATGGTTCGCGTGCGCAACCAGCGCCGAATGCCGGCGGGACAGAACGGCGAGGCACCGAACCTCGAGAGTAGGTCAATCTCATCCGCAAGCTTAAGCCGTTGAACGATAGGCTTTTTTCCGCGGCTCCTTACGAAATATAAGCTCAGGACTCATTGCCCGAGCAAGAAGATGACGGTGGCGGCGAGCGAGATGGCGCTGAAGAAAGTGTGGGCGCAGCGGTCGTAGCGCATGGCGATGCGGCGCCAATCCTTGAGCCTGCCGAACACGATCTCGAGGCGGTGGCGCTGACCATACAGCGTGGCGTTGTGTGGGATTGGTACCTTCCGACAGCGGGTTGATGGGATGCATGGGGCGATGCCGCGGGCCGCCAGTTCGGCGCGGAAGCCACCGCGGTCGTAGCCACGGTCGCCGACGCCTTCGCGGGCTGGCGGGAGCTTGTGCAGCATCAAGGCAGCGCCGCGATGGTCACTTTGGTCACTGGCCTCGCCTTCGGTGAGCAGCAGGACCACGGGTCTTCCCTGGCCGTCGCAGGCGGCGTGAAGCTTTGAGTTCAGCCCGCCCTTGGTGCGGCCGATGCAGCGGGGAAAGGCCCCTTTTGGAGGAGGCTCGCGGCGGTGCGATGCGCCTTGAGGTGCGTGCTGTCGATCATCAGCCGCTCGGGCGGGCCGCGTTCAGCCCCGAGGGCTGCGAAGATGCGGTCCAACACGCCCATCGGGCTCCAGCGGACCAAGCGGTTGTAGAGCGTCTTGTAGGGACCGTAGGCGGTGGGCGCATCGCGCCACTGTAGGCCATGGCGGATCACGTAGATGATGCCGCTCAGCACGCGGCGGTCATCCACGCGCGGCATGCCGTGCGAGAGTGGGAAGTGCGGTGACAGCCGCCGCATCTGGGCAGTCGTCAGCAGGAACGGCGGCGTAGGCATGGCGGCACCGCCACCACGCCCAGAATCGCACATCGCCGCGTCGCTCCATGCGATTAATGGGTCCTGAGCCTAATCACCATCTGCCATTGGTGATGGCCCATGGCGCATTCATGTGCGGACGTTGCTGGAGGTCACCTGCCAGCCAAGCAGAAGCAGCCGTGCCTCGCATTTCCAGCGGCTCCAGGTGGGCCATGGGCCCGCCACCGCCAGGCAGTCACCGCCAATCGCGCGCCACATACCCCGCCGCAACATCCCGCGCCCGCGCCGCCTCCGATCGTTCGCGCGGGTCGCCATGCCCACCACCACCCGGCGTCGACATCGACACCGTGTCCCCCGCCTTGAGGACATACTGCCGCTTGGGATCGACCTGCTTGCCATTGATCTTCAGCACCCCCGGCGCGCCATCCTGCCCGCCCTCGATGCCGAAGGCTGGGAAGATGGTGCGCTCGGCCAGGAAGGACACGGCGATCGGCGTGGGCGAATGGCTCTCCAGCAGGATCTCCTGCCCCAGCCCGCCGCGATGCCGCCCCGGCCCCCCGCTGTCCGGGCGAAGGCGCTTGTGGTGGATACGGATGGGCGCGATGTGCTCGCTGATCTCGACCGCGGTGGAGGACACGTTGGACGGCCAGGACAGGCAGGAAATGCCGTCCCCATGCACATTGCCGCCCATGCCTCCGTTGAAGAAGAACATGTTGGCGTAGGGCTTGCCGGCCGCGTTCACGCCGGATTGGTTCATGCCCCACATCGGCGATCCGCAGGCGGCCATCACGCGGTCTGGCACGACCTGGCCGAGGCACCCGAAGACCAGCATCGGCAGGTAGTGCCCGATCAGCATGCGCGACCCGCCCGGCGACGGAAACTGCGGGTTCACGATGCAGCCCGGCGGTGCGACGATCGAGATCGGCCGCCAGGCGCCTTCATTGTTCGGCAAAGTGGGGCTGGTGCAGACCTTCACCCCGTACATCACCATGGCGTAGGTGTAGCAGAGCGCACAATTGATCGCCCGGTCCACCTGCGCATCCGTTCCGGTGAAATCCGCGGTGATCGTGTCCCCGGCGATGGTCAGCGCCAGCTTGATGGTGATGGGCGTGTCGAGCAGCCCGTCGGTCTTGAGCTCGCTGCGATAGGTGCCATCCGGCAGCGCGGCGATCGCGGCGCGCATCGCCGTCTCGCAGCGCCGATGGATCTCGGCGGCCAGGTCCGTGAGGTCTGGCAGCTGCGCCTGCTCCATCAGCACATGCAGGCGTTCCTCCATCAGGTCGAGTGCGACGACCTGCGCCCAAAGGTCACCCATCGTCTGCTCCGGCGTGCGCACGTTCTGCCGGATCATCGCGACCAGCGTGTCGTCGGTCACGCCGGCGCGCATCAGCTTCAGCGGCGGGATCTGCAAGCCTTCCTCGAAGACCTCGCGCGGCTCGGGGCTGCGGATCTTGCCGCCGATGTCGGGTGCATGCGCCGTGCTGGCGCTGAACGCCACCACGCGTCCATCGCGGAAGATCGGCTTTGCCACGGTGATGTCAGGCAGGTGACCGGTGCCGAGCCACAAATCGTTGGTGATGAGCACGTCGCCCGGCTGCAGCGTGTCGATCGGGAAGAAGCGGATGAAGTGCTTCACCGTCTCAGGCAGCGTGCCGATGAAGGACGGGATGCTCTCCGTCGCCTGCACCAGCGACTGCCCGTCGGCATCCGTGACCACGCAGGAAAAGTCGTAGGATTCCCGCACCAGCGTCGAGAAGGAGGTCCGCACCAGCGCCGCCGCCGCCTCGTCCACCAGGGAGATCAGGCGGCGCCAGAGAAGTTCCAGCTCGACCGCGTCGAAGGTCCGGCTCATGCGATGCGCTCCGCCAGGATGGAACCGTCGGGCAGCACGGCGATGCGCGCGCCGGGGCCGACAATGAAGGTGCTCTCGTTCTCCTCGAAGACCGCGGGGCCTTCGAGCTGCGTGCCGGTGGGCAGCGCGTAGCGGTCATAGACCGGCGTGGTCACCGTGCCCCCGGCATCCGGGAAGTGGACGGCGCGATGCCCCTTCAGCGCGACCGCGCCGCCGCCAAGACCATCGAGCCTCAGCGTGCCACCGGCACCGGGCATGGGCGCCGAAACCGCCAGGCGCAGCGCGACGAACTGCGCATTCGCGCCCGGCGGCGTGCGCCCGAACAGCACGCGGTAGGCGGCTTCAAAGGCGGCCAGCACGGCCTCGCTCGTCAGCGCATCCGGCAGTGCGACGGTGATCTCCGACCCCTGCCCGACATAGCGCATGTCGGCGAGCCGACGGATCTCGCGCCGCGCCAGATCCGCGCCGGTCGCGCCGACCACGGCCAGCGCATCCGCCTCCAGCGTCGCGAAGATGCGCGCAGCCGCCGCCCAATCCGCAGCGGCGAGCGGCGTGTTGAAGGACGCGACGCGGTCGATGCGCGCTGGTGCCATCAGCATCCCGATGGTGCTGCCCGCGCCCGCCCCGGGCGGGCAGACCACGCGGTTCACGCCCAGTTTGCGCCCGACATGCCAGGCATGGACCGGCGCCGCGCCGCCCGTCGCGAGCAGCGCATAATCCTGCGGCACGCGCCCGCGTTCCGCGATGGCGACGCGCGCCGCGCCGGCCATGTTCTCGTTCACCACGTCATGGATGCCGAAGGCGCCGCGCGCTGCGTCCAGGCCCAGCGTGCCGGCCAACCCGCCGAGCGCCGCGCCGGCCTTGTTCGCGTCGATGGTCATGGTGCCGCCGAGGAAGAAATCAGCGTTCAGGTAGCCGAGCGCGAGATCGCTGTCGGTCACCGTCGGTTCCGACCCGCCGCGGCCGTAGCAGACCGGGCCGGGCTGCGCGCCCGCGCTGTCCGGCCCGACATGCAGCGTGCCGAGCTCGCTGCGCCGCGCGATCGACCCGCCGCCAGCACCGATCTCGATCAGCTCGACGGTCGCAATCTGGATCGGGAAGCCGGAACCACGCAGGAAGCGCTTGGTCCGGGCCGCCTCGAATCCCCAGGCCACCAGCGGTTGGCCATCATCGACCAGCGCCAGCTTCGCCGTGGTGCCGCCCATGTCGAAGGCCAGCACGCGGTCGAGCCCGGCGTGGCGGCCGAACCAGGCGCCGGCCAGCGCGCCGGCCGCCGGGCCGCTTTCCAGCAATTGCACCGGCGCGCGCTTGGCTTCCGCAACATGCGTCAGCCCGCCATTGGACAGCATCAGGAACAGGCCGCCCGGAATGCCAGCACCCTTCAGTGCCGCTTCCAGCGTGTCGAGGTAGGTCTCCGCGATCGGCCGGACATAGGCGTTGGCGACCGTCGTCACCATGCGCGGGTATTCGCGGATCTCGGGCGACAGCTCCGACGACAGCGAGAGCGACAGCGACGGGAAGCGTTTCACGATCGCCTCCGCCGCCATGTGCTCATGCACAGGATTGGCATAGGCGTGCAGGAAGCAGATGGCGAGGCTCGTCACGCCCTGCGCGACCACCGCCTCGACCTCGCGCAGCGCGGCATCGACATCGAGCGCGCGCTCCACGCTGCCATCGGGACCGAGCCGCTCCAGTGCCGGCCGCCGCCAGGGCCGCGGCACGAGCGGCGCCGGCATTTCCAGGAACAGGTCGTACAGCTCGTACTTCCGCTCGCGCGCAATCTCGAGCACGTCGGTGAAGCCGTCCGTCGTCAGCAGTCCGGTCGCCGCGCCCTTCCGCTCGATCAGCGCATTGGTGAAGAGCGTGGTGGCATGCACCACGCGGCCGATCGAGGTGGGCGCGATGCCGCCCTTCTCCAGCAGCCGATTCAACCCGGTGATGGCCCCGCGCGAGGGGTCGTCGGGTGTCGTGCTCTCCTTCCAGATCACCGCCCGGCCATCCCGTGGATCGAGGATGACCAGGTCGGTGAAGGTACCGCCAATGTCGATGCCGAGCGAAAGCGACGCAGCCATGGTGTTCCTTGGACGCGATGATGAAGCGGCGATGCGGGAGGGACGGGTCAGTCGCCGCGGATGTTGTTGGTCGCGACCACCTGACGCCAACGGGCGCGGTCGCGCTGGATGCGCTCGGCGAAGGCCGGGCCGGGCTCGCCGATCGGGATCAGGCCGCGCTCCATCAGCGTGCGCGCAGTCTGCGGGTCGCGCAGCGCCGCCTGGAAGATATCGAACAGCCCGTCGCGGATCTCGGTCGGCAGGCCGGCGGGGCCGACCATGCCGAACCAGTTGTTGATTTCCAGCGTCGGGAAGCGGCCGGCCAGCGGCGCCAGTTCCGGCATGAGCGGCGTCGGCTCCGCCGCCGTGACGCCGAGACCCTTCAACTGCCCGCCCCGGATGCTGCCGGCGACCTCGGCGACATTCGCCACCATCATGTCGACCCGCCCGGCCGACACGTCGAGCAGCGCCGGCGCGCCGCCGCGATAGGAGATGTGGTTCAAAGTGACGCCCGCCGCATTGGCGAACAGCAGCGCGCCGAGCTGGTTGATCGACCCATTGCCCGACGACGCGAAGGTGGCCGTGCCATTGCGTTCCCGCGCATAGGCGATCAGCCCGTCGATGTCGTTGAACGGCGCGTTCGGCCGCACGACCAGCGCCATCGGCGTACCGGCCAGGTTCACCACCGGCGTCAATTCGCGGTCGAGGTCGAAGGGCACCGGAATGCCGGGGATGGCCGGGGCGACGCTCATCATGCCCATGATCGCGCTGGCCAGGGTGGTGCCGTCGGGCGCGGCGCGCGCGGCGGCCTGGGCGGCGATGAAGCCATAGGCGCCCGAGCGCACCTCCGGCACGGTCGCGACGCCGCGCACGCGCTGCATGCCCTCCGCCACCACGCGGAACAGGATGTCCACCGCGCCGCCGGGCGGGTAGCCGATGAACAGGCGGATGGGCTGGGATGGCTGCCAGGCCGCATGGGCGGCCCCGACCGGCATGGCCGCGAGCGCTGCGGTGGCCCCCAGCAGGGAGCGGCGCGGCAGGGAACGGAACGTGTCGGTCATGAGGCCTCCTTGGTTCGCCGCGATGCCAGCCTTCCCCTGCCGCCGGGTTCGGTCCGACGGCGCGCGGGCGGCGCGGTTCATGCGCCACCCGCATGGGCGCGGTGGTCCCCGCTCCGTATGGCTGAGAGTGTTTGGCGAATTGCGGGGGGTGGCAACCGAAACTCCCTCATGCCTTCATGACGGTTCGGCATGAAGTCCGGGTCTCGCCATGCGTCGCCATACACCGCCCACCGCCGCGCTCCAGGCCTTCGAGGCCTGCGCGCGCCACCTGTCCGTCTCGCGCGCCGCGGAGGAGTTGCACCTGACGCAGAGCGCGGTGAGCCGGCAGCTGGCGGGGCTGGAGGCGCTGCTCGGCGTGCGCCTGTTCCTGCGCGTGCGGCAGCGGCTGGTGCTGACGGCCGCCGCCGCCGCCTATGCGCCGCAGGTGCGCGTTGCGCTGGCGCGCATCGAGAGCGCGACGCTGGAAGTCGTGGCGCACCAGGGCACCGGCGGGACGCTGACCATCGCCGTGCAGCCGACCTTCGGGACGCGGTGGCTGATGCCGCGGCTGCCGCGCTTCCTCGCCGCGCATCCCAGCATCGTCGTCAACTTCCGCAACTACACCACGCGGCCGACGCCGCTCGATTTCTCGGCGGAAGGCGTCGATGCGGCGATGATGCTCGATGCCGGCGCGCGGCCGGGGATCGTCAGCCATCGCCTGGTGGACGATCTGCGCGTGCCGGTCTGCGCGCCCGGGCTGGCCGGGAGCCTCGCCACCATCGCCGATCTCGCGCGGCACACGCTGCTGCAGCACTCGACACGACCGCGGGCATGGTCGGATTGGCTGGCGATGGTGGGCGCCGTCGGCATGGATGGCTTTCGTGGCCCGCAGTTCCACCACCACGCGATGGTCGCCGAGGCCGCGGCGCAGGGGCTTGGCGTCGCGCTGATGCCACGCTTCATGATCGAGGAGGAGTTGCTGCGCGGCCGCCTGGTGGTGCCCTTCGACCGGCCACTGGATACCGGGGAGGGCTATGCGCTGGCCTATCCCGAGGCCTCGGCCGACCTGCCGGCGTTGCGGGCCTTCCGGGACTGGGTGGTGGCAGCGCGGCCTGGCGTCACGCCAGCAGCGCCATCACCCCGCGCACCGACGGCGCCGCATCCAGCCCCCACACCGCGCCGATGACCGCATCCGCGCGATCCTGAACCCCGCCCAGCCGCGCATTGTCGCGGAACTTCGCCTCCAGCTCCGCATCCGTCAGCGGCACCTCCAGGCTGCCGCGCGGCGTCGTGACGGTGCGCACCAACTCCTGCCCATCCGCCATGCGCAGCTGCACGCGCGCCGCGCCGCGCGGCAGGGCCTCGTCCAGCTGCGCCACGACCTTCCCGCGAAAGCCCGCCAGCGCCGCATCCCGCACCGCCGGCATCTCGAACTCCGCCACACCCGCGCGTCCCAGCGTCAGCGCGATGGCAGCGGCATGGTGGATGCTGACGCGCGCATCGCGCTCGTTGCGGACCACCCGGTCGCCGCGGGCCAGCAGCAGCGCGTCGCCGGCGACGACCACGCTCTCGATCCGCTGTGCGTTGCCGCCGATCTCCTCGCGCAGCGCCAGGCAGGCATCGATCACGGCATGGAACACGATGCCGGCAGGATAGGGCTTGTAGGTGTTGCGCGCCGCCTCCCACCGCGTGCCGAGCCCGCCCGTCATCGCCGCCAGGTCCGGCGCATCGCCGGTCGCGCGCGCCCAGCCGAGCGGCCCCTCGATCGCGCTCGGCGCCGCCTCGTAGCCGGCTTCGGCGAACAGCGCGGCCAGCATGCCGTTGCGCGCGGCATTGCCGACTGCGACGTTCTTCGCCGCCGTGGGCAGGTTCTCCACCAGCCCGCTGGACTGGCTCGCGGCGATACCGATCGCATGTGCGGTCTGCGCCGCGCTCAGGCCGAGCAGCTTCGCGCAGCCGGCCGCCGCGCCGAACACGCCGGCACTCGCGGTGATGTGCCAGCCGCGCGCGTAATGGCCGGGCGAGACGCCAAGCCCGACCCGGCACGCGACCTCGATGCCGAGCACGATGGCATGCAGCGCCGCCGCGCCCGGCAGGCCCCGCTGTTCCGCCAGCGCCAGCACCGGCGGCGCCACCGGCGCGGTCGGATGAATGACGGTCGCGAGATGCGTGTCGTCGTAGTCGAGCAGGTTGGACGCGATGGCATTGACGAAGCTCGCTGCCATCGGGTCCAGCTGCAGGCCCTGCGCGACCACGGTCGCCGAGGCCGCGCCGGAGAAGGGCCGCATCACCGCGAGCGCCGTCCGCACCGCCGGATCCTGCGCGACGCCGATTGCGCAGCCCAGGTGGTTCAGCAACGCGCGCTTCGCGTCGTGCTGCAAGGCGGCGGGAATGTCGGTCCAGCGTGTTGCTGTCACGAAGTCGGCCAGGGCCGTGCTCACCGGGGCGATCGGCGCCCCGCCTGCCGTATCGGTATGGGTCATGGCACGCAGTGTCGCGCCAGTTGCGCTGCCGCGCCAACACCGCGCCGGCGGGCGGCATCGCCCTGGATGCGCCGCCACACCGGTATCCGCCCGTGGACCTGCTTCCACGGGCCAAGGGCGGGCAGGCGGTGCGGCACCCGCGCATCGACCCATGCGGCGGCCGCTACGGCGGGCATGACCGATGCCAGCCAGCCGCCTGGCGAAGCGAAAGCGCGCGACACCGCCGCACCGCAGGATGCCACGCGCTGGATCGCGTCGGTCGGCGCCGGGGGTGGCAGCCGGTCACGGAACGCATGGCGCTGCGATGTCGGGCGGCGGCCCATCGCCATCCTGCCTGGCATGCCGTCCTTTCCTGCGGATCCCTGTCCGATGTTTGAGGTATCGGTATCATGGCCCAGTGGCCAAGCCGCGCAACAGGTTCGCATGGTGTATTGCGCCTTGCGGCCCTGCGACGACCTCCATAGGTTACCGATCACAGAGCCCAGCGAAGGGTGAGGCATGCAGGCAATGGCGCTGTCGGGACGCACCGCCCTGGTCACCGGCTCGACCGGCGGCATCGGCCTTGCCATTGCCGAGGCGCTCGCCGCGGCCGGCTGCGCGGTCACGATCCACGGCCTGCTGCCCGCAGCCGACGGCGATGCCATCGCCGGGGATCTCGCGGCACGCCACGCCGTGAGCGCGGCCTATCGCCAAGCCAACCTCGCCGCCGCCACCGGCGTCGATGCGCTGATGGATGCGCTCGGCGCTGCCCCGGATATCCTGGTGAACAACGCCGTCACGCGGCATCTCCTGCCGATCGAGCAGATGACGCCCGCCGCATGGGATGCCGACCTGGCGGTGAACCTCTCGGCGCCCTTCCACGCGATCCGTCTCGCGCTGCCCGGCATGCGGGCGCGCGGCTGGGGGCGCATCGTCAACATGTCTTCGGTCTATGGTCTGTTCGGCGGGGCAGGGCGCGTCGGCTACGTCACCACCAAGACCGCGCTGATCGGCCTGACCCGCGCCGTGGCGATGGAGACGCTGCAGGACGGCATCACCTGCAATGCGTTGTGCCCCGGCTCCACGCCGACGCCGGCCATCGACGCGCGCATCGCCGCCGGCATGGCCGCGCGCGGTCAGACCGACCGGGACGCGGCCGTCGCGGAATTCCTCGGCGGCAAGCAGCCAACCCGGCGCTTCATCCGCCCCGAGGCGATCGCCGCCATGGTGGTCTTCCTGTGCAGCCCGGCGGGGGACGACATCACCGGTGCCGCCCTGCCGATCGACGGAGGCTGGACGGCAAGCTGAACCCGAATACACCAAGGGAGGAGACAAGAATGAAACGACGGAACCTGCTGACGGGCGCGGCCGCGATGCTGGCCGCTCCCGGCATCGCCTCGGCCCAGGCCTGGCCCAGCCGCCCCATCCGCCTGGTGATCCCGTGGCCACCGGGCGGCACCACGGACATCCTCGCGCGAATCATCCAGCCGCCGCTCTCCACCGCGCTCGGCCAGCCGGTGGTCATCGAAAACCGCGGCGGCGCCTCGGGCGCGATCGGCACGGCGGAGCTGCTGCGCTCCGCGCCCGACGGGCACAACATCGGCATCGTCACCAGCACGCTGGTCTCGGCCGCGCTGCTGACGCGCCAGCCCTACCACCCGGTCAACGACGTCACGCCCATCCTGCACCTGGCGGACGTGGCGAATATCCTGGCCGTACACCCGAGCCTGCCGGTGCATTCGGTGCGCGAGCTCATCGACTATGGCAAGGCCAACCCCGGCAAACTGTCCTTCGGGTCGCCAGGGATCGGGTCGGCGGTGCACATCTCGGGCGAGATGTTCAAGCTGATGACCGGCATCGACATGGTGCACGTGCCCTATCGCGGCGGCGGCCCGGCCATCGCCGCGCTGGTGGCCGGCGAGATCCAGATGATGTTCGGCAATGGCAGCTCGACCCTGCCGCATGCGCGGACGGGGGCGGTGCGGGCGCTTGGCGTCACCTCGGCGCAGCGCCAGCCCTACCTGCCAGACGTGCCGAGCATCGCCGAGGCCGCGCTGCCCGGCTTCGACATCGTGGAATGGTATGCGGTGATCGGGCCGGCCGGCATTCCCGCGCCGGTCGTGGACCGGCTGAACCGCGAGTTCATGGCCATCGTCGGCACGCCGGAAGGGCGCGCGCGGCTGCTCGATCTGGGTTCTCTGGTGGTGGGCGGCACGCCGGCCCAGATGGCCACGCTGCTGCAGGGCGACGTGGACAAGATCGGCCGCGTGGTGCGTGAGGCGCGGATCGCGGTCGAGTGACCGGTCGCGCCCTGGCCTGGCCGGACGGGGCGCCGCAGCGCGCCGGCGGCGTCGGCCGCGATGTGGATACCGGATCGATTCGGCCGGTATGACGGGCGTATCGCTGGAGACGGACGGTACGACGCATGCAAGACGGCAGTCCGGTGCAAGACGGCAGCGCGGCGAAGGGCGACGCTTCGAAACGCCGCGCGCGCCCCGGCGAGGGCACCATCCGCATGCGCGACGTTGCCGAGCGCGCCGGCGTGTCCACCATGACCGTCTCGCGCGCGCTCAGCACGCCCGATCGTGTCTCGCTGGAGATACGCCGGCGCGTGGACGACGCGGTCCGCGCCGTCGGCTATGTGCCCAACCACCTGGCCGGCAGCCTCTCCTCCAGCCGGTCGAAGGTGGTCGGCCTGGTGGTGCCGAGCATCCGCAACACGCTATATGCCGACACCATCCAGGGCATTTCCGACGTGCTGGCCCGGCACGGCTATCACCTGATGGTCGCGGACAGCGCCTACAGCCCGCAGGTCGAGGAAGCGCTGGTCACCGCCTTCCTGGCGCAGCGCGTGGCGGGGCTGGTGCTGCACAACACGACGCATGCGCCGGCGCTGCGCGCGCTGGTGCGGCGCGCCGGCGTGCCGGTGGTCGAGAACGGCACGCTGGCCGACGACCCGATCGACATGGTCGTCAGCTATTCCAACGTGGATGCGGCGAAGGCCATGACGCAGCACCTGGTGCGGCTGGGCTATCGCCGCATCGCGCTGGTCACGCTGCCGCAGGCCCACAATGTCCGGTCGCAGGAACGCCGCCGCGGCTACGCCGCCGCGCTGGCCGAAGCCGGGCTGCCCACCGACCCGCGCATCATGCTCGAAATGCCGCCCGGTCTGGCCTCGGGCTGCGAGGCGATCGCGCGCCTGGAAGCCATGGCGCCGGCGGTCGATGCCGTGTTCTTCGCCGGCGACGTGCTGGCGGCCGGCGCGCTGCTGGAATGCCAGCGGCGCAGCCTGGCGGTGCCTGGCCGCATCGCCATCGCGAGCTTCGACGATATCGACCTGCTGCGGCACCTCAACCCCGCGATCACCACGCTGCGGCTGCCGCGCCTCGAACTGGGGCGGCGCAGCGCGGAGATCCTGCTCGACCGCATCCAGGGGCGGTCGGACGAACGCATCCGCATCGACCTCGGCTTCGAGATCATCCAGCGCGCCAGCACCTGACCCGCACCACCCCGGAGACCGCCGCATGACCGACCCCGTCTACCGCGTCCTGGCCCTGCGCTACGCCAAGCGCGACGCCCGGCGCCACGAGCACTTCATCGGCGGCGACCCGCACGACGCGCCGATGCCGATGGACTACTTCGTCTGGGTCGCGGTGAACGAGGACCGCGCCATCATCATCGACACCGGCTTCACCGCCGAGGTCGCGGCACGGCGCAAGCGCGAATACCTGCGCTGCCCGATCGACAGCCTGCCGCTGCTGGGCGTCGATCCCGACGCGGTGGAGGACGTGGTGCTGACCCACCTCCACTACGACCATGTCGGCAGCTTCCACAAATTCGCCAAGGCGCGCTTCCACCTGCAGGAGGCCGAGATGCACTACGCCTGCGGCCACTTCATGAAGCACAAGAAGCTGCGCCATTCCTTCGAGGTCGAGGACGTCACCGGCATCGTCCGCATGACCTTCGCCGACCGCACGGTGTTCCACATGGGCGACAGCGAGGTCGCGCCGGGTATCACCCTGCACGCCATGGGCGGCCATTCCATGGGGCTGCAATGCGTGCGCGTGAACACCGTGCGCGGGCCGGTGGTGCTCGCCTCCGACGTCACGCATTTCTACGAGAACATGGACAGCAACCGGCCGTTTACGACCTGCTTCCATGTCGGGATGATGCTGGACGGCTTCGACAAGCTGCGCGCGCTGGCGCCCAGCCCCCGGCATATCGTGCCCGGCCACGACCCCGAGGTGATGCGCCGCTACCCGGCCGTGCCGGGCCTGGAGGGCATCGCGGTCGAACTGCATCGCGATCCCTCCGGCTGACGCGCACGCAGGACCGGATCGGCGCGCCGCCGCCTCCGGCACAGGTCCCCGATCGCATGATGTCGCCGGTCCGTTTCTGTTCTAGCCTCGCCGGCATGACCCGATCGGCGACCCCCTGGATCGGCCTGTTCGACCTGTTCCGGATCGGCGTCGGCCCATCCAGTTCGCATACGGTCGGCCCCATGGTCGCGGCGGCCGCCTTCGTCGATGCCCTCGATCCCGCGGCGCCGCCCGAGCATCTGCGCGTCGAGCTCTTCGGCTCACTGGCCCTGACGGGAAAGGGCCACGCCACCGATGCGGCCGTCATGCTCGGCCTGACCGGCGCGCGGCCCGACAGCATCGACCCGGACGACGCCGCGGCGGTGGTGCAGCAGGTGCGCGCGCAGCGCCGCCTGACGCTGCCAAATGGCCGGCGCATCGCCTTCGACCCGCAGGGCGACATCGTGTTTCACCCGCGCAAGGCGCTGCCGCTGCACACCAATGGGCTGCGCCTGACGGCCCGGGCGGCGGGCCATCCCGACACGGTGCGGATCTACTATTCGGTCGGCGGCGGCTTCGTGGTGGACGAGCACGGCGCGCCACTGGCGAATGCCGCGCCGGCCCCGCGCGACGTGCCGCACCCCTTCGCCAATACCGCCGAACTGCTGGCCCGCGCCGATTCCGCCGGCCTGTCGATCGCCGCCCTGATGCGCGCCAACGAGGCCAGCCAGCGCAGCGAGGCCGAGGTCTCGGCCGGCATCGCCCGACTGCGCGCCGCGATGGCGGCCTGCATCGACCGCGGCCTGCGCACCGATGGCGAATTGCCCGGCGGGTTGCGCGTGCGCCGCCGCGCGCCCGGCTTGCTGCAGCGGCTGGACGCACGCGCCCGG
Source organism: Roseomonas sp. (assembly GCA_051860065.1). Lineage (GTDB taxonomy): Bacteria > Pseudomonadota > Alphaproteobacteria > Acetobacterales > Acetobacteraceae > Neoroseomonas. The sequence continues at coordinate 81,370 of JBHYEQ010000015.1, forward strand.
CTTAACGAGGCCGACCCGCTCGGCGCCATGGACTGGGTGAATCTCTGGGCGCTGGCGGTGAACGAGGAGAACGCCGCCGGTGGCCGCGTGGTGACCGCGCCGACCAATGGCGCGGCCGGCATCATCCCCGCCGTGCTGCGCTACCACGACCGCTTCGTCCCCGGCGCCACCACCGCGGGGGCCGAGACCTTCCTGCTGGTCGCCGCGGCGATCGGCGCCATCATCAAGCGCAACGCCTCGATCTCAGGCGCCGAGGTCGGCTGCCAGGGGGAGGTCGGCTCCGCCTGCGCCATGGCGGCGGCGGGCCTGGCGGCGGCGCTGGGCGGCACCAACGCGCAGGTCGAGAACGCCGCCGAGATCGGGCTGGAACACAATCTCGGCCTGACCTGCGACCCCGTGGCGGGGCTGGTGCAGGTGCCCTGCATCGAGCGCAACGCGATCGGCGCGGTGAAGGCGATCAACGCCGCGCGCCTCGCGCTGCACGGGGATGGGCAGCACCTGGTCAGCCTCGACCAGGTGATCGCGACGATGCGCCAGACCGGCCTCGACATGTCCGACAAGTACAAGGAGACGTCGCTGGGCGGGCTCGCGGTCAACGTCGTGCAGTGCTGATCGCTGCGCTGCGGCGCGGTTAAGGGTTCCAAAACCCGACCTCTGTTCAATTGCGGCCGTGGCGATGGCGCAGCCCCTCGCTCCCCTCTGGCCGCATGGATCGAGATCGACGTGGGCACCGCCGAACACATTGCTCCGCAGGACCTCGCCGCGCCGTCGCGGCCGCGGCGCCGCGCGCTGATCGGGGTGGCGGCGGGGCTCGCCGCGCTGACCCTCATGGCCGGCGCCGGGGTGCTGCGCGGCGGGGCGGCGGGCGCCAGCGCCGTGGCCGACCCGCTCGCCGCGCGGGTCGCGCGCCTCGAAATCGCGCTGGCCGCTGCGCGCGAGGATGCCGCCCGCGCGGCGGTGCTGCCGGCGGTGGCGTCCAGCCAGCGCGCCGATGGCTTCATCGCCGCCGCGCTGCTGCTGCAATCCGCGGTCGGCACGCCACGACCCTGGCTGCGAGAATACCAGGTGATGGTCGCGCTGGCCCCGCCGGATGCGCTGCCGGCGCCGCTGGCCGAGGTGCTGCTCAGCCACGCCGCGCGCGGCCTGCCGACCGAGGCCGAGCTGCGCGAACGCTTCGTCGCGCTCGCGCCGCAGCTGGTCGCGCGCGCGCCGCGGCAGGGCGATGTCCTTGACCAGACCCTGTCGACCATGCGCGGCGTCGTGGCAGGCATCGGCCTGACCTCGCCGCCGGTGCCATCGGACCAGGAACAGGCGATTGCCGGCGTGGCGCACCAGCTGCGCCGCGGCAACCTGGCGGCCGCGGTGTCCGATGCGGCGGCGCTCGCGCCGTCCCTGCAGCCGCTGCTGGCGGGCTGGCTTGCCCAGGCCAGCGCGCGGCTCGCGGTCGAACAGGCCATCCAGGAGACCCTGCTGCGTGCCCTGGCTGCCCAGGTGCCACCGGCATGACGCCAACCCCCTTCAGAACGGAGGCCCTCTTGCGCCACCTCGTCGTCGGCCTCGCCGTCGGGTTTCTCCTGCTCGGTGGCGGCCCTGCCGCTGCGCAGGGCGGCATGACCTTGCGCGACCGCCTCGTGATCGTCACCTCCTCCGCCACCGCGGGGCTGGGCGAGCTGCTCTCGCGCAGCTTCGCCGAACGCTACGAGGGGGCGCCCGCGCCGCTGGCCACCAGGCTGGGGTCGGTGCGCGCCATGGAGGCCTTCTGCGCCGGCGTCGGGCCGCAGACGCCCGACCTCATGCTGCTGACCAGGCGCCTGCCGCGCGCCGTGGTCGAAGCCTGCGCCGCCAACGGCGTGCGCGACATCATCGAGGTCCAGCTCGGCCTCGGCGCCGTTGTGCTTGCGGCACGGCGCGGGGAGGCGATGCCCGGCCTGACGTCACGCCAGGTCTTCGATGCCCTGGCGGCCGAACGCCCGGTCGACGAGGAATTCGTGCCGAACCCGGCGCGCGTCTGGGCGGATGTCTCGCCCGGCCTGCCGCGCAACGAGATCCGCGTCATCCTGCCGGTCGGCGGGACCGGCCCGCGCGCGCTGTTCGATGACCTGGTGATGGAAGCCGGCTGCCGCTACGTGCGCGACATCCGGCTGCTGTTCGAAGCCGCCTATCGCCGCAGCAAGTGCATCACCGCGCGCACCGACGGGCGGGTCGTGGAGGTCCGCTACAACGAACTGGCCGCCGCGCTGCTCGCCGCGCCGCCGGGTACGCTGGGGGCGGTCAGCTTCGAACAGCTGAGCGCCAGCGGCGGCAACCTGGTGCCGGTCGCGCTGGACAACGTCATGCCGACCATCGCGGCTATCGGCAACCTCGACTACGAGCAGGCGCGCACCTTCTTTGTCTACGCCAAGCGCCAGCACAGCCGGAACCAGCAGGGCGTCGGCGTGGTGCGCGGCATCCGCGAATTCCTGATGGAGAGCACCAGCGAGCATGCCGGCGGTCCCGGCGGCTACCTCGCCATTGCCGGCCTCGTGCCGCTGGCGCCGGCGGAGCGCGCGGCGCAGCGCCGCATCGCCGACGAATCCCTTCTGATGTCCCGCTGACCCGCCGCGCAACGGAGCCACCCCATGCTCGCCAAGGCCATTGCCGTCTCCGCTTTGCTCGCGCTGCCGTCCCTGGCGCTGGCACAGTCCGCCCCGCCGGCGCTTGGACAACCCGCGCCGCCGGCGCTGGTCCCCGTGCCATTGCAGGACCTCCCCTCGGATGACGGCCTGATGGCGCGCGCCGAGCGTCTCTGGAGCGGTGTGATGGACAGTTTCGGCATCGGCTTCGGCGCCGGCAGTTCCATCGCCCGCAACCATGCCCTGGCCAACGCGCACCAGCAGGCGCGCAGCGACTTCGCCTGGCTGATGGACATCGCCGGCTACAAGCTGAAGGAGGTCGAATCCTCGATCAGCCTGATCCCGGGCCTGTCGCTGACCTTCGGCCAGGCGCGCGAACTGACCGCGGCGGACCGCGACTACGTGGAGCGCATGCTGGAGCGCCACGCGCGCCGCAACCCGGGGCCGCTCTCGGCGCTCCAGCGCACCATCGTGCGCGGCGTGATGGATGCCGGCGAACTCGGCAGCTTCGCGGTGGACAAGGTCGAGGTCACGCTGTTCCCGCTGCCGAGCGTGCGGTTCCAACTATCGCCGGCCGATGCGCCACTCGGCGTCGAGGCCAGCCGCATCCTGCGCGCGATCGACCGGCTCAATCACCGTGTCCAGGCGATGTCGCGGCAGGGCGGCCCGGGTGGCCGCCAGACGCTCGAACTGCCGGGCGCGGCGCCGCCGTCGATGCTGCCCGCCAGCTCCATCCACCACTGATCCAGCCCCCCATGCCGCGCCAGCACGGCGCAGAGCGCGAAAGGCAGAAGGCCCGATGAACGCGACGGACACGCCGCCCCCGCAACGCTTCGCCGAGCTCGTAAAGCTCCAGCTCCAGGGCCGCCGCTTCCTGGACCGCGACCAGGAACGCCGCCTGCTCGAGGAAGCGATCACCCGCTACGGCCTGACCCTCGACCAGGCGAGCGGCCTGCTACGCGGCGCCGCGCAGGAGGAACAGATCGCGCTGGAGGGTGAGCTCGGCACCTCCTCGCGCGAGCTGCTGCGCACGCTGGCCGACCGGCGGCAGCGCATCGCGCGCGACGATTTCCGCCGCGCCGTCGCCTTCTACCGCGCCCGGGCCGGCGGCGGCGTGACGGAGGTAGAGGCGCAGAAGCGCGTGAAGCGCCTCATGGAGGAACTCGACCTCCAGCCGCGCCCGACCGGGCGGATCATCCGCTCGCGCCGTTGGTATCGGGCGATCGAAGCATGACCAGGAGCCTTGCCATGACCCGCATCCTCGCCTTCCTCGCCCTGATCCTGCTGGCCGCGCCGGCCATCGCACAGGCGCCTGCCGCCGTGCTGCCGCCGCCGGTGCCGGTTGCCACGCGCGTCGAGGTCGCGCCCGCGCTGCCGCGCATCTCGGCCGGCCATGCCGCCGCGCTGGGGGCGGGGATGTTCGTCGGCGCACTGGCCGGTTCGGCGATGATCCATGGCGGCGCGCTGGCCGCGCTGATCGGCGCCGCCGCCGGCGTCACGGTCAGCCACTGGTACTGGACTGAACACCACGACGAGGACGACGCGAACTGACGCGCCGGCGGCCGCGCAGGACGCGCCGGCCGCGCCACGACCAACCCGACGAGCCGCGGAGGATCCGGGCCTTGGACATCCTGCTGCCCCATGGGCTTGCATCACTGCCGGCCTGGCTGGGCATGGCCATCTGCATCACCGTGCCGGTGGCGATGGCGCTGCTGCTCGGGCGCGTCATGTACGCGATCTTCACGCCGGCGGAGTTCCAGGCCAACGTGATGGTCGGCGCGGTCAAGTACGGCTTCGTCGTCGAGATCTACGCGGTCGTCGCCGCGCTTGCCCTGGTCGGCGCCTGGGACACCTTCCAGACGGCGCGCGACACGCTGCAGAAGGAGGCGTCCAGCCTCTACATGCTGGCGCAGGCCATCGAGACGTATGACGGCGCCGACTTCGCCGCCACGCGCGCCGAGATGCGCGCATCGATCCGTTCCTATGCCGGTGCCGTGGTGGCGCATGACTGGCCAGCCATGCAGGCGGGCCATGCCTCGTCCGGGTCGGATGCGGCGTTCCAGCGCATGACTCGCGTCTACCTCGATGTCGAGGGCCTGCGCACCGCGCAACAGGTGTTGCAGCAGAACACCGCGGTCTGGCTCGCGCAGGTGGCGGAAGCGCGCATCGAGCGCCTGTCGGTCCAGTCGCGCACCCTGGCAGGGCTGATCTGGATGCTGGTGCTGACCGTCTCGGTCGCCGTCATCGCCTTCCAATGGTTCTTCGGCGGCGCCTCGGCGGCGATGCACTACGCCATGGCGGCGGTGATCGCGGTGATCGTCGGCTCGGTGCTGCTGGTCTCGATCAAGCTCGCCTTTCCCTATGTCGGCGAACCGGCGCTGCTGACCCCGGCCCCCTTCCTCGCGATGATGGACCTGCGCTGATGAACCCTCGCCCGTCAGTGCGCCGCGCGCGCGCCGTAGCGCCAGCGCTGGAAGGCGAACAGCGCCAGCGCGAACAGCCACGGCCCGAGATGCGCGGCGAACCAGCCCAGCAGATGCGCGGTGTAGTAGACCAGCAGCGCGGTGTGCAGCGCCAGCATCAGGAAGGCGAAGAAGGCGCGCCCGCGCGACGCGCCATGCCACAGGCGCAGTGCCGTGATGGTGCCATGCGCGAAGCCCAGCAGCGCCAGCCAGGCGAAGAAGGCCGCGGCGGGGGTGTCGGCGCGCAGGGCGTCGGGCAGGCCGGCGAAGGCGGCCGCATCGGGCAGCGCATGGGCACCGAGAAAGGGCAGCAGGTCGTTGCTCCAGGGCGCCTCGGCGCCCAGCACATGGCTGGGCAGGAACATCGCGCGGTCGGGCGCGGCCATGATCAGCGCCAGGCCGAAGGCACCGCCGGTCGAGACCGCAAGCAGGCGCAACAGCGGCACCGCCTCGGCATCGTGCGGCGCCGCGATGGCGAAGGCCGCGCCGGCGATCCGCGCCAGCGCCACGGCGATGCCCAGCGCCAGCACCGCCGCGGCAAACCCACCCAGGATCGTTCCGAGACCACTGTCCATGCCGCCTCCTTAATGCCACGCGGGTTGATACTTGCTTGCCTGTGGCTGCTGCTGGCCTTCGCACCGCCGCTGCGGGCCGAGGCCATCGCCGTGGTCCTGCCCGCCGGTGGCGCCTGCCGCATCCATGCCGCCCCGCCCGGCACCCATGCCGCCGAGGTCGCGGCGCTGGAGGCCGAGGCTGCGCGGATCGGCGCCTTCGCCGCCCGGCTGCTGGCCGATGCCGCGGCGATGCGCCTGGGTCCCGCGCGCGAGGGCGTGCCCGGTTTCGGCGACTGGGCCTATGGCTGGGTGCAGAGCTACGTCACCTCCTATCGCATCCTGTGGCGCGGCGTGTCGGAGCTGGCGCGCTCCGTCGCCGTCGAGGGCGAGGCGCCTCTGGCAGCGCGCATCGCCGAGGAAATGTCCGAGCCGATCCGCGCCGAATTCCGCACCCGCGTGCTGGCGCCGGCGCTCGATGGCGGCAGCTTCGCCGCCGACCTCGCGCATGTCGGCGCGGCGGTGGATGCGGCGTGGCGCGCCGCGCTCGCCGCCAGTGCGGCGCGCATGGCGGCGCTGCCGGAGGGCGCAGGGCCGGCCGACCAGCGGCTCGACCTGGCGCTGGCGGGCCAGGCCGTCTCGACCGGCATCGTGGCCTCCGCCCCCGCCGACCCGATGGCGCTGCTGGCCGAGGACGGCGCGGATGGTGGCACCGTGTTCCTGCGCTCGATGCGGCCGATGGCCGCGCGGCTGGGCGCGGTGATGGTGCGCCTGAGCGAGGCCGGGTCACTGATCGCGGCGGGCGGCGGGGTCGGCTTCGCCATGGCTGGCGTGCCGGGCACGCTGGTCGGCCTGACCGGCGGCATTGGCGCCTCCTGGACGATCGACTGGCTGTTGAACCGGCTGGACGCCTCCTTGAACCGCACCGCCTTCGAAGCCCAGGCCATCGAGGCGATCGCGCGCGCCGAACGCCACTTGGCCGAGGGCGCCGCCGCGACCGTGACGATGGCGCTGCGGGCCCGCCTTGCAGCCCTGCACTCCGAGAGGGAATGCCGATGAGCGACACCACCGAAACCCCGGCGCCGCGCCCCGCGCCGAGCGACTGGACCGGTCTGGTCACGCTGGTGCTGGCCGCGTTGTCGGGGTTGTTCTCCGTGCTGGCGCTGGTGGTCGCGCTGCATGGCGCGCCGCCGCCGGTGACCGCCGCCGCGCATGCCGCCGCGCCGCCCTGGGATATCGGCGTGCGCGCCGAGCCGCCGCTGGCGGGTGATGCGCCGCGCCTGCTGGTGGCGATCGAATTGCTGATGCCGCATCTGCCCCGCGCCGCACCGTTCCCCCGTGCCTTCGCGGTGGCGGTGGCGTTGGCCTCCGGCGATGCCGAGGCGACGCGGCTGCTGCTGCCACTGGCCCCCGCGGCGGCCGAGGGCGCGCCGACGCTGCGCCGCCTGGCCGACGATTTCCCCCCCGCCGCCGATGCTGCCGTGCTGGCCGAGATGGGCTTCGGCCCCGATGCCGGCTGGCTGGCGCGCCGCGCGGCGGCGACCATGCGGCTGGGCGCGTCGATGGGCGCCGCCGGCACCCCGGGTCTGGCCGCGCTGCGCGAGGCCGCGGCATTGCTGGAGCGCGGTGATGCGGTGGCGGCGGAGGCGATGCTCGCCACGCTGGCGCCGTCCACCGCACAGGCGCTGGGCGATTGGCGCGCCGGCCTTCACCGGCGCATCGCGTTGAACGAGGCGCAGGCCAGGCTGTCGGCGCTGGCGCTGGAGCGCGCGCAGGCGGTGGTGCCATGAGCGATGCGCGCTTCGACTGGCGCGGCGTCGTCTCGCGGGCGCTGTTCTGCCTGTTCGTGGTCTTCGCGATCTACAACCCGTCGGGCACGTCGTTCCTGCACTGGGTGTTGTCGGGCTTCGACTGGTTCTGGGTGAAGCTCGCGACCGGTGCGGCGCTTGCGGTGATCTGCATGGTGATGTGGCGCACCACGATCGGCGTGCTGGGCCGGCGCGGCGTGGCGCTGGTGGTCGCCTTCTGCATCGGCATGGGCATGACCGGGCTGCATTTGACCGGCGGCGCGCTGCTGGCCGGGGACACGCTGTTGCTGGGCATGCTGGCCAGCCTGTCGGGCGTGTTCACCGCGGGGCTTTGCTATTCCCACCTGCATCATCGGCTGGGCGGGATTTCGCATACGGAGGACCTGAACAAGTGACGCCGACGACCACGCACGACGCTGCGGCTGCGCCCACGCCCGCGGCCGCGCCGCCAGGCAAGGCGGATGCCTTCCTGGTCAGCTGCATCGACCCGCGCCTAACCGATGACACCACCGTGCTGATGGCCGCGCTGGGCCGGACCGACCGCTACAGCGAAATGCGGATCGCCGGTGCCGCCCTGGCCGCGGTGGACCCGGCGCGCCCGGCCTGGGGCACGGCGCTGTGGGAGAACCTGGCGGCGTCGCGGCAGCTGCATGGCGTGCGGAAGGTGGTCTTCCTCAATCATCGCGACTGCGGCGCGATGCATATCTGGGCCGGGCGCCGCCTGGCCGACGACCCGGCCGAGGAGCTGCGCCAGCACCAGGGCGTCATGCAGCGCGCCGCCGAGGCTGTGCGCGCGCGCCATCCGGACATGACGATCGAGCTCAAGCTCATGGAACTCGACGGCACCGCGCGGCTGCTGCCCTGCGCCGCCTGCGCGCCGGCCGGCGGGCTGCGGGCGGAGGCTGTCCAGCCGGATGGGCGGGGGGGTGCCGGGATCGCCGCACGCGCCGGCGCCGCCGTGCCGCCGGGCGGCGAAGCGGCCTTCGCGGACCTAGTGCGGCTGCGCGCCGCCGAGGGCCTGCTGGACCCCGATGCCGAGCGTGCGCTGCTCAGCGAAGGGGTGACGCACCACGGTCTGACGGCGGACGCAGCGCGCGCCGTGCTGCAGCGCGACGGACAGCGCAACGGCATCGCGACCGGCGCCGCCGCCGCCGCCGAGGCCCGTGCCTTCCTGCGCGCGCAGGCCGACCCGCGCGGTCGGGTGGCGCGCACGGATGCGCTGCACGCCGCCGCGCTGTATCGCCGTGTCACCGGCCGCCGCGCCACGGAGGCCGAGGCCGCCCGACAGGTCGCCGCGCTGATCGAGGCCGAACGCCTGGCACCCCGCCCGGAGGGCGTCTTGCGGAGCACCACCTGGTTTCGCCGGATGGAGCAGGCCTGACGCTGGCGGCCAACCCCATCGACCGATGAAGCGTGCTTCCGCGGCGCCCGGGATCGTCGTGCTTCGGGCGCGCGGTCGGCGCATGCCCCGTGCGCGCACCGGCACGAGGCAGGAACACGTGTCGCTCGTATACGCGGATCCGGTGGACAGGGCTGATTGCGGGTCGGCACGGGCCTATCCGCGGTAACGACGCGCGGCCTCGCGACGGCGCGCGGCAGGGTGGCGGGGTATGGTCGTCGCCGGATCGGGGCCGGCGCTACGCGCCCAGCCGGGCCGCAATCTCCGCATGTTCGGCGAAGTCCGGTTCGGCGCGATGTTCCTCGAGGAATTCCGCGAAGGCGCGGAACGACCCGCGCGCGGCATCGGGCCCGACCGCGCCCATGGCCTGCCAGAAGCGCAGCAGCACCATCCAGGTCGCGCAGACATCGGTCTCGCAATAGGTCGCGACCTCTGCGCCGCGGCCCGCCGCCATGGCGGGTTCGACCTCGGCGCCGTGCATGCCGGCCTTGGCGGTCAGGCCGATCAGCGCCGCCGCCTCGGTCAAGGACGGCATGGGCGAGGCGCGGAAGCCCGACAGCCGGTCCGCCAGGTCCAGGTGGTCGGTGCCGTAGCGATAGCCGTAGTTGCGCCCATTCGCCCCATGCAGCGCCGGCATCGGCACGCCCGTGGCCATCGCGCGATACCGCAGCACCGGCAGGTCGAAGCCGGAGGTGTTGAACCCCGCCAGGATCGGCGCCGGGCGCCCGGCCAGGGTCCGTTCGAACAGGGCAAGGATCTCGGCCTCGGGCGTGTCGCCGGTGTGGCGGGCGGCCAGGCGGCGGACGCGCCAGGGTTCGTCGCTGCCCTCGCGTTCCGCCACCAGCAGCGCCAGGCAGGCCACGGCGTGCAGCGGCACCTTCAGGAAGGCGGTGGCGGCGTCCTGGCCCTCGCGCGCGTAGCGGGCGCCGAGGCGTTCGCGCAGCGCGGCATCGTCCAGGCCGTCGGCCTGTTCGCCCAGCAGGGCGCGCCCGGCAATCAGATCGGGCACGGTCTCGATGTCAAAGACGACGACGCGGTCCATGGCGGCGATCATGGCATGGGCGTCGGGGCGTCGTCTTGTGGGCGGTCCCATGCGGCGAGGCCGCGGGAAGCCCGGCAGTCTCGCCGCTCGGCCGCTCTCGTTCGATCTGGCGACGATTCTTGGGAGAAGGAAGGGCCGGACCCATCGCGATGCGCCACAGGCAACGGGACCGGGCCTAGGCGCGCCCCGCCAGGCGCAGCCCGAGCGCCGCGCAGAACACCGCCAGCAGCAGCCAGAACGCCCCAAGCGCGGTCGCCGCGCCGAAGGCATCCACCGCCAGCCCGGTGAGCAGCGGCGGGATGCAGAAGCCCAGATGCGCAACGAGGAACACGCCGGCGGCGGCGCGCGCGCGGTCGTCGCCCGACGCTGCCTCGCTGGCGCCGGCTAGCGCGCCCACGAACAGGAAGCCATAGGCGGCGCTGCCGACCAGCGCGCCACCGGCCAGCAGCAGCGGCAGCGCCGCCCACAGCGTGCCCAGCACCACCAGCCCCGCGCCCGTCACCAGCACCGGCAGGCCGATCAACGAGGACCGCCGCGCCGGCAGCCGCCCGATCGCCTGCTGCACCGCCGTGCCGGCCAGGATCATGAAGCACACCGCGATCGGGCCGAGGCGCGGATGACCCGCCGCGGCCAGGGCGCTCGGCACCGAGGTGATGGTCACACCCGTGACCCCCCAGGCGGCGAACATGCCGAAGGACCCGGCGACGGTGCCGCGCGGGAAGGCCGGCAGGCGCAGCCAGGCGACGCGCTCGGCCGGCCGGCGGTCGGGCAGGCGCGCCACCACCACGGCCAGCAGCGCGACGGCGGCGATGTGCAGCCAGAACGTGATGGGCGGTTCGGCATCGCCCAGCAGCATCAGTGCGCCGAGCGTGGCCAGCGCCCCGGCGCCATAGGAGCCGGCGGTGGCGAAGGCGGTGACGCGCGCCGCCTGGCGCCCGGCCTCCGGACCGCCGGCGAGTTCCGCCGCCCAGGCGGTGGCGCCGCCGGCGACCAGCCCGATGGCGAGCCCCTGGAGCAGTCGTGCGACGCCGAGCGCGACCAGCCCCGGCGCGACTACCAGCGCCAGGGTGGACAGCCCGGCCAGCAGCAGCGCCGCGAGCACGCAAGGCCGCCGCCCGATCCGGTCCGACAGACCGCCCAGCAGCGGCGCGGTGACGATGAGCGTGGCGGCGTAGGCGATGAAGGCCGCGGCCAGCCCCGAGGCCCCGCCGCCGTCGCGCGCCGCGTAGGTCGTGAACAGCGGCATGGCGAGCGTGGTCGAGAAGCCGATCGCGAAGACCGCCCCGCCGATCGCAACAACGCCTGGATTGATGGACACGCCGGCAGGATCGGGCGGCGCGGACGGCACGTCAACGGATGGGGCGCAGCGCCGGCGCGGTGACGCAGGGGGTTCCGGCGCGCGCCGGGGCGGGGCAGGATCAACGCCCGCGCGGAGGAAGCAGCATGTCCAAGGTCATCATCACCTGTGCCGTCACCGGCGCGATTCACACGCCGTCGATGTCGGACTACCTGCCGATCACGCCGCAGCAGATCGCCGAACAGTCGATCGCCGCCGCCGAGGCGGGCGCCTCCATCATCCACCTGCATGCGCGCGACCCGATCGACGGCCGCCCGACGCCCGACCCGGCGGTGTTCATGCAGTTCCTGCCGGTCATCAAGCAATCCACCGACGCGGTCATCAACATCACGACCGGCGGCGGCCTCGGGATGTCGCTGGATGAACGCCTGGCCGCGCCGCTGCTGGCGAAGCCGGAGATGTGCAGCCTCAACATGGGCAGCATGAACTTCAACATCGCGCCGTCGGCCGCGCGGGTGAAGTCCTTCAAGCACGACTGGGAGAAGCCGTATCTCGAAGGCACCACCAACTACATCTTCCGCAACACCTTCCAGGACATCGAGCAGGTGGTGGAACGCCTCGGCAAGGGCCACGGCACGCGCTTCGAATTCGAATGCTACGATGTCGGGCACCTGTACAATTTGGCCCACATGCTCGACCGCAAGGTGGTGGAGCCGCCGCTGTTCACCCAGACTATCTTCGGCATCCTGGGCGGCATCGGCGCCGAGCACCGCAACCTGATGTTCATGAAGGAGACCGCGGACCGGCTGTTCGGCGATGCCTATGTCTGGTCGGTGCTGGCAGCCGGGCGCCACCAGATGCCCTTCGTGACCATGGCGGCGATGATGGGCGGCAATGTCCGCGTCGGGCTGGAGGACAGCCTGTGGATCGGCAAGGGCAAGGCGGCGACGTCGAATGCCGAGCAGGTTTCCAAGATCCGCCGCATCCTGGAGGAGCTGTCGCTGGAGGTCGCGTCGCCGGCGGAAGCGCGGGCGATGCTGAAACTGAAGGGCGGCGACCTGGTCGGGTTCTAGGCCTTCTCCACCCGCGTGAGCCAGCAGCCTGGCCGCGCGGTGTGGATGTTCACGAAGGCGACGCGCGGGTCGGCGATCCGCGCGCTCAGGGCCGCTTCAGCCTCGTCGCCCGGTACCACCACGCCGAGGTCGTACAGGCACATCCCGGCGGCATCGTAGTGCCGCAGGCTGACGATGGCGTTTGCCGTCACCGTTTCAGGCAGCGCGTCCTCGACCGGCGCAGCGGAGCAATCCTGCGCGTGCAGAAACACCGGTGAGGGCGTCCAGTACGGGCCTTGCGGCAGCGGCAGGTCCCACGAGGCCAGCAGCATCGTCTCGCCAGGCCGGCCGAGCCGCAGGCAGGCGCGGCAGGGAAAGCCCGGCCCGTCGACCGGGCGGACATGCACCGCACCACCGCGATCATCGCGCTGCGTGGTGCGGAAGCGGGCGGCGGAGTCGGCATCCATCGGGACGCAGCGGAAGCGTGTGCTCATGGCGCGATCCTGGCGCAGCCATCGCGCCCGCGCCTTCCGCCTGTTGCGCCCGCACGCGGCACCGCGCCCGCATCGTCTCCGATGCGGGCGCGGGCCAGCGCTTTCCCCCGGGAGGGCGTCGCGGCAGGGGGCTGCCAGCCGCGCGGGAGTTCACGCCCGCCGGGGGCGCGCAAGGCTCACCGCATGGCGGCGATGTCGATCACCTCGGTCGTCGGCAGGCCGGCCACCGCGCCGGTCGCGGTCGCCGCGCCGGTTTCCAGGTTCACCATGTGCAGCGTCCCGCCGGCCAGCAGGAAGCCCATGTTGGCACCGCCCTCGCCGGCCAGGATGTCGAAGGCCACACCCGGCGGCAGCGTGGCGGCCACCTCGCCGCGCGGCTGCTGCACGCCGTCATTGGGCGGCGCCTGCAGGTTGAAGGTGCGGGTCAGCGTGTCGATGGTGTAAAGCGCCGTCGCGGTGGCACCCGTCACGCTGTTGGTATAGGCGCCGGCAGTGACGCGCGGGGCCTGCTCGGCGAAGGGCGTGCCGGGGGCGAACTTGAGCTGGCCGTCGCGCACCGCCTCGCCGTTCTCGACATTCACGCGCAGGTTCACGCCGCTCATGCCCATCACGCGCAGGCGGTTGGCCATCGGGTTGAAGTCGATCACCGCGCGTCCACCGTGCTCGAACGGCGTGTTCAGGCGGCTGACCTGGGTGGCGCGGCCGTTAGCCGGGTCGATCGTCACGATCTGGCCGCTGTCCGTCACGCCATAGATGCGGCCGTCCTGCGGGCGCTGGTCGATGCCCATGACGCGGCCATCGGCGCCGGTGATGCGGACGGGGGCGGAGGCACGGCGCGTCTCGCTGTCGATGCGGACCAGCGCATTGTCGGCGGTCAGGCCCAGCAGCGTGGCGGCCTGGAGCGGCGCGGCGGCCGCGACCATGCCGAAGGCGGCGAGCGTCAGGCGAAGGGGAGTCGTCATGGCGGTCTCTCCGTGGGTTGGAACGAGGCCGCCATCGGCCCCGCTGCCTGCCTTACGGAGCCCCGCCATGGATGGATGCAGGCGCGCGATCACGAAATCGCGCGCGGCGCGAAACCTTACGGCGCGGGCAGAACCACGATGGTCACGGTGCGCGACGGCGGTTCGGCCGACCGCACGCGCGGGCTGAACTGCGCGCTGCGGGCCTCGGCGCGCAGCCGGTCGCGCTCGATGCCGAGGGTGGACAGGGCCTGTGCGACCGCGCGGGCGCGCTCGGCGGCCAGGCGAGCCGAGGTGGTGGCCCCGCCCTCCTGCCCCGCATGGCCCAGCACGCACGCGACGCGGTCGGGGTTGGCGCGCAGCACTTCCTCGGCGGCGGCGAGCGGGCTGCGCGCCGCATCGCCCACCCGCGCCGCGCCGCGGGCGAAGGGCACGGAAAACACGTCATCCTCGATCTGCTCGGCGCCCACGCAGTTGAAGGGGCGGATCTGCGCGACGGCCGGCGTGGCGAGCAGCGCGAGGGCCAGGACCATGTGGATCATGCGAAAGTCCCGAAAGCTGGAAATGCGGCCCGCATCACCATGGGCCGGAGGTTGGCGGGGGCCGTCGAGCCAGAACGCCGCAGCGCGGCGTCCGATAGCCATAGGCACGAAAAAACTTCGATGGCTGGGTGACAGCGGCCTGTGGCGTCATGGCGCGAGCACGCCAGCCTGGTGCAGCCGCGCGATCAGCGCCGCCGCATCGCAGCCCGGATGCGCACCGCGCAGCTCGGCCTCGGTCACCGCGGGGCGGGCGACGATCCAGGCGGCGGCCTCGACCTCGGGCAGGGTCATGGCGACGATGCCGCTGGGTGTGCGCAGGCCGAACTCATTGCCGCGCCTGACCGGCCTGGCCTCGGCCACCACGCGGAAGGCCGGCGCGGGGGGTTCGGCTGTCGCACCCTCGCGCGCCGCCAGCAGGTCGTAGCCGCCGCGCTGGAAGCGGTAGTCGCGCACGAAGCCGGCCAGCACCTCGGCCACCTTGGGGTCGCGGGACAGCGCCGCGAGCCGGTCACCCAGCAGCGCGGCGCGCGCCGCCAGCGCCTCAGCGGCCGCGGCGCTGCCATCCTGGCGCGGCAGCGGCTTGCGGAATTCGGCATCATACAGCGCGCGTTCCACCAGCACGTTCAGAACGTCCATCCCCAGCGGCGCATGCACGCCGTAGGCGACATGGACGGAGTTCGGCGCCTCGGCCAGCGCGTCATGATACCAGCCGCGCGGCAGGTACAGGATGTCGCCCTTCTTCAGGTGAACCTGCGTTCGCAGCGCGCCCTTGGCCTGGTCGTGATGGTCCTGCTTCTGCCCGCGGAAGGCGGGGTGCGGGATCGGCCATTCGGCGCGGCCTTCCCAGATGTTCCAGGTCTTCTCGCCTTCCACCTGCACCGCCCAGACGTCGTGGGTGTCGTAGTGCGAATGGAACGCCTTGTGCGACTGCCACGAGATATAGACATTCGCCTGCGCCTTGCCGAAGCCGGCCCCTTCCAGCGCGTCCGACACCGCCGCCAGGCCGGGCGTCAGGCTGTCCACGTCGTTCATCACGACCGAGGCGCCGCGCCGCACCCAGTCCTGCACCTTGGCTGCGACCGGCTGGAGCACTTGCGCGCCATCGCGCGACACCGCTTTCACGCTATAGGCCGCGGGCGGCACCGGGGCGCTGTCCAGCACCAGCTTCAAGCTGGTCTCGGTCCAGACATGCGTCATGTCGAGCAGCCGGTTGATGCCGCCCCAGTCCAGCACCTGCACGAATTTCTCCGGGCTGCCCTGGATGTGCAGCGGCGCGCGGTCATAGTGCTCGGCGAGGAACCGCTCGGGCGTGACCGGCGAAAGCAGGTCCTGCAACGTCATCTTCATGCGGCGCATCCTAGCCTGGACGCCGGGCTTGCGTCAGCGTCCAGTCTGGACGCGGCGGGTCCGCCCGGCGCAGGCTGCCGCGGCGGCGAAACGGAGGAAACCATGGCGAACGACATGCCGGGCCCGGCGGATACGACTCGCGCGGAGGTGCTGCGCGCGGCCGAGGAAGCGCTCGCCCGCCTGGCCCCGGCCCTGCCGGCTGATGCCGCCCGCCTGCTGCGGGACCTGCACGCCGCGGTGCCGACCGCGGAACTGGCCGCCGAGCCGCCCGAGGCCCTGGCCGCCGCCGCCGCCAGCCTCTTCGCCTTCGCACAGGACCGCACCCCCGGGGCGGCCAAGGTGCGGGTCCTGCCGGCCGGCCCCGGCACGGGGCCGCGGCCGGTCGCCGAGATCGTCACCGACGACATGCCCTTCCTGGTCGATACCGTGCTGGCCGCGCTGGCGCTGCACGCGCGGGCCGTAGCCTCGCTGCTGCACCCCATCCTGCGCGTGCGGCGCGATGCCGCGGGGCGGCTGCTGGCGATCGACAGCGCTTCGCCGACGCGCGAGAGCATGATGCGCGTGACGCTGGGCGCCGCCGGGCCGGTGCTGTCCGGCACGCCGCCGCGCGGAACCGAGGGGCTGGAGGCGCTGGAAGCCGCCCTGGTGCGCGCCATGGCCGATGTGCGCGCCGCCACCGCCGGCTTCCCCGCCATGCTGGCGCTGCTGCGCGGCGCCGAGGCCGAGGTCTCCGCCCCTGGCGGCCCCGATGCCGATGAGGCCGCCGCCTTCCTGCGCTGGCTGACCGAGGAGAATTTCGTCCTGCTCGGCCACCGCCGCTTCACCGTGGCGCCCGATGGCGCGATCGGCGTGGTGGCGGAGGAGAATCTCGGCCTGCTGACCGACCCGGCCCTGCCTGTGTTCGACGCGCTGCGCGACCTGTCGGCGATTCCGCCGGCGGTGCGCGCGACGTTGTCAAACCCCACGCCGGTCACGGTGGCCAAGGCGAACATGCGCGCCACGGTGCATCGCCCGCAACACGCCGACGTGGTGGCGACACGCATCTTCGACAGCGAGGGGCGTGTGGTCGGCGGGCGGTTGTTCCTCGGCCTGTTCGCGGCGGCGGCGTATAACCGCAACCCGCGATCGATCCCGCTGCTGCGGCGCAAATGCGATCGCATCCTGGAGATGGCGGGCGTCGAATCCGACAGCCATGACGGGCGCGCGCTGCGCAACATCCTGGACACCTGGCCGCGCGACGAGCTCTTCCAGGCGCCGGAGGATGCGATCCTGGCCGGGGCGCGCCGCGCGCTCGACCTCACCATCCGCCCGCGCGCCGCACTGGTCGTGCGGCATGATCCGTTCGAGCGCTTCGTCTCGGCCATCGCCTGGCTGCCGCGCGACACCTTCGACACCAGGCTGCGCGAACGCGCCGGGCAGATGGTGGCGCGCGCCTATGACGGGCGGCTGTCGGCGTTCTACATCGCGCTGGGCGACGCGCCGCTGGCACGCGTGCACTACATCATCGCGACACGACCTGGTGCGGTGCCGCAGGTCGATGTCGCCGCGCTGGAATCCGCCTTGGCGCAGGCGGCGCGCGGCTTCGCCGAGCGGCTGTCCGAGGCGTTGGCGGCGACCCGTGGCGAAGCCGAGGCAGCCGCCGTGCTGGCGCGGTGGCGCGATGGCTTTCCGGGCGCCTATCGCGAGACCGCCACGGCCGCGCAGGGCGTGGCCGACATCCTGCTGGCGGAACATGCAATCGCAGCCGGTGCCGCGCGCGCCGATGTGCAGCGCGCGCCGGGTGCGGGGGCGCGGTCGCTGACCCTGCGCCTGGCCAATCCTGCCCGGCCGCTGGCGCTGGCGGATGCGCTGCCGTTGTTCGAAAGCCTCGACCTGCGGGCCATCGAGGAACAGCCCTATCGGCTGACGCCGGCCGAGGCGCCGGAGGTGGTGCTGCACGTCTATCGCCTGGAAGCCGGCGCCGATTGCCCGGAGGACCGGTTCGACGAGGTCCTGGGGGCGCTCGGCGCGCTGCTGGACGGTTCTGCGGAAGCGGATGGCTTCAACCGCCTGGTGCTGCGCGCCGGGCTCGACTGGCGCGAATGCTGGCTGCTGCGGGCGATGTTCCGCTGGGCGAAGCAGGTCGGCTTCCCCTTCGCGCAGGCGAGTGTCGAGGCCGCATTGGCGGCGCATCCCGAAGCCGCGCGGCTGCTGGTGGAGATCTTCCGCCGCCGCTTCGACCCGGCCGCGACGGACCGCGACACCGGCAAGGCCGAGGCCGCCTGGGCCACGCTGCTCGACGGTGTCGAGAACCCGGATGAGGACCGCATCCTGACGCGCCTGCGCGTGACGCTCGACGCCATGCTGCGGACCAACTTCTTCCAGGGCAAGGCCTACCTGGCCTTCAAGCTGGACAGCGCGCTGGCGGGCGAGATGCCCGCGCCGCGCCCCTGGCGCGAGATCTTCGTGCATTCGCCGCGCATGGAGGGCTGCCACCTTCGCGGCGGCCCGGTGGCGCGCGGCGGCATCCGCTGGTCCGACCGGCGGGAGGATTTCCGCACCGAGATCCTCGGCCTGATGAAGGCGCAGGTGCTGAAGAACGTCATCATCGTGCCGACGGGGGCCAAGGGCGGCTTCGTGCTGAAGCACCCACCGCCAATGACCGACCGCGAGGCCTTCCAGGCCGAGGGCATCGCCTGCTACCGCACGCTGGTGCGCTCCATGCTCGACCTGGCGGACAACTACCAGGGCACGGAGGTGGTGACGCCGCCCGGCATCGTGCGGCGTGATGGGGACGACCCCTACATCGTCGCCGCGGCCGACAAGGGCACCGCGACCTTCAGCGACATCGCCAACGGGCTGTCGGCCGAATACGGCTTCTGGCTGGGCGATGCGTTCGCCTCGGGTGGTTCCGCCGGCTACGACCACAAGGGCATGGGCATCACCGCGCGCGGCGCCTGGGTGATGATCGACCGGCATTTCCAGGAGGTGCTCGGGCGGTCCGTGCAGGACGCGCCCTTCGACATGGTGGGTGTGGGCGACATGTCGGGCGACGTGTTCGGCAATGGGCTGCTGGTGTCGCGGCAGACGCGCCTGCGCGCGGCCTTCGACCACCGGCACATCTTCCTCGACCCGTCGCCCGACCCCGAGGTGTCCTATGCCGAGCGCGAGCGGCTGTTCCGCCTGCCGCGGTCGTCCTGGGCGGATTACGAGGCGCGGCTGATCAGCGAGGGCGGCGGCGTGTTTCCGCGCAACGCCAAGTCGTTGCCGCTGAGCCCGCAGGCGCAGGCGATGCTTGGCATCGCCGCCGATCGCGCCGAGCCCGCCGCCATCTTGCAGGCGATCCTGCGGATGGAGGTAGACCTGCTCTATTTCGGTGGCATCGGCACCTACGTGAAGGCGGCCACCGAGACGCAGGCCGATGCCGGCGACCGCGCCAACGACGCCATCCGCATCGACGGCGCGCAGATCCGCGCGCGTGTCGTGGGGGAGGGTGCGAATCTCGGCGTGACCCAGGCCGGGCGCATCGAGGCGGCGCGCACGGGCATCCGCATCAACACCGATGCGCTCGACAATTCGGCCGGCGTGTCCACCTCCGACCACGAGGTGAACATCAAGATCCTGCTCGCAGATGCCGAGGCCGACGGCGTGCTGACCCGCCGCAACCGCGACGAATTGCTGCGCGAGATGACCGACGAGGTCGCGGCCCTGGTGCTGCGCGACAACCACCAGCAATCCATCGCCGTCACGCTGGAAGCCATGGGCGGGGCCGAGGACCTGCCGGCCCAGGCGGCGCTGATGGAGCGGCTGGAGCTGGTCGGGCTGCTCGACCGCGCGGTGGCCGGGCTGCCCGATGCGGCCGGCATGGCGCGGCGCATCGGTGGCGGCGATGCGCTGACGCGGCCCGAGATCGCAGCCTTGCTGCCCTTCGCGAAGCTGTGGCTGACGGATGCGCTGGGGGATTCGACGCTGCCCGATGAACCGGCGCTGCTGCCGGCGCTGATGGCCTATTTCCCGAAGCCGCTGCAGGAGGGCTATGCGCGCTTCGCCGAACGCCACCGCCTGCGGCGCGACCTGGTGGCGACCATCGTGGCGAATGCGGTGGCGAACCGGCTGGGCTGCGCGGCGCTGGCGCGGCTGACCATGGCGGCCGACCCGGTCGTCGCCTGCCGTGCTGCGTTGCTGGCGGCCGAGGCCTTCGGGCTGGAAGCCGCTTGCGATGCCATCGACGCGGCCGATGCTCCGGCCGACACGCGGCTCGCGGCGCTGTTGTCGTTGCGGCGCTTGCAGGAGGCGGCGGCGCAGGACCTGCTCGCCGCGCCGGCGCAGCCGCTGGAGGAGGCGCTGGCGGCGCTGCGCCCGGGCATCGCCGCGCTGGCGGCGGCCGCTGCCGCACATGCCGCGCCGGCGGCGGGGTTGCCGCCGGATGCCGGGCTGTTGGCGGCTGCGGCGCCCCGGCTGGCGGCGGCGCCGGCGGTGGTGCGCCTGGCAGGTCGTGCAGGGGTCGATGCCGCGGCGGCGGCGGCGGCCTGGGGCGAGGTGGAATCGCGCTTCGCCCTGGATGCGCTGCGCGGCGCGATCGCCGCAGCGCCCGCACCTGGCGCCTTCGGTCCGCGTGCGCGCGCCGCACTGGCCGAGGAAGTCGGCGCCAGCCAGGCCCACCTGGCCGCTCTGCAACTGCGCGGCGAGGCGCCGGAGGCCGCGCATGTCGCCGCGCTGGTGCGTGATGCCGCCGGCGCGCGCGACCTGGCGGCGGTGACGGTGGCGGTGCGCGCGCTGGCGCGGGTCGGCTAAGCCGCCGCGTCCTCGCGGATCATTGCGGCACCTTTCTCGCCGATCATGATGGTCGGCGCATTGGTGTTGCCGGTGGTCAGCGTCGGCATCACCGAGGCGTCGATCACGCGCAGCCCGTCGAAGCCGCGCAGCCGCAGGCGGCTGTCCACCACGGCGTCCGGCCCCTCGCCCATGCGGCAGGTGCCGACCGGGTGGTAGATCGTGGTGCCGTACTGCCGGTTGAAGGCGAGCAATTCGTCATCCGACGCGACGCCAGGGCCGGGCAGGATTTCCTGCACGCTGTGCCGCGCAATGGCGGGTTGCGCGAAGATGTCGCGCACCATGCGGATGCCTGCCGCGAGCAGCGCCTGGTCCGATCGCGCCGAGAGGTAGTTCGGCCGGATCGCCGGTTTCTCGAACGGGTCGGCCGAACGCGCCAGCACCGTGCCGCGGCTGTCCGGCTTCACCGGACAGATGGCGCAGGTCATCCCCGGTTCCTTCTCCAGCACGCCGAAGGTGCCGAGGGCGTAGGAGGCCGGCGTGAACAGCAATTGCAGGTCGGGGCTTTCCAGCCCCTCGCGCGATCGCGCGAAGACCTGCGCGGTGGTGACGCCGAAGGTCAGCGCGCCGTTGCCGCGCAGGACGAAGCGCGCGACCTCGACGGCCAGGCGCAGGCCGCGCGCGAGCTGGTTGGTGCTGAGCCCATCCTTCACGCGATGCTGCACGCGGGAGACGAAGTGGTCCTGGAGATTCGCGCCCACCGCCGGCATGTCGGCCAGCACCTCGATGCCCAACGCGCGCAGGTGGTCGGCCGGGCCGATGCCCGAGACCTGCAGCACATGCGGCGAATTCACCGCGCCGCCGGACAGGATGGTCTGGCGCGCTGCGGTGATGCGATGCAGCGCCCCGCCCTGGCGGTATTCCGCGCCGATGCAGCGGCGTCCGTCGAAGATTAGGCGCGACACCTGCGCCTCGGTGATGACCCGCACGCGGTCGCCGGCGCCACGCAGATAGGTGCGCGCGGTCGAACCGCGCCAGCGGCCGACGCGCGTCATCTGCGAATAGCCCGCGCCCTCCTGTTCCTCGCCGTTCAGGTCGGCGCGGAAGGGGTGGCCGGCCTGCTGCGCGGCCTCGATGAAGCGGTGGGTCAGCGGCAGGATGGTGCGGTAGTCCTCGACCTGGAGCGGGCCGTCGGTGCCGCGGATCGAGGGGTCGCCGCCGTTGCGGTAGGTCTCCGATTGCCGGAACAACGGCAGCACGTCCTGCCACGACCAGCCGCGGCAGCCCATCTGCGCCCAGATGTCGAAATCCGCCGGATTGCCGCGGACATAGAGCATGCCGTTGATGGACGAGGTGCCGCCCAGCGTGCGCCCGCGCGGCCAGCGGATTTCGCGGCCATTCACCGCCTGGTCGGCTTCCGCGACATAGCCCCAGTTCATCAGCGACTGGTTCTGCAACAGCTTCAGCATCCCGGCCGGGATGTGGATCCAGGGATGGCGGTCGCGCGGCCCGGCTTCGAGCAGCGTGACGCGCGCACCGGTCTCCGATAGGCGCGCTGCGACCACGCAGCCGGCCGAACCGGCGCCGATGACGAGGTAGTCTGTGTCCATCGCGTGACCTCCGGGCCTGCGTGCTCGAGTCGCTTCCGCTCGCTCTGGCTCGCTGCACCGTCTCTAGCCGGTTGTTCGCACGATCATCGTGACCCGCCCAGACGACCCTGTTTGAGCGGGTGACGCTCTAGGCGCTGAAATCCCTGCCTTCGAAGCGGCCCAGCGCGTCGCGCATATCCGCCGGGATCGGAATCGGGCGGCGCGTCGCCTGGTCGGTCAGCACCCAGACGATCTCGCCGGTGGCGAGCAGCGTGTCCTCGCCCTTCGGGAAGACGGCGGGCTGGAACGCCACCGAGGACCGTCCGATGCGCGTGCAGCGCGCGCCAATCTCGATCTCCGCACGCCGACCGACCGCCACCTTGTATTCGACCAGCCCGCGGACGACGTGGAAATCCGCGCCGGGCACGCGCATCTCGTCGGAATAGCCGGCGGCGCGGATGTAGTCCGACACCGCCTCGTCATACCAGGTGAGATAATGCGCGTTGAACACGATGCCCTGCGTGTCGAGCTCGACGTAGCGGACCTTGTGTTCGTAGAAGAAGCGGAAGTCGGCGCGGGTGGGCAGACCCGCGCCCGCGCCGTCCGGCATCAGCCCCGCGCCGTCTTCACCGCCGCCGTCGCGGCCTGGACCATCAGCCCGACCTCGTTGGCGATGGTGACCAGCTTGAAGCCCTTCTTGATCATCTTGTTCGCGTAGGCCGGCGAGCCATTGTGCAGGCCGGCGGCGATGCCGCGCTTGCCCGTCTCGGCCAACAGCTTGTCGTAGATGCCCAGGATGAAGGGGTCCTCGACGTCGAGCTTCGGCTCAAGGCCATAGGAGAAGGACAGGTCGGACGGGCCGACATAGATGCCATCGATGCCCGGCACATCGAGGATCTTCTCGATGTTCTCGATCGCCGTCTTGGTCTCGATCATCGGGATGACAAGGATCTCGTCATTCGCGGTCTTCTGGTAGCCGCCCGAGGAGCCATAGGCGCCCGCACGGATCGGGCCGTTGGAACGCGTGCCGGCCGGCGGGTACTTGCAATACTGCACCAGGGCGCGGGCTTCTTCCTCGGTGTTCACCATCGGGCAGATGACACCGTATGCACCCGCATCGAGCACCTTGCCGACAATGCCCGGCTCGTTCCACGGCACGCGCACCATCGGCACCACGCCGGAGGGCTGCATGCCCTGGAAGCAGGCCACGCAGGAGAGGTAGTCCTGCACGCCGTGCTGCATGTCCACGGTCACGGAATCCCAGCCGCACTTGGAATACATCTCGGCGGAGAAGGCGTTCGGGATGGCGAGCCACCCGTTCACCACGGCCTTGCCGGCCTTCCACGCTTCCTTGACCGCATTCGCCATGGCGCCGTTTCCTCTGTGCTGGCTGCTATGGCACGACGCTAGGACGCGCTCCGGGGCGCGTCAAACGCGTGGCTGGACGGTCAGTCCTGCGCGCGGCAGGGTGCGCGCCATGGCCGATTGGATCGTCTCCTCCGAGACCGGCGCGCTGACCGATGTGCTGGTCTGCCCGCCGGATCACTACCGCTGGATCCCCACCAACAGCATCGTGCGGCGCACGCTGGCCGGGGCGCAGCAGCCGTCTGCGCTGGCACTAGCCGCGCAGCATGCGGAGCTGGTGGATGCGCTGCGCCAGGGTGGCGCGCGGGTGCATGTGCTGCCGCCGGAGCCGCATCTGCCCTACATGGTCTATACGCGCGATTCGGCGGTGGTGACCCCCTGGGGCGCGGTGCTGTGCCAGCTGGAACGCCCGCAGCGGCGGGGCGAATATGCCGGCGTCATGGATTTCCACGGCGGCGTTTTCTGGCGGAAGTCATTCGCCGGTACGCTGGAAGGCGGCGACATCCACATCCTGAAGCCGGGCGTCGCCGTGGTAGGCGCCTCGGGCGGCCGCACCGACCTGGCGGGCGCCGAGCAATTCGCCACTTGGCTGCGCGCCGAAGGCTGGGAGGTCCGTATCGAGAGTTTCGACGAGCATTTCCTGCATCTCGACGTGCTGTTCTGCCTCGCGGCGCCGGGGCTCGCGGTGGCGTGCCTCGATGTGCTGGACCCCGACTTCATCGCCTGGCTGAAGGGCCACGGCATCCGCTGCATCGACGTGGCCTATCGCGACGCCATGGCGCTCGGGTGCAACATCCTCGCGATGGGCCGCGGGCGCGTCGTGTCGGCGCGCGGATCGGCCGCGCTGAACGCCGCGCTGCGCGCCGAGGGTCTCGTCGTGCTTGACCCCGATCTCTCGCTGTTCACCGCCGGCGGCGGCGGCCCGCATTGCCTGACTGGCCCGCTGCGGCGGGAGGAGTGACCACCATGACCACCACCTCGGCCGAGACCGTGATCGCGCCCGCACGCGCCTTTCTCGGCGATCGCCTCAGCACCAACACCAGCGTGCGCGAACAGCATTCGCGCGGCGAGGACACCACCACGCCGACCCTGCCCGACGCCGTCGCCTTTGTGGAGACCACGGAGGAAGTCAGCCGCATCCTCGCGCTATGCCACCAGCACGGCGTGGCGGTGACGCCCTTCGGCGCGGGCACCTCGCTGGAGGGCCATGTGAACCCGGTGCGCGCGGGCATCTCGCTCGATCTGTCGCGCATGAAGGCGGTGCTGGAATTGAACGAGGAGGACATGGACGTCCTCATCGAACCTGGCGTGACCAGGCAGGAGCTGAACGCCTTCCTGCGCGACAAGGGCCTGTTCTTCCCGGTCGATCCCGGCAGCCATGCCAGCATCGGCGGCATGTGCGCGACGCGCGCGTCGGGCACCAACGCCGTGCGCTACGGCACCATCCGCGAGAATGTGCTGGGCCTGGAAGTCGTGCTGGCTGATGGCCGCGTGATCGAGACCGGCGGGCGCACGCGCAAGGCGTCGAACGGCTATGACCTGACCCGGCTGTTCATCGGTTCCGAAGGCACGCTCGGCGTCATTACCAAGATCAGGCTGCGCCTGCACGGCATCCCGGAAGCCATGTCGGCCGCCGTGTGCCAGTTCACCACGCTCCAGGCAGCGGTCGAGACCGTCATCACCGTCATGCAGTCCGGCATCCCCGTCGCGCGCATCGAATTGCTCGACGAGGACCAGATGGAGGCCTGCATCCGCTACTCGAAGCTGGAAGGCTTCGCGCCGCTGACCACGCTCTTCCTGGAATTCCACGGCAGCGAGGCCTCGGTGAAGGAACAGGCGGAAACGGTCGAGGCGATCGCCACCGACCTCGGCGCGCAGGGCTTCACCTGGGCGACCGATGCCGAGGCGCGCAACCGGCTCTGGCAGGCGCGGCATGACGCATACTGGGCAGCGGTGGCGCTGAAGCCCGGCCATCGCGGCATCACCACCGATGTCTGCGTGCCGATCTCGCGCCTCGCGGAAGCCGTTGTGCAGGCGAAGGAAACGGCGCTGGCGTCGGGCCTGACGTCCTGCATCGTCGGCCATGTCGGCGACGGCAATTTCCACTGCCTGATCCTGTTCCCGGAAGGCGACCAGGAGGGCCTGGAACGCGCCTGGGCGCTGGACCGCGCCATCGTCGCGCAGGGCCTCGCCCTGGGCGGCACCTGTTCGGGCGAGCACGGCATCGGCATGGGCAAGCGGGAGTTCCTTGAGCAGGAACACGGCGCCGAGGCGCTGGCCGTGATGCGCGGCGTGAAGACGAGCCTCGACCCGCGTGGTATCCTGAATCCGGGGAAGATGTTCAGGAACTGACGGCTTGGATCTGCTCGGGCTTTCCGTCCTCGCGCTCGCGCTCGGGCATGTGTTTTCCAACGCGGTGCGCACGGTGCCGGCCATGGCGGCCGATGTTCTGCAGCGTGACCTCGGCCTGTCGGCGGAGGGGCTCGGCGCACTGACCGGCGCGTTTCCAGCCGCTTTCGCGCTGGCGATGCTGCCGGTGGGTGTCGCACTCGACCGCTACGGCGTGAAGCGCACGGCGATCGCGCTGCTGGGCGTGGCGGCGGTGGGGTCGTTGCTCGGCGCGGTCGCCACCGGGCCGTGGTCGATGCTGGCGGCGCAGGTGGTGCTGGGCGTGGGCTGCTCGGGCATGCTGATGTGCCCCATCACCTACGCCGCGAAGAACCTGCCGCCGCAGAAATTCGGCCTGTGGGGCGGCGTGATCCAGGCCTTCGGCAATACCGGGATGCTGCTGTCGGCCAGCCCGCTTGCGCTGCTGGTGGACCATGCCGGCTGGCGCGCGGGCTACGTCGCCTGTGCGGTGCTGGCGATCGGCGCGCTGGTGGCGGTGGCGGCGATCGTGCGCGAGCGCGTCGTCCCGGCGCAGGTCCGCCGGTCCGTGGCGGAGGATGCGCGCGATGTCATCACACTGGCCTTCTCGCGCGAGATCCGTGGCCCGGTGGTCATCGCCTTCGCCTCCTTCGCCGCCGTGCTCGGCGTGCGCGGCTTGTGGGGCGGCCCCTGGCTGATGGAGGTGAAGGGCCTGCCGCGCGTCGAGGCCGGCCACGTCCTGCTCGCCTGCACCATCGCGCTGATCATCGGCCCGGCGGTGGCGGGGCTGCTCGAACGCCGCTTCCAGGCGCATCGCCGCGCCCTGCTGGTGGTCGGCCACCTGGGCGGGGCGGCCATGATCGCGCTGATGGTGCTGGGCGGCGCGCTGGGCTGGGGGGTGGCGGCGGATGCGTTGCTGCTGGCCGGTTTCGGGCTGCTGATCTCGTTGCAGGTCATCTGCTTCGCGCTGGTGCGCGCCGCGGTGCCGCCGGAACGCGTCGGCCGTGCCCTGTCGGCGATGAACATGTCGTTCTTCGGCGGCGCGGCGGTGTTGCAGGCGGCCTCCGGCGCAGCCGCCGCGGCGGGCGGAATCGGCGCGGCGCTGATGGTCTTCGCGGCGGCGCTGGTGGCCTGCACCCTGGCCTTCCTGCGCCTGCCGGGGCCGCGCTGAACCTTCCGCACTCCGCGAAATCCGGCTTAGATGCCGACATGATCCGCTCCATCCTGGTCGCCCTGGACGATACCGAGGGCGCGCAGCGCGCCCGTGACCTCGCCATCGACCTGGCGCGCAGCACCGGTGCTGCGCTGACCGCCGCCACCGTGCTCGACTGGCCGCATGTGAGGGACGCGCACGAGGCCGTGCCGGCCGGCGCCGCCGCCTTCAAGGAACGCCGCGATGCCGCCCGCGCGAAGCGCGCCGAGGAGGAGGCGGAGGCCGCCTTCGCCGCCTGCACCGCCGCCGCCGGCGATACCGGCTTCACGCGCCTGCGCCTGACCGACGCGCCCGAACCCGCGCTGCTCGCCGCCGGCGCGGCACACGACCTGATCGTGATCGGCCGCGATTCGACCCTCGGCCTCGAACAATGCCCCGACGGCCTGGCGCCGGTGATCGAGGCGCTGCTGCATGATGGCGCGCGCCCGCTGCTGGTGGTGCCGCCTGGCCCGCCGGTGACCGCCGGCGGCGTGCTGGTGGGCTATGACGGGTCCATCCCTGCGATGCGGACGGTCCAGCTCTTCGCGCTGCTGGGCCTGGCGGGCGAGCGGCCGGTGACGGTGCTCTCGGTCGGCGAGACGCAGGCCGAGGCCACCCGCCTCGCCGAGGACGCCGCCGGCTACCTGCGCGCCCACGGCATGGCGGCGCAGGCCCTGGCGCTGGTCGGCGCGCGCCCGGTCGATGCCCTGATGACCGAGGCCGCTTCCATGCCCGCCAGCCTGCTGGTGATGGGGTCCTTCGAGAATACCGGGCTGCGGACCTTGTTCACGGGATCGGCCACGAAGCGATTGCTCCACGCATCGCCATGCCCGGTGTTTGTTGCGCATTAGCACCGATGGCGGTCGCGGGGATCATGGCCGGACCGTGGCACCCGGTGCTTGACGGACGCATGCTGCAACGCGACATGACGCGCGCATGGTTCTGGATACCCCCTGATGCTGCGTCCCCTCGTCGGCGCGGTCGCGCTGCTGCTGGCCGCGACCCTTCCCGCCACCGCGCAGTTCGGCCCGCAGGGTCCGCCCGCGGTGGGTGTCCAGGTCGCTGAACGCCGGCCGATCACCGAGACCATCGAATTCGTCGGCCGCGTCGAGGCCACCGACCGCGTCAACATCCGCGCGCGCGTCACCGGCTTCCTGCAGGAACGCCTGTTCCGCGAGGGCGGCGACGTCACCGAGGGCGAAGTTCTTTACCGGCTCGAACGCGCACCCTTCCAGGCGCAGGTCGAGCAGGCCCAGGCCAACCTCGCCGGCGCCAATGCCACGCTGGAGAACACCCGCGTCGCGCTGTCCCGCGCGCGCGAATTGCGGCAGTCCGGTACCGGCACGCAGGTGGCGCTGGACAATGCGCTGGCGCAGGAGCGAACCGCCGCGGCCAATGTGCTGGCGGCCGAGGCCGCCGTGCGGGTGGCGCAGATCAACCTGGGCTACACCGAGATCACCGCGCCGATCGCCGGGCAGATCGGGCGCTCCGTGCTGGCGGTGGGCAATGTGGTCGGGCCGGATGCCGGCACGCTGTCCACCATTGTCAGCCAGGACCCGATGCGCGTCGCCTTCGCGGTCAGCCAGCGAACCGCGCTCGATTTGCGCAACCGCTTCGAAGGGCGCGGCGGGCCGGCGGCTGTGCTGGTCCGCATCCGCACCGCCGATGGCAGGGTCTATCCCGAGGCCGGGCGGATCGACTTCGTGGACAACCAGATCGACCGCAACACCGATACCATCCTGGTGCGCGCGCTCATCGCCAACCCGATCCGCCATGTGGACGGGCAGGCCTCGACCGTCTCCCCGCGCGAACTGGTGGACGGCCAGTTCGTGTCCGTCACGGTCGAGGGAGCGGAGCCTGTCATGGCCATCACCCTGCCGCGCGCGGCGGTGTTGCAGGACCAGCAGGGCGCCTTCGTCTTCGTGGTGGGCGAGGGCAATGTCGCGACGCGGCGCAACGTGACGCTGGGCCGTTCCACGCCGGAGCGCGCAGTGGTCGAGGCGGGCCTCGAGGGCGGCGAGACGGTGGTGGTCGAGGGCCTGCAGCGCGTGCGCCCCGGCCAGCCCGTGAACCCCGCACCCGTCGCGGCGCCGGAACCGCCACGCCCGGCCGCCCAGCCCCCGGCGCGGGGCTGATCGCGCGTGTTCTCCTCCATTTTCGTCGATCGGCCGCGCTTCGCGATCGTCATCGCCATCGTCACCGCCCTGGCCGGGGCGCTGGCGATGATGCGCATCCCGGTCTCGCAGCTGCCGGACATCGTGCCGCCGCAGGTGTCGGTCACCACGCGCTTCCCGGGCGCCTCCGCCACCGTCATCGAGCAGACGGTCGCGCAGGTGATCGAGGCGTCGGTGAATGGCGTGGACCGCATGATCTACATGCGGTCGAACAGCGCCAATGACGGCTCCTACAGCCTCAATGTCTCCTTCCAGCTCGGCACCGATCCGGACCTTGCGACCGTCAATGTGAACAACCGCGTGCAGGCCGCACTCGCGCGGCTGCCGCAGGAAGTGCAGCGCCAGGGTGTCACGGTCCGCAAGCAATCCTCGGCGGTGCTGCAGTTCATCTTCCTGTATTCCGAGAGCGGCGCGCATACGCCGATCTTCCTGTCCAACTACGCCACCATCAACATCGTGGACCGTCTGGCGCGCGTGGCGGGCGTGGGCCAGGTCAGCCTGTTCGGCGCCATGGATTATTCCATGCGCATCTGGTTCGAGGTGGACCGGCTCATCAGCCTCAACCTCACGCCATCGGACGTGGTGGCGGCGATCCAGGCGCAGAACGTGCAGGCGCCGGTGGGGCGGTTGGGCGGGCGGCCGGTGCCCGATGACCAGCAGTTCCAGATCAACCTGGAAACGCGAGGCCGGCTGTCCACGCCCGAGGAATTCGGCGAGATCCTGATCCGCGCCAATCCCGATGGATCTGTGCTGCGCGTGCGCGACGTCGCGCGCGTTGAGCTCGGCGCCGCCAGCATGGACACGGAAAGCCGCTTCGACGGCAAGCCGGCGGTGACCTTCGGCGTCTACCTCCAGCCTGGCGCGAACGCCGTGACGGCGGCCGAGAATGTCCGCCAGACACTGGCCGACATGCGGACGCGCTACCCTGAGGGTGTGGACCACCGCGTCTTCTTCGACACCTCGGACTTCGTGAACGACACGATCCGCGAGGTCATCAAGACGCTGATCGAGGCCTTCCTGCTCGTGGTGGTGGTGGTGTTCCTGTTCCTGGGGAACATGCGCGCCACCATCATCCCGACGGTGGCGGTGCCGGTCAGCCTGGTGGGGTCCTTCGTGATCCTGCTGGCGCTGGGGTATTCGGCCAACACCATCTCGCTGCTGGCGATGGTGCTCGCCATCGGCATCGTGGTCGACGACGCCATCGTGGTGGTCGAGAATGTCGAGCGGGTGATGGAGGAGGAACCGCACCTCACGCCCGCCGAAGCGACCAAGAAGGCGATGTCGCAGATCACCGCGCCGATTATCGCCATCACGCTGGTGCTGCTGTCGGTCTTCGTGCCGATCGGCTTCATCCCCGGCCTGTCGGGCGAATTGTTCCGCCAGTTCGCGGTCACCATCAGCGCGGCCATGGTGATCAGCGCGATCAATGCGCTGACGCTGTCGCCAGCGCTCTGCGCGGTGTTCCTGCGCCCGC
The DNA here is from genome assembly GCA_051860065.1 of Roseomonas sp. Taxonomy (GTDB): domain Bacteria; phylum Pseudomonadota; class Alphaproteobacteria; order Acetobacterales; family Acetobacteraceae; genus Neoroseomonas. Next base: position 111,848 of record JBHYEQ010000015.1, read on the forward strand.
ATTCGCATGCCGGCGGGCACCGGCCGGGCATCATGGGGCGCTGGCTGCGCGGCATCGACTGGGTGCGCGACCGCTATGCCGGCGTGGTGACGCGCCTGGTGCGCGTGTCCGTGCTGTCGCTTGTGCTGACCGGCGGCTTCTTCTTCGGCATCTGGGAGATGTCCAAGATCACGCCATCCGGCTTCCTGCCGCAGGAGGACCAGGGCGCCTTCTTCGTGCAGGTGCAGCTGCCGCAGGGTGCGTCGGTGTCGCGCACGCGCGAGGCCGTGGTGCAGGTCGAGGAAATCCTGAAGGCCATCCCATCGGTGCAGGGCACGCTGGCGATCGTGGGTTTCTCGCTGATCGATGGCGGGGCGCAGTCCAATTCCGCCTTCCTCGTGGCACGGCTGAAGCCCTTCGCCGACCGCACGGATGCGGCGATGTCGGTGAATGCGGCGATCGGGCGGGTGTTCGGCGCTGGCCAGGCGGTTCGCACGGCGAATGTCTTCGCGTTCAACCTGCCGCCGATCATTGGCCTGGGGACCGGCGGCGGCTTCGAATACATCATGCAGGACTACGAAGGGCGGCCGCCGGCGGAGCTGGGCGCGGCGATGCTCGGGCTGATCGTGGCGGCCAACCAGGACCCGCGCCTGGCGGCGGTCTTCTCCACCTTCAACGCGACCAACCCGACGCTGTTCCTCGACCTGGATCGCGAGAAGGCGCAGGCGCTGGGGCTGCGGATCTCGGACGTCTTTGCCACGCTGCAGGCGACGCTGGGCGGCTTCTACGTCAACGACTTCAACCTGTTCGGCCGCACCTGGCAGGTCAACCTGCAAGCCGAGGCGGCCGACCGGCGCGACGTCGACAGCATCTGGCGCATCCATGTGCGCAACGCGCGCGGCGAGATGGTGCCGCTGCGCGCGATAGCTGACGTGCAGACGCGCATCGGGCCGCAGACCATCTTCCGCTACAACAACTACCGCGCCATCTCGATCAATGGCGCGCCGCGGCCGGGCGTGTCGTCCGGCGATGCGCTGGCGGCGATGGAATCGCTGTCCGCCCGCGTGCTGCCGCCCGGCTATGGCTATGAATGGACCGGCACGGCCTATCAGGAGAAGCTCGCCTCGGGGCAGACGGTCATCATCCTCGCGCTGGCGGTGATGTTCGCCTACCTGTTCCTGGTCGCGCTGTACGAATCCTGGGTCATCCCGATACCCGTGCTGCTGTCAGTGGCGGTCGGCGTGCTGGCAGCCTTTGGCGCGCTTTGGGTGGCGAGCATGCCGCTCGATATCTACGCGCAGATCGGGTTGGTGGTGCTGATCGCGTTGGCGGCGAAGAACGGCATCCTGATCGTCGAGTTCGCCAAGGAGCAACGCGAGGCGGGGCTGTCGATCCGCGAGGCCGCCATCATGGGCGCGCGGCTGCGCTTCCGCGCGGTGATGATGACGTCCATCGCCTTCATCCTGGGCCTGGTGCCGCTGGTCTTCGCCTCGGGTGCGGCAATGCTGTCGCGCCGTGCGGTGGGCACGGCGGTGTTCGGCGGCATGATCGGCGCGGCGGTGATCGGCATCTTCGTGATCCCGATGCTCTATGTCGTGTTCCAGACGATGCGCGAGAAGACGAAGCGCATGGTCACGCGCAAGCCGCCGGCCGAACACGCATAGCTTAGGAGCGCAAAGCGCGACCGCGCCCAGACCAACAGCCGCGCCCAGAGCGTCAGTCCACGGCGCGAAGGCAAGCTGGCCGGATCGCCGGCGCCCGTCGTCTGAGGGCGGGCAAAGACTCTCTCCCCCCCTTCCCATTGGCGCCCCGCATCGCAGATGATGCGGGGCAGCACACCGAGGGAGACCCAGGGCATGGCGAAATTCGGCCTCAGCCAATCCATCCGCCGCGTCGAGGATCCGCGCCTGCTCAAGGGTGGCGGCAGCTACACCGATGACATCGCGGTCGCCGGCCAGGCGCAGGGCTACGTGCTGCGCAGCCCGCATGCCCATGCCCGCGTCACCGGCATTGGCACCGCGGCGGCGAAGGCCATGCCGGGCGTGCTGGGCGTCTGGACCGGGGCGGACCTGGCGGCGGCTGGGCTTGGCACCATGCCGTGCCTCGCGCCCGTGAAGTCGGTGGACGGCAAGCCCTGTTCCGACACCCCGCGCCGCGCCCTGGCCGAAGGCGTGGCGCGCCATGTCGGCGACCCGGTCGCCTTCGTTGTGGCCGAGACCATCGAGCAGGCCCGCGACGCCGCCGAGGCGATCGAGGTCGACTACGACATCCTGCCCGCCGCGACGGACCTCGCGACCGCGACGAATCCCGGTCAGCCCCAGGTCTGGGACAGCGCGCCCAACAACACCTGCTTCGACTGGCATGTCGGCGATGCCGCGAAGACCGATGCGCTCATCAAGGGCGCGGCGCATGTCACGCGGCTGCGCGTGGTGAACAACCGCGTGGTGGTCGCCTCGATGGAGGCGCGCGCCGCGCTGGCCGACTACGACGCGGCGCGCGGCCATTGGACGCTGTCCACCAACACGCAAGGTTCCTGGCTGGTCCGCAACATCCTCGCGGACGCCATATTCAAGGTGCCCAAGGACAGCTTCCGCGTCGTCACGCCCGACGTAGGCGGCGGCTTCGGGATGAAGCTGTTCCTCTATCCCGAGCACGTGCTGACCTGCTTTGCCGCGCGCGAGCTCAAGCGCGCCGTGAAGTGGAATTCCGAGCGCACCGAGGCCTTCCAGTCCGACACCCATGGCCGCGACAACATCACCATCGGCGAGCTCGCGCTCGACAAGGATGGCAAGTTCCTCGCGCTGCGGACCAAGAACTGGGCGGGGATGGGCGCCTATCTCAACACCTTCGCGCCCTTCATCCCGACCGGGGCGGGCACCAAGGTGCTGGCCAGCGTCTACAATTTCCAGGCGATCCACGCGCAGGTCATCGGCGTGGTGACCAACACCGTGCCGGTGGACGCCTATCGCGGCGCCGGCCGCCCGGAGAGCAACTACCTGGTCGAACGCCTGATCGACACCGCGGCGCGCGAAGTGGGCATCGACCGCATCGAGATCCGCCGGCGCAACATGGTGCCGTCCTCGGCCATGCCCTACGTCTCCGCCATGGGGCAGCGCTACGATTCCGGCGAATTCGCCAAGCTGATGGACAGCGCGCTGAAGAACATCGACTGGGCCGGCTTCCCGGCACGCAAGGCCGAGGCGGCGAAGCGCGGCAAGAAGCGCGGCATCGGCCTGGCCTACTACCTCGAAGCCACGGGCGGGGCGCCCACCGAGAACGCCGCGGTGAAGTTCACCGATGACGGCCATGTGGATGTCTATGTCGGCACGCAGTCGACCGGGCAGGGGCACGAGACCGCCTATGCCATGATGACCAGCCACGAGCTCGGCGTGCCGATCGACAAGGTGCGGGTGAAGCAGGGCGATTCCGACAGCCTGCCCGATGGCGGCGGCACCGGCGGCGCGCGCAGCCTGTATTCCGAGGGCCAGGCCATCCTGGTGACCACCGCCTCGGTGATCGAGAAAGGCAAGCAGGCGGCGTCGGAACACCTCGAAGCCTCGGTCGCCGACATCGAATTCGCCCCGCAGGCGGGCGGCTTCACGGTGGTCGGCACGGACCGTTCGGTCGGCATCCTCGACCTGGCGGCGGCGCAGCGGAAGCGCGCGGCGTCGGGCATCGAGGCCACCCTGCTCGACGCGCAGGAGACCGCCGAGATCAAGTCCCACACCTTCCCCAATGGTTGCCACGTGGCCGAGGTCGAGGTGGACCCCGACACCGGCATCGTCACCATCCCGCGCTACATCGTGGTGGATGATGTGGGCCATGCGCTGAACCCGCTGATCGTGCGCGGCCAGGTGCATGGCGGTGTCACGCAGGGCATCGGCCAGGCGCTGATGGAACGCACCGCCTTCGACGCCGAATCGGGCCAGCTGCTGAGCGCGTCCTTCATGGACTACGCCCTGCCGCGCGCCGAGGACCTGCCGCCGATCGACGTCGACCTGATCGAGGTGCCCTGCGAGACCAACCCGATGGGCGTGAAGGGCGCGGGCGAGGCCGGCGCGGTCGGCTCCCCGCCGGCGGTCATCAATGCGCTGGTCGATGCGCTGGCCGATGCGGGCGTCGCGACCATCGACATGCCCGCCACGCCGGAAGCGGTCTGGAAGGCGCTCGCGGCCGCGCGCGCGGCCTGAGCGGCGGGCACGAAAAAAGGGGCGGCACCCTCGCGGGGGCCGCCCCTTTTCCCTGTCCGCGCGACTACTGCAGCGGGACGGTGATGTTCGTGACCTCGCACAGGTTCACGCCGCGCCGTTCCTGCGGCTGGCCGCTGTCATAGACGAAGCGGATGTCATACATGCAGGGGCCTTCCGGCAGGCGCACGGGAAAAACCGCGCCCGGCGCGACCGTATCGGCGCCCAGGCGGTCCGGGCCCCAGTTCTGGTCGGTGGTGGGCGAGGCAAAGACCTGCATCACCGTCTGCCGCCCCTGGTTGACCAGGTTGAAGGACGGGTTGCCGGTCGGCCCCGCGGCGGCCGGCGGCGGGCCCTGCGGGCGCTGCTGCTGCTGCCCGGGCGCGCCCTGCTGCTGGCCGCGGCCATCGAAGGCCAGTTCGTTGATGTTGCACAGGTTGATGTTGCGGCGTTCCTCGGCGGGCCCGCCGGCCCGTTCATAGACCACGCGCACATCGTAGATGCACTCGCCCTGCGGCAGGCGGATCACGAAGGAACGACCGGCCGGGATGATGTTGTTGCCCAGCCGGTCCTGGCCCCAGTTGCTGTCCGTGGCCGGTGAGGCATAGGCCTCGTAGATCACGCGGTTGCTGCGATTCACCAGGTTGAAGGACGGGTCGCCGGTCTGGGCCTCGGCCGGGGCGGAAAGCCCGCCCACCGCCAGGAAAGCCGCGGCGGCGGCGGTGGCCAGGCGTCGCATGAGCATGCTGTGCTCCTCCGTGTTTGCCGGGCAGGGCGCCCGTCCGTTCCGGCGGTGAGGCTAGCCGAGGCTGGCCACCCGCGCCAACCGCCCTGGATCACATCCTGCGAAGGGCTTCAGTCGGGGCCGCCTTCGGCCTCGGCGCCCAGCGCGGCGGCGCGGGTCGCGACATGGCGCAGCGCGGCATCCAGCGCGGCGCGCTGTTCGGGCGGCAGCCCGTCGGCGAGTTCCGCTTCCAGCGCGCGCGCGCGCGGCACGATGGCGTCGAACACCGCCCGGCCCGATGGCGTGAGGGCGAGCGGTTCGACCCGCTGGTCCCCGCGATGCGCGATCCGCCGCAGCAGCCGCCGCGCCAGCAGCCCGGCCACCGCGCGGCTGACCTTCGCCTTGTCCATGCCGGTGCGCGCGCGCACCGCTGCCGCGCTGGCCGTGCCATCCGCGCCCACCACGGCCATGACGCGCCATTGGGCGATGGTCAGGCCGAATTCCTGTTCGTAGCGCCGCGCGAACAGCCGCGACACCAGGTTGGAGGTGACGGACAGCCGATACGGCAGGAAGGCATCGAGGTCGAAGCTTGACATTGGTTTCATATGAAACCATCGTGCCGCTCGATGCAAGCGCCGGAGGAAACGCCATGACGCGTCAGTACATCCCGTTTCCGCGCAGCGAGGGCCTGTCCTCGCGCCAGGCCCATGCCGACCTGCCCGAGGGCACCTACGAACGCGAACTGGGCAAGGAAGGCTTCTTCGGCCCGGCGACGCACATGCATCACCGCCACCCGCCGACCGGCTGGACGTCGTGGGAAGGCCCGCTGCGCCCGCGCGCCTTCGACCTGGCGAAGATCAACGCCGAGCACGCATCGCCCTGGGACGCGGCGGAGATCCTGTTCAACGCTTCCGTCCGCCTGCGCCTGTGGCGCGCGCCGGCGCGCATGGACCACCTGGCGCGCAACGGCGATGGCGACGAATTGCTGTTCATCCACCAGGGTGCCGGCGACATCTTCTGCGACTACGGCCGGCTGCCCTTCCGCGCCGGCGACTACGTGGTGCTGCCGCGATCGACCATGTGGCGCATGGAATGCAGCGCACCCACCATCGCGCTGCTGATCGAGGCGACGGGCTCCACCTACCAACTGCCGGACCGCGGCATGGTGGGCAAGCACGCGGTCTTCGACCCCGCCATACTCGCCACGCCGAAGCTGGACGAAGCCTTCCGCGACCAGGCGCAGGGCGAATGGGCGGTGCGGATCAAGCGCCGCAACGCCATCTCGACCGTGACCTATCCGTTCAATCCGCTGGATGCGGTGGGCTGGCACGGGGATCTCTCACCCGTGCGCCTCAACGTCGAGGACATCCGCCCGCTGATGTCCCACCGCTATCATCTGCCGCCGAGCGCCCACACCACCTTCGTGGCGAACCGCTTCGTCATCTGCACCTTCTGCCCGCGCCCCTTCGAGACGGATCCCGGCGCGCTGAAGGTGCCCTTCTTCCACAACAACGACGACTACGACGAGGTGCTGTTCTACCACGCCGGCGACTTCTTCAGTCGCGACAACATCCATGCCGGCATGATGACGCTGCACCCCTGCGGCTTCACCCACGGCCCCCACCCGAAGGCGCTGGGCAATGCCTTCACGCCAAAGAAGCCGGCCACGGACGAATACGCCGTGATGCTCGACACGCGCGACGCGCTCGAGATCGGCGAGGCCGCGAGCAGCGTGGAATGGGGCGACTACGCCTATTCGTGGAAGGCTGGCCCGGCGCCCGCGAAGGCGGCGGAATAGCGGCGTCCGAAGCGCGCCCGGATCAGGTGAAGCGCCGCAGCGCCTCCTCCAGGGAGGCCAGCGCATTGCCCAGCGCCGCCGCCATGCCTTGGGCCGCCTGCTCGGGCGTCGGCGCCGCCGTGCCGCCGGCCAGCGGCGCGGTGCCCCGGCTGACCATCTGGCCGACCAGGCGGCTGCCATTGCGTTCATCCACCAGCAGCATGGTCAGCTCCGCCACCGCGCGGCCTTCGCCCTGGACAGCGGCCAGGCGCGTCACCTCGCCCTCCAGTACGTAGTCCGGCGTCACGCGCGAACCTGGCGCCAGGATGGCGGCGAACAGCCGCGCATCGATCAGCCAGCGGCGCAGCGCCTGCTCCGTCGCCTCGGCCGGCGGGGCGGCCCATTCGGCGTAGAAATCCAGGCTCTCGGTGCCGTCGGGGCGGATGGTGCGAAGGTTGCGCGTCTCCATGCCCGCGCCGGCGCGGATGGTCCGCACCAGCAGCGTGCGGCGCGCGCGCCCCTCGGCGCCGGGCGGGCGCCGCGGCTCCAGCGGAAAGCGCTGTGTCTCGACATAGGGCCGGTCCGGCAACACGGAGCACCCAGCCAGCAGCGGCAGGACGAACAGCAGTCGGCGTTGCATCATCAGCGGCGATCCCGTGGCGGTGGCGGCGGCGCGCCGAACAGCGACTGCGAAGGGCTGCGGCGCAGCTGCTCCGCGGTGTCGCGCAGGCTCGATGCGGTGGCGCGCAGGTCGCGCAGCAGCGGGCCCAGGTCCGCCTGGGCGTCGCCGGTGGTGCCGCGAACTGTCCGCAGCGCCAGTTCCAGCGAGGCGATCACCGCCGGCAGCCGCGCGACGGCGGCGCGCAGATCATTGGCCGCCTGGCCTATGCTGGCAGCGGCGCCGGTGATCTCGGGGCTGGCCAGCAGAGCCTGGGCGGCTTCACCGGCAGCGCCGACGCGCGTCGCGGCTTCCCGCAATTCGCGCACGGTGGCGGCGAGATCGGCGCCCTCGATCGCGTTCTGCAGCGCGACCATGGTGGTCGCGGCGGCGCGCAGCGTGGTCCCGAGGTCGCCCTCGCCCCCCACCTGGTTGCGCAGCCCCTCGACCAGCTCGGTTGCCGCCTGCACCAGCGCACGCAGGTCGAGATCGGCGAGCTGCGTCATCACCCGTTCGGCGGCGCTGGTCACCTGCGTGATGGTGGAAGGCATGGACGGAATGACAGGGTACTTCGGCGTCCAGGGTACCTCGATGGCCGGATAGCGCGCCGGGTCGGGCACGAAATCCACTTCGAGGTACGACAACCCCGTCACACCGGCGGAGGCCACGCGCACGCGCAGCCCGGCGCGTACCGCCTCGGCCACCGAGGCACGGCCGTAGCGCTCGGGGTCGACCGCGAAGCGCACCAGCACCAGGCGCGCCGTCGTGTCCTCGGGGTTGCGCGCCTCCGCACGATATTCCACCGACACCAGCCCGAGCTCGGTCACCCGCCCGACCGGGACGCCGCGAAAGCGAACCGCCGCCCCTACATCCAGCCCGGCGACGGATTCGCGCAGATACGTCTCGAAGATGGTCTGTTCGCCGCGCAGCGAACCGGACGTCAGGAACAGCACGAAGCCGACCGCGACGGCCGCGCCGACCAACACCAGCGCGCCCACGCGGAAATACAGGGACCGACCGGCCTGCGCCATGTCAGGCGGCCTCGCGCCGGAAGAAGGCGCGCACGGTGGGGTGGTCGCTCTCGTCGCGCAGGCGCTTGGGGTCGCCCTGCGCGATCATGCCCTGCGCCTCCTTGTCGAGCATGATGCAGCGGTCCCCGATCGCCAGGATGGATTGCAGTTCGTGCGTCACCACCACGAAGGTGGTGCCGGTGTCGCGCGCGATCTCCTGGATCAGCTTGTCGAGCCCGGCGGATGTGATCGGGTCGAGCCCGGCCGAGGGTTCATCGAGGAACAGCAGCGGCGGGTCGAGCGCCATTGCGCGCGCGATGCCCGCCCGCTTGGCCATGCCGCCGCTGATTTCGGCCGGCAGCCGCGCCGCGGCATCGCCCAGGCCCACCAGGCCGAGCTTGGAGCGCGCCAGCGCCATGCGCGCGGGGCGCGGCAGGCGGGTGTGTTCCTCGATCGGCAATTCGACATTCTCGGCCAGGGTCATGCTCCCGAACAGCGCGCCGGACTGCCACATGACACCGATGCGCTGCAACAACGCGCGACGGGCCTGATCGTCGGCATCGGCCAGTTCCTCGCCGAGCAGCCAGGCATGGCCGGCGGCCAGCGGCACCAGCCCGATCAGCGCCTTGAGCAGCGTGGACTTGCCGCAGCCGGACCCGCCCAGGATGACGAAGATCTCGCCGCGCTTCACCTCGAAGGTCACGTCCTTGAAGATGGTGCGCCCGCCGAAGGCGACGGCGAGATTCTCGGCGCGGATGACCGGCTGTTCCTGGGACACGCTCAGATCCCCAGCCGGAAGAACAGCACGGCGAACACGCCATCCATCGCCACGATCGCGACGATGCCGCCCACCACCGCCGCGGTCGCCGCATCGCCCACCGCGCGCGGCCCGCGCCCGGCCGAAAGCCCCGCTCGGCAGCCGATTCCGGCGATCACCAGCCCGAAGCAGGCCGCCTTGAACAGCCCGCCCGCCAGGTCGCCCAGCGATAACCACTGCTGCAGCTGCGCCTGCACCGCCGCCCAGGGGTAGCCGAGCGTGTTCATGATGAGCGTCATGCCCGCCAGCCCCGCCAGCGACATCAGAAGGGCCAGCACCGGCATCACCAGCGTGGCCGCCACCAGGCGCGGCAGCACCAGCATCGCGGTCGGGTCGATGCCCATGATCTTCAGCGCGTCCACTTCCTCGTTCACCGTCATGGTGCCCAGTTCGGCGGCAAAGGCCGACCCGGTGCGCCCGGCCAGCACCACGCCGGCCAGCAGCGGGCCCAGTTCGCGCAGAAGTGATATGCCCACCAGGTTCGGCACGAAGACCTCGGCACCGAAGCGCCGCAGCGGGATCGAGGACTGGTAGGCGAGGATCACGCCGATCAGGAAGCCCAGCAGAAGCGTCAGCGGAAAGGCGCGGGTGCCAACCTCGTCCAGGTGGCGCATCAGGTCGGACCAGCGCAGCAGGCGCGGGCGGGCCAACACGCGGCCGGTGGTGACCACGGCCTCGCCCAGGAAGGCCACGCCCTTCAGCGCATCCCGCGCGCGGCCTACCGTGGCGCGGCCGATGGCGGTGATCGGACGCCAGGGCGGCGGTGGGGCCGGCGGCGGGGCGGCGGCCAGGGCGCGCCGGGTGCGGTCAAGCACGGCGGCGACCTCGCGGTCGGCGCCGCGTTCCTCGGCGTCGGGGGCTGCCTCGATCAGCAGCACGGCGCCGGCGGAATCGAGGGCTTCAAGCCCGGCCAGGTCCAGCGCGCCCACTGGCCCATCGGCGCCGGCCGCCATGGCCACGGGCCACAGCCGTGCCGCGGCCGCCGCGTCGAGCCGCCCGGCCACACGCATGACGCGTGTGCCGGACTCCTCCAGCGTATCGATCCGCGCGTCGCTCACGCCGGGCAGGGTTCCATCCATCGGGGGCATTGCACCCGACCGGGGTGCCAGGGCAAGCCTTATCCTGGCGACCCGCGCAGCGCGTGGATCAGTACCGCTGCGGCGACCGAGACGTTCAGGCTCTCGACCGGCCCCGCCGCGGGCAGCGTCACGCGATGCGTGCAGGCGGCGATGGTGGGGGCAGCGAGCCCGGCTTCCTCATTGCCCAGCACCAGCAGAACCGGCGCATCCTGAGGCACCGCGGAGGGCGGCACGCCGCCGCGCGCCACCGCCGCCACGCTGGCGAAGCCGGCCGGCAGGGCGCGCAGCAGCAGCGGCAGGTCGGTCGCGCGGAACACCTCCAGCGCCTCCAGCCCGCCCTCGGAGGTACGGAAGGCCGCGTCCGACAGGCCGGCCTGGCGCGGGTCGTTCGACAGCACCAGCGCGCGGCAGCCGAAGAAGGCGGCCGATCGCGCAATGGCGCCGAGGTTGTGCGGATTGCCCACGCCGTCCAGCACCACCGTGACGCGGGATGCGCGCACGGCCTCGGGCAGGTCGCGCGGGTCGATCGCCGGGATGGCACGCGGCAGCGCCAGGGCGACGATCCCGCCATGGTGCTGCGTGGCCGCGATGCGCGCGAGGTCGGCGCCTACCACCTCCCGGTATGGCCGGCGCATGCGTGCCAGGGCGGCGCAATGCGGCCCGGCCTCGCGCCGCCGCTCGGCGGTGTGGAACAGCCGCATCACATCCTGCGGGCGGCGGGCGAAGACAGCGGCCACCGCGGCGGGGCCGCAATGGCGGTCCAGATCCTCTGCGCGGGTCACGCGGCAGCGAGGTCGAGCAGGCGGCGGTGCAGCGCCTCGGGGATGTCCACGCCATCCTGGGCGGCGCGGGCGGCGAGCGCATCGCGCCGGCTGCCGGGCAGGCGCACGCCGTCCTCGGCCTGCATGGCCGTCACGAAGGCCTCGATGCGCTCGGCGAAGGCGGCGGCGCCGGCCAGCGCGCCGGGGTCCACCACCAGCAGGGCCTGGCCCAGGCGCGGGCGGTTGCCCTCATCGGTGAAGAAGCTGTCGGCCTCGAAGCCGAAGGCGGCGCCGGTGAGGGCGCAGCACAGCAGCTCCACGACCATCGCGAGCAGCGCGCCCTTGCTGCCGCCCATCGCCAGCATCGCGCCGGACAGGGCGGCATTGGGGTCGGTGGTCGGGCGGCCCTCGGCATCCAGCGCCCAGCCTTCGGGGATGGCACGGCCCTCCTTCGCCGCCACCATGATCTTGCCGCGCGCGACCTCGGACAGCGCCATGTCGATGACCAGCGGCGCGGCGTCGCGGCGCGGAAAGGCGGCGGCGATCGGGTTGGTGCCCATCAGCGGTCGCCGCCCGCCCGGCACCGGCATGGCGGCCGGCGAATTGGTGAAGGCCAGAGCCACCAGCCCCTGCTGCGCGAGCCGCGCCACCGGCAGGCCCATCGCCCCCGAATGATGCGAATTGGTGAGGCCCGCGATGGCGACGCCATGCGCCCGCGCGCGCCATGCGACTTCGGCTTCCGCCAGCGCCAGGGCGGGATAAGCAAGGCCATGGCGCGCATCGACCAGCACCGCGCCGCCGCGTTCATTGACGATGCGCGGCGTGGCGGCGCCATCCGCGCGCCCATTCCGCAGGAAGGCGGCATATTGCGGCACGCGCGACAGGCCATGCCCGGCCTGCCCGGCCGCTTCCGCCGCGGCCAGGGCACGCGCGGTGGCCGCGGCCATGGCGGGATTGGCGCCAGAGGCCGCCAGCGCCTTGCGCGCCAGGGCCTCGGCTTCGGTCAGTGTCAGTCTCATCAATCCGCGCGCAGCCCCGCTTCCTGTATCAGCCGCGCCCAGCGCGCGGTTTCCTCCGTCACGAAGGGCAGGGACCGTGCGCGGTCCCAGGCCTCGACCGTGAAGCCGCCGTCGCGCGCGCGGCGCGAAACATCGGGGTCGCGGATGGCGGCCAGCGTGTCGGTCTCGATCTTCGCCAGGATGGGCGCAGGGACGGCGGCCGGCACCATCATGGCGGTCCAGTTGGTCATTTCCAGCGTCGGCTGGCCGGCTTCCTTCACCGTCGGCACGTCCGGGATCAGCGGGTGGCGTTCGGCCGAGGTCACCGCCAGCGCGCGCAGCCGCCCGCCCTGGATCTGCGCAATGCATTCCGGCAGGTTCGACACCATCACATCGAGATTCCCCGCCGCGAGGTCCGTGACCGACGGCGCACCACCGCGATAGGGCACATGCGTGATGTTGTCCCCCGCGCCGGCCGCGCGGCGCAGCAATTCCAGCCCCAGATGCGGCGGCGACCCGTTGCCGGATGTCCCGCCATTCAGTCGCCGCGTCTTCGCCTGCTGCACCAGCTCGGCCAGCGTGCGGGCGGGGTTCTTCTCGGCATTCACCACCACCACCAGCGGCAGCGAGCCCAGCACGCTGACCACCGTGAGGTCGCGGCGGAAATCGAAAGGCGCATTCGGGAACAGCGTGGCGTTCACCGTATGCGTCATGGTGATGGCCAGCAGCGTGTAGCCATCGGGCGCGGATTTCGCGACCGCATCGGCGCCGATCAGCGCATTGCCGCCGGCGCGGTTCTCGATGACCACGGGGCGCGACCAGATCTCGGACAGCTTCTGCCCGACCAGGCGCGCCATGATGTCGGTCAGCCCGCCGGGCGGGAAGGGCACCACATAGCGCACCGGGCGATCGGGGAAGGGCGCCTGTGCGCGCGCGGCAAGCGGCAGCAGCACGGCGGGCGATGCGAGCAGATGGCGACGTTGGATCATGTTATGGCCTCCCGTGATTGGTCTTTGCCGGAAGGCTAACGCGGATCGCGCAAAGGGCAAACGGCGTGGCGCCCCACATCGCGGGGCGCCACGCGGCGCATCACGCGCTTTCGTACAGGCGCGTGAGCGAGAACTCGCGGTGGCCGAGGATCTCCGCCGCCGTGTGCTGCCCGTCCGCGGTGCGGATGATGCAGTCGATCAGCGCCTCGCCGGCCTCGTCCATGTTCATCCGCTTCTGCAGCAGGCCCGTCACATCCACGTCCACATGCTCGGACATGGTGCGCATGGTGCGCGGGTTCGCCGTCAGCTTGATGACCGGCACGATCGGGTTGCCGATCACGTTGCCCTGCCCGGTCGGGAAGGTGTGCACCGCGAAGCCCGAGGCCGCGCAAAGCGTTACCATCTCCGCCGCGGCCGAGGACGAATCCATGAACCACAGCCCTGGATGCGTCGGCTCCTCGGCCTTGTCCAGCACGCCATCGACCGTGCACTTCTTGCCGATCTTCTGGATGTTGCCGAGCGCCTTCTCCTCGATGGTGGTCAGGCCACCCTCGATGTTCCCCTTGGTGGGCTGGCTCTCGGACAGGTCGGAGGTCTTGTTCGCCTCGACCACCGCCTGGTAGCGGTCGAACATCCGCATGAATTCGGCGCGGATCTCGGGCGTCTTGCAGCGCGCCGCAACCAGGTGTTCGCCACCCGTGAGCTCCGTCGTCTCGCCGAAGACCAGCGTATTGCCGTTGGCCCAGAGCTTGTCGAAAGAATCGCCCACCGTCGGGCAGGACGCCAGGCCCGAGGTCGTGTCGGATTCACCGCACTTCGTCGACACCCACAGATCGACCATCGGCGCGCGGGTCTTCTTCAGCGCGGTGGCATACTTCACCATGCGATAGGCAGCGCGCGAGGCGCTCGCGATGGTGTTGATGTCGCCGTTCTGCTCGATGGCGAAGAACTCCACCGGCTTGCCCGTCTTGGCGATGCCCTCGGCAACCTTCGACGCCCAGCCGAGCTCGATGCCGATCACCACCACCGCGGCGACATTCGGGTTGCAGCCGGTGCCGATGATGGTGCGGAAATGCAGGTCGAGATCCGCGCCGAACTGCAGCCGCCCATAGGCATGCGGGATCGCCAGCGTGCCCTGGATGTTGCGCGCCACACCCTCGGCCGCGGCGTTGGAAATGTCGTCCACCGGCAGGATGAGCACGTGGTTGCGCACGCCCATGCGGCCATTGTCGCGGCGCCAGCCTTCGAAGGTGGCGCTCTTCAGGTCGATGCCCATCTCACCACCGCTTCGTCTTGACGTTGTGCACGTGCAGGTGCTCGCCGGCGCCGATATCGGCCACGGCCTTCCCGATATCCACACCGTACTTGATGATGGTATCGCCCTTGGCGATCGTCTTGATGGCGACCTTGTGGCCGATCGGGATGTCGGACTTCGCCGGGAACTCGATCATCCGGTCCTGGTCCATGATCCAGCCATTCAACGTCTGGCCGGCCTTGATCCCCTCGACGACCACGACACCGGCGGAATCGCCCTCGTCATGAACGCAGAAATGCACGGTCATCGTGCGTGCTCCTCCCCGTAGATAGTGCCGCGGACGCTAGAAGGGGGCGCGACAGGGGTCAAATGCGAGAGGGCGCCGCCCTCTCGCGCTCTCCCGCCAGGGGGCTGCGGCCCCCTGGACCGCGATCAGTTGAGGGGGCGTTCGTCGGCGATGGCTTTGCCGTCATTGGGGAGGCTGCCGGGGGGCACCAGTTCCACCAAGCCGCGCAGGCGCGTCACGGCGGCCAGCGATGCGGCCAGCGCATCGGCCATCTCGGCAGGCGCCTCGGCGCGCAAGGTCATCACATCCTGCTCGGCCACGCGCGTCACCACCAGGCGTAGCCGGCCAACGCCAGGATGGCGCGCGGCGATCTCGGCCACCTGCTCGGGCCGCACGAACATGCCTTTCACCTTCGCCGTCTGGTCGGCACGCCCGCGCCAGCCGACGATGCGCATGTTGGTGCGCCGGCACGGCGACACCCCCGGCAGCACGGCCGAGAGGTCGCCCAAGGCCAGGCGCAGCACGGGGTGCGCGGGGTCGAGCACCGTCACCACCACTTCGCCGACCTCCCCATCCGGCACGGGGTCGCCGGTGCCGGGGCGCACGATCTCGACCAGTACCTCCTCCGCCACCACCAGCCCCGCGCGCGCCGGCGTCTCATAGGCGACGCAGCCCAGATCGGCCGTGCCGTACATCTGGAAGGCCTCGATCCCACGCGCGGCGATTTCGGCCTGCAAGGATGGCGGGAAGGCCGCGCCGGACACCAACGCGCGCTTCACGCAGGACGCGTCGCGCGCCCCCGCGGCATCGAGCAGGATCTTCAGGAAATCCGGTGTCCCGACATACCCCGTCGGGCGGAAGGCCGCGATCAGGTCGAGCTGCGCCTCGGTATTCCCCGGCCCCGACGGGATCACCGCGCAGCCCAGCGCCCGCAGCCCGCCATCCATGATCCAGCCGCCCGGCGTCAGGTGGTAGGAGAAGGTGTTCAGCGCCACATCGCCCGCCCGGAAGCCGGCGGCGAAGAAGGCCCGCGCCATGTGCCAGGGATCGGCGCCGGGGCGCTCGCCCTCGAAGATCGGCCCCGGCGAGGTGAACAGCCGCGCGAGCGACCCGGGCGGATCGGCGACAAAGCCGCCGAAGGGCGGGTCAACCTTCTGCGCCGCGGGCAGGTCGGCCTTTCGCAGCACCGGCAGCCGCGCCAGCGCCGCGCGGTCGCTCACCGCCGCCGCATCGACACCCGCCAGCCGCGCGGCCTGTGCCGGCGCGCGCATGGCGGCTGCTACCACCCGGGGCAGCAGCCGTGCGACATCCGCCGCGCGCGCGGCGGCATCGCGGGTCTCCAGCGCATCCATGTGGTCGGCCATGACCGTCCTCCCTGCCCGCGGGGCTTCACCGTCCCCGCCTGCCATGGCACACCATCGCAGCACGCGCAGCGGGAGGGAAACATGGCCGGCGTCTTCTACTACGATGGCACCTGGACCACCGAGGAACCACGGGTGATCGGCCCGATGGACCACGCCTTCTGGCTGGGTTCGGTGATCTTCGACGGGGCGCGCGCCATCAAGGGCTGGGCGCCGGACCTCGAGCGCCACGCCGCGCGCTGCGTCGCCTCGGCGAAGTCCATGCTGATGAAGCCGACCAAGACGCCGGAGGAGATCGAGGCGCTGTGCCGCGAGGGCATCCGCCGCATGGGCCCCGACGCCGAACTCTACGTCCGCCCGATGTTCTTCATCCGCAAGGGCCTGGGCGCCGCGCGGCCGGACCCTGACAGCACCGACTTCATCCTGTCGATCTACGACAGCCCCATCCCGCAATGGGCCGGCTTCTCCGCCGTGATGGCGCCGTTCCGCCGGCCCGCGCCGGACATGGCGCCGACCGATGCCAAGGCGTCCTGCCTCTATCCGAACGGCGCGCGGGCCTCGCACTACGCGGCGGCGCAGGGCGCGGACAATGCGGTGATGTGCGACGCGCTCGGCCATGTCGCGGAATTCGCCAGCGCCAACCTTTGGTACGCGAAGGACGGCCAGGTGATCACCCCGGCGGTGAACCACACCTTCCTGAACGGCATCACCCGCCAGCGCGTGATGAAACTGTTCCACGAGGCCGGCGTCAGCGTGCAGGAACGCGCCGTGAAGCCGGCGGAACTGGATGCCGCGGACGAGATCTTCTCCACCGGCAACTACGCCAAGGTGCAGCCCTGCACGCGCTACAACGGGCGCGACATGCAGATCGGCCGCTTCACGACGCAGGCACGCGACCTGTATTGGCGCTGGATGGAGAGCGCACCGAAGGTGGTGTGATCCATGACGCGGCCTTGATCGCCTCGATCCGGGCTGCTGCGTCCCACGGGATTGCGCCATTCGCGGGCAGCCTTCGCCTGCCGCTGCATCGGTTGTGATCGCAGGCAGCGTGCAGGCGCGTCGCGCCGGTATGCCACCCGATGGACACCTCCGCGCAGCGGGTGTTGGATTGCACCACTGACCTGCGCGCCGCCATGTCGGACATGGCGGCGCGCGCCGGTCGCGACGGAGCAACCCGCATGGCCACCCCGCGCAAGATCCGCCTTGGCGTCTCGATGATCGGCATGGGCTACCACCTGGCGGCCTGGCGGCATCCGCAGGCCTCGGCCGGCGGCAACATGGAATTGCAGCACGCGGTGCGCGTGACCCAGGCCGCCGAGCGTGGGCTGCTCGACATGGCCTTCCTGGCCGATGGCGTCGGCATCCGCTTCAACGACGTGCCGAAGGGCGCGCTGTCCCACACATCGAAGAACGTGCAGTTCGAACCACTCACGCTGCTGAGCGCGCTGGCGATGGTCACGCAGCATGTCGGCCTCGTGGCCACGGCTTCGACCACCTACAACGAGCCCTATCACATCGCGCGGAAATTCGCCTCGCTGGACCACATCAGCGGCGGCCGCGCCGGCTGGAACGTGGTGACGAGCGCGACCGACATGGAGGCGCAGAACTTTGGTCTCGTCGGCGCGCCGCCCAAGATCGGCCGCTACGACCGCGCCGTCGAGTTCGTCGAGGTGGTGAAGGGTCTCTGGGACTCCTGGGAAGACGACGCCTTCATCCGCGACCAGGCGAGCGGACTCAACTATCACCCCGACAAGGTCCATGTGCTGAACCACGAGGGGAAGCATTTCCGCGTCGCCGGCCCGCTCAACGTGCAGCGCACGCCGCAGGGGCGCCCGATCATCGTGCAGGCCGGTGCGTCGGAGGATGGCCGCGAACTCGCCGCCGCCACCGCCGATGTCGTCTATGCGGCGGCGCAGACGCTGGACGATGCGCGCGCCTACTACGCCGACGTGAAGCGCCGCATGGCGAAGTACGGGCGCGAACCCGACCAGCTCAAGATCATGCCCGGCATCATGGCGGTGCCCGGACGCACACGGCAGGAAGCGCAGGACACATACCAGGTGTTGCAGGACCTGGTGCAGCCGGTGGTCGGGCTGGGCGCGCTGGCGAACTACCTGGGCGACCTGTCGGACTACGACCTCGATGGCCCCGTGCCTGAACCGGCGAATGGGCGCGACCACAGCCGCGGGCAGATCTTCCTGGAGATGGCACGGCGCGGGAACTTGTCGATCCGTCAGCTGTATCTGTCGATCGCAGGCAGCAACGGCCATCGCACCGTGATCGGCACGCCGGCCGACATCGTGGATGCCATGGAGGAATGGTTCCACAACGACGCCGCGGACGGCTTCAACCTATTGCCGACCTGGCTGCCCGGCGGGCTCGACGACGTGGTCGACCAGGTGATCCCGGAGATGCAGCGGCGCGGCCTCTATCGCACGCAATACGAGGGCAGGACCTTGCGCGAGAATCTCGGACTGGACTGGCCGGAGCACCCGGCCACGGCACGGCGCCGCGCGGCGGTGGCGCAAGCGCTCGGGAGTGCCGCGCAGTGAAGCGCCTGGCCCTCGCGCTGCTGGTGGCGCTCGCCGCGCCGGCCTCCGCACAGACACTACGCATCGGCATGAAGGCGGCGGTGGACGGATCCGACCCGCACCAATCCTACAGCCCCAACCGCAACGTGCAGATGCATGTCTACGAAGCGCTGGTGAACCAGGATCAGTACCTCCAGCCGTTGCCGGGCCTCGCGGAGTCCTGGCGCATCATCGACGACACGACGTGGGAATTCCGCCTGCGCGAGGGCGTTACCTTCCATGACGGCACGCCGCTGACCGCCGCCGACATCGCCTTCTCGCTGCGCCGCGCGGCGGATGCGCGGGGGCTGCGGACCTACAGCGCGCAGCTGCGCAGCTTCGCCTCGGTCGAGGAAGTGGATGCGCGCACCGTGCGCATCCGCACCCGCGGGCCCGCGCCGCTGCTGCATGTGAACCTGACCACCATCATGATCGTCTCCGCCGCCGCCGTGGGCGCCAACCCGACCGAGGAGGACTTCAACGGCGGCCGTGCGGCGGTCGGCACCGGCCCGTATCGCTGGGTGCGATTCAGCCCGGGCAGCGACGTCACGCTGGAACGCGCGCCGCGCCATTGGCGCGAGCCCGAGCCCTGGCAGCGCGTGGTGTTCCGCTTCATCCCCAACGACAGCGCGCGCGTCTCCGCGCTGCTGGCCGGCGACGTGGACGTGGTGGATGCAGTGCCGCCGGCGCTGTATGGCCGCGTGCGGTCGGACCAGCGCTCTCGCCTTCACACCGCGACATCGGCCTTCAACCTGTACATGTACATCGACAGTGGGCGCGACCGTTCACCCTTCGTGACCGGCGCCGATGGCCAGCCGCTCGACCGCAACCCGTTGCAGGACCGCCGCGTGCGGCTTGCGCTGTCGCACGCCATCAACCGCGCAGCACTCGCCGAACGCGCGATGGAAGGCGGGGCCGAAGCCGCCGGCCAGATCGCGCCCGAGGGCTTCATAGGCCATGTGCCCGGCCTTGCCATCCCCGCCTTCGACCCCGCCCGCGCCCGCGCCCTGCTGGCCGAGGCCGGCTATCCGAACGGCTTCGGCCTGACCATTCACTGCACGTCGGACCGCTTCGCCGGCGACAGCCGCACCTGCCAGGCGGTGGGGCAGATGCTGACCGCGGTCGGCATCAGAACCGAGGTCGAGGCGATCCCGTCATCCATCTTCTTCCGCCGCGCCAATCGCGCGCCGGCGGCGGGTGGGCCCGAATTCTCGGTCTCGATGTCGATGTTCGCCTCGACCACCGGCGCGGCCTCCGAAGGCATGAACAACATCCTGCGGACCTACAACCCGGCACTCAGCCACGGCCCGGCCAATCGCGGGCGCTATTCGGATGCGGTGCTGGACGGGCTGCTCGGCCAGGTCGAGGTCGCGATGGATGATGCACGGCGCGAGGAACTGACCCGCCAAGCGGTGCGCCGCGTCATGGACGAAGCCGCCATCGTGCCGGTCTTCTTCGTGCGCTCCGGCTGGGGCACGGCGCGCAACCTGACCCTGGTGCCGCGCGGCGACCAATACACGATGGCGACCGGCATCCGCGTCGCGCGCTGAGGAAACGACGATGACGAAGAAGCAGTTGAAGCTCGGCGCCTTCCTGTCCGTGCCCGGCAACCACCTGGCGGGCTGGCGCCACCCGGATGCCGCGGTGGAATCCGACATGGATTTCGGCTGGTACATGCGCCTGGCGCAGACGGCCGAGAGGCACTTGTACGACACCATCTTCTTCCAGGACACGGTCGCGGTCGGCGGGTCGGATGCGCTGAAGGCCGGCGACCTCACGCGCACGCGCCTGTCGCGAATCGTCAAGCTGGAGCCCACGGCCTGCCTGGCCGCGCTGGCCATGGGCACGACGCATATCGGCCTGGTCGCGACCGCCACCACCACCTTCAACGAGCCCTACAACATCGCCCGCCGCTTCGCGACGATCGACCACATCTCCAACGGCCGCTGCGGTTGGAACCTGGTGACGTCGCAGATCGAGGACGAGGCCGGCAACTTCAACCTCGACACGCATGTGGACCACGCCGCCCGCTACGAACGCGCCATCGAGTTCTACGAAGTGGTCGCCGGCCTGTGGGATTCCTGGGAGCAGGACGCCTTCCTGCGCGACAAGGAAAGCGGCGTCTGGTTCGACCGCGACAAGATGCATTTCCTCGACCACCACGGGCAGCACTTCCATGTGCGCGGGCCACTCAACGTCTCGCGTACGCCGCAGGGGCGGCCGGTGGTGGCGCAGGCTGGGTCGTCCGAACCCGGGCGCGAACTGGCGGCGCGCACGGCCGACGTGGTCTTCACCGCGCAGACCGAACTGGATGCCGCGCGTGACTTCTTCGCCGACGTGAAGGGCCGCACCGCGAAATACGGACGCTCGCCGGACGACATCAAGATCATGCCCGGCATCACACCCGTGATCGGCCGCACCATGGAAGAGGCGCGGGAGAAGTACGACCAGCTCCAGTCGCTGCTGCCCGACGATGTCGCGCTGGCGGCGCTCGCGCGCTTCACCCGCGGCATCGACATCTTCTCCTACCCGCTGCACGGGCCGATGCCCGACCTGCCGGAGGCGAATTCCGCCAAGTCGCGGCAAAAGCTCATCATGGACATGGCGCGCAAGGGCAACCTGTCGCTGATCCAGACCGCGCGGTCGGTCTCCGCCGCGCAGGGCCATCGCGTGCTGGTCGGCACGCCCGAATACATCGCCGATGAGTTGCAGGAATGGCTGGAGAAGGACGCCGCCGACGGCTTCAACGTGATCTGCAACTACTACCCGAAGCCCTTCGAGGAATTTTCCGAGCTGGTCATCCCCGAGCTCCAGCGTCGCGGCATTTTCCGCACGGCGTATGAAGGCACGACGCTGCGCGAGAATCTCGGCCTACGGGTGCCGGAGAACCGGCACACGCTGGCGCGCCGCGCGAAGGCGGCGGATTAAGCTGGCAGGCGCGCCGGCGCCGCACCCACCATTGCCTCGCGCGGGATGCAGTCGGCCAGGTGCGCCTCGTCCCAGCCATCGGTGCCTGCGGGGCGCATCGGCAGCACCAGGTATCGCATGTCGGCATTGCTGTCATGGACGCGCACCCGAACGCCTGCGGGCAGCGCATAGCCGAGCTCGGCCAGCACCGCGCGCGGTTCGCGCACGGCGCGCGCGCGATACGCCTTGCTGACATACCACCAGGGCGGCTGGCCGAGCAGCGAGCGCGGGTAGCAGGAGCACAACGTGCAGACGACCAGGTTGTGCAGGTCGGTCGTATTCTCCAGCACGACCAGCTGCGCTTCCTTGATGGTGAAGCCGACCTCGGCCGCCGCGGCCCGCCCATCGGCCAGCAGCCGCGCGCGGAAGGCGCTGTCGACCCATGCGCGCGCGATGATGCGCGCGCCCCATTCTCGGTTCGGCGCCGACAATTGCGCGATCAGCCGATCGACGTCGGCGGGTTCCAGCACCGCGCGTTCCAGCAGCAGCCGGTGCAGCGCCTCGGTCATCAGCGCGTGGTAGTCGGTGCCGGACGCCCCTTCGCAGACGCGCATCGCTCAGTCCTCCGCCGGCACGAGCCAGTGGTCCTGGATCTCGATCTCCAGATCGTCCCCGGCCGGGGCGTCGGGGAAGATCGCGGCGCGCGCGATCCGCACACGGTACAGATCGACCGGCGGCAGTCCCGGCCGGCCATAAGCCAGTTCCTCGGGATTCGCGAAGGCGCCACAATGGCGTTCCACCGCGCCCTCGGCGCCGCGCACGTAGTGGGGCACACGCACATGCCCGGCCTTGCCGAGGTCGAGCACCCGCACCCGGTCTCCCGCCGCGAAGCGCGGCATCATTCGCGCTCCACCGTCATCGCCGTGTGGTCCACGCGCTGGCCGCGCGCGGCGGCCATCGCGTCCATGCGCGCCAGCGTCTCGGCAAAGGGCACGATGCCCTTCTCGTCCAGCAGCCGGGCGAAGGCGGCGACGCGGCGTTCGTAGAAGCCGAGGCCCTCGTACAATTCCTGGCCCATCGTCTCGAAGGTGCGGCGCAGCTCGTCTAGCGTGATGCTGCGGTGCTTCTGCTGGATGGCGTTGCGCAGCGCCTCGGACAGCATGGCCCATTCGGCCGGGGCCGGGTCGCGGTGCTCGACCGGCCCGGCCTCCAGCCCGCCGATGTCGTGGTAGCCGCGGGGCGTGCTCATGTCGGGCAGGATGGCGGCGCGACGCGTGGTGTCAACGCTCGGGCTGCACGCCCATGGCGCGCACCAGGTCGCGAATGGCGACGATCTCGGCCTGCAACCGTGCATTCGCGGCCTCGGGCGTCTGCTCGGCCTCGGGGAAGATGTCAGTGCCGAAGGACGCGAAGCGGGCGCGGATCGCGGGGTCCTTCAACGTGTCGCGCAGGGCGGCATTCAGGCGATCGACGATCGGCCGCGGCGTGCCGGCGGGCGCGTAGATGGCGTTCCACAGCAGCAGCTCGAAGCCGGGAAAGCCGGCCTCGGCAAAGGCCGGCACGTCGGGCAACGCATCGAGCCGCCCGCGCGTGGTGACCGCGAAGGCGCGGGCCGTACCGCCGCGCACCTGCGCCAGCGCGGTGGTCGACAGGTCGCAGATCGTGTCCACGCGCCCCGCCATCATGTCCTGCAGCGCCGGCGCGCTGCCGCGGTAGCCGATATCGTTGAAGGTGACGCCAAGCCGATGCTGGATCATCAGGCTGCACAGATGCACCGCGGAGCCGATGCCCGAATGCCCCATGTTGAGGCGTTCCCCCTGCGCGCGCATCCAGGCGATCAGGCCGGCCGTGTCGGCGGCGGGCAGGTTGGGCCGCCCGATCAGCACCAGCGGGCCATAGTTGATCAGCCCGATCGGCGCGAAGGCGGTAGCGGTGTCGTAGGGCAGGGTTTCGTACAGCGCCGCGCCGCCCGGCAATGCCAGGTGGTTCAACAGCAGCGTGTATCCATCCGGCGCGCTGCGCGCGACGCGCGCCGAGCCGATCGTGCTGCCCGCGCCGGAGGAGTTTTCCACCACGAAGCGTTGGCCAAGACGTGCCGACAATGCCTCGGCCACCACCCGCCCGGTGGTGTCGCTCGGACCGCCGGGCGCGAACGCCACGACCAGCGTGACCGGGCGGGACGGGTAGGACGGGTCGGCCAGCGCCGGCGCGGCGAACAGGCCAAGAAGGGCGGCAGCGAGGCGGCTGAAGCGCATGGCGAGGATCCCGGCGGTTTGCCGTTGCTCTGCAAGACGCGCGCCAGTTAAGGCGCTGCTGCGGCAGGCCCACGCCTTCGGCCGACTTCGACGACGGCTGGTGTCCGTCTTTCCCGCCCGGGGAAGCCAGGCGAAAGCCTTCGGTGCCTGTCGTCGCCGGGTGGACGACGGCGCCGGTCTTGCGACCCATACTCGTTCCGCAAGACGTGGCGCGAGGCACCGAGGGCGCAGGGGCGCGCGAGGCGGCCCGCGCTGGGTCCGCGCGCTACGGCCGGTGCAGCCGCGCGCGCTGGCGCGTCACCGTCCGCCGCCCGCGCTTGTAGGCCATCAGCACCGGCGCCACCGTCCGCAGCGCCATCTCCGGCGTCTCGGCATCCAGCACCACCAGGTCGGCCGGATTGCCCACCGCCACGCCATAGTCGTCCTGGCGCAGCAGCCGCGCCGCATTCCTCGTCGTCATGTCCCACACCGCGCGAACTTCGCTGTCCGACCCGCGGTTGGTGACGATCGCCTGCATGTTCGCCTGGCGCAGCAACTGCCCGTCCCCGAAGGGCGTGAAGGGATTGAGGATGTTGTTCGACGCCACCGTGCACAGCACGCCCTGTTCCGCTAGGCGGTTCGCATCCACCACGTTGCGCGGCGCATTCGCCTCCACATGCCGCCCGCCGAGGAACAGGTCCGTCGCGGTCAGGATGGTCGCCGCCACGCCGGCATCCGCCATGCGCTTCGCCACCTTGTCCAGCGCGGGCCAGGGCATCGCCGCCAGCTTGGTCACATGCCCGACGGCGACGCGCCCGCCCCAGCCGTACTTCTCGGTCAGCTCGCAGACCAGCAGCGTGTCCAGCTC
Source organism: Roseomonas sp. (assembly GCA_051860065.1). Classification (GTDB taxonomy): domain Bacteria; phylum Pseudomonadota; class Alphaproteobacteria; order Acetobacterales; family Acetobacteraceae; genus Neoroseomonas. The sequence continues at coordinate 136,308 of JBHYEQ010000015.1, forward strand.
CTCGGCCGAGGTGCCGCTGTCGAGGTGCATGTCGATATCCACGTCGAATTCGCGCGCCATCTCGAACACGCGCCTGATCTGCGCGGCGCGGTCGCTGTCGTAGTTCGGCGCCGCGCCCACCACGGTCGCGCCGTTCTTCAGCGCGGCGACCATCAGCTCATCCGTGCCGGGATTGTTGGTCAGCCCCTCCTGCGGCATGACGCAGATCTCGAGGTCGATCGCCCAGCGGTATTTCTCGATCAGCGCGCGCACGCCCTCGACGCCGCGCAGGCCGACCTTCGGGTCCACCTCCGCATGGGTGCGCATCCGCGTCGCGCCATGCAGGATGCAGTTCTCGATGGTGCGCGACGCGCGCTCGGTCACGTCCTCGACCGTGAAGGTATGCTTGACGGCGGACACAGCCTCCATCGCCCCGTGCGGGAAGCGCTGCCGGCCGCAATCGCAGCGCGCCAGGATGCAGGATTTGTCGAGGTGGATATGCGTCTCGACGAAGCCGGCGCTGACCACGCGCCCCTCGCCCTGCGCTTCCTCCGGCGCGCTTGCCTCCAACCTCGGCGCGATGGCGGCAATGCGCCCGTCCGCCACGCCGATATCCATCGCCGGGTCGCCCGGCTTCGCATCGGGCAGGCGCACATCGCGCAGGATCAGGTCGAGGGACATGGCGGTCTCCGGCAGAAGTCGCAGGATCGAACCACGCGCGCCGCGCAGCGTCCATGGCGTGGCGCTTGCTTGTCCCGCGCCATCCTGATCCCATCCCGCCGGAGGCTCCCATGACCCACGCCACGCGCCGTGCCTTGCTGCTCGCCGCCACGACACTGCCGGCCGCGCCGCGCATCGCCGCCGCCCAGGCCTGGCCGCAGCGCCCCATCCGCTGGATCGTGAACTTCCCGCCCGGCGGCGCGGCCGACATCCTCTCGCGCACGCTCGGCGAGCATTTCGGCAATCGCCTCGGCCAGCCCATCGTCATCGAGAACCGGCCCGGCGCCGGCGGCATGCTCGGCGCCGACATCGTGGCGAAGGCGCGCGGCGACGTGCATACGGTGATGATCTCCTCGGCCGCGTCGCACGGCATCGGGCCAGTGCTCTATCCCAACGTGCCCTACGATCCGCTGGCGGACTTCACGCACATCCATTCGGTCGGCACCTTCCCCTCGGTGCTGATCGTCGGGCCGAATGTCGCGGCGGCGAATGTCGCGGAACTCATCGCACTGGCGCGCGCGCGGCCGGGCGAGATCACCTACGGCTCCGGCGGCAACGGCACGATGAACCACCTGATCGGCCAGCTGCTCGCGCGCGCCGCGGGCATCGACTTCACGCATGTGCCCTATCGCGGCTCGGCGCCGGCGATGACCGACGTGATGGGTGGGCAGATCCCCGCGCTGATGGAAAGCGTGCCGACCGCCATGGGCAATATCCGCGGCGGCCGCATGCGCCCGCTCGCCACCAGCGAGGCCGAGCGCAGCACCGCATTGCCCGACGTGCCGACCTTTGCCGAAGTCGGCTTCCCGGGCGTGACCTCGACGAACTGGTTCGGCTTCTCCGCCCCCGCCGGCATCCCGCCCGAGATCGCCGCGCGCTGGGAAACCGAGATCGCCGCCGCCCTCGCCAGCCCGCCGGTGCGCGAGCGCTTCGCCTCGATCGGCGTGCGCCCCGGCACGCTCGGCGCCGCGGCCTATACCGCGCTGATCCGCGACGAGCTCACGCGGTGGCGCGAGGTGATCCGCGCCGGCAATATCCGCGTGGACTGATACCGGCGGCCCGAACCGCATGCGCGCAGGATCGGCGTGGCGGCTCCGTGCGACGTCACGGCCATGTCAGCGGCCGCGTGGCCGCTGACATGAACGCGCTCAGCCCCGCCTGGCGGCCCGCATCGCGGCGACCGCCAGCGCGGTCTTCACCACCGTGCCCGGCACGAACAGTACGAAGCCTGCGACCAGCGCCCGTTCCCAGCCGACGAAGCCGGCGAGCCACGTCACGCCCGGCACGAAGACCACCAGATGCGCCGCAGTCAGCACCAGCGCTTGCCGCGCCAGCCCGCGCCCGGCGAATCCCGCCAACCAGGCCGCCGGCAGGAAGCCCAGCAGGTAGCCCGCCGTCGGCCCGGCCAGCACCGCGATCCCGCCCGTGCCATTGGCAAAGACCGGCAGGCCCGACGCGCCTTCGGCGAGGTAGAGCGCCACGCTCGCCATCCCCAGCCGCGACCCGCCCAGCGCGCCCAGCAACAGCACCGCCAGCGTCTGCAGCGTCGCCGGCACCGGCCACATCGGCAGGCTGACCTGCGCCGAGGCCGCCAGCACCGCCGAGCCCAGCAGCGCCATCCCCCAGAACCGCGCCGAAGCCACGCCGCGCGAGGCGGTTGTCACATCCGTTGTCATGCCTGTTTTCCTTGCTGCGGCGTCAGTTCGCCGGTCTCGCCACGCGCCACGGCGCCGAACACCAACTCGTTGTGCGCCCCCGCCGCCGGCCCGGTCCAGCGCACCATCTCCTGCGGCGCCACGCCGTCGAAGCGGAAGGGTGCCGCCGGATGCAGCACCTGGCCAAGCAGCGGGTCCGCCACTTCCATCACCCATCCGCGGTCGCGAAAATGCGGATCGGTCGCGCAATCCGCCATGTCGAACAGGCGCGAGCACGGCACCTCGGCGGCTTCCAGCACCGCCTCGGCGGTCGCGGCATCGCGCCCGCGCGTCCAGTCGGCGATGGCGGCATCCAGTTCGGCCACATTCGCGCAGCGGCCGGTGTTGGTCGCGAAGCGCGGGTCCTCGGCCATCGCCGGCTTGCCAATGGCGCCCATCAGCCGCTTGAAGATCAGGTCGGAATTGCCGGCGATGCACAGCCACTTCCCATCCGCGCAGGGATAGGTGTTGGTCGGCGCTGCGGTCTTGATCGCCGCGCCCTGCGGCTGCCGCACCCAGCCGAACAGCCCGTATTCCGGCAGCATGCCTTCCATCAGCGAGAAGACGCTGCTCACGAGGTCCACATCCACCACGCGGCCCTTCGCCGCCGGGTCACCCTTCACCTGCCAGCAGGCCGCCACCACCGCCATGGCGCAATACATCCCCGCCAGGTCGTCGCTGATCGAAACGCCGCAGCGCGGCGGCGGATAGTCGGTCTGGCCCGGATTGGCGGTCAGATGGCGCAAGCCCCCCATCGCCTCGCCGATCGCGCCGAAGGCCGGCTTGTCGCGATACGGGCCTTCCTGCCCGTAGCCCGAGATCCGCCCGATGATCAGGCGCGGATTCGCCGCATGCAGCACATCCGGCCCCAGCCCGGTGCGTTCGAGGTAGCCGGCGCGAAAATTCTCCACCAGCGCGTCTGCTCGCTTCAGCAGCGCCAGCAGCTTGTCGCGATCCTCCGGCTTCTTCAGGTCCAGCGTGACGCTCAGCTTGTTGCGCCCATGCACGCTGAACCACACGGCATGGCCTTCCACGCTGCTGCCCCAGCCGCGCACCGGGTCGCCATCGGGCGGCTCCACCTTCACCACCTCGGCGCCGAGGTCGGCCAGCAGCCGGGTGGCGAAAGGCGCGGCGATGTAGTGGCCGAGCTCGACGATCTTCAGCCCCGCGAGGGGCAGCTTCTGGGCCTGCGTCATGGCGCCACCCATACGCCGGAATGCGCCTGCGGAAAATCGCGCGGCGGGAAACGCTTCGGCAAGCATCGCGGGTGCATGTTCAACCATGGGCGCCGCGGCGTCCTTGTCTCCCTCGTGGCGCGGGTCCTCCCTCCCGCCGCTCCCGCCTGGCGCGCCGGGCGGATCAACTCCGGGGGCGGGGCCGTCGCCGGTTCCGCCCCCATCCTTTCCCTACGCCGAGCCCCACTTTTTCGCCCCGATCGGCGGATCGTTGCTGCAATGCACCACGACCGGCCGCTACGCTGCCGCGCCGACATTCCGCGGGAGCCGCCATGACGCCGGACCAGACGCAGATCGTGCAATCCACCTGGAAGCAGGTCGTCCCGATCGCCGATACCGCCGCCACCCTGTTCTACGACCGGCTCTTCGAGATCGACCCCACCACCCGCCCGCTCTTCAAGGCCGAGACCCTGCCGGAGCAGAAGCGCAAGCTGATCACCATGCTCAACACCGTGGTGAACGGGTTGTCGCGCCCCGAGCAGATCGTCCCCGCCGCCGAGGCGCTGGCCCGCCGCCATGTCGGCTACGGCGTCGCCGCGGACCAGTACGACAGCGTCGGCGCCGCGCTGCTCTGGACGCTGCGCAAGGGACTGGGCGAGGCCTGGACGCCCGCCGCCGAGGAGGCCTGGACCGCGGCCTATACGATGCTGTCCGGCGTGATGCGGCGCGCCGCCGCCTGACCGCCGCGGCGGCGCCATCCTGCCGCCATCGCCGCCGCGCAGATTTCCCCCGATGGCCGTTTTGCGGCAGGGTCGCGCTCGCGCGCGGACAAGGCGCGCCAGCGACGTTGCGCGACAGGCCAAGGACGGGACCCGCATGACAGACGATGAAGCACTTGCCCGCGCCGCGGGCCTCGGCGCGACCTGGCAAGGCCGCGAGGCCGAGATCGCCGAGGCGACCGCCCATGCCCGTCGCCTGGCCGCCGCCTTCCCCCGCCCGGCGAGTGAAACCGCCGAGCCCATGCCCGCCTTCGCCGTGCCCCTGCCCAAGGCTGCCCGCGCATGACCGCCGCCGAGGACATGACCCTGGCCGAGGCCTCCGCCGCCATCCGCCGCAAGCGCATCTCGCCGGTCGAATACCTCGATGCCCTGCGCGCCCGCTTCGACGCGCTGGAACCGCGGCTCAACACCACCGTGCGTCCGCTGTGGGACGATGCGCGCACCGAGGCGCAGAAGGCCACGCGGCGCATCGCGCGGTCCGGCCCGCGCTCGGCCATCGACGGCCTGCCGATCGGGCTGAAGGACATCATCGACCTCAAGGGCCATCCGACCACCTGCCACTCGCGCCACCTGCTGGACAACGTGAAGCAGGAGGATGCGGCGGTGGTCGCGCGGCTGCGCGCCGCCGGCGCCATCTTTCCGGCCAAGCTTGCGACGCATGAATTCGCCATCGGCGGGCCGGCCTTCGACCTGCCCTTCCCGCCAGCCCGCAACCCGTGGAACACCGCGCATCATCCGGGCGGGTCGTCGTCGGGCTCCGGTTCGTCGGTCGGCGCGGGCATCCTGCCGGCTGCGCTCGGCACCGATACCGGCGGGTCGGTGCGCCATCCCGCCAGCCATTGCGGCATCGTCGGCATGAAGCCGACCTATGGGCTGGTGTCGCGCCGCGGCGTGTTCCCGCTGGCCTTCACGCTCGACCATGTCGGGCCGATGACGCGCGACGTGGCGTCCAACGCCATGCTGCTGAACGCGATCGCCGGGCATGACGCGGCCGACCCCGGCAGTGCCGCGGTGCGCGCCGAGAACTACGCCCGCGCGCTCAAGAAGGGCCTGAAGGGCCTGACCATCGGCTTCGTGCGCCACTTCCACGAGACCGACCAGCCCGCCACCGCGGAAGTCGCCGCCGCGATCGAAACCGCGGCGAAGCTCATGACGAAACATGGCGCCAAGGTGAAGACCGTGACGCTGCCCGCGCTCGGCGACTTCGCCGGCGTCAACCGCGCCATCCTGATGAGCGAGGCCGCCGCCATCCACGGCCACTGGCTGCGCGAGGCACCCGATGGCTATTCCAACCTCACGCGCAAGCGCCTGGCCCCCGGCCTGTTCGTGCGCGCCGAGGACTACGTGAACGCGCAGCGCCGCCGTCGGGAACTGGTCGCCGCGGTCGAGGCCGCCTTCGCCGACTGCGACCTGCTGCTGGCCGCCAGCAGCATGGACCCCGCCTGCCGCATCGACGACCCCGAGGCGGTCGAGATCACCTACCCGCGCCAGGCCCGCACGCCCTTCAACGTCACCGGCCACCCGGCGCTGACGCTGATGTGCGGCCTGTCGCAGGCGGAAGGCCTGCCGCTGTCGCTGCAGCTGGTCGGGCGCTACTTCGGCGAGGCCACCATCTACCGCGCCGCCGCCGCCTATGAAGCCGCGGCGCCGTGGAAGGACCGGCGGCCGGCGCTGTGACGCTCGGCGGGCAGGCATCGGCACGCGCTTGCGGGCCTGCGGGCCACTGCGCATGAGCCCCGACGGCAGCGCGCTGGCGCCAGCAACCACGCGTCGCAGCCTGCCGCCCTCGCGCCTGCGCCGAGCGGTGCGCGGGGCGGCCGTGCCCGTCGTGTTGTTCCTGGCGGCGCTGCTGCTGCGCGCCTTCTCCTTCGCCCCGGCGGTGATCGACACCGACGAGGGGCTGTACATGCTCCAGGCCCGCGAATGGCTGGCCGGCAACTGGCCGCTTGTCGGCGTGTGGGACATGCACCCGGTCGGCGCGCCGGCGTTGTTTGCGGCCATCATGGCGCTGCTCGGCGACGACATCTGGGTGCCAAGGCTGCTGGGCCTGCTCGGCACCTGGGCCACCGCCTGGGGGCTCTATGCCATCGTGCGCTTCGCCACGGCGCCGCCGGCGCTCGGGTTGGCGGCGGGGCTGCTGTACCTGGCGCATGCCACGCTGCTGGGCGGCCTCGCGACCAACACCGAAGTGCTGTTCACGCCGCTGACCACCTGGTCGATGGCGCTCGGCCTGCGCGCCGCCCGGCGTGCGCTGGAGAACGGCGAACCGCCGCCCTTCGCCAAGGTCGTGGCGATGGGCCTGATGGTCGGCTTTGCGCTGGCCATCAAGCCGGTGACATTCTTCGAGGGATCGCTCGCCTGGCTGCTGCTGGTCGGCCCGGCGGCGTGGCGCGGCCTGATCTCGTGGCCGCGCGTGGCGCTGTATGCCGTGGCCTATGCGGTGATCTGCGCGACGCCCACGCTCGCCTTCGCGGCCGCCTATGCGCTGCGCGGCGCCTTCGACGCCTTCCTGGTGGGGTCCTTCCTGGCGCCGATGCGCTATGCCGGCGCGCGGGTCGGGATGCTCGATGCCGGCCGCTACACGCTGATCGCCGCGATGATCCTGCTCTGGGCCTTCGTGCTGCTGGTGCCAGCGCTGTGGCGTCCGCGCGTGCGGCGCGGGCCCGTCGCGCTGCTGCGGCGTTTCTGCGTCGTCTGGTTCGGCTTCGCCACCTGCGCCGTGATCATGCCGGGGATGTATTTCCAGCACTATTTCCTGATCTGGCTGCCGCCACTGTCGCTGCTGGCGGCGCTCGGCGCGCGTCGGCTGGCGCGCGCGGCGCGGCCTGGCCTGGTGGTGGCGGCCTTCGCGCTGATCGTCGGCGGCGTCGTGGTGGATGCCTGGCGGTCCTCGACCGTGCCGCGCCTGTATGGCGCGATCGGCCTGACCGGCCCCGACCCGGTGCGCGAGGTGGCCGACGCGCTGCGGCGCGCGATCGACCCGGGCGACACCGTCTGGGTGGTGAACTACCACCCCGCGCTCTATGTGCTGGCGGGCGCGGGGTTGGCGACGCGCTACGCCTTTCCCGCACAGCTGGTCGGCCCCTACTGGAGCGTGACGGGCATCGACCCGAACGAGGAAGTGGCGCGCATCCTGGCGACCACGCCGCAAGCCATCGTCATCGACCGCGGCTGGTGGCCGAATGTCCGCCCGCGCATCGCGGCGATGATCGAGGAAGCGCTGGCCGAGAACTACGACCTCGCTGCGGTGGTCTGGGAGGAGCGCGGCCCGGTCGAGGTCTGGAGATTGAGGTAGTTTCTGTCGATCCCCCGGACGGCCGCCGCCGGCCATCGGGCCGGCTTGCCTTCGCGCCATGCACCGGAGCGCTGGCGGCGGCTGATGGCCTGGGCGCGGTGGCGCATTCGCGCTCCCGCATCGCTGGCGCGATCCCGCGTGGCTGCCGCCGTCACCGCGGCGCCCGATCCGCCAGCCCCACCCCCAGCGCCACCGCCGACAGCGCCAGCCCCGCCCCGAAGATCGCCGCGTGGCTCTCCCCGGTCGCGCCGAACAGCGCCGCCATCGCGAAGCCGGTGATCGCCTGCGCCACCGCGAAACCCACCGTCACGCGCACCCACAGCACGCCGGCCTCGGCCCCCGCGCGTTCGCGCGCCGCCGCCAAGGCCACCGAGGTCACCGCCACCGCCGCGATCCCCGACAGCACCGCCGTCGCCGCCAGCCCGCCCAGGCCGGGCAGCAGCGCGCAGCCCAGCGCCACCAGCTGCAGCGCCAGCGCCGCCACCATGGCGCGCCGCCCGCCCAGCCGGTCCGCCAACGCACCGCCCGCCAGGCTTCCCGAGACCGCCCCGGCGCCGAACAGCACCCAGGTGAGCCCGCCCGCCGCGACCCCAAGCCCATGCCCGCGCGCCGCGAGGTCCGCCAGGTAGACCATCGGCGGCACCAGCCCCGCCCCGGACAGCGCATAGGCCACCACCAGCGCCACCGCCGCGGGCACCGCCGGGCGGTCGCGCCGCGGCAGGATCGGCGGCGGCACTGGCCAGAACCGCCGCGCCGCGATCCACAGCGCCAGGGTCAGCCCGGACAGACCCAGCCACGCAAAGACCACGTCATGCCCGGCCAGCACCGGCACCAGCAGCGCCCCCAGCGTGATGCCCGACCCCACGCCCAGCAGTACGATGCCGCCGGCCAGTCCGCGCCGTTGCGGCGCCACCACCGCCTGCACCGCCGGCCCCGCCAGCCCCATCAGCACGCCACCGGCAATGCCTGCCAGCCCGCGCCAGACAGCCAGCCAGGCCAGCCCGCCATTCCACGCGCAACACGCCGCCGCCAGCACCGCCAGCAGCATGCCGGCATCCAGCGCGCGCGGCACCGTCACAGCCCGCGCCACCCGCCGCGCCATCAGCACGCCCGCCAGATATCCGCTCAGGTTCACCGCGCCCAACAGCCCGGCCTGCGCGCCATCCACCCAGCCCGCCGCCACCAGCGCCGGGAACAGCGGCACATAGGCGAAGCGCGCCAGCCCGATTCCCGAACAGGTCGCCGCCGCCCCGGCCAGCGCCGGCGCCAGCACGCCGCGCGTCGTCACGCGCCGCTGCCGCCGCGTTCAATGCCCCAGCCGCGCCGCGCGGATGGCCCGCCGCAGCCGTGCCACGCCCGACCGCGGGTGGCCGGTCTCGCACAGCCGGATGCCGTCCCGCGCCAGGCTGCGCGCGGGTTCGTTGCGCGCGCCGGGCATCGGCGCCAGGCGCTGTGCCAGCTCACGGCAATAATCCTGGCTGTCGGTGGTGATGCGCGCCATCGGTTCCGCCCCCGTCGCGACAGCGGGCGCGGCGACCACCAGCACCAGAATCGGCAAGCGGAGCATGCCGCCGAGCATCGCAAAGCCCGCCTCGCACCCCGGTGTCCAGGCCATGACCTCGCGGTCATGCGTTGCCCAGGCGGATGGTCGCGCGCAGGCCCGGCAGGGGCGCCCCCGGCTTGGCATCCTCCAGCCGCAGGTCGCCGCCATGCAGGTGGGCCACCGCGCGCACCAGCGACAGCCCGAGCCCCGAACCCGGCGTCCCGCGCGACGCATCGGCGCGGAAGAACCGTTCGCCGGCGCGGGCGCGATCAAGCGTCGAGATGCCGGGGCCGGAATCCTCGACGACGATGTCGATCCGTTCGCGCGTGGGCGCGCGCGCGCCGACCCGCACGCGGCCACCGGCGGGCGTGAATTTCAGCGCATTGTCGATCAGGTTGCCCACCGCCTGGGCCAGCAGGTCGCGATCTCCCACCACATCGAGCCGCGCCGGCAGGTCGACCGTGATCGTCTGGCCGCCGCTTTCCGCCACCACGCCATAGAATTCCGCGACATCGGCCAGCAGCGGCACCAGGTCGAGCGCCGCGAAGGCCGCCCGGCGCGCCCCCGCCTCGGCCTCGGCAATGCGCAGCAGCGCGCCGAACACGCGCGTGATGTGGTCGAGATCGGCGATGCCCTGCTCCATCGCCGCGCGCAGCGCCTCGGCATCGGTCTGCTCGCCCAGCGCTTCCTCGAGCTTGGCGCGGGCGCGTGCGATCGGCGTCCGCAGGTCGTGCGCGACGGAATCCGACACGCTCCGCACGCCGGCCATCAGGCGGTCGATGCGCTCCAGCATGTCGTTCATGCTGCTGCCCAGCCGGTCGAATTCGTCGGCGCGCAGCGAGATCGGCACGCGGCGCGACAAATCCCCCGCCGCGATCGCCTGCGCGGTCAGCGCCGCCGGGCGCAGCCGCATCTCGACGGCGCGGCGCAGCACCGCCGCGCCCAGCAGCGCAAACACCGCCGCCGCCACGGCGGCCCAGGCGATGCCCTCGGCAAGCAGCGTTCGCAGTGTCTGCTTTTCCCGCACGTCGCGCCCGACCACCAGGCTGTAGCGTTCGCCCAGTTCAAGCGCATAGAGACGCGCCTCGATCTCCGCGCCCTCGCGCTGGACCGTGCCGAAGGTCCAGCTCGCCTCGGCCGACAGCCCGGGTGGCCAGCGGTCCAGGTTGCCCGCCAGGCGGGCCTCGGTGGCGTCGAGCAGCAGGTAGATCGCGGTGCCCTCGACATCCGACGCCAGGCGGTCCGCGATGGCCTCGCTGACCGCACCCGGCCCGGCCTCCCGCCAGCGTTCGATCAGGCCGAGCGCATCGGTGCGGATCGCGGCGTCGGTCTGCCGGTCGAGCGAGCCGGCGGTGGCGTACCACAGCACCAGCGCGAACAGCGCGGTGGCGCCGATGAAGATGACGGCGAAGAGCACCGCGAAGCGGAAGCCCGCGCTGCGAAGGAAGCGCAGCATGCCCTCCCAGCCGCCGGGCGCCTCGGCGCGCGGCAACGGCGGGGGAGGGAGGGTGCCGCCCTCAGGCACCGGGCTGGCCGGCCGCGCGCATGCTCACGCCTCGGCGCGGATCATGTAGCCGGCATTGCGCACGGTATGGATCAGCGGCTTGTCGAAGCCGCGGTCGATCTTCTGGCGCAGCCGGCTGACATGCACGTCGATCACGTTGGTCTGCGGGTCGAAGTGGTAGTCCCACACCTTCTCGAGCAGCATGGTGCGCGTCACCACCTGGCCGGCATGGCGCAGCAGGTGTTCCAGCAGGCGGAACTCGCGCGGCTGGATCTCGATTCGCTTGCCCGCGCGCGTGACGGACCGCGCCAGCAGGTCCATCTCGAGGTCGGCGATCTTCAGCCGCGTGGTCGGCGCATCCATGGTCGGCCGGCGCGCCAGCACCTCGACCCGCGCCAGCAATTCGGCGAAGGCGAAGGGCTTGACCAGGTAGTCGTCGCCACCGGCCTTGAGCCCCTTCACGCGTTCATCCACCGCGCTGAGCGCCGACAGGAACAGCACCGGCGTGCGGTTGCCCTGCGCGCGCAGGGTTTCCACCAGCCGCACCCCATCCACGCCCCCCGGCAGCATGCGGTCGAGCACCAGGATGTCGAAGGGCTCGGAGGCCGCGAGGAACAGCCCGTCGCGGCCATTGCCGGCGTGTTCGACATTGTGGCCGGCCTCGGCCAGGCCCTTGCGGACGAAGCGCGCGACCTCGGCATCGTCCTCGACCAGCAGGATTCGCATCGGATGGTTCCAGGGCTGCTTCGCGCCCACGGCGGACGCGCGGCGGCCAGACTACAGGGCGGCGCGGGAAAGGCGAATGCCTTGGCGCTTCAGCTTTCCCCGGGGCGGCGGCCGATCTGCACCGCGATCTCCTGGCTGCGGCCGGCGCGCAGCAGCGTCAGGCGCACCGTCTCGCCCGGCGGGAGCACCGCCACGCCGCGCACCAGCGCGCGGGAGGTGGCGACCGCCTCGCCGTTCAGCGCGGTCACCAGGTCCCCCTGGCGCAGCCCGGCGCGGGCGGCGGGGCTGCCACGCTCGACGCCCATGATGACGGCGCCGCGCTGGCGCCGGCCCTGTTCCTCGGCATCCGCGAGCGACACGCCGAGCCAGCCGCGATCGACCCGCCCACCGCGCAGCAGCGCCTCGATGACCGGGCGCGCCAGGTCGGAGGGCACCGCGAAGCCGATCCCGGCCGAGGCGCCGGAGGGCGAGTAGATGGCGGTGTTGATGCCGATCACCTCGCCCTGCATGTTGAACAGCGGCCCGCCGGAATTGCCCGGGTTGATCGGCGCGTCGGTCTGGATGAAGTCGTCGAAGGGCCCGGCGCCGATATCGCGCCCGCGCGCCGAGATGATCCCGCTGGTCACCGACCCGCCCAGCCCGAAGGGGTTGCCCGCCGCCATCACCCATTGCCCGACCCGCATATGGCCCGACGCCCCCAGCGAGACGGCGGCCAGCGGCGCGCGCGGCGTGATGCGCAGCAGCGCGAGGTCGGTGAGTTCATCCGCGCCGATCAGCCGCGCGACGTGGTCGGTGCCGTCCTGCGTGGTGACCGTCACGCGCGTGGCGTTTCCCACGACATGCCCGTTGGTGACGATGATGCCCGACGGCTCGATGATGAAGCCCGACCCCGCGCCCTGCACCAGCTGCCCGCGGCGGCCGCGTTCGACCGGCCCGCCGCGCGATTCGCCGGCACCCTCGCGGCTGGTGACCTGGATGCTGACCACGGCCGGCAGCACGCGTTCGGCCAGGTCGGCGAAATCGGGCAGGCCGCGCTGCGCCGCCGCCGGGGGCGCGCAGGCGGCCAGCGCCGCCGGCAGCAGCAGCGCAAGGCGGCGCGGCAGGGCGCGCGAATCGGCGGATGGCTTGAAATATCTCACGCTTGGCAATCTGCGCCTGCCATCCCGCCCATTCAACCCGAAGCGGCCGCGGGGTCTTCCGGCCAGGCATGCTTCGGATAGCGGCCGCGCATGTCGCGCCGCACATCCGCCCAGCCGCCCTTCCAGAAGCCGGCCAGGTCGCCGGTTACCGCCACCGGGCGGCCGGCGGGGGAGAGCAGCGCCACCTGGAGGGGAACCCGCCCGCCGGCCAGCGGCGGCATCGCCGCGAGGCCGAACAGGTGCTGCGCGCGGGCCTCCAGCGTGGGGGTGTCGCGCGCGTAGTCGATGGCGGCGGAGCGCCCGCCGGGCAGGGCGATGCGCGCGGGCAGCGCGGCATCCAGCGCGCGCCGGCGATCCCAGGGCAGGGCATCGAGCAGCAGCGCCGCGACGTCCAGCGCGCCGAGCTCCGCCAGCCGCGAACGCCCGTGCAGCTGCGGCGCCAGCCAGTCGCGCGCGGTGGCGGCCAGCGTGGCGTCCGACAGGTCGGGCCAGGCCTCGCCCTCGACACGGCGCATCCAGGCGATGCGCGCCTGGATCTGGCGGGCGGCATCGGTCCATGTCAGGTCGCGCAGCCGGCGTTCGGCGGCCGCATCGGCCAGGGCGCCGGCGATCGCCGCCGGGTCGGCATGGGGAAGGGTGGCTTCTTCGAGCACCAGCGGGCCGAACATCAGGCGCCGGCGCGCCACCACGGCGCCGGCGCGGGCGTCGAAAGCGGCACCTTCCTCGCGGCGCAGGCGTTCGGGGAAGCGGGCTTCCAGCACGGCGCGGTCGATCGGCGCGGCCATGCGGATGCGCGTCTCGGTGCCTTGCAGCTCCAGGTCCGCCACGGCCAGCAGCGCGGCGCGGGCCAACGGGTCGGTCGCCGGCAGCCGCGCGCCCTGGCCTGATGCAAGCCGGAAGGCGCCATCCATGGTGCCGCGCTTCGCCGCGATGCGGTCGGGGAAGCCGGCGGCGAGCAGCGCCCCGGCATCGCCTTCGGCCGCCACCTGGCCATGCACGCGCAGCCGGCGGCGGTGCAGCGCCGCGGCGCGGCGGATGCGGTGGATGGCGCCGGCGTCCGCGTCACCGCCATGCGGCGCGGGAGAAGCGCCACGGTCGCGGCCGTGCAGCAGGTCCAGGCGGAGGTGGATGTCCGACGGCGCCTCACGCCCCCGAATCGGGTCGCGTTCCTCCAGCAGGGCGGCGATATCAGCGGCCAGCGCCCGTTCCCCGTCATCCGCCGCCGCGAGCATCATCCGCGCCAGCCGCGGATGCGTGCCGAGCCGCGCCATGCGCCGCCCCACATCCGTGATGCGCCCCTGTCCATCCAGAGCATCGAGGTCCCGCAGCAGCGCCTGCGCCGCCTTCACGGCACCCGAAGGCGGCGCATCCAGGAAGGCCAGAGTTGCCGGGTCCGCCCCCCAGGCGGCGCAGTCGAGCACCAGGGAGGAGAGCTCCGCCTCCAGCATCTCCGGCCGGTCGGCCTGCGGCAGGCCGCGATGCAGCGCCTCGGTCCACAGCCGGATTGCCACGCCCGGCGCCTGGCGCCCGGCGCGCCCGGCGCGCTGTTCGGCCGCCGCGCGGCCGATCCGCAGCGTTGCCAGCCGCGACAGCCCGGTCGCGGCATCCAGCCGCGGGGCGCGGCGAAACCCGCCATCGACCACGATCCGCACGCCCGGAACGGTCAGCGAGGTCTCCGCGATCGAGGTCGCCAGCACCACCTTGCGGCGGCCATCGGGCGCCGGGTTCAGCGCGATGTCCTGCTCGGCGGGCGGCAATTCGCCATGCAGCGGCACGACCAGCGCATCGAGGCCGGACAGGCGTTCGGCCGTGCGCCGGATCTCCCCCCAGCCGGGCAGGAAGGCCAGCACATCGCCCGGATGGTCGCGCAGCGCGTCGCGGATGGCACCTGCCATGGCCTCGGGCAATTCGCGCGCGTCCTTCAGGTCGCGGGATCGGTATCGCAGCTCGACGGGAAAGGCGCGCCCGAGGCTTTCGATGACAGGCGCCTCGGCGGGCAGGGGCGCGCCGCTCTCCGGCGCGGCGGCATCGCTCGGCGCGGCTGCTGCGCCCCCGACTGCCGCCCCATCCTGCGCCGCCCCCGCGCCCATCAACCGCGCGAAGGCCGCCCCGTCGAGCGTGGCCGACATCGCCAGCAGCCGTAGCTCCGGCCGCAGGTTGGCTTGCAGGTCGAGGCACAGCGCCAGCGCGATGTCGGTGTCGAGGTTGCGTTCATGCGCCTCGTCGAACAGCACCGCGGCCACGCCCTCCAGCCCCGGGTCGGATTGCAGGCGGCGCACCAGCAGGCCCTCGGTCACGACTTCGACCCGCGTGCGGTCCGACACCAGGCGGTCGATCCGTGTCGCCAGGCCAATGGTGCCGCCGGGCTGGCCTTCGCCCAGCATGTCGGCCATGCGGCGGGCCGCCGCGCGGGCGGCGACGCGGCGCGGTTCCAGCACCAGGATGCGCTGCCCCTCGGCCCAGGGCTCGTCCTTCAGCACCAGCGGCACCAGCGTGGTCTTGCCCGCGCCGGGCGGGGCCACCAGCACGGCATTGGGCGCGGCGCGCAGGGCAGCGGTCAGGGCGGGCAGGGCCTCGGCAACCGGGAGGTCGGTGATCATGCCGGCGTCGTGTAGAGCATGCACCCGCCTGAACAGAATCGCCTGGCCGGGCAGCAGACGCGCACGAGGAACCGCGCTGCGCTGAAGCGGCTGTGGCGGGCGCGGGGGTGATCCGCGATGGCCGGTGCCGCGCGCGGCGCCTCCTCGGCAGGCCGCATGCGCCATCATCGCCCGTGGCGCGCAGGCCACGAGGCGCCATGAACCGCTGCGTTGGTCTTGCAGCCGTGGCACGGCGATCTTGCAGCCGCGTCACGCCATCGCGATGGTTGCGACAACGACACCACGTCCTCGATACGGAGCCGGACCCTGATGCGCCACCTCCTCGGCCTTGCCGTTGCGCTTGCCTGCGTCGCAGCGCCCCACGCGCGCGCGCAGCAACCCGCGCAGCAAGCAGGCGAGACCATCGTCATCCTCGACATGTCCGCCTCGATGTGGGGGCGCATCGGCGACCAGACCAAGCTCGAGATCGCGCGCGAGGCGGTGCGCGGCATGTTCACCCGCTTCCCGGCCGGCAGCCGGGTGGGGCTGATGGCCTACGGCCATCGCCGGGCAGGGCAGTGCAGCGACATCCAGGTGCTGTTCGAACCCGGTCCGGTGGATGCCGCGGCGGCGGGCCAGGCGCTGGACCGCCTGACCGCGCGCGGCCGCACGCCGCTGACCGAATCGGTCCGCCAGGCGGCTGCGGCGCTGCGGGTGCGCGAGCGCGGCGGCACCATCATCCTGGTCACCGACGGCATCGAGACCTGCGACGGCGACCCCTGCGCCCTGGCGGCAGAACTCGAATCCGCCAATGCATCCTTCACCGCCCATGTCGTTGGCTTCGACCTGCGGACGGCCTCCGAACGCGCCCGCGTCGCCTGCATCGCCGAGCGCACCGGCGGGCTGTTCGTCCCCGCCGCCAATGCCGATGAACTCGCCGGCGCCCTGGCCCGCACCACCGAGGCACGACCGGCGCCCACCAGGCCCGCGCAAGCCCCGCGCGGCGTCGGCCTGCGCGCCACCAGCGGACCGGGCGGGCCCACCCTGGCCAATGCCAGCTTCACCGTGCTGCGCGAAGGCGAGGAAACGCCCGTCCATGAAGGTGCCGCCGCCCGCCTGCCGCTGGCGCCGGGCCGTTATGTCGTCACGGGTTCCACGGCCGATCGCATCGGCACCGTCACCGCCCAGGTCACCGCCACAGGCCCCGCCGAGATCGTCGTCCCGCTGGCCGATGCGCTGCCGCGCGCGACCGTCACGCCGGCCAGCGCCAGCGCCGATGCCACCACCACCGTCGCGGTCACCTGGACCGGGCCGAACGAGCCCGGCGACTACCTGGTCATCGCCCCCGCCCGGCAGGGCCAGGAGGAACCCGAGACGCGCCACTACACCTGGACCCGCGACGGCAGCCCGGCCACCGTGCGGGTCCCCGGCGTGCCCGGCGCCTATGAGGTCCGCTACATCCTGGCCCGCGCAGCCCGGCCGATCGCGCGCGCGCCCCTCACCGTCACGCCGGTGACCGCCACGCTCGCCGCCCCGGCCGAGGTCGCCGCCGGCAGCGCGCTCACGGTCCAATGGACCGGGCCGCGCGCGCCGGGGTCCTGGATCGGCATCGCGCCGGCCGGGTCTCCGCCGGCCGACCATCTCTCCGGCGGCTATGTCTGGGTCGAGCAGGCCGAGAACCCGCTGACCCTGACCGCCCCGGCCGCCCCCGGCGCCTACGAGATCCGCTTCATCGAAGGGGTGGACAGCACGGTGCTGGCCACCCGGCCGCTGACGGTCACGGCGGCCACAGCGACGCTGGAAGGCCCGGACAGCGGCATGGCCGGCAGCGCGGTCACCATCCGCTACGCCCCGGCCGCGGCGCCGCAGGGCAGCTTCGTGGGCATCGTCGCCCCCGAGGCCGCGGCCGGCGACTACATCCAGGGCTCCTGGGCCTATGTCGATGGCGGGGAAGCGCGCATCAACCTGCCGACCACGGCGGGGCGCTACGAACTGCGCTACGTGCTGGTCGCGCCGGGCAATGCCGAGGTGATCCTGCGCCGCCCGATCAGCGTCACGCCGCCCATGGCGACCCTGGAGGCGCCGCCCGCCGGCGCTGCCGGCACGGTGGTCACGGTCGCCTTCACCGGTCCGCGCGGCAGCGGCGACTACATCGCGCTCAGCGCCGTGGATGCCCCGGGCGGCGAGTACATCACCTACTTCACCATCGGCGAGGACCCGCAGGGCGAGATCACCCTGCCGGAGGAAAAGGGCACCTACGAACTGCGCTACGTGATGGGCTCGGCGGATGCGGCGAGCGCCGTGATCGCCCGCCAGCGCATCGCCGTGCACTGACGCAGTGGCCCGGGCGCCACGCGCGCCCGGGCCACCCCCCCTCGCCGCGCGGCGCGATCCGCCCGATATGCCGATGCATGATTCGATCCGTTGCCCTCGCGCTGTCCCAACTCGACGACCCCGCCTTCCGGCGCCCTTTGCTATGGGGCGTGCTGGGCGCCGCGCTGTCCATTGCGCTGCTGGTCTGGGGCGCCATCGAAGGCGCCGCCTGGCTGGCGGGCGGCACCGGCTGGCTGTCCTGGCTGGCGCAGGCCGGTGGCGGGCTCGCGGCGCTGGTGGCGGCGTGGTGGCTGTTCCTGCCGGTGGCGGCCGCCATCGCGGCGCAGCTGGTCGAACCGGTCGCGGCCGCGGTGGAGCGCCGGCACTACCCGCATCTGCCACCGCCGCGCGGTGCCTCGGTCGCGGCGCAGATCGCCTTCGGGCTGCGATTCGGGCTGAAGCTGCTGGCCTTGCAGCTGGTGTTGCTGCCCCTGCTGTTCGTGCCGGTGGTGGGATTTGTGCTGGCGGTGGTCGTGTCGGCCCATGCGCTGGGGTCCGGCATGGTGCAGCAGACGGCGCTGCTGCGGATGGACGTGCCGGAGGCCCGCCAGGCTTGGCGGCAGTTGCGCTGGGCCGGCTGGGGGCTGGGCCTGGTGCTGGCGGCGATGGCCCTGGTGCCGCTGCTGAACCTGCTGGTGCCGGTGCTCGGCACAGCCGCTAGCGTGCATCTGTTGCAACAATCCACAAAGACTTGATAACGCGAATCCTGGGGATAAGCCGGGGAGCGCCGTTGTGGCCGGCTTCAAGCGCGTGCTAGCCCCGCTGTGCCATACGCAACAGCCGGGAATCGAGGGGAACCGACATGTCGATCTTCCGCCGCAAGGATGAGACGGGACAGCCCGAGACCACGCCGGCGACGGTGCCGGTGTCGCGCGATTCCGACCTGGCCATGCCGCCCTTCCGGCCGAACGGGGTGACGCTGCCCGCGGCCGCCTCGGGCCCGGCGGCGCCGAAGCCCACGGCCGCCCCGGCGCCTGCCGCCGGCGT
>JBHYEQ010000016.1:0-143825 GCA_051860065.1 Roseomonas sp.
CCTTCGCCGACGGCGCGGCGCGGCCGCGGCCACGCCCGCGCGGTGCGCGCAGGGCTTCCTCGATCTCCTCATCCGTCACGACGTCGAGGCCCTCGACCACCATGCGCGGGATGGGCTTGCCGGTCAGCTTCTCGATCGCCTGCACGTTCTTCGCGTCGTCCGCGGTCGCGATGGAGTAGGCATGGCCCTCGCGCCCGGCGCGGCCGGTGCGGCCGATCCGGTGGACGTAGTCCTCGTCGCGGAACGGCACGTCGAAGTTGAACACATGCGACAGCCCGCCGATGTCGATGCCGCGCGCCGCGACGTCCGAGCAGACCAGCAGCTGCAGTTCATTCGCCTTGAAGGCGTTCAGCGTGGCGAAGCGCGTGGACTGGTCCATGTCGCCATGCAGCGCACCCACGCTGAAGCCGTGCTTCTTCAGCGACTTGTAGAGGATATCGACCTCGATCTTCTTGTTGCAGAAGATCAGCGCATTCTGCACCTGCTCGGTGCGGATCATGCGCCGCAGCGCCTCGCGCTTGTCGTGCGGCTGCACATAGACGATGCCGGCGGTGATGGTGGTGGCGACCGAGGCCGGCGCCGAGACCGCGATCTCCTTCGGGTTCGACAGGAAGGCATCGGCCAGGCGGCGGATTTCCGGCGCCATGGTGGCGCTGAAGAACAGCGTCTGGCGGATCTTCGGCAGCATGGAGACGATGCGCTCGACATCGGGGATGAACCCCATGTCCAGCATGCGGTCGGCCTCGTCGATCACCAGCAGCTTGCAATCGGCCATCAGGATGCGGCCGCGGTCGAACAGGTCGAGCAGCCGGCCTGGCGTGGCGATCAGCACATCGACGCCCTTCTCGAGCACGTCGCGCTGGTCGTTCATGCTCTCCCCGCCGATCAGCAGGGCGTGGTTGAGCTTGAGGTGCTTGCCGTATTTCTCGAAGTTCTCGGCGACCTGCAACGCCAATTCGCGCGTGGGTTCCAGGATCAGGCTGCGCGGCATGCGCGCCTTGGCGCGCGACCCGGTCAGGATGTCCAGCATCGGCAGCACGAAGGATGCGGTCTTGCCGGTGCCGGTCTGCGCGCAGCCCAGCACGTCCCGATTCATTAGGACGTAGGGGATCGCCTGTTCCTGGATCGGCGTCGGATGGACGTAGCCGGATTCCGTGACGGCGCGCAGCAGCTCATCCGACAGGCCGAGGTCGGCGAAGGTGGTGCGCGCGGGTGCTTCCTCCTCGGAGTAGTCCGGCACCTCGTGCTCGTCGTCGGCATCGTCGTGCGGCGCGGGCGCCGCCTCGGCTTCCGGCGCGGGAGCCGCCTCGGCCTCGGGGGGCGTCGTGGCGGTCATCGGTTCGGGGGTGGTCTCCGGCTGAGCCGGGACATCGGTCGCGTCAGCGGCCGTAACAGGAAGGTCGTTCAATTCGCTCGATTCCATGGCCCGGCCAGGCGGGCCGCCAGAGGGGTTTGCGGTGGGTGGCCGAGCCCCGGCAGGGCGCGCATCCGGGGCCGGCGGTCCGGCCCGCCAATCCACGAGCGCCGCGCATATGCGCCGGTTTGGCGCGAAGATCAAGGTTTTCCGCCCATCCGGGCGCATGGACGCGGGCCGGGCGCACCGCTAAAGCCGCGCCATGACGGTCGCATCGACGCTTCTGCTGCTGCCTGGACTGCTTTGCGACGCGCGGCTGTGGCGCGACCAGGCGGCTGCGCTGGCGCCGCTTGCGACGCCGGTGGTCGCCGACCTGACGCAGGATGACAACGTGCAGGCCATGGCCGCGCGCGCCCTGGCCGGGGTGGACGGCCCCTTCGCCCTCGCCGGCCTGTCGATGGGCGGCTACGTCGCGCTTGAAATCATGCGCCAGGCGCCCGGGCGGGTGACGCGCCTGGCGCTGTTCGACACCTCCGCACGGCCCGATACGGCCGAGCAGACGCGCCGCCGCCGAGGGCTGATCGCCTTGTCGCGCTCGGGCCAGTTCCGCGGCGTCACGCCGCGGCTGCTGCCGCAGCTGATCCACCCCTCGCGCCTCGACACACCGCTCGCGGCCGAGGTCATGGCCATGGCCGAACGTGTCGGCCACGAGGCCTTCCTGCGCCAGCAGCAGGCCATCATGCACCGCCCGGATTCGCGCCCGGACCTCGCGCGCATCGCCGTGCCCACGCTGGTCGGCGTCGGGTCCGACGACGCCCTCACGCCGCCCGACCTGGCCGAGGAAATGGCCGCGATGATCCCCGGCGCGCGGCTGCGCCGCTTCGCCGATGCCGGGCACCTGCCGACCATGGAGTTGCCCGAGGCCGTGACCGCCGCGATGGCGGCCTGGCTGGTCGCCTGACCCGCTACGCCGCAACCGCCGCGCGCGGCAGCAGCGAGACCAGGTGCCGCGCCACCGCCAGCGGCGCCGAGACGCCGGCACGGCGCTCCGCCTCCGGGTTGTAGTTGGTGTTGGTGTTGACGTCGTAGGCGAAAGTCTCGCCGGCGGCGTCCGTCACGAACTCGATGGCGCCGACACCGATGCCGTTCGCCGCCAGGAAGGCCTCCATGCGCGGCAGCAGCGGGTGGGCGAAGCCCTCGACGATGCGGAACTTCTCGCCGGGCGCGACGGCGGGGCAGGCCGCACCCTCGGGCAGCGCGCAGGCATCGGCCGGGCACAGTTCGAACCCCTCCGAGGTATCGACCCGCACGGCATAGACGAATTTCCCGCCGACGAATTCCGCGCGGGTGATGAACGGCTCGGGTGCCGCGATGTAGCGCTGCACCAGCCAGATGCCGTCGCGCGGGAAGGCGTGCGGGTCCTCGCTGGCGGCGATGCGCCCCACCGCTTCCTCGAGCGCCGCGGCCGAATGCACCAGTTGCACGCCCAGCCCCTTGCCGGCGCGGTTGTGCTTGAGGATCAGCGGGAAGCCGATGCGTGCGGCCGCCTCGCGTATCTTCTGCTCGCCCACCACGGCCACGGTCGGCGGAGTGGGAATGCCGAAGGCGGCCAGCCCCTCGTATTGCGCGACCTTGGACAGTTCCAGTTGCAGCGCGCGGCGCCCGTTCACCACCACGCGCCCGTGGCGCTCCAGCCATTCGATCACCGCGCCCGCATATTCCGGCGCATAGACATGCCCGCGCGTGTGCGACGAGGCCGACATGCGGTTCCAGAACACGCCTTCCGGCGGCGGCTGCGTCAGGTCGAGCAACCCGCGGTCGAGGAACCATTCCTCATGGGGCGCGCGCAGGCTGGCGAAGGCGTCGCGGAAGGGCGCGAGCCAGGCGTCGTTCTCGTGGATGACGTGGATCTTGGTCATGGCGGGGATCCGGCAGGGTGGGTGTCGCGATGCCGGAAGAAAAGACATTCCACGAACCCCGCGACAAGCCGGTCCGCGAAGAAAGATTTTCCTTTCAGCCAGGGCGAACGGGCCGGCATCCGCTTTCCGTTCGGCGCCGCGCCGTGCCAATCCCTTCCCCGTTGCCCGCCGCCGCGCCAGCGCCTAATCGGTAGGGAGTCGCAGGGAAGCCCGCATGTCCGAAACGATCCTCCTCGAGACGCGTGAGACCAAGCGCTCCTACGGGCCGCTCTGGCTGGTGCTGGGCGTGCTGATGCTGGGCCTGCCCTTCCTGGGGCGGCAGCGCATCCGCCTGACCAACGAACGCATCACCGTGGTCTCCGGCTTCTGGACCAAGGTGCGCGACGACATCGAGATCTTCCGCATCCGCGACGTGGTGGTGAAGCAGAGCCTCTATCACCGCATGCTCGGCATCGGCGACGTGGTGGTGAAGTCGATGGAAGGCCGCAGCGAGGAATTGCACGTGCTGCGCGGCGTGCCCGACCCGGTCGGCGTCAGCGAGCAGATCCGCAACCTGTGGAACCGGGCGGCGCGCCCGGCGGGGCCTGCGACCACGCTGGACTGAGGCCCGCGCCATGCGCCCGCCGCAAAGCGCGGAGCATGGTGCGCACGCATGACTGACAGCGCCGCTTCCGCCTGGCCGCCGATCGCGCGCTTCATCGCGGCCGAGCGGCGCCTGTCCGCCCGTGCCGTGCGGGCCGGCCCGGTCGCGTCCGGGTGCTACGAATTCCTGCGCTTCGGCGTGAAGCAGGGCTGGGCCTGCCTGTTCGGCGGCGTGCTGCTCGCGCTGCTCGTGGCCACCCACCTGTTCTACCCGCGCGATGCCTGGCTGCCGCGCTACGATGTCCTGCTGTTCGCCTGCATCGCCATCCAGGGCGCGCTGCTGCTCACGCGCATGGAGACGCTGGAGGAAGCGAAGGTCATCCTGGTCTTCCACCTGGTCGGCACGGCGATGGAGGTGTTCAAGACCGCCATGGGGTCCTGGACCTACCCGGAGTTCTCCTACGCGCGGATCGGCGGCGTGCCGCTGTTCACGGGCTTCATGTATGCCGCGGTCGGGTCCTACATCGCGCGCGCCTGGCGGTTGTTTGACTTCCGCTTCACCCACCATCCGCCGGCCTGGGCGGTGCTGGCGCTGGGTGGCGCCATCTACGTCAACTTCTTCACCCACCACTACACCTGGGATGCGCGCTGGGTGCTGTTCGCCGCGGCCGGGCTGACGTTCGGGCGGTGCCGCATCTGGTTCCGCCCCTGGCGGCGCTACCGCTGGATGCCGCTGCTGGTCGGTTTCGGCCTGGTCGCGCTGTTCATCTGGTTCGCCGAGAACCTCGGCACCTTCGCCGGCGCCTGGCTGTACCCGCACCAGCGCGGCGGCTGGTCGATGGTGCCGCCGGCGAAGTTCGGCGCCTGGTTCCTGCTGATGTTGTTGTCATACGCGCTGGTGTTTGCGCTGCATGCGGGCAGGGGCGCGGTGTGCGCACCCCCGGCACGCGCAAACATGCCTTCCCGCGGCGCCGCCGCCTCTGCCACCCTGCCTTGATGCCAGCCGCCTTCGCGCCCTTCCGCCACCCGGCCTTCCGCATGCTGTGGTGGGCCAACCTCGCGGCCAATATCGGGCTGTGGGTGCAGAACACCGGGGCGGGCTGGATGATGACCAGCCTCGATCCGTCCCCGGTGATGGTCTCGCTGGTGCAGGCGGCCTCCATGCTGCCGGTCTTCCTGCTGGCCCTGCCGGCCGGCGCGCTGGCCGACATCATCGACCGGCGCGTCTACCTGATCGGCGCGCAGGCCTGGGTGCTGTCCATGGCCGCGCTGCTGGCGGTGCTGACCTGGGCGGGGGTGCTCGGCCCCTGGGGGCTGCTGGTACTGACCTTCTGCATCGGCATGGGCAACGCGCTGAACTTCCCCGCCTGGGCCGCCACCACGCCGGAACTGGTCCCGCGCGAGGACCTGGTGCAGGCCATCGCGCTGAACGGCATCGGCTTCAACCTCTCGCGCGCGGTCGGCCCGGCCATCGGCGGCTTCGCCATCGCTGCCGCAGGCACCCAGGCCGCCTTCGCGCTGAACGCGCTGTGCTTCCTGACGCTTCTGGTCGCGCTGCTGTTCTGGAAGCGCGAGGCACCGCGCAGCGCCCTGCCGCCCGAGCACTTCCTGGGCGCGATGCGCGCCGGGCTGCGCTTCGTCTCGGCCAGCCCGGCGATGCGCGCGGCCATCCTGCGCGCCTGCGTGTTCTTCTTCTTCACCGCGGCGGTCTGGGGGATGCTGCCGCTGGTGGTGCGCGTGCGGCTCGGCCTGGGGCCGGAGGCCTATGGCATCATGCTCGGCGTGATGGGCGTGGGCGCGGTTGCGACCGGCTTCGCGCTGCCATCCCTGCGGAGCCGGCTGCCGACTCGCAGCGCCATGGTCACATTCTTCTCCCTGGTCTCGGCGGCGGCGCTGGCGCTGCTGGCGGTCTCAGGCCATTGGGCGCCCGCGGCAGTCTCCATGCTGCTGTTCGGCGCGGGCTGGCTGGGCGCGGCCAGCACGCTGCAGGCCGCCGCGCAATTCGCCACGCCCGCCTGGGTCCGCGCACGCGCCATCGGCATCTACCAGCTGTGCTTCTTCGGCGCGATGACGCTGGGCGCGGTGCTGTGGGGCTGGGCGGGGGCGAGCCTCGGCCTCCAGCCCGCGCTGCTGTTCGCGGCCGCCGCGGCGGCGGTCTGCGCCCTGCTGGTCCGCGGCTGGCCGCTGGATGCCCAGCCCGCGGCCGAGGCGCCCAGCGTGCCCATGCCCTCGCCCGATGCGCCCTCCGACCAGCTGCGCGACGTGCTGGCCGGCGATACCGGGCGGGTCCTGGAAGTGGTCCGCTACACCGTCGATCCCGCCGACCGCGACGCCTTCCTGGCCGCCATGCGCGAGGCGCGGCGCGTGCGCCTGCGCTCCGGCGCGCTGGCCTGGCGGCTGCTGGAGGACGTGGCGCATCCCGAACGCTGGATCGAGCTCTGGGTGGTCGAATCCTGGACCGAGCACCTGCGCGAGGCCGGCCGCCTCGACGCCGCCGACCGCGCCGTGCTGTCCCGCGCCGCCGGCTTCCAATGCAACGAGGCCGCACCCGAGGCGGCGCGCTACCTGGCGGTTCTCCCGTGACCCCCGCGCGCGTGCCACCATATCCTCCGCCAGCCCGATGAGGAGTGACGACACCATGGCGAAATCCAAACCCGGCAAGCTCCAAGCCACCCGCAACGACCTCGGCGCCAATGTGCGCGAGGCCTCGGTCGGCCTGCTGAACGCCACCCTGGCCGACACGATCGACCTGACCAACGGCGTCCGCATGGCGCATTGGACCGTGCGCGGCCCGCATTTCGCCGCCCTGCACGCGCTGTTCGAGACCTTCTACGACCAGCTCGGCACCGCCACCGACGACATCGCCGAACGTGTCGTGCAACTCGGCGGCACGCCCGACGGCACCACGCAGCAGGTTGGCGAGAAGTCGCGCCTCGATGCCTATCCGACCGGGCTGCGCGACGGCATGGACCATGTGAAGGCGCTCGCCGACCGCTACGCCGCGCTCGCTGCCACCGTGCGCGCCGGCATCGACGCGGCGGACGAGGCCGGCGATGCCGACACCGCCGATCTGATGACGGGATTGTCGCGCACGCTCGACAAGGCGCTGTGGATGCTCGAGGCGCATCTGGGCTGACGTCGGCGGGGAGGGCGCCGGTCAGCGCTTGCCCTGCCGCGGCGCCTCGCCCCTTAACCCGGCCCGCCGTCGCGCCGCAGGCGCGCCATTCGCATGACGCGCAGGCGCGCCATTCGCATGACGCGCGGGCGCGCTATTGGCGCTTTTTGCAGGCGCGCTCTTCGCGTGACGACGGCATGCCGGATGGCCGGGCTGCGGCAGTGCGCCGATGACGACCCTTCACGAGCACGGCTGACAACCCCGCGCCGCCGTGTGAAGCGATGCGCTGGCCCGCGCCGGCCGCCCGTGCTTCCCTCGTTTCGCGCCGGGAAACAGGAGAGCACGCCGTGGATCGCCCCATCATCGACATCCGTGAACCGCGGGTGGCGCGTGCGACGGCCCGGCCACCTGGCCGCCGTCTCGCCGCGCGCGGAATGCTCCTGGCCGCCGGCGCCTCGCTTGTCCTGAACGCCTGTGCCCCGCAGGGCGGCTTCGCCGATGCGGGGGAGGGCTGTCGCAACCAGGTCAACAGCTTCAACGGCGCGGGCGATGCCTTCCTGGGCTCCGGCGCGCAGCAGACCGACCCCGGGCAATTGCCGCGCGGCACCGTCGCCACGAATTTCGGCCGAGCGCCCGCCGCCACGCCCGCCGCGGGGCTCGACGCCACGCTGGCGCAGGAGAATGCCGAGCTCGACGCGCTGCAGATCGCCTTCGACGCGCTGCTTTATTGCCGCTGGATCGAGGCGCGGACCATCCGCGCCGAACTCGGTGCCAACCGCGTGACTCGCCCGGTCGCCGAGACCCGCATGGCCGCGCTGCGCGCCCGGCTGCAGCGCGATTTGGCGCGCGCCCAGGCGGTGCTGGAGGGCCTTGAGCGCCGCGCCGCCGCCCGCGAGGCCGTGGTCGAGGCAGCCGCCCCGGGCAGCCGCGCCGCCGCCCAGGCCGCGCGCCGCGGCGGGCCGACGCGCCGCGTGGTGGCCGCCGCCACCGTGCCGCTGCGCCTGCGCCCGGAAGCGGGCGCGCCCGAGATCGGCCGCGTGCCGGCCGGCCAGGCGGTCAGCGTGCGCCCCGCGCAATCGGGCTTCGCTCTGGTGGAGGGGCAGGGCGGGATGCGTGGCTATGCACCGTCGGGCGCCTTCCAGGTGGCGGAGCGCGCCGCCGCCACCACCGCCGGGCCGGCGAGCCCTGTGCGCGTGCTGGCGGCGACCAACCTCGCCCGGCGCGACAATTTCGCCGAAAGCCTTGGGCTGGCGCGGGAGGCCGCCGTCTCGGGCTTCGAACTGGCCACCTGATTTCGTACCCACAAGCGGCGGGTGGCGGGCTTCCGCCTTCGCGCCCCGCGCTGGCGTGCCGGCGACGACGGATGGTCTGGGCGCGGTCGGGCATTCGCGCTCCCGGATCGCGGCGAGCCGGGATCCGATTCTTGGTTCGCCCTCAACCGCCCGGCGCTGCCTCCGGCGGCTTGGCCGCGCGCCTCGCGCTGGTGCGCCGGTCGCGCCCGACTCGCGCCACGCGTTGTTTCCCGGCGCCGCCCTGGCTATCCTCGCCGGCCATAGGGGAACAAGACATGAACGATTTGTTCGGCCGTGGCGGTGCGCGCAAGGGCGCCCCCGGGGCCGCCGCGCAGGCTGACGGCTACTCCGCCAAGGACATCGAGGTGCTGGAAGGGCTCGAACCCGTCCGCCGGCGCCCCGGCATGTATATCGGCGGCACCGACGAGAACGCGCTGCACCACCTGGCCGCCGAAGTGATCGACAACGCCATGGACGAGGCGGTGGCCGGCCATGCCGACCGCATCGAGGTCACGCTGGAATCCGGCAACTGGATCAGCGTGCGCGACAATGGCCGCGGCATCCCGGTCGACCCGCATCCCAAATTCCCGAAGCTCTCGGCGCTCGAAGTCATCCTCACCACGCTGCATTCGGGCGGGAAGTTCTCCGGCAAGGCCTACGATACCTCCGGCGGCCTGCACGGCGTGGGGTCTTCGGTGGTGAATGCGCTGGCGGCGCGCCTCGATGTCGAGGTGGCGCGCGACCGCACGCTGTTCACGCAATCCTACGAACGCGGCAAGCCGGTCACGAAGCTCAAGAACGCCGGCCCGGTGCAGAACCGCCGCGGCACCCTCATCCGCTTCCAGCCCGACCCCGAGATCTTCGGCACGCAGGACTTCAAGGCGGCCAGGCTGTACCGGCTGTGCCGGTCCAAGGCCTATCTGTTCCGCGGCGTCGAGATCCGCTGGTCCTGCGACCCCTCGCTGGTCAAGGACGACACGCCCGCCCAGGCTGTGCTGCACTTCCCCGGGGGGCTGCAGGACTTCCTGGCCTCGGCCATCGAAGGCCAGGCCACCGTCGTGCCCGCCCCCTGGGCCGGTCAGGCCGACTTTCCCGAGGGCGCCGGCCGCGTCGAATGGGCCGCAACCTGGCTCGAGCGCGGCGACGGCTTCCTCAACACCTACGCCAACACCATCCCGACCCCGCAGGGCGGCACCCACGAAGCCGGCTTCCGCGCCGCGCTGGTGAAGGGTCTGCGCGCCTATGGCGAGCTCAAGAAGGAAAAGCGCGCCGCCGCCGTCACCGCGGAAGACCTGTTCGGCGGCCTGGCCGGCATGCTCAGCGTTTTCGTCCGCGAACCGCAATTCCAGGGCCAGACCAAGGACAAGCTGACCAGCCCCGAAGCCGCCCGCCTGGTCGAGGCCGCGCTGCGCGACCATTTCGACCATTGGCTCGCCGGCGACCCGGCGCGCGCCGACAACCTGCTCGCCTTCGCCATCGAACGCGCCGAGGACCGCCTGCGCCGCCGCGCCGAGAAGGACACGCCGCGCAAATCCGCCACCCGCAAGCTGCGCCTGCCCGGCAAGCTGTCCGATTGCTCGCGCGAAAGCGCCGACGGCACCGAGCTGTTCCTGGTCGAGGGCGATTCCGCCGGCGGCTCCGCCAAGCAGGCGCGCGACCGCGAGACCCAGGCCGTGCTGCCGCTTCGCGGCAAGATCCTGAACGTCGCCTCCGCCACCACCGAGAAGCTGCGCCAGAACCAAGAACTGAAGGACCTGATCGAGGCGCTGGGCTGCGGCGTCGGCGACCGCTTCGACATCGCCCGCCTGCGCTACGGCCGCGTCGTCATCATGACCGACGCCGACGTGGACGGCGCGCACATCGCCGCGTTGCTGATGACGTTCTTCTACAAGGAACTGCCGGAACTGGTGCGCCAGGGCCGCGTCTTCCTCGCCCAGCCGCCGCTCTATCGCCTGCAGGCCGGCGGCGTCTCGGTCTACGCCATGGACGATGCCGACCGCGAACGCGTGCTGAAAAAGCGCTTCAAGGCCAACCAGAAAGTCGAGGTCAGCCGCTTCAAGGGCCTCGGCGAAATGCCCCCCGCCGCGCTCAAGGAAACCACCATGGACCCGAAAAAGCGCACCCTGCTGCGCGTGGTCCTGCCCCCCGAAGACCGCGCCTTTACCTCCGAACGCATCGACGCCCTGATGGGCCGCCGCCCGGAACTGCGCTTCCAGTTCATCCAGGAGAACGCGGCGAGTGTGGCTGCGGAGGCACTGGACGCGTGAGGGCGTAGCCGGGGGGCCAGCCCCCGGACCCCCCGCTGGGAGGCGACCGCCTCCCAGACCCGGGGTTAAAGGGCTGCTGGGGAGGAGGGGCATGTGGCGTCTGTCGCGCAAAGCTCACCGATGAGCCCCTCCTCCCCACCAGCCCTTCAGTCATCGCGGGTCCGGGGGCACGTATGCCCCCGGCGGGTGGGTTCGGGAGGGCAGAGCCCTCCCGGTTCACCACTCACCCGTCAATGCCCATCCCCAGCGCCATGCGTCCGCTGAGTTCCAGCTGCGGCAGTTCCTGCAGCGGGTGGAAGCGGGCGCCCTGCACGTCGCGGAAGGCGCGTTCCAGGCCGAGGTCGCGGTAGAAGGATGCGCCGCCGACCAACTCCATGGCCCGTTCCACCGTCTCGATCGCCGCCTGGGCGGTGAGTGTGTGGGCGATCGCGGCGCGGTTGGTCCGTTCCGCGCCGGGGGCCTCGTGCTCGGCGATCGCGATCATGCGGTCGAGTGCCATCTCCGCCGCGGTGAAGGCGTTCTCCATCCGCCCCGCGGCGATGGTCAGCGCGGCTGATGTCGGCTTGGCGCGCGCGATCTCCAGAGCGCGGTTCCGCGCGCCCTCGGCGACCCCGACATAGGCCGAATACACCAGCGGGAAGGCGAGCACGAAGACGTGGTGGAACAGCATGTGCCACTTGCCTGGCGGGCGCCGCGCCACGATGGCGGCATCCGGCACGAAGACGTCCTCGAGCGAGACGTCGTGCGACCCGGTGCCGCGCATGCCAAGCACGCGCCATGTGTCCAGCACGCGCACGCCCTCGGCCTTGAAGGGCACGGCGAAGTGCAGCACCTCGGGCCCCTCGGCGCGGTCGTGGTGGATGGCGCTGGTCACCAGCAGGTCGCCCATCTGGCAGGCGCTGGAGAAGGTCTTCTTCGCGGTGATGCGGAAGCCGCCCTCCACCTTCACCGCCCGGCCGTTGCTTGGCAGCCAGTCGTTGCCGCCGGTCGAGATCAGCACGAGCCCTTCGGCCGCGACGCGCTTCAGCAGGCCCTCGACGGGCGCGTTCTCATGCCGCCAGCGCCAGGCCGGCACCGTCACCAGATGCGAATGCATCGAGAAGGCGAGGGCGGTCGACCCGCAATAGGTGCCCACGCGGCGGATCGCGTTGCAGATGTCGCGGTAGTCGGCGCCGAGGCCACCGAGTTCCGCGGGCACCAGTGCCTTGAAGAAGCCGGCCTCCTTCAGCGCGCGGAAGCCTTCCTCGACGAAGCTCTCTTCCTCGTCGTGGCGTGCCGCCGTGGCGGCGATCTCGCGGCCCACCTTGTCGGCGAGGGCGATCCAGTCGGTCTTCGGCAGGTCGATGACGGCGGCGTCCGGCATGGTGTCCTCCTGGTCCAGATTGCGATGGGGCGGACCGTGGCGCCGTGCCGATGTTGCGTTCAAGGACAGAAAATGGACTTGCTTTCGCGATCGCAGGGGAACCATCGTTCGCCATGGTCGGCTATGGTCAATTCTGTCCTGTCGCAAAGACCTGCGAGCTCTTTGCCGAGCGCTGGACGCCACTGATCGTGCGCGAGCTGTGCTGCGGGCCCGCGCAATTCAACGACCTGCGCCGCCGCCTGCCGCTGATGTCCA
Organism: Roseomonas sp.; assembly: GCA_051860065.1. GTDB lineage: Bacteria > Pseudomonadota > Alphaproteobacteria > Acetobacterales > Acetobacteraceae > Neoroseomonas. The sequence continues at coordinate 12,148 of JBHYEQ010000016.1, forward strand.
AGACGCTGCTCGCGCAGCGGCTGCGTGACCTCGAACATCATGGTGTGATCTCGATCACGACGAAGGCGACCGGGCCAGGCCACGTCTATGCGCTGACCCCGGCGGGCGAGGATTTCCGGCCGATCATCGAGGCGCTGAGCCTATGGGGCCAGAAGCACACGCAGTCCATCCTCCGGCCCGAGGATTTCGACCCGCATTTCCTTCTGATGAGCGTCAGCAGCCAGATACCGCGCTCGACCTTTCCGGCGTCCCGCTTCGTCATCCGCTTCGACTTCCGCAACATAGCCGCCGCGCGCACGGCGCAGCGAAGCTGGTGGTTCGTCTTCATGCATCCGCATCTGGACCTGTGCATGAAGGATCCCGGCCACCCGGTGGACGCGCTCATCGCGGCGGATCTCGAGACCTTCTCGCGTGCCTGGATCGGCTACCTCGGCCTGGCGGACGCGGCGGTGCGGCAGGGCATGACCTTCGAGGGCGCACCGGAGGCGACGGAACGGGCGAAGGCGCTGCTCGGACTTTACGACCGCGCGCGGGAAAGGCGGCTCGTCTACGCGCCGCTGGCGATGCTCGACGCTTGAGGCGGGCCTTGGCCGGCCCGGCGTACACAGCGCGTCCTACGACAACCGCGCGAACCAGTCATCCACCGCCGCCCAATCCCCGGCCCGCGCCACCAGCGCGACATACCCGTCCGGCCGCACGAGCGTGATCGCGCCATCGGCGACGGGCGGGCGGGGCGCCGGTTCCAGCACCGCGGCATGGCGCGCGATCAGCGCCGCGGCCTCGGGTGACGGGGCGGCAAAGAGGGCGAAGCGCGGCGTGGGGCCGGCCCCGATCGGGGGTTCGTGGGCGCGCGGGGGCATGCGCTCGCCGGCGGCGGGGCCGCTGATGTGGGCGCCGCTGGAGACGGTCAGCGGGCTTTTCGGATAGGCGATGGTCAGTTCGGTCATCGCCTGACCGATCCTGCGTTGCACCGCCGGCACTTGCAGCACCAAGGAGGCGATGAAATTCCGCACCCCCTGCTTGATGTCCCCGCGCAGCGTGGCGGCGGCGGTCATGCGCCCGGCATTGGCGAGCACCATGTCGCCGACCGCGCTGCGCTCGATGCTGTAGCTCGGCAGCAGGGCTTGCGCGGCGGCCTTGCCGGTGGCGACGAGCGCCAGCTTCCAGGCCAGGTTGAAGGCGTCCTGCATGCCGGTGTTCATGCCCTGGCCGCCGGCGGGGCTGTGGATATGCGCGGCGTCGCCGGCCAGGAAGACGCGCCCGGCGCTGTAGTCGCGCACCTTGCGTTCGTTGATGCGGAAGCCGGACAGCCACACCGGGTCGGAGGCGACGATGCCGCCTGGCGCGCGGCGGTCGATCAGCGCCTGGATCTCGGGCAGCGTCGGCTCGTGCCGCGCAGCGGTGTCGTCGGTCTCGCCGATATCGGCGATGACGCGCCAGCGCCCGGGCGTGATGGGAAACAGCACCAGCGCGCCATCGGCATGCCAGTGGATGGCGAGCTCATCGGGCGGCGTCGCGACATTGGCGAGGTGGACGTCGGCCAGCACCCATTCGCTGGGCAGGGTCTCGCCCTCGAAGTCCATGCCGAGGCCGCGGCGCACCGCGCTGTGCGCGCCGTCGCAGCCGAGCAGCCAGGGGGTGCGCAGCGTCTCCTCGCGCCCATCGGGCTGGCGCAGCGTGGTGTCCACGCCGTCCGCGCCGGGGGTGAAGCGCAGCAATTCGACCTGGCGCTCGACCTCGATGCCCTGGGCGGCCAGGTGTTCCTCGAGCAGCCGTTCGGTCTCGCTCTGCGGGATCATCAGGGCGAAGGGGTAGGCCGTTCCCTCGGCCGCGAAGCTGACGTGACCGATCACGCCTTTCTCGGCGCGGATGGTCGCGCCGGTGGCGCGCAGGCCGGCGGCGATGAAGGCCCCGGTGCAGCCGAGGCGGTCCATCAGTTCGAGGCTTCGCGGCCAGAGCACCAGCGCCTTCGACTTGTCGGTCCGCGCCGCGGCGCGGTCGATGATCCGCAGCGCGACGCCGTAGCGCGCGAGTTCGGCCGCCATGGTGAGGCCGACCGGCCCGGCGCCGACGATGAGGACAGGCTCGGTCATGCCGCGATCTCCCTGCTGGCGGCGCAACCATGGCACCGCCGCGTTGGCGCTTCATGACCAGAACTGTGCAGGGCTGCGCGGAATGCGCCGCGGCCCGGGTCAGTGCTGCACCGGGGAGGCGCCGGCCGCCGCGATGCGCAGCGCCAGCGCCTGCGCCCAGCCATCATGCGCTTCCTGCAGGCTGATGCCGATCGCCTCCGGCAGCGCCGCGGCATCCAGGCCGAGATACCAGCCGGGCGGCATGTCGAGCGCCGCGCCAAGGCTCAGCGCCAGGCGCAGCGACAGCGGTTCGAGCCCCAGCTCCACGCGCGCCATCTGCCGCTGCGTGATGCCGACGCGTCGCGCCAGCTGAGTCGCCGTCAGGCCAAGGCGCCGGCGACGCCCGTGCAGCGCGGCGCCGACCTGGCCATCGAATTCGAGCACTTCGGCCTGCGCGTCGTGGGCGTGTCCAGCACCGTCGTGCGGGGTGGTCATCTGGTGAGACATCCTGTCGTCCTTCTCTCGCTGCCTTGCGGTCCTGCGCCGTTCCGGCCCAGCACCACATCTGGTGCCCGGCATCCTTCCGGCGCACCACGAATGCGCCCGATTCGGTTTAGCAGCGGTAAAAATTGCCTCCCGATTCCGTCAGCCGGGGCTGACATCAGACGTCAGGCGTCCCTGACAATGATTCACGTTGCGTTGCACGACACTCTCAGTGTCGCTGACCAAGTGGTTCTGGCCGCGTGGTTTCGCGAACCCGCCGCCTTAACCGCTGGCACCCGCCTGCGCGCGGCATGCGGTGCCGGGCGCGCCTGCCGGTCGACGGTTCCACTCCGGGCACCGCTCCACTAGCCTTTGTGTGTCATCCGCGAAGGATCCCCGCCGTGCTCCCGTCCCAACGCCACCTGTTCGATATCCCGCGCGACGTCGCCTACCTCAACGCCGCCGCCTGGTCGCCGCTGCCGCTGGCGGTGCAGGAGGCCGGGCGTGCCGGCGTGGCGCGCAAGGGCCGGCCCTGGGAGCTCGACCCCGGCCTCGGCGCCTTCCAGCACGAACGCTGCCGCGCCGCCGCCGCCGCGCTGATCGGCGCGCAGGCCGAGGATGTCGCGCTGGTCTCCTCCGTCTCCTACGGCGTCGCGACGGCGGGGAAGATCTTCGCGCCGCCGGCGGGCACGCGGGTGCTGGTGCTGCAGGACGATCATTCCTCCCCGGTGCTGGAATGGATGGCGCGCGCGGCCTCGCAGGGCTTCACCCTCGACACCGTGCCGCGCCCCACGGATGGCGACTGGACCGCGGCGGTCGAGGCCGCGATCGCCAAGCCCGGCGCGCCTGTCTCGCTGGCGTCCATTTCCAACGTGCACTGGTCCGATGGCGGGGCGATCGACCTGCTGCGGATCGCGCCGCTGCTGCGCGCGCAGGGCGCCGCGCTGCTGGTCGATGCCACGCATGGCGCCGGCGTCATGCCGATCGACGTGGCGGCGATCGACCCCGACTTCCTGATCTTCCCGACCTACAAATGGGTGCTCGGCCCCTATGGCCGCGCCTTCCTGTATGTCGCGAAGCGCCGGCAGGATGGCGTGCCGCTGGAACAGACGCCATTCGGGCGCAAGTCGGTCTCGTCCGAACGCGTGCCGTATTTCGCCGACCTCGCCTATGCGCCGACCGCGCGGCGCTTCGACATGGGTGAGCGCGACCATTTCATCGGCCTCGACATGGCCGCGACCGGCATGGAGATGATGGCGGGCTGGGGCCAGGCGGCGATCGCCGAACGCTGCGCGATGCTGACCGCGCGGCTGGAGGAAGGCCTGTCCGCCTTCGGCGCCTCGCTGCCCAGCCGCGCCCTGCGCGCGCCGCATATCCTGTGCGTCGGCTTCCGCGGCGCCATGCCGGCCGGGCTGGTCGAGGCGATGGCCGCGCTCAAGGCCTACGCCGCGCCACGGCTGGGGCGGCTTCGCATCAGCCCGCATGTCTACAATGACGAGGAGGATGTGGACCGCTTCGTCGATGCCTATCGCCGCGTCGCGGTGGCGCGCGCGGCGGCATGATGCGATGGCGCGGCTGCGCTCAGGCAATCCCCCTGATATTCATCCGCCGCTGGAAGTGTTCGAGCACCTCGCCATAGATCGCCGGATTGTGCTGGTGCGAGAAGCCGCAGAACTTCAGCGCGGTCTCGGCGCCGAAATAGGGCAGGCGCCGCTTGGCATCCATCGACGCCCAGTCCTCGTCGGACGGCGTGCCCGGCGCGCCCGCGACATGCGCGAGCTCGTGGATGATCGTTGCCGCCAGCGCGGTCGGCGAACGCGCCGCATAGGCCGAGATGCTGATGATCGCGAGGCCCGACACGTTGTTCGTCGAGAGCACCTCGCCCGAGGTCACGCCCGCCTTTCCGCCGGTCACCTTGAAGTCGTCGGCCGGATTGGCCGCGCCGTAGCGGTAGAAGACCAGCTTGTAGCCAAGCAGGTCGGTCAGCGTGCGGCGCATCCTCGGCGCGCGCTCCTGCCCGAGGTCGTAAAAATAGGTGTCGCAGCGCGGGTTCCGCCGGCTGTCCGCGGCGGTGAGCACCATCGTGAAGGCTTCCTCGAAGCAGCGGCGCACATCGACCGGCCTGCCTGACCCGCGGAAGGATTTCGGCACGGTCACATGCGTGGGCCAGCTCTGCCAGCGCGGGTCGTTGGCGAAGTCCGGCGTGCGTTGGAAGCTGGCGCCGGCATCGGCGATGCCGACGATGCTGTATTCGCCGCCGCGGGTGAAATGGCTCATGGGGTGGGCTCCGGGTCGCGACAGGCCGCGCCCGCCGCTTCGCGCACCCCATAGCGCCAGGCCGCCGCGCCGGCGATGAGCGGTTTCACAGCGCCATGTGGCCGGCCAACGAAAAAGGGCCCCGCGCATCGCGCGAGGCCCCCCTTTCGCACCGCGTGATCCGGGCAGGATCAGGCGGAGTAGTACATCTCGAACTCGACCGGATGCGGGGTGTGCTCGAAGCGATACACCTCGGTCCACTTCAGCTCGATGTAGCTCTCGATCTGCTCCTTGCTGAACACGTCGCCGGCCAGCAGGAAGTCGTGGTCGGCGGCGAGGGATTCGAGGGCCTCGCGCAGCGAGCCGCACACCGTCGGGATGTCCTTCAGCTCCTCCGGCGGCAGGTCGTAGAGGTCCTTGTCCATCGGGTCGCCGGGGTGGATCTTGTTCTTGATCCCGTCCAGCGCCGCCATGGTGATCGCCGCATAGGCCAGGTAGGGGTTCGCGGTCGGGTCGGGGAAGCGGACCTCGACGCGCTTGGCCTTCGGGTTGGTGGTGTAGGGGATGCGGCAGGAGGCCGAGCGGTTGCGCGCGGAGTACGCCAGCAGCACCGGCGCCTCGAAGCCCGGGATCAGGCGCTTGTAGGAATTGGTCGACGGGTTGGTGAAGGCGTTGATCGCCTTGGCATGCTTGATGATGCCGCCGATCGCGTACAGGCAGGTCTCCGACAGGTCGGCATAGCCATTGCCGGCGAAGAGCGGCTTGCCCGCCTTCCAGATCGAGATGTGCGTGTGCATGCCCGAGCCGTTGTCGCCATAGATCGGCTTCGGCATGAAGGTCGCGGTCTTGCCGTAGCTGTGCGCCACGTTGTGCACGCAGTACTTATAGATCTGCATCTGGTCGGCCATCTTGACCAGGCTGTTGAAGCGCGTGCCGAGCTCGTGCTGGGACTGCGCCACCTCGTGGTGGTGCTTCTCGATGGGCAGGCCCATCTCACCCATGGTGGACAGCATCTCGGCGCGCAGGTCGCTGTCGCCATCGACCGGCGGGACCGGGAAGTAGCCGCCCTTCACCGCCGGGCGGTGACCCATGTTGCCTTCCGGATAGTCCTTCAGCGACGAACCGGGGCCCTCGACGCTGTCGAGCTGGTAGGTGCCGTAGTTGCCGCCGGTGCCGAACTTCACGCTGTCGAAGATGAAGAACTCGGCCTCGGCGCCGATGTAGACGGTGTCGCCCACGCCGGAGGACGCCACGAAGGCCTCGGCCTTCTTCGCCGTGCCGCGCGGGTCACGCGCATAGAGCTGGCCGGTGGAGGGTTCGAAGATGTCGCAGATCAGCACCAGCTGCGGCTTGGCCGAGAAGGGATCCATGCAGGCCGTGCTCGGGTCCGGCATCAGGATCATGTCGGACTCGTTGATCGCCTTCCAGCCGGCGATCGACGAGCCGTCGAACATGAAGCCGTCGGTGAACACCTCCTCGGTCACGGTCGAGACGTGCTGGGCGGTGTGCTGCCACTTGCCGCGCGGGTCGGTGAAGCGGAGGTCGACGTATTCGACGCTGTGCTCCTTGATCATCTCCAGAACCTTGGAGACGGCGGAGCTGCCACCAGCGGCGGCGGCGGGCTTCTTGGCCATGATATGCGGTCCTGTTCCCTGACTGCGAAAACCCCGAAACTGTCACGCGCCCCGCGGGCTTCGGTGCCCCGCGGAACGGCCCGGCTGGCGGGGTGGGGCGCTGCGCGCCCGACCCTGCCTGTCAGGCCCGGCGGGCGCTGTGGCAGCGCCGCGTCCGGCCCTGGTGCGCCACCCCCCGCCGAATGAGGGGGCAGCGAAACCGTCGCGCGGCTAGACGGCGTCCTCGCCGCGTTCGCCGGTGCGGATGCGGATGACCTCCGACACGTCGCTGACGAAGATCTTGCCGTCGCCGATGCGCCCGGTGCGCGCGGCGGCCTGGATGGCCTCGACCGCGCGGTCGAGCATGTCGTCGCCGCAGATCACCTCGATCTTCACCTTGGGCAGGAAGTCCACGACGTATTCGGCGCCGCGGTAGAGTTCGGTGTGCCCCTTCTGTCGGCCGAAGCCCTTGGCCTCGATCACGGTCAGGCCCTGCAGGCCGATCTCGTGCAGCGCGTCCTTCACCTCGTCGAGCTTGAAGGGCTTGATGATGGCCTCGATCTTCTTCATCGGCTCCTGTCCAGCGGCCGCTGCACCTGGCGGTGTGCGGCCCTTTCCTCCCGGTTTTCTGCCCGGTCCGTTGTTGCCCGTGTGACCTCATGCGGCGGGACGCCTGCGCCCGGCCACGCGCCCGGTATTGCACGCGCCATGCCGGGCCAGCAATCGGAGGGGGCCGCGGAAAATCGCGGGGCGAGGGATGGCTGTGCCGCATTTTCGCGCAACATGCCTGGAAGCGAGGCGGAATTCTGCGCCGACCGCAGGCATCCGCCGGTTCCGGCCGAACCGCCCATCGCGGCCAAACCAAGGTCGCGCGGCATGTCGGGGTGCGGCCCGCCCGGTTGCCGGCTTGCCGGTCCGGCGCCATAAGGCGCGCAGCCCCTTCCGCAGGACGACAGGCCGGTCCATGCAGCCGCAGAACGCTCTCCTCTCCGCCACCGGCACCACCATCTTCACGGTCATGTCGGCGCTGGCGAACCAGCACCAGGCCGTCAACCTCGGCCAGGGGTTCCCCGACTATGACGGCCCGCCCGACGTGGTGCGCGCCGCCGCCGACGCGCTGCTGGACGGGCGCAACCAGTACCCACCGATGACCGGCGTGCCGGAACTGCGCGAGGCAGTGGCCGCGCACAACCGCCGCTTCTACGGCATCGAGGCCGACCCGAACGCCGAAGTGGTCGTGACCTCCGGCGCCACCGAGGCGATCACCGCCTGCCTGATGGCCGTGCTGAACCCCGGCGACGAATGCGTGCTGATCGAACCGCTGTACGACACCTACCTGCCGGTGGTGAAGCTGCTCGGCGCGGTGCCGAAGCTGGTGCGCCTGTCGCCGCCGAACTGGGAGTTGCCGCGCGCCGAACTGGCCGCCGCCTTCGGGCCGCGCACCAAGGCGATCCTGTTCAACACGCCGATGAACCCGACCGGCAAGGTCTTCACCGCCGCCGAGCTCGCCTTCATCGCCGACCTGATCGCCCGCCACGACTGCTACGCCGTCTGCGACGAGGTCTATGAGCACCTGACCTTCGACGGCTGGAAGCACATCCCGCTGATGAGCCTGCCGGGCATGCGGGAGCGGTGCATGCGCATCGGCTCGGCCGGCAAGACCTTCAGCCTGACCGGCTGGAAGGTCGGCTACGTGACCTGCGACCGGTCGCTCGCACCCAATGTCGCGAAGGCGCACCAGAACCTGACCTTCACCACGCCGCCGAACCTGCAACGCGGGGTCTCAGTCGGCCTGGCGAAGGATGATGCGTATTTCGAAGGGCTGTCGGCGCATCTGCAGGCCAAACGCGATCGGCTGGCGCAGGGGCTTGCGCGGCTCGGCTTCGGCGTGCTGCCGACGCAGGGGACCTACTTCATCACCACCGATGTCCGCCCGCTCGGCTGGAACGGCGACGACGTCTCCTTCTGTCGGACGCTCACCGAGGAAGCGAAGGTCACCGCCATTCCGGTCACGGCGTTCTACGCCAGCCAGGACGCGCCGAACCACTATGCGCGCTTCGCCTTCTGCAAGGGCGACGCGTTGCTGGATACGGCGCTGGCGCGCATCGAGGCCTGGCTCGTCGCGCGCGGGACGGGTGCGCGCGCCGCGGCCGGTTAGGGCAGATCGCGTTCGGATGGAATCATCTGAACGCGTGACGATGCTCTGAAAGCACGAGCCTGGCGCCGGTCAGTTCCCGGGCTGTGCGGCCGGAGCCGTGGGGCGCGCGAGGAAGAGTCGCTCCTTCTCCCGCTCCACCGCGAGCGCCGTCTCCCGCCGTTCGCGTTCGAGCACCAATCCGGCGTCGCGGTTCACGCGGGCGACCTGGATGCTCGCACCGGCGGCGATCACGGCCACGATGATGGGGATGCCAACCACCCAGCCGGTGGTCTCGACCTTCTCGGTCTTGTCGGCGTCGTCAATGCCAACGCCGCGCGACGTGCTGCTGCGGGACCACAGCGTGATCATGGATGGCTCCGTCTGTTGCGACGACGGAAGGTAACGCGCGCCGGGCGCGCATGGCGGTCACGCCCGCGTGCGCACTGCTACTTCGGGAACAGGAAGGCGATCTGGAACCGCACCTGCCATTCCGGCCCGATATCCGGGCGCACGACATTGTAGTAGGCGCCGAGCTGGATGTTCACCGGCTGTCGCCCGATCGGCATCACCTGGCCGACCGCGAGCCCGAGCGGCACCGTCCAGACATCGCCGCCGCGCGCCTCCCAGTTCGCCGTGATGATCGGCGAGAAGGAAACGTAGGTCCCTGGCGAATGCGGGATGTTGTAGTTGATGAAGGGCTGCACCGTCATGGTGTTGTAGGTGTTGCGTGGCCCGCCGCCGAACGACCAGACATTGTTGACCAGCGCGCCCAGCACCCAGGGGCCCTGCATGGTCAGCGCCACGACGCTCGGCCCGGCGCCCCAGAGATTGCTGCCCAGCGTCCGGTCGGTCGTGGTGGGCGCCTGCACCACCGCACCGGCGCCCCAGATCACCTCGCCCGGGCGCGCCGGCGACAGGAAGGCCGAGAACTGCGTCGCCCCCAGGCCGAAGGTCGTGCCCTGGCCAGGCTCCATCCCCGGTTGCGAGATCACCGGCAGGATGGTGCGGGTGACGAGATTCCAGTCGGGCCCCAGCGCGATCGGGATGACTGGCTGGATGTTCAGCACATTCTGCGTGTGGTCGCGCGGGCCGTAGTGGACGTTGGTGTTGTTCTGGAAGGGCAGGCTGATCAGGTCGGCGACCGGGTTCTGCGTCGCGCGCGCCAGCGCGGCCATGGGGTTGTCGCCGGGTGGTGCGGCCGGATGCGGCGCCGTCTGGGCCGCGGCCTGCAGGGCCCAGGCGATTGCCCCCATCGCCATGGCCGCCGACGTCGCACGCATCCGACCCACCCCGAGCCTCCCTGGCCCGCGTCCAGTCTGGCCGCGGCGCGCGGTTCGCGACCAGAACAAGTGCTATCCGGATTCGGCGAAGTTCGGGCTAGTCTGCCGCCCGGCCGGAGACGTCACGCGATCCAGGGGACGCCCATTGACCGACGATTCTGCCAGCGCCCCGGACGCGCCCATGCATGCCGCCAGTGACCCGGAGCCCCTTGCGCCGACGCAGCCGCTCGCGACCACGCATCATTTCCGGTCTGCCGAGGCACTCGCCGCGACGCTGCGCGGCGGCGATGTCGAATACGTCTCGCTGACCGCCGGACCCTACCATGCCAGCCTGACCGCGATGGAACTCGGCGGCCTGCACCTGCAACGGGTCGAGGACGCGCCGCACCTGACCCGCGGCGCCATCAGCGCCGACCGCATCCTGCTGCTGATGCCGCTCAGCCAGATCGGCGATACGCGCGTGAATGGCCGGATCGTTGGCTCGACCGATGCGATCATGTTCGGGCCGGGCAGCGACCTGCGCGCGACCGCCGTGGTTCACCTTCGGTGGGGTGCCCTCTCGATGACGCATGACACCGCGCATGAATTGGGCATTGCCATCCCGCGTGCGGCCAGTTTCCGGCACGCGCGGTCCGTGCTGTCGCTGCGGCCGGACCTCGCCACCGGCTTCAGCGAGGCGCTCGCGGCCGGCCATTCCGCCACCATCGCGCCAGGCGGGCGGGCGGCGGCCGGCTTGGCGGCGGACCTGCGGCACCTGCTCGGCAGCGCGCTGGCCGACCCGCTGCCCCTGGCGGCTGGCGAGCGCGCCGTCGGCCGGCACCTGGCACTGGCCCGCCGTGTCGACGACTACCTGCACGCGCATGTCGCGCGACCGATCGCCACCGAGGAGATCAGCGCCGCCCTGGCCGTATCCGACCGCGCGCTGCGGGCGGCCTGCGTGGCGGTGCATGGCATCAGCCTGCATGCCTATCTGCGGTTGCGGCGGCTCGACCTGGTGCGCGCGCAACTGCTGCGGCGGCCGGCCTCGCCGGGCCGGGTGAAGGCGGCGGCGCTGTCGCATGGCTTCTGGCACCTGGGCCGGTTCACGGCGATGTACCGGGCGCGGTTCGGCGAATATCCCTCTCAGACCCTGCCCGGGTAAGGGCGTGTGGGGGGGGGGCGTTGCCGACCGGCGGTGCAGAACGCCAAGGCGGGTTCGCCTGATCCTGGTTGGATCGCTGGGGAGACGCACGCGGAGGCTGTCCGCGCATCCGCCGGCGGGTGTGGGCGCCATCGGTGAACACGCGGCGGCGCGTCTCGCGCGTTGCAAAATGCGATAATCAACATGAATTCGAAGGCATTCGATATCTTGGGTGGCAGGAAGAATATTGCCTACAAAACCTGGTATGAGATATGAATGGTATAAAAAATAAGATTAATGAATAGATTGCAAACGAAACCTCCGTATGGTTGTCTTCAGATGCAGAATGCAACGGGGGTTCACGGAATGTCCGATACGGGAATTGTCGATCGCGAGCGCGTCCGGGACGTGTATGGCGACACCAACTGGTCGCTCGATGGGCGATTGGCCGTTGCCCTCGGCGTCGTCGCCATGTTGATCGGCCTGGGGGCCATCGCGACCGGCGCCTGGCTCGCCTACGGCAATACAGCGACGGTCTTCCACCTGCCGGGCGGCATGCCGCCGGCCGAGGGGCAGACCATGAGCCTGTACCTGGTCGCCTGCGGGGCGCTCACCTCGCTGCTGGGCGGGTTCAGCATCTACAAGTCGCAGGACATGTGAGCCCCGCGCGGTCGCCCGCGGGGGCGGCGACCGCCGGCGCGCGTGCCAGCCTGCGATTCCCGAAGGGCCGGATACGGGGGTGTCCGGCCCTTCGCCTGTCCGGCCGGCGGTGTCAGGCGGGCGTGCGGATATAGGGTTCGACGGTGCCCGTCAGCTTCATCGTCAGCGGTTTGCCGCGGCGGTCCACCGCCTTGCCCATGCTGACCCGGACCCAGCCTTCCGAGACGCAATACTCCTCGACATTCGTCTTCTCCTGCCCGCGGAAGCGGATGCCAACGCCGCGGCTGAGCAGCTCCTCGTTGAAATAGGGGCTGGACGGGTCGGTCGACAGGCGGTCGGGCAGGGCGTCGGTCATGGGATGAAGTCTCTGCTGCGGAAAGGCGCAGCGCTACCCCAGGGCGGGCGGCCTGCCAATGCGCGTCCGGACGGTCAGCGCCAGGCCGCGGGAACGTGGCGGAAGGGCAGCCCCGCCAGGTCGAGCGCCGCCGGCCCCGGCGCGTCGCATTCCACGATGGCGACGCAGCGATCCTTGAACGCCGCCCGGAAATGGTTCTTGCCCTTGGTCGCCAGCAGCCGCGTGGCCGCCAGGTCGATCCCGTGCAGCGCGAAGAACCCCGGATCCACCGCGGATTCCTTCAGCGTGGTGCAGATGATGCGCAGGCTGCCCGCGCGCAGCACGCAGGTCGGGCCGAGGTCCACCGGCGCGCCGCGCTCCATCGGCCCTTCATTGACGAAACGCCCGTCGGTCAGGCGTTCCACCACGACATCGGTGATGACGGGGCGGCCGAAGGCCTCGGTGATGGTCGCACCGAGGTGGCGCGTCAGCGTGGCACCCACCCCGGCCTCCTGCGCCGCCGCCACGCTGGCCGGGTCGTGCAGGAAGGCGAAGACCGCGGGCACGTCCAGTTGCGCGGCGACCAGCACGCGCAGCATGTCCGGTGTATCGGCAATGCCGCCCGAGAGCGGATTGTCCGCCGGGTCCAGCAGCGCCACGAGGCCCGGTGGCGCGGCCAGCGCCTGGCGCAGCGCGGTGGTCGGGTCGGGCATTGTGACGGCGAAGCGTGCGCGACGGGATGCGATGCTATCGGCCAGGCGTTCGGCCAGGTCGCGCGCCGCGCCGGCATCCTCCGCCCAGACCATGGCGGACGGCCCGGCATAGGGGCTGTCGCCCCAGGCAAAGCCGCCAAACAGGCTGGCATCGAGGATGGGCGCGCGTTCCGCCGCCGCGGCCTCGGCCCAGACTTCGGCCATCGGCCCGCCCTCGTGGCGCATGTGGAAGCTGTGCAGCACCATCGGTCGCTTGGCGATGTGGCCCTGTGCGCGCGGCGCGCCGGACAGGGCGCGTTCCAGAAGGGTGAGCGCACGCCCTGCCGCCGCATCCATGTCGATATGCGGATAGGTGCGGTAGGCCGAGGCGCCGTCCAACTCCTCGGCGATCTCCGGCGCCATGTTGGCGTGGAAGTCGAAGGACGCGGTGACGGGCACGTCGCGGCCGACGATGCTGCGGATGCGCGCGATGGTGGTGGCGTCGGCCTCGGGGTCGCTCTCGCTGACGCAGGCGCCGTGCAGGGAGAGATAGACGCCGTCGTAGCGCCGGGCCTTCAGCGCGGCCTCGACCTCGCTGCGCCAGGCGCGCAGCGCGTCGTCGGCCATGGGCCCGCCGGGCTGGGCGGCGATGCAGGGCAGCACCGTGGCCCGCCAGCCCGGCCGCGCCGCCAGGAAGGCGCTGACCGCGCCGAGTTCCGTCGCCGTCCCGGCATAGCGCGCGAGGTGCCCCGCGCCGCTGCCCCATTCGCGGGATTCGAAGGCGCTGCGGGGCGTGGGCACCGGGGTGAAGGAATTGCCTTCAAACCACAGGCGGGCAACGGCGATGTGCGGCATGGCGCGATGCTACGCCGCCCCGCGCCCCGCCGTCACCACAGCCCCGGCAGCCACAGCGACAGCACGGGTGCGAGCACCAGCAGCACGATCCGCGCGACGTCCGACGCCACGAAGCCCATCACGCCGCGGTAGGTCTCGCCCATCGGGACATCCTTGGCCATGGCGTTGATGACGAAGAGGTTCAGCCCGAAGGGTGGCGAGATCATCCCCACCTCCACGCTCACAAGCACCAGGATGCCGAACCACACCAGCACCTGCTGCGGGTTGAGCCCGAAATCCAGCGCCAGCATCAGCGGGATGAAGATGGGCAGCGTCAGCAGCACCATCGCCATGCTTTCCATGAAGCAGCCGAGGATGAAGTAGATCAGCAGGATGGCCAGCAGGATCGCCAGCGGCGGCACATCCAGCCCGGCGATCAGCGTGGAGAGTTCCGCCGGCACGCGCGACAGCGCCAGCGCCGCGCTGAACAGCTCCGCACCCAGCAGCATCACGAAGATCAGCCCGGTGGTCTCGGCAGTCGACAGCAGGCATTCCTTCAGCCCGGCCCAGCGCATGCCGCCCAATGCCACCGCCAGCACGCCGGTTGCCGCGGCGCCGACGGCCGCGCCCTCGGTGGGGCTGAACCAGCCCGCATACATCCCCGTCACGACCAGCATGAAGACCAGGATGACCGGCCAGACTTCCAAGGTCGGGCGCAGCCGCGCACGCCACGGGATGCGTTCGGCCGGCGGTGCCGCACCCGGCACGAAGCGCGCATAGAGATTGACCACCGCCATGTAGCACAGCGTCGCCAGCACGCCCGGCACCACCGCGGCGACGAACATCACGCCGATGCTCTGCTCGGTATAGATCGCGTAGATCACCAGGATCACCGAGGGCGGGATCAGGATGCCGAGCGTGCCGCCCGCCGCCAGCGTGCCGGTGGCCAGGGCAGGCGAGTAGCCATGCCGGCGCATCTCGGGCAGGGCCACCTGGCTCATGGTGGCGGCAGTCGCGAGCGACGATCCGCAGATGGCACCGAAGGCCGCGCAGCCGCCGATGGTCGCGAGCCCCAGCCCGCCGCGCCGATGCCCCAGCCAGGCGCGCGCGGCCGCGAACAGCGCGCGGTTCAACCCGCCCTTGGTGGCGAAATCCCCCATCAGCAGGAACAGCGGAATCACCGACAGCGTGTAGGAGGAGAACTTGCTGAAGGACATCGACCGCAGCGTCGCCAGCAGCGGCATCCAGCCGGTGATCGCGGCGTAGCCCAGCCCGCCCACCAGCAGCATCGCGACACCCACCGGCATCCGCAGCGCGATCAGCACCAGCACGGCGGCGAACATCGCCAACCCGATCTCGAAGCCGGTCATGCGGGCCGCCGCGCGTCCTGGAAGCGTTCCACCGCGACGAAGCCGGCCGTCACGGTCCATAGCGCGAGCCCGACCGCCGCCCCCGCATAGCCCCACCAATAGGGCAGTTCGAGGAACATGGTCGCGCGTTCGCGGTCCCATTGCGCGTAGGCGCCATCAGCGATCTGCACCGCCAGCACGGTCGCCACCAGCGCCACCGCCGCGCGCATCGCGGCATCCAGCCAGGCGAGGCCGCGCGCCGGCAGCCGTGCGGTGAAGACATCGACGATCACGTGGCTGCCGCGCATCTCCGTCCAGGGCAGGAACAGCGCCACGGCGACGCCGAGGCACATCTCCACCACCTCGGAATCGCCCAGGATCGGCCGGCCGAAGGCACCGCGCAGCACCGACGCACAGGTCACCCCCACCGCCGCCAGCAGCAGCGCGCCGCCCAGCAGCGCGCCCGCCTGGGCGATGGCGGTGAGCCCGGACCGCAGCCGGATCACGACCGCGCGGAAGCGGCGATCGCCTGGATGTCGTCGAACATGGCGCGGCCATTGCGCCCGCGCCGCGTCATCTCGGCGATCCAGGCGTCATAGACAGGCTGCACCGCGGTCCGCCAGCGCGCCTTCTCGTCATCCGGGATGTCGATGATCTCGTTGCCGGCGGAGGCCTTGGTGGCGTCGATCGCGCCCTGGGTCTGGCTGTCCCAGATCTCGCCCAGCCGGGCCGAGAGCGGCGCACCGGAATCCGCGTCGATCACCGCCTTCAGGTCGGCCGGCAGGCGGTTGTACGAACGCTGGCTCATCAGCGTCAGGATCATGCCCTGGAAGATGCCGCCGCGCGGCTGGGAGTGGAACTTCGCGACCTCGTAGAAGCGGAAGGGCTGGGTGATGGCCCAGTTGATCATCATCCCGTCGACCTGGCCGCGCGCCAGCGCCTCATAGACGCCGGGCAGGGCGATGCCGACCGGCGTGCCGCCGAGTGCGGTGACCGCCTCGCCGATCCAGCGCCCGGCGACGCGGATGCGCATCCCGCGCCAATCCTCCAGCGTGCGGATCGGCTTGCGGGTGGTATGCACCAGCGCGCGGTCGGTGGCGTTGATCGCGATGATCTTGATGCCGCGGAACTCGTTCTCGGCCAGGTGCTTCTGCACGAAGTTGAAGGCCGCCGGGCTCTCGGACACCGACAGGCCGGTGTTCATGAAGGGCAGTTCCAGCCCCTCCACACCCATGAACCGCCCGGGCGTGAAGCCCGGCACGGTCCAGATCATGTCGACCACGCCGTCTTCGAGCTGCTGCACCAGGTCGCGCGGCTGCCCGCCCAGCTGCATGGCCGGATAGACCTCGACCTTGATGCGCCCGCCCGACGCCGCACCGATCCGCTCCGCCCAGCGATCCAGATGCATGGTGTGGTCGAGCGCGGTGGGCGAGGAGAAGGAATGCAGCCGGAAGGTGAATTGCGGCGCGCCCTGTGCGCGCACCAAGCCGGGCAGCGCCACCCCGGCGGCCGCCATGCCGAGAACCCTACGCCTGTCGATCATCTGAAACCCTCTCCTGCCGCGCGCCGTCCCGGGCGGGCATTCCCACATGCTGGAGAGGATCGTGCAAGCGCCGTTCCAGGCGCCAATGGAGCGCCGTTCCAGGCGCCATTCCAGCGCCGTTCCAGGCGCCACGCGATTGGCGTTCCCGGCGCCGTCAGCGCACTTCGGCGAAGGTGTCGCAGGCTTCCATCCGCCCGCTTTCCAGCCCGCGTCGGAACCAGCCGACGCGCTGCGCGGAGGTCCCGTGGGTGAAGCTCTCGGGCGCGACATGGCCCTGCCCGGCGCGCTGCAGCCGGTCGTCGCCGACGGCGGCCGCGGCGTTGATGCCTTCCTCGATGTCGCCGCGTTCCAGGATGTTGCGCGCTTCATGGGCACGCCGTGCCCAGACGCCGGCCAGGCAATCGGCCTGCAATTCGACGCGCACGCTCATCGCATTGCCCGCGGCCTCGCCCTGGCTGCGCCGCGCCTGCTCCACGCGACCCAGCACGCCGACCAGGTTCTGCACATGATGCCCGACCTCATGCGCGATGATGTACGCCGCGGCGAAGTCGCCCCCGGCGCGCAGCCGCCGCTGCAGGTCGGCCATGAAGTCGAGGTCGATGTAGATGCGCCGGTCGCGCGGGCAATAGAACGGCCCGACCTGGGCTTGTGCAAAACCGCAACCCGACTGCGTGGCACCGGAGAACAGCACCAGCGTCGGTTCCTCGTAGCGCGCGCCGCGGCGGGAGAATTCCTCGCGCCAGACTTCCTCGGTCTCGCCCAGCACCTGCGCCACGAAGCGGCGGCCGGCCTCGTCCTGCGGCGTCATCTGGCGATGCTGGGCCTGCGGTGTCGGGGCCTGCGTGCCTTGCAGCAACTCGTTGGGGTCGACGCCGAACAGAAGCGCGATCAGCAGGATGGCGATGCCGCCGAAGCCGCCGCCGATCGCCATGCCGCGACCGCCGATGCGGCTGCCACGCCGGTCCTCGACATTGCCGCTTTCCCGACCACCGAGCCGCATGGCGCCCCTCCTTCAATGCCCCCCGCGCAGCATCGCCGACAACGCCGGGGAAAGCCCGATGCCATTGCGCCCGCTGAGCGCGGCGTAGGAACCGCCGAGGGGCTTCGGAAGTTGCAGCGCCACCAGCAATTCCGCCATCCGCACCCCGCAGGCCATGCCATCCAGCAGCGCGACCGGTGCGCGCG
The DNA here is from genome assembly GCA_051860065.1 of Roseomonas sp. Lineage (GTDB taxonomy): Bacteria > Pseudomonadota > Alphaproteobacteria > Acetobacterales > Acetobacteraceae > Neoroseomonas. The sequence goes on from JBHYEQ010000016.1 coordinate 29,706, forward strand.
CCTGCAGCCGCCGGTCGAAGCCGGCCAGCGCAGCGCCCGCCAGCACCACCGAATCGGCTCCCTGCGCGGCGACCGATGCAACCGCCGCCAGCACCTTCGCGCCGACGCCCTCGGGGTCGGCCACCGCCTCGGGCGGCGTCGCGTCCACGCCCGCCAGCCCGGCCAGGCGCGAGGACAGCCCGTGCCGCCCCACCAATTCGCGATAGGTCTCGACGCCGCCGAAAGTCACCAGTCCGAAGCGGCCGCCGGCCATGCAGCCGACCAGGCAGGCGGCCTCGGTCATGCCCACCACAGGGCAGGGCATCATCTGCCGCGCCGCCTCCAGCGCGGTGTCGTGGCTGACGGCCAGCAGCGCGGCATCGACCTGCCCGGCGTGCTCGGCGAGCAATTCCAGCAGCGCATGGCCGGCGATCACGTTCTCGGCGCGCGACGAGATCACCGCCGGGCCGAAGCGCGGCGTGGCGGGGATGATCTCGGTGCCCGGCGCGGCGGCGGCGCGCGCGGCGGTCGCGCAGGCCTGGGTGATCGCCTCGGTGGTATTGGCGTTGGCGACCAGCAGGCGCATCAGGCGGGTTCCGCGACGGTGCGGCGGGAATGTTCCATCGTCACACGCAGGCGCCGGAATTCCTGCGGTGCGTCCGGTGCGTCGGGTGGCGTCTCGGCCAGGGTGCGCCGCTTCCAGACCAGATGCGGGTTGAACAGCAGCAGGTCGCCGGGGCGCGGTTCCATCTTCAGCATCAGCGCGGGTTCGGCGCAGACCGCGTCCAGCAGGTCGAAGGCGGGGGCAAGGCCGGCGGGCAGCGGCGGCGCGCCGGGCTGCGGCGTGGCGGCGGCGGCCTCGACGGCCGTGCGGGTGTAGCGCGCCGCGAAGGCGCCGCCGGTCATGGTGAACACGGCGCGCGCGGCCGGCGCGCCTTCCTCGAGCACCGGCGCGGGTTCGTACAGCTCGGCCAGCGCGGCGCGGTCGCGGCGCATCACCTCGTTGTGCACCGCGCCGGCAGAGACCAGCACATGCGCCGGCGATTCCGGCCCATTCGCCAGGCACAGCAGCGCAATGGCGTCGCAGGCCTCGATATGGAAGCGCGGCGGGCCGGAGGCGCCGGGACGTTCATCCGGCGGCCCGGTCAGCCGCGTCACCGCCGGACCGTCGCCGGCCAGCGGGCGGCCGAGATATTCGCCGAGCACCAGCAGCGCGGCTTCCGCCGCCGCCGCGCCGTGGCGGTCGAAGGGCAGGCCGCGCAGCAGGCAGAAGCCGCGCCCGGTATCGAGCCGCGCCGTCACATCCGCCAGGATCGGCTGGAGCCGCGTCAACGGCGGCACCGGCGCGGCGGCCTTGGCGGCGGTCAGCGCCGCTTCCAGCTCGGCCGCGTCCTCGGTGCCCACGGGCACCATCCAGTCGGCGGCGGTCAGGTCTGCTGCGGCCCAGACGGCGGGGCCGGTCTGCGGCACGGGCCGTGGGCGGGGGCGGGTGGTGGCGCTCATGCGCGATGCTGTAGCACGCGCGCTGCGCCGGCGCGAAAGGGCAGGCGCCGCGGCGCGCGACCGGCCGGCCCTTGCGGGACGCCGCGCGCCGGTGAACCCTGCCGCCCGACATAGCGGAGCCACGCCCCATGACCGACTTCCCCGCCATCGCGCTGCCCTTCGACACCGACGAGATCCTCGCGCGCCTGACCCGCTGGGCGGCCTGCGAGAGCCCCACCTTCGACGCCGCCGCGGTCAACCGCATGATGGACATGGCGGCGCGCGACCTCGCGCTTCTCGGTGCGCGGATCGACCGCATCCCCGGCCGCATGGGCCTGGGCGACTGCGTGCGCGCGCGCTTCCCGCATCCGGCCGGCGACCTCGCCCCGGGCATCTGCGTCATGGCGCATCTCGATACCGTGCACCCGGTCGGCACGCTGGCGAAGCTGCCGATCCGGCGCGAGGGCAACAAGTGCTACGGCCCCGGCATCGTCGACATGAAGGGCGGCACGGTCATCAGCGTCGAGGCGATGCGCCTGATCCTCGCCGCCGGTCTGCAGACCAAGCTTCCCGTCACCTTCCTGCTTACGCCGGACGAGGAGATCGGCAGCCCTTCCACCCGTGACATCATCGAGGCCGAGGCATCGCGCAGCAAATACGTGCTGGTGCCCGAACCCGCCCGCCCGGATGGCGGCGTGGTGACCGGGCGCTACGCCATCGCGCGCTTCAACCTGCGCACCACCGGGCGGCCGTCGCATGCCGGCGCGCGGCTTTCGGAAGGGCGCAGCGCGATTCGCGAAATGGCGAAGCAGATCATCGCCATCGAGGACATGACGACCGAGGACTGCACCTTCTCGGTCGGCGTGCTGCATGGCGGGCAATGGGTGAACTGCGTCACCACGCATTGCGATGCCGAGGCGCTGTCGATGGCCAAGCGGCAGGAGGACCTCGATGCCGGCGTGGCGCGCATGCTGGCGCTGCGCTCGACGGCCAACGACGTGCAGCTCGAAGTCACGCGCGGCGTCACGCGCCCGGTCTGGGAACCCAGCCCGAAGGGCATGGCGCTGTACGACCAGGCTCGCAACATCGCCCAGCTGATCGGCTTCGACATCCCGCACCAAAGCAGCGGCGGCGGCTCGGACGGCAACTTTACCGGCGCGATGGGCGTGACCACGCTGGATGGCCTCGGCGTGCAGGGCGCGCTGGCGCATACGCTCGAGGAACATGTGCTGGTCGACAGCCTGGTGCCGCGGGCGAAGCTGATGGCGGGGCTGCTCAGCACGCTCGACTGAAGGCTCGGGCGCTGTGGTGTGAAACCGCGCCTTGCCCTCCTTGCCCGATCGTTCGACCCTTGCGCGGCCGCCGGGACAGTGCGGCTTCACGGCAGACGACTGCATCAATGCAGCAAGCTGCCGCGAGCGAGGCCAAGAACGAGCAAGGAGAATGCCGATATGGCACGATGCCGGATGATCGTATTCAGTGCGCTTGTTGCCCTGGGGGCCAGCCTTGCGGGCGCCCCTGCCGCGCGGGCGGAGGCGGGCGTGGTACCCGTGCAATGGCAACCGGAGCGGCAATACTACGCGCCGAGGCAGTATTACCGGCCGGCGCCGCGCCGCCGGCAGGTGTGCCGGGTCGTGCAGACCCGCACCTTCGTCGGCTACGACCGCTACGGCCGGTCGATCTACCGCACGCAGCCGCGCCGCGTCTGCAGCTGGCGCTACTACTGAGCCAGCGCCGACGCGGCTTGGCCGTCCAGGTGGTCGGCCAGGCCCGCCGGCAGGTTCAGCCGATGCGCCAGCGCCTGCAGCCAGGCGCGTTCCGCCGCCTGGTCGGGGTCGATCGCGAGCCGCGCGGCGAGGTAGAGCTCAGCCGCCTGCTCCTGCGTGGTGGCGCCGGCCGCGATCTCCTCGAACGACGGCGGGCGCTGCAGCAGGTCGAAGACGAAGCCCTTCGCTTCCGCATCGAGACCAAGGCGATCGACATGGCCGAAGATCGCCTCGCGTTCCGTCGCGTCGATATGGCCATCGGCCATGGCGGCGCCGGCCATGGCGCGCACCAGCGCCATCTGGAAATCGGGCGTGGTGGCCGCGAAAGCGGGCGGCGGCGCAGGCAGGGCGAGCGGCGCCGCGGCGGCCGGCTGCGGCGAGGCGGCTGTGGCGGGCGGCGTGCCCTGCTGCCAGCCTTGATAGGCCCGATAGGCCAGCGCGCCGAGTGCCGCCGCGCCGCCATAGCCGACGACGCCGCCGGCCATCTTGCGCACCTTCTTGTTGCCGAGCAGCAGCGCGAGCAGCCCGCCGGCCGCAGCGCCGCCCATCAGCGCGCCGGTATTGCCGCCGAGTGCGCCGCGCGCGCGTTGCGCCATATCCCCCGCGCCGGCAGCGGCATTGGCGCCGAGGAAACGATCGAGGAGTGCCTTGGGGTCCATTCCGCAGAATTTGTCCCGGCCCCGCCGCCGTTCAACCCCCGCGCCTATTTCCCGCCATCGACGCTGAGCACCTGCCCGTTGATGTAGCTCGCCATCGGGGAGGCGAGGAACATCACCGCATTCGCGATGTCCTGCGCCTCGCCCAGCCGGCGCAGCGCGATGGAGGACATCACGCGCGCCTGGCCTTCCTCTCCATAGGCTTCCCATTGCTTGATCGAGGAAGGGTTCGACAGGATCAGGCCGGGCGCCACGGAATTCGCTGTGATGCCATGCGGGCCGAGTTCATGCGCGAGTTGCCGCGTCAGCCCGATCAGCCCGTGCTTGGCGCTCGTATAGGCCTGGATGCCGGTGCGGGAGGGTTGCAGGCCGGCGCCGCTGCTGATCGTCACGATGCGCCCGAAGCCGGCGCGCTTCATGCCGGGTGCCACCGCCTGCGCCAGCAGGAAATGGGCGTGCAGGTTGATATTCACCACGTCGTGCCAATCGCTTTCCGGCACGTCCTCGACCGGGCGCATCACCTGGCCGCGCACACCGCCGGCATTGGAGGCCAGCACGCCGACCGGCGCTTCCGCGTGCTTTTCGATATTGGCAATCCAGGCCTTCGCCGCACCCGGCGCGGTGAGGTCGAAGGCACTGGTATGGATGGCGCCGGGGTGGTCGGCGGTGTCCTCCAGCTCCTCCGCCGAGAGGTCGCAGGCAAACACCTGCGCGCCGAGGGCCGCGAAGGACCGCGCGATGGCGCGCCCGAAGCCGTGGCCCGCGCCGGTCACGGCCACCACCGTGCCGCCGAAATCGAATTCCGTCATGGCAGCAACTCCGTGAGGTTGTCATCCGACATCGGGCGCGTGCCGGCTTCGCATTCGTGCGTCATCGCCACCAGCGCCCGGATGGCGGGGCAGGGCTGGCCGTGCTTGGCGCCGATTGTCGCGATGGGCGCGATCTGCACATCCACTTCCGTGCGGCGGCGGCGCACCCAGAGGTCGCGCCACACGCCCGAATGCGTCTTGGCATTGGGGCGGTTGAAGTCGACCATGGCAGCGACCGAGGCCGCCGCCTGCGCTTCCGTGGCGCCTGGCGAGAAGGCCGCCGGGTCGAAGCCGTTGAAGCCGAGCGGTGTCACGCCTTCCGCGCGCGCGACCGCGATCGCCTCGCCGCCCAGCGCGCGCCACAGCGGCAGCAATTCAGGGCGCGCCAGGCAATCGGCGATGCCCTTCTCGCCCAGCGCCTGCGCGAACAGCATCGCCCCGTAGCCGAGCTTGCCCCAAAGATAGCCCCAGATATTCGGCGTGATGATCGCGTTCGGTTCGAAGGTGTCGCGCGACAGCGCGTGCAGCGCGGTCAGCCGTGGCGTGGTGGCGCCATCCAGCTCGCCCAGCACCAGCGCGCCGCGGCCGCCATACATGATCTGTCCCGGCCCGTGCCAGTCGGCGGAGAAGTTCACAAAGCAGCCGACCGTGCGCTCGGCGCCGATGATCGGCGCGATGATCGTCTCGCACAGCCCGTTCTGCAGCGAGAGCACGTAGCCGTCGGGGGCCAAATGCGGCAGCAGCGCGCGGCAGGCTGCTTCCGTGTGATGCGCCTTCACGCAGAGGAAGATGCGCCGATACACGCCCTGCACGCGGTCGGGCGTGAAGGCCGGTGCCACGATGCGGTGCGGATCGACCGGCCCTTCGATGGACAGTCCGCGCGCCGGGTCGGCGATGGCGGCGACGTGGTCGGCCTCGATGTCCACGAACACCACGGCGTGCCGAGCGCGCACCAGCGCGGCCCCGATCGTGCCGCCGATGGCACCCGCGCCCCAGACCAGGATCGGCCCGCGGTCCACCGCCTCGCGCGCTGCCGCCGCCTCCGCTTCCTTCGCCATGCGCCATCCTTCCTGCCTGGACGCGGCGCGGAGCCCGCCGCTAAGTCACGACGCTACGCCGGAGGCAGCCGCCGTCAATGTTCCAGGGACTTTCGGGCAATCTGCGCGGCGGCGCATTGATGGCGGTGGCGGCCATCCTGTTCGCTGCCGAGGCGCTGGCCATCCGTCTGATGACAGCGCGCGGCATCCCCGTCGAGCTGCAGGTCTTCGCACGATCGCTTGGCCAGCTGGTTTGGGTGGCGCCGATGGTCGCGGCGACGGGCCTCGCGGTGTTCCGTACGACGCGGCCGGGGCTGCACCTGCTGCGCGGGGCGTCCTCGCTGCTGACCTGGGGCTTCTACTACGCGTCCTTCGGGCCGCTCGACCTCGCCACCGCGACGGTGCTGTCCTTCACCAACGTGATGTTCACCACGCTGCTGGCCGGCCCGGTGCTGGGCGAGCGCGTGGACCGCTGGCGCTGGGCCGGCACCATCGCGGGCTTCATTGGCGTGGCGGTGATGCTGCGGCCGGGGACGACGGTGTCGATGCTGGGCGTTGGCCTCGCGCTGGCATCCGCGGTGACCTGGTGCGGCATCACGCTCTCCTCGCGCGTGCTGGCGCAGCAGGACCGCAACACGACCATCATGGCCTGGGTCGGGCTGGTGACGACGGCGGGGTCCGCGCCCTTCGCGTTCGTGGCGTGGGTGCCGCTGGGGCTGGTGGATGTGCTGATCCTGGCAGCCGTCGCCGGCTTCGCGCCGGGCATCATCTGGCTGATCACCAGCGCGTACCGCCATGGCGAGGCCTCGGCCATCGCGCCCTTCCAGTACCTGCGGCTGATCGTCGTCGCCGGCTTCGGCTGGGCGATCTTCAACGAGGTGCCGGATGGCTGGACCTGGCTGGGTGCCGGCGTGATCCTGGCCGGCGCCGTCGTGGTCACAGTCGCGGAGGCGCGGCGCCGCTGAAGCCCGATTCAGCAATGGCGGCTTCCAGCACCGCCGTGTCGAAGCCGAAATCCGCGTAGCCGCGGCGCAGGCGCCGCACGTATCCGGCGGCCGGAGGGCCCGGTCGGATGCGGATTTCGGTATAGGCCACGGCGACGCCGCCACCGGGCAGCGGCACCTGCACGCGCCGGTAGGTGCGCGGGCCTTCGTAGCGGTCCAGCGATTCCAGGCACGCCGCTGTCACCTGCCACAAGCCGATCGGGCAGGCGGCGGCCTCGTCGCGTTCGATCAGCGCGTATTTCCGCACCACCAGGCGCCAGCCTTCCAGCACCACGCTACCCGCCACGCGCGCATCCGGGCAGCGCCGGCGCATCTGGTCGTGCCACAGGTTGCTGCCATAGGCTGCGTAGGGCTCGGGAAGGAACGTGGGCATGCTGGCACCTCGGCCGGTGGATCGGATCGAGATAACCATCCTGGTGGACAACGTCACGGATACGCTGTCCTCCACGCCGTCCTTCGTGACGCGCGAATGGGTGCGCTTACTGAACTGAGCCGCGCGCATTGACGTTCCCGCGCATCGATCGATGATGGCCGCAATCCCACAACGACGAAGGTGCCGGCGGATGCGCAGGATTTTCCATGGACTCGCGATGCTTGCCGTGTCGGCAAGTGCGGCATTCGCGCAGGCCTTCCCCGATCGGCCGGTGCGCCTGGTCATCCCCTATGCCGCGGGTGGCGCGCTCGACGTCATCGGGCGTCCCGTGTCGGAACAGTTCCAACGCATCACCGGCCAGCCGCTGGTGCTGGAGAACCGTGCCGGCGCGAATGGCACGATCGCGGCGGACCATGTCGCGAAGGCGCGGCCCGATGGCTACACGCTGTTCATGGCGACCAGCGGTCCGATCACCGTCGCGCCGGCGCTGATGCCCTCCTTGCCCTTCGACCCGCAGCGCGACTTGGTGCCCGTCACCTACCTGGTCAACATGCCGAACGCGCTGTTCGCGGCGCCGACCATGGGGCAGGACCTCACGGCCGTGCTCGCGGCCGGCCGCGCGCAGCCTGGGCGTGTCAGCTTCGGCTACGCCGGCGCGGGGTCGCAGGGCCACCTGGCGATGACGCTGATGGCGCAGGCGACGAGCACCGAATGGCTCGGCGTCTCCTATCGCGGCGCCTCGCTGGTGCTGAACGACATGGTGGCGGGCACCGTCTCGCTGACCTTCACCACCTTCGCGACGGCGCGCGGCCTGATCGCCGACAACCGCGTCTGGCCGATCGCCGTGGCGGCGGCGCAGCGCACCGCCTCGATGCCCGATGTGCCGACCTTCGCGGAGCTCGGCTTCCCCTCCGTCGTGGTGCCGCTCTGGGCGGGCGTCATGGCGCCGCGCGGCACGCCCGACGACGTGGTGGCGCGGCTGAACGATGCGCTGGCCGCCGCCGTGACATCGGCACCCGTCCGCACGCTGATGGAGACCGTCGGCGCCGACATCACCGCCCAGGGCCCCGCCGAATTCGGCGCCATGATCCGCGCCGACCGAGATCGCTGGGCCGAGGTGATCCGCCGCGGCAACATCCGCCTCGACTGACCGGACCGGAGAGCGACACATGTCCCGCAAGGCTTATGGCGGCAAGACGGTCTATGGCGCGCGCGTCGGCATCCTGATGCTCGACACGTCCTTCCCGCGCGCACCCGGCGACACCGGCAACGCAAATACCTGGCCGTTCCCGGTGCTCTACAAGGTGGTGAAGGGCGCGACCCCGCGCGAGGTGGTGCTCGAGAAGGGTGGCGGGCTGAAGCAGTCCTTCCTCGACGCGGCAAAGGACCTGGTGCGCGAGGGCGCGGACGGCATCACCACCACCGGCGGCTTCCTTTCGGTGTTCCAGAAGGACATTGCCGCGCATGTCGGCGTGCCGGTGGCGAGTTCCTCGCTGATGCAGGTGCCGCTGGCGCAAAGCCTGCTGCCGCCCGGCAAGCGCGTCGGCATCCTGACGGTGCAGGGGGAGCGGCTCGGAGCCGATCACCTCAAGGCCATCGATGTCGATCCGACCACGCCCATCGTCGGCACCGAGAAGGGCACGGAACTCACCCGCGTGCTGATCGGCAACGAATCGGTGCTGGACTACGGGGCCGCCGAGCGCGACATGCTCCAGGCCGCCGAGGAGCTGCTGCGCCGGCACCCGGAGACCGGCGCGATCGTGCTGGAATGCCACAACATGGCGCCCTTCTCGCGCTGCCTGGCGCGGACCTTCCGCATCCCGGTCTACGATGTCTACACGCTGGTCACTTGGTTCCATGCCGGGCTGGCGCCGCGCGACTTCGGGCCGCCGGGGTCGAGCCCGGGCCATGCGGAGTGGCGCGAGCGCTAGCCGCCGGCGCATCTGGCCGCATCGGGGGCGCTGCCATAGGCTGAGACGGGTTCGGGAAGGAACGCGCGCATGCTGGCACCGCCGCCGGTGGATCGGATCGAGATAACCATCCTGGTGGACAACGTCACGGATACGCTGTCCTCCACGCCGTCCTTCGTGACGCGCGAATGGGTCCGGCTGCAGCGCATGGGGATGAAGCGCAGCTCGGGGGCGGCGATCTGCTGCGCCAATCATGGCCTGGCGCTGGTCATCACCGTGACCGAGGGCAACGAGACCCGCAGCATCCTGTTCGATGGCGGCCCGGTGGACTACGCGGTGGAGCGCAACGGCCCGCGCCTGGGCGTCGATTTCGGCGCCATCGAGGCCGTGGTGCTCTCGCACGGCCATTGGGACCATGCCGGCGGCATCCCCAAGGCCATCGAGATGATCCGCGCCGCCAATGGCGGCCGCGACGTGCCGCTGCACCTGCATCCGGGCATGTTCCGCGAACGCGGGTCGCGCCAGCCCGATGGCGGCGTGCTGCCGATGGACCGCGTGCCCGCGCCCGCCGAATGGGCGGCAATGGGTGCGGCGCCGCAGGTCTCGCGCGAGCCCGCCGTGGTCGCGGGCCATGTTCTGGTCAGCGGCGAAATCCCGCGCGTGACCGACTACGAGACCGGCCTGCCCGGCCAGGTCGCGCGCGCCTCCGACGACGCCGAATGGCAACCCGACGAATGGCTGCCGGATGAACGCTTCATCGCGGTGAACCTGCGCGGCAAGGGCTTGGTGGTGTTCTCCGCCTGCTCGCATTGCGGCATCGTCAACGTGCTGCACGAGGCGCGACGCCTGATGCCGGACCTGCCGCTGCTTGCGGTGATGGGAGGCTTCCATCTGTCCGGCACCAATGAGCGCGTCATTCCGCAGACCGTAGCCGACCTCGGCGGCTTCGGGCTGCGCTGGATGTTCCCGTCGCATTGCACGGGCTGGCGCGCGCTGAACGCGCTGGAACGCGCGCATGGCGAGGCCGTCGTGGTGCCCGGCGCGGTCGGCAAGACCTTCGTGCTGGAGGCGTGATGAGGCCTGTTGTGCCCTCAGCCGCCGGGCGCGCGCCTGCGCGCGCTCCGCTTGCGCGCCCCGCGCTGGTGCTCGGGCGGCGGCGGGCCTGGGCGCGATCGCGCCGTGCGCTCACGGCCCCTGCGGGGCCGGCCAGTGCTGAACACGGCGTGACTTGATACTCGTCCTGCAATCCGCGCCGCTGCTCCTGCTGCTCGGCCTGCTGGTCTCGGGCCGCGCGGGCCCGCTGGTTGCCGTGCTGGTGGCGTTGGTCGCCACGATCCCGGCGGCCCTCGTCTCGCTGCCCGCCGGCGTCGGCCTGCTGCCCTTCCTGGCGGAGGAAGCCCTGCGCGGCACCTTCCTCGCGGTGCAGCCGATCGGCGTGGTGCTCGGCGGGTTGTTGTTTCACGCCGCCGTCGAACATCGCGACGCCACCGCCGCGCCGGCCACCGCGACGCCGCGCGCCATCTTCACAGCCACGCTGCTGATGGGCGTCTTCATGGAGAGCGTGACCGGCTTCGCGGTCGGCGCGGTCTTCGCGCTGGCGGCGTTGCGCGGCATGGGGCTGCGCGGGCCGCCGGCGGCTGCCTTGGCACTGCTGGCGCTGTGCATGATCCCGTGGGGGGGCTTGGGCCCGGGCACGGCGCTGGGCGCGGTGCTGGTGGGCGTGCCCGCGCAGGAGATCGCCGCCCTGACCGCGCTGCCCAATGCCGCCTGGCTGCTGGCGCTGGGGCCGGTGTGCTGGCGGCTCTCGGCCGCTGCCGGCGTGCCGGTGCCGGCCCATGAACGCCTCGCCCAGATGGCCATGCTGGCGGTGATGGCGGTGATCCTGGTGGCCGGCCATTGGGTGCTGCCGTTCGAGGTGCTGGGCATCCTCGCCTCGGGCCTGCCGCTGCTGTTCGCGCTGTGGCGCGCCGACCCGCCGCGCGATGCCGCGGCCTGGATGCGGGCCGCCCGCGCCCTGGCCCCCTATGCGGTGCTGACCGTCGCGCTGCTCGGCGCGCGCGCGGTGCCGGCGCCGCCCTCCTGGCAGCCCTATCCCGCGCTGCCGGCCTTTCCGGTCACGCATGTCGCGATCGTGCTGCTCGTGGTGTCCGCGGCGCTGCTCGCCATCAGCGACGCGCCGCGCCGTCGCGCGACCGGCGCGCTGCATCGCGCGGCGCGCCCCGCGCTTGTGCTGCTGCTGTACGTGCTGCTGGCACGCTGGATGGCCGGCAGCGGCGCGACCGGCGCGCTGGCGCTGGCGGCGGCGGATGCGCTGGGCCAGGCTGCGCCCTATGCCGTGCCGCCGCTCGGCCTGCTGGCGGGGCTGGTGACCGGCAGCAATGTCGGATCGAATGCGGCGATGATGCCGGTGCAGAAGGCGCTGGGCCTGGCCGCCGGCCTGCCGCCGTTGCTGGCACCCGCCGTCCACAACTTCGCCGGTGCGGCGGGCGCGGGGATGTCGGTCGGCGTTACCGCGCTGGTCTGCGGGTTGCTGGGCGACGACACGCGCCCGGCGCAGGTGTGGCGGCTGCTGCTGCCATCGCTGCTCGCGGTGCTGGCGATCGGCTGGGCGACGATGGTGCTGCTGGGCTGAGCGCTTGCATTCGCGGGCGCGACGCGAGACGCTCGGGGCAACGAAAACCAGGGAGAGAACGCCATGACCCGCATCACGCGCCGTGCCGCGCTGGGCGCGACCGCAGGCCTACTCGCCGCGCCGTCGCTGCGCGCCCAGCCCGCCTTCCCGAACAAGCCGCTGCGCATCATCGTGCCCTATCCGCCCGGCGGCGTGACCGACATCATGGGCCGCCTGGCCGCCGACGCGCTCGGCCGCCACATCGGCCAGCCCGTGGTGGTCGAGAACCGCCCCGGCGCCGGCGGCAATATCGGGGCCAAGGCCGCCGCCCAGGCGGAACCGGACGGCCACACGCTGTTCCTCGGCACCATGGCGACGCAGGGCGTGAACCCGGTGCTGTACCCCGACCCATCCTTCGACCCGCGGCGCGACCTGGTGGGCGTCGGCATGATGGCCGACATGCCGAATGTTCTGGTGTGCAACCCGCGCCGCTGGAACCCGGCCAACGCGCAGGAAGCCATCGCGCGCATGAAGGCCGAGCCCGGCAAGATTCTGTTCGGCTCCGTCGGCAACGGGTCGTCCTCGCATCTGTCGCAGGTGATGCTCACGCGAATGGCGGGGCTCGAGGTGGTGCACGTGCCCTATCGCGGCTCCTCGCCCGCGGTGGCGGCGATGATCGCGGGGGACCTCGACCTGCTGTTCGATGCCTCCGCGACCTCGACGCCGCATATCCGCGGCGGGTCGGTGAAGGCGCTGGCGGTCACCATGGACCGCCGGCTGGGCGCGCTGGCGGATGTGCCGACCCTCGCGGAATCGGGCGTGCCCGGCTACCACCTCAGCGTGTGGAACGGCGTCCTGACGCAAGCGCGCGTGCCGGCGCCGATCCTGGCCAGGCTGCAGGACGCCTTCGGCAAGGCGATGGACGCGGCGATGCTCGACCGCCTGAAGGCGAACTTCACCGAGCCGCTGGTGATCCCGCCTGGCGAACTCCAGGCCTGGCTGAACGCGGATGCCGCGCGCTGGGCGAGCATCGCCCGCGAGAGCGGCATCCGCCCCGACTGAGCGCGCCGTCAGTGCCCCGCCGGCCGGCCCAGGTTGCGGGCCGCGCCGGCCACCAGCGTGACCACGAAGGCGTAGAACACCACCTGCAGGAAGGTCGCGAAGACCCACAGCCAGACCGGAAACACGCCCGCGATCGCCGGCGCCAGGAAGCCCAGCGGCAGGAACAGGTAGGCATAGGCCTCCGGCACTGCCGCGGTGACCTGGTGAGTGCCCTCGTAGATCATGTTCAGCGCGACATACAGAATCACCATCAGCCCGATCCAGGCGATCCAGCGATGCCGGTCGAGCAGCTTGGCGATCAGCGACGCCGCCACGCCCATCAGCACCACGGAAATCGCCAGGCCGATCACCAGGATGATGGGGTGTTCCTTTGCCGCGCCGGCCACCGCGAGCACGTTGTCGAGGCTCATGGAGACGTCAGCGACCAGGATCTGCGTGATGGCCTGGCGCAGGGTCTTGCGCGGCGCGGCGGCGTCCGGTTCGCCCTCCAGCGCATCGACGCCCTGTTCCTCCGCGTGGCTGCCGGCCTCGCGCAACTCCCGGTACATCTTCCAGCAGACCCACAGCAGCAGCACGCCGCCCGCCAGCACGATGCCCACCACGGACAGCAGCTGCACCGTGATCGACGCGAAGGCGATCCGCATGACGGTGGCGGCGGCGATGCCCCAGATGATGGCCTTGCGGCGCTGGTCGGCCGGCAGCCCCGCGGCGGCCATGCCGACCACGATGGCATTGTCGCCCGCCAGGACGATGTCGATGAACAGCACCAGCATCAGGGCATGGAGCCACTCGGGCAGAAATTCCAGCATGTCGCCGACAATCCTGTCTGCGTTGCCCGGGCTTGCGTATCGGTCTTGGCGCCGATGACGGCCTGACTACCGCGCCGCGCGGCGCCGCGGCAATCCCCGCGCCCGCATGGCTGCCGATTGCCAGGGCCTTGCCTGCCCGGCTATGGGAGCATCACGAAATCAACATGGAGGACTTCCAGGAATGACCCTGACCCGCAGGCTGGCGCTCGCCGCCGCCCTCGCTATGCCGTTCGCCGCCGCGCCTGCCATGGCGCAGACCCAGATCACGGTGCAGCACGCGCTGCCGGCCAATAGCCATACCGGGGTCGGCGCCAGCACCTTCGCCGAGGCCTTCCAGCGCCTGACCAACAACCGCTACCGCGTGGTCGCCCAGCGCAACGACAACGAACGCGAGATGGTCGAGAGCGTGCAGATCGGCACCATCGACTGCACCTTCACCTCGACCGGCCCGGTCGGGAACTTCGTGCCGGAAGTCCGCATCTTCGACGTGCCCTTCCTGTTCCGCGACGCCGCCCATGCCCGCGGCGTGCTGGATGGCGAGATCGGCCAGCAGGTGCTGGCGCGCTTCCCCGCGCGCGGCCTGGTCGGCGTGATCTGGATCGAGAACGGCTTTCGCAACCTGACCAACTCCCGACGCGAGGTGAACACGCCGGCGGACATGCGCGGGCTCAAGATCCGCACCATGGAGAACCAGGTTCACATGCGCGCCTTCACGACGCTGGGCGCGCTGCCCACGCCGATGGCGTTCAGCGAACTGGTGCCGGCGCTGCAGCAGGGCACGGTCGATGGGCAAGAGAACCCGATCTCGGTGATCGTGGCGAACAACCTGAACCAGGTTCAGCGCTTCATGACCATGACGCGGCACGTCTATTCGCCGCAGGTGATGATCTGCAACCCGGCCATGGTAGGCCGGCTGAACGCCGCCGACCGCGCGCTGTTCCAGCAGGCCGCTCGGGAAGCGCAGACCGCCAACCGCGCACGCGTGACGGCGGATGACGAGGCCGGCGTGGCCGAGCTGCGCCGCCGCGGCATGACCGTCATCACCGAGGTCGACACCGCCGCCTTCCAGACCGCCCTCGCACCGGCCTTCGCCGAGTGGGAGCGCACGCTGGACGCCGCGACGCTGCGGCGCATCCGCGAATGGCGCGCGAACTGAGCTGACGCCCGGGGCGCGGCCATTCGCTGCGCCCCATCCGGCCCGGGGGGCTTGCCCGATGAATGCGATGAACCTGCTGCCCTTGCAGGTGACGGCGGCGGCCACGCTGCTGACCGTGGCGCTGGCGCTGTGGGTCGGCTCCGGCGGCGGGGCGCGCGCAGGGCTGCGCCGCGCCATCCTGGCGGCGGACCGCGTGACCACCGGCATCGCCGCCATCCTGGCCTGCATCGCCCTGTCAGTCGCGGTGGCGGCCGGGCTGTGGCAGGTGATCGCGCGCTTCGCCACCGAGACGCCGTCGGTCTGGTCCGAGGCGCTGGTCCGCACCGCGCTGATCTGGATGGCCTTCCTGGGCGTGGCCGTGGCGCTGCGCGCCGGCGCGCTGGTGTCGATCGACGTGGCGCACCGCTTCTCCCGCGGCGCGCTGCAACGCGCGCTGGAGGCGGCGGCGCTGGCCGCCAGCCTGTCGATGCTCGGCGTGATGTTCTGGTTCGGCTGGATGATGGCCGAGCGCGTGCAGTTCCAGGAGATGGCGGGGCTCGAGGTCTCGATGTCCTGGGGCTATGCGGCGATCCCGCTGGGCGCGGTCTTCGCCATGATGGGCGCCGTGGCGCATTTCCTCGACCGCCGCAGCGAAGAACTGGAAAGCGCCGTATGACGCCGAACCGGATGCGGATCGCCGCAGGCGATCCGGGAGCGCACGGCGCGACCGCGCCCAACCCGCATGTCGCCGCCAACGCTCCAATGCACGGCGCGACGGCAAGCGGCGCGGACGGGTCCCATGTCGCGCTGCTCCGCAACGCGAATGGGTGCCCGGATACAACGCGCCCGCCGTCCAAGGGCCAAGCATAATGTCCGGCACCATGCTTACGGTGATGCTGGTGCTGTTCGCCGCCAGCATCCCGGTCGCGATCGCCATCGGCATTGCCGCCATCGTCGGCATCGCGGGCTTCACCTCCTTCCCGCTGATCGTCGCCGCGCAGCAGTTGTTCGTGGCGCTCGACCGTTTTCCGCTCGCCGCCATTCCCTTCTTCATCCTGGCCGGCAACCTGATGGAGGTGGGCGGCATCTCGCGCCGCCTGGTGGAATTCGCGCGTTCCATCGTGGGCGGCATCCAGGGTGGGCTGCCCGCCACCTGCGTCGTCACCTGCATGATCTTCGCCGCCATCAGCGGTTCCTCGGTGGCCACCACCTTCGCGATCGGTTCCATCATGATCCCCGCACTGGTGCGCGCGGGCTATCCGGTGGGCTTCGCCGCGGCCTTGCAGGCGACGGCGGCGGAACTGGGCGTGGTCATCCCGCCCTCGATCCCGATGATCCTGTATGGCGTCACCACCCAGACCTCGATCCCCGAGCTGTTCATCGCGGGCTTCGGGCCGGGCATCCTGATCGCGGGATCGCTGATCGTCACCGTGCTGGTCTGGTGCCGCCTCAAGGGCTGGGGCAAGCAGGATGGCGAGGGCCGGCTGCCCTTCCTGACCGCCACGCGCCAGGCAGGCTTCGCGCTGTTCATGCCGATCGTCGTGCTGGGCGGCATCTATGGCGGCATCACCACGCCGACCGAGGCATCCGTCCTGGCGGTGGTCTACGCGCTGCTGGTGGGCATGTTCCTGCACCGCGAGATCGGGCTGCGCGACCTGTTCCCCATCTTCCGCAAGTCTGTCATCAGCAGCGCGGTGATCCTGTTCATCATCGCCTGCGCCGCGGTGTTCTCCTGGCTGCTGAACCGCCAGGGCGTGCCGGATGCGGCGGCGGCGTGGCTGTCCACCTCCTTCGACAGCGCGGCGCTGTACCTGCTGGTGGTGAACGCCTTCCTGTTCGTGGTGGGGATGTTCGTCGAGACCTCGGCGTCCATCATCGTGCTGGCGCCCATCCTGCAGGAGGCCGCGCAGCGCCTGGGCGTGGATGGCGTGCATTTCGGCACGATCATGGTGGTGAACCTGGCCCTGGGCATGATCACGCCGCCCTTCGGCGTGAACCTGTTCGCCGCGGCCCAGGTGGCGGGCTGCGGCGTCGACAAGATGATGCGCTACCTTGGCGTGTTCATCGCGGTGATCTTCGGCTCCCTGATGGTCATCACCTACGTGCCCTGGATCACGATGGCGCTGCCGAACCTGGTGTTCCGATGAGCATCGGGTCGGCCGAGGCGCTGCGGCACCTCAGGCGCGACCCGGTGCTCAAGCGCGTCATCCGCCAGGTCGGCCCCTGCACGCTGGTGCCCGCGAAGCGCCAGCCGTACGAGGCCCTGGTGCGCGCCATCGCCCACCAGCAGGTGCATGGGCGCGCGGCGGAGGCGATCCTCGGCCGCTTCATCACCTGCTGCTGCCCGGACGGCTTCCCGCCGCCCGAGGCCGTTCTGGCCACCACGCCCGAGCAGATGCGCGCCTGTGGCCTGTCCGCCAACAAGGTGCTGGCGATCCGCGACATCGCCGAGAAAGCCGCGCTCGGCATCGTGCCCACGCGCGCCCAGGCGCGCCGCCTGTCCGACGATGCCTTGATCGAACGCCTGGTGCCGCTGCGCGGCGTCGGGCGCTGGACGGTCGAGATGCTGCTGATCTTCACCCTCGGCCGGCCCGACATCCTGCCGATCGACGATTTCGGCGTGCGCGAGGGCTACCGCGTCGCTGCCGGGTTGGACCAACAGCCCAAGCCGCGCGCGCTGGGCGAGATCGGCGCCGCCTGGGCGCCATACCGCACCACCGCCGCCTGGTACTTCTGGCGCGCGGCGGACCTGGCGAAGGATGGCCGCTTCACATCGCCGGCGGCGATCTGACCAGCGCGGCGCAGACGTCGGGAATGCGTTCGCGGAACGCGAAATAGCCCTTGGTCGCGTGCGGCCAGCATAGGCTGTCCCAGTCGCGGCGGATGACATGCAGCGCGATGCCGCGTGCGGCCAGCGCCGGGCCGAGCGGTGCCAGCGCCTGCGCCGTCCAGCCGACCGGCGCCCAGGGCATGATGACGGCACGCGCACCCGCCGCCGCTGCGGCATCGGCCACCGCGGCGACATCCACGCGGGACGACGGCACCCCGAAATGCGCTGCGGCGCGCGCCAGCGAATCCTCCACCGCGCCTTGCGCGAAGCCCGCTGTGCCACCGAGCGGCGATCGCGCCCCCGCCGCCACCACGCCGGCCACCGCAACGATGCGCGCGCGGCCGAGGTCGAGGCTATCGGGATGCAGGTCGTCCTCGTGCAGCAGCAGCAGGGCAGGGCCGTCGGGCGCGTGGTCGGCAGGCGGCAGCGCGGCGGGTGGCGGCGCCGGCCCGTCATCGAGCGGCGCGGGATTCTCGTCGAGCATCCCTTGCGGATCGAAGCGGCCATTCGTGTAGCGCGCGATGTTCTCCGCCCGCGCGACATAATGCTTGCCGCGCGTGTGCAGCCCCGCGACCCAGCGCCAGGAGAGCGTGTTCGACGCCGCATCCGCGTCCAGCAGATGCCGCAGGAAGGCATCCGCGCCCAGCACCCAGGGCAGGCGCAACGTGAAGATCCAGATGCTGGCGAACCACATGCGCGCGTGGTTGTGCAGCCAGCCTGTCTCGCGCAGCTCCGCCATCCAGGCATCGAAGCAGGCAATGCCGGTGTCCCCGCGCAGCGCCGCATCAAGGCCCGGCGGCGGCGATGCCAGCGCGCGGTCGCGCTCGGCCGCGAAGCGCGTCCAGACCGACGGGCGGAGTTCCAGCCATCCCTTCCAGTAGCTGCGCCAGAAGACCTCCTGGATGAACTTCTCCGCCGCCTGCGGGCCGTGATGGGCGAGGGCGGTGGCCACCACCTCCTGCTCGGTCAGCAGCCGATGGCGGATATGCGGCGAAAGCCGAGAGACATCGCGCCGCGCACCCGCCCCTGGATCATGGTTGCGCCCGGCGGCATAGGCGCGACCCATGCGCGGGGCGAATTCGGCCAGGCGATCGAGCGCGGCGGCGCGGGTCGGGGCAGCGGTCTCGGGCATGGCCGGCATGTGGCTGGCGGGTTGGCAGGCGCAACCCTTGCCGCAGCCGCGCCATGATCGCGTGGCACGACGGCACCATGATCGGACGACGCGGAATACTGGCAGGGCTCGGCGGCGCAACGGCGGCGGGCATCGGGCTCGCTGGCTACGGCTTCGGCGTGGAGCCCTTCCTGCGCCTGGCGGTGCAGCACCATCGCGTGTCGCCGGCCGGCTGGCCACCAGGGCTGACGGTGCGCGTCGCGGCGCTGGCCGACCTGCATGCCGGCGCGCCCATGATGGACGAGTCGCGGATCGAGCAGATCGTCGCCGCGACCAACGACTTGGCGCCGGACGTTACGCTGCTGCTGGGCGACTATGGCCCGTCCTCGCCCTTCGTCACGCGCCTGCTGGACCACGCCGACGTGGCGCGGCGGCTGGGCGCGCTGCGCGCGCGCCACGGGGTCTTCGCGGTGACCGGCAACCACGATTGGTGGGAGGACGAGGCGGCGATGCGCGCCGGACGCGGCGCGGTGCCGTCCATCGCGCGCGCCTTCGATACCGCCGGCATCGCGGTGATGGGCAACCGCGTGCAGCGTGCCGGGCCGCTCCTGGTGGGCGGGCTCGATTCCACCTGGGCCTTCGGCTTCGAACGCGGCGCCGAGGACCTGCCGCGCCTGCTGCGCGACGTGTCGGGCGACACGCCGCTGCTGCTGATGGTGCACGAGCCCGACATCTTCGCCCGGCTGCCGGCGCGCGCCGCCGTCACCTTCTGCGGGCATACGCATGGGGGCCAGGTGCGGCTGCTGGGCTATTCGCCGCGCATTCCGTCGCGCTTCGGCAACCGCTACGCCTGGGGGCATGTGCGGGAGGATGGGCGCGACCTGATCGTGTCGGGCGGCCTCGGCACCACGACCTTGCCGGTGCGATTCGGCGTGCCGCCTGAAATCACGCTGGTGGAGATCAGCGCGTAGCGCCGGGATCGGGCAGCAGCGCGTCGGGGATCGGTTCGTCGGTCGCTGCCAGCGGGTCGCGCGGCAGCACGCGATGCTGCAGCACCATGGCGGCGAGTGCCGCGCGCTCCGGCACGGCGCGCGCTTCCCAGGCCATGAAGGCCGCGGTCGCGACGTTGTAGAGTCCTGTCGCCGCCTGGCGCGCCAGCACAGGCCCACCCTCGCCACCGGCATGGCGCGCCAGGGCGAAGGCGCGGGCCGTCGCATCCGCAAGCCCCGGCAGGTCAGCGCGTAGCGATGCGAGATGCGCCTCCAGCGCCTCCAGCGATCCCTCGCGCGCAGCGGCGCGCAGCACATCCAGCGCGACGATGTTCGACGTGCCTTCCCAGATCGATCCCAGATGCGCGTCGCGCACCAGGCGGGCATCGGGGAAGTCCTCGATGTAGCCGCAGCCGCCGCGCACCTCCATGGCGTCGCCGGTGACCACGCGCGCATCGCGGCAGGCGCGGAACTTCGCCAGTGGCGTCAGGATCCGCAGCAGCGCATAGGCGCCTGGTTCGCCGGCATCGGACCGGCGCAGGACCTCGGCCGTCTGGAACACCATGGCGCGCGCCTGCTCCGCGCGGACCAGCATCTTCGCGAGCTGCCGGCGCATCAGCGGCAAGGTCACGATGGGCGCGCCGAAGGCGATGCGGCGATGGGCGATGAACAGCGCCTCGGTCACCGCGCGGCGCATCATGCCCGCCGCGCGCACGGCGTTCGACAGCCGGGAATTGTTCACCATGTCGGCCATCTGGCGCATGCCCGCGCCAGGTTCGCCGACCATCCAGGCGGTAGCCCCTTCCAGCGTGATCTCGCCCGATGCCATGGATCGCGTGCCGAGCTTCTCCTTCAGCCGCACGATGCGGTAGCGGTTGGGCGTGCCGTCCGGCAGCACGCGCGGCAGCAGGAACAGCGACACACCCTTGATGCCGGCGGGCGCGCCCTCGGGCCGGGCGAGCACCATCGCCAGTTCCGCATCGGCGTTCGAGCAGAACCACTTGTCGCCGCTCAGCGCCCAGGACCCGTCGGGATTCGGTGCCGCGGTCACGGCGGTATTCGCGATGTCCGACCCCGCGCCCTGTTCGGTCATGAACATCGCGCCCTGGAACAGCGCGTCCGTGTCCTGCGACGTGAGCGCTGGCAGGTAGCGGTCGACCAGCGCCGTATCACCGAACTTCCGCAGCGTGCGCGTCAGGCTGTCGGTCATCGAGACCGGGCACATCAGGCCGAATTCCGCCTGCACGAACAGGTAGGTGATGGCATATTTCGCCGCTGCCGGCATTGGCGCAGGCCAGTCGAGCACGCCGGCGCGATGCGACAGCGCGGCCAGGCCGTAGTCGCCGAAGGCCAGACGCTCCATGTCGCGATAGGCGGGGTGGTAGGCGATGGATTGCGCGTTCTCGCCGCGCCGCGTGCGGTGCAGGAGCTCCGGCGGGTTGGTGTCCGCCGTCGCGGCGAGGTCGGCGAGCGGTCCGCCGGCGAGGCCGCCGAGCCGGTCCAAATGTGGCGTCAGATGGTCCAGCAGGTCGTGCGGCAGATACAGCCGCAGCAGCGCCGCGAGCGTCGGGTCGGCGCGAAACAGATTGATGCCGTGGCTGTCGGGCACGGCCTCGGCGCCGATTGGCGCCGGTCGGTTCGGAATGTTCATGTCCCGCCCAGGATAGCCGCCCTGAAGTGACGGGATCAAAGGGCCTTTCGGCCCTTTGCGGGGTGAGGACGGGAGAGGGGCGGCGCCCCTCTCCGGGATCGGTCAGACGACGCGGAAGTTGGAGAACTGCCACGGATCCGGGTCGGTCGCTTCCGGGAACAGCGCCCCGCGCCCCTGCAGCGGCGTCCAGTCCGAATACACCCCCGCCATCTCGCCGAGATACGGGAAGCAGACTTCCAGCATCCGCGCGTGATCCAGCTCATCGGCCTCGACCACGCCCTTGTCGGGGTTCTCGATGGCGTAGACCAGCCCGGCCAGCACCGCGACCGTTACCTGCAGCGACGTCGCGTTGTTGTGCGGGCAGAGCTTGCGCGCATCCTCGATGGTCAGGCGCGAGCCGTACCAATACGCACCCTTGGCGTGCCCCATCAGCAGCACGCCGAGCTCATCCATGCCGGCCGTGATCTCGTCCATCATCAGCCGCTTTTCGTCCTGCATCTGCCAGTTCTTGCCGGCGAGTTCGTGCACCGACAGCACGGCATCGTCGCAGGGGTGATAGGCGTAGTGGCAGGTCGGGCGATGCGCCACGGCGCCGGCGGCGTCGCGCAGGGTATAGTAGTCGGCGATCGAGATCGCCTCGTTGTGCGTGATGAGGAAGCCGTGCATCGGCCCCTCCAGCGGCGTCCAGGAGCGCACGCGCGTGGAGGCACCCGGGCGCATCAGGTAGATGGCGGCATCGCAGCCGAAATCGTGCCGCTTGCCATCCAGCGGCAGCGCCTTCTCGTGGCTGCCCCAGCCGAGTTCGGCGGGCTGGTTGCCCTCGCCCACGAAGCCGTCGATCGACCAGGTGTTGACGAATTCGCCGCGCCGCTTGGGCTGGTTCGCCACCTGGGTGTCGCGCTCGGCGATGTGGATGACCTTGATGCCGAGGTCGCGCGCCAGCGTCGCCCAGCCCTCGCGCGACGACGGCACCGCCGTGGCGTGGCCGGTATCCTTCGCGATGTTCAGCATCGCCTGCTTCACGAAATGCGAGACCAGGCCGGGATTCGCGCCATGCGTCGTCACCGCGGTCGGCCCCGCGCCGTTCTTCAGCGCCAGCGCGCTCTCGCGCAGCGCGTAGTTCGACCGCTGCGACGGCGTCAGCGACGGGTCGGTATAGCCGCCTTCCCAGGGCTCGATGCAGGTGTCGAGGTACAGCGCGCCGATCTCGCGGCACAGCGTGATGAGCGCGACTGACGACACATCGACCGACAGGTTGCACAGGAAATCGCCCTTGCCCAGGCGCGCGCGCAGCTCGGCTTCGTAGTTCGTGCGCGTCAGCGGCAGCACGGTGTGCTTGATGCCGTATTCGGCCGCGATCGCCTCGCCGCGCGCATCCGACGTCACGATCTCGATGCGGTCCTTCGGCATGTCGATATGGCGAAGGATCAGCGGCAGGACGCCCTGGCCGATCGACCCGAAGCCGAGCATCACCAAGCGGCCGTCGAAGGCGGCGTGCTTCATCGTCGTGGTTCCCTTGCAGCAGGTCGTCAGGCGGCGCGTGCGGCCGCTTCATAGCCCGCCGTGGCGAGCATGGGCGAATCGGTCACTTCCGTGACAATCGCCTGGTCGAAGCCGTTGAAGGCGGTCCGCAGCGCGGTGCCATAGGCGCCGAGCTGGCCGATCTCGATCCAGTCGCCCTCGCGCACATCGGCGGGCAGGGTCCAGGGGCCGCGCATCACGTCGGCGCTGTCGCAGGTCGGGCCGAACAGCGTGAAGTCGCGCGTGACGGACGCGACCGGGTCGCCGCCCTCGCGCACCAGCCGGTGCGGGAAGCGGAAGCCCGGCGCGCCGGCATCCGACAGCGCGCCATAGACGCCGTCGTTCACATACAGCGCATCGCCGCGCCGCGCCTGCACCTGCACGACAACCGACGCACCGCCGGCCACCAGCGCGCGGCCCGGTTCGGCCCACAGGCGCACGCCTTCGGGCAGCAGCGCGGCACCCGCGCGGATGGCGTCCATGAACAGCGCCAGCGCCGGCGGCTCGCTGCCCGGATAGGCCACCGGGAAGCCGCCGCCGACATCGACGATCTCGACCGCGACGCCGGCCGTGGCGATCACCTCCGCGGCCAGCGCCAGGGCGCGCGTCCAGGCGGAGGGATCCATGCATTGCGACCCGACATGGAAGGACAGGCCGAGCCGCGCGGCATGCGGGCGCGCGGCGCGCAGCAGGGCGGCCGCCTCCGCGGGTGCCGCGCCGAACTTGCCCGACAAATCATAGGCCGCATTGCCCTTGGGCAGCGCCAGGCGCACCACCAGGCCGAGCTCGCCCGCGCCGCCGCCGGTCTCCTGCAGGATCTTGGTCAGCTCGCCATCGGTATCGAGCACGAAATCGCGCACGCCATGCTGCGACCAGGCGCTGCGGATCGCACCGCGCGCCTTCACCGGATGCATGAAGTGGATTGACGCCTGCGGGAACAGCGTGCGCACCAGGCGCACCTCGGCCTCCGACGCGCAGTCGAAATGCGCCACGCCGCCGGCCGCGATGGCGCGCAGCATGGTGGGTTCGGCATTGCACTTCACGGCATAGAGCACGTCGCCCGGGAAGGCGGCGACGAAGGCGCGCGCGGCATCGCTCACGGCCTGCGGGCGCAGGCAATGCATCGGGTCCTGCGGGCGCAGCGCGGCGATCGCGGCATCAACCGTCGTGGCGCGCGGCGCGGCGGCGCGCAGGCCAGGGCGCACCGCGGTGGGGCGGCGGAGCGGCGAGACGGCGGCACGGGGGCGGAACTGGGTCATGGCATCGAACCTTGGCGGTGCGGTTTCGCGCGCCCGCCGCCGCGCCACGGGCCGAAGCCCGGGCGCGGCGGCGGGGAATGAGGGAGCGGCTGGCGGTCCGCCGCACACGACGCCCCGCGACCCCCTCGGCCCGCGGAACGGGCTTAGGGACGGGACGGCGGCGCAGCGGCGCGGATCAGGCGCTGCGGCTGATGCGATGAGGTCTCATCGCAGGGCGGCGGACAGGCGACACAGGCGGCTCCCTCGAACCTTCCGGCCCATGCGGGTGGCCGGATCGAACAAAGGACGCGTCCCGTCGTTGCTTGTGGCCCGACAAACCGGGCCTCGCGGCACGTGCGATGGCGTCAGCACCCACGGATCGGATGCGGGCCGGAAAATATGCAGCGAGCCCCACGAATGCAAGTGAAATCGCGCGAAGGTCTCGTTCAGGACGCTCATTACGCCGCGAGGGCTAGGGCGATGGGCCGGAAAATCTCCCGCCACGCAATTTTCCGCATGCGCCGGGTGTCGGCGCCGCATCATCCGAATGGATTTGCCGCAAGGCGCGCAGGGAAAGGCAGAAGAACGGCGTGAAGCGATTCAGGCCGCCCGGCTACGCTGCCTCATCCAGGAAGGGCTGCAGCAGCGCCAGGAACCCCGACGGGTTCTCCGCATGCACCCAATGCCCGGCGCCAGTCACGGTGGCGAAGCGCACCGCCGGGAACAGTGCCCGGAAGGTGTCGTGATGCTCGGCGCGGATGTAGCCGGATGTCTCGCCCGCCATGACCAGGACCGGCCCGTCGAAGCGCGCGCCCTGCGGCACCGCGAAATCCTCGATGACGGGCATGGCGGCGGCGAGTTCCTCCAGCCCGAGCCGCCAGGCCGGCGGGTCGGTCTCGAAGCGCAGGTTCTGCAGCAGGAAGGCGCGGATGCCGGCCTCCGGGATGGTGGCGGCGAGCATCGCATCGGCGTCGCGCCGCGCCAGTCCGGCCTGCAGTGGCAGAGCCTGCATGGCCGCGACATAACCGCGCAGCGCCGGCCGATAGCGCACCGGCGCGATGTCGGCCACGACCAGGCGTTCGACCCGGTCGGGATGCGCGAGCGCCAGCGCCATCGCCACCTTGCCGCCCATCGAATGGCCGAGCACCGCCGCACGGTCGATCCCGGCCGCGTCCAGCACGCCCACCACATCCTCCGCCATGGCGGCATAGGACATCTCGGGCGCGCGCGGGGAGGCACCATGGTTCCGCAGGTCCGGCGTCAGCACCCGGAAGCGCCGCGCCAGCACCGACCGGATGCCGCCCCAGTTCTGCCCGGCGCCGAACAGCCCGTGCAGCAGCACCAGCGGCGGGCCGGACCCGGCCTCGGTCATCGCCAGCATCACGGCCGCGCCGCCAGGATCACCGAGAGCACGATCAACGCCCCCCCCACCGCCATGTCCCAGCCGATCGGTTCGTGCAGCCACAGCGTGCTGACCAGCACGCCGAAGGCCGGCACCAGCAGGAAGGCGACGGACGCCACAGCGCCGGGCAGCCGGCGCCCCACCTCGATCACGCACCAGGTGCCGATCGGCGCCACGATCAGCCCGATATACAGCATGAAGGGCCAGGCCGGGCCGAAGATGCCGCCCGCGGGCTCCAGCACCAGCGCGAAGGGCAGGATCACCAGCGTCGCCAGGCCGAAGCACCAGGGCAGCAATGCGAAGACCGGCGTGGGTGGCGGCCATTTGCGCGTCGTCACGATGGCCAAGGTCCAGAACAGCGCCGCCGCCACCAGCATGACATGGCCGACCACCTGGTCCGTGCTGCCCCAATCCACCGCCCAGGGCCCGGCCAACGCAGCCACGCCCGCCAGGCCAAGCCCGGCCGCGATCCAACGATGCAGCGGCACCTTCTCCCCCAGCACCAGCACCGAGAGCGGGATCAGCCAATAGGTCACGACCGCCGAGATGATCGCCGTGCGCCCGGCCTCGACCATCGCGATGGCGGCATGCGCCAGGATGAAGAAGGCGCCGAGCTGCAGCAGCCCCAGCGCAAAGACGGACGGCAGGTCGCGGCGCTTGGGCAGGCGCAGACGCCCCAGCGCGGCCAGCAGCACCGCGGTGGCGAGAGCCGCAAGCCCCGCGCGACCGACGGCGAACCACATCGGCGTGGCATGCGCCATCGCCGCCTTGGTGACCGGCCACGCCCCGCCAAACAGCAGGATCGCCACGATCAGGGGATAGAAGGCGGAGCGCATGGCGATGACGGGTGTTTCCCGGGCAAGCTGCATGGAACCGTGCATACCACCCGGCCCGCGACGCATTTATGAGCGCGAATGATCGATTCTGGAAAGCCGGCACGGCGCACGCCGGGCGCCACCCTCCCAACGCAGCGGGGGCCCGGATGTTTCCCTCAGCCGCAGGTGGCGACCATCTCGGCGCGGATGCGGACCGCCGCGGCCGCCGGGTCGGGCGGCGCGTCGGCGGTGGTGATGATGCTGCCCGCCGCCACGTCGCGGGCCAGGCGGATGCCGTGCGCCAGGCCGATCGGCAGCGCGTCCAGCGCGCGCGACCGCGCCGCCGGGATGCACTTGCCCCAGGCGCAGGCGCCGCCCTCGCCATCCAGCACCTCGCCGGCGCGCAGGTCGCGCTTGGCCACCGCCACCACGTCGCCGCGCCAGGCATCGCCGCAGCCGGTGGCCTCGCGCCGCAGCGCCGCCGAGGCGACCGAGACACCCAGCTCCAGCCCGATGAAATGGTAGGGCCGCCACAGCGCGGCATAGCGCCCGGACGGGTCGGTCGCGACGCCGTATTCGGTGAAGCAGCGGCGCGCGTAGTCGGTCTCGCCTTCAAACACGACGAACACGCCCCAGCGCAGGTTGTCCGGGATCTCGCTGCCGTCGCGCCGCACCGAGGAGACGACTTCGACCATGCCCTTGCGCGGCAGGATGCCGCCCTCGTTGTGCGGGCGCAGGATGCCCGGCAGTTCCGACGTGCCGGCGGGCGGGAAGGCCAGCCCATCCTCGGGCGGCGCCAGGCCCGTGGCATTGGCGATCGCCGCCATCTCGATGCCCGACTTGGTGCCGTCGAGGAAGGAGTTGAACATCTGCGGGTTCATCCCGCCGTCCTTCGCCTGCTGTTCCGTCAGCCCGTAATGGCCCCATACCGTCTCGGGCGTGCTGGCGTGGAAGGCGGGCAGGTACTTGGTGCCCTTGCCGGCGGCGATGACGGTGAAGCCGCCGGCGCGCAGCGTGTCCACCATCTCGCAGACCAGGGCGGGCTGGTCGCCATAGGCCATGGAATAGACCACGCCGGCGGCCGCCGCCTCGCGCGCCAGCAGCGGGCCGGCGAGCACGTCGGCCTCCACATTCACCATGACCACGTGCTTGCCGTGGGCGATGGCGGCGCGGGCGTGGCGCAGCCCGGCCTCGGGATGGCCGGTGCATTCCACCACCACCTCGATGCGTGGGTCCGCGATCAGCGCCATCGCATCCTCGGTGAGGTGCGTCGCACCCGTGGCGATCGCGTCGTCCAGCGACGCGGCGTCATACGACCCATCCGGCCAATGCACGCGCGCCAGCGTGGCGCGGGCACGCGGGATCGACAGGTCGGCGATGCCCGCCACATGCAGCCCCGCCGTGCGCCGCGCCTGGTGCAGGAACATCGAGCCGAACTTGCCCGCGCCGATATGCGCGAAGCGGATCGGCCGGCCGGCGGCGTCGCGGGCCAGCAGCAGGCGGTGCAGGTTCATCGGACCGTCCTCAGGGGCTGCGCCACGGGCGCGGACGGTGCCCCGGCAGGTGCGCGGCGCGCAGCTTCACCATCGCCGCCACGCTCAGCGCCAGCACCGCGCCGCCGGCGGCAAAGGCGCGCCCACCGCCGCGCGGCAGCCGCGCCACCACCACGGCGAAGAGGACGGCGAGGATCAGCAGCGCTGCGAACATCAGTCCATGTAGATCCCGCCATTGATGTGGATCGTCTCGCCATTCACGAAGGCCGCGGCATCCGAGGCCAGGAAGGCGATGACGGAGGCCACTTCCTCCGGCGTGCCGAAGCGCTTCATCGGCGTGGCGGCGATCAGCGCGGCGCCGTTGTCGCGCATGATGGCTTCGGTCATCGGTGTCGCGATGATGCCGGGCGAGACGCAATTGGCACGCACCCCGCGCGGGCTGAGTTCATGCACCAGCGACCGCGTGAAGCCCAGCACCGCCGCCTTGCACGCCGCGTAATGCGCGTGCCGCACCGACCCGCGATGCCCGGCCATCGAGGCGATGTTCACCACCGACCCGCCGCGCCGCAGCAGCGGCATCGCCGCGCGGGTCGCGTAGAACACGCCATCGAGGTTGACGCCGACGGTGCGCCGCCAGTCGTCATCCGACATGGCGGTGACCTCCTGCTCGACATAGAGCCCCGCGCCCGTCACCAGGATGTCGATGCCGCCAAACTCCCGCCCCGCCAGGGCGATGGCCTCGTCCACCTCGGCGCGCTGCGTCACGTCCACGCGCGCGGTGACAATGCGCGCCTGGCCCTCCGGCAGCGACGCCGCGAAGCCATCGAGCGCGGCGGGGTCGAGGTCGCTCAGCACCAGATGTGCGCCGAGCCGGCGGAACAGCGCCGCCGTGGCGCGCGGGATGCCGCCATTGGCGCCGGTCAGCAGCGCGACCTTGCCGGCCAGGTCGAACATCACGCGGCGACCTGCAGCATGATCTTGCCGATATGCTCGCTGCTCTCCATCAGCGCATGCGCGTCCGCCGCCTGGGCCAGCGGGAAGGTCCGGAAGATCTCCGGCCCGCAGCGTCCGTCGGCCAGCAGCGGCCAGACCCTGGCTTCGAGGGCCGCGGCGATCTCGCCCTTCTGCGTGGTGGTGCGTGGGCGCATGGTGCTGCCGGTGACGGTCAGGCGCTTGACCATGATGGGGCGCAGGTCGGCCTTCTCGGCCTCGTGTCCGCCCAGGAAGGCGATCAGCACCAGCCGCCCGTCGAGTGCCAGGCAGCGCAGGTTGCGCTGGAAATACGCCGCCCCGACCATGTCCAGGATCACGTCCACGCCGCGCCCGTCGGTCAGGCGCTTCACCTCGGTGGCGAAGTCCTGCGTGCGGTAGTCGATCGCGGCATCGGCGCCCAGGCGCAGGCAGGCCTCGACCTTCGCCGCGCTGCCCGCCGTCGCGAAGACCCGCGCGCCAAAGGCCTTGGCCAACTGGATGGCGGTGACGCCGATGCCCGAGGTGCCGCCATGCACCAGCACCGTCTCGCCCTCCGCCAGGCGCCCATGGCCGAACAGGTTGGCCCAGACGGTGAAGTAGGTCTCGGGCAGGGCGGCGGCACGCAGCGCGTCGTAGCCGGCGGGCCAGGGCAGCGTCTGCGCTTCCGGCGCCGCGCAGTATTCGGCATAGGCGCCGCCATTGGTCAGCGCGCAGACGCGATCGCCCGCCTTGAAGCGCGTGGCGGCGGCGCCGGTCGCGACCACCTCGCCGGCGCATTCCAGGCCGAGGATCGGGCTGGCGCCAGGCGGCGGCGGATAGGACCCACTGCGCTGCGCGACATCCGGGCGGTTCACGCCGGTCGCCAGCACGCGGATCAGCACCTCGTCCGCCTTGGGCGCGGGCAGCGGGCCGCGGGCGGGCACCAGCACCTCGGGACCGCCGCCCTCGCCATGGGCGATGAAGGTCATCTCCTGCGGCAGATCCGCCATGGCACATCCCCTTGCGTTACATGCGGACCATTCGCGCCCCGCGGAGGAGGCGTCAAGACAAGCGCCCGGAGGCACGTCAAGGCAAGCCGCGCGGGGCATCATGCGAGGCGCCACGTCGCCGCTTGCCAGCCGGCGCGTCGCCGCCGAGAATCACGCGCGGCCACGTCGCCGGAGGAAGTGCCATGCCTGCCATTCGTCGCCGCCGGCTGCTGGGGGCGGTCGCTGCCGCCACCGCGCCGCGCGCGGCGTTCGCACAGGCGAACGAGCTGCGCCTCGGCGCATTGTTCCCTTTCTCGGGCACGCTCGCCCTGCTCGGCGATGAGAGCTTCCGCGGCCTGGAACTGGCAGTGGAGGAACGCAACGCCGCCGGCGGCGTCGCCGGTCGGCAGGTGCGCCTGCTGCGCGGCGATGCGGTGGACGAGGCGCAGGCCACCGCCGAATCGCGCCGCCTGGTCACCGGCGAGCGCGTTGCGGCTTTCTTCGGCACCTATGCCTCGCCGCCCTCCTTCGCCGCTACGCAAGTCGCCGAAGTGCAGGGCGTCGCGTATTTCGAGCTCGGCGCGATCTCCGACAGCATCACCGAGCGTGGGCTGCGCAGCGTCTACCGCACCTGCCCGCGCGCCACCGACATCGGCGCCATGACGGTCGAGGCGGTGCAGGAGGTGCTGGCCCCCGGCTGGGGCGTGGAGGCGCGCACGCTGCGCATCGCGCTGCTGCACGAGGACGGTCTGGA
Organism: Roseomonas sp.; assembly: GCA_051860065.1. GTDB lineage: Bacteria > Pseudomonadota > Alphaproteobacteria > Acetobacterales > Acetobacteraceae > Neoroseomonas. The sequence goes on from JBHYEQ010000016.1 coordinate 60,083, forward strand.
TGGCCAGGGCGTGGCTGCCGCGCAGGAGGTCGACCTGCGCCGCCGCAATCTGCAGCAGGTGGAGCGCATCGGCTACGCCGCCCGTGCGGCCGATTTTCCGGCGATGATCCAGCGCCTGCGCGGCGCCAATGCCGACGTCGTGCTGCATGCCGGGCGGCAGAACGACATCCTGCTGTTCTTCCGCGGCCTGGAGGAAGCAGGCTGGCGGCCGCGCATGGTGGTGGGCGCGGGCGGCGGGTATTCGCTGATCGACAATGCCCGCGCCATCGGCCCGGCCTTCGAGGGCGTGATGGCCGTGGATGTGCCGCAATTCGGGGTGAATGACGCCTTCGCGCCAGGTGCCGCCGCCTTCGCCGAATCCTACAAGCGCCGCTTCGGCGCCGACCCGCGCTCGGGCCATTCGCTGTCGAATTACGTTGGCGCGCTCGCCTGCCTGGATGCGATGCAGCGCGCCGGCGGCACCGATCGCGAACGCCTGCGCGCCGCCATGCTGGCGACCGACCTGGCCGATGGCGGCACCGCCAATGGCTGGGGCATGCGTTTCGACGAACGCGGCCAGAACACCCGCGCCAGGCCGCTGCTGATGCAGTGGCAGGGCGGGCGCCAGGTGACGATATTCCCGGCGGACGCCGCGGTCACCGGCGCCCGCGGGCGCATGGGCGTGGGCTGAGCGACCCGGCCGCCACGCCGCCCGGATCGCGCCGCGATCAATCCACGCGGATGCCGGCTTCCTGGATGATGGCGCTCCACTTGGTCCGCTCGGCCTCCATCCAGGCCGCCGCGCGGGCCGGCGAGGGGTCGGCTTCCAGGCGCATCGCCAGGTCCGACAGCCGCTGCTTCACCGAGGCGTCGGCCGCCACGCGGCCGAAGGCCTGCGACGCCGCCTCCACCACCGGCGCCGGCGTGCCGGACGGTGCCAGCACCATGTGCCAGGTATAGGCCTCGAGGCCCGCAAGCCCTGCCTCCGCCGTGGTCGGCACGTCGGGCAGCTGGGGCAGGCGCTGGCTGTCCATCACCGCCAGCGCGCGCGTCTCGCCGCGCTGGGCGAAGGGCAGTGCGCTGGTTGCCACGTCCACGATGATCGGCACGGACCCGTTCAGCACATCCGGCATCGCTGCCGCGGTGCCGCGATAGGGCACATGGTTGGCGCGCACGCCGGCGCGCCGCAGCAGCAGCTCGGTCGCCAGGTGCAGGGCGCCGCCATTGCCACTGCTGGCGTAGTCGTACTTGCCGGGCTCGGCGCGCAGCTTCTCGATCAGTTCCGGCAGCGTGCGGGCGGGAAAGTCCTTGTTGACCGTGATCACCATCGGGATCACGCCGACCAGCGAGACGGGTGTGAAGTCCGCCGCTGGATCGAAGGGCAGCCGCGGGAACAGCGCCCGCAGCACCGAATGCGCAACGGTCGTGTAGAGCAGGGTCTGCCCGTCCTTCGCCGCCTTGGCGACCGCATCCGTGCCGACCACCACGCCGGCGCCGGTGCGGTTCTCGACCACCACGCGCTGCGGCAGCGCCTTCGACAGCTCGTCGGCAAACAGGCGCGCCGGCACGTCGGTCGGCCCGCCGGCGGCGAAGGGCACGACCAGGCGGACCGGCTGCGACGGCCAGGTCTGCGCGCGCGCCATGGAGGGGCTGAGGGCCACGGCGGTGCCGAGGCCCAGGATGCTGCGACGGTTCATTGAAATCTCCCGGAATGCCGGTCCGATGCGGGATCGGGCCGCATGCGTCAACCCCGGGGCGGGTTTCGGACTGTCTCGATCCGGCCGCGGATCACCGCGGCCGGTATGGCCCCGTCAGCTCGGCCGGATGCCCGCCGCGCGGATCACCGGCGTCCACTTCGCCATCTCGCTGGCCAGGAAGCGCGCCGCGCTTTCCGGCGTGCTGTCGGTGGTCACGTTCATGGTCAGCTGGCCGAGCCGTTCCTGCACGGCGGGCACCGCCAGCGCACGATTGAAGGCAGCGTTGATCTGCTGCACCACCGGCATCGGCGTGCCCGCCGGCGCCATCGCCATGTGCCAGGTGTAGCATTCGAAATCCGGCACGCCGCCCTCGATCACGGTGGGGACGTCCGGCGCATAGGGCATGCGGGTGCGCGTGCTGATCGCAAGCGCGCGCAGGTCGCCGCGCTGGATATAGGGCAGCGCGCCGGCGGCGACGTCGAAGATCATCGGGATGCGCCCGGCCAGCACCTCCGGCATCGCGGCCGACGACCCGCGGAAGGAGATGTGGTTGACCTGAAGCCGCCCGGCCATGTGCAGGAGCAATTCGGTGCCCAGGTGCACCGCGCCGCCATTGCCCGATGACGCGTAGTCGTACTTGCCGGGGTTGGCGCGCAGCAGCGCCAGCAGTTCGGGCAGCGTGCGCGCCGGGAAGTCCTTGTTGACCAGCAGGATCATCGGGATCTGCCCGACGAAGGCAGCCGGGATGAAATCCGCCACCGGGTCGAAGGGCAGGCGGTCGAACATGCCCGGCAGGTAGGCATGGGCCACGGTGGTGTAGAGCACCGTCTGCCCATCCTTCGCGGCCTTGGCGACCATGTCGGTGCCGACCACCACGCCTGACCCGGTGCGGTTTTCAACCACCATGCGCGCGGGCAGGAACTTCGACATTTCGTCGGCCAGCAGGCGGGCGGGAATATCGGTCGGGCCGCCGGCGGCGAAGGGCACCACCAGCCTTCCGGGGCCGTTCGGCCAGGCCGGCGCCTGGGCCCGTGCGGCGAAGGGCGACAGGGCGGCGGCGGCGCCGACACCTAGAATGCTGCGACGGTTCATTGGACACACCTCCCGAGTTTTGCTGCGAACTATGTGATCACGACGTCGGGAAGGGTCAATGCCGACCAGGTGTCGCGCCGAAGGCGCGCTCGGAATGTCGCGCCAACAGGCGCGCCCGGAATGTCGCGCCGACAGGCGCGCCGAACATCCCGGGCCGGCAGGCGCGCTCGGCATGTCGCGGCGGAAGCGATGCTCAGCCCGGGTTGATCCGCTTGCCCGTGGCGGCGTCGAAGACATGCAGCGCGCCGAGGTCGGGCGACAGGCGCAGCGTATCGGTCGCGCTCCCGCCCGGCACGCGCGCGGTGATCGGCGTGCCGTCGGCCAGGTGCGTGTGAAGCACGGTCTCCGAGCCCAGCGGCTCGGCCAGTTCCAGCGTGACCGGCAGGCCGTCGGCGCCGTCGGTCAGCAGGTGCTCGGGGCGGATGCCAAGGGTGACGGCGTGGCCGTCGCCGCCCGGGCGCGGGCCATCCACGAAGCGCCACAGCGCACCGCCGGCAAGGCGGGCGGCGGCACCGCCTTCTGCCAGCGTGGCCGGCAGGAAGTTCATCGCCGGCGATCCGATGAAGGAGGCGACATAGGTATCGGCCGGGCGCGCCCAGACTTCCATCGGCGTGCCGATCTGCGCGGCGCGGCCCTCATGCATGACCACCAGGCGGTCGCCCAGCGTCATCGCCTCCACCTGGTCATGCGTGACGAACAGCGACGTCACGCGCAGGCGCTTCTGCAGCCGGCGGATCTCGGCGCGCATCTGCACGCGCAGCTTGGCATCGAGGTTCGACAGCGGCTCGTCGAACAGGAACAGCTTGGGGTGGCGCACGATGGCGCGGCCCATCGCGACACGCTGGCGCTGCCCGCCCGAAAGCTGCCGCGGCTTGCGTTCCAGCAGTTGCCCGATCGACAGCAGGTCGGCGGCTTCCTTCACCCGCGCGGCGATCTCGGCCTTCGGCAGGCGGCGAATCTTCAGGCCATAGGCCATGTTGTCGAAGACCGTCATGTGCGGATAGAGCGCATAGGTCTGGAACACCATGGCGATGTCGCGATCCGCCGGTTCCAGGGGCGTGACATCCACCTTGTCGATCAGCACGGCGCCCGTGGTCGCGGTCTCCAGCCCCGCGACGATCCGCAGCAGCGTCGATTTGCCGCAGCCAGACGCGCCGACGATCACCACCATCTCGCCATCCTCGATGGCGAGGTCGATGCCGTGCAGCACCTTCGTGGCGCCGAAGGACTTGGTCACGCCCTGGATGTCGAGGCTCGCCACGCGGCTACTTCTCCGTCTCGGTCAGGCCCTTGATGAACCATCGCTGCATCAGCACCACCACGAGCACCGGCGGCAGCAGGGCGAAGACCGCGGTGGTCATGATGAGGTTCCACTCGTTCTGCGTATCGCCGATGCCGATCATCTTGGTCAGGCCGACGATCACCGTCTCGAGGTCGCGGTCCGACACCATCAGCAGCGGCCACAAATACTGGTTCCAGCCATAGATGAACTGGATGACGAACAGCGCCGCCATGCTGGTGACCGACAGCGGCAGCACCACGTCCTTGAAGAAGCGCATGGGCCCGGCGCCATCCACCTTTGCGGCCTCGACGTACTCATCCGGGATGGTCAGGAAGAATTGTCGGAACAGCAGCGTGGCGGTGGCACTCGCGATCAGCGGCAGGGTCAGCCCCGTCATGGTGTTGATGAGCGCCAGGTCGGTCATCACCTGGAAGGTCGGTATGATCCGCACCTCGACCGGCAGCATCAGGGTGATGAAGATCATCCAGAAGAAGAACATGCGGAACGGGAAGGCGAAGAACACCACCGCGAAGGCCGACAGCAGCGAGATCGCGATCTTCCCGCAGGCGATGACCAACGCCATGGTCAGCGAATTCAGCAGCATGGTGCTGGCCGGCACCGCGAAGGTGTTGCGCCCGCCGCCGCCCTCGGCCCAGGCGCGGGTGTAGTTGGCGACGGCCTCGCTGCCCGGCAGCAGCGGCACGTCGCCACGCCCGATCGTGTCGGTGTCGTGGGTGGACCCCACCACCGTGATCCAGATGGGCAGCGCGAAGATCACCACGCCGAGGATCAGCGCGACATGCGTCAGGATGCGCCCGCGCAGGCGCCGCCTTCGCGATGCGGCGGCCAGGCGTTCGACATCGATGGTGGCGGACATCAGTAGTGCACCCGGCGTTCGATGAAGCGGAACTGCACCGCGGTCAGCGCGATCACGATGACCATCAGGATCACCGACTGCGCGGCCGAGGACCCGAAGTTCAGGTTCTGCACCCCATCGACATAGACCTTGTAGATCAGCGTCTCGGTGGCGTTGCCCGGGCCGCCGCGCGTCAGCGCGTGGATCACGCCGAAGGTGTCGAAGAAGGCGTAGACCAGGTTCACCACCAGCAGGAAGAAGGCGGTAGGCGACAGCAGCGGGAATATCACCGTCCAGAAGCGCCGCACCGGCCGCGCGCCGTCGATGGCGGCGGCCTCCAGCACCGAGGTCGGGATCGACTGCAGCCCCGCCAGGAAGAAGATGAAGTTGTAGGAGACCTGCTTCCAGGCCGCGGCGATGATGACCATGGTCATCGCCTGCCCGCCATTCAGCCGGAAATCCCATTCGACGCCGATCACCGCCAGCGCCTTGCCCACCAGGCCGATGGACGGGTGGAAGATGAACAGCCACAGCACCGCCGCGAGCGCGGGGGCCACGGCGTAGGGCCAGATCAGCAGCGTCTTGTACAACCCGGCGCCGCGAATGTGCTTGTCCGCCTGCACCGCCAGGAACAGCGCGGAGCCCAGCGCCAGCGCCGTGACCGCGGAGGAGAACACCACCGTGTTCCACGCCGCGTTCAGGTAGATCGGGTCGCGGAACAGGTCGATGAAGTTCTCGAACGCCACGAATTCGGTGCTGAGCCCGAAGGCGTCCTCGCGCAGCGTGGACTGCCACACCGCCATGCCCGCCGGCCAGAAGAAAAAGACCAGCGTGATGAGCAACTGCGGCGCCAGCAGCAGGTAGGGAAGTGCTACGCCGCGGAAGATGACTTTCTTGCGCAATCGATCCTCCGCGGCGTCGTGTCGTGGTTCAGCCGCGATTCGCGCGTTCGAAGTTCCGCAGCACGACATTGCCGCGCGTGGTGGCATTGGCCAGCGCCTGGGCCGCCGTCTGCTGGCCCTGGAAGGCGCGCTCCAGTTCCTCTTCCATGATGGTGCGGATCTCGACGAAGCCGCCCAGGCGGATGCCGCGGCTATTGTCGGTCAGCGTACCGCCGCCACGCAGGAGCTGTTCGATGGGCACGTCGGCGCCGGCATTGTCGCGGTAGAACCCCTTCTCGCGGGCAATCGCATAGGACGCACGCCGCACCGGAACGTAGCCGGTATCCATGTGCCACTGCGCATCGACTTCCGGGTTCGACAGGTACTTGAAGAACTCCGCGACACCTTCGAATTCGCCGCGCGAACGCCCGCCGCCCGCTGCCGCGCCCTTGTTCATCACCCACAGGCTGGCGCCGCCGATGATGGAGTTGATCGGCGCCCCCGCCGTGCCCTGGTAATAGGGCAGCATAGCCACGCCCCAGTTGAAGCGCGCCTCACGCTGCACCCGCGCGCGGAAGCCGGAGGAGGTGAACATGATCGCCGCCTCGCCATTCGGGAAGGCGGGCTCGCCGGCATTGTTGCGGCCGCCGTAGCGGAACATGCCGTCCTTCTGCCACTGCGCCAGCGCTTCCATGTGGCGCTGCACCAGCGGGTTGGCGATCCGCAGCTCGGTCCCCAGGCCCCCGAAGCCATTCGCCAGCGTGGCCAGCGGGATGTTGTGGATGGCCGAGAAATTCTCGATCTGCGCCCAGGTCAGCCAGGCGGTGGACATCGGAACCGCGGTGCCGCCACCGGCCTTCAGCTTCGGCAGGATCTCGGCCACACCCTGCCAGGTCTCGGGGAACTTGTCGGGATCGACGCCGGCACGCTGGAAGGCGTCCTTGTTGTACCACACCACGGTGGTCGAGGAATTGAACGGCATCGACATCATCCGCCCGTCCGACAGGCTGTAGTAGCCGCGCACGCCAGGCAGATAGTCCTCGAAGTCGATCTGCACGCCGGTCTCGGCCAGCAGTTCATGCACCGGCTTCACCGCGCGGCCGGCACCCATCATGGTGCCGGTGCCCACTTCGAACATCTGCACGACATGCGGCGCGTTGTTGGCGCGGAAGGCGGCGATGGCGGCGACCATGGTCTCGGGGTAGGAGCCGCGGAAGGTCGGCACCACGCGATACTTGGTCTGGGTGGCGTTGAAGTCGGTGGCGCGCTTTTCGAGCATGCCGCCCAGGGGCTGCGCCAGGCCGTGCCAGAACTGGATCTCGATGGGCTGGGTCTGGCCCAGCGCAGGCGCGGCGACGGTCAGGCTCGCGGCCCCGGCCAGCAAACTACGGCGATGCATCTCGTCGTCCTCTCCAGTTATGCGACGCGGCGGCTTAACCCCGCGCCTTTACCGGGAGATTACAGAAAGAAGTCAGTTCTATGAAGGGGCGTGTCCGACCAGGCGCGCATAGACGTCGGCGTCGGTCGCGCCCTCGGTGCCGAACAGCAGCACGCGGCTGGTGTCGTCGAGGCCCAATGCTGCGCGTGCGAAGGGCTCTCTGCCCGCGAGCAGCAACGCCGCCATGCCGGCCACGGCACTTTCGCCCGCCACGACCGGCGGCTTGCGCGCCGCCAACACCTTCATGCAGGCGACGGCGCTCTCATCGGTCACGGAACAGAAGGCGAAGGCGCTGCGCTCCAGCTCCTGCCAGGCCAGCAGCGAGGGCTCACCGCAGGCCAGCCCCGCCATCAGCGTGTCGAGGTCGCCCGGCACGGTCACCGGTGCGCCGGCCTCCGCACTCGCCAGCAGGCAGGCGGCCTTGTCCGGTTCCGCCACGACCACCCGCGGGCCGGCGCCGAATCGCGCGCGCATCTGCGCCGCCACCGCCGCCGCCAAGCCGCCGACGCCGCCCTGGATGAAGACATGCGTCGGCGCGGCGCCGATCTGGTCCGCGGCCTCATCCGCCATGACGCGATAGCCCTGCATCACGTCGCGCGGCACCTCGGTATAGCCCGGATAGGACGTGTCGCTGACCACGAACCAGCCCTGCGAATCGGCCTGCTTCTGCGCCTCGCGCACCGCGTCGTCGTAGTTGCCGGGCACCACGCGGATGGTCGCGCCATACCGCGCGATGGCGTCGCGTCGGCCCTGGCTGACCGTCTCATGCACGAAGATGACGCAGGCCGCGCCGAAACGCTGCGCGCCCCAGGCGACGGAGCGGCCATGGTTGCCATCCGTCGCGCAGGTCACGGTGATGGCGCCCGTCGCCTCCTTGTGCGTGCCGTCCGCGAGCTCAGCGGCGGTGGCGGCATTGGCCACGCCACGGCGCGCCAGTTCCGCCTGCAACAGCCGCATCACCGCATAGGCGCCGCCCAGCGCCTTGAAGGACCCAAGGCCGAAGCGCGACGCCTCGTCCTTGTAACGAACGCTGCCCACGCGTGCCGCCGCCGCCACGTCCGGCAGGTCGACCAGGGGCGTGACCGCATAGCCGGCCCAGGATTCGATCTCGGCCTTGGCGCGGCGAAACCCGCCCTCGGGCAGCACGACGACGCCGGGCGTGCCGTGGTGGCGGTTGACCAGGAAACGAAAGGGGGCATTCGGGATCATGCGGCGGATATTGCGCCGCGCCGCGCCGCGCGCCAAACCGAACTGGCGAGACGAGGACACGGACATGAAGATCACCATCCTGGGCGGCGGCGGGTTCCTGGGGCGCAAGCTGGCGGCGCGGCTGGCGGCCGACGGCACGCTGGGCGGGAAGCCCATCACCGGCCTGACGCTGTTCGACCTGCATGCGCCGGCGGCCTTCGCCGCACCCTTCCCGCTGCGCTGCCTGGGCGGCGACGTGGCCGACCCGGCCGCGGTGGCCGAGGCCATCCCTCCCGGCACCGAGGTCGTCTTCCACCTGGCCGCCGTGGTCAGCGCCGCGGCCGAGGCCGATTACGACCTCGGCATGAAGGTGAACCTCCATGGCACGCTGGCGGTGGTGGCGGCGTGCCGCGCCCTGGGCACGGCGCCGCGCGTCATCTTCACCTCCTCCGTCGCCTCCTTCGGCGGCGGGCAGGAAGCGGTGGTACCCGATGACGGGCGCCAGGTGCCGACCAATTCCTATGGCGCGCAGAAGGCGATCGGCGAATTGCTGCTGCAGGACGCGACGCGCAAGGGCTTCATGGATGCCGTCAGCCTGCGCCTGCCCACCGTGATGGTGCGCCCCGGCCGGCCGAACAAGGCGGCGTCGTCCTTCGTCTCCGCCGTGGTGCGCGAACCGCTGCTCGGCCTGTCCACCGACTGTCCGGTGCCGCCGGAATTCGCGGTCTGGATCTGCTCGCCGCGCAGCGCCATGGAGTGGTTCCTGCACGCCGCCACCATGGACACGTCGGGCATGGGCGTGGACCGCGGCATCAACCCGCCGGGCCGCAGCGCGACCGTGGCGAAGATGCTGGAGGCCCTGGAAACCGTGGCCGGCACGCAGGCGCGCGAGAAGGTCGGCTTCGCCTTCGACAAGGAGGTCTTCGACATCGTGGTCGGCTGGCCCGCGGCTTTCGCCGCCACCCGCGCGCGGCGCCTGGGCTTCGTCGAACAGGAATCCCTGGAAGACCTGGTGCAGGCCTTCATCGAGGACGACCTGGCGGCGACCAAGGCGGAGCGCGGTCTCTAGATCTCCGCCACCGCGCCATCGCGCTCCGCCATCAGGCGGCGCATGGCGTCCGGTATCTCCGCCTTCTGCCCGGTCGCATTGTCCACTACCACGCACAGCGCGCGCGCCGAGCACAGCAGCCCGTCGCGCCACATCGCGTATTGATGCACGAAGGACGTGCGGCGGAAGGACGCGGTGCGCACGCACAACAGCACGTCGTCGCGGAAGTGGCCGGGGCGGTGGTACTTGACCTCCAGCGTGCCCACCACCGGGCCCGGCTTGTCCGGCCCGAAGGCGCCGCCGGCACCGAGCCACCAGTCGATCCGCATGTCCTCGAACAGCGTCAGGTAGGCCGCGTGGTTGATGTGCGCGTAGATGTCGCATTCCGCCCAGCGGATGCTGTGCTCGCGCCACAGCGCCCATTGGCCCTCGACGCCGAAGCGTTCGCGCAGTGTCGCATCCATGGTCTTCGTCCTGGCGGTTCCAGCGCGCAGTGTGCCGCGCCGCGACACGCAGGAAAACTCCGCGCTTGATCCGCACCGGCGCGCGCGCGAGGCTCCCGCGCAACGAACAATTCGAGGGAACGCCATGCTCAGGCGCCGCCATCTGCCGCTGGTCGGCCTCGGCCTTGCGCTGCCGGCCATTCGCCACGCCCATGCCGCCTGGCCCGCCGACCGCCCGATCGAGGTGATCATCCCATTCCCGCCCGGCGGCGGCGTGGACGCGGTCGGCCGCTTCGCCACCCACCACATCACCGCGCGCCTGCCAGGCGTCCGCTTCGTGGCGGTGAACCGCGCCGGCGCCTCGGGGCAACTCGGCATGGAGGCAATCTTCAACGCCGCGCCCGACGGCTACACGATCGGCGCCATCGGCAGCCTGAACGTCTCGACCCTGCCGCTGGAACGCCCGGTGCGCTGGAAGGCGGAGGAATTCACCTACTTCGCCAATATCGTCGACGATGCCTGCGGGTTGTGGGTGCTGCCGAATTCGCCGCTGCGCAGCCTCGGCGACCTGGTCGCGGCGCTGAAGCGGCGGCCGGAGAGCGTATCGGTCGGCTCCGCCGCCGGCGTCGGGTCCGACGACCACCTCGTGTTGCTGGGGCTTGAGGAAAAGGCCGATGTCCGCGCCCTCCACGCGCCCTTCAACGGCACCGCGCAGGTGCAGCGCGACCTGCTCTCCGGCGCGGTGGACGTCGCGTCCTTCAACATGTCGGAAGGCATCGTGCTGATGCGCGAGGGGCGCATTCGCTGCCTCGGCGAGGCCTCCCCGGCGCGCTGGTCGGCAGCGGCGCAGGTGCCGACCTTCCGCGAACAGGGCATCGACGTGGTGATCGGCTCGGCACGCGGCATCGTCGGGCCGCCCGGCTTCCCATCCGAGGCCGCGCGCGCCATCGAGGCCGCCTTCGCCGACCCGGAATTCACCGCGGCGGCCGAGCGCGTCTCGCTGCCGCTGCGACCGCTGGTCGGGCGCGCCTATCGCGACATGGTGCTGGCGGAGGGCGAGGTGGTGCGCGAGATGTTCGCGCGGCGCCCCTGGCGGCGCTGAAATCCTTGCGGGTGCGTTGCGGCGCCGCCTAGCCTTGCCGCAACGAACCCACGGGAGGAACGAACGCCATGACGACCCGCCGCATCCTGCTTGCCGGGACGGGGGCGCTTGCCGCGCCCGCCATGCTCAGGGCCCAGCCCGCCTGGCCCGGCGACAAGCCGGTCGAGGTCATCGTGCCCTTTCCCGCCGGCGGCGGCGTGGATGTCATGACCCGCCTGGTCATGCCGCTGGTCGCCGCGCAGATCCCGGGCTTCCGCCCGGTGATCGTGAACCGCACCGGCGCGGCCGGGCAGATCGGCCTGGAGGCCACCTTCAACGCCGCGCCCGACGGCCACACCATCGGCGCCACCACCATTCCCGCGCACAACGCCATCCCGCTGGAGCGCCAGGTGCGCTATCGCGCGATGGACTTCACCTTCCTGTGCAACATCGTCGAGGACGCCAACGCCTTCTACGTCCGCGCCGACAGCCCGTTCCGCAACCTGGCCGACATCGTCGCCGCGGCGCGTGCGCGGCCCAACCACGTGACCTACGGCACCACCGGCATCGGCAGCGACGACCACCTGTTCATGCTGGCCTTCGAGGCCGCGGCGAATGTCCCACCCATGGTGCAGATCCCCTTCGCCGGCGCCGCGCCGCTGATCCCCCAGCTGCTCGGCGGCAACATGGACCTGGCGGTGCTGAACGTGAACGACGCGCCGCAGCTGGTGCAGGAACGCCGCCTGCGGATCCTCGCGCAGGGCGGCGCGCGCCGGCAGCCCGAGGCCGCCGACGTGCCGACCTTCCGCGAACTGGGCATCGATGTGGTGGGCGGTGCCTCGCGCGGGATCGTCGGCCCGCCGGGCATGCCGGCGCCAATCGTGGCGCGGCTTGAAGCCGCCTTCCGCGCCGCGCTGAACGACGAGGGCTTCCGGCGCGAGGCGCAGCGCCAGAACATGCCGCTGCGCCCGCTGATCGGCGCGGAATACAAGGCCTTCGCGCAGACCATCGACGACAATCTGAAGCAACTGTGGCAGGTGCGCCCCTGGCGGGGCTGACCGTCGTCGCGGCGTGATCCGGCGCGGGACGCGGGCCTTACAGCCCCGCCTGCTCCAGCCGCAGGATGGCGCGCGCCATCGCCTGCGCGCGCGGCACGATGCTCTCGACCTCCAGGTATTCCTCTGGGCTATGTGCCAGCCCGCCGACCGGCCCAACGCCACACAGCGTCGGCACGCCGAGTGCCGCGGTGAAGCCGGAATCCGCGCAGCCGCCGGTGAATTCCGCCTCGACCTTCAGCCCGCTTTCCGCCGCCGCCGCCTGGTAGACGCCGAACACGCGTTCGCTCGCCGGCGTCGGGTTCAGCGGGCGGAACTCGCCCTTGATGGTGAGCGCGGAGCGCGTGCCGGGCACGAAGGCGCGCGCCACGATGTCATGGATCCTGCCCATCACCTCGTCGCGGTCGGCCGGTTCGATGTAGCGCAGGTCGATCTGGAACTGGCAGGCCGGCGCGGTGGTGTTGACCGACTGCCCGCCCTGGATCAGCCCGACATTCAGCGTGATGCCGCGCTTGAGGTCGGTCAGCGCATGGATGGCCACGATCTTGTGCGCCGCCTCGCCGATCGCGCTGATGCCGGCTTCGAAATTGCCGCCGGAATGCGCGGCCTTGCCCTCGACATCCACCACCGAAAACACGCCGCCCTTGCGCGCCTTCACCACATTGCCGGAGGCACGGCCAGGCTCGGAGTTGAATACCACGCGCGCATTGCCGGCCTCGGCCTCGATCACCGGGCGGCCTTCGGGGCTGCCGATCTCCTCGTCGCCGGTGAACAGCCCGACCAGCGGGCCAGGCGCGCCGCCGAACTTCGCGAAGGCGGCGAGCACGAACATGTTCATCACGATGCCCGACTTCATGTCCGACACGCCGGGGCCATAGGCGCGGCCGTTCTCGATGCGGAAGGGCCGGCGCTGCGGCTCGCCCTTTGGGAACACCGTGTCGCGATGGCCCATCAGCACGATGTTGGACCGCTGGTTGCCCGTGCCCAGCGCATGCCCGCCCTCGACGACGCCGCGGATGCAGTCGCCATGCGTCTGCTGCGGCAGCGTCTCGGTGGCGATGCCATGCGACTCCAGGAAACGCACCACCTGCGCGCCGGTGCGATCGACGCCGGGCTTGTCGTAGGACCCGCCATCGGTGTTCACCATCGCCTCGATCTCACGCAGCATCGCGTCCTTCTGCGATGCCAGCCAGGCGGTGATGTCGGTCTCGGTGGTCATGTCGTGTCTCCTTGTGGCGCGCAGGCTGGCACCGGCGCGCCGCAGCGGGAAGGGGGGCGGCTACTCGATCCGCCCCAGCGCGCGCACCGTGCGGACCAGCCGCGCGGCATCCTCGTTGTAGAAGCGCAGGAGGGCCTCGCCCTCGCGGAAGTCGAGCGTATTGCCGCTGGCCGTCATCGCGCGGACGAACTCCGGGTCGCGCGCGACCTGGGCACTCGCCTCGCGGATGCGCGCGACCACCGGCGCGGGCGTTGCCGCCGGCGCGAACAGGCCGACCCAGATGTAGAATTCGCAGTCAGGGAAGCCTTTCTCGATCAGCGTCGGCACGTCCTCGAAGCCGGCCAGGCGCGTGCGCCCCCAGGTGGCGATCGGGCGCAGCGTGCCGGCGCGCACATGCGGCGCGATCGGCCCGGGGCCGGAGGCCAGGCAATTCACCTGCCCGCCCAGCAGCGCGGTCAGCGCCGGCCCGCCGCCCTGGAAGGGCACGTGCAGCATGTCGAGCCCCGCCGCCTGCGACAGCTGCGCCATCGGCACGTGCAGCGCGGAATAATTCCCCGCCGAGGAATACGACACCTGCCCCGGCCGCGCCTTCACGTCGGCGATGAAGTCCTCGATCGTGCGGATCGGGCTCGCCGCGGGCACCACCAGCACGGTCGGATCGGCCGCGAACAGCGCGATGGGGGCGAGCATGTCGGGCGTGTAGTTCGGCTCGCGCCCATTCACCCGCGCGGCTTCCGGCAGCAGCGCCATGGAGGACAGCGCCATCAGCAGCGTGTAGCCATCCGGCGCCGCGCGCGCGACCGACGCGTTGCCGATCGCCCCCGCCGCGCCGCCGCGATTGACGATCGGCACCGCGACGCGCCACACGCGCTCCAGCCCCGCCGCGACCGGCCGGCCCACCACATCCGCCTGGCCCCCCGGCGGGAAGGCGACGACCATGCTGACCGGTCGGCTCGGGAATGGCTCGGTCTGCGCCTGCGCGGCGAAAGGGGCAAGCGCTGCCCCGGCAATCAGGCTTCGGCGTTTCATTGTCGTTGTCCTCCCGTTGCGTGGTCGCGTCAGTTCAACGTGCGGTATCCCTCGTACCAGAGCACCGCATCATTCTCGGCATCCTCGGCTGTGACATAGAGGCCCGCCGCCGGCTTCAGGCACTGCACCCAGGCCGCCTCCTCGCCGTCCACATCGTAGGGGTCGCTGACGGGTTCGCCCGGTGGCGTGAAGCCGAACAGCGCTTCCTCGACGAAGCTGTGGCGGCCATCGTCGCGGCGCAGGATGACGATGCGTCGCACCCCATCCGGGTGCCAGAGCTGCTTCACGCGCTCCATGGCGTTACGCGACCGGGTTTTCCAGCACGCCGATCCCCGGCACCTCGATCCGCACGCGGTCGCCGGGCTTCAGGAACTTCGGCGGCGTGAAGCCGATGCCCACCCCCGCCGGCGTGCCGGTGGCGATGATATCGCCCGGCTCCAGCGTGATGCCGGCCGAGATCGCCGCGATCAGCGTCGGGATGTCGAAGATCAGATCCTCGATGCCCGCGCGCTGGCGCAACTCGCCATTCACCCAGGTGGAGATCGCCAGGCGCGGCGGCCAGCCGGCGGCATCGGCCGTGACGATCGCCGGCCCCATCGGCGCATAGCCGTCGATCCCCTTGCCCAAAATCCATTGCCGATGCTTGTGCTGCAGCGTGCGCGCGGTGACGTCGTTGACGATGGTGTAGCCGAAGATATGCGCGGGCGCGTCGGCCTCGCTGATGCCGCGCCCGGGCTTGCCGATCACCACCGCGATCTCGCCCTCGTAGTCGGTGCTGTTGGATGTGTCGAGGAAGGACGGGATTGGCTCCCCCGGCCCGATCACGCAGGTCGGCGGCTTGGAGAACACCACCGGCGCCTCCGGCACGACTTCCTTCGCGGTGGCGTCGAAGCCGGAGGACGCGAACTCCTTCGCATGCTCGTGGTAGTTCTTGCCCACGCAGAAGATGTTCTTCGCCGGGCGGGGGATCGGTGCCAGCAGCACCGCGCCCTCGGCCACCGGCGCCTTCGCTTCCGCCGCGCGCGCGGCGGCCAGCGCGGCGTCGCCGCCGGCGATCAGCGCCAGCATCCCCTGCGGCAGCGACGCATCGGCGGCGGCCAGGTCGAGCACCTTCCCCGCATCGTCCAGCGCGCCGATGCGCGTGCCCTTGGCATCCTTGAACGTGACCAGCCGCATGCGTCGCTCCCCTATCGCCTGCGCACGAATTCGGTGCGCAGGACCAATCCCTTGATACCTTCGTAGCGGCAGTCGATCTCCTCGTCATTCTCCGTCAGGCGGATCGACCGGATCACCGTGCCCTGCTTGAGCGTCTGCCCCGCGCCCTTCACTTTCAGATCCTTGATGACGGTGACGGAATCGCCATCGGCCAGGGCATTGCCGCTGGCATCGCGCACCACGCGCGCAGGCGCCGCGGCCGGCAGTTCCGAGGCCGGGCGCCATTCGCCGGTGGCCTCGTCATACACATACGCGTCGCTCACGCGGGTTGCGCGGCCGCAAGGTCCGCCACGGGCAGCGTCGCCGCGCGTTCCAGCGCCCGCGCACCGCGAAACGCCAGGCCGTCGCGATACAGCGCTGCCACCACCTGCACCGCGCGCGGCATGCCCTCGCCATCCAGCGCCACCGGCACGGAAATCGCCGGCTGCCGCGTCAGGTTGAAGGCGAAGGTCCAGGGCGCCCAGTCGCGCCACAGCGATTCCGCCGGCTTCAGCGTCGGCTGGTCGGCGGCGAAGGCGGCGGTCGGCGTGCAGGCGGTCAGCACCAAATCGTAGCGCTGGTGGAAGCGCGCCATGGCATGCGCCGCTTCCAGGCGCATCGCCTCGGCCGCCAGGTAGTCCACCGCCGTCATGTCGCCGTTGCGGCGCGCCACCTCGACCAGGCCGGCATCGAGCAGCGCATGCTTTTCTTCCGGGATGGTGGCGAGCACGCGCGACAGCGCCACGCCCCACACCCGCCCGAAGATGGCGCGCGTATCCGGCAGGCCGGGATCGGCGTCCTCGACGATCGCGCCCTGTTCCTCGAGCATGCGCGCCGCACCCTCCAGCACCGCCGCGCCATCGGCATCGAGCGGCGGCTCGAAGCCCATCCGCCGCACCACCGCGACACGCAGCCCCGCGACGCCATCCTCGATGCCCGCGCGCCAATCGCGCGCATCATCCGGCAGCGAATACGGGTCGCGCAGGTCGTGCCGCGCCATGGCCCCGAACATCAGCGCCGCATCGCGCACCGTGCGCGTCATCGGCCCGGCTACCGCCACATGCCCGAAGGCGCCGAGCGGCCATTGCGGGATGCGCCCGAAACTCGGCTTCACCCCCACCAGCCCGCAATAGGCCGCCGGTATGCGGATCGACCCGCCGGCATCCGTGCCGATATGCAGCGGCCCGAAGCAGGCTGCCCCCGCAGCCCCTGCACCCGACGACGACCCGCCCGGCGTGCGCTGCGGGTTCCACGGGTTGCGCGTGATGCCGTGCAGCGGGCAGTCGCCCGGCGATTTCCAGCCGAACTCCGTGGTGGTGGTCTTGCCCAGGATGACCGCGCCGGATTCCTTCAGCCCCATCACCGCGGGCGCATCCTCGGTGGCCGGCGTGGTGTCGCTGGTGCGGGATCCGCGGCGGGTCGGGAAACCCGCCATGTTCAGCAGGTCCTTCACCGTCGCGGGCACGCCGTCCAGCGGGCCGATCGGCCGCCCCGCCGCCCAGCGTGCCTCGCTCTCGCCGGCGGCGCGCAGCGCGTGCGGGTTCATCGCCGCGAAGGCGTTGACCCAGGGGTTGTAGCGCGCGACGCGCTCCAGCACGGCCTTCAGCGCCTCGACCGGCGAGAGGCGACGGCGGGCATAGAGGCCGAGCAGCGTCTCGGCGGACATCAGGGCGGGGTCGGTCTCGGACATCAGGCGGCCTTGCAGGTCAGGCCGCCATGGTGCGCCGGCTGGCCCCGCGCCGGAAGCCCGCCCGTCACGCCGCGTTCAGCATCCGCCCCGCCCGGCAGGACATCAGCGGCTGGATATGCGTCCCGAAGGCATCGAGGCCGAGCAGGAAGTCGTCGAAGGTCAGCATGATGCCCTTCACGCCCGGCATCGCCGCCACTTCGTCCAGCATCTTCGCGACATTGGCATAGGACCCCACCAGCGTGCCCATGTTGAAGTTGATGGGAGAGGGGGAGCGCTGGATCGCGGCGGCCATCGAGGTCTCGGAGGGCGCGGTGTCCTCCGCCGCCTTGCCGAGCAGATGCGCCAGCGCCTCGCGATCCGCGCCCTTGTTGTAGAGGTCCCACTTGGCCAGCGCGGCAGCATCCGTCTCGTCGGCGATGATCATGTAGAGCATGTAGGCGCCCACATCGCGCCCGGTCTTGGCCGCGTGCTTCAGCACCCGCGCGGGCACCTCCGCCGCCTTGGTGGGTTCGTTCACGCCTTCGCCCAGGCAGAAATTGTAGTCGCAATACTGCGCGGCGAATTCCATCCCGCGATCCGACTGCCCTGCGGCCACCACCTTGATCGGCGCCTTTGGGCGGGGGCTGAGCACGCACTTGTCCATCTGGAAATACTCGCCCTTGAAGTCGGACAGGCCGGTGCCCCAGAGCTCGCGCAGAATCCGCACATATTCCGTGCTGTAGTCGTACCGCTTGCCGAAGTGCTGGTCACCCGGCCAGAGCCCCATCTGCGTGTATTCGATCTTGTGCCAGCCCGAGACGATGTTGATGCCGAAACGCCCGCCGGAGACGTCGTCGATCGTGCTGGTCATGCGCGCCACCATCGCCGGCGGCAGGGTCAGCACCGCGGTCGAGGCGAACAGCCTGATGCGCGACGTCACGGTCGCCAGCGCCGACATCAGCGTGAAGGATTCCAGGCCGTGGTCCCAGAACTCGGTCTTCCCGCCGAAGCCGTGCAGCTTGATCATCGACAGCGCGAAGTCGAAGCCATAGCCCTCGGCCTTCTGCACCACCGCCTTGTTCAGCTCGAAGGACGGCATGTATTGCGGCGAGGTGGCGGAGATGATCCAGCCATTGTTGTTGATGGGAATGAAGACGCCGATGTCCATCGCGGGCTCCTGCTGCCTTGGGCCACGCCGGCCCCGCGCGGCCCCGGCGCCGGCAGGCTGGACGCGGCGGATTGACCGCCGTCGCATTACGCAACGCGGCGGATTGACCGCCGCTATTCCGCAAGTAGCGTGCCAGCACGCCCAACCCGGAGACCACCGATGACAGACGCCAAGCCGGCCCCCTGGGACTGGAGCGAACCGCACTGGCGCCACATCGTCGGCCGCGCCCGCGCCGGGCGTTCGCTGGCGCCGGCGTCCTGGCCGGGGCGCGCGCGCTGCGCCGTCAGCCTGTCCTTCGATGCCGACCACGAGACCATCCCGCTGCGCGATTCCGACGAAAGCCCCATGCGCATCAGCCAGGGGCAATACGGCGCGCGCCAGGGCGTGCCGCGCATCCGCGCGCTGCTGGCGCGCCACGGCGTGAAGGCGTCGTTCTTCTACCCCGCGGTCTCGGCGCTGCTGCACCCCGAGGAAATCCGCGCCGTCGCCGATGAAGGCCACGAGATCGGCATCCATTCCTGGATCCACGAGGCGAACACGCAGCTTCCGCCCGGCGTCGAACGCGACCTGACCTTCCGCGCCGCCGATACGCTGGAACGCCTGGCCGGCCGCCGCCCCGTGGGCATCCGCACGGCGTCCTGGGATTTCTCGGTCGATACCATGTCGATCATCCAGGAGCTCGGCCTGCTCTATGATTCATCGCTGATGGCCGATGACGATCCCTACGAACTCGACGTCCAGGGCCAGCCCACCGGCATCGTCGAGCTGCCGCCCGAATGGATCCGCGACGACGCGGTGTATTTCAACATGCTGCGCTTCTCGGGCCTGCGCCCCTACACGCCGCCCTCGGCGGTCGAGGAAATCTTCCGCGCCGAATTCGAAGGCGCGCTGGCCGAAGGCGGGCTGTTCCTGCTGACCATGCACCCGCATGTCATCGGCCATCGCAGCCGCATCGCGCTGCTCGATCGCCTGGTGACGCTGATGAAGGGCACGCCGGGCGTTTGGTTCGGCACGCATGAGGAGGTGGCGCGCTGGTGCGCGGAGCAGGCATCGCCGCCGCTCAGCCGGGCCGCTGCCGGTTGAACAGGAAGCGGTTCATCTCTGGCACATGGCGGCGCTGCGCGAAGCCCGCCTTTTCCAGCACGCGTCGCGACCCCGTATTGTCCGGATGCGCGAAGGCGCGAATTTCGGGCAGCGCCAGCGCCGCGTCGGCATGCGCCAGCGTCGCCGCCAGCAGTTCCGACGCGAAGCCACGCCCCCAGGCGTCGGGATGGAAGAAGGTGCCGACCTCCACGCCCCAGCCGGGTTCGAACGGGTCCACGTACAACCCGCCCCAGCCGATGACGCTTCCCGTCCGCTTCGCCACGATGGTCCAGGGCGCGAAGCCGTCGTGCCGCCGCCGATATTCATGTACCGCGATGCGCCGACGACAGGCGCGCGGCGAGCCATCGACATGGGTATGCGCCATCGCCACGGGATCGCCGAGGAAAGCGAACAGCGCCGGCACGTCATCCAGCCGCGGCGGGCGCAGGATCAGCCGATCCGTCTCGATCCGCATGGCTTTGGCACGTGGCGCCGGTGGAGCGGGCAGGCGCCCGCCCCACCGCGCCGCCTCACGTCACGACAATGTTGAACTGCCGCGCCACCGCGGTCCATTCGCCAATCTGCTGGTTGATCAGTGCGACGAAATCCGCCCCCATCGGCGGCGGGTTGCGCGGCAGGGTCTGAAGCTCCTCGAAGCGCGTCATCAGGTCGGGGCGCACCACCAGCTGCGGGATCAGCGCCGAGAGCCGCTCGGTGATCGGCGCCGGCAGGTTCTTCGGCCCCGACAGCCCCAGCCACTGCGCCGAGGTCAGCTTCGGGAAGCCGAGCTCGGCAAAGGTCGGCACATTCGGGAAGGTCGGCAGCCGCTGCGGCGTGGAGACCGCCAGCGCCCGGAGCACGCCGTCTTTCATCAGCTGCACATTGGTGGTGATCGGATCGATGAAGGATTCGATCTGGTTCGCCATCAGGTCCTGCATGGCGGGCGCCGAGCCGCGATAGGGCACGTGGTCGAGGTTCGTCGCCCCCGTCTCGCCCGTCAGCATCGCCCCAAGCAGATGCGGCGCCGATCCGATCCCCGAGGAGCCGTAGCGCACCGGCCGCGTGCGCGCCGCCGCGATGTACTGGTCGAGCGTCCGGAACGGCGAATCCGCCTTCACCAGCAGCACGTTCGATGCCTCGACCATCAGCCCGATATGGGTGAAGTCGTTGACCGGGTGGAAGGGCAGGGTCGGCATGGTCGCCGCCGAAAACACGTGCACCGAGGCATGGCTGACCAGCAGCGTGTAGCCATCCGCCGGCTGCTTGGCCACGAAGTCGGTGCCGATCACGCCACCGGCGCCGGCGCGGTTCTCGACCACCACGGTCTGGCCCAGCGACTGCGAAATGATGGGCGCCATCAGCCGGCTGATGGTGTCGACCAGCCCGCCCGGGGGAAACTGCGCGACCAGGCGGATCGACCCGCGGGTCGGCCAGGCGGCCTGGGCCGCGGCGATGCGCGGAAGTCCGACCGCACCCGCGGCGGCCATTCCAAGAAGTGCACGACGATTCATCGACCTGCTCCCTGTCCAGGCGAATGGAGCATCGACTGACCGTCCGATAGGCAATGTCGCCTCGAACCGGCCGCCGCTCCCGCCATGGCCAGCGGTCGTGGCAAGCCGCGTGCCGGCGCCTCAGGCCGCGCGAAAGCCCCCATCGGTCATGCCCAGCAGCGCATGGCGCCATTCCGCCCCGCGATCCGCCGCGCGAACCTCCAGCATCAGCCCCAGCACCCCGATGCCCGCGATGCGCGCGCGCAACCGGAGCCCGCCGCGGCGCGGCAGCACAAGGTCCACCTCCTGGCCCAGTTCCAGCCCGCCGACACCGGTGACGATCGCGCCTGTGGCGCCCGCCGCGCGCACCAGCCCGTCGCGCACGCGCCCGCCCGCCGAACGCAGCGTGCAGGGTTCGGCCACGCGGTGCAGGCTCAGCGCGCCGGTGCCGGCCTGCGGCGCGCCCGCCCATGATGACTGGCCTACCCGCTGCGCGCCCTCATGCTGCCCGGCCATGCCCGATCCGCGACCCATGCTCGCCTGCCCTCCGGCCCGCCTGGATGGCGGGGCCGTCGCAGGCTACGGGCGCGGCCTTAACGCGAGCCTTCCGGCAGCAGGTCCTGGATGGCCACCCGCCACCGCGCCAGGTCTGTGCCCGCGCGGATGGCCAGGTGGACGCCCAGCAGGCTCACGCCGCGCACCTCTGCCACGAAGATATGGTCGGTCAGACGCGTCAGGCGCAGCCGCACCAGGTCGCCGGCCAGCATCCCGCGCATGCCATGCACCATGCCGCCGCCGGCCGAGACGTCGCGCAGCATCCCGTCCTGCACATGCGACCCGATGAAGACGGTGCAGGGCAGTTGCACCTCGATGCGCGGCCCCTCGCGGCGTTCGCCAAGCCCATCCAGGATCACCGCGGAGGGGTCGCGCCGATCCGTGCCGGCCTGCGCCGGCGTCGCCTGCCCCGCCGAGGCCCCCGGCCCCGGGACGGTATCGGACATCCCGCCTCCGTTCACACGCGAACCGAACGGTAGCGCACAAACCCGTGTGGGGGGAACAGGATCGGTGTGCGGCGGGTCACTCCGCCAGCGCGGCGCTCCAGGGGCTCATGACGTCCGTGATGCCCTCCCGCGTGCCGTCGGGGGCGATGCGGATCAGGTTCGGGCAGGCGAAGTTCACCGGCAGGACGGCGTGCTCGACTTCGGTCACCTTCGCGTCCTTCGCCAGCGCGGCGATGGTCTCGGCCCCCAGGCGGATATCGGCGGTGACCCCCTCCGGCCCCGAGACATCCAGGCGCGGGTGATGCGCCGCCTGCTCCGGCGACATGCCGAAATCCGCCACATAGGACAGCGCCTGGAAGACCGAGGCCATGATCCGCCGCCCGCCCGAGGCACCCGTCGCGATCGAGGGCGTGTCGCCATCCCCGGCGATCACCGGGCACATGTTGGTCAGCGGCCGCTTGCCGGGGGCGAGCGCGTTCTTCGCCTCCGGCCGCGGGTCGAACCACATGATGCCGTTGTTCATCAGCACGCCCGACCGCGGCAGCACGACGCGCGACCCCATCGAGGACAGCAGCGTGGTGGTCATCGCCACCATCATCCCGTCCTTGTCGCAGACGGTCAGGTGGGTGGTGCAGGATTCCGCGGCTTTCGGCTCCGCATCTCCCAGGCCGGCGAGGCGCTCCGCGTAGGCATCGCGCATCACGCGCGCGAGCTGCGCATACCAGGCGGCCGAGGGCGCGGCGCCAGAGAAATCCGCGCTGCGCATGCCTTCCAGGACGCGCAGCAGGGTCGGCGCGGCGGTCAGGCCGTTCGCCAGGAACAGTCGCTTGCCGCGCCACGCGGCCTCCAGCGCCGGGCGCACCAGCGCCTTGCAGCCGGCCAGGTCGGCGGCGGAGATCGGCGAGCCCATGTCGCGGAAATCCGCCAGCAGATCCGCGGCGATGCCGCCCTCGTAGAAGTCGCGCAGGCCGTCGCGGGAGAGCCGTTCCAGCGTCTCGGCCAGGTTTCCCTGGCGGAAGAAGCCCGGGCTGCCCTGGTAGGGTGCCACCGGCGGCAGGCCGCCCGGCAGGTAGATGCGCGCGCTCTCGGCATAGCGCTTCAGCACCGATGCGCTGTTGGCCACCTTGAGCGTGGTGAACCAGTCCTGCGCCAGGCCGCGCTTCGCCAAGGCCACGGCCGGTTCCATCACCACCTTCAGCGGCAGCCGCCCGTGGCGCGCATGCAGTTCCGCATACCCCGCCACCGAGGACGGGATGGCGAAGGACAGCGGCCCATGGACGTTGCGGTCCTCGAAGACCTCCGGCCAGGTGAACAGGTCGTCCTTCATCTTCCCCGTCATCGGGAAGGCGGACGGATCCAGCGCATGCGGCGAGACCGGGCCGAAGTCGAAGGTCTGCGCCGGGATGCCTGGCCCGGCAACCTGCGTGAAGCCGATGCCCCCGAGCCCAGAATTCCACGGTTCCACGACGGCGAGCGCGAAGGCCGTCGCAACCGCCGCGTCGGCGGCGCTGCCGCCTTCGGCGAGAATGGCAACACCTGCCTCGGCGGCATCGCGCGCCTGGGAGGCGACCATGCCGCGCTTGCCGGTCGCGCCCGGCTTGGTGACCTGCCAGTGCTGCGTCACATGCGGGGGCGGCGTCCAGGCCATGGGGCGTTCCTTCCTTGAATGCTGGCGGGAGCGTCGCGCCGGAGGCGCGCGGGGGCAAGGGGTGCCGGAGGCGCGCGGGGGCGTCGCGCCGCAGGCGCGCAAGGAAAAGGTGGCGCCGCAGGCGCACCAGGAAAAAGTCGCGCCGCAGGCGCGCCAGGAAAGGTTGTGCCGGAGGCGCACTGGAACAGGGCGGTGCCACCCCTGTTTGCCCCGCACCGCCTTTGCGAATAGGAAACCCGATGAAGCCGCGCCCCGCCGGGGGGCACCAAGCCCATTCGCGCGTCCAGCGGCACGGAACGTCACCAGCGCGCCCCTCGGGCGCGGAATTCAACCCGTGCGCCCCATCGGGCGCGACGCGTCAGGAGGAGCCACCATGCCCGCATCCCAGGGTCTCGTCGTCGCGCCCGTTCTCCGGGCCTTCATGGAGACTGAGGCGCTGCCCGGCACCGGTGTCGCCCCCGCCGCCTTCTGGACGGCGATGGAGAGCATCCTGCGCGACCTCGCCCCCGCCAATGCCGCGCTTCTGAAGAAGCGCGACGACCTGCAGGCGCAGATCGACGCCTGGCACCGCGCCAATCCCGCGAAGCCGGTGGACCTGGCCGCCTACACCGCCTTCCTGAAGGAGATCGGCTACCTGCTGCCCGAACCCGGCGATGTGAAGGTCGGCACCGCCAATGTGGATGCCGAGATCGCCACGCTCGCCGGCCCGCAGCTGGTCGTGCCGGTCTCCAACGCCCGCTACGCGCTGAACGCGGCCAATGCGCGCTGGGGTAGCCTGTACGATGCGCTCTACGGCACTGATGCCATCCCGCAGGAGGGTCCGCGCGCGAAGGGCTACGACCCCGCGCGCGGTGCCGCGGTGATCGCGAAGGCGCGCGCCGTGCTCGACAGCGCGGTGAAGCTGGCGCGCGGCAGCCACGCCGACGCCACCGGCTACCGGCTCGATGGCGGGGCGCTGGTCGTCACGCTGAAGGATGGCACGACCACCGGCCTGGCGAATCCCGCGCAATGCGTCGGCTACCTGGGCGACGCCGCCGCGCCGACCGCGCTGCTGTTCGCCAACAACGGCCTGCACATCGAAGTGCTGTTCGACCGCACCCACCCGATCGGCAAGACCGACGCCGCGGGCATCAGCGACGTCGTGCTGGAATCAGCCCTGACCACCATCCAGGATTGCGAGGATTCCGTCGCCGCCGTGGACGCCGACGACAAGGTCGATGTCTACCGCAACTGGCTCGGCCTGATGAAGGGCGACCTGACGGCGGAATTCGAGAAGGGCGGCAAGACCATGACGCGCCGCCTCAACCCCGATCGGGTGTTCAAGGCGCCTGGCGGCGGCGAGGTCACGCTGCATGGCCGCTCGGTCATGCTGGTGCGCAATGTCGGCCACCACATGATGACCGATGCCGTCACACTCGACGGCGCCGAGGTGCCGGAGACGGTGCTCGACGCGCTCTGCACCGTCGCGATCGCGATGCACGACATCAACGGCAAGCGGCTGAACTCGCGCGCCGGCAGCGTCTACATCGTCAAGCCGAAGATGCACGGGCCGGAGGAAGTGCGCTGGGCCGATACGCTCTTCGCGCGCGTCGAGGATGCGCTCGGCCTCAAGCGCTACACCCTCAAGATCGGCATCATGGACGAGGAACGGCGCACCACCGTCAACCTCAAGGCCTGCATCGCGGCGGTGAGGGACCGCGTGGTGTTCATCAACACCGGCTTCCTCGACCGCACGGGCGACGAGATCCACACAGCCATGGAAGCCGGCGCCGTCGTGCGCAAGAACGACATGCGCAAGGCCGCCTGGATCGGCGCCTATGAGGATTGGAACGTCGACACCGGCCTCGCCTGCGGCCTGCGCGGGCGCGCGCAGATCGGCAAGGGCATGTGGGCGATGCCCGACATGATGGCGGCGATGCTGGAGCAGAAGGTGGGTCACCCGAAGGCGGGTGCCAACACCGCCTGGGTGCCGTCGCCGACCGCCGCCACGCTGCACGCGCTGCACTACCACCAGGTCGATGTCGCGGCGCGGCAGGACGAATTGATGAAGGGCGGCCGCCGCGCCAAGCTGGATGACATCCTGACCGTGCCGCTGGCGCGCGACACCAACTGGTCGCCCGCCGACGTTCAGGCCGAACTGGACAACAACGCGCAGGGCATCCTGGGCTATGTCGTGCGCTGGGTGGACCAGGGCGTGGGCTGCTCCAAGGTGCCCGACATCAATAATGTCGGCCTGATGGAGGACCGCGCGACGCTGCGGATCAGCGCCCAGCACATCGCCAACTGGCTGCGCCACGGCGTGGTCACATCCGACCAGGTGATGGAGACGATGAAGCGCATGGCCGCGGTGGTGGACCGCCAGAATGCGTCCGACGCGGCCTATGTGCCGATGGCGCCCGGCTTCGATGGCCCGGCCTTCAAGGCCGCCTGCGACCTGGTCTTCGAAGGGGCGGCGCAGCCCAATGGCTATACGGAATTCGTGCTGACGAGGCGGCGGCGCGAAGCGAAGGCGGCCTGAACGGGCCGCCATCGCGTCACGGCATCAGCGCAGGCCGAGGAAGCTCAGGATCGCGATCACGATCACCACGGCGCCAACGATGTAGACGATGCTGTTCATATCCAATCCTCCGGTTGCAGCGGCATAACGCGCTGCCTGGCGGATGGTTGCATCGCGCCGCGCGCAATTCCTGGCGAGGCGGCGCGCTACCGGTCCTGGCCGAGCGGGCAGGTGGCATCCGAGCGTCGCGCCAGGCACAGGCGACGCCACTGGGTCGCGAGCCGTTGCGCCTGGTCCAGCGCCGCATTGCCGCGCAGCGCCTCGCACACCGGCGCGCCATGCGTGCCATGCACCAGGTTGCCCATGGCCTCGGCGGTCTGGACGATGCGGCGCGCCATGCGGCGCCGCGCCTGCGGGTCCTCGGCCAGCTCCGCCTCCAGGGCGATGGCGCGCCGCGCGCCCGACAGCGCGGCGTTGGCCCAGCCGCGGTCCTTCGCGTCGCAGCGCAGCGCCAGCTGCGCGATGAAGGCCTGCCAGCCGAGCGCCGGGACAGCCGGCGGCAGCCTCGGCAGCGGCGGCGCATCCGGCGCATCGATGCGTGCCAGGTCGTCCGCATCGCGCCACAGCATGATGCTGTCCGCCGCCGGGTCGCAGACGATCCGGCCGAAGGTCTCATGCAGCCGGCTGCCCGCCGTGACGGCGAAGGCCGCGGATGCCAGGCCTGGCTGCTGGCTTTCCGGCGCCACGTCGCGCCGCGCCGCGGAGACGCCCTGCGCCAGGCGCCGCGCCCACGCCTCGTCCCGCTGCCCGCAGAGCGGCGCCAGCGTCACCAGGCGCGCGGCGCGGACATGGATCTCGGCGAAGTCGCGATGCGGTTCCTGCGATGCGGCGGGCAGCGCGAGGAGCAGGATGGCAAGGGCAAGGGCTGCGCGCATGCGACCGCACTACCCATCCGCAGCCGCGCCAGCAAGGCGACCGGCCCGCGCCGCCTGAAACGCTTCGGCGCGCCGGCTTGCCATCCGCCGGCGCCTGCGCTTCAAGGCGCCCCCGCTTTCCTGGACACCGCCGCCATGCGCCCCGCGATCGGCATCGATTTCGGCACGACGAACAGCGTCGCCGCCTTGCGCGGCGCGGACGGCACGCTGCGTACGCTGCGCCTGCCCGGCGGCGACGTGTTCCGCTCCGTGCTGTGCTTCTGGGCCGGCGCCGATGGACGCCCGCGCGACGCGGCGGGGCCGGCGGCCATCGACGCCTATCTGGAATCGCCGCTCGACAGCCGCCTCATCATGTCGATGAAGTCCTACCTGGCGCAGCGCAGCTTCACCGAGACGCGCATCCTCGGCCGCGCCTACGGGCTCGAATCGCTGATCGCGACCTTCCTGCGCCATTGGCTGGGCGGCGTGCTGCCGGATGCGGCGGGCGCACGCATCACCGTCGGCCGCCCGGTGCGCTTCGTGGGCGAGACCGCCGACGATGCCTTCGGCGAAGGCCGCCTGCGCGCCGCCTTCGCGCAGGCCGGCCTGCCGGACATCGCGATGGGGCTGGAACCGGCCGCCGCCGGGCATCGCTTCGCGCAGGGGCTCGATCGCGCGGCGACCGTCCTGGTGGCCGATTTCGGCGGCGGCACCTCCGACTTCTCGGTGCTGCGCTTCGAACCCGGCCCGCCGCGCCGGGTGGCCGCGCTGGGCCATGCTGGCGTGGGCATCGCCGGCGACGCCTTCGACTTCCGCATCATCGACCACGTCGTCTCGCCGCGCCTGGGCAAGAACACCACCTATCGCGTCATGGGCGGCGCGCCGCTGCCGGTGCCGCCCGCCTGGTATGCCGGCTTTGCGCGCTGGCACCAGCTGTCGATGATGCGCGCCCCGCGCACCCTGCGCGACATCGCCGAGGTCGCGCGCACCGCCGAACATCCCGAGGCGCTGCACGACCTGATCCGCCTGATCGAGGAGGATGCCGGCTATGCGCTGTATCGCGCCGTCTCGGGCGTGAAGGCGGCGCTGTCGGCGGCGGACCACGCGGTGCTCGACTTCCGCCATGGCCGCTTCGCGCTGAATGCGCCCATCGCGCGCGCTGATTTCGAGGCCTGGATCGCGCCGGAACTTGCGCGCATCGGCGCGGCGGTGGATGCCGCGCTGGCCGATGCCGCCACCGCGCCGGACAGGGTGGACCGGGTCTTCCTGACCGGCGGTACATCCCTGGTGCCGGCGGTGCGGCGCATCTTCGAAGCCCGCTTCGGCGCCGATCGCGTGGTGGCCGGGGGCGAATTCGTCTCGGTCGCCGAGGGCCTGGCGTTGATGGCCGCCGAGGCCGCCTGACGCATGGCCAAGCGCGCGCGCATGCGCGACACTGGCCGCAGAGAGGACAACGCCATGACCGAAGACACCCGCCTGGATCCGCCGAGCCTCGAGATCAGCGGCCGCCGCGCCACCATCCGCCTGCATCGTTCGCGCCACCGCAACCGCGTCGAGCCCGGCGACATCATCCGCCTGATGGACTACTTCGACACGGTGGACGCGAACCGCGACCTGCGCGTGCTCGTGATGGCCGCCTCGGGCCCCGCCTTCAGCGCCGGCTTTCACCTCGGCGGCTTCGCCGAGGACAAGGAGGCCGCCGCGAAGGCCCCGGGCTTCGACGTCATGGTGGATCGCTTCGAAAAGCTGCGCGTGCCCACCATCATGCGCCTGCAGGGTGGTGTGTATGGCGGTTCGACCGACCTGGCGCTGACCGCGGATTTCCGCATCGGCGTGACGGGGATGGAGATGTTCATGCCGGCCGCCCGGCTGGGTGTGCACTACTATCCGGGCGGTTTGCGCCGCTATGTCTCCCGCCTCGGCCTGAACAACGCCAAGCGGCTGTTCCTGACGGCCGAAAAGCTCGGTGCCGAGGAACTGCTGCGCATCGGCTACCTGACGCAGCTGGTCGCGCCGGCGGAACTCGACGCCGCGGTGGACCGGCTGGCCGGCACGCTGGAAGTCATGGCGCCGCTGGCGGTGCAGGGCATCAAGCAGGCGCTGAACGAGATCGGCCACGGCGCGCTGGACGTCGCCGCCTGCGAGGAACGCGCGCGCATCTGCAAGGAGAGCGCCGATATCCAGGAAGGCCTCGCGGCCTTCCGCGAAAAGCGCGCGCCGGTGTTCCGCGGCGTCTGATCGCGCTTGCGCGCTGCGTGCCGCGGCTGCGGCGCACCGGCAGCCTGACGATCACCGCCCGGTCGGGGCGAGTGGACCGGCATGGACCAGCGGTCGTCCAACCGGTTGCTGGACGGGGCGTGGCGGGTCCGCCGCTACGCCAGCACCGCACCCTGCGGCTGCGCCATCCCCCGCTGCACCGCCGGGCGCGCGCCGACCGTGGCGAACCACCGTGCGATGTGGGGCGTCTCGTGCAGCGTGCGCGCTGCCCATGATGCCCGCGCCACCCAGGGATACGCCGCGACATCGGCGATGGAATAGGCCTCGCCCCCCAGATACCGCACCGCGGCCAGGCGTTCCTCCAGCAGGCGATAGACGCGATCCACCAGCGCCAGGGCATGCGCGCGTGCCGCCGGCGGCTTCTCGGCCGCCAGGTCCGTCCAGTGATGCGCCTGGCCGGTATAGGGACCAAGCGAGGTCAGCGCGACCATCAGCCAGGCCATGGCTTCGGCCCGCGCGCGAGGATCGTCGGGCAGCAGCATGCCTTGCGTCTGCGCCAGGTGCAGCAGGATGGCGCCGCTTTCGAACAGCACCAGCGGCGCGCTGCCGTCCTCAGCGTCCTCGACCAGGATCGGCACCTTGCCATAGGGGTTCAGCGCCAGGATCTCGGGGGCGAATTGCTCGCGCTTGCGGATGTTCACGCCGCGCACCGCGTAGTCGAGGCCGCATTCCTCAAGCATCACGGTGACGCGGTTCGAATTGGGCGTGGCCCAGCCGTAGAAGGTGCGTTGCATGGGGGAGTGGTCGCGCCGCAGGCGCGCGACGTCAACGTGGCCGCAGGCGCGCCCCGTCAACGCCGCCGCAGGCGCGCGCCGTCAACGCTGCCACAGGCGCGCGGCGCCAGCGCCGCCGGAGGCCCCTCAGTCGATCCGCGCCCCCGATGCCCGCACCACCTCCGCCCATTTCGCGATCTCCTCGCGGATGAAGGCCTCGAAGGCCGCCGGCGTCGTGCCGCCATCCGGCGTCAGGTTCGGCGGATCGGCACCCAGATCCGCCAGCTTCGCCCGCACTGCCGGTTCCTTGCTGATCGCATCCAGCTCGGCGCCCAGGCGTTCGATGATCGGCCGTGGCGTGCGGGCAGGGGCCTGCATGCCGAACCAGGCCGTCGCCTCGAAGCCCGGCGCGATCGTCTCCGCCAGCGTCGGCACGTCGGGCAGCACGGACGACCGCACATGCCCGGTCACCGCCAGCGCCCGCAGCCGCCCGTCGCGGATATGCCCGATGCACGATGGCAGGTTGTCCACCGAGCATTCCAGCCGCCCGGCCACCGCCTCGATCAGCATGGGCCCGGCGCCGCGGAAGGGCACATGCGTGATCTGCAACCCGCCGGCGCGCAGCTTGAACATCTCCATCGACATGTGCGGCGACCCGCCATTGCCCGCGCTGCCGTAGTTCAGCGCGCCCGGCCGCGCCTTCGCCGCATCGACCAGCTCCTGGATGGTGCGTATCGGCTGCGAGGGATGCACCATGATGACGTTGGGTACGCGCAGATACAGCCCGACCGCCGCGAGATCCTCGGGCTTGTAGGGCATGCGCGCGCCGAACAGCGCGTAGTTGATGGCGGCCGGCGAAACCGCCGTGGTCAGCACCGTGTATCCGTCGGGCGCGGCGCGCGCGACCGCCTCCGACCCGATATTGCCGGTGGCGCCGCCGCGGTTCTCGACCGGCACCGGCTGGCCGATGCGCTGCTGCAGGCGCTCGGCATAGATGCGCCCGGCGATGTCGGTGGTCCCGCCCGGCGGGAA
This sequence comes from Roseomonas sp., assembly GCA_051860065.1. GTDB lineage: Bacteria > Pseudomonadota > Alphaproteobacteria > Acetobacterales > Acetobacteraceae > Neoroseomonas. Next base: position 91,057 of record JBHYEQ010000016.1, read on the forward strand.
ATTCACCACCATGCGGACCGGGCGCGACGGGAAGGGACCGTCCTGGGCCAGGGCAGGCAGGGGCAGCGCGGCAAGCGCGCCGGCGATCAGCGGGCGGCGGGCGATGGGCATGGGCGTCCTCCTGTGCCGGGGCCTTCGGCGGCCCCTTGTGCGGGTGGCGGTCCGGCAGCGAGGCCGGCCCCCACTTATGGCGCGATGCGGGGGCGCTGTCGCCTCGTCGTGGTCCGGTGGCGGCGATGCCGGTAACGTGCTCTCCCTCCGGCGCATCGGCCGGGGCGGCGCAAGCAGAGGAACACCACGCCTCGACGCGGCGCAACAGGGGGAAGGATGCCGACACCAGCCTCGCAGGGTGACGAACCGCCGCGCCACGGCCCGCCGCCGCGCCCGCGCCCCTCGACCGCGCGCCTGCTGCTGATCGCGCTGGCCTCCATCATCGCGACCGCGCTGCTGTTCCGCCTGGTGGTGGAGGTGGCGCGCCGGCTGCTCGCCGCCTGACGCCGCCGATTGACGCCGCAAGCGCCGGCACGCCAGACTTTCCCCCAACGACCGGCGGGGGAAACAGCAGCATGGCCGCAGCCATCGAACGCATCGTGCCCGCACCGCTGCCCGACGACCCGGTGCTGCGCGCCCGCGCAAGGGCCGGCGCGATCGAGGCCGCGGCGTCGCGCATCGAGGCCGACCGCGCATTGCCGCCCGAACTCCTCGACGCGCTGCATGGCGCGCGCCTGTTCCGCACCCTGCTGCCGCGCAGCATCGGGGGCGACGAGACGACACCCGAGACCTATGTCCGCATGATGGAGGTGATCGCCCGCGCCGATGCCTCGGTCGCCTGGTGCATCGGCCAGGCCTCGGGCTGTTCCATGGCGGCCGCCTATGTCGCGCCCAGCGTGGCGCGCAGCATCTGGGGGGCGCGCGATGCCGCGCTCGCCTGGGGTTCGGTCGGCCCCGACCAGGTGGCCGAGGTGGTCGATGGCGGCTATCGCGTCACCGGTAGCTGGACCTTCGCCAGCGGCGGCCGGCACGCGACCTGGTTCGGTGGCCATTGCAAGGTGCGCGAGCGCGACGGCACCCTGCGCACCACGCCCGAGGGCGCGCCCTACGAACGCACCATGCTCTTCCCGCGCGAGGCGGTGACCATGACCGCGAACTGGCAGGTCATGGGCCTGCGCGGCACGGGTTCCGACACCTACGCCGTGCGCGACCTCTTTGTGCCCGAGGCGTTCAGCGTGCGCCGCGACCGCGACGACGAACGTCACCCGCAGGGCAACGCCGCGCTGTATCGCTTCACCACCACGCATCTGTATGCGTCCGGCTTCGCGGCGGTGGCGCTGGGCATCGCGCGCGGCATGCTCGATGCGTTCACGGACCTGGCCGGCGCCAAGACGCCGCAATCCACGACGCGCATGCTGCGCGACAGCCCGGTGCTGCAAAGCGGCCTCGCCATCGCCGAGGGCAAGTGGCGCGCCGCGCGCGCCAATCTTCTCACCACGCTGCGCGAGGTGCAGGACCACATCGCGACGGGCGGCACCATGACGACGGACCAGAAGGTGTCGATCCGCCTGGCCGCCACCTTCGCCATCCACCAGGCCAAGGAGGCCGCCGATTTCGCCTGGGCCGAGGCGGGTGCGACCGCCATCTTCGAATCCCAGCCCTTCGAGCGCCGCTTCCGCGACCTGCATGCCGTCACGCAGCAGGTGCAGGCGCGGCGCAGCCACTTCGAGACGGTCGGCCAGCACCTGATGGGGCTGGCGCCGAACCCCCGCTTCCTCTGAGAGTTTGTGAATGAATGCCCGTCGGGAGTGACATCGCCCGAGTACAGTGTGCGCCATCCACGGGCATTCAGGCACAAGTTCGATTGCGTCACAGACTCTGAGCCGAAGGACCATCACCATGCCGCTCGAAGGCCTCAACCACTACACGATCCGCCCGGTCGACCTGGCCCGCACGCGCGACTTCTACGTGAACGTGCTGGGGCTCGAGGAAGGCTATCGCCCGCCGCTCGGCTTCGAGGGGCATTGGCTCTATTGCGGCGGCAACCCGACGGTCCATCTGATCGGCCCGCGCCCGCAGCGCGAGGCCGGCTGGCCCGAGCGCGTTGTCGGCCCGACCGGGCTGCTCGACCACATCGCCTTCAGCTGCACGGGCCTCGCCGAGATGCGCGAACGCCTGGTGAAGAGCGGCCTGCCCTACGAGGAACGCGTGATCCCGCGCGACCGCCAGACGCAGCTGTTTCTGCACGACCCGGACGGCATCGCCGTGGAACTGAACTACCCGCCGTCGGAGACGGTTTCCTGAGCCCTCAAACGGCGGGCGGCCGGCATCCGCCGGCCTTGCCTTCGCGCCATGCACTGGTGCGCTGCCGGCGGCTGATGGTCTGGGCGCGGTCGCGCGGTGCGCTCCCGGATCGTGCATGCGCACGATCCGCCTTTCGGTCGGCCTGAGCAGCCGCGCTTCGCTTCACGCGCACCGGGGCGCTTCATCCGCGTGCGACGTCGTCGCGCGCGCCCAAAGCCCACCAAGCCGCGCGATCAACCGCATCACGACGCCCTGCCGCGGATCGCGCGGATGCGCGATCCGGGAGCGCACAGCGCGACCGCGCCCAACCTGACTGTCGGGCCGAGCGCACCAGTGCGTGGCGCGCAAGCCAAGCCGGCGAATGCCGGCGCCCGGCGCTTGAGGGCAGACAAAAAGCCGGCGCCCGCCGATTGAGGGCTATTCAACAGCGATGCGCGCGCGCGTGATGAGGTCGCGCCACGACGCCACCTCCCGCGCCACGCGCGCGCCCAGCGCCGCCGGCCCGTCCGGGCGCACGATGAAGCCGGCATTGCGCATCCGCGCACGCGTCTGCTCGTCGCCCATCACCGCCGTCGATTCCCGCGCCATGCGGTCCACCACCGCCTGCGGCGTGCCGGCCGGCGCATGCAGGCTCAGGAAGGTCTCCGACACGAAGCCCGGATAGCCCAGTTCCACCATCGTCGGCACATCCGGCAGGTCGAACCACCGCTCGGGGCCGGTCAGCGCCAGCGCGCGCAGCGCCCCCGCCTTGATCTGCGCGTGGGAGGAAGCGAGCGCGGTGCCGCCGATCTCGGTATTGCCCGCCAGCAGCGCCTGCACCGCCAGCGCCGCGGAGCTGTGCGTCACCTGCACGAAGGTCAATTGCCGTTCGATCGCGAGCCGCTCGCCCGCCAGGTGCGGCGTCGACCCCGTGCCGGGATTGGCGAAATGCATCCCCCCCTGCGTCGCCCGCGCCTTCGCCAGCAGGTCGTCCAGGCTGCGGATCGACGACCCCGCGCCGCACAGGAACACGTCGGGCGAGGCACCCAGTTCGGTGATGGGCATGAAGTCGCGGATCGGGTCATAGCCCGGGTTGCGGAACAGGCTGGCATTCACCACGAAGCCGGTCGAGGGCACCAGGAAGGTGTAGCCATCCGGCGTGGCGCGCGCCGCCAGCGCGGTGCCGATATTGCCGCCCGCGCCGCCGCGGTTCTCGATCACCACCGGCTGGCCGATGGCCGGCGACAGCCCATTCGCCAGGATGCGCGCCACCACATCGGTCGGCCCGCCAGGCCCGAATGGCACGATGATCCGCACCGGCCGATTGGGCCACGGCGCCTGCGCCAGCGCCGGCGTGGCGAGCAGCACCGGCGCCGCAAGCAGAACCCGCCGCCCGATCCCCGTGCGTGGTGGTGTCATGGCCTGTTTCCTCCCGTTATGGCGGAAGGGTGGGCGCCTGCCGCGCGCAGCGTCAAGCGTGGCGCGTCGTCACTCCACGCGGATATTCGCGCGGTTCACCACATCGGCCCATTTCGCCACCTCGGCGCGCATGAACGCGGCGAAGGTGGCGGGGCTGGTGCCGCCATCGGGCGTCAGGCCAGGCCGGTCGGCGCCGAGTGCCGCCAGCCTTTCGGTGAAGCCTGCGTCCAGCGCGATCGCGTTCATCTCCGTTCCCAGTCGCTGCACGATCGGCGCGGGTGTGGCCGCCGGCGCCAGCACGCCGAACCAGGCGGTCGCCTCGAAGCCCGGCTGGCCCTGCTCGGCGATGGTCGGCACGTCGGGCAGCGAGGCATTGCGCTGCGCGCTGGTCACGCCGATTGCGCGGATGCGCCCATCCTTGATGAAGGGCAGGGCGGAGGGGATGTTGTCCATGCCGATCTCGATGCGCTGCGCCACCATCTCGGTCAGCATCGGGCCCGATCCGCGATAGGGCACATGCGTGATGTCGATGCCGGTCGCGAGCCGCAGCTGCTCCACCACCACATGCGGCGATGTCGCGATGCCCGCCGTGCCGTAGTTGATCGCCCCCGGCCGCGCCCGCGCCGCCGCCACGAGGTCCGCCAGCGAGCGGATGGTCGTGTTGTTCGACGCCATCAGCACATTCGGCACGCGCGTCATCAGCGCGACGGCCGCGAGGTCCTCGGGCTTGTAGGGCATGCGGTCGCGGAACACCGCGAAGTTGATCGCCCCCGTGCCGATGGTGGTCAGCAGCAGCGTGTGCCCGTCGGGCTCGCTGCGCGCGACGTATTCCGCCCCGACATTGCCCGACGCTCCCGGCCGGTTGTCCACCACCACCTGGTGGTTCAGCCGCCGGCCCAGCATCTCCGCCGTCAGGCGACCCACCAGGTCGGTCGTGCCGGCTGGCGTGAAGGGCACCACGATGCGGATGGGCCGCGAGGGAAAGGCCTGCGAGAAGGCCGGGCGCGCCAGCGCCAGCAGGGGTGTCGCCAGCAATGCGCGGCGGTCGAGCCTCATGGACGTGTCCTTCCTTCCCGTGTCGGAACCTGCGGCCCCGTTGCAGCCAACCGTACGGACCATGCGGCGGTGGGTCCAGGCGCGGCGGGCGGAAGGCGGGGGGCCAGCCCCCCGGACCCCCCGCTGGGAGGCAACCGCCTCCCAGACCCGGGGTTAAAGGGCCGGTTTCGAGGAGGGGCATGGCGTCCCCGTCGCGTCAGGCGCACCGACGCGCCCCTCCTCCAAACCGGCCCTTCAGTCATCGCGGGTCCGGGGGCACGTATGCCCCCGGCGTCGGGACCCATCGCAGATGCAGAGCATCTGCGATGGGAGCCCGCGTGGGTTCGGGAGGGCGGAACCCTCCCGACCTTTCAGTCCACCGTGATGTTCCCGCGGCGCACAACTTCGGCCCACTTCACGATCTCCGCGTCGATGAAGGCCTGGAAGGTGGCCGGCGTGGAAAGCCCGTCCGGCGTCAGGTCTGGCTTCTGCCCGCCGAGATCCGCCAGGCGCTGCCAGACCGCCTGGTCGGCCAGGCTGGCGTTGATGGCCGCTGCCAGGCGGTCGACGATCGGCTGCGGCGTGCGCGCCGGTGCGGTCACGCCGAACCAGGCGGTCGCCTCGACGGCGGGGAAGCCCGCTTCCGCGCAGGTCGGCACGTCGGGCAGCGCGGGCGTGCGCGTGGCGGTGGTGACCGCCAGCGGCCGCAGCCGCCCCTCGCGCAGGTGGCCGATGACCGAAGGCAGGTTGTCCACGCCCACCTCGACGCGCCCGGCGATGATCTCCTGCAACATCGGCCCCGCACCGCGGAAGGGCACGTGGGTCATGTCGATGCCGGCGGCCTGCTTCAGCAACTCGCCCGTCATGTGCAGCGAGGTGCCGACGCCCGACGACCCGATATTGAGCCGCCCCGGCCGCGCCTTGGCGTAGTCCACCAATTCGCGCAGCGTGCGGACCGGCATTTCGTTCGTCACGAAGATGGCGTTGGGCACCTTCACCACCAGCGCGACGCCCACCATGGCGTCCGGACGATGCGGCATGCGCTCGCGGTACAGGCCGTGGTTGATCGCACCGGAGGACACGGTCTGCATCAGCACCGTGTACCCATCGGGTTCGGCCTTCGCGACGACATCGGCGCCGACATTGCCGCCCGACCCGCCGGGGCGGTTCTCGACCACCACGGATTGGCCCAGGCGCGTGGACAGCGGTTCCAGCAGCACGCGCGCGGCGAGGTCCGTGGTGCCGCCCGGCGGGAAGCCGACCACCAAGCGGATGGGCCGCGCCGGCCAGGCCTGCGCGAAGGCAGGGGCGGCGAGGGCAGTGGCGGCAATGCCGCCCAACAGGGCGCGGCGATCGATCATTGGTTGTTCCTCCCGGCGCCCGCCTCGGCGGGCTAGGTCACGTTGACGGCATCAAGGTGGCTTGTCGGCGCCGCCGGATCAACCTGCCGGCGCCAATACCGCGCCGGCACGAAACGCTCTACCATCCGGGGCGTTAGCGGGGTTGGCGCGGCCAGGGGGCGCGGACGCATGGGGTTCCTGAGGCTTTACGGCCGCGTCCTCTGGATGCTCGGCAGCGATCGACCGATGGCGCTCGGCCTCGGCCTGGCGGCGCTGGGCCTGGCGGGGCTGCAATTCCTGGAACCCGTGCTGTTCGGCCGGGTGGTGGACCTGCTGGCGCGCTCGGACAGGATGGAGCCCGCCGCGCTCTGGACGGAAGCGACGCAGCTCCTGGTGGTGTGGGGCCTGGTCGGCATCGCGGGCATCGCCGGCAATGTCGCGGTCGGGCTGTTTGCCGACCGCATGGCGCACCGCAACCGGCTGCGGATCATGCACGACTACTTCCAGCATGTGCTGGCGCTGCCGCTGTCCTTCCACGGGGATACGCAGTCCGGCCGGCTGATGAAGGTCATGCTGGTCGGCACCGACAACCTGTTCGGGCTGTGGCTCGGCTTCTTCCGCGAACACGTCATCACCTTCGTCTCGCTCGTGGTGCTGCTGCCGCTGACCATGGCGATGAACTGGCGGCTCGGGCTGCTGCTGGTCGCGCTGGTGGTGATCTTCGCGGTCGTCTCGGCGCTGGTCATCCGCCGCACCCAGGAAGCCCAGGCGAAGGTCGAGGCCTTCCATACGCGCCTCGCGGGCAATGCCCAGGATGCGCTGTCCAACGTGGTGGTGGTGCAGTCCTTCACGCGGCTGAATTCCGAGGCGCGGCTGTTCGGCGACATCATCCGCCAGGTGCTCGACCACCAGTTCCCGGTGCTGAACTGGTGGGCGATCGTCTCAGTGCTAACGCGTGCGGCCAGCACCATCTGCGTCATCGCCATCTTCGTCTTCGGCACGATCCTGCATGTGCGCGGCCAGGCCAGCGTGGGCGAGATCGTGTCCTTCATGGGCTTCGCCACGCTGCTGATCGGGCGCATGGAAGGCGCGGTCGGCTTCGTCTCGCACATGGTCTTCGTGCAGCCGCGCATCGCCGAATTGTTCGAGGTGCTCGACGCGCGATCCTCCGTGCCGGAAGCCCCCGACGCGCAGGACATCGGCCGTGCCAACGGCGAGGTCGCCTTCGAAGCGGTCGGCTTCGCCTATCCCGGCGGCCCGCCCATCCTGCGCGACGTGTCCTTCACCGCGCGCCCGGGCCAGACGATCGCGCTGGTCGGCCAGACCGGCGCGGGCAAGTCCACCGCCATGGCGCTGCTGCAACGCCTGTGGGACCCGTCCCAGGGCCGCATCACGCTGGATGGCCACGACCTGCGCGGCATCACGCTGGAATCGCTGCGTGCCAATATCGGCGTGGTGTTCCAGGAATCCATGCTGTTCAGCCGCACCATCCGCGAGAACCTGCTGGTCGGCCGCCCCGACGCCACCCAGGCCGAGATCGAGACCGCCTGCATCGAGGCCCAGGCGCATGACTTCATCACCCGCCAGCCGCAGGGCTACGACACGGTGGTGGGCGAACGCGGGTCGAACCTGTCGGGCGGGCAGCGCCAGCGCCTGGCGATCGCGCGCGCGCTCATCAAGAACCCGCCGGTGCTGATCTTGGACGAAGCGACATCCGCGCTCGATGCCGCGACGGAAGCGCGCGTGCAGAAGGCGCTGGCCGCGCTGATGGCCGGCCGCACCACCTTCATCATCGCCCATCGCCTGTCCACGGTGCGCGAGGCCGACGAGATCCTGGTCTTCGAGGGCGGCCAGGTCGCCGAACGCGGCCCCTTCGCCGCGCTGGTCGCCCAGGATGGTCGCTTCGCGGAACTCGTGCGCACGCAGCTCGCCGGCGGTGCCGCGCCGGCGCACTGACCGCAGCACCCTTCACCGATCCGCGACGCGCCGCGCTTCTTCCTTGCATCGCGCGCGGCGACCCTGGCACGCTCGCGTCCTGGTTGCGCCGACCGGGAGTGCCGGACCCCCTCGCGTCGCTGCTGTCCCCCGGCCTGTCCCCGGTCGCGCTGCGCGCGCCCCCTGGCGCGCGGCACAAGGAGGGAACGGGCATGAACATCGGTGCGATCCTGCAGGGCAAGGGCAGCGACGTCTTCACGGTCGGACCGGGCGAGGACGCCACCGCCATCGCGCAGGCGCTGGCGCAGCACCGCATCGGCGCCGCGCTGGTGCGCGACCTGGATGGCAGCATCCTCGGCATCGTCAGCGAGCGCGACATCGTCCGCGCCGTGGCACGCGAAGGCGCCGCCGCGCTGTCGCGCACGGCGCGCGAACTGATGACCGCCGACCTCATCACCGTGCGCGGCGAGACGATGGTGGCCGAGGCGTTGGGCGCCATGACGCAGCATCGCTGCCGCCACCTGCCGGTGATGGAGGAGGGTCGGCTGACGGGCATGGTCTCGATCGGCGACCTGGTGAAGGCGCGCATCGCCGAGGCCGAGCAGGAAGCGGAAAGCCTGCGCGCCTTCGTCACGGCCGCCTGAGACTTTTTTCGACCCCTAGGCGGCGGGCGCCGGCCATCCGGCCGGCTTGCCTTCGCGCCCCGCACTATGGCGCCGTGCGCTGCTGACCGTCTGGGCGCGGTCGCGCCTTGCGCTCCCGGATCGCTGCGCGATCCGCATTCTTCGCCCTCAGGCGCCGGGCGCCGGCATGCGCCGACTTGGCTCGCGCGCCCGGCACCGGCGCATTGAACGCGATGTGCAGGCTGGGCGCGGTCGCGCCGTGCGCTCCCGGATCGCTGCGCGATCCGTTGCTCATGCCACCCCATCGCCGTGCGCCGCCCGCCATGCCACGCTGCCCGCAACCCTCATCGCGGAGCACCCCATGGACCTCCACCTCACCGGCAAGGTCGCCCTTGTCACTGGCGCTTCCGTCGGCCTCGGCCGCGCCATCGCGACGATGCTCGCCGCAGAGGGCTGTCGCCTCGCCATCCTCGCCCGCCGGCGCGCGTTGCTCGAAACCCTCGCCGCCGAACTCCCCGCCTCCGCCACGCCCCTCATCATCGAACAGGACATCACCGCGCCCGACGCCGCCCCGCGCATCCGCGACGCCGTGCTGACCCACTTCGGCCGCTGCGAAATCCTGGTGAACAATGCCGGCGGCTCGCGCCCGCAGACCGACCTCGGCAGCGACGACGTCTGGGCCGAGGCCATGCTGCTCAACTTCGAGGCCGGCCGGCGCATTACCCACGCCCTGATCCCATCCATGCAGGCCAACAAATGGGGGCGCATCGTCAGCCTGACCGGGACCGATGAACCCTTCTCCATCAACCCCGCCAATGCCCCCAACGGCGCGGTCCATATCTGGTCCAAGGCGCTGTCGCGCACGCTCGGCCGCGACGGCATCACGGTGAACTGCGTGCCACCAGGCCGCATCCATTCCGAACAGATCGACACCCGCCTGATGCCCACCGAGGAATCCCGCCGCGCCTGGGCCGAGAAGGAAGTCCCGGTCGGCTACATCGGCGAGCCCGACGACCTGGCCGTGCTCGTCACCTTCCTCTGCTCGCCGCGCGCCCGCTACATCACGGGGCAAGTCATCCATGTGGATGGCGGGACGCTGCGATCCAGCCATTGAGAAACGGCGCGACCGGTTCCAGGCTGCCTGCGCCTCCACCGCGCAGGACGCCCCATGACCAGCAGCGCCATACCGCATTCGCACCATCATGGCGGCGGGCTCGCCGGCACGCATCTGCGCGCGGCCCTCGCGCGCTCCCGCCGACGGCGCCGCGCCGGCGGCCCGCCGGAACCACCGACACTCGGCGCCCGCCTCGCGGACGGTGTCGCCGCCACCGTCGGCTCCTGGCGCTTCATCATGGTCCAGAGCGGCTTGCTCAGCGCCTGGATCATAGGCAATGCGCTGTTCGGCAGCGGCGCCTGGGACCCCTATCCCTTCATCCTGCTCAACCTGCTGCTGTCCTTCCAGGCTGCCTACACCGCGCCGATCATCATGATGAGCCAGAACCGCTCGGCCGACCTCGACCGCGACCGCGCCACCGCCGACTACCAGGTCAACATCCGCGCCGAGGCCGAGATCGCGCTGCTGCACGAAAAGGTCGACCTGATGCGCCAGCGCGAACTGGATGAGCTGATCGCCCTGCTCAGGACGACGCTGGCGCGGCTCGAGGCGCGCGATGGGCCCAGCGCGCGGGTCGAACCCCGCGATGCATCCATCGCGCGGCCGGCGCCGCGCGACACCGGGGACACGCCCGCATGATCAACCTGCTCGTCCGCGGGCTGCTCGCGCTGGGTGGCGCCATGGCCGCGCTCTTCGTCGCACGGGACAGCCCCAATTTCGGCGTGGTCCAGGGCATGATGGCCACGGTGGTGCTGGTCTGCCTGGTGCTGGTGGTCGTGCTCACGCGCTGGCGCAAGGACGAATGACGCGGCCTCAGCCCGGCCTCTCGCCCGGCTCGATCGCGACATCCTGGACCTCGGTGCCGCGCAGCAGCAGCAGCCGCGCCGGCACCCCGATGCGCCCGGCATCCAGCCAGCGCAGCAGCGCATCGGCGCCGGTGATCGCGGCGCCCTCGATCGCCACCAGCACATCGCCCTCCCGCACGCCGGCGCGGCTCGCCGGCCCGTCGGCGACCACGCGCACCACGCGCGCACCGAAGCCCTGGCCCGGGCGCCCCGCGGCCCGGGCCAGGCGCTCGGGCAGCGCCGTGCGCTCCGCCGCCAGCCCCAGCACCGCGCGCCGCACCCGCCCGAAGCGCAGCACCTGGCCGAGCACCACCCGCGCCGTCTCCGCCGCGATGGCGAAGCACAGCCCCTGCGCCCCGGCGATCACCGCGGTGGCGATGCCGACCACGCGCCCGGCGGAATCCGCCAGCGCGCCGCCGGAATTTCCGGGATTGAGCGCCGCGTCGGTCTGGATCAGGTCCTCGATCGGCCAGCCATGGCGCGCCGGCAGGGCGCGCCCGACCGCGCTGACGATGCCGGCCGTGACGGTATTGGCAAAGCCCAGCGGATTGCCGATCGCGATTGCCACCTGGCCGGGGCGCAGCGCGGCGGAATCGCCCAGCTCGGCCGCCGCCAGCGCCGCCGGCGTCTCGGCGCGCAGCACCGCCAGGTCGGTCGGCGGGTCGTCGCCCAGCAGCCGGGCCGCGAAGTGCCGTCCGTCGGGCGTGCGCGCCTCGACCCGCGTGGCGCCCGCCAGCACATGGCTGTTGGTCAGGATCAGCCCGTCTGGCGAGATCACCACCCCCGATCCCGTCCCGCGCCCGGCGGCGACATGCACCACCGCCGGCCCGACGCGGGCGACGGCCGCGGTCACGGCGCGGGAATAGGCATCCAGCAGGGGGGCGTCGGAAGCGGGGAGGGGGGCGTCGAGCATGCTTCCCAAAATGGGAAGCCTTGGGCGCGAATCCCAGGCCCGGCTTTCCCGGCCCGTCCGGGCTTGGCAGGCTGCCGGCATGGCCCTGTTGCACATCCTGCTGGCGCTGATGGCGGCCTGCGTCGGCTTCGCGCTGGTGGCGCGGCTCGCGAAGCTGCCCTACCCGGTCGTGCTGGTGCTGGGGGGCATGGCCATCGCCTTCATCCCCGGCATGCCGGAGGTCGATCTCGACCCCGAATTCGCCCTCGCCTTCTTCCTGCCGCCGCTGATCCAGCTCAGTGCCATCCGCACGGACTGGGCGGCCTTCCGCGTCAGCCTGCGGCCCATCCTGCTGCTGGCGTTGGGCGGCGTGCTGTTCACCGCCTTCTGCGTGGCGGCGGCGGTGAAGCTGCTGATCCCGGGCTTCCCCTGGGCGGCGGCGATCGCGCTCGGCGCCATCGTCGCCCCGCCCGACGCGGTGGCGGCCGCCGCGGTGCTGCAGAAGCTGCGCCTGCCGCGGCGCATCGTCACCGTGCTGGAAGGCGAGAGCCTGATCAACGACGCGACGGCGCTGGTGCTCTACCGCTCCGCGGTGCTGGCCATGATGGCGGGGTCCTTCTCCTGGACCGAGGCCGGGGCAACCTTCGTGATGGTGGCCACCGGCGGCGCGCTGGTGGGCTGGACGATCGGGCGGCTCACGGTGCTGGCCAGCGAGCGTCTGCAGGATTCGCTGCTGGAGACCGCCGCCGCCTTCATCGCCTGCTACGCCGCCTTCTTCGCGGCCGAGCTGGTGGGCGCCTCGGGCGTGATCGCGGTGGTGCTCAGCGGGCTGGTGCTGGGGCGCGCGCAGAACCGCCTGGCCGCCCGGACGCGCCGCGAATCCCGCGCCGTCTGGACCTTCATCGAATTCGTGCTGAACAGCCTGGTGTTCATCCTGATCGGGCTGCAGCTGAACGGCATCCTGGAGCGGCTGGGCCACTACACCGCGGGCCACCTGGTGGCGCTGGCGGTGACCGTCTCGCTGGTGGTGATCCTCGCGCGCTTCCTGTGGCTGTTCCCGGCCAGCTGGCTGCCGCGCCGGATCCCGGCGGTGCGCCGGCGCGACCCGATGCCGCCCTGGGCGCATATCACGGTGCTGTCCTGGGCCGGCATGCGCGGCGTGGTGTCGCTGGCCGCCGCCCTGGCGCTGCCCGCCGCCTTCCCCGAGCGCGACCTGCTGGTGTTCCTGTCCTTCTGCGCCATCCTCGCCACGCTGGTGGTGCAGGGCACCTCGCTGGAATGGCTGATCCGCCGGCTGGGCGTCGAGGAACCGCGGCGCACCACCATGTCCGACCAGGAAGCGGCGGCGCGGATGCTGGTCGCCCATGCCGCCCTGCAGGAAGTCGAACGCCGCGCGGAGGACCTGCTCTCCGGCGCCATCGCGAAGGACCTGCTGGCCGAATTCCGCGACCGGGTCCGGCTGCTGGCCGGCATCGACCAGGGTCCGGTTGCCGCCGAACGGGCCGCGCGCCTGGAGGCGCGGCTGCACGCCGTGCGCGCCGGGCGCGACCGGCTGCTGCAACACCACGACGAGGCGCGCCTGGAGGAAGCCCTGATGTCCCGGCTGGTCGAGGAACTCGACCTCGAGGAGCTGCGCCTGCGCCGGCTGCTCGGCGCAGCCGATTGACGAGAGTGGCGCCCGACCGGATGGAATCATCCATGCGGGTGCAGATGCTCGCGAGAGCAATGGGCCCCGAGTCGTTGCCGTGAGCCGAGGCGCCCTGAAACGGTTCCAGCACCTGCGGGACTCGGCGCACCGCGCTATAGCGGGTGCATGACCCAGCTTGGCCAGGCCCTGGAGGAGGCGCGCCGCGCCCTCCTCGATCTCTCGACCCGCAACCGGCTGCTGTCGCTGCCCAAGCCCGGCCGGTCGCGCGGCGTGGTGATCCTGGACGACGAGGACGCGGATTTCGTCGCCGCCGCCCTGGGTGCCGGCCGCGCCTTCGGCTTCGAGGCCGCCGGCGAGGACCCGCCGCCCGCCGAGCCCGCCGAGGGCCAGCCCAAGCCGCGCCGCCGCCGCACCAGCAAGGCCGCCGCCAAGGCGGAAGGTGTGGCGAAAGCCGACGACAAGGCGACGCGCGAGGAATGGCAGCGCGACGACAGGCTGCGCGTGCGCCTGCCCGCCAGCGACCTGGCGCGCCGCCTGCGCGACCTGATGACCGATGCGCGCACCGCGCGCGAGGAAACCGGCGTGCCGACGCTGTATCTCGCGCTCGGCGTGCTGTCGTGGCGCGACCCCGCGACCCCCACCACGGAACGCCGTGCGCCGCTGGCCCTGCTGCCCGTGGCGCTGGAGCGCGAGGGCGTCTCCCAGACTTTCCGCCTGCGCGCCGGCACCACCGAGATCGCCGAGAACCTCTCCCTGCGCGAGATGCTGAAGGTGAATTTCGGCACGGTGCTGCCGGCGTTCGACGAGGCCGCCTACAACCCCACCGCCTGGGCGGAAGCCGTGGCGGGGGCGGTGAAGGACCGCGCCGACTGGTCGGTCGATCCTGATGCGCTCGCCCTCGGCCTGTTCTCCTTCGCGAAGTTCCTGATGTGGCGCGACCTGGGGCCGGAGGAGAATCCCGGCCTCGCCGACCACCCGCTGGTGCAGGCGCTGGTTGGTGGCGCGCCGCTGACGACACAGCCGGTCTTCCCCGACGACGCCGATGTCGATGAAGCGATCCCGGTCGAACGCCTCGACCACGTCGTGGACATGGACGGCTCGCAGGCGCTGGCCGCGGAATCCGTGCGCCGCGGCGGGCATGTCGTGATCCAGGGACCGCCGGGCACCGGCAAGTCGCAGACGATCGCGACCATCCTGGCGCAGGCGATCCTCGATGGCCGCTCCGTGCTGTTCGTGGCCGAGAAGGCGGCTGCGCTGGAAGTGGTGAAGCGGCGGCTCGAAAACATCGGCCTCGGCGCCGCCTGCCTGGAACTGCACAGCGAGAAGCAGTCGAAGCGCGCGGTGCTCGATGAGCTGCGCGCGACGCTCGCCTCGCCGCCGCCGCCGCGCGCCAACCGCGATGCGGTGGTGGAGCGCCTGGCCACGCTGCGCGGCCGGCTGAACCGCCATGCCGCGGCGATGCGCGCGACCGCCGGCGCCTCCGGCATTCCGCTGCACCAGGTGATCGGCACGCTGGTCGGCCTGCGGCGCCGTGGCGCGGCGGTGCCAGACTTCACGCTCGATGCCGGCGCCTGGGATGGCGCGACCATCGCTGCCAAGCGCGACGCCGTGCGCGACCTGGCCGCGCGCGCCATCGAGGCGGATGGCGCGAACAACCCATGGCGTGGCGTGGGTGCCGATCTCGGCCCCGCCGATGCCGACCGGCTGATGGCACGGCTGCCCGGCTGGATCCGCGCTTTCGCTGCGGCCGGCGCGGCATCGGGCGGGACGGCCGGCCCGGCCGGCATCGCCACCCGCCTGAAATCCGCCGCCGCGCTGCGCGAGGCCCCCCCGCATGACAAGGACGCGATGCGATCCGCCGCCTGGCGCGCCGATCCCGCGCCCCTGGTGTCGCTGACGGAAGCGGTCGCGCAGCTCGCCATCGCGAAGCGCGACCCGCGCCTGAAGCCGGGCGCGCTGGACGTGTCCGGGCTGGAGGAAGCGCGTGCCGGCCTCGCTTCGTCCGGCGGCTTCTTCGGCTTCCTCAATTCCGCGCGGCGCGCGGCGCAGGAGGTCGCGGCGCGCGTCGCGCGCGACGGCACGGACCCGCTCGCCGCCATCGAGGCCGCCATCACCGGCCAATCCGCGCGGGCGCGCGTGCGCAGCGGACAGGCGCTGGGCGCGGCGGCCTTCGGCCGCCTGTGGAAGGGCGAGGACACCGACCCGTCGGTGATGTCCGCGCTGATCCTGTGGCGTCAGAAGCATGGCGCGGAGGCCGCCGCCGCGCTCGGCGCCGAGACACCCACGGGCGATGCCGCCGTGCTCGAAGCCGGCGCGGCCGCCTGGGCGGAGCTGAAGCAGGCGACCGGCCTCGATCCCATCGCCGCCTTCGGTACGGCGGACCCTCCCTTCGCGTCCATCGCGGACCGCCTCGGCGCCTGGGCGGAGCGGCCGGATGCGCTGTCCCCCTGGCAGGGCTGGCGGCGCGCGCTGGCCGCGGCGCAGGGCCTCGATCCCATCGTGCAGCGCCTGCAGGATGGCCGCCTCGCGCCGGACGCCGCCGACGACGCCTTCGCCTACGCCCTGCACGAGGGCCTGCTGCGCGCCGCCACCGTCCAGCACCCCGACCTCGCCGCTTTCGACGCCGCCGCCTACGACCGCCTCGTCACGGAATTCCGCGAGGCCGATCGCGCACGCGTCGCCCTCACGCGCACCGAGGCCGCGCGCGCCCATGCCGATCGCGTCCGCCAGGTGCGCGATGGCGCGCCGGGCATGACCGTGATCCGCGGCGAGATGGAGAAGAAGCGCGGCCATCTGCCGGTGCGCGAATTGCTCCTCCGCGCATCCGGTGCGATCCAGCAGGCCAAGCCGATCTTCATGATGTCGCCGCTGTCCGTCGCGCAGTTCCTCGCCCCGCCGCACGGCTTGCGCCCGGGCCTGACCTTCGACCTGCTGGTGATCGACGAGGCATCCCAGGTTGAACCCGTCGATGCGCTGGGTGCCATCGCACGCTGCCGCCAGGTGGTGGTGGTCGGCGACGACCGGCAGATGCCACCCACGCGCTTCTTCCAGCGCATGACCGAGGATTCCGAGGAGACCGCGCCCGAGGACGCGCCCGATGCCGTGGCGGCGCGCGACGTGGAGAGCGTGCTCGGCCTGTGCAACGCGCGCGGCGTGCCGCGTGCGATGCTGCGCTGGCACTACCGGTCGCGGCACGAGAGCCTGATCGCAACGTCCAACCAGGAATTCTACGAGAACCGCCTGCTGGTGCTGCCCTCGCCGCGCCCGCGCTCGGCCGAACTCGGCCTGTCGCTGGTGCGCGTCGATGGCGCCTGGGAGACCGGCGAGGGCGTGAACCGCGCCGAGGCCGCCGCCGTGGCCGAGGCGGTGATGCGCCACGCGAAGCAGACGCCCGGCGACACGCTCGGCGTCGCGGCGTTCTCGATCAAGCAGCGCGACGCGATCATGGATGCGATCGAGACGGCGCGCCGCGCCGACCCCTCCGCCGATGCCTTCTTCGCCGACCACGCGGACGAGCCCTTCTTCGTGAAGAACCTTGAGAACGTGCAGGGCGACGAGCGCGACGCGATCATGATCTCGGTCGGCTACGGCCGTGACAAGGATGGGCGCCTGGCGATGCGCTTCGGCCCGCTGAGCGCCGATGGCGGCGAAAGGCGGCTGAACGTGCTCATCACGCGCGCGAAGAAGCGCTGCGTGGTGTTCTCCGGCATCGGCGCGGATGACATCGACCTGGCGCGGGCATCGGGGCGTGGGGTGGCGGCGCTGAAAACCTTCCTGGCCTTCGCGGCCGGGCCGGCGGCGGCGCCGCGCGGCGGTGGCGATGGCGCCGGCGGCGCGCTGACCGATGCGATCGCCGAAGCGGTGACTGCCGCCGGCCGGGAACCCGTGCCGCATGTCGGCCTGGCCGGCCTGTACCTCGACGTCGCGGCGCGTGGAGAGAATGGCTATGACCTCGGTATCGAGGCCGATGCCGGCGACTGGGCCGCGCTGCGCTGCGCGCGCGACCGCGAGCGCGGCCGCCCCGGCGCGCTGGAGATGATGGGCTGGAAGCTGGCGCGGGCCTGGTCGCTCGCCTGGTATGCGCGGCCGGAGGCCGAGGCGGCGAAGGTGATGGCCGCGCTTGGTGCGACGCCCGCGCCGGTCGCCGTGCCGGAAGCCGCCGCGCCGCCGCCCGAGCCTGGCATCGCGGAACCCTATCGCGAGGCCGCGCCCGACCTGCCGCAGGGAGCGCTGGATGCATTGCCGGCCGCGACGCTGGCGGCGGCGATCGGCGAGATCGTGGCGGTGGAAGCGCCCATCACCGCGGACAGCCTGGCGGAGCGCCTGCGCCTGCTGGCGGGGCGCGAGGCGCTGACCGCGAAGGAGAAGGACGCGATCCGCCACGCCATGCCGCTGGCGCGGTCCGCGCATGGCGTGACGGAGGCGGCCGGCCTGCTGGCCACGGCCGCGACGAAGGTGGTGCCGCGCGACCGCCGCGCCGCCGCCGCGCATCTGCGCCGTGCTGCTGCCGTGCCGCCGGCGGAGATCGCTGCCTGCGCGCAGGCGCTGCTGGCTGTGCGCCCCGCGCTGACTGAGGCGGAGCTGTCTGCCGGTGTGCTGGCGGCCCTCGGCCTTGACGTTGGTGCTTCCGTCGCGGTGGCGGCGCGGTTGGCGGCGCTGGTCGGTGCAGGGACTGTCCGGTTGGCCTGAGCCAAAGGCCAAAAAACGGAGGGGGATTCGGGGGAGGTGTTCCTCCCCCGCGCTATCTACGGCGCGAGGATGATGACCTTGACCTGGCTCGGCACGATCCGTGCGCCGACCATGTTCGTGCTGTTCTGCATCGACATCGATGTCAGCCGCGTCGCGGGCGACCCTTTCACCAGCACGGTGAAGGCGCCGAGGATATGCCGCGACGGCCCCATCACCGTCCCCGACGCCACGCCCATCGCGACACCCGCATTGTCGCCATTCGTCAGCGGCGTGACGGTGCCCATGTTGTGCATCGGCCCAACGCCGATGATGGTGGTGAACTGGTGGGGCACCGCCGTCGGTCCTTCGGCGATGTTCGGGTAGGGGATCGGCAGCGGTGCAGGCACGGCGGGCGTGAGGCACACGTCCGGGAAGGCCATGTCCATCCCGCCCATCTGGCAATTCGCGAACATCGTCGTGCCCCTTCAGCCCAGGTGGATCTGCTCGCCGTCCAGCTTGACCAGCGTGCTGCCCTGCATGGTCACGGCGTCCCCGCGCAGATGCATGTGGTTGCTGGCGCGCAGTTCGATGTCGCGCGCGCGCAGCGTCTCGCTTTCCTCGACGATGCGGATGGAGCGGCGGAAGCGCCCGACGATGCGCTGCGCCAGCGTGTCGATGGTCTGGGCCAGCAGCGCGATGCGCCCGAGGCTGGCATCGGTGTGCGCGGCGCTGACGGTCATCGAGGCTGTCGTGACCTCCGTCGCGTCCGCGCGCAGCGCCAGCGTGGCGGCATCGAGGCTGAGCCGCCCCTCCGGCGCCGCGATGGTCGCGCCATCGGGCAGCGCGATGCGCATGGCCGCATCGCCGCGCCGCGCCAGCACCGCCAGGATGAAGGTCTCGCCCTCCGCCTGCCCGACCAGCACCAGGTCCCCGGGCGCGGGTTCCACCAGGCAGGAGAAGGCGCGCAGCGCCGCTTCGTCCTGCCCGTGGCGCAGGATGGTGAAATGCGCGCCGTCCTGCGCGACCACGCGCGCGCTGTCGGTGCGGTGGGCGAAGCCGGTCATGGCGTTCATCGCGGGGTCTCCGGTGTGAAGCGCTGCTGCCACTGCTCCGCCTCGATGCGGTCGCGGTCGGGCGGCAGGGCGTGGCGGCGGTCGGGGATTTGCGCGTCTGCGTCGCGCACCAGGTGCAGCTTGGCGCGCGCCAGCGTGGCGCCGGTCAGGTCCGCTGCTTCCAGGTTGGCGTGGCTGAGGTCGGCATAGGTCATGTCGCAATCGACAAAGCGCGCGCGCGGCGCCCTCATGCCGGCGCAGGTGGCCTGCACGAGCACCGCGCCGGTGGCATCGGCATCCGTGAGGTCGGCACCCTGCAGGATGGCGCTGGTCAGGTCCGCACGGCGCAGCACGGATTGCGCCAGCACCGCATCCACCAGCACCGCGCGCGCCATCCGCGCCCCTTCGAACACGGCGCCCGAGGCCTTCACCTTCGCCATCACCGCCTGCGTCAGGTCGGCGCCCGCCAGGTTGCAGCCGGTCATGTCGCAGGCATTGAAATGGCACAGCGCCGCCACGAAGCCGCGCAGGTCCAGCCCCGCGAAGCTGGTCTTGACGAAGTTGGTGCGGAAGAAGCGCACGCCGTCCAGCACGGCGCGCGTCAGGTCGGCCTCGACCAGCGCGGCTTCCGTGCAATCGGCGCCGGACAGGTCGATGCCGTCGGTGCGGCACTGCACGATGTTGGTTCGCAGCAGCGAGGCACCGGCGAAGGACGCACGCGTCAGGCGGCACGTCGCGATATTCGCCTCCGACACGGTGGCGCGCGCGAAATTCGCGCCGCGCAGCCCGGTGCCGGTGGCGGTCCAGCCGGTGCAGTCGGCCCCGGTGAGGTCGGCGCGCGACATCGTGCAGTCGTGGAAGCTTGCCTTCGCCAGCCGCGCGCCGGTCAGGTTCGCGCCATCCAGCCGCACGCCATGCAGCTCGGCCTCGGTGAAGTCGGCGCCGCGCAGGTCGCAGCCGGACAGGCCCGCCCCGTCGAAGATGCCGCCGGACAGGTCGGCGCCGGCCAGGTCGATGCCCGTCCAGGCGCGATCGGCGCCGATGATCTCGCCCTCGCGCACCAATTGCTCGATCTCGGCGCGGCTCACGTCGGCGTCCGGCGCGGATGGATGCGCGTGCGGGTGCGCTGCACGCGCTCGATACGCGTCGCCTCGTCGCTGTGCACGCGGGCGATGTCGGCCTCGTACAGGCTGGTGTCGCTGAGGTTCGCCGCGCGGATGTCCGCGCGCGCCAGGCTGGCCTGCGCGAGGTCGGCGCGCGTGAGATGCGCGCCATGCAGATTGGCCGCCGTGAAGCGCGCGCCGCGCCCGCGCGCCAGGTCGAAGGACGCGCCATGCAGGCTGCAATCCGACAGGTCGGCGCCATCCAGCGATGCGCCGTCGAACGCCGCGCCGTCCAGCACCGCGCCCTGCATGAAGGCGCCATTGCAGATGGCACCCGAGAACTGCGCGCCGCGCAGCACGCAATCCTTCACGAAGACCGCGCGTTCCAGTTGCGCCTGCTCGAACCCCACGCCGTCGCCGGTCACGCCGATAAAGGCGGCGCCGGTCAGCGTCGCGCCGGTGAAGTCGGCGCCATCGAGACCGACGCGGATCAGCACCGCGCCGGTGAGGTCGGCACCCTCGGCGCGCAGCCCGGCCAGCGAGCCTTCATTCAGCAGGAAGCCGGGCAGGTGCGCCCCGCCGATATCGGCGCCTTCGAGCAGCGCGCCGGCCAGGCTGGCATCGGCCAGCTCGGCACGGCGCAGCGTGGCGCGGCGCAGGTCGGCATCGCGCAGCGTGGCGCCGCGCAGGTTGGCGTCCGACAGGTCGGCACCCTCGAAGCGGGCGCGGCCGAGATTGGCACCCTCCAGCGATGCGCCGACCAGCGTCGCGCCATCCAGCCGCGCATGCGCCAGCACCGCCTGGTCGAGCACCGCACCACTGAGGTCCGCGCCGCTGAGGTCGGCGCCATCCAGCCAGGCTTCCGCCAGGTCGAAGCCCGCCAGGTCCATCCCCGCGAGGTCGGCGCCGCACAGGTCGAGCCGCACGGCGGAGCGCGTGCCATCCATCAGTCGCGCGCGCCGCGCCGCGTTGGCGACGGCATCGAGCGGCGGCGCGGGGTCCTGCATGTCGGCGGACATCAGATAGGTCTCGCGCAGATTGGCCTCGGCCTCCGCGGTGTCGCGCGACATGGCCGGGTTGTCGCGCATGCGGCGTTCGTTCTCGGCCGGCAGGCCCTGGGCTTCCAGCTCGGCGATGCGGGCATCGAGCGTTGCGCGCGGGTCGGGGATATCGAGGCGTGGGGGGCCGGACGGCTTGCGCGGCGGGGCGGGCGGCGTGCCGCCGGCAGCGGTGATGCGCGCGGCCTCCTGTTCGCGCTGCTGCGCCGCCTGCGCCTCGGCCTCGGCAATCTTGCGGTCCATCTCCGCGAACTTGCGGTCGGCATGCGCCAGAAGCTGGTCGAGCGGCGGCAGCGGCTCGAAGGGCGGCGGCGGTGCCAGGCCGAGCCTGGCCGGGTCGACGCCGCGCTCCACCATCATCGCGCGCTGGCGTTCGTAGTTGCGCTCCATGCGCGCACGGGCGCGGCGCTGCGGCAGGCCCTCCTCGGCCAGCTTGCCGCGCAGCTCCTCCATCACGGGATCGGGGCGCAGCAGCGCCGCGGGCACCAGGGCGGCTTCGTCGAGCGAGGCGATCATGCCGCCCTCGGGATCGCGCCGTGCCGCATGGACGGCCGCGAAATCCGCCACGGGACGCAGCGCACCGAGGCGGTCGGCACCCAGCACCAGCGTGGTGAGGTCGCGCGCGTCCTCCTCCTCGGTGCGGATGGTGCCGTGATGCACCATCACCAGGCGTTCATGGGCGGGGAAGAACCACACCGTGGTCAGGTGCAGCGGAACGTCCTCGAAGGCGTCGGAGCCGCGGCGCTGCACCAGGATGCGCGGCTGCAGCCCGGGCAGGCGGCCGACCAGCTCCGGCTTGTCCGGATGCATGTTGCCGATGGCGTAGTCCTCGTCCCCCGCCAGGAAGCCGGGGAAGCGCTGCTCGGGCTGCGCCGCCATGGCCATGCGGAAGTCGACGTCGCGGGCGAAGCCGGGGAAGTCATTCTCGAGCCAGGCCTGGTCATGCGTGCCGGCGAGGCGCGCACGCTGCGGCCAGGCCATGTCCATCGCACCGAGGTTGACCGGGTGCGGCGCGCCACGCGCCGCGCTGCCCACCGGCAGCACGATGTTGGGCAGTGCCACGCGGAACCCGATGCCTGGCAACGGCATCTCGGCGATGCCGCGCCCGAGCGGATTCTCGGCGAAGGATGGCCCGCCATAGGCGCGCTCCCAGCCCAGCGGCATCTCGGTGAAGGGCGTGGGGTCGGTCGGCACGCCGTCCTCGATGTAGTGGTCGCCGACCACGCCGATGCGCCGGGTGAGGGCGCCCAGGCGCACGCTGACGGTCAGCGCGCGCACCGCTTCGCCCCGCGGGGCGAAGGCGCTGCCGGTGGCCAGGAATTCGGCCGCGGGCTTGGGCAGGGTGATGTCGATCGGCTGGGTCGGCGGCAGCACCTCCGGGAGGAACTTCCACATGGCGATTTCGCCGAGCAGCGCCGCCTCCTCGCCCATCGGGCAGAAGCTGAGCGCGGCGACCGACAGGTAGTGCCGGCGGCGGAACTCCGAGGGCCTGGTCATCAGGCCGAGGGCGAGTGGCTTGACGACCCTCATGCGCTGTCGGTGGCACGGCGAGGCGGCAATCGCGAATCATGTCTCATGGAAGTTGTCCTTCAGTCCATGACCCGAACTCCATGTCGCTCAATACTCGAAACTCTTCTGGTCAATCTTGTTGTGCAATAGTCCAGCGCCATGATGGAGTGCTTGAATTCTGAATCCAGATTTTCCCGGGCGAGCAGTGCCTTTCTGTCGACAATAAGATCCTTCGTTCGAGAAACCACATTCACCGTTGTCGCAACATCATTAAATGTTAATGATATTGCATTCGTATTGATGACAAGCCCATAACTGTAAGTCTGGAACAGGGCGATCGAATTCACGATATTATAGTAACTGCCGCAGCCGGGACCGCTGACCCAATCATAGAGAGTTGTGGTCCGATTGTGCTTTTCGCTTTTCATGTTGATAGTCTTGGCGGTCATATTGATGTCATCACTTGCCGTGACGTTCACCGCGCCGCTGACGTTGATCGTGACCGTGCCGCCCACCGTCTCGTTCACGTTGCCATTCACGTTGCGCGTTTCATTGCCGTGGATCGTGTCCATCGCATTGCCGGTCACCGTGACGGTGCGGTTGCCGCCGATCGTCACCGTCTCGTTGCCCTTGATCGCGATGGTCCGGTTGCCCACCCCGCCGTCGATGCCGACCGTGCGCGTCTCGTTGTTCTCCACCTCCACCACATAGTCGCGCTCGGCATGCAGCAGCACTTGCTCGGAGCCCTTGGTGTCGTTGAAGCTCAACTCGTTGTAGTTGTCGGTGCCGCCGTTGGGCGTCGATCGCGTGACGATCCCCGACACCGCGGCATTCGCGGGCAACGCGTAGGGCGGCAGGTTGTCGGCATCATACACGCGGCCCGTGACGATCGGCCGGTCGGGATCGCCGTTGAGGAAATCGACGATCACCTCCTGCCCCACGCGCGGCACATGGATCTGCCCCCAGCCTCCCCCCGCCCAGCCCTGCGAGACCCGGATCGGCACCGCGGTGGTGACCGGCGGCGCACCGGCGGGCGCGCGGTCCCACTGGAACTGCACCTTCACCCGGCCATACTCGTCGGTGTCGATGTCCTTGCCATCGTCGCCCACCACCAGCGCAGTCTGCGGGCCGGGCACCTTCGGCTTGGGCGTCACGCGGTCAGGCCGGAACGGCACCGCATGCGGCACGCAGTCGAAGTCGTTGACGCAGGACGGTACCGGCGCGGCGCCGCCGCCCGGGTGGCGCAGCGCCCATTCCGCCTCGGTCCAGTTGGAATGGTCCTGCACGCGGTGGCGGATGGCCGTAATCAGGTAGTCCGCCGCATCGGCCTCGGTATCGGGCTGCAGATGCACCTTCGTGCCGGCATCCAGCGCCGCCGCCAGCCCCGCGCCGCTCCAGCGCTCCCAGTGCGATTCCTCGATCTCGACGAGCCGCGTCGCCATCAGGTCCGCATCGTCCTGGCCGACCTGGCCGACGGATGAGCCGCCCCCGGTGCTGCGCAGCCGCGCCATGTAGTTGCCCGGGTAGCGATAGCGTTCAAGCCGGGTGAACTGCTGCACCACCGCGGCATCGGCGCCGGCCACGCCCGCGAAGCGCTCGGTCTTGTCCCAGGCGCGCTGCGGGCGCGTCAGGTTGTGGTCGCGCACCGTCCAGGTGCCGGTGCGGAAGCTGTAGGCCTCCGCCACGTGCTCCAGCACGCCGTCGCCCGGCGCCATCGTGTCGAAGGACGGGTGCGGGATGCGGACATTGTTGTTGTTGTCGGTGAAGCACAGCGTGTGCGCCACCTCGGTATGCTCGTGCCAGTAGAAGATGCCGGCGTGCTCCAGCAGGCGCGAGACGAAGTCGAGTGCGGTCTCGTCGTACTGCACGCAGTATTCCAGCGTGCCATAGGCCTCGGGCACCACGATGCGGTCGGAGAACAGGATGCCCTGTTCGTTGAGGATGGCGGCAACGATCTGCGGAATGGTCTGGTCGTGGAAGATGCGGAAATCGGACGTCTGCGACAGGAACCACAGCGCGGGCACCACCTCGGCTTCCCACTCCAGCACCGTGCCGTCGCGACCGATCCGCCCGGCGCGCGCGATGCGCCGGAACCGCCCGTTGAGCGGCCGCCGCGCCACCAGGTCAGGCACCTCCGGCCCGGGCTGGCCGAAATACAGCGTGACCTCGGTGCCGATCAGCGCCTTCACCGCCGCCACCGGCGCCTCCGTGGCGAAGCGGATGCGATAGACGAAGGGCGCGGACAGCCTGTCCTCGCCGTCCAGCTCGGTCAGGATCGCCTGGTACCCGTCGAGCGTGGTCCGCATCGCGAGCAGGCAGTTCGACTGGTCATAGATCGGCACCGGATGATGTCCTTCGCAATACGTCGCGTCAGGCCGCCGGCGGCGGCGGCGGCGGCGCGGCGCCGCGCGCGGCCTTCAGCTCGTCGCGGATCTCGGCCAGCAGCTTCTCGGACGCGGTGGGTGCGGGCGCCGCCGTGGCCTTCGCCACCGCCTGGGATGCCTGCAACTTGCTCAAGATCTTGACCAGCCAGAACACCGCGAAGCCGACGATCACGAACTTGATCACCGCATTCAGGAAGGACCCCAGCGCCAGCACCGAGGCGCCGCCCTGCCGCGTCAGCTCCAGCGACGCGCGGCGTTCGCCGAACAGCACGATGAACAGATTCGAGAAGTCGATCCCGCCCATCAGGATGCCCACGATGGGGTTCAGCAGGTCCTCGACCAGCGAGGTCACGATGGCGGTGAAGGCCGCGCCGATCACGACGCCGACCGCCAGGTCGATGACGTTGCCGCGCATGATGAAGGCCTTGAATTCCTTCAGCCAGGCCGGTTCCTTCAACGGGATCTGGCTGGTGATCTTGTTCGCGAGGTCGCTCATCGGCGCGCCTTCCCCTGCTGTGTCGACTCCGGCATGGCGCGCAGGCTGCCGCGATCGTGCCGCGAACTCAACGGTCCATTGCGCGACGGACGCGCCTCACGGGTCCTCGATCCCTTCAGCGCGCTCCTGCGCGAGCGCCTCGCGCACATAGGCGATGTCCCGCCGCAGCGCGAAGACATGCCGCCGGTAGCTGACCGGCAGCGCCAGCCGCGCGACGCGTCCTTCCAGCGCTTCCAGCCGCGCGCGCAGCGCGGCCCGCGCGGCCGGGTCGGTAATGTGCTCGGCCTCGGACTCGATACCGCGCAGCGTGTCGTAGTGGCGCCACACCCGCGCCTCCATCTGGCTGGCGTAGAGCGCCGGGCCGAAGCGGATCAGCGGCAGCGCGAGGCCCAGCACCGGCAGCAGCACGAACAGCAGCCGCTCCACCCAGACCGCCACCCAGAAGGGCAGCCAACGCTGCAGCACGGTCTGCCCGCGCAGGTTGTAGCGCTCGGCATCCGCGTTCAGCGGCAGGTCCTGCGCCAGCGCGTTGGGGAAGCTGCCCTCGGCGGCGAACAGGCTGCGCGCCCGGTGCGTCTCCTGCATGATGCCGACCACCAGCGCGACGATTTTCGGATGGATGTCCTCGTGCACCACCACCGAGGCGACGGGCGCGAGCAGCGTATGGCTGTGCGCCGGTTGGTCGGCGGCCAGCGACACGCCGCCGCGCGGCAGCCGCACCACCGACAGGAAGGGCAGGCGCACCGCATAGGCCTCGGCAAGTTCCGCGAAGTCGAGCAACCGCTGCGCCGGCCCGCCGCGCAGCAGCGCGGCGACGCCGCCGCTGATGGTCGCCGAGACCAGGATGGCGGCATCGATGCTGCCCGCATTCAGCGCCGCGGCCGCCGCCGCGCCACCGATTGCGTGGGGTTCGAAATCCGTCGGACCGATGCCGTTCGCCGCGAGCAGCGCCAGCGCCAGCACCCGCGTGCCGCTGCCCTCGGTGCCCACCGCCACGCGCCGCCCGCGCAGCTCCGCCAGGCGCTCGATGCCGAGCTCGGCCCGCGCGAAGGCCCAGACCGGTTCGGCGAACACCGCGCCCAGCGATTCCAGCCCGGCATCGCGCACCGGGTCGGCGATGCCGCCCTGCACGATCGCGATGTCCACCCGCCGGTCGCGCAGCAGTGCCAGATTCTCGACGGACCCCTGGGTCGGGATGCGCCGCACCCGGAAGCCGGTGGCGGACAGTCGCTGGGCATAGGCCTCGGCGGCCAGCGTATAGGCGGAATCCGGCACGGTGCCGGTGGCGATGCGGATCTCGCGCGGCGGCGGCGGCGCCGCCAGCGCATAGCCCAGCGCACCGCAGGCGATCAGCAGCGCCGCCGCGCTGAACGCCCAGTGCCGCACCAGCCAATGGAGAACACGCTGCATCGCGCGGAGGATGCGATGGCGCTGCCGCGCCGTCCATGCGGTTGGCAGCGCGGCACGCCGGCGCCATGCTGGCGCGATGACCGCGCCCTTCGACCAGCACGTCACCTTCCTCTATGCCGAGGACCCCGAGCCCTCGTGGCGCTTCTACGAGGATGTGCTGGGGCTTGAGCTGGCGCAGGACCAGGGATCGTGCCGCATCTACGCGGTGGCGCCCGGCGGGCGCGCGTATCTGGGCGTGTGCCGCGCGCGTGGCCCGCGCGTGAGCGACAACCCCCGCGTGCAGGGCGGCGCCGTCATCACCTTCGTCACGCAGGATGTCGAGGGCTGGCACGCGCGCCTGGTCGCCGCCGGCATCACGCCGGACAAGGCCCCGGCCTATTCCGAGACCTATCGCGTCACCTCCTTCTTCTTCCGCGACCCGGCCGGCTACACGCTGGAGGTGCAGCGCTTCGAACGCCCGGACTGGCCCGCGCCGGCGGGCTGATCTTGGCGGCAAAGGATTCCCATTCCCCTCCGGCGCCGGACAGGGCAGTGTTTCGCCCAACGAACCTGGGAGACTTCCGAGCTTGGCCGAATTCTGGGCCGAATGGGGCAGCTACGCATATTTTGCGGCAGCGCTCTGGGCTTTCTTCGAAGGCGAGACCTTCGTCCTCGCCGCCGCTGCCATCGGAGCCACGATGGGGGTGGTCGACCCCTGGATCCTGATGGGGGCGGTCTGGATCGGCTCCTACCTGGGGGACCAGACCTGGTTCTACCTGGGGCGGCGCTATGGGCCCGCCATCCTGCGGCGCTTCCCGAAATCGCAGCCGCGGGTGGAGCGCGCCAATGCGCTGCTCGACCGCTACGGTACGCTGTTCATCCTGTCCTTCCGCTTCCTGTACGGCATCCGCAACGTCGCCTCGGTGGTCTGCGGGCTGGCGGGCTATCCGAAGCTGCGCTTCGCGGTGCTGAACTTCATCGCCGCCGGCGTCTGGGCGGGGTCCTTCGTCGCCGCCGGCTGGTTCCTGGGCTCGTGGCTCGGCGTCGAGCGCCTGTTCTGGTCCATCTGCGCCATCGCCGCGACGGCGCTGGCCTTCTTCGTGGCGCGGCATTTCTGGCAGCGCGGTCGCCGCCCTGCGCCGGGTGCCACGCCAGGCTGATGCCTGGTGCGAACCGGCGGCGTGCGCATCGTGGCGCCCGCCGCCTTCGACCGCGCGCACCGACGAAGCGCCCGGCGCGCCTCGTTCACGCCATGCAGGCGGATCGATTCAGCCGAGGACCGCCGACGCCGCCGTGGCCTGAAGCAACGCGTGCTGCCGACGATGGGCAGCCACTCCCGCGCGCGGCCCGATACCGACGGCACGCGGCGAGCGCCCGCATGGACGCCGCCGCCAGTTCGGTAAAAGCCCAGGAGAGCGGACGTTTCCGCCCCGCGTCCGGAGGCAGACAGAACAGCGTGCCGGCGCTCGAAGACATCCGCCGCCACCATGAGGCGCGCCCGCCGATGGGCCGGCCGGGCGCGCCGGCTGCTACTGCGCCATCATCGTCGTTGGCAGCCAGGTGACGATGGCCGGGAACACCGTGACCAGCGTCACGCCGACCAGCATCAGGATGAAGAACGGCATCGTGTTCTTCGCCACCTCGAAGATGCCCTTGCCGGTCAGCCCCTGCAGCACGAACAGGTTGAAGCCGACCGGCGGCGTGATCTGCGCCAGTTCCACCACCAGCACGATGAAGATGCCGAACCACACCAGGTCGAAGCCGGTGCTGGCGATGATCGGCAGCACCACCGACACGGTCAGCACGATCATGCTGATGCCGTCGATGAAGCAGCCCAGGATCAGGTAGATCACGGTCAGGCAGGCGATGATCATGAAGGGGCTGAACCCCTGCGCGCCGACCCAGGCCGCCATCGCCGCCGGGATGCCCGAATAGGCCATGGCCTGCGTCAGGAACGCCGCCCCCGCCAGGATCAGGTTGATCATGCAGGACAGCCGCACCGCGCCCATCAGGCTTGCGCTGAACGACCCCCAGTTCAACGACCCGCCCCAGGCCGACAGCGCCAGCGCGCCGACCACGCCGAACACCGCGGCCTCGGTCGCGGTCGCCCAACCCAGGTAGATGCTGCCCATCACGAAGCCGATCAGCATCACCACCGGGATCAGCTGCCCGCTCTCGCGCAGCTTCTGCCTGAAGGGCATCGGCGGGTCGGCCGGCGGCACCAGCTTCGGGTTCAGGATCGACCACAGCGCGATGTAGCCGCTGAACAGCACCATCAGCATGATGCCGGGAAATACGCCGGCGATGAACAACCGCACGATGCTGACCTCGGCCGCCACCGCATAGACGATCATGACGATCGACGGCGGGATCAGCAGCCCCAGCGTGCCCGCGCCCGCGAGCGATCCGATCGCCATCGGCACGTGGTAGCCGCGCTGCGTCAGCGCGGGCAGCGACATCTTGCCGATGGTCGCCGATGTCGCGGCCGAGGACCCCGACACCGCGGCGAAGATGCCGCAGCCGATCACGTTCACATGCATCAGCCGCCCCGGCAGCCGCTGCACCCACGGCGCCAAGCCGCGGAACATGTCCTCGCTGAGCTTCGTGCGGAACAGGATCTCGCCCATCCAGATGAACAGCGGCAGCGCGGCCAGCGTCCAGGACGCGAGCGACTGCCAGATCGCCGTGCCCATCACCTTCTCGGCCGGGAAGGTCGGCATGGACGGGATCAGGATGGGCAGCACGACAATGCCGCACAGCCCGACCAGCGCCAGCGACAGCCCGATCCACACGCCGAGTCCCAGGAAGACGAACAGCAAGCCGAGCAGCAGGACACCCGCTTCGGTCTGGGCGAGTTCCATCAGATTTCTTCCCCGGCACGGGCCAGCGCATCGCCTTCCGCCGCGCGGCGGTAGGATGGCGTGCCACCCGACAGATGCACCACGAGGTCATCGATCAGGCAGATCGCGAACAGCGTGACGCCCACGCCCACCAGCCCCTGCGGCACCCACAGCTTCCACGCGACCGAGCCCTGCGCGACATCCTCGAAGGCCAGGCTGTCGGTCGCGAGGTCGAGCATCGCATAGGCAAAGAACACGCACAGCGCGGCGGCGATGCCGATGGCGATGGTCTCCATCACGAAGCGCGCCGTGCCGCGCAGCCGCCCGATGATGAGGTCGACGCGGATATGCGCCCCATGCCGGAAGGCATAGGCCAGCGGCAGCGTCGCCGATGCGGCGACCGAGAACGCCGTCAGGTCGTCCGCCCCCAGCACGGTGGCGCCGAATTGCCGGCCGATCACCTGCGCGGCGATGATCACACCAATCGCGGCCAGCGCGATCGCGCCGGCGATCCCGCCCAGCAGGTACAGCGCATCGAGCACACGGCGCAGCGCGGTCATGGCAGGCGGATCCGGCGGCCGTGCGGGTCAGTCATCGCGTGATGTCCTCGATGGCGGGTGAGGGGTCCCGCCGCGCGGCGGGACCCGGGCAGTTGTCAGGCGATGGCGGCGCGATAGGCGTCGATCAGGCGCTTGCCCTCGTCGCCGGCCTTGGCCACCCATTCATCGGCCTGGGTGGCGCCGATCCGCATCAGCCCCTGCATCAGCGCCGGCGTCGCGGTGCCGATGGTCATGCCGCGCTGCTGGAGGATGTTCTGCTGGTTCACCGTCTCGGTGTCCGAGGCTTCCCAGCCGCGCGTCTCGGCCGCCGCGGCGGAGGTGCGAATGGCGGCCTGCACATCGGCCGGCAGGCCCTGCAGCGCGCGCGTCTGCACGAAGATGGCGTTCTTCGTGCGGGTGAAGCCGATCGGCGTGAAGTGGCGGCAGAAATCCCACGCCTGCACGTCCACGCCCGTTGCGGCCGACGTCACCATCGCGTTCACCACGCCGGTGGCGAAGGCCTGCGGCACCTCGGCCTGCTGCACCAGCGTGGGCGTCGCGCCGCACAGTGTCGCGAAGCGGTTGGTCAGCGCGTTGAAGGTCCGCATCTTGGTGCCGCGCAGCGTCTCGACGCTTTCGACCGGCGTGTTGGTGTACAGTCCCGAGGGCGGCCACGGCACCCAGTAGAGCAGGCTGATGCCCTGGCGGTTCAGCCGCGCCTCGACATACTGCTTCTGCAGCTCAGCCAGCTTGCGCGCCATGTCGGTGCTGGTCACCAGCATCGGCACGGAATCGACCTCGAAGAACGGATCCTCGTTGCCATAGGCCGACAGCAGGATCTCGCCGACCTGCGCCTGGCCGGTCTGCACGCCGCGCTTGATCTCGGGCATACGCAGCAGCGAGGCATTCGAATGCAGCTGGAGCTGCAGGCGCCCGCCGGCGGCGGCCTGCACCTGCTCGATGAAGGTCCGCATGTTGCGGGTGTGGAAGTTGCCGTCCGGATAGGCGGTGGCGACCTGCCAGCGCGCCTGCGCCTGTGCCTGGCCGGAACCGAGCGCAGCGGCGGCGAGCCCGCCCGTGCCCGCAAGCAACGTGCGGCGACGAAGAATGTTCATGGTTCAGCCCCCTGTTGTGCTTTTTACGGCGGCATCTTCGGCGCGCGTTGCCGCGGCGCGCAAGGGGGGCCGGGCCACGGGATCGCCCGCGACCCTGCAGGATGCACGTTTGCGTGGCGCTGCCTGCCGCATGGGCGTGCAGCGCCGCCGCGTCAGCCCGCGCGATACTGTTCGAGCAGCCGCCGGCCGTCGTCGCCCGCGCGCGTCACCCATTCATCGGCCATGGTGCGGCCCACGCGCGTCAGGTCGTCGAGCAACTGCTGCGACGGCGGGCCTACCTGCATGCCGCGCGCGGCGAGCGTTGACTCCGTCTCGCGCATCGCGGCTTCCGACAGCTCGTAGCCGCGCGCCTCGGCGCGCGTCGCGGCGGCGCGCACCGCCGCCTGGAGCTCGGCCGGCAGCGCTTCCAGCGCGCGGCGCGACACGAGCACCGCATTCTTCGTCATCGAGAAGCCAAGCGGCGTGAACACCCGCGCATAATCCCACGCCTGCGTATCGACGCCCGTCGCGGCCGAGGTGATCTGCGCCTGCACCACGCCGGTCGCGAAGGCCTGCGCCAGTTCGGCCGACTGCACCAGCGTCGGCTGCGCGCCGATCAGCTGCGCGAAGCGGTTGGTCATCGGCGAGAAGGTGCGGAAGCGCTGCCCGCGCAGCTGCTCCAGCGAGGTGACGGGCGCCTGGGCATAGAGCCCCGCCGGCGGCCACGGCACCATGTAGAGCAGGCTGAGGCCCTGGCGGGCGAAGCGCGCCTCGATGAAGGGCTTCTGCAAGTCCGACAGCTTCTTCGCCTGGGCGTAGTTGGTGACCAGCTGCGGCAGCGCATCGGCGTCGAACAGCGGGTCCTCGTTGGCATAGGCGGTGAGCAGGATTTCGCCCATCTGCACCTGGCCGGTCTGCACGCCGCGCTTGATCTCGGGCATCCGCAGCAGCGAACCGTTGGAATGCAGCTGGATCGACAGCCGCCCGCCGGCATTCTGCTCCAGGTCCTGCAGGAAGGCGCGGATGTTGCGCGTCTGGAAATTGCCGTCGGCATAGGGGCTGGCCATCTGCCAGCGCGCCTGGGCCTGCGCGGCGGCGGGCGCGAGGGCGGCAAGGCCGGCGGCGCCCAGCAAGGCGCGGCGGTGCAGGGTCATGGTGCGGTTTCCTCTCCCGTGGCCACGGCTTCGGGCCGCGGCGTCACGCGCAGGTTACCGCAGGAATGCACCGGAAGATCAAGCCGGCGCGGCGGCTTCAGTCCGGATAGGAGGATGGATCGACCCCGGCCTCGGCCAGGAAGCGGCGGATCGCCACCACCTCCTCCTTCGACAGGCTGTGGCGGGCGTCGTGGAAGGCGTGCGCCTGGCCGTTCAGCGTCACGGAAACATGCCCCGACCCGTTATGCGACAATTCGGCGCCGAGTTCCTCCAGCACGGCATGCACGGCCTTCGGATCGATGTTGGCGCTGACGGGATGCGCGAAAATGGCGTGCAACACCTTGCGGTGACGGTGGTTCATGGCGGGTCTTTCGTGCCGTGGTGGCGATGCGCGGCATTGTCCCCGGGCAGGCGCGCGCGCGCCTTGCGCGGGATCAAGACGCGCGCGGACCGCCTGCAGGTCACATGAAGACGGATCGCGCAGCGGTCCGGGACCGCGAATGCGCGACCGCGCCCAGACCATCAGCCGCCCCCGGCGCACCAGCGCATGGCGCGAAGGCAAGCCGGGCGGATGCCCGGCGCCCGCCGTCTGAGGGACGAAGAAAACGAAGCTACGAGGACACCTACCGACGCGCTATGCGCGTCCGTAGGTGTCTTCGTAGCGCACGATATCGTCCTCGCCGAGATACGAGCCCGACTGCACCTCGATCAGCACCAGCGGGATGATCCCCGGATTCTCCATCCGGTGCACGCAGCCCAGCGGCAGGTAGACGCTCTCATTCTCGCGCAGCAGGATTTCCTCGGCATCGCGCCGCACGATGGCGGTGCCCGACACCACCACCCAATGCTCCGCCCGGTGGAAGTGCTTCTGCAGGGACAGCTTCGCACCGGGGCGCACCTGGATCTTCTTCACCTGGAAGCGCTCGCCCAGGATCAGCCCTTCATAGTGGCCCCAGGGGCGATAGGCGCGGCGATGCTCCGTCGCTTCCTTGCGACCGCGCGCCTTCAGCTGCTCGACCAGGATCTTCACGTCCTGCGCGCGGTCGCGGTGCATCGCCAGCACCGCGTCGTCGGTCACCACGACGATGGCGTTCTCCAACCCCACCACGCCGGTCACGATGCCCTCGCTGCGAACCAGGCAGTTCCGCGCATCGACCAGCTCGACCGGGCCGAGCGTGGCATTGCCCGCAGCGTCCTGCGGGCTGATCTCCCACAGCGCGGTCCAGGACCCGATGTCGGACCAGCCGATCGCCGCCGGCACCACGGCGGCGTTCGTCGTGCGCTCCATCACCGCATGGTCGATGCTGATGGACGGCGCACCCGTGAAAGGGGCCGCGTCCAAGCGCACGAAATCCATGTCGCGCTGCGCGCCGGCCACCGCCTGGCGCACCGCCGCCAGCATCGCCGGTTCGTGGCGTTCCAGCTCGGCCAGCAGGGCCGACGCGGTCGCGACGAACATCCCCGAATTCCACAGGTGCCGCCCGCCCTCGAGGAACGCCGCCGCGCGCGCGGCATCGGGCTTCTCGACGAAGCGCGCTACCGCGCTCACGCCCGGCAGCCCGGGCAGCGCGGCGCCGGTCTCGATGTAGCCGTAGCCCGTCTCGGGCGCGGTCGGCTCCATGCCGAAGGTGACGATCCGCCCGGCGCGCGCCGCCGCCGCCGCCTGCACCAGCGCGGCATGCAGGGCCGGGACATCCTTGATCGCGGAATCGGCCGCCATGATCCACATGACGGTGCCGGGGCTCGCTTCCTCGGCCAGCAGCGCGGCGGCGGCGATGGCCGGTCCGGAATTGCGCCCGGCGGGCTCCAGCACGATGCGCGCGCCGCGCCCGCGCAGCTGCTCGGCCACCAGGAAGCGATGCGCCTCGTTGCAGACCACCATGGGCGGGGCGAAGCCCGGGCCCTCGGCGCGCGCGGCGGTCTCGACCAGCATCGGGCGGTCGGAGGCGAGCGGCCAGAACTGCTTCGGATAGCCCTCCCGCGAAAGCGGCCACAGGCGCGTTCCGGTGCCCCCCGAGAGGATGACGGGCAGGATGGGCGAGGGCGTTTTGGTCATGGCGTCCGCTGGTCTGGAACGGGTGTAGCGCGACCTATGCGACGCAAAGACGGCGAAGGGAAGGCGTATCGGCAGCGGCGCGGCGGCGGCCTATCCTGCCCGCAGCAACCATAGGGCCGGCAGCAGCATGGATGGCGTAGCGGACAGCGAAACGACCGCGGATATCCCCGATGGCTTCGTGGCGCGCCGCGCCGGCGGCCCCTTCCTGGACCCGATCGGCCCGATCTTCCGCCGGCCCGAGGATGCCGGCGCGCGCTTCGGCATCCGCATCGAACGGCGCCACTGCAACAACCAGGCCGTGGCGCATGGCGGGATGCTGGCGACCATCGCCGACATCGTGCTCGGCATCGGCGGCGCCGAACAGGCGGGCACCCCCGGGCATTTCGTCACGGTCAGCCTGGTGACCGACTACCTGGCGCCAGCCCCGCTCGGCGCCTGGCTGGAATGCCACCCGGTGCTGCTGCGGCGGACATCGCGGATGATGTTCGTGGAAGGGCGGTTCACCGCGGATGGCGCGAATGTGCTGCGCGCGAGCGGGGTGTTTGCGCTGCCGCGGCCGAAGGGCTGACCAGGGGGCCTGCCCCCTGGACCCCCGCCGGGGGCAGACGTGCCCCCGGACCCGCGGGAATGGGGGTTCGTGCCAGGGTGAGCGGGGCGGTGCCCTCGCGAGAACAGGCGGCAACCACGCGCCCCGGGCAGCAGCGCATGGCATGACCCCGCGCAAGGCAGGCCGCGCCCGCCCCCCACCGGAACCGGCGGCCCGAGGCCCTGCCTCGGGCCGGGAGCGCGAATGCGCGACCGCGCCCAGACCATCAGCCGTCCCTGGCGCGCCAGTGCACGGCGCGCAAGCCAAGCGGCCGCATGGCCGCGCTGGCGTTTGAGGCATGCAAAAAAGCAGGAAGGCGGGTCCCCCTCGGAACCCGCCTCCCCAAAACCACGCTGCCCTGACCGGCCAGCGCTACATCTCACCCGCCTTCCTGCAACGCGGTGTCCTTGCCCTTGCGGATGCTGGGCAGGACCATCGCGATCAGCGCGATGGCGGCGATCCCGAGCATGGTCGCGCTGATCGGGCGCTCGACGAACACCATCGGGTCGCCGCGCGACAGCAGCATCGCACGACGCAGGTGCTCCTCCATCATCGGGCCGAGCACGAAGCCGATCAGCATCGGCGCACCCTCGAGCTTCAGCTTCGAGCACAGGTAGCCGAACAGGCCGAAGGCGACCGTCTGGTACACGTCGAACACGTTGTTCTGCAGCGAATACACGCCGATCGCGCAGAAGATCATGATGGACGGGTACATGTGGCGATAGGGCACGGACAGCAGCTTCACCCACAGCCCGACCATCGGCAGGTTGATGACCAGCAGCATCAGGTTGCCGACCCACATCGAGGCGATCAGGCCCCAGAACAGGTCCGGCTGCGCCTCGACCATGCGCGGGCCGGGCTGGATGCCCTGGATGATCAGCGCGCCGACCATCAGCGCCATCACGGCATTGGCCGGGATGCCGAGCGTCAGCAGCGGGATGAACGAGGTCTGCGAGGCCGCGTTGTTGGCCGCCTCAGGCCCCGCCACGCCCTCGATCGCGCCGGTGCCGAACAGGTGGCGGCCCTTCGAGACCTTGCGCTCCATCATGTAGGACGCGAAGGAGGACAGCGCCGCGCCACCGCCGGGCAGGATGCCCAGCATCGAGCCCACCGCCGTCCCGCGCAGCACCGACGGAACCGCGCGGCGGAATTCCTCGCGCGTCATCATCAGCTTGCCGACCTTGCCCGACATCACGTCGCGCGCTTCCGGCCGCTCGAGGTTCAGGATGATCTCCGCGATGCCGAACATGCCCATGGCGATCGAGACGAAGCCCACGCCGTCCGACAGTTCCGGGATGCCGAAGGTGAAGCGCTGCTGGCCGGTCTGCACGTCGGTGCCGACCATGCCGAGCGACACGCCCAGCGCCACCATGCCGATCGACTTCACCACCGAACCCTGCGCCAGCACGGCCGAGATGATCAGGCCGAGGAACATCAGCGAGAAGTAGTCCGCAGGTCCGAAGGACAGCGCCACCTGCGTCAGCAGCGGCCCCGACGCCGCCACCAGGATGGTCGCGACGGTGCCCGCGAAGAACGAGCCGAGCGCCGCCACGGTCAGCGCCGCGCCGGCCCGCCCGTTGCGGGCCATCTTGTAGCCTTCGAGGGTTGTGACGACCGAACTGACCTCGCCTGGCAGGTTCAGCAGGATGGCCGTGGTGGAGCCGCCATACTGCGCACCGTAGTAGATGCCCGCGAGCATGATGATCGCGGTGGTGGCCGGCTGGCCGAAGGTGATCGGCAGCAGCAGCGAGATGGTCGCCACCGGCCCGATGCCCGGCAACACGCCGATCGCCGTCCCGATGACGCACCCGATCAGGCAGAACAGGATGTTGTTGAAGGTGAGCGCGACCGTGAAGCCGTGCCCGAGATTGGTGAGAAGGTCCATGTCCGTCGCGTCCCGTTCTCAGATCTGCGGCCAGACGGGCACGCGGATATCCAGGTACCAGATGAAGACAAACCAGCAGAGCGCGCACAGGAACACGCACAGGCCGACCACGCCCTTGGGCGTATGCGTCTCGTCCGCGAATGCGGCGAGCACCACCGATGCCGTGATCGCCACCATGAAGCCGAGCGGCTCCAGGATCAGCCCGAATAGCGAGAAGGCCGCCAGCACGAGGAACAACGGCCGCCAGGACTTGATGATCGAAGGCACCAAGCAGCCCACGAAAAGCCCGATGCCGAGCGAATTCCACCCCGCCGCGGGCCAGCCCCCGACCCGAGCGGCGATCAGCCCCGCGGCGGTGCCCACCACCGCGCCCGCGAGCAGGAAGACGATCTCCTGGAAGGTCCAGCGCTCAAGCGGGTTCGGGCCGTTGAAGAGCGAGAAGAAGATCGTCAGCGCTCCGAGCCCGCCCAGGATCCCGTACGACAGGAAGGGCATGTAGCCCGGGCCCATGCGCCTTGCGCTGCCCATGTTGTGGTCCAAGTTCAACCACAGTCCGACTAGGGCGACCCCGAGCAGGATCCCCCCGGCCACAACATCCTTCGCATTGATCTTCATGTAGGTCCGTCCACCCCAGTCAAAAGCCTGCCCAAACGCGATGTCAGTCCGCGGTCGCCCCGGAAGCCTGCACCAGCGGCGCCCAGAGCGCCACCTCCCGCTGCACGAATTCGCGGTAACCCTCCGCCGTCATGTCGCCGGGCGTGCCGCCGAGTTCCTGGAAGCGCGCCCGGATCTCCGGGCTGGCCAGCACGGCCCGCGTCTCCGTGTTCAGCCGTTCCACCACGGCGGGCGGCGTGCCCGCCGGCGCCGACAGCCCGAACCATGAATCGCTGGCAATGTCGAAGCCCTGCTCGCGGAAGGTCGGCACGTCCGGGAAGGCCGGGTGCCGCGCCGCCGAGGCCATCGCCACCGCCACCACCGACCCCTGCCGGATGTGGCTGACCGACGACGGCAGGCTGTCCGACATCATCGGCACCTGCCCCCCGATCACCGCCTGCATCGCCGGACCGGCGCCGCGGAACGGGATGTGGTTCAGCTCCTTGCCGAGGAGCTGGCCCATCCGCACCACCATCAGGTGGTTCGACGACCCCGCACCCGAGGTCGCGACATCGAGCCCGTTCGCGCTGCGCGCCCGTGCCGCGACATCCGCTAGCGTGCGGATGCCCGCGCGCGGATTCGCCACCCACACGGTCGGGTTCGTCACCACCAGCGCGATATGCGCGAAATCGGTCACCGGGTTGTAGCGGATGCGGTTGCCATACACCGCGGGGCTGATGCCGTGGCTCGCGATGTTCGACATCACCAGCGTGTAGCCGTCGGGCGCGGCGCGCGCGACCAGCTCGCTGCCGACCGTGGCGCCGGCGCCAGCGCGGTTCTCGACCACGATGGTCGTGCCGAGGCGTTCCTGCAGCCCACTCGCGAGTAGGCGTGCGACCAGGTCGGTCGTGCCACCGGGCGCGAAGGGCACGACCAGGCTGATGGGTCGGGACGGCCATGCCGCGCCCTGCGCCGATGCGCGGTGCGCCCAACCCACAGCCAATGCGGAACCTGCCAGCAGCGAGCGCCGGCGGAGCATCAAGGACATCTTGCCTCCCAAGTGTCTGAATG
Organism: Roseomonas sp.; assembly: GCA_051860065.1. Taxonomy (GTDB): domain Bacteria; phylum Pseudomonadota; class Alphaproteobacteria; order Acetobacterales; family Acetobacteraceae; genus Neoroseomonas. The sequence goes on from JBHYEQ010000016.1 coordinate 129,660, forward strand.
CCCTATGGCATGCGACATGGGCGGTCGCAAGCCGCGCGCGCTTGCCCGGCGCATGCGCCGACCTATGCTTCGTCACGAACCCCAGCAGCGGATGCCCGCCATGATTCCGAACGACCCGCAGCGCGCCATCCGCGACGCCGCCGCCGCCATCGCGCCGCATCTCGTGGCGCTGCGCCGCGACATCCATCGCGTGCCGGAGCTCGCCTTCCAGGAAACACGCACCGCCGGCATCGTCGCCGCCGAACTTTCGCGCCTGGGCATCGCGCATCGCACCGGCATCGGCGTGACCGGCGTGGTGGGCGAGATCAAGGGCGGCCGCCCCGGCCCCACGCTGCTGATCCGCGGCGACATGGACGCGCTGCCGATCCACGAGGAAACCGGCCTGCCCTTCGCCAGCAGCATCGACGGCCAGATGCACGCCTGCGGCCACGACATCCACACCGCGACGCTGCTCGGCGTCGCCGCCGTGCTGAAGGACCTCGCACCGCAACTCGCCGGCACCGTGCGCCTGGTGTTCCAGCCGGCCGAGGAAGTGCTGGAAGGCGCGGCCGCCATGATCGCCGACGGCGCGGCCGATGGCGCGGATTTCGCCCTCGGCTTCCACAACCACCCCGACATGCCGGTCGGCAGCTTCGGCTTCGTGCGCGGCGCCTGCCTCGCGGCGTCCGACCGCTTCGACCTGGTGGTGCAGGGCAAGTCCGGCCATGCCGCGCACCCCTACGCCGCGGTCGATCCCATCGTCGCCGCCGCGCACTTCATCGCGCAGGCACAGACGGTCGTGAGCCGCGAGATCAAGCCGCTGCACCCCGCGGTCGTCACGGTCGGCATGGTGCAGGGTGGGGCCACCTACAACATCATCCCCGAGCGCGTGCACCTGAAGGGCACCGTGCGCACACTGCACGCCGATGCCCGCGACACCGCCGAAGCCGCGCTGCATCGCCTGGCGGATGGCATCGCCCTCGGCATGCGCGTGAAATGCACCATGACCTACGCGCGCAAGGTGCCGCCGCTGGTCAATCACGACCGCGTGCTGGAGCCCGTGCTGGCCGCGGTCGCGCGCCAGATGGGCGTCGCGCCGCAGGAAGGCGAGCCATCCATGGGCGCGGAGGATTTCTCCGAATTCGCCGCCCGCATGCCGGCCTTCCACCTGCGCATCGGCGCCGGCGCGCCCGGCCGCGACGACCGGCTGCACAACGCCTTCTACCAGCCCGACGAAGCCTGCATCGAAGGCGGCGTGCAGGCGCTGAGCCGCGCCGCGCTGGAGCTGCTGGCATGACGCACCGCATCGCCGAGCTCACCGCCCCCGAGGTCGCCGCCCGCCTCGCCGCCGGTGCTGTCGCCATCCTGCCCATGGGCAGCCTGGAGACCCACGGCCCCGCGCTGCCCATGGGCGACTACCTGGTGGCCGAGGACATCGCCGCGCGCATCGCCGAACAGGCGCTCGCGCTGGGCGCCGATGCGCTGGTCGCCCCCGCCATCCCCTTCGGCGGCGAGGATTTCTTCGCCGGCGTGGCGGGCGGCATCACCCTGTCCATCCCCACGCTCACCGCCGTCATCACCGAAGCCGCCGAAGCCTTCATCCGCACCGGCACGCGCTCCATCCTGATCGTCAATGGCCACGCCGGCACCATCGGCCCGGCCGAGGCCGCCGCCCGCGCCGCGCGCCACCGCCACGGCGTCATCATCCCGTCGCTGCACCTGTGGCGCGAGGCCGGCCGCCTGCACGCCGAACTCGGCGGCGCGGCGGCATCCTTCGGCCATGGCGGCGACCCGGTGGCCTCCGTGACGATGCACCTGCGCCCCGCGCTCTGCCACGCCGACCGCGCTCGCGAACGCGGCACGACCGGCCCCTATCTCGGCCTGCCGCCGACCGGCTTCGGCGCCATCCGCACGCATGGCGTGGACTTCGCCGTGCCGATGTGGGTGGAGGAAGTGGCGCCAGGCGGCGTCGCCGCCCCCGACCCGCGCAGCGCGAATGCCGCTCATGGCCAGGCCATCGCCGATCGTCTGATCGCCGCCGGCGCCGCCATCTGCGTGCAACTGCGCGACCACGCGGCGTGACCCATCGCGCAAGGCGCGTGCTGACCCATCGCGCAAGGCCGCGGTCGCCCCACCACGCGGCGCGCGCCTTGCTAGCCCCACCCGGCACCCAGCCAAGGACCACCCCATGACCCGCATCTGCGTCTTCGGCGCCGGCGCCATCGGCAGCCACCTCGCCACCCGCGCGGCCCTCGGCGGGGCCGATGTCGCCGTCGTCGCGCGCGGCCCGCACCTCGATGCCATGCGCGAACGCGGCATCACGCTGCACGCCCATGACGGCGTGAAGACCGTGCGCGTGCAGGCGGCGGCCACGGCCGCGGAAATCGGCCCGGTCGATGCCGTGCTGGTCACCACCAAGGTGCCGGCGCTGCCCGCCGCCGCGCGCGCCATCGCCCCGCTGCTCGGCCCCGATACGCCGGTGGCCTTTGTCACCAACGGCATACCATGGTGGTACTTCCTGCGCCATGGCGGCGAACGGGACGGCGAACGCATCCCGCTGCTCGACCCGGGTGCCGAGATCGAACGCGACATCGGCATCCACCGCACCCTTGGCGGCGTCGTCTATTCCGCCAGCGCCGTCATCGAGCCCGGCGTGGTGAAGTCGGAACACGCCGATATCCGCCTGTTCCTCGGTGAGCCCGACGGCACCATCACCCCGCGCGCCCAGGCCATCGCATCCGCCATCGAGGCCGGCGGCATGCCATGCCCGGTGGTCACCGACATCCGTCACCGCGCCTGGGGCAAGCTGATGGGCAACCTGACCAGCGGGCCGCTGTGCATCCTCTCGCGCTCCGACATGATGACCACGCTGTCGGACCCCGCGATCTACGCCGCCGCCATCGCCATCGCCGAGGAAGGCGCCGCGCTGGCGCAGGCCTACGGCCACGACCTCGCCACCTCGGCCGAGGCGCGGATGAAGCGCTCGGCGATGATCGCGCACAAGCCCTCCATCCTGCAGGACCTTGAGCTCGGCCGCGCGATGGAGATCGACGCGCTGTTCACCGTGCCGCTCGACCTCGCGCGCCAGGCCGGCGTGCCCATGCCGGTCTTCGAACTGACGGCGCGGCTGGCGACGCAGGCGGCGCGCGCCGCGGGGCTCTACGCGCCGGCGGGGTGAAACCCGCGCGGGCGCTGCGCGTTACAATTCCATCGCGCCGGGGGGCGCCTGAAGGAGTGTAGCGATGCAATCGTCCAACCTGCTCTACCTGATCGCCGGCGGCCTGCTGGTGCTCGCCATCGGCGGGGGCATCTGGCTCTACCAGGACAGCCAGCGCAGCGGCGTCGAGATCTCGGTCGGCCGCGGCGGTGTCTCCATCCAGGAGCGGTAGCCACAGCGCCGCCCCGGCTCAGCCCGGCGCCGCGCCCAACATGTCCACGACCGTCTTCCAGGGATAATCCGGCTCGACATAGTCGCCCGGTTTCTGCCGCTTGGGCAGCCGTATCTTCTCGCGCGGCGGCGCCTCGTAGGGGATCTGCGCCAGGATGTGGCGGATGATGTTGAGCCGCGCGCGCTTCTTGTCGTCGGAATGCGCGACGTACCAGGGCGCCCAGGGACTGTCCGTGGCCTGGAACATCGCGTCCCGCGCGCGGGAATAGTCGTACCAGCGGCTGTAGGACTTCAGGTCCATGGGCGAGAGCTTCCACAGCTTGCGCCCATCGTCGATGCGGGATTCCAGCCGGCGCGTCTGCTCCTCCATGCTGACCTCGAGCCAGAATTTCAGGAGGATCACGCCGGAATCGACGATCGCCTTCTCGACCGCCGGGACCATCTGGAGGAAGCGTTCGACCTGCCTGTCGGTGGCGAAGCCCATCACCCGCTCGACACCGGCGCGATTGTACCAGGACCGGTCGAAGATCACGATCTCGCCCGCCGCGGGCAGGAGCGGGATGTAGCGCTGGACGTACATCTGCGACTTCTCGCGCTCGGTCGGCGCGGGCAGTGCCACCACGCGGAAGACGCGCGGGCTGACCCGCTCCGTGATGGCCTTGATGGCGCCGCCCTTGCCGGCGCCGTCGCGCCCCTCGAAAAGGATGCAGACCTTGGCGCCGGTCGCCTGCACCCAGCGCTGCAGCGACACCAGTTCGACATGCAGGTCGTGCAGCGCCCGCTCATAGGCCTTGCGCGTGAGCCTGCCATCCGGCTTGAACCGCGGATCAGCCGGCGCGCCCCCGGCAATGCGCGCATCGCCCTTCTTGCCGCCCTGCTTGCGTCCCACCGCTGCCTCCCGCCGTCGCGGCGCTGCGCGCCGCCTCCGGATGACGGCACACTGCGCCGCGCCGGGACCACGCATCTTGACCTGCATCAACTGCGGCGCGCGCGCGGCCGCTCACGCGCTTTCGGGCAGCAGCCCGGTGCGGATCACATGCGGCCAGGCGGCGCCGAAGCCGACCTCCTCGGCGCGGCGCGCCGCCGCATCCCAGTCGTAGCGCAGCGCCAGCATCTCGACCCCGACATCGGCGCCATCCAGGTGCAGCACGGCATAGCGCGCATGCGGCGTGCCGGCCTCCTGCCGATGCGCCGGCTCGCGCGAGATGCGGAACCCCGGCAGCCCGCAACTGCCCGGATTGACCACCAGCGGCCCGCCCGGCACCTGCACCATCGCCGCGCGATGGCTGTGCCCGCACAGCACCACGCGCGCCGCCATGCCGGCCTCGCCAAGCCGTTCCCGCAGCACCGCCATCGGCGCCTCGCGCAACCGCCCCTCGACCACCTCCTCGATCAGGTTCTGCACGTCGGATTGCGGCGTGCCGTGGCAGGCCAGCACGCCCGGCGCGGGTTCGAGCAGCAACGGCAAGTCCATCAGCCAGTCCCGCTGCGATGCGCTGAGTTCGCCATGCGCGTGGCGGTCCTGGCCGGTCAGCGCATCGCCGTTGCGCTCGCTGATCCAGCGGTCGTGATTGCCGCGGATGCACGGGATGCCGCGGTCCTGCAGCAGCTCCACCGTCTCGCGCGGCCAGGCGGCGCCGGAAGCGATGTCGCCCAGGCACACGATATCCTTGATTCCGCGCGCCGCGATGTCCTCCAGCGCCGCGCGCAACGCCGCGACATTGCCGTGGATATCCGTGATGACCGCCAGCCTCATCCGCGCGCCCCCGTGCTCGGCGCCCGCCCGGGCCGCCGGCGCGCATCCTTCACGCTTCGCGCCGCGCCGTCACCCCCGCGCGCGTCCGCCCGCGACATCCCCCGCCGCGCGGTCGCGCATCGCCACGAACACCGATCGCTGCGCGTGGCTGCCACCCAATTCCGGCAGGCGCGGCAACACCGCATCGAAGCCATCCGCAGCGGCTTGCGCATCTCCGCCCATCGCGGCGCGCACCGCGCGCGCGGCCTGCACGCCGATCTCCGCCGCCAGCCGCGCCTGGTCCCCGCCATGCGCCGCCGCATGCGTGCCCATAGACCGCACCAGCCGCGCCGCGGCATCGCCGCGCTTCGCCCCCGCCAGCGCGATCACGTCATGCAGGTCGGCCAGCGCCCAGCCGTGCTCGCCGATGCGCCGCTCCGCCACCTCCGCCACCGCATCCCAGCGCGCCGCGCCTACCGGCACGCCGCTGGCTTCCAGCCGCCACAGCAGGTGCGCGGCGTTCATCAGGTCGCGCACATCCTCGCTCGGCTCGGCCCAGACGCACGCATCGTGCAACGCCAGCGCGGCCTCGTGCTGGCCGAGCGCCAGATGGAACAGGGCGCGATGCCAATGCACATGCCGCACGAAGTTCGACCCGCCCGCCAGATGCGGCTCCAGCCAGCGCAGCCACGCGATGCCCTCGCGCATGCGCCCCTGCGCGCCGATCGCATGCGCCACCGCATGCGCGCCCCACAGGTCGCGCGGGTCGAGCGCCACGGCACGCCGCCCCACCGCCTCCGCCCGCGCCGCCTCGCCGGTCTCCTCCAGCGCGAAGGCATGGCAGCCGAGCAGGAAGCCGTAGCCGGGCATCGAGACATCCCAGCGCGGCAAGGCGGCCTCGATCGCATCGCGCATCGCGAACGCGTCGCCCAGCATGAAGCGGATGCCGTGCGCCAGGCGCAGCGCCAGGATGTCGTGCGGGTCCTCCTGCAGGATCGCCTCCAGCCCCGCCGCGGCGCGCGCCATGTCGCCGCTCTCGGCCCAGGCGGCGAGCGACTGCACCAACGCGCGTTCGCGCCCCGTGCCGCCGCGCGCGGCCAGCGCGGCGCGCGCGCTCCCCAGGCTGTCCAACGCCTGCACTGCGAGCGGCCGTCGCGCCGCCATCATCAACGAGAACCCCGCCAAGGCGTGTCCCGCGACCAGCATCGGGTCGGCCGCGAGCGCCGCGCCCAGCCGCGCCCCCGCCGCCGCCTGCTGCCCCAGCAACGCCATCACCGCCGCATCGAGCTGCGTCGCGGCCTCGGCGCTCTCGGTGGTGATCGTCATGCCGCGCGGGTCGAGCTGCATGGGGTGCCTCCTGTTGGCTCACCCCCGGTTTCGTCGCTGCACGCTGCCGGGTTACGAGGCCGGCAGCGCGTCCTGCCCCAGCACCCAGCCCTCCCAGCGGCGAACGGCCTCGTCATCCGGCACGAAATCCGCGCGCGCGCCATCCAGCACGCCGACCAGCCCCAGCAGGCCGATGACCGAATCGAAGCGGTCCTCGCCCGCCGCATCGGCGCCGAAACCGTCGGCGATCATGGCGCGCAGGGCAGGGCAGGGGTCCACGCGCCGCGCCGCCATCGCCGCCAGCAGCGCCTCCGCGATCGCCGCGCGATCCCGCTGCACGCGCTTCGACCCGCGCAGCACGAGGCCGCAATGGCGCAGCGCTTCCGCCGGATAGACCTCGGCCAGCACGGCGCGGCCGCGTGCCAGCAGGGCGTGTACCCCGCCCTCGAAGGGCCAAATCGCGTAAGGCGCGCCCGCCCCCAGCCCCGGCGCCAGCCAATCCCGCCAGGCCGCGATGGCTGCCTTGCCCGACTGGTTCGCCCCCAGCGTCCAGAACACCGGCGCCCCGGCCGGGCGCAGCGCGGTGGCGCGGTCGCACAGCCGCGACAGCCCGCGCGCATCGCCCAAGCCGAGCGCGGCCGCATGCGCCGCACGCGTCATCCCCTTCACGCCGCGCGCGGGATAGAAGGGTCGCTCGCGCGAAACCTCATCCAGCGTCGCCGCAACCTCGAAGAAACCGCGCCGCGCCGCCAGCCCGCGCAGGAAGGCCACGAAGCCATCCTCCGTCCGCCCCTGCGCGAAGCCGCGCGGCACGCCCAGCGGCAGGTCGAGCCCGATCGCCACCGGTACCCCTTCCGCGATCAGCCTCGCCGCCAGCCCCGCCGGATCACCGACCGGGACCGGCGCCCCGGCGCGCCAGCCATCCGCGCCCCGCCGCGCGATGCTGACCCATCGCTTGCGCGGATCGGTGCTCCAATCCGCATGGGCGGCGATCATCTGCATGTGCGAAACGCCCGCCGGATGCGATACGCTGCCGCGACGACGCACCGGAGAGCGCCCATGGATGCCACCACCGCCGCCCCGCTGCCAGGCCAGGACGCGGCACACCCCGACGGGCAATACGGCCGCGCCGCCAAGTGGTTCCACTGGATCACGCTCGGCCTCATGCTGGTTGCGCTGCCCACCGGCTTCGTCGTCAAGTTCATCACCGGGGATGCCGATGGCGCCTACAAGATGGGCTTCTACGCCATCCACGAAAGCGCCGGGCTGACCATCCTTGCGGTGGCGATCGCGCGTATCCTGTGGAAGTGGCGCAACCCCGCGCCGCCGCATCCGGCCGACCTGCCGCCACCGATGCGCGCCGCCGCCGCCGCCACGCATCACGGCCTGTACGCGCTGCTGATCCTGCAGCCGATCATGGGCTTCTTCGCCACCAATGCCTGGGGCTTCCCGATGCAGGGGCAGACCGCCTACCTCGGCTTCATCCACCTGCCGAAATTCATGGAGACCTCGGAGGGCCTGGCGAATGTGCTGTCCTGGGGCCACACCATCGGCGGCTACCTGTTCGTCGTGCTGCTGGCCGCGCATATCGGCGCCGCGGTGTTCCACCACGCGATCCGGCGCGACGGCACGCTGATGCGGATGCTGTGACGCGCGACCCGTTGATGCGCGCGGTCACGCGCGACCCGTTGATGCGCGCGATAACGCGCGACCCGTTGATGCGCGCGATGACGCGCGACCCGATGACGCGCGTGATCACGCGCGACCCCATCGCATGCCCGCATTGCGGTGAGCCCACCGTTGCGAACGAACGCGCCGACGGATCGGTGGTGTGTTCCTGCGCGGCGGCGCGCGCCCTGCCGCCAGCGACGCCGCGGCGCTAACGCCCGTCCGCCGCCTGCGGCACCACGCGCAGGCGGCGCAGCGGGCCGGGGCCGCTCTCGACCTCCGCCCGCACGCCGCCGGCCAGGAATTCGCTGCGCCGCGCCACGCCGTCGGGCGCCGCCAGCGCCGCCAGCACCGGCGCGGCCGGCGCGTGGCCGAACAGCTCCAGCACCGCCGCCGCCGGGCCGGCAAAACCCCCGCGCAGCCCATCCCGCCATTCCAGGATGACGGCGACGCGCCGTGATCCGTCGATCCGCAGCACGCTCAGCGCCGGCACGTTCACACCGGCCGGGCAGGCGAGCACAGGTGCCGCCATCGCCCCGCGCGGCACCTCCGGCTCCGCGCAGCCGAGCGACCGCGCCACCAGCGGCGCCAGCGCCGTCATGAAGTCCGGCACCACCGAGGCATCCAGCGCGCGCGCCTCGGCCGCCGCCACGCCGGCCAGGCGCGGGCCCGGGCAGGGGAACAGGTGCACGCGGTCGTTCATCGGCTCGGCCTGGCCCGGGGGGTTCAGGCGCACCGGATGCGCGTCGCCATGGGATTCGATGGCGATGTCGCGCGGATCGACACCCTGGCGCAGCATCATCGCCGCCACCGCGCGCACGCGCGCCTCGCTCAGCGCCGCCGCGCCGGGCGCGCGGTCGGCATGGCCGGCCAGGCAATGGCCGCGGAATTCCGGCGGGCGCGGCGGGCGCAGGAAGGCCAGCAGCGCGTCGCGCGCCTCCTGGCTGATCTCGGCGCTGCCTGGCGCGAACAGCATGACGGTGCCAACCGGCGCATAGGCCTGCGCCGACCCCATGGCGAGCATCCCGAATATCCCGGCCAGCGCACCCCGCATGGCCCGGATGCTACACCGCTCAGAGCGGCTTCTGCGCCTTTTCCAGCAGCCGGCCGAAGAAGCCGGGCTTCTTGGGCGGCTCGGCCACCTTGGGCGCGGCGGCGGCGGCTTCCTTGGCCTGCTCCGCGGCGCGCCGTTCCTTGGATGTCAGCCACTTCTCGAGGCTCATCCCCGCCTTGGCCGCGCGCTTCGCCTCATAGGCGCGCTGCGCGTCCGTCATCTTCCGATCGCTCATCGCCGGGTGTCCCCTTCGCTGCCCGGTGAATGGCGCGCCGCGCGCCTTCCGGCAAGGGGGCCGCCATGCGACCCTGCGGGGATGACGACAGACCTTGGCTCCCACAGGAAGGCCGCAGCCCAGCGAACCGGCACCGCCCGCCCGCCGCGCGCCGCGCCCCAACACCAAACGGCGACCACCCCGCATTCACGCCGGCACAGGAAGCCCGCACCCGCCCCCGCCCATGCCAGCGGATCGCGGCCCTGCCGCGATCCGGGAGCGCGACTGCGCGACCGCGCCCAGACCGCCACTCGCCGCCAAAGCACCAGTGCACGGCGCGAAGGCAAGCCGGCCGGATGGCCGGCGCCCGCCAATTGAGGGCATAACCATGGAACCCAAGGTCAAGGCCCATATCTGGGTCTCGATGGCGATCCGCCTGTCCGACATGGCCGGCCGCCCCGCCGCCGTGCTCCGCAAGGGAGACCCCGATTCCGGCGGCATTCTGTGCATCCTGTTGGGGCGCGAGGGCTGCACCGTGCTCTCCCAGGCGCGCGACGCCGAAGGCCGCCCCGCCTGGGTCCGCGGCACCGGCGCTGCCCCGGTCGAGGAAGCCCTCGCGACGGCCTATGTCGACCGCCAGGTGAAGCGCGATCCCGACCTCTGGGTGCTGGAATTCGACGCCCCCGACCTGCTGCCCCCCTTCGAGGCACGGATGATCTGATCCGGCCAATCCGCCGGAATCGGATACGGGTTCCGATCACGAACCCGTTGCCGTCGCCTCTCGATCCAGATCATGCTGCGCCCCCGGACAGAAGGCGCGACGCGCCCATCCGGGCCGGAGCAAGTCTGCGCCGCCCGCAGGCCGACAGGTCGTCGGCATGGTCGGTGCCGCGCGCTTCGCGCCCGTCGCGCGCGGCGCCGGCTGGCAGCCTGCGCACGGCGTACGCGACCGACACGACCAGTCAGGGGCCACCGCCCCGCGCCAGAGAGGGAACGAGCCCATGCTCAAGCGAGGCCTGATCCGCGCATCCGCCCTGGCCGGCCTCGGCGCGCCGGCGCGCACCGAGGCACCCTCGCTGCGGCCAGTCGGCCGCGGCGCCTCGCAGCCGCCGGGCATCGTCACGCTCGGCTGAACCGCCACCGGGCCGGCCCACCAGGCATGCCCGCACGAATCCCGCCGGATCACCCCCGGCCGGCGCCCATCGCTGGCCCGCATGCATGAGGATACGTCCATGACCATCACCCGACGCACCGCCCTGGGCGGCCTCGGCCTCGCCGCCGGCACCGCCGTCATGCCGCCCGCCCTCGCCCAGGGCCTGCAGCTGTTCGGCGGCATGGAGGATTTCTGGCTGGCCTCCGAGGCCTACATCTACGGCTACCCGCTGGTCACCATGGAGATGACGCGCCGCGTCATGACCAATGTGGCCGCACCGGTCGGCACGCGCGCCCCGATGGGCCAATGGATCAAGGCGCGCCAATACCCCGACGCCAGCTTCCGCGACGTCACCGCGCCCAATGCCGATACGCTCTACACCACCATCTGGCTCGATGTCGGCAACGAGCCCTGGATCGTCAGCATCCCCGACCTCAAGGGCCGCTACGCGCTGTTTCCCATGCTGGATGGCTGGACCACGGTCTTCCAGGTCCCTGGCAAGCGCACCACCGGCACCGGCGCGCAGACCTTCGCCATCACCGGCCCCGGCTGGACCGGCACGCTGCCGCCGGGCGTGACCGAATACAAGTCGCCGACCTCGATCGTCTGGCTGCTGGGGCGCATCTACTGCACCGGCACGCCCGAGGATTACCGAGAGGTCCATGCCCTGCAGGACCAGGTCTCGGCGGTCCCGCTCAGCGCCCATGGCCGCGCCTACACGCCGCCGCCGGCCCAGGTGAACCCGGCCATCGACATGCGGACCGCCGTGCGCGAGCAGGTCAACGCCCTCAGCGCCGTCGAATACTTCACGCTGCTGGCGCAGCTGATGAAGCGCAACCCGCCCGCACCGGCCGACCGGCCGCATGTCGCGCGCTTCGCCCGCATCGGCCTGGTGCCCGGCCAGGATTTCGATGCATCGAAGCTGCGCGCCGACTTCGCCAGCCGCATCCCGTCGGTGTCGTTCGACCGCATCATGGTGCAGTTCAAGATCAACGACGCGGTCAAGAACGTGAACGGCTTCGCCTTCACGACGCGCACCGGCATCTACGGCACCGACTACCTGATGCGCGCGCTGATCACCGCCATCGGCCTCGGCGCCAACCGGCCGCAGGATGCGGTCTACCCGACCTCGATGAAGGATGCCGACGGGGCGGACTACAACGGCGCCAACCGCTACGTGATGCACTTCCCGCCGGGGCAGCTGCCGCCGGTCTCGGGCTTCTGGTCGCTGACCATGTACGATGCCGACTATTTCTTCGTGGCGAACCCGCTCAACCGCTATTCGATCAGCGCGCGGCAGGACCTCAGGCGCAATCCGGACGGGTCGGTCGACCTGCTGATCCAGCACGCCTCGCCCGGCGCGGATCGCGGAGCGAACTGGCTGCCGGCGCCGGCGGGCAAGTTCATCCTGATGCTGCGACTGTACTGGCCGAACGAAACCGATCCCTCGATCCTGGACGGCACCTGGGTGATCCCCGGGGCACGGAAGGTCTGAGACCAAGCGCACGAAGGTCGCACCTTCGTGCGCCTCAAACGCGTCGTGCCGGAGGCAAGCCTTCGGCGTGACGCGGGCCGCATCCGCGGCCCTTGGCTTCGCGGCACCTGCCGCGGCGGCCGCTCGGCCTTGCGGGAAGAAGGTCGGAACGTCGTGCGCTGCGCATGGAGACCGGCGGCGGAGCCGCCACCTCGCGCCGCGGGCCGCTGCCCTCAGCCCGCGACGCCGGCGATGACCACACGGTCCCGCCCCGCCGCCTTGGCCGCATAGAGCGCCCTGTCCGCCGCCACCAGGGCGGCTTCGACCGCCGCCGGGCCGGCGCTCTCCGGCAGCGCCGCGACCCCGGCCGAGGCCGTCACCACCGCCGCCCCGCCGGCCGGATGCGCCACCTGCGCGCGCAGCGCCGCGCGCAGCCCCTCGCACACCGCCGCGACCTCCGCCGGGCCGAGCCCGGGGCAGAGCAGCGCGAATTCCTCGCCGCCGATGCGCGCGGCCGTGTCCTCCGCGCGCAGGCCCTCGCGCAGCACGCGCGCCAGTCCCACCAGCACGACATCGCCCGCCGCATGGCCATGCCCGTCATTCACCGCCTTGAAGCGATCGATGTCGAACAGCGCCACGCTGGCCGGCAAACCGCGTGCCCGGCACGCCGCCACCGCGCGCTCCGCCGCCTCGGCGAAGCCGCGGCGGTTCGCCAGCCCGGTCAGCGGATCGGTGATCGCCGCCTGGGCCAGCCGCAGCAGCGCCGCGTCGCGCTGCTCGATCACCCGCAACGCCCATAGCGCGAGCAACGGCACGCCGAGGTCGAAGGCCAGCCGCAGCCAGGCGCCGAGCAGGATGGGCTCGCCCAGCCGGTTCCACGCATTGTCCCAGGCGTCGAAGGCGCTGAGCAGGATGCCGAGCAGCAGCAGCGCCGCCATGGCCAGCAGCACTGGCCGCTTGGCCGGGAAGCGCTCGGGCGCGTTGCGCCAGCGCCGCGCGGCCGCGGCCAGCGCCAGGGCGCAATACGCCGCGATCGTCAGCTGCGCGGCGACGAACATGGCATCGCCCAACGTCATCCGTGCCCCCGCGACGAAGCGGCCACGCGCCGCGCGGCGCAGGCGGCCCAACGGCAGCGGCGCGGCGATGGCGTCACCGGTCGGTCAGCCGGACTTCGATCCGCCGGTTGCGCGCAAAGGCCGCCGCACCCTCCCCGGGATCGATCGGCTGCGTATCCCCGAAGGACGTCGCCGCCACGCGGTTGGGCGGCAGCCCCTCCGCGATCAGCAGCTGCGCCACCGCAATGGCGCGCGCCGCCGCCAATTCCCAGTTGCTGGCGAAACGCCCGCCGCGCAATGGCGAGCGATCCGCATGGCCATCGACGCGCACCACCCAGGCGATCTCGTTCGGGATCTGCGGCGTCACCTCCAGCAGCACGCGCGCCAGGTCGCGCACCTGCCGCCGCCCTTCCTCGGACAGGTCCGCCGAGGCCGGCGCGAACAGCACCTCGCCCTGGAAGACGAAGCGGTCGCCGACGATGCGGACCTCCGGCCTTTCGCCCAGCACCTGGCGCAACCGTCCGAAGAAGTCGCTGCGATACCGCTGCAATTCCTCGACCCGCTGCGCCAGCGCCGCATTCAGCCGCTGGCCGAGCTGCGCGATCGTCGCCTCCTGCGCGCGCCGTTCGCCCTGTTCCAGGTCGAGCGCGGCCGACATGCGCCGCAGATCATCGCGCAGCGCCTCGATCTGCCGGGTCAGCGCCGCGACCTGTGCGCGCGCCGCCTCGGCCAGCCGCATCTGCTCGGCCGCCTGGGTCTCGGCCAGGCGACGCTGTTCCTCGGCGAAGCCGGCGCGGCGGGAGGCCTCGGCCGCCGCCGTCTCGGCCGCCGCACCCCGGCGCACCGCCGCCTGCGCCTCGGCCTCCGAAGCCCCGGCGCGCGAGGCCGCCGCCGCCGCCGCGCCCTCGGCCTCGGCCCGCCGGCGCGCTGCCTCGGCGGCCGCTTCCACGGCCCGCGCGGTGGCGGCCTCGGCAGCGACGCGCGCACTCTCGGCCTCCAGCGCCCGCGCCACCGCGGTGCGGGCCTCGGCCTCGCGCGCGGCGCGCAGGCGCGCGGCCTCGGCCGCCTCGGCCGGGGCGGCGGCGGGGGCGCGCGCGGCCGCCGCCGCGCGCGCCCGCCC
>JBHYEQ010000017.1:0-141349 GCA_051860065.1 Roseomonas sp.
CCCATGCCCGAACCCTTGCCGCGCGCGCCGATGATCCGCTCCAGCCCGGCAAACGCACCGCCGCAGATGAACAGGATGTTGGACGTATCGACCTGCAGGAATTCCTGCTGCGGATGCTTGCGCCCGCCCTGCGGCGGCACGGAGGCCACGGTGCCCTCCATGATCTTCAGCAGCGCCTGCTGCACGCCCTCACCCGACACGTCGCGCGTGATCGAGGGGTTGTCCGACTTGCGGCTGATCTTGTCGACCTCGTCGATGTAGACGATGCCGCGCTGCGCGCGCTCCACATTGTAGTCCGCGGCCTGCAGCAGCTTGAGGATGATGTTCTCGACATCCTCGCCGACATAGCCGGCCTCGGTCAGCGTGGTGGCGTCCGCCATGGTGAAGGGCACGTCGAGGATGCGCGCCAGCGTCTGCGCCAGCAGCGTCTTGCCCGACCCGGTCGGCCCGACCAGCATGATGTTCGACTTGGCGATCTCGATGTCGGGGTTCTTCCCGCCATGCGCCAGCCGCTTGTAGTGGTTGTGGACGGCGACCGAGAGCACCTTCTTCGCATGGTCCTGCCCGATCACGTAGTCGTCGAGGACCTTGCAGATCTCCTTGGGCGTGGGCACCCCGTCGCGCGACTTCACCAGCGTGGTCTTGTGTTCCTCGCGGATGATGTCCATGCAGAGTTCGACGCATTCGTCGCAGATGAACACCGTCGGGCCCGCAATGAGCTTGCGGACCTCGTGCTGCGACTTGCCGCAGAACGAACAGTAAAGGGTGTTCTTGGAATCGCCCGACTTGCTCATGCCGTCTCCGTGTTCCCCGGAAGTGCGGGAAACTGCAACAGGAATGTAGCCCCCGGCTGCCCCGGGGGAAAGCGAAAGCCGCCGCGGGTGGCCCGCGGCGGCTTTCGCATCACGCCTTCGTGGGCTCGGCCGAGGCCGGCATCGGCCGTTCCTCGACAACATGGTCCACCAGACCGAAGTCGCGGGCCTCCTCGGCGGACATGTAGCTGTCGCGGTCGAGCTTGCGCTCGATGGCCTCGATCGGCTGGCCGGTGTGCTTCACATAAATCTCGTTCAGGCGCTGACGCAGCTTGAGGATTTCGCGTGCCTGGATCTCGATGTCGGTGGCCTGGCCCTGCGCGCCGCCCGAGGGCTGATGCACCATGATCCGGCTGTTCGGCAGCGCATACCGCTTGCCCTTGGCCCCGGCGCAGAGCAGCAGGGAGCCCATCGACGCCGCCTGCCCGATGCACACCGTGCTGACCGGGGAACGGATGTACTGCATGGTGTCGTACATCGCGAGGCCGGCCGAAACCACGCCGCCCGGAGAATTGATGTAGAAGGCGATGTCCTTCGACGGGTTCTCGCTCTCCAGGAACAGCAGCTGCGCGCAGATCAGCGACGACACTTGGTCGAAGACCGGTCCGGTCAGGAAGATGATGCGTTCCTTCAACAGGCGCGAATAGATGTCGAACGCCCGTTCCCCCCGCGCGGTCTGCTCGATGACCATCGGCACCAGGGTGTTGTTGTAGACTTCGACCGGGTCACGATCCCTGATCATGGAAATGTCCTTTCGTGGCGGCGGCGGCGAATCAGCCCCGCCCGCTTCATGGCGAATGTGGGGCATCCCCTGCGGTCGCGAAAGCCCCGCGCCCCGATCGTTCCGAAACCACCCTCATGCCGGGATATGCAGCACCATCCCGTCATGCCCCGGCTCCACCCCCGGCGGCAGGTTGGCCAGCAGCCAGCCATGGTCCAGGTCCGGGCCCATATGGGTCAGCACGGTTCGGCGTGGCTTCAGGATATCCACCCATTCCAGCACCTGGTCCAGGTTCGCGTGCACCTTGTGCGGGCGCCGCTGGAAGCATCCCACCACCCAGGTATCCAGGCCGTGAAGGCGGGCCAGGCTCTCGGCCGGCAGCCGGACCAGGTCGGTCGAATAGGCGAAGGCGCCGATCCGCAGGCCGAGCGTGTCCATCACCGCATGGTCCTGCAGGAAGGTCTCGACCCGGTGCCCGGCCATCGCGCGCGTCTCACCGGCCTCCAGGCGCATCGGCTCGACGGCCGGGCGGAAGAAATGCGGCGCGGTCGAGGGCAGGAAGGCGTAATCGAAGCGCTGGCGAATGATCGAGAGCGTCCGCTCCATCCCGAAGGCCTCGATCGGGCGGCCGACCAGGCGGTTCAGGATGCGGATCTCGTCCAGCCCCATGACATGATCCGCATGGTCATGGGTGTACAGCACGGCATCGACCGAGGGCACGCCGCAGGCCAGCAGCTGGGCGCGCAGATCCGGCCCGGTATCGACCAGCAATCGCCCCGCCCCGGCGCCCTCGATGGCGATGGAGGACCGTGTGCGGCGGTTGCGCGGGTCCGTGGGATCGCATGCCCCCCACCAGCCGCGCCCGTCGGCGCCGCCGATCTGCGGCACGCCGCCCGACGCACCGCAGCCGAGAATCGTGATTGTCAACAAGGTGCTAGGCGGCCTTCCTGAACAGCCGGTGGAAATTCGCGGTGGTCAGGTCGGCCAGGGCGTCCGGCGTCATCCCGCGGACCTCTGCCAGCACGCGGGCGGTATGGGCAACCATGGCCGGTTCACACCGCTTGCCGCGGAACGGCACCGGCGCAAGGTAGGGCGCGTCGGTCTCGACCAGCAGGCGTTCGGCCGGAAGATCGGCGGCGATCTCCCTGAATTCCTGGGATTTCGGGAAAGTCAGGATACCGGAGAAGGACACATAGCCCCCCATCTCCACCGCGTGTTCGGCCAGAGCCCGCCCGCTGCTGAAGCAGTGCAGCAGGAAGTCGAAGGGGCCGCCGGCGTCGCGTTCCTCGCGCAGGATCGCCAGGATATCGTCATCCGCTTGGCGGGCATGGATGCACAGCGGCAGGCCGGCGATGCGCGCCGCGCGGATATGGCGGCGGAAATTCTCCGCCTGCGCGTCGCGCGGGGCCTTGTCGTAGAAGTAGTCCAGGCCGGATTCCCCGATGCCGATGATGCGCGGGTGGTCGGCCTCGGCGGCGATCTCCTCGGGGGTGGGCAGCGGCCCCTCGCCGGCATTGTGGGGATGGATGCCAACGGTGCCCCAGACCTCGGGGTGGCGATCGGCCAGTTCCTTGACCTTGGCGGCCTGGGACATCCGCACGCCGATGGTGACCATGCGCTCGACGCCGGCGTTCTTCGCGCGGGCGATCAGGTCGAACACCTCGGCATCGGCGGAATGGTCGAGGTGGCAGTGGCTGTCGATCAGCATCAGGCGGCGGCCAGGTCGATCTTGCGGAACAGCGGTGCGGGCGGCGGCAGCGCGATCCCGGCGGGCAAGGGCTGGACCAGCGCCGCGATCTCGCGTGCATCGTCCGGCACGGCCAGTTGGTCCAGCATCGCTCCAGCCGTCGCCGGCATGAAGGGCTGCAGCAGCGTCGCGTAGCAGCGCAGCGCCGTATGCAGGTGCCGCAGCACCGCGGCCATCCGCACCGGGTCGGTCTTCTTCAAGGCCCAGGGCGCCTCAACCGTGATGTAGGCATTCGCGTCGCGCACCGAGGCCATCACCGCTTCCAACGCCAGGTGGAATTCCTGCCGGTCCAGCCGGTCCCGCACCTGGCCCGGCAGAGCGGCGACCCCTGCAATCAGCGCGCCACCCACGGTTGCATCGCCGGCCTCCGGCAGCTTCCCCTCGCAGTTCCGCTGGATCAGCGACAGCGTTCGGTTCGCAAGATTTCCCAGCGCATCCGCCAGTTCCCCGTTCAGCCGGTTGACCAGCGCCTTGCGCGAGAAATCCCCATCCTGCCCGAACGGCACCTCCCGCAGCAGGAAGTAGCGCACGGGGTCGAGCCCGAATTCCTCCACCAGCGCCACGGGATCGATCACGTTGCCCAGCGACTTGCTGATCTTCTGCCCTTCATTCGTCCACCACCCGTGCGCGAACACGCGCTTCGCCGTCGGCAGCCCGGCCGCCAGCAGCATCGCCGGCCAGTAGATGGTGTGGAAGCGCACGATGTCCTTGCCGACGAAATGCACATCGGCCGGCCAGAACTTCCAGCGCGGCGCGTTCGTGTCCGGATACCCGGCGGCGGTGATGTAGTTGGTCAGTGCATCGACCCAGACATACATCACATGCGCCTCATCGCCCGGCACTTTCACACCCCACTTGAAGGACGTGCGGGAGACGGACAGGTCCAGCTTCGGCGACCCCTCGCCAAAATCCTTCAGCCCCTGCTGGATGAAAGCGCGCACCTCGTTGCGGCGGCTCTCGGGCTGGATGTCGATGCGCTCAGCATCGCCCTCCGGCAGATCGAAGCGGCGCAGCAGCTCCGGCAGCCACTTGCCCAGGCGGAAGAAGTAGGACGGCTCCCTCACCCACTCCACCGGCGCACCGGTCGGCGCGAACTTCACGCCATCGCGCTCGACGATCTCGTCCGCGCCGTAGAATGCTTCATCGCGAACGGCATACCAGCCCTCGTAGTCGCCGAGGTAGATCTCGCTACGCTCCGCCAGCAGCTTCCACAGCGCGACGCAGGCCGCCTTGTGGCGCGGTTCCGTGGTGCGGATGAAGTCGTCGTTGGAGAAGCCCATCGTCACCGTCAGGTCGCGAAACGCCTGGCTGACGCGGTCGGTGAAGGCCTGCGGATCCTCGCCGGCATCCTGCGCCGCCTTCTCGACCTTCTGCCCGTGCTCGTCGGTGCCGGTCAGGAAGAACACCTCGTGCCCGTCCAGCCGCTTGAACCGCGCCAGCACATCGGTGGCGAGCGAGGTATACGCATGCCCGATATGGGGCTTGTCGTTCACGTAGTAGATCGGCGTGGTGTAGTAGATCGGTGGCTTCGCCATGGGCTGTCCGGTTCCGGGTCCGGACGCAGCAGGATCAGGGCCGCGCGAGCCAGGACAGGCCCGTCAGCACCGCCTGCTTGCGGTCGAGATTCAACCGCTCGGTGTCGTCCGCAAGGTCGCCGAGCCTATCCCACAGCCCCGCCCACACGGCAAGCGGATGGCGGGCCAGCCAGGGCGGCGCGGGGCGCCCGCGCGCGGCCTCGCGAAGTGCGGCGGCAATCGCCCCGCGCAGCAGCCCCATGAAGATGCCGAAGGCGCCGCCGGTGCGGTCGGCCGCCAGCTTGTCGGCGAGCGCGTGGTCGCGCGGCGGCTCGGGCCTGGCCAGCGCGGCCAGGCTGGCCTCGACCATGGCCAGCCATTCGAGCCCGCCGGCCTCGGCCAGCGCCAGGGCGCGGCCCGGCGCGCCATCGGCCAGCGCCGCCAACCGCGCGCGTTCGGCACCGGGCATGTCGGGCAACAGCCGCGCCAGCAGCCCTTGCATCTCGGTGGGCGAAAGCGGGTTCAGATCCAGCCGCCGGCAGCGGCTGCGAATCGTCGGCAGCAGCTTCTGCGGCGCCGCACACACCAGCAGCAGCACGGTCTTGGGCGGCGGCTCCTCGAGCGTCTTCAGCAGCGTGTTCTGCACGGCGGCCTGGTCGGCGCGCTCGGCCTCGTCCATCACCACCACGCGCCAGCCGCCCTCGGCGGCGGTCTGGGTCAGGAAGCGCACGGCGTCCTTCGCGTCGTCCACGCGCAGAATGCGCTTCACGCCGCGTTCGCCCGTATTGGGTTCCAGCGCGAAGCAGTCGGCGTGGGTGTCCGCCGCGACGCGGCGGAACACGGCCGAGGCCGGGTCCACCGCCAGCGGGGCGCCACCTTCGGGCATCCCGGCCAGCAGCCAGCGCGCGAAGCGCCAGGCGAGCGTCGCCTTGCCAATGCCCGGCGGCCCGCAGATCAGCCAGGCATGGTGCATACGCCCTGACCGCGCGGCAGCCTCCATGCTGCGCGCCGCCGCGTCATGGCCAACCAGCTCGGGATTCGCGCGAGGCTCCATCAGGCGAGCGCGATGCCCAGGCGCTGATGCAGCGCCACGCGCATGGCGCCCTCCACCGCATCCGGCCCCTGCGCCGCATCCAGCAGCACGCAGCGCGATGGCTCGGCGGCCGCGATGGCGAGGAACCCGGCGCGGACCGCCGCGTGGAAATCGGCACCCATCCGTTCGTACCGATCCGCTCCGGACCGCGCGGCCGCGCGCGCCATGCCGGCCTCCGGCGGCAGGTCCAGCACCAGCGTCAGGTCCGGCGCGAAGCCCTCCAGCGCCACCTCCGCCAGCCTGGACCAGATATCCCGCGGCAGCCCCTGCGCGCCCTGGTACGCCAGCGTCGAATCCGCGAAGCGGTCGCAGACCACCCAACCGCCGGCATGGAGGAAGGGGCGGATCACCTTCACCACGTGCTCGCGCCGCGCGGCGAACATCATCATCGCCTCGGCCACCGGGTCCCACGGGCCGTGGCCCAGCAGAAGGGTGCGGATGCGCTCGGCGCCGGGCGTGCCGCCGGGTTCGCGCGTCCGCAGCACCGGCACGCCGGACCGCGCGATCGCCGCGGCCAAACGCACCGCCTGGGTGGATTTCCCCGCCCCCTCGCCGCCTTCCAGCGTGATGAACCGACCATGCCGCGCCATGGCTGCGGTGTGGCGCCACGGCGCAGCGGCGTCAAACCGCATCCTGGCAATCCACGCTTGATCGGATCATCGGAATATTCAATTATTTGGTGTATTCCCCGATGGAGCTTCATCCATGTGGTTCAGGCGCCTGCTCGGCAGTGGCTCCGAGGCCGCGGCGCCGGACGCCACGCCCCGCGGCTTCGCCGAGGCGCCCGCCCGCTGGTCCGCCCCGCCGCCCGCCCCGCGCGAGCCCGAGGACCTCGGCTATGCCCAGCGCGCGCCCGTCCCCCCGCCCGACCGCGGCGACGTCCCCTTCCCCAGCACCGGACCCATCGGCCATCGCTCCCGCATGCGCGACCGGCTGCTCGACCGCGGCCCGGATTCGCTGGCGGACTACGAAATGCTGGAGATGCTGCTGTTCTTCGCCTTCAAGACCGGCGACACCAAGCCGCTCGCGAAGTCGCTCATCAACCGCTACGGCAGCTTCGCCGCGGTGCTTGCCGCGCCGGCGTCGCAGCTGATGGCCACGCGCGGGCTGGGGCCGCATTCGGTCGCGGCGATCAAGCTGGTGCAGGCCTCCGCGCTGCGCCTCGCGCGCGCCGAGGCGGCCGAGAAGCCCGTGCTCAACAACTGGGACCGGCTGATGGACTACCTGCACGCCGTCATGGCGCGCGAGCGCGTCGAACAGTTCCGCATCCTGTTCCTCGACACCAAGAACCGCCTGCTGGCCGACGAGGCGCAGGCCCGCGGCACCGTCAACCACACGCCGGTCTACCCGCGCGAGGTGGTCAAGCGTGCCCTCGAACTGCACGCCACCGCGATCCTGCTGGTGCACAACCACCCCTCGGGCGACCCGACCCCGTCGCGCGAGGACATCGCCATGACCGCCGAGGTGAAGAAAGCCGCGGGCGTCCTGTCCATCGTGGTGCATGACCACGTCATCATCGGCAATGGTCGCGTGTTCTCGTTCCGGCGGGAGGGGATTCTTTAGCGCGTCATCCGCTCAAACGAATTCGCCCAAGCAGGTGCAGATGCTCGCGAAGGCAAACGGCTTCAGACGGTGAAGCGAGCCAAGGCGCGCGGAAACGGCGCTAGCTGCCGAAGACCAACCGGCTGACCACCGCCGGAATGCGTGACACGATCCCCAGCCGCTCGACATCCGCCCCGGCCATCAGCGGCACTTCCATCTGCGGCACGCCCTGCCCCGAGACCACCATGGTGCCGATGGTCTGCCCGCGCGCGACGGGCGCGGTCAGCGGCGCGTCATAGCGCAGCCGCACCTGCATGTTGCGCCGCCATTGCCGCGGCAGCGTCAGCACCAGGTCGCGCCCGCCCACCATCGGCACGCGGTTGCGCTCGCCCAGGTAGACCGGGACTTCCTCGATCGTGTCCTGGGCGCGGAAGAGCACCACCGCCTCGAATTCGCGGAAGGCCCATTCCATCAGGCGCTCGCTCTCCTCGGCGCGGGCGCGCATCGATGGCAGGCCGTTCACCACCAGGATCACGCGCCGGTCGCCGCGCACCGCGCTGCCGGTCAGGCCATAGCCGGCTTCCTCGGTATGGCCGGTCTTGAGTCCATCGGCACCCGCAACGCGCGCCAACAGCGGGTTGCGGTTCTCCTGGGTGATGTTGTTGAAGCGGAAGGAACGCTCGTTGTAGTAGGCGTAGAAGTCCGGGAAGTCCTGGATCAGCCGCCGCGCCAGGATGGTCAGGTCGCGCGCCGTCGTGCGGTGCTCGGGGTCGGGCCAGCCGGTCGAATTGCGGAAATTGCTGTTCTGCAACCCGATGCGCCGGCCGGTCTCGTTCAGCAGGTCGGCGAATTGCTGCTCGGACCCGCTGATGGCCTCCGCCAGCACGATGCAGGCATCATTGCCGGACTGCACGATGACGCCGCGGATCAGGTCCTCGACCTTGATCTGCGACCCCAGCTCCACGAACATCTTCGAGCCGCCCATGCGCCAGGCGCGCTCACTGACCGGCAGCGTCTGGTCGAGCTGCAACTGCCCGGCCTTCAGCTTCTCGAACACCACGTACATCGTCATCAACTTGGACATCGACGAGGGCGGCATCAGTTGGTCGGCGTTCTTCTCCAGCAGCACGGCGCCGGTCGCGAAATCCACGATCAGCGCCTGGCGCGCGCCGACATCGACCGGGCCGAGCGGCGTGTCGGCCGGCGCGCCGGCGGGTCGCGTGGGGCCAGGCTGGCGGCGGCCCTGCGGGCGGGGCTGCGCAAGCGCCGGGCCGGCGAGCACGGCGCCCATGGCGCCACCCAGCAAGGTGCGTCGATCGGTCATGGCAGAATCTCCCGAATCGGCGGCGTGTCAGTCCACCAGGATGCGCGCACCGGATACGCCGGCGGCAAGGGTCCGCTCAAGCGCCGCGTCGGCCGCGGCGACGGAATCGAAGGGGCCGAGCCGCACGCGGTATTGCCGGTCGCGCTGCGGCCCGAAGGCTTCGACACGCGCGCCGGGGATGCGCGCGGCCAGGCGCGCGGCGGCATCGGGGCGCGACAGCGTGCCGGCCTCCAGCAGCACGCGCCCTGGGCTTGGCGCGGATTGCGCGACGGTCTCGGGCAGCGGCGTGTCGGCGGGCGCGCGGGTGGTCGCCGCGGCGGTCGCCTGGCGCACGGGCTCGGCAGCGCGCAGGGGCGTGGCCGACCGCGCGCCCGGCGGGGCGTCGAGGCTTTCGGCGGCGACGGCGGCGCGCGGCGCGGCCTCGATGGGCAGCGGTGGGCGTTCGGCGGCGGGCGCGGCCTCGGCCAAGGCGCGGCTGCGCTCGCCATCCACCGCGATGCGGACCTGCGCCGTGCCGCCGGCGGGAATGCCGAGCAGCGTGGCCGCGCGATCCGACAGGCCGATGACGCGGCCGGGATTGACCGGCCCGCGGTCATTCACCCGCACCAGCAGGGTGCGGCCATTCTGGAGGTTGGTGACCGCCACCACGGCGGGCAGTTGCAGCGTGCGATGCGCGGCCAGGGCGCGGCCGTCGCTCCAGGCTTCGCCATTCGCCGTGGGCGTGGACCAGCCGGCAACGGTGTGGCGCGAGGCAAGGCCGGTTTCCACCAGCGCGAAATCCTCGCGCGGATAGGACCACACGCCGCCCATCCGGTAGGCGTCGCCGACCACGAAGCGCGCCGGCGGCGGGCTGGCGCAGCCGGCCAGCAGCGCCGCCAGCAGCAGCGTGGCGCGCATCACCCCCCCACCCGGTCCGACAGCAGCCCGACCGCCAGGCCGTAATTCACCGGCGAGTTGTAGCGCCGGATGACGCGCAGGTTGTGGTGGCCCAGGAAAACCTGGCCCGCGCCGCGCGAGGGCAGCACCACCTGCGCCTCCGGCCCGTCCGGCAGGGCGCCGCCATTGGCGGTGCGCCAGCCCAGGCGGTTGAATTCGCGCATCGGGCGGCGGGTCTCGGTATCGGCGCCGGCCAGGGTGAAGCCGGGCGGCGGGCGGACCTCCATGCCCCAGGGCTCGCCCTCCCGCCAGCCGCTGCGCTGGAAGTAGTGGGCGATCGAACCGAGCGCATCGGCACGGTTGTCCCAGATATCGCGCCGGCCATCGCCGTCGAAATCCACCGCCAGGCGGTCGAAGTTGGACGGCATGAATTGCGGCTGGCCCATCGCGCCGGCCCAGGACCCGCGCATGCGCTCGGCGCGGATATGGCCTTCGTCGATGATCTTCAGCGCGGCGAACAGCTCGTTGCGGAAATAGGCGGCGCGGCGGCCTTCCCAGGCGAGCGTCGTCAGCGCCTCGACCACGCTGAAGCCGCCGGTATTGCCGCCGAAATTGGTCTCCACGCCCCAGATCGCGACGACGACGCGGCCCGAGACGCGATACCGCTGTTCGATCCGCCGCAGCAGGTCGGCATTCTCGCGATACAGGCGCTGGCCGTTCTGGATGCGGGTGGGTGTCACCATGATGCGGTCGCGGTAGTCTTCCCAGGCCAGCCCGCCCTCGGCCTGGCGGCGGTCGAGCTCGATGACGCGGCGGTTCGCCTGCACATTCGCGAAGGCGGCGTTCACGGTCGCCTGCGAGATGCCGCGCCGGCGCGCCTCGGTCTTCACGCCATCGACGAAGCGGTCGAAGGACACCGAGGAGATCGGCTCGACGGGCAGCGGCGCGGGTGCCGGCACCGGCGTCGGGGCGGCGACGGGTGCGGCCGGCGGCGTGGCGGCGGCGCCGCATCCGGCAAGGGGAGCGGCAATCAGGAAGGTGCGGCGCGGGATCATGGCGCTGAGGTGCCACGCGGCCCGTGGCGATGCAAACCTTCCCTGGCCGCGCGGCGGCGCGGGAAGCCTTGGCCGGCGCTCCGGGAATGCTACAAGTCATCAACCCCAGGAGGACACCGACATGGCCGCCGTCACGCGCGAACTCGCCGCCTTCACCGCTTCCATGCGCTTCGAGGCGCTGCCGGCCGAGGTGCAGGACCGCACCCGCTTCCTCGTCCTCGACCTGGTCGGCAACATGCTGCGCGGTCGTCACGATGCCGAGAGCACGGCGCCGCTGCTGGCCGCGGTGCGTTCGCTGGGCCTTGCCGCCGGGTCGGCCGCGGTGTTTGGCGATTCGGCGCGCTACACGCCGGCCGGCGCGGCGCTGGTCAACGGCACCACGGCGCATTCGCTCGACTTCGACGACACCCATGCGGCCGGCACCCTGCATCCTGGCGCGCCGGTGATCCCGGCGGCGCTGGCCGCCGCCGAAATGGTTGGCGCGGATGGCCGCACCGTGCTCGCCGCGATCGTCGCCGGGTATGAAGTCACCTGCCGGCTGGCGGTGTCGCTGCCGGGCGGTGACCACTACGACCGCGGCTACCACCCGACCGCGACCTGCGGCGCCTTCGGCGCGGCGGCAGCGGCGGCGCGGGTCTTCGGACTGAGCGCCTCGCAGGTCGAGGACGCCTTCGGCATCGCGCTGTCGCAGGCCGCAGGCAGCCTGCAGTTCCTGGCCAATGGCGCCTGGACCAAGCGCTTCCAGGTGGGTTGGTCGGCGATGAACGGCCTGGCGGCTGCGTCCCTGGCGCGCGAAGGCTTCCGCGGCGCGGCCGAGGCGCTGGAAGGCCGTGCGGGCTTCCTGCGCGCCTATGCCCCCAACCCGAAGCCCGAGCGCGCGCTCCAGGGTCTCGGCACCGAGTGGGAGCTGATGGAAACCGCGGTGAAGCCCTACCCGTCCTGCCGCTATGGCCACGCCAACGTGGATGCGGCGCTGGCGCTGCGCGCGGAACTCGGCCTCAAGACCGAGGAGATCGAGAGCGTCACCATGGGCCTGCCCAACAAGGGCATGCTGCTGGTCGGCGCACCCACTCAGTACAAGCAGAACCCGCAGAACATCGTGGACGGCCAGTTCTCCGGCCCGTTCGTGGTGGCCTGCGCGCTGGCCCGCGGCCATTTCGGCTGGGACAGCTACGCCTGGCTGCAGGATGCCGACCTGCGCGGGCTGATGAAGAAGATCCTTCCGGTCGAGGATGCCGAGGTCGAGGCCGACTTCCCGGAATACATGTCCGGCAAGCTGACCGTGACGGCGCGCGGCCAGACCTTCGTGAAGAAGATCCAGGTGCCCAAGGGCGAACCCGCCAACTTCCTGACCGAGGCCGAGCTGCGCGCGAAGTTCCACGGCCTCGCCGATGCCGTGCTGGGTGCCGAGCGCGCGAAGCAGCTGGCCGACGCCGTGCTGAACCTCGACAAGGCGGCGGATGTGAACGGCATGCTGCGCCTGGGCGCACCAATGATGGCGGCGCGCCTCGCGGGGGAATAGGAACCCCGCCATGCGGAAGGGTGGCCGAGTGGTCTATGGCAGCGGTCTTGAAAACCGCCAGGGTGCAAGCCCTCGTGGGTTCGAATCCCACCCCTTCCGCCAGAACCTCCTTTCCTGATGCCTCCCATCTCCACATGACCACCATCAAGGCCCCGGTTTCCGGGGCTTTTTTGTTGTCTGGTGTATTCCGCTTGCCTCTGGACTCCACACCGATCATTGTGGGTCCGGTCGTTGGTTGGGATGCAGGCGGATGGCTCGGTCGGGCGACAGGCTGGTGGCGACGCAGGTGGCGTCTCTGCTCAAGAAGGGGACGGTCGGGCGACACCCGGATGGGAACCGGCTGTACCTGGTGGTGACCGGCAAGGGCCGGGGCTGGTGGATGCTGAGGTACATGGCCGCGACCCGCTCGAAGGCCGGCAAGCCCATGTCCAGGGAGATGGGGTTGGGCGCCGCGGACCCGGAGGGCGTGGACGGCTTCACGCTGGCCGAGGCGCGGGACCGGGCTGATGCGGCCCGCCGGCTGATCCGGGACGGCGTGGATCCCCTCGCCCACCGCGATGCAGCGGCAGCGGCGAAGAAGCGGGAGGCGGAGTTGCGGCGCACCTTCCGGCAGGCTGCCGAGGCGTGCATCGCGGCGAAGGCGCCGGAATGGGCGAACGAGAAGCATGCCGCGCAGTGGACGGCGACGCTCGCCGCCTATGCCTATCCGACCCTGGGCGACCTGCCGGTGGGCGCGATCGCGATGGAAGAGGTGAAAGCTGCCCTCACCCCGATCTGGACGAAGAAGCCGGAGACGGCTTCGCGGGTGCGCGGACGCATCGAGACGGTGCTGGATTATGCCGCGGCCCACGGCTGGCGATCGGGGCCGAACCCGGCGCGGTGGGCTGGCAACCTCGCCCTGGTGCTGGCGAGCAAGGCGAAGGTGGCGAAGGTCGAGCACCACGCGGCGCTGCCTTGGGCCGAGGTGGCGGCGTTCATGGCGTCGCTGCGCCAGCAGGCCGGCACGGCGGCCCGGGCGTTGGAGTTCGCCATCCTGACGGCAGCCCGCACCGGCGAGGTCATCGGCGCGCGGTGGTCGGAAATCGACCTGGGCGCCGCGGTGTGGATCGTGCCGGCCGCGCGGATGAAGGCCGGGAAGGAGCACCGCATCCCGCTGTCCGGGCAGGCGCTGGCGGTGCTGGCGCCGTTCGCGGCAGCGCGGGACGCGGAGGCCGATGGGTTCGTGTTCCCGGGGCAGTTCGCCGGCAAGGGGATATCGAACATGAGCATGCTGAAGGTGCTGGAGCGCATGAAGCGCGCGGACCTGACCGTGCATGGCTTCCGGTCCACCTTCAGGGATTGGGCCGGCGAGGCGACGGCGCACCCGCGGGAGGTCATTGAGCATGCGCTCGCGCACCAGCTGAAGGACAAGGCCGAAGCCGCCTACCAGCGCGGCGACCTGTTCAGGAAGCGGGCGGCGCTGATGAAGGATTGGGGCGAGTTCTGCGACAAGCCGGCGGCGACGGTGACGGCGCTGCGGCCGGTCGTGGCGACCGCCTGACGGAAACCGCGCCCGGCGGCACCGGGCACCAGGGCGCCCCGGCGGGTGCGGACACACCGCGCCGAGGCTGACCCCGACCACCATGGAGAGCACCATGCCGACCGAGGCTGACGGAACCGGTAGCAGGAATGCCACCATCGAAGAATTGCGGCGCGGCGCGCGCGCAGCCGTCGCGGCGGTGACAGCAAAGGTGGCCCGCATCAACCTCCCCATCACACGCGCCATCGGGGAACGGCTCCCGCCGTCCGACACCCAGATGCGGACAATTGGGAAAAGCCTGCTCGACCACTGGCACGAACCGCCCACCATGGCGCGCAAGCCCGGCGGCAAGATCGCGCACGAGGTTGCGCCGCTCGAAGATCTAGCCGCGCTGGGTTGGCGGTTCGTGCCGATCCCCGCCGTGACCGAACGTGCGGAGTTGCTGGCGCCGAGCATCAGCTACTTCCATTCGGAATGGCTCGCGATCCCGCCTTCCGCCTGCGACGTGCCGGCGCGACGCTTCCGCGGGTCGGGACAGGCTCAGCGCTGGGCAACCCAGGTCGCGGGCATCGGGCCGGCGGCGCTGCCGTCGAAACCGAGCGCGTGACCGAGCGCCGCACGCCACACCAGCACGCCGGCGGGGGTGACCCGGCCGGCGGCCAGGATTTGCCGGTTGATCTCCAAGTGCTGCGGAACGAGCTGCACGCGGTGTTCTCGCTCTGGTTCGATGGCCTTGGAAGTGACGGCGGGCGCGCCGGCTATCGTGCTGCACTAGCGGCGCTGCTGCGGTTTTTGAGCAGCCAGGCCAGCGTGATTGAGCCGGCGCTCCGCATTCCGCTGGTCAAACTCATGCGCGACCTTGGTGATGTAGAGAGCCGCGGGGTTTTGCCAGTCGCCTTTCGTCCGCGGCATCGCGGAGCTGGGGCCGCGACCAGCGATGAAGTCGAACGGAACGCAATGGTTGCCGCCGCGCTGCACTTGCATGCGATTGCGGGCGATCCGGTCCGTGAGGTGGCACAACAGATGGCGCGGGACCTCACAAAGGCGGGGCACCAGCGCCAGGCGCGGGGCCGCGGAGAGCGAACTATAACCGCACGGACCGTATTGAATTGGCGCGATACCGCGCAACGCACGACCGGGAAGCCAGCACCGCACCGCGAGCTTTTCCTCCTACTGACTGACCCATGTGATGGCGCCGAGCGTGATGTGGCGCTGACACTCCGCAGGGTGCTCGCTCTCTCCGTACTGCCTCCATCCGAATAAGTCGGGGGAGCATTTCCGGAGCCGGCGCGAGCACAAAGCCTCCTGTCTGTAACCGCCCAATCCCGGGCGACAATTACAGGAGGCCCCATGTCCGATCCCACTGCCGCGCCAGCGATGCCGCAGCTTCCGCCCTATCTCCGGGTGAAGACCTTCACCGAGATGTTCGGGCTTTCTGATCAGTGGGCCCTTCGCAAGGTCGCTGCCGGCGAGATCAAGGCGCTGAAGGCCGGCCGCGCGACACTGATCGAGACGGCCAGCGTGATCGCATACCTGGAGCGCCACCCTGCGCGCCTCACCCGCAAGGGCGCTGCCCGGGCGGTGGCGGCATGAGCGCCCGCACCGACCGGCTGACCGCTGCACGCAGCGACCGCCGCGCCGAGGTGGTGTCTGCGCTTGCCGCGCTCGAAACCGCGGCGCTGACCACGCAGACGACGGCGACCCTCGATGCCGCCATGTCCCGCGTGCAGGCCGCGACCCGCGCGTTCTGGGCCGCGGGCCACATCGCCGACAACGCCGCGCGCAAGGGGGCGGGCCCGTGAGCGCCGCCCTGGACATGCCGGCGCAGGACGCCGACGCCGAGGCGAAGCGTATCGCGGCGGAGCGGGTGCAGCAGAAACGCGACGAGGTGGAGATCAAGGAGCGCTTTGCCTCCGACTTCGCCGAGAAGTTGGAGCGATGCCACGCCACCATCCGGGGCGACAGTTCCGACGATCTGTTCATGCGTTGGAAAGAGGCAGGCGAGGCCGGGGACAGGCTCCGGCGGCAGATCCAGCGCATCAGCAACCTGCCCCACGTGTGGGCTCGCCAGGACCGTGAGGCCAGCGAGGCCGCGGCCCGCGCGGCAGAAAAGGCAGCGGCTCTCCGGGAGGCAATGACAGGGCCGCCCGAGCCGCCGGCCGGAAGCACCGAGCAAGCGCTGGAACTCCACGCGATCGCGATGGCCGCCTACGCGGGCGACCTAAAGGGGCAGACGGGAGAGCTCTTGATCGCCAGGGCGCGGCGCTGCGGCTGGGAGGCGGCGCTTGCGCACTACCGCCGGCACGAACGGCCGAGCGTCGGCCGGGCGCAGGCCGAGGACCGCCTTCACGCGATGGGCCTCGGCGCCTGGGCGCAGTGGGGCTGACATGGCGATGGAAGCGGCAGTCGCCGCCGTGGCGGTCTCGGCGATCGCCGGCGCCGGCACGGCCTACGTGTCCGGTCAGCAGGCACAGGCCGGTGCGCGCGCGGAGGCGGCGCAGTTCGCCGAGGAGCGCGAGGCGGCGCGCGTAGCCGCCGTGCAAGAGATTGCCGCCAAGCGCCGCGACCTGAACCGCACCCTGAGCGCCATCGACAACCTCCGCGCCGGCCGGGGCTTGGACCTGATGAGCGCGACGGGCGACGCCATCCGGCGGGAGAGCATCGAGGCGGCGGAAGCAGATATCGACACGATTGCGGCGAACACCAATCGGCGGCAGCGGCGGCTGGGCATGAGCGCGGGCGCGGCGCTGGATCGCGGCGACGCGGCGGTCATGGCCGGCTACGGCCAGGCCGTGGGCTCGCTCGCCGGCGGTGTGTCTGGCGGCTACAGCGTGATGAGCAGAGGACGGGGATGAGCGGGCGTCGCGGCGGCCTCCCCTCCATCGAGCAGACGGAGCGGCTTGAACCCCAGGGCGTCGTCCGCATGGAAGGCGGCGGCGCGATGCAGGCGCTGTCGCAGACATTCGAGCAACTGTCCCGCACTTTCACCCAAGTCGGCCGCACCGCCGCCGATGCGGAGGCGGAGCGGGAATTCGGCGCGGCACGTGAGCAGGCGTTGACCGCGCCCATCCGCGACGAAGCCGGCAACTACACAGTGCCGGCGCCCGACTTCAGCACGCGCACCGGCCGCATGTCGGCGGAAACCTTCCTCGGTCGCATCGCCGATGAGGAAAACGTCTCGGCGCGCGAGCGCGCGGTGCGCATCCGGGCGGAGGTCGGCGGCGACCCCCAACGGTTCGAGGAACGGTGGCGCGGCGATATGGAGGGACGCCGCGCAGCGATCCCGCCGCACGCATGGGAGCGCGTCGCGCCGGTGCTGCGCCAGGTCGGCGTGGATCACCTGAACAGCCAGCGCATGGAAGTCGTGGCGCGCGAGCAGCGCCTCACGCAAGCCGGCTGGCGCGACGTGCTCGGCGCGCTGGATAGCGATGCCGAAGGGCTGGCGCGGGCCGGGCGGATCGACAGCCCGGAATTTGCGGACGTGACCCGGCGCCGCACCGCGCATCTGGATCGCGGCGTGCGAGAGGGCTTCATCTCGCCGGAAAGCCGGCAGGTACAGCTGGACGCCATGCGGGAGAGCGCCGGCGGGCAGGCGGTGTTCCGCAACGCGCTGGATCGGCTCGACGCCGGCGAGAGCCCCGAAGAGGTGACCCGGTCGTTCGAGACCTCGATGGACGGCTACGCCATGTCGCCGGGCTCGCGCAGCGCCCTGCGCGGCATGCTGCGAACCGCGGTGAACGAGCACCAGTCGCGCCAGGCGCATGTCCGCAGCGAAATCCGCGGCGATTTGGAGGATTGGCAGAACGTTGCCGCAGCCGGCTTGACGCCTTTCGACCCGTCCGTCGGTGTGCGGCTGGCAGAGCGCGCCGAGGCCGCGGGAGACACCGCGCTTGCCGCGCGCATCCGTCGCCAGCAACAGGCCTACATCGAGACCAACGGCCTGCGCGCTGCGTCTCTGCCCGACCTCCAGCGGCGGGGCGCCGATATCACCGCGGAGATGCGCGCCGCGGGCAGCGAGGAAGAGCGCGCCGCCATCCTGGGCCGGCTGCGGGCCGTGCGCGAGATGGCGACCGCCCGCACGCAGCAGATGCGGGAAGACCCCTTCGGCACGGCGATGCGCGTCCACGCTGGCAAGAACGGCATCGGGGATCTCCGACCGCTCGACTTCTCGAACCTGAGCACGATGGCCGACCAACTCACCGCGCGCGTCAGCGTGGCTCGCCTGCTCGGCTCTCTGGAGCGGGTGCCGGACATGCCGGTGATGACCGCTGGCGAAGCGGGCGTGCTGGCCGGTGTGATCCGCGACGGGACGATCGATGCGCAGGTTGGGCTGCTGGGCGCGCTGCGGCGCCTGCCGGTGGACACGCTGCAACGCACCCTCAGCACGCTGATCCCCGGCGACGGGCGCCAGCAGGATGCCCGCGTGGGCGCCTTCGTGGTGGCCGCCGCGATGACCGAACGCAACGCGGTGGTCAGCCGGCAAATCCTCACGGGCATGGAGCGCCAGCGGTTGCAGCCAGTGCCGGCACTCCAGACGGCTGGCGCTGAGACGGCCATTTTGGGCCGCCTCGGGGAGGCATACCGCGCTGTGCCTGCGACGATGGCGGCGCTGAATTCGGCCGCGCGCGCGCTGTATGCCGAGCGCACCGCGATGGGCGATGACCCCGCCGCGACGCGCCTCGACACCAACTTGATGGGGCGCATCCTCGACGAAATCGCGCCCACCGTAAGCTGGCAGGGCGCGCGGGTGCCGGCGCCGATCCGCGATGGCCGGCCGATGACCGAGGCGCAGGTTTCCGATGCGATGGCATCGCTGCCGCCGCACGTCCTGGCCGGGGTGCGGGCCCAGAACGGCGCGCCGCTTCTGCCCTGGCACATCCAGCGCCACGGCACGTTGGTGGCCGTCGGAGAGGGCGCCTATCAGGTCCAGATCAACGGCCATTACATCGTGCGCGGGCAGGACGGGCGGCCCTTCACGCTCGACCTGCGGCGGCCCTGGCCCGACGCGCCGGACGACTTCCGCCAGCACATTCGCCAGGGCGAGAGTGGTCACCGCGCCGGCGTGGTGAACAGCGAGGGCTTCGCCGGCCTGTATCAATTCGGGACGGAGCGCCTGGCGGAACTGTCGTACTACCGCGCGCCGCGTGGCGAAGGCCGCAATGGATGGGGCGGCACCTTCAACATTCCCGGCTTCCCGCAGGTCCGCACCCTCCAGGACTTCCTCGCCAATCCGGCGGCGCAGGAAGCGGTGGCGGAGGTGCACTTCGCCGACATTGACGACGCGATCGCCCGCCTGGGCCCGGCCGCGCAGTCCTTCAACCGCAACGGCCTGCGTGCGGTGGCGCACCTTGGTGGCGTGGCGGGCATGCGGCGGTTCGTGCAGTCCGGCGGCACCTTCGATCGCGCGGACAGCAACGGCACCACGCTGTCGGCCTACTACCGCCGGTTCTCGATCGGCAGCGGCGGGTATCAGGAAGGTGCCAACCGGTGACGCCCTTCCTCGCCTTCACCGGGATCGTGGCGCTGGTGCTGCTGGCCGAAGGCATGGCGTGCTGGTGGGCGCTTGCCGCGCTGCGTGCGCGGGCCGGGTGGTTCATCGGCGCCGGTGCGGCGGGCCTGCTGGCGGTGGCGGTCGTCCTATGAAGCCCGAGCCGTCGCATGCGCCCTGGCAGACATCGTTGCTGCAACGCCTGCGCACCAGCGAGGCGCAGCGCCAGCGCCACGGCACCGCGCCGCCGCCGGTGGTGCTCCAGCACGCCGGCCCAATCGCGCCCATGCGCTTCCAGACCTGCCAATGGATTGAAGAAGCGGCGCCGCCTTGGCCGCGGTGCGGCGCTCCGACGCTGAAGGGGTCCGCCTGGTGCTGTGCGCATCGGCGGATCGTGTTCGCCCGCGAGGACGACGCCGAGGGAGGGTCCGCCATGGCCTAACGACAGCGCCCGCCACGGGGACGAACCGGGCGGGCGCGAAGTCAGCATCATCATGGGTGCCGGGGATCGGCGCCGCGCATCGTCCATAGCTGAGACGCGCGACGCAAGCCCGATCCGGCACCCCGAGGGGGGCACATAAGGTGACGGACGACGGCGACGACATCGACTTCGAGAACATCAACCCGAGCAACTTCACCGGCGTCTTCGCCCG
Organism: Roseomonas sp.; assembly: GCA_051860065.1. Taxonomy (GTDB): domain Bacteria; phylum Pseudomonadota; class Alphaproteobacteria; order Acetobacterales; family Acetobacteraceae; genus Neoroseomonas. Next base: position 19,867 of record JBHYEQ010000017.1, read on the forward strand.
GCTCGAAATCTTCGCGCTGGCGGGCGTGCCGGATCGCATGGCGGTGTGCATGGCGCGCCGGCCGGAAGCGGCCACGGTATCGGCGGCGCTCGACCCGGGGACGTTCTGCGGGCTGCTCATCACGCTGGCCGAGGGCGAAGTGTGGCCCGTCCCGCGCCGACGCCAGACTTCCATCTTGGAGGCATTCGCCGGCGGCACGGTGCTCTGGCTGTGCGAGACCCCGCAGGCGGCGCAGGCGGTGCTTCCGATCCTCCAGCGTCATGGGGCAGTGCTGCTGGCGGGCGGCGAGCCGGAGCGCCCGCAATGAGCCCGCCCCTTCACCTCCAGCGCGGCGCCGAGGCCCTTCACCGCATGGGGCCGCGCGCACTGGCCGAATTCCTCGACGCGCTGGCCTTGGCGCTCGGTGACGAAGCAGGCGACGTCCTTGCCGACCACCTGGCGCGCTGGCGCAGGCTCGATCCGCGGCTGGTGCGTGCGGTGTTGGCCGGGTTCACTGGCGGCAGGGAGTTCCCGCCCGCCGTGCAGCCGGTGGAGCACGCCGCATGAAGGCGTCGATCGAGGACATCAACGCCGGTCTCGAGCCGCGCATCGCGTCCCTGGCCGTCGCGCTGCTGGGCGAGCCGAGCGACCGCAGGGGCAGCACCTGGCGGTGGGGCCGGAAGGGCTCGATCGCCATCGTGGTGGACGGCGCGAAGCGCGGCGCTTGGTGCGACCATGAAGCCGGGGTTGGTGGTGATCCGCTCGGCCTCGTGGCGCACGCTCGGCGCTGCCCGATGGCCGAAGCCGTCGCCTGGGCGCGCGACTGGAACGGGGATGCGCCACCCGAGCCGCGGAAGCCCGCACCGGTGCCGCGCGCGAGCGACAATGCCGACACGCGGTCGCCGGCCCGGCGGTGCTGGCAGGAAGCCGGCCCCGCTGCCGGATCGCTGGTCGAGGCCTATCTCGCCTCCCGCGGCCTGTCCCTGCCCGCCGGCGCGCCGCTGCGCTTCCATCCTCGGTGTCAGCGCGGCGCCGGTGCCGACGCCCAGCACCTGCCCGCGATGGTGGCGCTGATGACCGACCCCGCGACCGGCGAGGCCTGCGGTGTCCATCGGACCTTTCTGCGGCCCGACGGCAGCGGGAAGGCCGACGGCGTGGCGAAGATGATGTTGGGCAACGCGGGCGTGGTGCGCCTCGTGCCCGATGCGGAGGTGACGCTGGGCCTCGGCCTGGCCGAAGGTATCGAGACAGCGCTCAGCGTGACGCAGGGCTTCGGCTGGTCGCCGGTGTGGGCCGCCACCAGCGCCGGCGCGATCGCCGGCTTCCCGGTGCTGCCGGGGATCTCCGACTTGACGATCTTCGCCGATGCCGACGCAGCGGGCGTGAACGCCGCCCAGGCATGCGCTGCGCAATGGCGCGAGGCCGGACGGTGCGTCGCCATCCTTCGGTCGCCCGCCGGCGACTTCAACGACCTGCTGAAAGAGGCCGCGTGATGGACGCCGCCAGTCCCGAGAAACAGCTGGCCGCGGCAGGCGTCACCCGGCATGACCTCCCAGCGGATCGCCCGCGGGGGCTGCTGTTCGGGCGGCTGCGGCTGCTGGGCGTCGCTGACGCCACCGCGGCCACCGCGCGGAAATATCTGCTGAAGGGCCTGATCTACCCGCGCGAGCTGTCGGAATGGTGGGGCGCGCCGAAGTGCGGGAAGTCCTTCCTGTTGCTGCGCCTCGCCTACGGCCTGGCCGTCGGGCGCGGCATGTGGGGCCGCCGCCATCGGCCCTGCCGCGTGCTCTATGTCGCCGCCGAGGGTGAGGGCGGTTTCGCTGCCCGTCTGCTCGCGCTGCGCGACGAGCTCGGCGACGCCCGCGACGCCTTCCAATACATCGCGCAGCGCGCGACGATCGGGCCGCCCTCGGAGGACCTCGCCTCCATCATCCAGGCCGCGACGCACATGAGCGCCGAACTGGTGGTGCTCGACACGGTCGCCCGCGTCTTCGGGACCGGGGACGAAAGCAAGACCCCCGACATGAGCGCCTTCGTCGCCGCCTGCGATGACATCCGGGAACAGACCAACGCGCACGTCGCGCTGATCCACCATGCCACCCGCACAGGCACCAACGGCCGCGGGAGCAGCGCCCTCGATGGCGCCGCCGACGCAATCATCCGCGTGGAGAAGGGCAAGGACGGCGAACCATCCACGGCGACCATCGCCGACATGAAGGACAGCCCCAGCGGCGACGTCCTGCCCTTCCACCTGCGCGTGGTGGGCATGGGCACCGACGAGGACGGCGAGCCGGTCACCACCTGCATCGCAGAAGAGGCCGAGGCCCCCGCCGCCCGCCGCCCTGCCAAGAAACTCGCGGCCGGCGCGGGGGCCGTCCTCGAAGCCCTGCAATCCCTCTTCGCCGAGGGCCACGGCCGCCCCGAAACCCCCTTCCCGAACGGCCCCACCGTCACGGCAATAGCACTCGCCAAACTCCGTCAGCGCCTCATCCGCCAAGCCTGGTTCGAAGAGCACCATTTCAAGCCAGAACTCTCCGACGCACTCCCCGAGCAGCGAGTGCTCAACGACGCCGGATACAAGGCCGAGGGAAAGGCCCTGAAAGTGCTCGCCGAGGCCCGCATCATCGGCAAGGCGCGCCCGGACGGGAAGAAGGGCGACGTCCTCCTGTGGCTCCTCTCGTGACCAGCACTCGCCGATCACTCGCCAAGCACTCGCCGCAAGTTGGCATGGCTCCCAAGGCACTCACTCCCCGTCCCCCTTCTTTAGAAGGGGGCGGGAGGAGAGTGCTCGGGGAAGCCGGATCGCTTGCAGCCGCCCCGTAGCATCTGGACAGTCCCGAGGATGGCCCGCAAGCGACGCAACCCCGTGGCACACAGCACCAGTGCCACCGACCTCACGCCGAAGGAGGCCGCACTCGTTCGCGCCATCCTCGACGCTGCCGCCGAGGGGAAGACCTTCCCGACCCGCACACAACTCGGAAGCATGGCCGGCTATGGCGTCGGCGAAGTCGCCCGAACCTCCGCCTGCCGCGCACTGGCCCGCCCACACGTCCGCGAAGCCATTCAGGAAGGCGTCAGGCAGATCGCCGGCGCTGACGTGGGCGCTGCATATCAGACGCTACGCCTCGCGGCGGCAAAGGCGCCGAGCACCCGCGACCGCATCACCGCGGCTGGTCGCATGCTGGACTTGGCCGGCATGGCAGGCGCCGCACCGCAGGGTCCGGCCGTCGCGATCCAGATCGTGTTCCGCAATCGCGAGCTCGCCGAGAGCCTCGCGCGGCGCGTCGGGCAGCCAGATGCGGTTCTCATCGAGGACGCCGGATGACGCCCCTGCGCCAGCCGCCAGCGCCCTTCGCGCGCCGCCCCGAGCGCGATGCTGCGTGGGCTGCCTGGTGTGCTGCTGGCAAGCCCTGGCCGCCGCCGGCGGGGCTCCTTTCGGGCATCCTCGGCGCGCTGCTGCGGGACGTCGTGCCGCGACCGCGGGGCGGCCCCACACACCACCGGAGGACAGCCCGATGACAGCACCGACCGCACAGTGGCTCGTGACCGAGGCCAATCGGATCATGCGCCAGCCCGGCTACGCCACCGACAGGCGGGCACAAGACCAGGTGACCGCGTTGTTCGCGGCGGCCTATCCCACCCGGGATGGCGAGCACGGCAGCACGGCCGCGGTCGGTCCCGGCGAGGCACCGCGCAGCCCGTTCGCGCGAGGGTAAGCGGAGACACCATCCGCCGAACAGCCAAGACATAGGCCGGGCGGATCGGAAGTGGGCGATCCAACCCACAATCCCACCCCCTCTTTCGGAACGCGCGCCGGCTGCTGGAGCGCGACGCACCGGCACCGGGCCTCGACCCCCTCCCCCGGGTCGCCGATCCGGCCCCAGACGACGGGGTGGGTCAAAAAACCGCGCGTCCGACCCCTCCTCCGGGTCGCCCGCACGAATTACCGCTGGAAAGTCGAGGGCTGGGCACCAGGATGCGTTGCCGTAAGCCATCCGTTTCAACCGACTCGCTTGTCCTCACGCGCGCTTGAATGGTGGAATGCTGGATCACGGAGGCGCGCGGATTTATGAGCAAGAGGGATGACCCGGACCCGCAAAGCCCGAGAGGGCAATTGCATCACGGGTTTCGAGCGGCATCATTCCTCCTTGCTCACACCGCGGTGGCGCTAATCTTTTCGGCGGCGATCTTCGCAACCCATTGGTTTTTCAAGTGGATCGGTGATCCCAAGCTGCTGGACCTCTTCCCCGTCCGATATGTCTTTGAGCTCGGCGAAATCGGTGTTCTAATTTTTTTCGTGATCGGAGGGACACTCGATGCAAGAGACGCATTCAAGCGCCCGCCACCGCCCCCAGATAGACGTGATGATTGATCCGCCGCTGCCACGCTGGCCCACCTGGAGCTACATCTGCGAACTCGCCGGTTTTTATGCCGCATTCGCAATCGTCTTCTCCGTGCTCGGCACGACCATCCTAGTGATGTGGGCGCGACCGTTTCTCGGGCTCGGGTTCGTCTCCGGGGTGATGGTTGGACTGGCTTTCCGGCGTGCATACCGGTCCGGTTTCTTCGCGCGTGTGGCGCACCGCTTCATCCCCTGGCAGCACGTGAGCTAATCAGCAAACCGGCGCGCCCTGAGGGGTCGCCTTGCGTTGCGCCGGCCCCGATTGCGCCCTACCAGGTGCGCGGCCGGCGCGGCGGCGGCGCAGCGCCGAATGGATCGTGGGGGCTGTTGTGGGTTCAGGCGATTCGGATGCTGAAATGGCGCGGAACGCCTTGGCTTCTGACGGACACCCCTTCCGCCACCTGACCCGGCCGCGCCATTGACCTTCCTCCTGTCGGCCTTGCTGGTCCTCGTGGTGCTGGCTGGGCTTGGCGCCGCCGCCCACGGCGTGCTGGCCATGCGCGACTGGCACCACCAGCCCCAGCGCTTCCTCTTCGCGGCCTTCGGCACGCTGGCCTGCGGGGCCGTGGCGGCGCTGGCCGCCGATGCGCTGCTGTCGGGCACGCGTGGCGCCGGCTGGCGCATGCCGGCGCGCCTGCTGGCGGATGCGATGGTGCCGCTGGCCTTCGTGCTGGTGGTGCAGGCCTATCGGCGGGCCGACAAGCAGAGACTGAAGCTGCGGCTGACGGCGCCGGTCAACCAACAGACCAGCCTGCCGAATCGCGCACTGCTGATTGACCAGGCCATCCCCGCCATGGCGCGCTGCCTGCGCGACCAGGTCCCGGCCTCGGTCGTCGCCGCGAGCATCGATGGGCTGGACGAGATCGCGCGCACGCGCGGCCCGCGCGCCAGCGAGGTCCTGTTGCGCGACTTCGCCGCCGTGTTCCGCGACGTCACCCGCGCGGGCGACGTGACGGGCCATGCCGGCACCACCACCCTGGCCGCCCTGTTGCCCTCCGCCACCGCCGAGGCCGCCACGCTGATGGCGGCCCGGCTGCGGCGCGAGGCCTCGGCCCGGCTCGCCCATCCCGCCATGGACGGCCACCGCGTGACCTTGAGCGTCGGGATTTCGCCGGTGGGCGACGGCCCCATCCGCGCCGTCCTGGAGGAGGCGATCCATGCCGCCGACAGCGCGCGTGCCGCCGCCTGCGCCGCCGGCGGGGACCGGGTGCAGGAGGCCCCGGCGCCGCCGCTGCGGACCGCCGGCCAGCCGCCGTGACGCGCCGGCCTCGCCACGGTGCGAACCACCCGGCCGTAACACATTACGGATACACCATTTTCCGCGCCACGCCCGCGCCGGCGCTGCTGTCATCGCTGCGCAATCTCCGCTAGGCTCCCGCCGTGAACATCCTCGCCCCTCCCCGCGCGCGCCTGCAGATCGAGGTCGTCTTCGACCTCGTCTGCCCCTGGTGCTACCTCGGCGCGCGCCGGTTGCGCCGGGCGCTGCGCAGCCGGCCGGACATCCTGGCCGAGATCCTCTGGCGCCCGTTCCTGCTGAACCCGGACATCCCCTCGGCCGGCTTGCCGCGACAGGAGTTCCTCACGCGGAAATTCGGCGGCGAGGAGCGCGCGCGCCGCCTGCACGCGACCATCGCCGAACTTGGCCGGGCCGAGGGCGTGCCCTTCCGCTTCGACCGCATCCGGCGCATGCCCTCCAGCCTCGATGCCCATCGCCTGGTGCGCCACGCGGCACGCGAGGGGCTGGCGGATGCCATGGTGGACACGCTGTTCCACGCCTATTTCGCCGAGGGCGCGGACCTCGGCCATGCCGATACGCTGGCGGTGCTGGCCGGGCGCATCGGGCTCGACATGCCTGGCGTCCATCGCTTCCTCGACACCAATGCCGAGGCCGATGCGGTGCATGCCGAGAACCTGCGCGCGCATCGCCTGGGCATCAACGGCGTGCCCTGCTTCGTGATCGGCGGGCGCCACGCCATCGCCGGTGCGCAGGAGCCCGAGGTGCTCGAACGCCTCATCGACGTCGCGCTGGTGGAAGCCTGACCGCGAGGCCTTGCGCACCGCGCGCGCCGCGTCTAATCAGGCGACCCCGCCGGGCACCCTACTTGGACCCGGCGGCCCCTGCGGAGCCGGGGGCGCATAGCTCAGTGGTATGAGCGCCTGCTTGACACGCAGGAGGTCCGTGGTTCGATCCCACGTGCGCCCACCATCCGCCGCACTCGCCACTTCGCCCGCTCTGGCATCCGCGCGCGGCATCGCCGGCTCACGCCGGTGAGCGCAGGACCACAGGTGCGTGTTGCTCGGCATCCGCGCCCCGGGCAGGTCCGGCATCGCGCAGGCCGTCACGCGGCCCACGCGCCTGTTGGTTCCCTTCACGCCCCGCGGCGCCACCGACCGCTTCGCGCGCCTGCTCGCCAATTCTCACCGCCGCACTGTTCGCGCGTATCGTGGCGGAGACCTGCCCCGGCGGCGGCGCCGTCATCGGCAGCGTGGCCGTCGCCCGCGCCCGTCCTGGCGAGGGCCTGCTGGGCGTCGTCGTCAGCACCCACACCATCAACACGGCGCTGCGCGACGACCTGCCCTACGGCACGCTGCGCGACTTCACGGACCTCATGCAGCTTGCCCGCGCGCCTATCGTGATCGTCGCCGGCGCGGGCTTCCCTGCCGCCATCCTGGCCGATGCGCCCGCGTCGGCGCGCGGGCGCGACATGCCCGTTGTGACGCCGGGGATCGGCACGGTGATGCCCTTGACCCTTGACCCTTGACCCTCGACCCGCTGGCGCGCGAGAGCGGCGCGCGCCTGGTCCATGTGCCCAGCAGCGGCGCGGCGGCAGCCATGGGCGATGTCGCGGCGGGGCGCACGAGCAGCCAGGGCATCACGGGATCGGTGACGCAGGGAAGGCCGGATGGCACGGGCGGCGCCAGCAGGTCATCGAGGTCGAGGCCGATGCCGGTGATGCCCGGCTGCAGGTCCGGCAGCGCCTCCGCGACGACGAAGCGCGCGCCGGTCCGCCGGCAGGTCCTGCGCCGCGCCGGCGGCAGGCCCCGGCACATGCACGGCGCCACTGCGCGCCAGGGCGATGGCGCAGCTGATCATCAGGCAGAAGGCCGCACCCTGGAAGGCTGCGTGGACAATGCTGCCCTGCGCCACGCCCGCCACCAGCATCCGCTCGGCCAGGTCGCGCAGGCGGGCGTCGATCACCACGCCGCCAGGTTCGGCCAGCGTGATCCGCCCCGGCGTCAGCGCTGCCTGGGCGTGGCTGCGACCCGTAGGGGTGCCCTCGGCCTCTGCGCCTCAGAACCGGTAGCGCATGCCCAGCACGAAGCTGTTCGCGCCTTCATAGACGCCGTTGTAGGTGCCGAAGATGCCGCTGCGGTGCATGTAGCGCAGCGCGACCTCGTATTGCGGGTAGTCCGGCAGAGCGAAGGTCAGTTCGGGCGAGAAGAAGTTTAGCCATTGCGACTGGTTGGGCTCGGGCCGCGCATCGGTGCCGCGTTCGACCTGCGGCAGGCGCGTCACGTAGTCCGGGCCCATCGACAGGCCGAAGGTGGTGTAGACGTAGTTGGTCCAGGGAAATCCGTCGTAGCGCAGATAGGCCGCGACCCAGAATTCGCCGCCATTGGTGTCGCCCTCGCGATACGCGCCGCCGGCTTCCAGGTCGAGCATGAAGAAGCGCCAGAAGCGCGCCACGCGGTACTGCACCGCGCCGCCGATGATGGTGTCGTCGCCCCACGAACCAGACCAGGGTGCGACGATCAGGTCGCGCAGCTTGCCGTCTGCCACGGACGACCCGATGAACAGCGTGCCCGACCAGCGCCGCGCATCGGCCAGCGCGCGGGCGCGGTCGGCGCGCGAGAGGTGCGACAGGTCGGGCGTGGTGTCGACCGCCATGGCGGCGGCCGGCGCGGCGAGCGGCCCAGGCACCGGCGCGGGTTCGGAGACCGGCGCCGATGCCGGGGCGGTGGCGGCCGGCACGGCGGCGCTGCGCGGCACGGTGCGGCGTTCCGGTGGCGGCCCCCCGGCCACGAGGAAGAATGCAGCCACCGCCACGCAGGACAGGCGGATCACCGGGGGGACAGTGAGGGGCATCAGGGCACCTTGATCGGAACGCAGCCGGCTTAGGGCCCCGCCGCGATCCTGGCAACAGGGCGGGCGGGCTGCCCCGCCGCTATGCCCCCCCGCTATGCCCCGCGTGATTTCCGCACGCTGATGCCCCGCGTGCTTTCCGCACGCTGATGCCCCGCGCGCTTTCCGCGCGCTTATGCCCCGCGCGCTTTCCGCGCGCCTATGCCCCGCGCGCTTTCCGCGCGACACGCGCCAGCGCCGCCAAAAGCTCCCGCGCGGCCTTGACGCGCGCGGGAAGGTCCATCTCGCGCAGCAGCGCCAGCTTATGGTCGGGGCGCAGCTTCACCGCGGATTTCTGCGACGTCATCCACGCCACCAGCCCGGCCGGATTCACGAAGCTGTTGCCGCGGAAGGACAGCACGATGCCCTTTGGCCCGGCATCGAGCTTCTCGACCCCCGCCTCGCGGCACAGCCGCTTGATGGTCACGACCTGGAGCAGGTTCTCGACCTCGGTCGGCACCGGTCCGAATCGGTCGGCGAGTTCGGCGCCCATCGCATCCGTCTCGCCATCCGACGCCAGCCCGCCGATGCGCCGATACAGGCCAAGGCGGACCGGCAGGTCGGCCACATAGGTCTCCGGGATCAGCACGGGCAGGCCGAGGTTGATCTGCGGCGTCCAGTCGCGTTCCGACGCGCCGCCATCCCTTCCCTGGCCGGCCTTGATGTCGGCCACGGCTTCCTCGAGCATCTGCTGGTAGAGCTCGATGCCCACTTCGCGGATCTGGCCCGACTGTTCCTCGCCCAGCAGGTTGCCCGCACCGCGGATATCCAGGTCGTGCGAGGCCAGCGTGAAGCCGGCGCCCAGATTGTCCAGCGTCTGCATCACATCGAGCCGCTTCTGCGCCGCCGCCGACAACCGGTGCGATTCCGGCCAGGTCAGATACGCATACCCGCGCAGCTTGCCGCGCCCCACGCGCCCGCGCAGCTGGTACAACTGCGCCAGCCCGAACATGTCCGCGCGATGGATCAGCAGCGTGTTCACCGCCGGCATGTCGAGCCCGGATTCGACGATGTTGGTGGACAGCAGCACGTCGTACTTGCCGTCGCCGAATTCGGTCATCACGCGTTCAAGCTCGGTGGGCGACAGCCGCCCATGCGCCTGGATGGTGCGCGCCTCCGGCACGATCTCGGCCAGGCGTTCCGCCACCTTCGCCATGTCCTCCAGGCGCGGCACCACGCAGAAGATCTGCCCGCCGCGGAAGCGTTCGCGCTGGATCGCCTCGCGCAGCACCACCGGGTCCCAGGGCATGATGAAGGTCCGCACCGCCAGCCGGTCGACCGGCGGCGTCGCGATGATGCTCATCTCCCGCACGCCGGTCAGCGCCAGCTGCAGCGTGCGCGGGATGGGGGTCGCGGTCAGCGTCAGCACATGCACGTCGGTCTTGAGCGACTTCAGCGCTTCCTTGTGCTTGACGCCGAAATGCTGCTCCTCATCCACGATCACCAGGCCGAGGTCGGCGAATTCCACGCCCTTCGCCAGGATCGCATGCGTGCCGACCACGATGTTGATGCGGCCATCCTTCAGCCCCGCGCGCACCTCCGCCGCTTCCTTCGCGGTGACCATGCGCGAGAGCTGCGCCACCACCAGCGGGAAGCCGTCGAAGCGCGCGGTGAAGGTGCGCGTGTGCTGGCGTGCCAGCAGCGTGGTCGGCACCACCACCGCCACCTGCGCGCCCGACATCGCCACCACGAAGGCAGCGCGCAGCGCGATCTCGGTCTTGCCGAAGCCGACATCGCCGCAGACCAGGCGATCCATCGGGCGCCCGGCGGACAGATCCTCCAGCACATCGGCGATGGCGCGGGTCTGGTCCTCGGTCTCGGCGAAGGGGAAGCGGGCGCAGAATTCGTCCCACACGCCCTCGGGCGGCGCGGCCAGCGTGCCGTCCTTCATGCGGCGCATCGCCGCGGTGCGGATCAGTTCGCCCGCCATGTCGCGGATGCGCGACTTCGCCTTGGCCTTGCGGTTCTGCCAGGACACGCCGCCGAGCTTGTCGAGCGCCACGCCCGCCGTCTCGGTGCCGAAGCGCGAGAGGATCTCGATGTTCTCGACCGGCACGAACAGGCGGTCGCCGCCGTCATAGGTCAGCTTCAGGCAGTCATGTGGCGCGCCATTGACCTCGATGGTGACCAGGCCCTCGTAGCGCCCGATGCCGTGGTCCTGGTGGACCACCAGGTCGCCGTCCGCGATTTCGGTGGCATCGGCGATGAACTGGTCGGCGCGGCGGCGGCGCCGCGGCGGGCGCGCGATGCGCTCGCCGAGGATGTCCTGTTCGGCGGTGACGCAGATGCCGTCCGCGACGAAGCCGCGTTCCAGGCCCATGACCACCAGGGCGATCACGCCATCGGGCACGGCGCGGGCGGATTTCCAATCCTCGGCCGGCGCGGCGGCGATGCCGTTCTCGCGCAGCAGATTCGCCATCCGCTCGCGCGAGCCCTTGGTCCACGCCGCCAGCAGCGGGCGACGGCCGGCCTTCACCTGGCCCGCGGCCATCAGCGCATAGGCGGCAAACACGTTCTCGCCGGCGATGCGCGCATCGGTCAGAAGCGGGCCGGGGCGACCGCCGGCCTCGATGCCATCCGCGCCATCGGCGCGTGCGAAGGGGATGAATTGCAGCACCGGGCCGCCGGAGAGCATCACGTTCCAATCGCCGCGAGTCAGGTGCAACGTGGCGGGTGGCGCGGGGCGATAGGGCACCTCGCCTTCCGCGATGCGAACCGGCACGCGACGCGCCTCGTAGTGGTCGGCCACCATCTCGAAGCGCGCGGTCGCGACATCCTCCGCCTGGTGGTCGAGGCTGACGGAAGCCCCGGGCACGTAGTCGATCAGCGTGGCCATGTGCTCGTGGAACAGCCCGGCCCAGTGCTCCATGCCCGGGTGCTTGCGGCCCGCGCTGACGGAGACGTAGAGCGGGTCCTCCGCCGCCGCCGCGCCGAACAATTCGCGATAGGCCGAGCGGAAGCGCGCGCGGGAGTCCTCGTCGAGGAACACCTCGCCCACCGGCCGCAGCCGTAGTTCCGGCACCACCTTGCCGCTGCGCTGCGTGGCTGTGTCGAAGCGACGCATGTCCTCGATCTCGTCGCCGAACAGGTCGAGCCGCACGGGATCGGATTCGCCGGCCGGATACAGGTCGATGATCCCGCCGCGCACCGCATATTCGCCGTGTTCCATCACCGTGCCTGTGCGGTGATAGCCGTTCGATTCGAGAAAGGCGGTCAGCGCCTCGGGCTGCACGCGCCCGCCCTTGCGCAGCGTCATGGTCGCATCCTGGAAGGTCGCCGGCGGCGGGACCTTCTGCGCGAGCGCATTCACGGTGGTCAGCAGGATGCGCGGGCGGGACGGCGCCTCCAGCAGGCGCGTCAGGGTCGCGACGCGCTCGGCGACGATCTCGGGGTTGGGCGAGACGCGGTCATAGGGCAGGCAATCCCAGGCGGGGAAGCGCAGCACCTCGACCTCGGGGGCGAAGAAGCCGATCGCCTCGGCCATGCGGGCCATGCGGGCATCGTCGCGGCAGACATGGACCACGGGCGCGTCGGTCTCGGCGCGGCGGCGGCACAGCAGCAGGGCGTCGAAGCCTTCCGGCGCGCCATGGACCGGGATGGCTTTCAACGCTCGGCCCCCGGCGGCACGCCGGCACCGGCGCGTCCGCATTCGGCAGCCATCCGGCGCAGCATGGGCGTGTCGGCCTCGGGCGGAATGGCGCGGCGACCCGACAGCCAATCCGCCAGATCCACATCCCAGTGTTCGAGCACGGCCTCGATCGCGTCGAGTTCGTCCTCGGTGAAGCCGGCGATGTTGCGCGCGACGAAGCCGCCGATCATCAGGTCGGCTTCCTTGGTGCCGCGATGCAGCGCGCGGAACACGAGGCGGCGGCGGCGCGGGTCGAGATCCTGGGGTTCGGTCATGGGCTCTGCGCTGGCATATAGAGGCCGATGGGAATCGTGTCAGCCCGACCGGATGCGAGCGTGAAGCAGGGCGCCGATGCGCTCACGGCGTTGCTCGCCCCGATCGCTGACCTCAAGGGCGTGAAGGACGCCGAGGCACGCCTCATCGCCAAGGCCGCCGGCGGGTCGCGCGTGCTGGACCTGCTGCTGCACCTGCCGGAACGCTACCTGCTGCGCCGGCGGATCGAGCGCCCCTCGCAGGCGCTGCCGGACACTGAGGCGTTGATCCCCGTGCTGGTGGAGTCGCACCGTCCCGGCCGCACCGCCCAGGGCCGCCCCTATGTGCGGATGCGCGGCGAGGCCGGCGGCGAGTCGCTCACCGCCTTCCTGATGAACTGGCAGAAGCCCTGGGCGGACAAGGCGCTGCCGGTCGGTGCGACGCGCTGGCTCGCCGGCACGCTGAAGGAGGAGGACGAGGACTGGGTCATCGTGAACCCCCAGGTATCGGCGCGCGAGGGCGGCATTCCGCTGGTCCAGCCGGTCTGGCCGCTGACGGGAAATCTGGGCCTGCCGACCGTCACGCGCGCGATGGCGGCGGCGGTGGCGCTGCTGCCGGACTTCCCCGAATGGCAGGACGGCCCGCTGATGAAGCGCGAGGGCTGGCCCGGCTTCACCGCCGCCCTTCGCGCCATCCAGGCCCCGGACACCGAACCCGGCGACGTGCCGCGCAAGCGCCTCGCCTACGACGAATTGCTGGCCGGCCAGGTGGCGTTGGGTCTGGTGCGGCGCCGATCCCGCGACCGGCCGGGGCGCGCGCTGCGCGGCGATGGCGCGTTGCGCGAACGCGCCCTGACCGCCTTCGGCTTCCCGCCCACGGAAGCCCAGCGCCAGGCCATTGCCGAGATCGACGCCGACCTCGCCGCCCCGCGCCGCATGCTGCGCCTGCTTCAGGGCGATGTCGGCGCCGGTAAGACGCTGGTCGCGCTGATGGCCATGCTGCGCGCCGCCGAGGCCGGCGCCCAGGCCGCGCTGATGGCGCCGACGGAGCTGCTTGCACGCCAGCATCTGCGCAGCTTCGAAAAGCTGTGCGGCGCGGCTGGCGTGCCGGTGGCGCTGCTGACCGGCTCCGTGAAGGGCCGCGAACGCAAGCGCGTCCTGGCAGGGCTGGCCGATGGGTCGATCCCCCTGGTGCTCGGCACCCATGCGCTGTTCCAGGAAGGCGTCGCCTTCCACGACCTGGCCCTCGCCGTCGTGGACGAACAGCACCGCTTCGGCGTCGCCCAGCGCCTGATGCTGGCCGAAAAAGGCCAGGCCGTGGACATGCTGGTGATGACCGCCACCCCCATCCCCCGCACCCTGCTGCTGACCAACTGGGGCGAGATGGCGGTCAGCCGCCTGGCCGGGAAACCCCCCGGCCGACAGCCCATCACCACCCGCGTGGTCAGCCAGGACCGCCTGCCGGACATCGTGGTGCGGCTCGGCGAGGCCATCGCGCGCGAGGAACGCGCCTATTGGGTGGTTCGCGCCATCACGGGCTCCGAGCGCGACGATTCCGTCGCCGCCGAGGACCGTTTCGCCGAGCTGAGCGCCCACTTCCCCGGCCAGGTCGGGCTCGCCCATGGGATGCAGGACATCGCGGTGCGCGAGGCCGCGCTGGGCGATTTCGCCGCCGGGCGCACGCGCATCCTCGTCGCCACCACCGTCATCGAGGTCGGCGTCGACGTGCCCGAGGCCACCATCATGCTGGTCGAGCAGGCCGAACGCTTCGGCCTGGCCGCCCTGCACCAGCTGCGCGGGCGGGTCGGGCGCGGCACCAAGCCGTCCTCCTGCCTGCTGGTCCATTCGCCCGGGCTGACCGAGGGCGAAAAGCGCCGGCTGCTGGTGCTGCGCGAATCAGACGACGGCTTCGAGATCGCCGAGGAAGACCTCCGCGCACGCGGCGGCGGCGATGCGCTGGGCGCCCGCCAGGCCGGGCTGCCCGGTTCGCGGCTGCTCGACCCGCGCGAGGACCCCGAGGAATACGCCCGCCTGGTCGAAACCGCCCATCGCGACGCGGAAGTGCTGCTGGAACGCGACGCGGCGCTGGCATCGCCCCGCGGCCGGGCGACTCAACTGCTGCTCGCGATCTTCGGTCACGACCTCAGCATGGCCCCGCTCGAGGCCGGATAGCCCGTCAGGGGTTGCATCCGGCGCCCGGGCGGGTCAAATCGCGCCCCGCCGCCGCTGGCGCATGCCCGACCGAACGAATCGCAGGGGAGACCGGCCTTGGCCGCGTTGATCGAGATCGAGCGCCTGACCAAGCGCTTCGGCGCCTTCACCGCCGTGGACGACGTGTCGTTCACCGTGGGGCGTGGGGAAGTCGTGGGCTTCCTCGGCCCCAATGGCGCCGGGAAGTCCACCACCATGAAGATGCTGGCGGGCTTCGTGACGCCCAGCGCCGGCACCGCGCGCATCTGCGACCAGGACGTGGTGGACCACCCCGTCGCCGCCAAGCGCAGCCTGGGCTACCTGCCCGAGGGCGCGCCGACCTATCCCGAGATGACGGTCACCGCCTTCCTCGCCTTCGTCGCGCGCATCCGCGGCTATCGCGGGGCCGAGGTCGCGACACGCGTCGAAGGTGCCATGGACCTGACCCAGCTGGACGGCGTGCGGTTGCAGCCGATCGAGACGCTGTCCAAGGGCTTCAAGCGCCGCGTCGGCCTGGCGCAATCCCTGCTGCACGACCCGCCCGTGCTGGTGCTCGACGAACCCACCGACGGATTGGACCCCAACCAGAAGCATGAAGTGCGGCAGCTCATCCGCCGCATGGCGCCGGAGAAGGCGATCCTGATCTCCACCCACATCCTGGAGGAAGTCGAGGCGGTCTGCACGCGCGCCATCGTCATCGCGCACGGGCGCGTGCTGGCGGACGCCACGCCCAAGGCGCTCGAACAGCCCGGCAAGACGCTGGAGCAGGTATTCCGCGAATTGACGACGAAGCCGCTGGAGGCCGCGTGATGGGTGCGCTGATCGTCGCCCGGCGCGAGCTCGCCGGCTATTTCGCGACCCCGGTCGCCTATGTGTTCATCGTCATCTTCCTGATGATGGCGGGCGCGCTGACCTTCACGCTCGGCGGCTTCTTCGCGCGGGGGCAGGCGGACCTCGGGCCGTTCTTCAACTTCGTCCCCTGGCTGTTCCTGTTCCTGGTGCCGGCGCTGACGATGCGGCTCTGGGCTGAGGAAAGGCGCCTCGGCACCATCGAACTCCTGCTGACGCTGCCGCTGCCGCAATGGCAGGCGGTACTCGGAAAATTCCTGGCGGCCTGGGCCTTCTGCGCCATCGCGCTGCTGCTGACCTTTCCGCTGGTGCTGACGGTCAACTACCTCGGCAGCCCGGATAATGGCGTGATCGCCGCGGGGTATGTCGGCTGCCTGCTGGTGGCGGGAGCGTACCTCGCGGTGGGCGCGGCGATGTCGGCCATGACCAAGAACCAGGTCATCGCCTTCGTGCTCGCCGTCGCGGTGTGCTTCGTCTTCGCCGCAGCAGGCTCGCCCATCGTCACGGAATTCCTGTCCCAACGCATCCCGCTGATGGCGGAAGTCGCGCGCGGGCTGTCGGTCTCGGACCGCTTCAACAGCCTCACGCGCGGGGTGATCGCGCTCAGGGACGTGGTGTTCTTCCTGTCCTTCATGGGCTTCTTCCTGTTCGTGAACGCGGTGGTGATCGACCACCGGAAGGCGGATTGATCCGATGAGCGGCACGGCAACTCAACGCCCCGGCACGCGGCGCCTGTGGTCATCCGCGCTTGGCATCCTGGCCGCGGGGGTGCTCGCGGTCGGCGTCAACATGCTGGTGGATCGCCTCGCGCCGCGCGCGCGGGTCGATCTCACGCAGCAGCGGCTCTACACGCTCTCGGCCGGCACGGTCTCGGTGCTGCAAGGGCTGCAGGACCCGGTGACGCTGCGGCTGTTCTATTCGCGCCGGCTCGGTTCGGCGGTTCCCGCCTACGGCGCCTATGCCGAGCGTGTGCGCGCCATGCTCGAAGAATATGTCGCCGTCTCGAACGGGAAGGTTCGCCTGGAAGTCTTCGACCCCGAGCCGTTCAGCGAGACCGAGGACCGCGCCCTCGCCTACGGCCTGCAGGGCGTGCCGGTCGACCAGTCCGGCGAGCAGATCTATTTCGGCCTGGCCGGCGTGAACCTGCTGGATGACGAGCGCACCGTCCCGTTCTTCCAGCCGGAGCGCGAACGCTTCCTCGAATTCGACCTGACGCGCCTGGTCTACGAATTGTCCAACCCGCGCCGCCCGATCGTGGGCGTCATGTCCTCCCTGCCCGTCAACGGCGACCCGCGCATGATGATGATGATGCGCGGCGGGCCCGGCGGGCAGCCCTATGCCTTCATGCAGACGCTGCGGCAGTTCTTCACGGTGCAGGATGTCGCGCTGGACGCGCAGCGCATTGCAGATGACGTGCAAGTGCTGATGGTGATCCATCCGCAGGGCCTGCCGGACACCACGCTGTATGCCATCGACCAGTTCGTCATGCGCGGCGGCAAGCTGATCGTCTTCGTGGACCCGCATTCCGAGGGCCAGGCCTCGCGCCCCGGCCCGGGCGGGCAGCCGCCGCGGCAGACCTCCTCCAACCTCGACCGGCTGCTGAACCCCTGGGGCATCACGGCGCCGCATGACGGCGTGGTGCTCGACCTGCGCGGCGCTTGGCGCGTGCGGGCCAATCCGAACGACCGAGTGCAGGCGGTGGACTACGTGGCGTGGTTCAACCTCCAGGGCGATTCGATCAGCCAGGCGGAGGTCGCCACCGCGCAGCTCAACCAGGTGACGGTCGCCTCGGCCGGCTGGCTGCAGCGCCGCGATGGCTCCAGCGTGGAAGTCATCCCGCTGCTGACCAGCTCCGACCGCAGCATGACCGCCAATGTCGAGCGCGTGCAGAACAACCCCGACCCCGCGCGCATCCTGGCCGAGTTCCGCCCGGACGGCCTGCGCCGCACCATCGCCGCGCGCGTCCGTGGCGAGATCCCCTCCGCCTTCCCCGAAGGCCCGCCGCCGCCGCCCGAGGGCACCGAGCGCCCCGCCGACTTCCCGGCCCACCGCCCGCGCAGCGAGGGTGCCGCGAATTTGGTGGTGTTCAACGATGCCGACGTGCTCGAGGACCGCTTCTGGGTCCGCGTGCAGGATTTCTTCGGCCAGCAGGTGGCCTCGCCCTTCAGCGACAATGGCGCGCTGGTGGCGAATTTGGTGGACACCTTCGCGGGTGGCGATGCGCTGATCTCGCTGCGCTCGCGCGGCGAATCGCTGCGGCCCTTCACGGTGGTGGACGACATCCGCCGCGACGCCGATGCCCGCTTCCGCCAGACGGAACGCGAATTGACCGAGCGCCTCCAGGCCACCGAACGCCGCCTGCGCGAACTCCGCCAGGGCGGCGAGCGCGGCCAGTCCAGCGCCGTCATCACCGCCGAACAGCGCGCCGAGATCGACGCGGCGCGCGCGCAGATCCTCCAGACGCGCCAGCAGTTGCGCGCCGTGCAGCTCGACCTGCGGCGCGACATCGAACGTACCGAGGTCTGGCTGCGGGTGCTGAACATCGCCGCCGTGCCGCTGCTGCTGACCCTGTTCGCGATCGGCCTCGGCGTCGCGCGCCGCCGCCGCCGCGCCGCGGCGCGGGCCTGAGGAGGGACGCGCCATGGACCGACGCACCCTGTTGCTGCTCTCCGGCGCCGCCGTCGCGGCGGTGGGCGGGGCGCTGCTGCTCAAGCCCGCCACGCCGCCGCCGCCGGCCCCCTCCGGCGCCGCACTGGCCTTCCCTGGCCTGGCGCAACGCCTCCAGGGCGCCGCGCGCATCGAGGCGAAGCGCCATGACGGCACGCTGGAGATCACCCGCCGCGGCGAGACCTGGGTGCTGCCCGCCAAGGGCGGCTACCCGGTGCGCCAGGAAAAGGTGCGCGAACTCCTGGTCGGCCTGACCGAATTGCGGCTGACCGAACCGCGCACGGCGAACCCGGAACTGCTCGACCGCCTCGGCGTCGAGGACCCGGAGCGCCCGGGCGCGACCTCGACCCTGGTGCGCGTGCTGGATGCGCAGGGCGGCGTGATCGCGGAGCTGGTGATCGGCCGGCGCCGCGTCCGCACCCAGGGCAATGTGCCGGAAAGCGCCTATGTGCGCCGCCCTGGCGAGAACCAGGCCTGGCTGGCCGAAGGCCGCATCCCGGTCGATTCCGACCCGCAGCTCTGGCTCGACCGCGACATCGCCAACTTCCCACGCGAACGCATCCGCCGCATCGCGGTGGCGCGGACCGGCCAGCCGCCGCTGGTGCTGGAACGCAGCGGCGAACCCGATGGCACGCTGCGCATCACCGACCCCGCCGATGCGCCGCGCGCCGAGGAGACGGCGCTCGACGAGGCCGGGCGCGCCTTCGAATTCCTGACCTTCCTCGATGTCCGCCCCGAGGCCGATATCCCCGGCGAGGCGTTGGGCGAAGGCCGCTTCGAACTGACCGACAACCTCGCCATCGTGGTGCATCCCCGCAAGGACGGCGAGACGCTTTGGATCACCCTCGCTGCCGAGGGCGATGACGAGGCCGCGCGGCTGAACGCCCGCTGGCGCGGCTGGGCCTACCAGGTCGGTGCCTGGAAGGAGAAGGCCTTCGTGCCGCTGCTGTCGGATCTGCGCGCCGCCGAGCCGCCGCCGGCCGAAGCGCCCGAGACGCCGCCGACCGACGCCCCGCCCGCCGCGACGCCGCCAAGCGAGCCGCCACCGGCCGCGACGCCGCAGACCCCCGTTGAGCCGCCGCGCCCGCAGTGACCGCCCGCGAATACCCCGACCGTCCCTGGGTCGGCATCGGCTGCATCGTCTTCAAGGGCGACCACGTCCTGCTGGTGCGTCGCGGCAAGCCACCGCGCATGGGCCAGTGGTCGCTGCCCGGCGGTGCGCAGCATGTCGGCGAGACAGCCGAGGCCACCGCCCGGCGCGAATTGCTGGAGGAAACCGGGATCGAGGTCGGCCGCATGGTGCTGGCGACCGTGGTCGACGCCATCACCGCCGACGAGGATGGCCGTGCCCGCTTCCACTACACCATCATCGACTTCGCCGCCGAATGGCTCGCCGGCGAGGCCGCGGCCGCGGACGATGTCAGCGAGGTCGCCTGGGCCCTGCCCGAGCAGTTCGTCGCCTATGACCTGACCGAGGCGACGCACCTGGCGGTCGCAGCAGCGCGGGCGGCCCTGGCCAGGGCCTGACGCCGTGATCCGGATCGCTTTGCCTTGCCGGACCGCGAGCGTAATGTCCCCCCCGCCAACCGATGAGGGGAGTCACACGACCATGACCAATCGCCTCGGCATCATCCTGGGCCTGCTCTGCGCCGTCGCGCCGATCGGCCGCGGCGCGCAGGCCACGCCGGCCACGGTCTACTGCGTGAACAACCGCATCATGGTCGAGCGCGCCACGATGTCGCAGATGCGGAGCGGGCGCGGGCATTCGGAAATCTGCATCATCGGTCCGTCCTTCGACTTCCAGCCGGATGGCGTCACCTGGGTGCGACAGAACCTGCGGTCCGACGTGGGCGGCAATTGCAGCTGCCGCTGACGCGGGTCTTCCATCGCGCGCATGCGCAAGGCAGGCTTGCGCGACACGCCGCCGGAGATGCCGCCATGATGAGAGACTTCGCAATCGCGCGCCGCCTCCTGCTCGGCGCGGGTGCCGGGCTGCTCGCCGCGCCCGCCCTAGGCCAGCCACTGGCCGGCGGGCGTACCGTGCGCGTCATCGTCCCCTTCCCGCCCGGCGGCGCGGTCGACATCACCTCCCGCCTGCTGGCCGACCGGCTGGCCCCGGTGCTCGGCCAGACCGTGGTGGTCGAGAACCGCGCCGGCGCCGGCGGGCTGATCGGCGCGGACGCCATCGCCAAGGGCGACCGCGACGGCACGGTGATCGGCCTGGTCAGCGCGACATCCTATTGCGCCATGCCGTTCATGCATGCGCGCATGCCCTTCGACCCGCTGCGCGACCTGACGCCGGTCACGCAACTCACCGACGGCGTGCTGCTCTGCGTGGTCAACGCGCAGACGGCGCAGACCCGCGGATGGACCGATTTCCGGGCCCTGGTGCAATGGTCGCGCGCCAATCCGGAACAGGTGAAGATGGGCTCCTCGGGCACCGGCACGTCCTCGCACCTGAACATCTCGGCCATCAACCGCTTTGCGGACGCGAAGATCCTGCACGTGCCCTATCGCGGCGGCGGGCCGGCCATCAACGACCTGCTGTCGGGCACCATCGACATGATGTTCGACGTGATGCCGGCGCTGATGCCGCATGTGGAGGCCGGGCGCTTCAAGGCGCTGGCGGTCTCCTCGGGCGACCCGATCGCGCTGCTGCCGCAGGTGCCGGGGATGAAGGCCTTCGCCGATCTCGGCCTGGGCGAGCATTCGCTGATCAACTGGAACGTCGTCACCACCGCCGGCAATACCCCGGCGCCGGTCGCGCAGCGCATCTTCGAGGCGGTGCAGACCGTCGCGCGCCAGCGCGACTTCATCGATCGCATGCGCCCGCTCGGCTACGGCATCGTGCTCAGCGAGAGCCCTGCTGCGGCGGCGGCCATGATCCGCGGCGAGGTGCCGCGCTGGCAGCGGATCGTGGAGATCTCGGGCGCGCGGGTCGAATAGGCCCCACGCGGGCCGGTGGCGTCAGCCCCGGCCCGGCCGCATCGCCGCGGCGATCATGAACACCACACCGATGAAGGCCGGCAGCGACCAGGCCGGCAGCGTGAGCAACGGCACGAAGGCGGCGCTCCAGAGGTCCGGCCCGACCAGCCGCTGCAACCACGTCTGCCCGCCGCCGCTGCCATAGAACATCGTGCTCATTGGATAGCGCCAGCCCTGGTACACGCCCATGCACAGGGCGAGACCGAACAGGACGAAGGCTATCGTGCGCAGGACCATGTCAGGCCCAGAGTCGCTCACCTTGCAGGCCGCTGTAAAGCCCCGAGACGAACTCGCCATAGCCGTTGAACAACTGGGTCGGAATGCGCGCATTGGTGCCGAGCACGCGCTCGCTCGCCTGGCTCCAGCGCGGATGCGCGACCTCGGGGTTCACATTCGCCCAGAAGCCGTATTCGCTCGCCTGGATACGTTCCCAGAAGGAGACCGGCCGCTGGTCGGTCAGCGTGATCTTCACGACCGACTTGCCGGCCTTGAAGCCGTATTTCCACGGCTGGTGGAAGCGGATCGGTCCGCCATTCTGCGGCGGCAGCAACTTGCCATAGGCGCCCACCACCATGAAGGACAGCTCATTGGCGGCCTCGGCCACCGTGCAGCCTTCGACATAGGGCCAGGGATACCAGGATTGCCGCAGCCCCGGCATCACCGCGGGCAGCGCCGCCGTCTCGAACACCACGTAGCGGGCCGAGCCCAGCGGCTTCACCTGGTCGAGCAGCGCAGACAGCGGGAAGCCGGTCCACGGCACCACCATCGACCAAGCCTCGACGCAGCGCAGGCGATAGACGCGCTCCTCGATCGGCATTGTCCGCAGCAGGTCCTCGATACCGAATTCGCGCGGGGTCTCGACCATGCCCTCGACCTTCACGGTCCAGGGGCGCTGCGGCAGGCGCTGGGCGCCGCGGCTGATCGACTTGCTGGTGCCGAATTCATAGTAGTTGTTGAAGCTGGTGACATCGCCCTCCGGCGAGATGTCGCGGCCCGGAGCGTAGCGGGTGTTGCGCATGGCGGGCGGCAGCGCGCCGGCGGCTCCCTGCGCCTGCGCCGCGCCGGCGGCACCCAACAGCCCCGCACCCAGCCCGAAGGCCTTGCGGCGGCCGAACACCAGGTGCTCGGGCGTGACGCGGGATTCGGGGGTTTCCCAGCCGCGGGGGATTCGGATCGGCATCTCGGTCACTCCATTCGGCCTGACAGATCGGCACGGCGCGGCCGGCTTCAAGCGTTTCAGTCGGCCGGGCGCGGCAGCACCACGGCCGCAGGCTGCCCCGGCGCGGTGCCGATGCGGAACAGCCGATAGGCCTCCGCCTCGATCCCGTCCCGGCTGCGGACCAGGCGCCCACCCGGAACGGGCTGGGCGCCGGGCCAGAGCGGCGGCCCCTCCCCCCGCCTTTCGCTGCGGACCAGCATGCCGGTTACGGCCATGGGCGGCGATGGTAGCGCGAAATATCGCCAGCGCTGGTCCATCGCGACCACCATGCGACCGCGCGGCAGGCCGAAGGCGAGCATCGAGGCCAGCCCGTATTCCTCGGCGGCGATGAAGGCGGCGCCCTCGCGATCGGCCGCGGCCGCGACCTCGGCCATGAACCCATCCCAGCCACCTAGGCGCGCCAGCGTCGGGTCGGACCCGCGCGGCAGCGGCAACGGCGCAGCCACGGCCTGGAGATACACCGCCCCGGTCATCACCGCGCCGATCACCAGCGCCGGCACGCGCAGCTGCAGCCAGCCCGGCGCGCGCAGCAGCCCGGCGGCGGCGATGGCCGCAGCTGGATACAGCACCGCCGGCCAATTCCCCTGCACCCGGCTGCCGGTGGCCTGCCACAGGAACAGCGCCGCACCCGGCAGCACGAGCGCCGCCAGAAGCAATGCCGCCGAATTCCGCCCGCGCCACCAGGCCAGCGCCGCCGCACCGGCGCCCCCCACGCACAGCACGAACACCAGGGGCGTGGCCAGCCCCGCCTGCCCGCCCAGCAATTCCCCCAGGAAGCGCAGCGTGAACCCGCCATCGCCCGCTCGCCCGCCCTGCTTCAGGAAGGACGCCCAGTCATGCGCCGCGTTCCACGCGACCACCGGCGCAAACGCCAGCAGTGCCAGCGCGCCGCCGGCCCAGAGCTGCCAGCGGACCAGCCAGCGCCGCATGCCGGCGTCCAGCAGCAGCCACAGCACCAGCCCGGCACCGAACAGCACGGCGGTGTATTTGCTGGCCAGCGCCAGCCCCGCGAAAGCACCGACGGCCAGCCACCACCGCCCCTCGCCCGTGCGGTGCAGCCGCGCGGCAGCCCACAGCGCGGCCGTCCAGAAGAACAGCAGCGGCGTATCGGGCGTCATGGTCACGCCACCAAGCCCCGCCAGCAGCGTCGCGTTCAGCAGCGCCGCCGCCCAGGGGCCGGCATTGCGCCCGGGGAACAGGTCCTCCGCCGCGCGGGCCAGCAGGATCGACCCCAGCGCCATCGACAGCGGTGCAAGCAGCCGCACGCCCAGCGCCGTCTCGCCGGCCACAGCCGTGCCCAGCCAGACGAACACCGCGACCATCGGCGGATGATCGAGGTAGCCGCCCTGCAGGCTGCGCGACCAGACCCAGTAATAGGCCTCGTCCGGGGCCAGGGGCAGCACCGCCGCCAGCACCAGGCGCAGCGCCGTGAGCGCCGCCAGCGCCGCCAACCACCCCATCAGCGCGCCCGCCACACCAGCGTGGAGGACACCGCGTAGTTCCACACCACCGTCAGCAGCGCCCCCGCCGCGCCCGCCAGCCCCCAGCCGAGCAGGTCGTCGCGCACCAGCAGCCCGGCGATGCCGACATTGGCCGCCGCGCCGATGCCGCAGACCACGTAGAACAGCACCAGCCCGCGCAGCAGCGCCGGCCCGCGCAGCCGCCGGTCGCGATAGGTGATGCGGTTGTTCAGCAGGAAATTCGCCGTCATCGCCACGAAGGTGGCGGCCCATTGCGCCGCCCCGAAGCCGAGCGGCCCGATGCCGTGCAGCAGCCCGAGCACCGCCAGGTGCACCAGCACGCCGATGCCCCCCACCAGCGCAAAGGCCATGAAGCGCAGCGGCACGACACCGCCCAGCGCCTTGTCCGCCAGCAGCCCGCCAAATTCCAGCAGCACCCCGGCATCGAGCTTGCTCTCCCCCGCCTCGCGCGCCCGGAAGGCGTAGGGAATTTCCGCCACGCGCAGCGGCCGCCCGGCCGAGAGCAGCACATCCAGCAGGATCTTGAAGCCGGTACCGGTCAGGCGCGGCGCAATTTCCTCGAACAGCGCCCGCGGCAGAGCAAAGAAGCCGCTCATCGGGTCCGACACGCGCACCGGCAGCGCGGCATTGGCGAGCGCCGCGCCGCCATCCGACACCAGGCGCCGGATCGGCGAGAGACCCTCCCCCTTGGTGCCGCCCTCGATGTTGCGGCTGCCGATCGCGACCTCGGCCTCGCCGGCTTCCAGCGCCGCCAGCATGCGCGGCAGGATCGTCTCGTCGTGCTGCAGGTCGCCGTCGATCACCGCGACATAAGGCGCGGAGGTGGACAACAGTCCCTCGATGCAGGCCGACGCCAGGCCGCGCCGCCCGATGCGCCGGATGCAGCGCACCCGCGGGTCGATGGCCGCGATGGCGCGCGCCCGCGCGGACGTGCCGTCCGGACTGTCGTCATCGACGAAAATCGCCTCCCAGGCGATGCCCGCCAAGGCGGCATCGAGCCGCGCCACCATGGGCGCGACATTGGCGGCCTCGTTGAAGCAGGGGATCACCACGGCGAGTCGTGGCGGGCTGGGCTCCGTCATGCGCGTTTCCTGCGCCGACAGGCCACCGAGGGCAAGCCGCACGGCGCGCCCGTCACGCCAGGAGCGTGTGCTCCACCAGGATCCTGGTGCCGAGTGCGATCAGCGCCACCCCGCCCAGCCCCTCGGCCCAGCGGCCGAAGCGCCCGCCCAGGTAGCGCCCCAACAGCATGCCGAGCGTCGCCATGAAGGCCGTCGCGAGCCCGATGGCGATCGCGGTCACGGTGATGTTCGCCCCGATGAAGGCCAGGGTGACACCGACCGCCATGGCATCCAGGCTGGTGCCCACGGCGGTCGCGACCACCACCATCAGCCCATGCCGCCGCGGCCGCACGCCCGGCTGCGCCGCGTCGCGCGCGCGGGTGGCCTCGTACACCATCCGACCGCCCACCATCGCCAGCAGCGCGAAGGCGATCCAGTGATCGAAGGCATCGACCGAACTCGCCGCCGCGAGGCCGATCGCCCATCCGATCACCGGCGTGATCGCCTCGATGACCCCGAAGATCATGCCCGTGCGCAGCGCCTCGCTGAACCGCGGGCGATCCAGCGCGGCGCCCTTGCCAATGGATGCGGCGAAGGCATCGACGGACAGGCTGAAGGCGAGCGTCATGGTGGTCAGCGGCGTCACGCGGTGCGTCTCCGAATGGGCCGCGTTGCTACCGCCAGGCGCGCCGCAACGGAAGCCGCACGGGCCGGGGATGCAAGCTGAAGCCTGGGCTACAGCCTGGTCCAAGCGGCACGGCCGGCGGGGTTCAGCCCCCCGGCAACGCCCCTGGCCGGCCGAACAGGTAGCCCTGCCCGAAACCGACGCCGAGCTCCGCCATCAGCGCGGCCTGCGCCTCGGTCTCGATGCGTTCGGCCACCACCTGGGCGTCCACGGTGCGCGCCAGGTCCACCATGGCGGCGATGAATCCGCGGTCGCGTTCGCTGTCGACCGCGTTGGTCACGTAGATGCCATCGACCTTGACGAAATCGACCCGGAAGGCGCGCAGGTAGCGGAAGGCCGCGGCACCGGCGCCGAAATCATCGATGCAGATCGGCAGGCCGAGCGCGCGCAAGGCGTCCACCGTGCGGCGCGCCTCGGCCTCGTCCTCGATCTCGGCGGTCTCGGTGATCTCGACCAGCAGGCGCTTCGCGAGGTGCGGGCAGGCCTCCAGCATGGCGCACAGGCGCTCGCGGAAGCCGGGCGATTGCAGGGACAGGCCCGACAGGTTGCAGGCGATGCGCGCGCCCGACGCCGCGCGCGCCGCCTCGCAGGCGGTCTCGACCACCGCCCAGTCCAGGGTTTCCGACAGGCCGACCGTCTCGGCCAGGGCGATGAATTCGGACGGCTCGGCATAGGGCGTGCCGGGGGTCGGGATGGGGCGCAGCAGCGCCTCGTAGTGATGGGCGCGGCGGGTATCCAGGCGCACGATCGGCTGGAAGGCCAAGCGGAAGCGGCGTTCGGCGATGGTGGCGCGCAGCGCGGTGGCGCGTTCGGCCGCGCTGGCCACGAAGCCGACCAGGCCCCCGGAGAAGCCGGCTTTCTCCAGCGCCTCGTCGCCACCGCGGGCGAAGGCGGACAGCGCGAAGCGCAGCGCCCGCGTGGCCTGGACGGGTGAGAGCCCATCGGAGGCCAGGGAGACCGCCCGCGCGCCGATGGTCCCCGGCAGCCCATGCTGGGCCAACAGCAGCGCCACCTGCTTGGACAGCGTGCCGAGGTCCGGCAGCCCATCCCCCGGCAGCACGCCGAAGCGCCCGGATCCGAAATCCGCCGCCACCGTGCCCGACCCGCCTTGCGCGGCCAGCAGGGCCTGGATGCGCGCGGCGAGGTCGGCGCGCGGGGCCAGCGCGCCCCCCTCGCCGGTCAATTCGATCAGGCCGAGCGCGCTGCCGGCCTCGGGCCCGCGCAGCATCTCCTCGGCGGCGCGGGCCAGGCCCGGCCCGCCGGGCAGCGGGCCGCCCGGCAGGTCGTTGGGCAGCGGCGAGAAGGTCAGGCAGAAGGCGCCGGCGCGCCCGGGCGCCGCCAGCCCGGCCACGCTGAAGGGCGATCGCGCGCGGTCCGCCAGGCGAATGGCGGTCGGGCGGATGCGCCCGGTGGCCGTCAGCAGTTCGAGCGCGGTGCCCATGCCCGAGCGCAGGTCCCGCGCCACCAGATCCTGCACCGGCCGGCCGATGAAGCTGCGGCCCGGGCGGCCGAAGCGCGCGGGGAATGCGCCTTCGGCGAAGGTGATGCGGCCGTCCGAATCGGACTCGACCAGCAGTTCCGCCGCGGCGAAGGCGAAGGTCAGGAAGCGGTCGGCGGCATTGACGGCGCTCGGCCGCACGATGTCCTGCATGGGTCTGTCCGGTGGCGAGGGCTCCATCCTCGCCGCCAGGGCTTAAGCGGGGGTGAAGCCGCGCTCACCGAGCCTTGATCGGTCGCTTGCCGTGGCTGTCCTGCGGCACGCCGCGGCCCAGCGACATGTGGCTGTGCACGCCGACCCAGCGGCCATCGGGTTGCTTCTGCAGCATGATGGTGGCGCGCCCGGGCCGGTCGAATTCGGTGCCGTCAGGGTTCCAGCCGGTGCTGGACCAGGGGGTGACGGCCACGGCCGTGCCGCCATCGGCCGAGGCCAGCACCTCGGTATTGTCCAGGTCGAAGCGGAAATCCTTGGTGCGCGGCCAGACATTGGACCACTGCGTGTCGGTCCAGGCCTGCCGGCTGCGCACCAGCTCCTGGTAGGTGCCGAAGATGACGATGTCGTCGTGCCAGAATGGATAGGCGGCGCGGAAATCGACATCGCGCACGCAGGCGGCGAAGCGGTCGAGCCACCCCAGGATCTCGGCGCGCAGCGCCGGGTCGGCGACGGGGATGGGAAGGTTGCTCATGCGCGGCTGCCCCTGCTGGGCCGCGGCGCGGGCTGGTTGGCCCGCGCCGGGCGGCCTTACTTCACGACCGAGAAGGCGGTCGGCTTCAGCGCCATGACGGTCTGCTGCTTGAGCGCGCCCATCTCGCCGACCTTCTTCATGAACTCGCCCCATTGCGGGTCGGCGGCCATGGCGGCGCGGCGGCGGTCGCGGTCGCCGAAGCCCTCGTACAGCCAGCAGAACACCACTTGGTTGATCGGGCCGATCTCGGTCACGCCCATCATCAGGAACTGGCCGAGCGTGCGCTTCTGGATCGGCAGGCCGATCTCCTCATAGGCCTTCAGCCAGGCCGCCATCTTGCCCGGGTGGAAATCGTAGGTGCGGTGGTCGACCACCATGCCGGTGCCGGGGATCTCGCGCTTGAAGGCGAAATCCTTGGCGGACTGGATCGGCGAGAAGGAGGTCGGCTTCAGGAACTTCACCTCCTGCGCCATCAGGCAGCCGGCCGAGGCCTTCTTGAACTCGCCCCACTGGGCATCGGCCTCGCGCGCGGCAATGCCGGCGTCGCGGGTGTCGATGTCGTCCCAGCCGCGCATGAAGACGAAGCGGTTGATGGGGCCCACCTCCACCGTGAAGGTGCCCATCGAGGGCGCGCCCAGCGTGCGGACCGAGGACGGGAAGCCGTGGTTGCCGAAGGCCTCGATCCAGGTCGGCTGCTTGCCGGGGTGGAAGGTGTATTGGCGGTGTTCGATATACATCGCGTTTCCTCGTGAAGGGCGGGCGGCGCACCTTCCGCCGGACGGCCGGGACAGGCAAGACCGGGCCGGCCGGCCGCCCGAGCGCCCCAAACGACGGATCGTGCGGAGGCACGGTCCGGGAGCGCACAGCGCGACCGCGCCCAGACCAACAGTCGCCGCCAGGACACCAGCGCACGGCGCGAAGGCTAGCCGGCGAATGCCGGCGCCCGCCGCCAGAGGGTCACCAACAACGGATCGTGCGCATGCACGATCCGCGAGCGCGAATGCGCGACCGTGCCCAGACCAACAGTCGCCGCCAGGACACCAGTGCGTGGCGCGAAGCCAAGCCGGCGGATGCCGGCGCCCGGCGTCTGAGGGGCGCAAAAAACTACGGCAGGATCACGCCCTTGCCGTCCTGCTGCTGGTCGAACAGCCGATACGCCTCCTCCCCCTGGTCGAGCCGCCAGCGATGCGTGAACAGCGCATCCACGTCGATGCCACGATCAGCGATGTAGCGCGCGCATTCCGCCTGCCCCACGGTCGAGAAGGTCCAGGACCCGATCAGCGTCACCTGCCGGCGCAGCAGGTCGGGGCTGACCTCCAGCGTCACCTCCCCGCCCTCTCCCACGAAGCAGGCCTTGCCCCAGGTGCGGACGCATTGCACCGCCTGGCGCCGCGCATGCGGGCTGGACGAGGCATCGAGCGAGGCATGCGCGCCACGCCCATGCGTGGCGTCCTTGATCGCGCCGAGCACATCGTTGGTCTCGGACGGGTTGATCAGCAGGTCGGCGCCGAACTGCCTAGCCCGCGCCAGCCGGGCCGCGGAGGTATCGAGCGCAATCACCCGCGCCCCCATCTTCGCCGCCAGCAGCGTGGCCGACAGACCCACCGGCCCCTGGCCGAACACCGCGATGGTCTGGTCCCCGGTCAGCCCCAGCCGTTGCAACGCCCCCCAGGCGGTGCCCGTGCCGCAGGAAATTGCCGCGCCGGTCTCGAAGGACAGTTCATCGGGCAATTGCACCATGGTGCGCGCCGGGCCCTTCAGGTAGCGCGCATGCGCGCCGTGTGCCGTCGCGCCATAGACCGCCTGCACGCCATCGTCGCACAGCTGCATCCAGCCGGTGTTGCACTGCGGGCAGACGCCGCAGCCGCGGTAGTGGTGCTGCATGGCGCGCATGCCGATCCAGGCCTGGTTGGGCGCCACGCCCTCGCCCACCGCCACCACCACGCCACAGGGCTCGTGCCCGGCGATGATCGGCCCGGAACTGGCGCCCAGGCCGAGCGCCGCGGTGCGCCCCGGCCCCGCCGGCGCGCGGTAGAACTTGAGGTCGGACCCGCACATGCCGGAGGCGCGGATTTCCAGCACCACCTCGCCCGGCCCTGGCGTGGGGTCGGGGAAGTCCATCAGCTCGAGCCGACGGTCGCCGGTGAACACGATGCCTTTCATGGGCGTTCCTCCTGTCGGGGCAGCGAAACACCGTGGCGGCGATCGGTCCAGGTGCGGTTTCCGCTGCGCCGCAATAAAAGACTCACGTCGGCACCGCGCGGTTTGCCCTACTGCAAGGCACCGGCACGCCGGGCCGGGTAGGGCCGACCGCACAAGCAAGGAGACTGCGCCATGGCCGAGCCTCGCCCGACCGACCCCCTGCCGCGCGTGTGGGACCCCGACAGCCGCGTGGGGGACATGCTGAAGGGCCAGCGCGGCCTGGTGGTCGGCATCGCGAATGGCGATTCCATCGCCTATGGCTGCGCGGTGAAGTTGCGCGCCTTTGGTGCCGAGCTGGCGGTCACCTACCTCAACGACAAGGCCGAGAAGCACGTCCGCCCGCTGGCCGAGCAGCTGCAGGCGCCGATCATCGCGCCGATGGACGTCCAGCAGCCCGGCGCGATGGAGGCGCTGTTCGACCGCATCGGCCGCGAATGGGGCGGGCTCGACTTCGTCATCCACTCCATCGCCTTCGCCCCGCGCGAGGATCTGCACGGCCGCGTGGTGGATTGCAGCGCGGAGGGCTTCGCCCAGGCCATGCACGTCTCGTGCTGGTCCTTCCTGCGCATGGCGAAGCTGGCCGAACCGTTGATGACGGCGGGCGGCGTGCTCGTCACCATGTCCTACTACGGCGCCGACAAGGTGGTCGGGAACTACAACATGATGGGGCCGGTGAAGGCGGCGCTGGAGGCCAGCGTGCGCTACGCCGCAGACGAGCTGGGCGAGAAGGGCATCCGCGTGTTTGCCATCTCGCCGGGTCCGCTCAAGACCCGCGCGGCCTCCGGCATCGCGCAGTTCGACGAGCTGGTGGCCATGGCCCAGGACCGCGCGCCGCAGCGCCGCCTGGTGGATATCGGCGAGGTCGGGCGCGTGGTCGCCTTCCTGGTCAGCGGCGCATCCAGCGGCATGACCGGCGACACGATCTATGTCGATGCCGGCCTGCACAACGTGGCCTGAAGGATAGCAGCATGACCATCACCGCCCCTGCCCTGGTCGGGCGCGCCTGGAGCGACATCGCGGTCGGCGAGAGCGCCTCGATCACCCGGGTCTGCACGCCCAACGACCTGATCGTGTTCGCCCACGCCTCGGGCAACTTCAATCCGCTGCATCTGCCCGGCGAGGCGGAGCAGGAGACCGGCCGCGCGCCGGTGGCACCCGCCATGTGGTGCGGTTCGCTGTTCTCGGCCGTGTTCGGCAACAGGCTGCCAGGGCCCGGTGCGGCCTACCGCTACCAGGACCTGCGCTTCCACGGCCGCGTCGAGGCCGGCGAGGCGGTGATCGCCACCGTCACGGTGCGCGAGAAGCTGCCGGGCAACCTGCTGGTGATGGACTGCCGGCTTGAGAAGGAAAACGGCACGCTGGTCTGCACCGGCACGGCGGAGGTCACCGCCCCGGCCGAACGCCTGGTGACCGACGGCGTGGTCATCCCGGCGCTGACGCTGGTGCCGCGCGGCAAGTTCTCGCGCCTGCTCGAAGCCTGCCGCGGCCTGCCGCCCATGCCCACCGCCATCGCCGCGCCGACCGACGAGAATTCGCTCGGCGGGGCCTGGGAAGCGACGAAGGAAGGGCTGATCGAACCGATCCTTGTCGGCCCCGAGGCCGAGATCCGCGCCGCCGCCCAACGCATCGGCTGGGACCTGGCCGGCGTGCGGATCGAGGCCACCACCGACGCCCATGCCGCCCCCGCGCGCGCCGTGGCCCTGGTGCACGAGGCGCGCGCGGCGGCGGTGATGAAGGGCAACATCCATTCCGACGAGGTGCTGCGCCACGTCACCAAATCCGATGGTGGCCTGCGCGCCGGGCGGCGGGTCAGCCACGCCTTCGTGCTCGACATCCCGGGGCATGAGGGGCTGATGATCATCTCGGACGCCGCCATCAACATCCTGCCCGACCTGATGACCAAGGCCGACATCGTGCAGAACGCGATCGACCTGGCGCAGGCGATCGGCATCGCCACGCCGCGCGTGGGCATCCTTTCGGCCGTCGAGACCATCAACCCCGCCATCCCGTCCACGCTGGACGCCGCCGTGCTGGCCAAGATGGCCGAGCGCGGGCAGATCAAGGGCGGCCTGGTGGACGGCCCGCTGGCAATGGACAATGCGGTGGACCTGGAGGCCGCGCGCACCAAGGGCATCCATTCTTCCGTGGCGGGGCGCGCGGATGTGCTGATCGCGCCGAACCTCGAAGCCGGCAACATGCTGGCCAAGCAGTTGGTGTTCCTGTCGCAGGCGGATACCGGCGGCATCGTGCTGGGGGCGAAGGTCCCTGTCATGCTGACCAGCCGCGCCGATGACGAGCACGCCCGGCTGATGTCGGCGGCCTTCGCGGTGCTCTACGGCCATTGGCGCAGCACCGGCCGGTCGCGCCTGGCGGAGATGACGGCATGATCGCGACGGGCGATGCGGTGCTGGTGCTGAATGCCGGCTCCTCCTCGATCAAGTTCGAGGTCTTCGAAGCCGCGGCCACACCGCTGCCGGGCTTCGCGGGGCAGATGGAGGGCATCGGCGCCGCGCCGCGCTTCACCGCGAAGGATGCTGGCGGCGCAAGGCTGGCCGATCGCCGCTGGGACCACGGCGCGCCGGGCGACCACCGTGCGGCGCTCGGCGTCATCATCGACTGGCTGGATGGCGTGCTGGCGGGCCGGCGCGTGGCGGCGGTCGGCCATCGCGTGGTGCATGGCGGGCCGGACCTGGCCGCGCCCGTGCTGGTCGATACGGCGGTGATGGAACGCCTGCGCGCGCTGGCACCGCTGGCGCCGCTGCACCAGCCGCACAACCTCTCGGGCATCGCCGCGGCGGCCGAACGCTTCCCCGGCGTGCCGCAGGTAGCCTGCTTCGACACCGCCTTCCACCGCGCCCATGCCTGGGAGGCCGATACCTTCGCCCTGCCGCCGGAATTCTACGACCGCGGCATCCGGCGCTACGGCTTCCATGGCCTGTCCTACGAATACATCGCCCGCAGCCTGGCAGCGTCAGACCCGGCGTTGGCCGCCGGGCGGGTTGTGGTGGCGCATCTGGGCAATGGCGCGTCGCTCTGCGGCATCCACAACGGGCGCAGCGTGGACAGCACCATGGGCTTCACCGCGCTGGACGGCGTGCCGATGGGCACGCGATCCGGGCAGATCGACCCCGGCGTGCTGCTGCATCTGCTGACCACCGGCGGCATGGATGCGGCGCAGGTGCAGGCGCTGCTCTATGGCAATGCCGGGCTGAAGGGCATGTCGGGCATCAGCCAGGATGTGCGCGACCTGGAGGCCAGCACCGAGCCGCGCGCCGCCCGCGCGCTGTCCCACTTCTGCTGGCGCGTGCGGCGCGAGGTCGGTGCGCTCGCCGCCGCCCTGGGCGGGATCGACGCGCTGGTCTTCACCGCCGGCATCGGCGAGAACGCGCCGGCCATCCGCGCCGCGGTCTGCGACGGGCTGGGCTTCCTCGGCATCGCGCTGGACCCGCAGCGCAACGCCGCCAATGCCCCCGACATCGCCGCCCCCGGCGCGCCGACCCGCGTCCTGGTCCGGCCGACCGACGAGGAAGGCATGATCGCCCGCCACGTCCTCGCCCTGTTGCAGCGCAGCGAAAACGCTTGAAGCGCCCCGCCGCGCGGCGCAGATAAGGTCCAGAACGGAGACCTCCCGATGCCCCCGATCCCCACTCTGCCGACCCGCGAACTGGCCGAGAAGGCGCAGGAGACGGCCAACCGCGTGCTCGACCAGGTCCGCACCCTGACCGAGGTGATGTCCCGCCATGCCGAGGCGCTAATGCCCGCCGCACCTGGCGCCGCCAGCGCCCAGGCCATGCAGGACCTGGCCGCGCGCTTCGCCCGCACGCCCGCGGCGCTGGCGCAGGATGCGCAGGCCTATGCCACCGACGCCGCCCAGCGCCTGGTGATGTTCTGGGATGTGATGCGCGAGGCCGGCAACAACTTCGTCGAACATGAACGCGCCGGCTGCCCGCCCGTGCTGTTCTTCGACTACGAGACCATCGTCGATGGCCGCACCCTGCCGCGGCCGGTGAACTACGCGCTGGTCCGCATCACGCCGCCGGAGGGCACGCGCGCGATCGACCCGAAGCTGCGCCCCTTCGTCATCATCGATCCGCGCGCCGGCCACGGTGCGGGCATCGGCGGCTTCAAGAACGACAGCCAGGTCGGTGTCGCGCTGCGCCGCGGCCATCCGGTCTATTTCGTGATCTTCTACCGCGAGCCCGAGAAGGGCCAGACCATCCTCGACGTGACGGCGGCGGAGGCGACTTTCCTCCAGCGCATCGCCGAAGACCACCCGCATGCGCCAAAGCCCGTCGTGATCGGCAATTGCCAGGGCGGCTGGGCCACCATGATGCTCGGCGCGGCCGCGCCCGACGCCGTGGGCGCGCTGGTGCTCAACGGCGCCCCGCTGTCCTACTGGGCCGGCGAGAAAGGGCGCAACCCGATGCGCTACCTGGGTGGCCTCGCCGGCGGCGGCTGGCCGTCCTCGCTGATGGCCGACCTCGGCAACGGCAAGTTCGACGGCGCCGGGCTGGTCGCGAATTTCGAAAGCCTGTCGCCCGGCAACACCTGGTTCAGGAAGTACTTCGACCTCTACGCCAAGGTCGATACCGAGGCCGACCGCTTCCTGGAATTCGAACGCTGGTGGGGCGGCTACTTCCTGATGACGACCGACGAGATCCGCTGGATCGTCGACAACCTGTTCATCGGGAATCGTTTCTCGTCCGGCACCATCGCCTCCGGCGGCGGCGAGACGTTCAACATGCGCGAGGTGAAGGCGCCCATCGTCGTCTTCGCGTCGTCCGGCGACAACATCACGCCGCCCGGCCAGGCGCTGCGCTGGATCGCCGACGTCTATCGCGACGAGCAGGAGATCAAGTCGCTCGGCCAGACCATCGTCTACCTGCTGCACGACCAGATCGGACATCTCGGCATCTTCGTCTCCGGCGCCGTCGCCAAGAAGGAGCACAGCGAGATCGCCAGCACGCTCGAGGTGATCGAGGCCGTCGCACCCGGCCTGTACGAGATGCGCATCACCGGCCACGAAGGCAGCGGCAGCAACGAGGAATGGCAGGTCGAGCTGGTGGAGCGGAAGATCGCCGACATCCGCACCCTGTCCGGCGAGGCCAGCAACGAGGCCTTCCCCGCCGTCGCGAAGATCAGCGAAATGAACCAGCACCTGTACGACGTGCTGGTCAGCCCGATCGTGCGGCAATTCGCCACGGAAGCCAGCGCCGAGGCCCGCCGGCAACGCAGCCCGATGCGGATGCGCCGCTACATGTTCTCCGACCTCAACCCCTTCATGATGCCGGTGCGCGCGCTGGCCGGCATGGCGCGGGACCACCGAACGCCGGCCGCGCCCGACAACCCGTTCCTGGCCATCGAGAAGGCCTGGGCTGATGCGGTCGAGCGCAGCATCGGCGCCTGGGCCGACCTGCGCGACGCCAGCATGGAAACCGCCTTCCACGCCATCTATGGCGGCCTCGCGGCGATGGGCGTGACCGGCGACGACACCGCCGCCGAGGCGGAGGCCGCGCGGCGATCCGTCGCCATCGAACCCACGCAGCATGTCGATGCACGCGCGAAGGTCGAGGCCGGCGGCTACGCCGAGGCGGTGATCCGCATGATGATCCTGCTGGCCGATGCACGCGGCGGCGTGCGGCGCACGCGCCTCGCGCGGTCCAACCTGCTGCTGACCACCGAACCCCCCTTCGTGGGCATGAGCCCCATCGCGCGCCAGGCCATGATCCGCGAGCAGACCGTCATCGTGACGCTGATGCGCGAGGAAGCCCTCGCCGCCCTGCCGAAGCTGCTGCCCACCGCCGCCGACCGCCGCAAGGCGTTGGCCGCGGTCGAGCAGGTGGCCGGCCCGGATGAGGAACTCGGCGACAAGGCGCGCGAGATGCTGGTCGCGATGCGCGGGACGCTGGGCATCGGCCCGAAGGCCGCCGTCGCCTGAGCCGTGGCGGCGCGGGCGTCACGCGCGCCCGCCATTCGATGTCGCGAGCATACCCGCCCGTTCAAACGATTCCGTTTGGCCGGACGATGCTCTAGGATGGCCGGCCAATCACCCTGCGAAGGCCATGGCCGCAGCGGCCGCGACGACGACTCCGGTATTCGACCTTGACCTCGCGCAGGGTGCGCCCCGTCGTGCCATCCAGGCCGCCGAACGCGCCCTGATCGCGCTGCGCGCCGCGCCGCCCGACATGGAAGCGGCGGTGCGCCAGGCGCTGGACGATGCCACCGGCGACGCCGCCGCGGCGCCCGCCATCCGTCGTGCCGCCCTGGCCATCGCGCAGGCCGTGGACCGCCACGGCGCCGCCTTCCCGGCCGGCCAGGAGCCCGCCTATCACGACCGTCACCACCAGGCCGAAGCGACGCGCGCGATGGGGTGGCTGGCCGGCACGGCGCGCCGCATGGGCCTGCTCGATGCCGATGACGCGGCGCTCGCCGTCGCGACAATGGCGGCGCACGACCTCCTGCATGACGGCCAGGTGCATGCCGTGCGCGGCGTGCTGGAACGCCGCTCTGCCGATGCCGCATCCGCCATCGCGGCCGAGCACGGCATGACCTCGGCGCAGATCGCGGCACTGCGACGCGGTGTGATCGCCACCACCTGGCCCTGGGACGACGCCGAGGCCACCGACCTGGCCAGCCGCCTGGCGCGCGAGGCCGACCTGTTCGGCAGCGCCCTGCCGACACTCGGGCCGCGGCTGAGCCGCCTGCTGGCGCGCGAATTGGCCAGCACAAACCAGCCAGCGGCCGAGGGTGTGGCGACGCACGCCGCGCGCGTGGCGCTGCTGCGGCTGATGCCGCCGGCAAGCCCGCCGGCGCAGTTGCTGGGGCTCGACGCATCGCGCAGCGCGCAGCTTGCGGCGTATGCGGGTGTGGCGCGACGGCTCGGGCTGCCCGGCGGCGCGGCCGAGGATGGCGCGGCCGCGCTCGACGCGCTCGACCCCGCGGATGCCGATGCGCTGCTGGCCTGGTCGGAGACCGGCGCGTGAGCGCGCGTGCCCCGTCCCTGACGATGCTGCTGCTGTTGCTGGTGGCCTGCATCGCCGCCTTCATGATCGGCGCGCTGACGCTGACCGCCGCGGCCACGCCCGCCGGCGCGCCGCCCGCGGCCCTGGCGGTGGCGGTGGCCGGCTTGCTGGCAGGCGCGGGCGGCGCGCTGCTGGCCGCGCAGCGCATCGCCGCGGCGCTGCGGCGCCTGGCGCGGGAGGCCGAGGCAATCCGCCGCCTGGACCTCGACGACCCCGTCCCGCCGCCGGGCGGCAGCGCCGAGGTCAATGCGCTGGGCGAGGCGCTGGGCGGCATGAAGTCCGCGCTGCGCCTGTTCAGCGTCTATGTGCCGAGCGACCTGGTGCGCAAGCTGATGGCCGAGGGTGCCGAGGTGCGCCTGGGCGGCGAGCGCCGGCGGCTGACCGTGATGTTCTCCGACGTGCAGGGCTTCACCTCCATCGCCGAACGCATGGACCCGGAGGAGCTGATGCACATCACCTCCGCCTATTTCCAGGCGCTGACCGACGACCTGCTCGACCACCACGCGACCATCGACAAGTATATCGGCGACGCGGTGATGGCGATCTGGAACGCGCCGAAGCGCGACCTGGCGCATGCCATGCATGCCTGCCGCGCCGCGCTGCACGCCCGCGCGCTGACGCTGCGCCTGGAGGATGAATTCGCCGCGCGCGGCTGGCCGCGCATGCACACGCGCTTCGGTCTCCATACCGGCGATGCGGTGGTCGGCAATGTCGGGTCGTCGGATCGCATGGCCTATACGGCGATCGGGTCCATGGTGAACCTGGCCTCGCGGCTAGAGGGCATGAACAAGATGTACGGCACGCAGATCCTGGTGAGCGAGGCGACGCGCATCGGCGCGGGCAGCGGCTTCGTGTTCCGCCCCGTGGACCTGGTGCTGGCCAAGGGCACGCAGGATGCGGTCGAGGTGCACGAACTGGTCGGGCTGTCAGTCGCCTCCGACGCGAAGGACGCGCCGCTGGTGGCGGATCGCGCGCTGGTGGCCAGGCTGCCGGCCTGGGGCGAGGCGATCCGCCGCTATCGCGCCGGGCAGTTCGGCGCCGCGCGCGAGGCGCTGCGCGAGGCCGGCGATGACTCGCTGGTGGCCGCCTATGCTGAACGCCTCGCGCGGTATCCCGATGGCGCGCCGGCGGATTGGTCGCCGGTCACGCGGCTCGACAGCAAATGACGGCGCGCAACCGCAAGCGGATCAAGCTCGCGCTGCAGGGCGGCGGGTCGCATGGCGCCTTCACCTGGGGCGTGCTGGAACGGCTGCTGGCCGACGACCGGCTGGAGATCGAGGCCGTGGTCGGCACCTCCGCCGGCGCGATGAACGCCGCCGTGCTGGTCGATGGGCTGATCGCCGGCGGCCCGGCGGAGGCGCAACGGCGGCTCGACGTGTTCTGGGAAGGGATCGGCAATATCGCCGCCTTCTCGCCCATGCAGCCCACGCCGCTCGACCGGATGTTCAGCCCGGGGAACATGGATTTCTCGCCGGCCTGGCGGATCGCGGATGTGCTGCAGCGGCAATTCTCGCCCTACGAGATCAACCCCGCCAACGTGAACCCGCTGCACGAGCATATCGAAGCCGTGGTGGATTTCGCGCGGCTGCGCACTGCCACCGGCCCCGCGCTGTTCACCTGCGCCACCAATGTGCTGACCGGGCGGCTGCGCGTCTTCGACCGCGCGGAAATGAGTGCGGCCGCAGTCATGGCCTCCGCCTGCGTGCCGCTGCTGCACCAGGCGGTCGAGGTCGACGGCCAACACTACTGGGATGGCGGGTATTGCGGCAATCCGCCGATCTTCCCGCTGATCTACATGGGCGGCGCGCCCGACATCCTGATCGTGCAGTTGAACCCGGTGAACATCCCCGAGGTGCCGCGCGACATTCGCGCCATCGTCGATCGGATGAACACGCTGGCCTTCAATTCATCGCTGATGCGCGAGATGCGGATGATCCGCTTCGTGACTGACCTGATCGACAAGGGCGACCTGCCGGCGGGCAAGTACATGCGCTGCTTCATCCACTGCATCGATGCCGAGGCGGAGTTGGCGGCGCTGAACGCATCATCGAAGATGAACGCCAGCATGGCGTTCCTGCAGCACCTGCGCGCGCTGGGCGCGGCGAAGGCGGGGGAATTCCTCGACGCGCATTTCGATGCGATTGGCACGCGGTCCTCGACCGATGTGGAGGCGCGATTTCTCTAGTAGGTCCGTTCGTTCGCGCCGATGCGGCTGTTCTGCCCGCCCCGCGCGGCCGCCACGGCGCGCGCGACGGCCTCGACGTATTCGCCGGCCACCTGGCGGTGGATGGGGTTGAGGTGCAGGTGGATGCCGTCGGGTTCCTGCTGCCGCCCCACCAGCCAGCCCTCGGCATCGAGCGCGGCCGCGACCACGCCGATGTCGAGCGCAGGGTCGATGGTGCGCCAGACGAAGATGCCGAGGTCGGACGGCGCCAGCACATCGAGGCCCGGGATGGCGGCGATGCCCGCGGTCATGATGGCCTTCGCCTCCATGATGAGGCGGGCGCAGCGCAGGTAGCCCTCGTCGCCCAGGTGGTTCATCGCCGCCCAGGCGGCCGCGACCGCACCGCCGGGCCGCGTGCCCTGCGTGGTGTAGGCGGCATAGGGTCCGCGCTGCCAGGCACGGCTTTCAAACTTGTGCCATTCGCGGTCGGCGGCATCCGCCACCAGCAGCAGCGAGGCCCCCTTCGGCGCCATGCCGTGCTTGTGGATATCGGCCGACATGGACGTCACGCCCGGCACGCTGAGTTCGAAGGCCGGAATGGGATGGCCGAGCCGACGCACATAGGGTGCGAGGAACCCACCCACGCAGGCATCCACATGCATCCAGGCGCCGTGTTGCGCGGCGAGCGCGGCGATCTCCGTGATCGGGTCGAAGGTGCCGAAGGGATAGTTGGGCGCGGAGCCGACCAGCGCGACGGTGTCGCCATCCATGCGCGCCGCCATCGCCGCAACATCGGCGCGCAGGTCGATGCCCACCGGCACGCGCCGGATCTCCATGCCGAGCGCTTCCGCCGCGCGGTCGAAGGTGAGGTGCGCGGAATTCGGCAGCACGATGTTCGGCCGCACCACGCCACGCTGCGCGCGCGCCTTGTTGCGCGCCGCCATCATGGCCAGGAAAATGCTTTCCGACCCGCCCGAGGTGAAGGTGCCCCCTGCCCGCTCGCCGCCGCCCAGCAGCGACAGCGCCATGGCGATGACCTCGTCCTCCAGCGACTTCAGGCTGGGGAAGGCGCGCTGTCCGAGGTTGTTCTCGGTCCAATACGCCAGGTACGCCTGTTGCTGGACGCGCTCCAGCTCCTCGTCCAGCCAGTAGAAATAGACGGCCAGGCGCCCGGCGCGCCAGTCGCGGTCGCCCTGCTTGCGCGCGCGCAGCGCATCCAGGATGGCGTCCGCCGACGCGCCCTTCGCCGGGATGCCCATTCAGCGCAGAGAGGCGTTGACGGCGTCGAGCGCCGCCGCGCCGGGATTCAGCTCCGCATCGCCCAGCGCATTGAGCGGCCCGGCAACCGTGCCGAGGTGGTCATGCAACGCGGACGGCGACGGGTCCACGTAGATCAGCCCGGTGACGATCTCGCCGGCCGCCTTGCGCTCCAGGATATGGTGCATGGCGGACGCCCGGTTGGTCGGATCATGGCCTTCGTGCAGCTTGCGCAGGCGCAGGATGGTGCCGTCGTGCTGCGTGACCTCGGTAACCTCGCCCGGCGCGTAGCTGACCGTGATCTCCTGGCGGTTCAGCATGATGTCGAGCTTGTTCAGCGCGTCATTGTGTTCGCGCACGTAGTCGTAGGATTTCGTGCTGCCCGGGTGGTTGTTGAACGCCACGCAGGGGCTGAGCACATCGATGAAGGCGGCGCCGTCATGCGTCAGCGCGGCCTCGATCAGCGGCACCAGTTGCTCCTTGTCGCCCGAGAAGGACCGCGCGACGAAGGTGGCACCCAACTGCACCGCGATGGCCGCGAGGTCGATCGGCTGGTCGGTATTGATGGCACCCTTCTTCGCGACCGAACCCCAGTCGGAGGTCGCGGAGAACTGCCCCTTGGTCAGCCCGTACACGCCGTTGTTCTCGACGATGTAGCACATGTTCACGCCGCGCCGGATCGAATGCGCGAACTGCCCGAAGCCGATCGAGGCACTGTCGCCATCGCCCGACACGCCCAGGTACACCAGGTCACGGTTCGCCAGATACGCGCCGGTCAGCACCGACGGCATGCGCCCATGCACGGAATTGAACCCATGCGCGTTGCCGAGGAAATAGGTCGGCGTCTTCGACGAACAGCCGATGCCCGACATCTTGGCGATGCGGTGTGGCGGCAGGGAGAGGTTGAAGCAGGCCTGGATGATGGCCGAGCTGATCGAATCATGCCCGCAGCCCGCGCATAGCGTGCTGATGGCGCCTTCGTAATCGCGCCGCGTCAGCCCGACCGCATTGGTCGGCAGCTTCGGGTGGTGCAGCTTGGGCTTCGGCAGGTAGCTCATGGCGTCGCCTTGCGGAAGGGCAGGATGTTGGCCGCCGCGGCGCGCTGCGCGACGGCGGCATGGATGAAGCGCGCGGTGATCGGCGTGCCGTCGAAATGCAGCACCTTGATGAGTTTCGCGGGGTCGATTTCTTCCTCGTTCACCAGCAGGGTGCGCAGCTGCGCGTCGCGGTTCTGCTCGACCACGAACACGCGCTCATGCGCCGCGACGAACTCCGCCACGTCCTGGTGGAAGGGGAAGGCGCGGATGCGCATGGCATCGAGGTGAATGCCGTCGGCCTCCAGCGCCGCCAGCGCCTCGCGCATCGCGGCGGAGGACGATCCATAGAAGATCACGCCGTCGCGCGCCGGCTGCTTCGCCGGGATGGTGACGGGCCGCGGGACGACCGACTTCGCCGTGTGGAACTTCTTCAGCAGCCGTTCCATGTTGTCGACATAGGGCGCGCCTTCCTCGGTGTAGCGCGCATAGCGGTCGCGCGAGGTGCCGCGCGTGAAAAAGGCGCCCTTCTCCGGATGTGTGCCGGGCCAGGTGCGATACGGAATGCCGTCGCCATCGACATCGAGGTAGCGACCGAAGGACTTCGCGTCATCGAGCCCTGCCGCATCCAGCACCTTGCCGCGGTCCATGCGGCGGCTGGGGTCCCACTTGAAGGGTTCGCAGAGCCAGTCATTCATGCCGATGTCGAGGTCGAGCATGACGAAGATCGGCGTCTGCAGCCGGTCCGCCAGGTCGAACGCCGTCGCGCCGAACTCGAAGCACTCGCTCGGGTCCTCGGGCAGCAGCAGGACATGCTTGGTGTCGCCGTGGCTGGCATAGGCGGCGGAGAGCAAATCCGACTGCTGCGTGCGCGTCGGCATGCCCGTGGACGGGCCGGCGCGCTGCACATCGAAGATCACCGCGGGGATCTCGGCGAAATACGCCAGACCCACGAATTCCTGCATCAGCGAAATGCCGGGGCCGGAGGTCGCGGTGAAGGCGCGCGCGCCATTCCACGACGCGCCGATCACCATGCCGATCGACGCCAGCTCATCCTCCGCCTGCACGATGGCGTAGCGCTTTGCGCCAGTCTCGGGGTCGTGGCGCAGCTTGCCGCAATACTTCTCGAAGGCCTCGGCGAGCGAGGTCGAGGGCGTGATCGGATACCAGGCGCAGACGGTCGCGCCGCCATAGACCGCTCCCAACGCCGCCGCCGCATTGCCTTCCACGAAGATGCGTTCGCCCACCGCATCGGCGCGCTTCAGCGTCAGCCCGATCGGGCAGGCCAGGTTCTCCTGCGCCCAGGCGCGGCCCTTCTCGAGTGCGGCGTAGTTCGCCGGCACCAGCTTCTCCTTGCCCTTGAACTGCGCCGCGATGGCGGCCTTCACCGCCTCCACGTCCATATCAAGCAACGCCGAGAGCGCGCCCAGATACACGATGTTCTTGAACAACTGCCGCTGCCGCGGGTCGGAATAGGCGGCGTTGGTGATCTCGGTGAGCGGGCAGCCGATGACGGTGATGTCGTCGCGGAAGCGCGACTTCGGCATGGGCCGCGTCGAATCATAGAACAGGTAGCCGCCCGGCTCGATCTCCGCGATGTCGCGGTCCCAGGTCTGCGGGTTCATCGCGACCATCATGTCCACGCCGCCGCGCCGGCCCATGTGACCGGCCTCGCTCACCCGCACCTCGAACCAGGTCGGCAGCCCCTGGATGTTGGACGGGAAGATGTTGCGCG
The DNA here is from genome assembly GCA_051860065.1 of Roseomonas sp. Taxonomy (GTDB): domain Bacteria; phylum Pseudomonadota; class Alphaproteobacteria; order Acetobacterales; family Acetobacteraceae; genus Neoroseomonas. Next base: position 62,984 of record JBHYEQ010000017.1, read on the forward strand.
ACGCGATGGGCACGCCCATCCGCAGGATCGACTTCGCGAACAGCCCGTTGGCGGAAGCGGACCCCGACCCGTTGACGTTGGCGAACTTGACGACGAAGTCGTTCGTCGCGGTTATCGGCTGTGGCATGCGTGCGCCTTCGGCTTGGCGGTCTCGAGCAGAAATTTCTGCATGTCCCAGGCACCGGTCGGGCAGCGCTCGGCGCACATGCCGCAGTGCAGGCAGACATCCTCGTCCTTGACCATCACACGGCCCGTCTTCAGGCCATCCTGGACATAGAGGTCCTGATAGAGGTTGACCGCCGGCGCCTTCAGGCGCGTGCGCAGGTCGTCCTCGTCGCCATTCTCGGTGAAGGTGATGCAGTCGGTCGGACAGATGTCCACGCAGGCATCGCATTCGATGCAGGTTTTTGCGTTGAAGACCGTTTGCACGTCGCAGTTCAGGCAACGCTGCGTCTCGAGATACGCCATCTCCCGGTCGAAGCCGAGCTCGACCTCCACCGTGATGTCGCGCAGCGCCTTGTCGGCCGGGATATGCGGCACCTTGTAGCGCAGGTCGGGCGAGACCGCGTTGTCATAGGCCCATTCGTGGATGCCCATCTTCTGGCTGGCGATCCGCACCGCGGGGTCGGGGCGCTGCGTGACGTCGCCGCCCTGGCAGAAGATGTCGATCGACACCGCCGCCTCGTGCCCATGTGCCACGGCCCAGATGATGTTCTTCGGCCCGAAGGCCGCATCGCCACCGAAGAACACGCGCGGCTCGGTGGATTGGAAGGTCTCCTGGTCCAGCTTCGGCAGCCCCCAGCGGTCGAACTCGACGCCGGCATCACGCTCGATCCAGGGGAAGGCGTTCTCCTGGCCGATCGCGACAAGGATGTCGTCGCAGGCGATGGTCTCGTCCGGCTCGCCAGTCGGCAGCAAGTGGCGGCGGCCCTTCTCGTCGTATTGCGCGGCGACCTTCTCGAAGACCATGCCGGTCAGGCGGCCATTGTCGTGCAGCACTTCCTTCGGCACCAGGAAGTTGAGGATCGGGATGCCCTCGGCGATCGCGTCCTCTTTCTCCCAGGGCGATGCCTTCATCTCCTCGAAGCCGGAGCGAACGACGACCTTCACTTCCTCGCCGCCGAGACGCCGGGCGGAGCGGCAGCAATCCATCGCGGTATTGCCGCCACCCAGCACGATCACGCGCCTGCCGATCTCCTTCACATGCCCGAAGGACACCGAGGCCAGCCAGTCGATGCCGAGATGAATGTTCGCCGCGGCTTCCTTGCGGCCTGGCACATCCAGTTCACGCCCGCGCGGCGCGCCGGAGCCGACGAACACCGCGTCGTAGCCCTCCGCCAGCAGCCCCTTCAGGCTGTCGATCCGGCGGTTCATGTGGCTGACCACGCCGCCGCGGTCGAGCGCATAGCCGCATTCCTCGTCGATCACTTCCTCCGGCAGGCGGAAGCGCGGGATCTGCTGGCGGATGAAGCCGCCGGGCTTGGCGGCGCTGTCAAAGACATGGATCTCGTAGCCGAGCGGAGCCAGGTCGCGTGCCACCGTCATGCTGGCCGGCCCGGCGCCGACGCACGCGATGCGCTTGCCGTTGCGCTGTTCCGGAATGACCGGCATGCGATGCGCGACATCACCCTTGTTGTCGGCGGCGACGCGCTTCAGCCGGCAGATCGCGACGGGCTGTTCCTCGACCCGGCCGCGCCGGCAGGCGGGTTCGCAGGGCCGGTCGCAGGTGCGCCCCAGAATCCCCGGAAAGACGTTGGACTGCCAGTTCACCATATAGGCGTCGGCATATTGCCCTGCCGCGATCATGCGGATGTATTCGGGCACCGGCGTATGCGCCGGGCAGGCCCATTGGCAATCGACCACCTTGTGGAAGTAGTCCGGGGACGAAATGTCCGTCGGCTTCACGCGTGCGACCTCCCTGGGGCTGGATGCCGCAACACGGGGCGCGCGCCGTCGGTCAACGGACCGAAGCCTTGCTGAAATCAGGGATCGGCGGCTGTGCCAGCGCCGGTGTCATTCCTGTTCGTCACTCCCCGCCGTTCAACGGCTTGAGGGAATCCTGCACCAAGGTGGGCGCGGCGGCAATGCGCTGAATCGTGCTGCAATGCAGCGTCGACAGCCACAGCCCTGGGTTGCAGCGCGGGCTATTCCTGCTCCCGCATCATCCGCACCGTTGCCAACAGCGCCTTCTCGTAGCGCGCCCGCTCGCGCGCCGTGACATCCGCCGGCCAGTCGCGGAAGCCGCGGCCTGTCTTGGGGCCGAGCCGCCCTTCCGCGACCAGGCGCGCCAGGCCAGGGCTCGGCTCGGTGCTGTTGCACAGCGACGGGTAGATGGTGCGCCCGGCTTCGAGCTGCGTCTCCAGCCCCGCCAGTTCCTTCTGCAGAATCGGCCCGGCGGCGAGATAGCGGAAGCCGAAGCAGTATTGCACCGCGCGATCGACATCCTCGGCGGTGGCCAGGCCCTCATCGATCACCGCAAAAGCCTCGCGCATCAACGCGTGCTGGATGCGGTTCGCGAGGAAACCCGGCACGTCGCGCGCCACCCGGATCACCTTCCGGCCCAGCCCATCCATGATCGCGGCGACGGCGTCGCAGACCGCCGGGTCGGTGTATTCGCCCTGCACGACTTCCACGCCCGGCACCAGATGCGCAGGCAGGAAGAAGTGCAGGTTGGCGCAGCGCGCGCGAGTCGCGATGCCGCCCGCGATATCGGTGATGCGATAGCCCGAGGCATTCGACACGACGGGCACATGCGCCGGCACCAGCGCATCAAGTCGCGCGAAGACCGCCTGCTTCAATGCAAGCTGCTCCGGCACGGCCTCGACCACGATCTCGGCGGAGGCGTAGTCCGGCGCCTCCATCGCATCGACCAGCGAGAGATGCGCGGCATCCTCCGGATTGCCGTCGAGCTGCCCGATCGAAGCGCGCACGCGTGCCTCGGCTTCCGGCCAGCGCGCGCGGTTCGTCTCCACCGCGCTGACGCGCCAACCGCCGGCGAGGAAGATCGCCGCGATGTCGCAGCCCATCAGCCCCATGCCAAGGACAACGGCGTGCCTCATGCCGCGATCCCGCCCTGGCGCAGCACGAACTCCGCGATCTCGGCCACGCCCTTGTTCTCCTTGAGGTTGGTGAAGACGAAGGGCCGCGTGCCGCGCATCCTACGCGAATCCCGGTCCATGACCGACAGATCAGCCCCCACCAGCGGTGCCAGGTCGATCTTGTTGATGACCAGCAGGTCGGATCGCGTGATGCCGGGCCCGCCCTTGCGCGGGATCTTGTCGCCGGCGCTGACGTCGATGACGTAGATGGTCAGGTCCGCCAGTTCCGGGCTGAAGGTGGCAGCGAGGTTGTCGCCGCCGCTCTCGATGAACAGCACTTCCAGCGAGGGGAACTTCTCGCTCATGTCGTGCACGGCGGCGAGATTGATCGAGGCATCCTCGCGGATCGCCGTATGCGGGCAGCCGCCGGTCTCGACACCGGTGATGCGCGCGGGGTCCAGCGCACCGGCGCGCGTCAGGAACTCCGCATCCTCCTTGGTGTAGATGTCGTTGGTGATGACCGCGATGTCGTGGCTGTCGCGCAAATGGCGGCACAGCCTTTCGGTCAGCGCCGTCTTGCCGGAGCCGACGGGGCCGCCGATGCCGACGCGGAAGGGTCCGTTCTTCATGACCTGAAAAGCCTCGTGTACTGCGTCTCGTGACGGATGGAGAAAAGGTCGAGCACCGGGCTCGACGTGCCCAGCGTGTCGAGTTCCGCGGCCAGCGCCGCATCGGCCGCGGCCGCGACCACCGGCAGCAGCGCGGCCGTCGCCTTCTGCCCGTCGGTCTGGCCCAGCGGCACCAGCCGCACGCCGGCCGACACCAGGTTCGCCGCGAAGGCCGACAGATAGCCAAAGGCCGCATCGCGCAACGCCACGCCATGCGCCGCCGCGGCCGCGCCGAACGCCACCGCATGGACGATGCGCCGCGGGTGCCGCGCGGCGAAGGCGGCCAGGCGCGGCTCCGGCCAGGCGGCCAGCGTCACCGAGAGGAAGGCGGTGCCCTGCGCCTCCGCTTCCAGCGCGGTCTCCGCCGTGCCGCGCCAGGCCGCACCCAGCAGCGCGGCCTGGTCCAGCGCCTCCGGATCGCCACCCGCCATGGCGCGATGCGCCGCCGCCAGCAGCGCGGCATCGATGCGCCCCGCACCATCGCGCAGCGCTGCGCTCCCATAGGCGACCAGGTCCTCGCGGTCGCGCACCGCGCCTTCCTCCACCGCCGTCTCCAGCCCGTGGCTGTAGGTATAGGCGCCGACCGGATAGGCCGGCGACAGCCAGGCGAGCAGCCGATAGAGCGCGTCAGTGCTCGTGGTCGTGGTGATGGTCGTGGTCGCCATGATGGTGGTGGTGGTGGCCGTGCCGCTGCCCCGGGTCGTGGTTGTGCTGGCCATAGGCGCCGCCCTCCGGGTCGAAGGGCACGTTCACCTTGCGCACCGCCGCGCCCAGACCCTCCAGCATCTGCACGATGACATGGTCGTCGCGGATCAGCATGCGCGCGCCATCGATCTGCGTGGGCAGATGCCGGTTGCCGAGGTGCCAGGCGATGCGCGCGAAATGCTCGTGGTCGGTGGCGGTGATCTCGACCAGCGGTTCCGGCGCGGCGCGCACGCGGACGAAGCCGCCGGTGGCCAGCGCCAGCCCGTCGCCCTCGCGCAGCACCGTCGCTTCCGGCAGGTCGAGCAGGAAGGCCAGCCCCCCCTGCCCCGTGTAGAGCCGGCGCCGGCGGTGCCGGTCGTCGAAATCCACCAGCACGCTGTCGCGCGCCTCGGCCTCGGGCCAGGTGCCGGCGCGCTGGACCTGCGTCGCGCGGGGGATGCTCTCGTCGTCCATCGGGGCTCTCAGAACAGAAAGTAGCGCTGCGCCATCGGCAGCACCTTGGCGGGCTCGCAGACCAGCAACTGCCCATCCGCGCGCACCTCGTAGGTCTCGGGATCGACCTCGATCCGCGGCAGCGCGTCGTTGTGCAGCATCGAACGCTTGCCGATGCCGCCGCGGCAGTTGCGCACCGCCACCAGTGGCCGGCGCAGCGCGAACCGGGCGGCGACATCGGCCTCGATCGCCGCCTGCGAGACGAAGGTGACCGCGCTGGCGCGCCGCGATGCGCCATAGGATCCGAACATCGGCCGGTAATGCACCGGCTGCGGCGTGGGAATGGACGCATTCGGGTCACCCATCAGCGCCATGGCGATGGTGCCGCATTTCAGCACCATGTCCGGCTTCACGCCGAAGAAGGCGGGCGTCCAGAGCACCAGATCAGCCAGCTTGCCGACCTCGATGCTGCCGACATGGTCCGCGACACCCTGGCTGATCGCCGGATTGATCGTGTACTTCGCGATGTAGCGCAGCGCGCGGCGGTTGTCGTTCTCGCCGGTCTCCTCCGGCAGGCGGCCGCGCTGCGCCTTCATCTTGTGCGCGGTCTGCCAGGTGCGGATGATGACCTCGCCCACGCGCCCCATCGCCTGGCTGTCGGACGACATCATGCTGATCGCGCCGATGTCGTGCAGGATGTCCTCGGCCGCGATGGTCTCCTTGCGGATGCGCGATTCCGCGAAGGCGACATCCTCGGCGATCCGTGGGTCGAGGTGATGGCAGACCATGAGCATGTCCAGGTGCTCATCCACCGTGTTCACCGTGTAGGGCATGGTGGGGTTGGTGGAGGACGGCAGGATATTGCCCTCGCCCACCAGCCGCAGGATGTCCGGCGCATGCCCGCCACCCGCGCCTTCGGTGTGGAAGGCCTGCACGACGCGGCCGCGGATGGCCTTGATGGTCTCCTCGACGAAGCCGGCCTCGTTCAGCGTGTCGGAATGGATCGCCACCTGGATGTCCATGGCATCCGCGACAGACAGGCAGGTGTCGATGGCCTTCGGCGTGGTGCCCCAATCCTCGTGCAGCTTCAGCCCGCAGGCGCCGGCGCGGATCTGTTCCTCCAGCCCCGCCGGCAGCGCCGCATTGCCCTTGCCCAGGAACCCCAGGTTCATCGGGAAGGCTTCCGCGGCCTGCAGCATCCGCATCATGTGCCACGGACCAGGCGTGGCGGTGGTCGCGAGCGTGCCATGCGCCGGCCCGGTGCCGCCGCCGAACATCGACGTCACGCCCGCCGCCAGCGCCTCCTCGATCTGCTGTGGACAGATGAAGTGGATATGCGGGTCGATGCCGCCGGCGGTCAGGATGCGCCCCTCGCCGGCGATGATCTCCGTGCCCGGACCGATGACGATGGTCACCCCCGGCTGCGTATCCGGGTTGCCGGCCTTGCCGATCGCCGCGATGCGCCCGCCGCGCAGCCCGATATCCGCCTTCATCACGCCCTGCACGGCATCGAGCACCAGCGCATTGGTGATGACCGTGTCCATCGCGCCCTGCGCCCGCGTGAGCTGGGATTGCCCCATGCCGTCGCGGATCACCTTGCCGCCGCCGAACTTCACCTCCTCGCCATAGGTGGTGAGGTCGCGCTCCACCTCGATGATGATGTCGGTATCCGCCAGCCGCACGCGGTCGCCGGTGGTCGGCCCATACATGCCGGCATAGGCGGCACGGGAGATGCGCGTGGCCATTTACAGGGCTCCCTCGATCTCGCCGCGGAAGCCGTGCACCACCCGCGCGCCGGAATATTCCACCAGGCGCACGCGGCGGGTCTGCCCCGGTTCGAAGCGCACCGCGGTACCTGCGGCGATGTCGAGACGACGCCCGCGCGCGGCGCCGCGGTCGAAGCGCAGCAGCGGGTTGGTCTCGGCGAAATGATAATGGCTGCCGACCTGCACCGGGCGGTCGCCGGCATTGGCGACCTCGATCTCGATGGCCTCGCGACCAGCGTTCAGCTCGATCTCGCCGGCCGCGGGCAGGATTTCCCCGGGGATCATGCGCGCTCTCCCTTCGTGCGCGCCGCTGGCTTGCGGACCGCGGCAGGCTTCGCTGCGGTCTTCGCACGCGGCTTCGCCTTCGATGCAGGCTTGGCGGTCGCTTTCACGGCCGCCTTCGCGCGCGCCACCGGCGCCGCATCGCGGATCGGCTCATGCACCGTGACCAGCTTGGTGCCGTCCGGGAAGGTCGCCTCCACCTGGATGTCGTGGATCATCTCGGCGATGCCCACCATCACCTGGTCGCGCGTGAGCACCGTTGCTCCATCGCGCATCAGCTCTGCCACCGAGCGCCCGTCGCGCGCGCCCTCGACCACGAAATCCGTGATCAGGGCCACCGCCTCGGGGTGGTTCAGCTTCAGCCCGCGTTCCAGCCGCCGGCGCGCGACGATCGCCGCCATCGCCACCAGCAGCTTGTCCTTCTCCCGTGGCGTCAGGTTCATCTCGTCACGCTCCGCACCCCTGCATGGCGGCGCATCATTGCCGCGCCGTGCTCAACTCGTCCACAGCCGCGGCAGCCGCGCCGGCAGGCCAAGCGCCTGCGCGCGCAGCAGGCGGATCGCCTCGCCCAGCGCGCCGCGCAGCACCGCCGCATCGCCCAGCCAGCGCGCGAGCAGCAGGCCTGGGCGCACCATCGTCGCCGGCGCGCCGGCCTCGCGCAGCGCCGCGCGGAACGGCTCGACTGCGCCTGGCATCGCCAGCACCAGGCATGCCGTGGCCTCGGCCCCCGCGAAGCCGAACCGGTCATCGAGCCGCGCCGCCAGGTCGCCCTCCAGCGCCAGACCATCGGCCCAGACCAGCGCCCCCCCGCGCCGCAGCCGCCAGGCGTCGCGCACCATTCCGGCGCGCATCGCCTCGCCGCGCGCGCGCCGACCGAACACCAGCATCTCCGCGAACAGCAGCCGCGCATCCGGCGCCAGCGCCACGGTGATGCGGCGTTCGACCCGCGCACCGTCGAACAGGATGGTCTCCTGCGGCAGCCATTCCAGCGTCGCGCCAGGGCCGACATCGATCCCGACATCGATGCGCGTGCTGGCACCGAGGCTGCGATAGACCTTCTCCGCCGAAGGCGTCGCCAGCGTGGCGGCGGCGCCCTCAGCCAGCCGCAGGTCCAGCGCGAGGGCATCCCCGCCCGCCAGCCCGCCTGCCGTGTTGATCAGCGCGGCGAGCGGCGGCTCCCCGTCTTCGGGCGCCGGGAACAGGAACCGCGCCGGCGCGGCCTGGAACAGGTGGCCGATACGCGTCGCCGCGCCGGCCCGCACGAAATGCAGCTCGGCGCCGCCGCGGGCGCGCTGGTGAGAGGGGGCGGCCTGGCGGCGACTCATCGCGCAGACCCTCGCATGCCGCAGCCGTGAAGGAAATCTGCGCGCGACCGATGCGCCGCGCCCACCCGCGAGGCAACTGCTGCCCAAGTGTTGTGCGACCACGCTCGCTGCATGACGCGGCGTTCATGCATGGCCGCGCCACCGGTCATCCAGCGCCGTGGCGCCGCCGACGAGAATGCCATCCACCGCAGCGGCCCGACGGCGCAAGCGCAGCCTTGCCGCTCCACCGCGCGGCCTTGGGCGCGCCGGTGGCACGCTTCTCGCTCAACCGCCGCCTGGAGCAACGCCATGACGGCGCGCGGCGGGGGTCTTGGGCCGGGCCGCGCGCCGCTGAGCATCGCCCCGCACAGGAGGATCTGCATGAGCGACACCCCCCTTTTCCGGATCGGCCGCCGCGCCGCCCTGCTCGGCGCCGGCGCCGCCCTCGCCACCCCCGCGCTGCGACCGGCCTTCGGCCAGGGCGCGCCGATCAAGGTGGGCGTGCTGCATTCGCTGTCGGGCACCATGGCGATCAGCGAGACCGCGCTGCGCGACACCGTGCTGATGATGGTCGAATGGATCAACGGCCGCGGCGGGTTGCTCGGCCGGCGTGTCGAGGCCGTGGTCGTGGACCCCGCCTCCAACTGGCCGCTGTTCGCCGAGAAGGCGCGCGAACTGCTCCAGGTGCATCGCGTGGACGTCACCTTCGGCTGCTGGACCTCGGTGTCGCGCAAGTCGGTGCTGCCGGTCTTCGAGGAGCTGAACGGGTTGCTCTTCTACCCCGTGCAGTACGAGGGCGAGGAGCAGTCGCGCAACGTCTTCTACACCGGCGCGGCGCCGAACCAGCAGGCGATCCCGGCCGTCGAATACCTGATGTCCGCCGATGGCGGCGAGGCCAAGCGCATCGCGCTGCTCGGCACCGACTACGTCTATCCGCGCACCACCAACCGCATCCTGCGCGCCTTCCTGAACTCCAAGGGCATCCCCGATGCCGACATCATGGAGGAGTACACCCCCTTCGGTCACAGCGACTGGCAGGGCATCGTGGCGCGCGTGAAGCGCTTCGCCGGCGAGGGCAAGAAGACCGCCATCGTCAGCACCATCAACGGCGACGCCAATGTCCCGTTCTACCGCGAACTCGGCAACCAGGGCATCAAGGCGGAGGACATCCCGTCCGTGGCGTTCTCGGTCGGTGAGGAAGAACTCGCCGGCATCGACGCCCGCCCGCTGGTCGGCCACCTGGCCGCCTGGAACTACTTCATGTCGGTGCAGTCGCCCGCCAATACCGAGTTCAAGAACCTCTGGCAGGCCTACATCAAGAACCCGCGCCGCGTGACCAACGACCCGATGGAAGCCACCTTCACCGGCTTCAAGATGTGGACGCAGGCCGTGGCGCAGGCCAACAGCACCGCGGTCGATGCGGTGCGCGAGGCGATGTACGGCCAGAAGGTGGACGCCCCCGCCGGCTACACCGAGGAAATGCACCGCAACCATCATTTGTCCAAGCCGGTGATGATCGGCGAGATCCAGGCGGACGGTCAGTTCAACATCGTCTGGAAGACGCCGACGGCGATCGTGGCGGAGAACTGGTCGCCCTTCATCCCGGAGAACGCGGCGCGGCGGCGTGGCTGAGCCGATGCGGCGCCGGGGGGGTGTGCCCGGCGCCGCAGCCTTGCACATGAAGACGGTCGTGTTCGCCCTGTTCCTGCTGCTCGCCGCGGGCCTTCCCGCGCGGGCGCAGGATGCCTTCACCGCCGCGCTGCCCGGCATCGGCACCAGCTTCAACGACACCGCCACGGCGGTCGAGGCGCTGGGCGTGGCCGGCGACCCGCGCGCGCTGCCGCTGCTCCAGGCGCTGTCGGAGAACCGGCTGCTGCGCCGGGCCGATGGCACGCTGCTGATCCAGACGCCCGAGGCCGTGCGCGAGGTCCCGGGCGGGGCCACCGCCGATGCCGCCGGCGCCGAGCCCGTGCGCCTCAACAACCGCGTGCGCGTCGCGCTGCGCGTGGCGCTTGGCCGCCTGCAGATCGTCGCCGATAACCCCGAGGTGCGCCTGGCCGCCGTGCAGGGGGTGCTGCGCAGCCGCAGCGCCGCCGACATCCCGATCCTGGAAACCGCGCTGGCGCGCGAGAGCGTCCCGCGCATCCGCGCGCAGATCGAACTGGCCCTCGCGGCATCGCGCCTGGCCGCCGAGAACCCGGACGGCAAGCGCGCCGCCATCGCGGCCCTCGCGGCCAATGGCAGCGACACCGCGCGCAGCATCCTGCTGGAATCGCGCGCCGCCAATCCCGCCCTGTCAGACGAGATCACCGCCGCCGTCGCCTCCATCGACCGCATGCTGGCCGTGCGCCGCGCCGGCGAGACGCTGTTCCAGGGCCTGTCGCTCGGCTCCGTGCTGCTGCTCGCCGCACTCGGGCTGGCGGTGACTTTCGGCGTCATGGGCGTCATCAACATGGCGCATGGCGAATTCGTCATGCTGGGCGCCTACACCACCTTCGTGGTGCAGCAGGCCTGCCGTGACATCCCGTGGCTGCTGCCCTGGTCGCTGCCGCTGTCTGTGCCCGCGGCCTTCCTCGTGGCCGCGGCGGTCGGCGCCATCATGGAACGCGGCCTGATCCGGCACCTGTATGGCCGCCCGCTCGAAACCCTGCTGATGACCTTCGGCGTCGGCATGATGATCCAGCAGGCGGTGCGCATCGGCTTCGGCGCGCAGAACCGCGAGGTGCTGAGCCCGCCCTGGATGCAGGGCACGCTCGAATTGCCGCTCGGCATCATGGTCACGCAGAACCGGCTGTGGATCATCGTGTTCGGCATCGCGGTGCTGCTGCTGGTCATGGCGGCCATCCGCTACACCCGCTTCGGGCTGGAGATGCGCGCGGTGGTGCAGAACCGGCGCATCGCCGCGACCATGGGCATCCGCACCGGGCGCGTCGATGCGCTGACCTTCGCCTTCGGATCAGGCATCGCCGGCATGGCGGGCGTGGCGCTGTCGCAGATCGACAATGTCTCGCCCAACCTCGGCACCGGCTACATCGTGGACAGCTTCATGGTGGTGGTGTTCGGCGGCGTCGGGTCGCTGGCCGGCACGCTGGTCGGCGCCTTCAGCCTGGGCATCGTCAACAAGATGCTGGAACCCTATGCGGGGGCGGTGCTGGCCAAGGTCGCCGTGCTGGTCGGCATCATGCTGTTCATCCAGCGGCGTCCGAAGGGGCTGTTCGCCCTCAAGGGCCGGGCGGCGGACCAGTGAGCGCCATGGCTGAGAGCGCACCGTTGGCGCCACGCCCGCGTCCCTACGCCATGGCCGCGCTGGTCGGCGCGCTGCTGCTGCTGGCACTGCTGCCCATCCTGAACGGGCTGCCCCAGACGCATGCGCTGCATGTGTCGGACTTCATCGTCTCGATCGTCGGCAAATGGATCTGCTACGCGATCCTGGCGCTGGCGATCGACATCGCCTGGGGCTATGCGGGCATCCTGAGCCTCGGCCACGGCGCCTTTTTCGCGCTGGGCGGCTACGCCATGGGCATGCACCTCATGCGCCGCATCGGGGATCGCGGCGTCTATGGGCACCCGGTGCTGCCGGACTTCATGGTGTTCCTCGGCTACCCGGAACTGCCGTGGTACTGGCTGGGCTTCGACAACTTCCCCTTCGCCATGGTGATGGCGCTGCTGGTGCCCGGCGCGCTGGCCGGGCTGGTCGGCTGGCTGGCCTTTCGCAGCCGCATCACCGGCGTGTATTTTTCCATCATCACGCAGGCCATGACCTATGCGCTGATGCTCGCCTTCTTCCGCAACGACATGGGCTTCGGCGGCAACAACGGCTTCACCGACTTCAAGGACCTGCTCGGCATCCCGCTGAACACCGCCACCGCACGCGCCGGGCTGTTCTATGCGGCGCTGGCCTCGCTCGCGCTGTGCCTGTTGATCTGTTCCTATGTCGTGAAGTCGAAGCTCGGCCGCGTGCTGGTCGCGGTGCGCGATGCCGAGAGCCGCGTGCGCTTCCTCGGCTACAACGTGACGTCCTACAAGCTGTTCGTCTTCGTGCTGTCGGCGATGATCTCGGGCCTGGCCGGCGCGCTCTATGTCCCGCTGGTCGGCATCATCAACCCCGGCGAATTCAGCCCGGGCAATTCCATCGAGGCCGTCATCTGGGTGGCCGTCGGCGGACGCGGCACGCTGGGCGGCGCGCTGCTCGGCGCCTTCTCGGTCAACGGCATCAAGACCTGGCTGACCTCCTTCGCGCCGGACATCTGGCCCTTCGTGCTGGGCGGGCTGTTCGTCGCGGTCACGCTGTTCCTGCCGAAGGGCCTGGTTGGGCTGTTGAGGAAGCGCGGGTCATGAGCGGCAACAGCCTCTACCTCGATGGCGTGTCGGTGGTGTTCGACGGTTTCCGCGCGCTGAACAACCTCTCGCTGATCGTCGAGCCCGGCGAGATGCGCGCCGTCATCGGCCCCAACGGCGCCGGCAAGTCCACAATGATGGACGTCATCACCGGCAAGACGCGCCCGACCGCCGGCACCGTGCGCTTCGGCGACCACGACCTGACGCGCATGGACGAGGCCTCCATCGCCAATCTCGGCATCGGCCGGAAGTTCCAGAAGCCGACGGTCTTCGACGCGCTGACGGTGTTCGAGAACCTGGAGCTCGCGCTGAAGGCCCCGCGCGGTACCCTCGCCGCCCTGCACTGGCGCCTGGGCACCGAGGCGCGCGAAAAGATCGACGAGACGCTCGCCGAAATCAGCCTCACCGCCCGCGCGCAGGACCTGGCCGGCATCCTCTCCCACGGCCAGCGGCAGTGGCTCGAGATCGGCATGCTGCTCATGCAGGACCCGCAGCTGCTGCTGGTCGACGAACCCGTCGCCGGCATGACCGACCAGGAAACCGAGCACACCGCCGCCTTGCTGCGCCGCATCGCCGGCACGCGAAGCGTCGTGGTGGTCGAGCACGACCTGGAATTCGTCCGCGCCCTCGGCCGCAAGGTCACGGTGCTGCACGAGGGCACGGTTCTCTCCGAAGGCCCGATCGACCAGGTGCAGGCCGACCCGCGCGTCATCGAAGTCTATCTGGGGCGCTGAAGGATGCTGGACGCGCGCGGCATCGAACTGTCCTACGGCGCCTCGCTCTGCCTGCGTGGCGTGGATTTGGTGGCGGAACCCGGCACCATCACCTGCGTGCTCGGGCGCAATGGGGTCGGCAAGTCGTCACTGATGCGCTCGATCATGGGGCTGGAGCGCATCCGCGCAGGCACCATCACCTGGGAGGGGCGCGACATCTCCGGCTGGTCGCCGGCGGACCGTGCCCGCGCGGGCATCGGCTACGTGCCGCAGGGGCGCGAGATCTTCCCCTTCCTGACCGTGCAGGAGAATCTCGAGACGGCCCTCGCCGCCGCCCCGCGCGGATCGCGCGTGTCAGACGAGGTCTTCGAGATGTTCCCCATCCTGAAGTCCTTCCTGCGGCGTCGTGGCGGCGACCTCTCCGGCGGCCAGCAGCAGCAGCTCGCCATCGCGCGCGCCCTGACCGCACGCCCGCGCCTGCTGATCCTCGACGAGCCGACCGAGGGCATCCAGCCGAACATCATCAAGGACATTGCCCGCGTGATCGAAATGCTGGCGAAGGAGCGCGGCATGGCGGTGGTGCTGGTCGAGCAATACTACGAATTCGCCCGCAGCCTGGGCGACCGTCTGGCCATCATGGTGCGCGGCGAAGTCGCCCTCGCCGGACCCGCCGGCGAGCTGGACGAGGAAGAGGTACGCTCCCTGCTGACCGTCTGACGACGCGCGCCGAACGCCCACGCGTCAGGCGTTGGGCCGCAGCATCTGCCGCAGCACCGCCCCGTCGCTCAGCAGGTCGAACCCCTCGTTGATCTGGTCGAAGGTGATGTGGCTGGTCTTCAGCTTGTCCACCGGCATCTTGCCGCGCCGGTACAGGCCAAGCAGGCGCGGCAGGTCGCGTTCCGGCACGCAGGACCCCATGTAGGAGCCGCGGATCGAGCGCTCCTCGCTGACCATGGACGCGTGCAGATACGACACCTGCGCGTTCACGTTGGGCAGCCCCGCGCTGATCGTCTCGCCGCCGCGCGCGGTGATGGCGATGGCGAGTTGCATCGCCGGGATCGACCCCGCTGTCTCGATGACCGTGTCGAGCCCGCCATCCGTCGCCTCGCGCACCTGGGCCGCGCAATCCTCGTTGCCGGCAAGGAACACGTCGGTCGCGCCCCATTGCTTCGCGAGGTCCAGCTTCGCCGGGTTGGTGTCCACCGCGACGATGCGCTCCGCCCCTGCCGCCACCGCGGCGAACAGCGCATTCATCCCGACGCCGCCGAGGCCGACCACGGCAACCTGCCCGCCTGCTTCCAGCCGCGCCGTGTTCAGCACCGCGCCGGCGCCGGTCATCACCGCGCAGCCGAATATGGCGGCATCGTCCAGCGGAATATCCTTGCCGATCTTCACCGCCGATCGCCTCGCCACCACCGCATACTGGGCATAGAGCGACAGCCCCGAATTGTGGTTGATCGGCGTGCCGTCCAGCCGCTTCAGCCGCCGCGTGCCGGTCGGCAATTGCCCCGCCGCGCGGAAGGCATTGCCGGTCGGGCAGATGTTCGGCCGCCCGCGCACGCAGTACCGGCAATCGCCGCAGGACGGCGCGAACACCGTCACGACATGGTCACCCGGCGCGACGTCCTTCACCCCCGGCCCGACCTCGCGCACGATGCCCGCGCCCTCATGCCCGATTACGATGGGCAGCGGGCGCGGACGCTGGTTCTCGATGGTGGAGAGGTCGGAATGGCACAGCCCCGCCGCCGCCACCTCGATCAGCATCTCGCCAGGCCCGGGGCCTTCCAGTTCCACCTCCTCGACCACCATGGGACGTGACGTGGCATAGGGGCGCGGCTTGCCCTGTTCGAACAGGATGGCGGCCTTCATTCGCATCGGACGTTTCCTCAGATGATCGGCGCGTCGTCGGGGTCGATGGCGCGCTGCACGAAGCCATCGGCCAGCGGCGCGTATTCCTCCCACAGCCGGCGCAGCGCGGGCAGCGGCGCGGGGTCCTTGTCGACGCGCAGGTCGACATAGGGGAAGCATTCGCGGTGCATCACCACCAGGCAGGCGGTGGTGACGTCGCCATGCTCGCCGCCCGCTGCCTCGCCGGCTTCCAGCGCGCGCAGCAGGCGTTCGGCGAGCGCCTCGCCGGGCGCCGCCAGGAAGGCAGAAGCCATCGCCGGCGCCACACCCTCATGCGCCAGGATGTTCCCGAGCGCGACCACATCCTGGCCATGCGCCACGCTGCGCGCGGGCTTCACATTCGCACCGTCGAAATGCGCGGTCGCGCCGGTGGAATCCATCACCGCAATCTGCCGCCAGCGGTGATGCGGCGTGGAGGCGACCAGCGCCGCCACCGCCTCGCTGGCCGAACAGCCTGACCGGAGCAATTCCACCCCGCGCGGGCCAAGCCGCGGGTCGGTCCGGTGCTGCGTCAGCACCCCGCCGATCCCCGGCGCCAGGAACGGCACACGCGTGCCCACGGCGATGGAGGACGTCGTCACAGCCGCGCCGAACTGGCCCGTCCGCGCACAGCGCCCCAGAAGCGAGAAGGTCATGCCGGCCCCTTCGACAATACCCACGCATAGAAGGCCGCCACGCGCGCCGCGTCCAGGTGCGCGCCGATGGACAAGCCCCGCGCCGCTGTCATGATGCCGCCGAGCTCACATGCGGGAGGTCGCCATGAAGCGGCGCAGCATCACCATGGTCGCGGCAGCGATGGCACTGGCCGCCAGCGCCCTGCCGGCTGCGGCGCAGCAGGCGCCATCGGGCACGCTGCGCGTCGTGCTGGTCAACATGCTGGCCAGCCTCGACCCGGTGCTCTCCACCGCCGCCTTCGTCCGCAACCACGGCTTCATGGTCTACGACCAGCTCTATGCCTTCGACAGCCAGGGCGAGGCCCGCCCGCAGATGGTCGAACGCCACGACGTCTCGGCCGATGGCACGACCTACCGCTTCACCCTGCGCGAGGGCCTGGCCTTCCATGACGGCCAGCCGGTGCGCGCGGCCGATGCCGTCGCCTCGATCCGCCGCTGGGCGCAGCGCGACATCGCCGGGCGCGCGCTGATGTCCGCCACCGCCGCGCTGGAAGTGGTGGACGACCGCACCTTCACGCTGCGCCTGTCGCGCCCCTTCGGCCTGGTGGTGGAAGCCCTCGCCCGCCCGACCGCGAGCGCGCTGTTCGTCATGCCCGAACGCATCGCCAATACGCCCGCGACCACGGCGATCACGGACGCCACGGGCTCCGGCCCCTTCATCTTCCGCCAGCAGGATTTCTCGCCGGGCGAACGCGCCGTCTATGTCCGCAACCCGGCCTATCGCCCGCGCAGCGAACCGGCCGATGGCCTCGCCGGCGGCAAGGTGGTGCAGCTCGAACGCGTCGAATGGCTCGGCATCAGCGACCCCGCGACCGCGGCCGCCGCGCTGCAATCGGGCGAGATCGACTTCATCGAACAGCCCAGCCCGGACGTGCTTCCGGTGCTCGCGCGCAACCGCAACATCCGCACCTTCGCGCTGAACCCGATCGGCTCGATGGTCTGGCTGCGGCCGAACCACCAGGTGCCGCCCTTCAACGACCCGCGCGCCCGCCAGGCGCTGCTGTATCTCGTGAACCAGCAGGAGAACCTGCAGGCCGTCGGCATCCCGCCCAGCGAGCAGGTGGCCTATTGCCCGGCCTATTTCCTCTGCGGCACGCCGCTCGAAAGCAGCGCCGGCGCGCAGGGCCTGCGCGAGATCAACCTCGAGCGCGCCCGCGCCCTGCTGCGCGAGGCCGGCTACAACGGCCAGCGCGTCGTCTTCCTCAACGCCACCGACAGCCCGATCAACAACGCTGTGACGCTGACCATGGCGGAGAACATGCGCCGCGCCGGCCTCAACATGGATGTGGTCGCGACCGACTGGGCCACGCTGACGCAGCGGCGCAACCGGCGCGAGCCGGTCGAACAGGGCGGCTGGAACCTGTTCGTCACCGTGGCGAATGTGCTCGACGCGCAGAACCCGCTGGTGAACCTCTACCTCGGCTCGCCCTGCGAGGGCGGCCTGGCCGGCTGGCCTTGCGATGCCGAACTCGAGCGCCTGCGCGCCGCCTGGTGGGAGGAAGCGGATCCCTCCAAGCGCCGCCAGATCCTGGAGCAGGTTCACGCCCGCGCCTATGACGTCCTGCCGTACATCAATGGCGGGCAGTTCCGCGTGCTGGCGGCGCATCGCACCAGCGTCGAGGGCCTGCGCCCGACCACCATCCCGGTCTTCTGGGGCGTGACCAAGCGGTGACGACCATCGCCATCGCCGAGGCCGGATACCGCTTCATCCCGGCCGTCATGCAGTATTCCGGGGGCGTCGCGGCGCTGCCCGGCTTCCGGCTGGAACGCGCGCGCTTCGCGGAGCCCGTGCCGATGGCGCAGGGCTGGCGCCGCATCGCGGCGCATCTGGGCGCGCTCGGCCGCCCGCTCACCGCCTTCGCCGCCTGCGAATTGCGGTCCCCCGCCCCCTTCACCGAGGCCGGCTTCGCCACCTTCAACACCGGCTACGCGCAGGTGCTGGGCGAATGGGGCGTGCTGCGGGACGGCGCGAACCCGGTCGCGCGCAGCAATGTCTGCCCGCGCCACGCGCCGCCGGGCGAGCCCTGCTTCCACGCCTTCGTCTACACGGTGCCGGATGCCAATGCCGTGCCGTCCTTCGCCGTCGCCGGCAGCGGTGAATCCGCCGAGGGCAAGGGCACATATCGCGAGAATACCATCGCCTATGGCGACACCTCGCCTGACGGGATGCTGAAGAAGGGCCTGTGGGTGCTGGGCGAGATGGAACGCCGCATGGGCCTGCTCGGCCACGCCTGGACGGACACCACGGGCGTGCAGGCCTATACCGTGCACCCTCTGCCGCCCGCGCTGACCGAGGCCATCGTCACCCGCGGCGCCGCCCGCCACGGCCTGACCTGGCAGGATTGCCGCCCGCCGGTCGAAGGCCTGGACTACGAGATGGATTGCCGGGGCATCGCGCAGGAGCTGGTCCTGCCCGCCTGACCCTCACGGCTGCATGTGGCTGCCGCCATCCTCGATCCAGTTCTGCCCGGTGATGAAGGACGCGCCTTCGCTCAGCAGAAAGCAGATCAGCGGCGCGACCTCTGCCGGCTTGGCGACGCGGCCGAGCGGAATGCGCGCCAGCGTCCGTTCGCGGAAGCGATCGGACCGGATCACCTCGGTCATCGGCGTCTCCACCGTGCCGAAGCCGACGCTGTTCACGCGGATACCGTACCGCGCCCATTCCCCCGCCGCCGTCATGGTGATGCCGTACAGCCCCGACTTCGCTGCCGAGTAGTTCACCTGCCCGATCGACCCGCGCTTGCCGGCGGTGGAGGAGATGTTGACGATCGCCCCCGGCCGCTCCTCGCCCGCCCTGGCGCGGGCGATCATGTGGCGCCCGACGGCCTGCTGCATCAGGTGGCAGGCGGTCAGGTTCACATCGATCACGGCCTGCCATTGCGGCAGCGTCATCTTCTCGATCATCGCGGGGCGCGTGATGCCGGCATTGTTCACCAGCCCATGCACCGCGCCGAATTTCGCCACCGCGTCATCGACGATGCGCGCGCAAACAACCTCGTCCGTGACGTCGCCCTGGATGGCGAGCGTGCGGTCGCCCGCCAGCGCCGA
Source organism: Roseomonas sp. (assembly GCA_051860065.1). GTDB lineage: Bacteria > Pseudomonadota > Alphaproteobacteria > Acetobacterales > Acetobacteraceae > Neoroseomonas. Next base: position 81,860 of record JBHYEQ010000017.1, read on the forward strand.
CGACACGGCGGCGAAGGTCTCCGGGTTGCGCTCGACCATCACCAGGTTGCCGCCGAGGTCGAGCACCAGCTCCGCAATGGCGCGGCCAATCCCCTGCCCCGTACCTGTCACGATGACCGTGCGGCCGGTCAGTTCCATCGGATTGCGCATGGCGTTTCCTTCCCCTGGTGGTGTTGCGGGGGAGCGTCGCGCGGGTGCCGCGCGCGAGCAAGGGGCGCGACGGCCGCCAGCAGGCAAGGGCGGCTAGCGCCCCGCCTCCGCCGCCTTCACCAGCGTGTGCAGCACCCGGTTGGCCGGTGTCGGGATGCCTAGCGCCGCGCCGCGGCGGATCACCAAGCCGTTCAGATGGTCGATCTCCGTCGGCTTGCCCGCCGCGAGATCCTGCGCGGTCGATGACCGCTGCCCCGGCATGGTCTCCGCCAGCCCCAGCACCGATGCCAGCACATCCGGCGCCACATGCACGCCCGAGGCCTTCGCCACCGCGACGCATTCGGCGACGACATCCGTCATCACCTCCCGCACGCCCTCCATCGGCAGCAGCCGCCCATAGGGCAGTTGCGTCAGTGCCGAGAGCGCGTTGTAGGCGCAATTCACGATCAGCTTGCCCCACAGCGCATCCATCGGCGTGTCGGAGACCCGCGTCGGGATGCCCGCCGCGCCGAATTGCGCGACGATGGCATCGCCCATCGCGCAGGGGCCGATCACCAATTCCCCTCGCCCGTGATGCTGCACATGCCCAGGCCCCGCCATCGCCGTGGCGACATAGACGGCGACCGGCACGACGGTCCGCCCGACCACGGGCCGCAGCCGGTCAGCATTGTCCACGCCGTTCTGCAGGTTCAGCACCGTGACGTCGGGGCGCAGATGCGGCGCGATCTGCCGCCCGACCTCCTCCGTGGCGCCCGACTTCACGCAGAACAGCACGATGTCGGCTTCGGCCACGCCACTCGGCTCGGTGGTCGCTTCCATCGGCACGCTGAAACGCGCGCCGCCGATCTCTAGAACCAGGCCGCGCGCGCGCACCGCATCCACATGCTGTGCCCGCCCGACCAGCGTGACCGGCACGCCCGCGCGCGCCAGCATCCCGCCATAGTAGCAGCCGACCGCGCCCGCCCCCATCACCGCGACCTTCATGGCGCGTCAGTTCAGCCGCAGCCCACGGATCAGGTCGGGCGATGCCTTGACCTCGCCACGCTCGACACGCTTCACGATCTCGGTCAGCGCGGCATTGGCGGGTGCGGCAATGCCGATCTCCGCCCCGCGCGCCACGACGAAGCCGTTGAGGTATTCGATCTCGGTCCGCCGCCCCTTCATCATGTCCTGGCCCATCGAGGCGCGATGCGCGCCCCCGCCTGGCTTCTGCGTATCCGCCAGGCGCTGCGCGTCATAGGCCTTGCGCGCTTCGTCATCGCCCTCGCCGGCGCGCGCAATGATCTCGGCATCGAGGTGCAGGATCTCCTCGAGGTCATAGCCCAGCGCCTGGCCGACGCGGATCGCCTCGCTCCCCAGCCGCGCGGCGAAGGCGCGGATCGCGTCATCCGCGGTCGCCTCCTTCGCCAGCAGCCCCGTCGCCGCCGCGATGCCGTTGCCCATGACGTTCGCCACCAGCTTCGACCAGCGCTCGCCCCACAGATTGGTGGTGGTCAGCGCCGAATCCGACAGCGCCACCAGCGAGGTGATGTATTCCGCCCGCGGCGAGACCCGCCCATGCGGTTCCCCCACGCGATAGACCGTGTGCGACGCCCCGGACTTGCCCGCCGCCCGCTTCACCAACCCCGGCGCGGAAAGTTCCACCGTGATCAGCGAGGCAATCGCCCCCAGCACCCGGCCCCAGCCGACGATGCCCGCGATCACTTCCTCATTGATGCAGTTCTGCAGCGACACGACATAGCCGCCCGGCGCCAGATACTGCGCGATCATCGTCGTCGCCCAGGCGGTGTCGTAGGACTTCATGCAGACGAAGGCGATGTCGACCGGGCGTTCCTTGGCGAAGGACTGCAACTCGGTCAGGTGGATCGCCTTCACCGGCACGGTGAATGCCGGCACGTCCTTCAGGTGCTCGATGGTCAGGCCGCGCGCGCGCATCGCCTCGACATGCTCGGGCCAGGGATCGATGAAGGTCACGTCGTGGCCGGCCTGCGCCATATAGGCGCCGGCATAGCCGCCGACAGCACCGGCGCCGACGATGGCGATACGCGGTTTGGTCATCTATTCCCCCACCTGAGTCCCTTGGGCGATTGCAGCTTCGACCGCGAGCGCGACCTTCAGCGCCCGCCGTCCGGCCGCACCGTCCACCACCACGGGCGCGCCGTCCAGGCAGGCGCTCACGAAGGCGGCCTGCTCGGCCTCCAGGCTGTCATGGTCGGTCCAGGTGGCGCGGTCGATGCCGTGGCCTGGCATGGTGGCGACCGCCTCCGCCCCGCCCCGCCGCAGCACGGCCAGCGAACGGTCGAGGAAGTTCACGCTCATCTCACCCTGCGTGCCCAGCACGCGCAGCCGCCGTTCCATCGTGAGCGACACGCGCGACGCCGTGATCACCGCTGCCCGCCCGCCGCCGAAGCGCAGCCGCGCCACCGCGAAATCCGGCCGGTCGGAGGCCACGGCCGCGCCGACCGCCTCGATCCCCGACGGCTCGTCTCCGGCCAGCGTCAACACCAGGTCGATGTCATGGATCATCAGGTCCAGCACGACCGACACATCCAGGCTGCGCGGCCGGAAGGGTGCTGCGCGCACCGCCTCCCAGGACAGCGCCCGCCCGCCGGCCGGCGCTTCCACCACGGCGCGGAAAGCGGCCGAGAAGCGTTCGATATGCCCGACCTGCAACACCCGCCCCTGCGCGGCGGCGATCAGCGCATCCGCTTCCTCCAGCGTCGCGGCGATCGGCTTCTCGATGAAGACATGCCGGCCCGCGCCCAGCGCCGCCATGGCCAGGTCATGGTGGAAGCGCGTGGGGGCGGCGATGATCACCGCATCGGCGGCGGCGATCGCGGCCTCGGGCGACAGCGCCACGGTGCCGGCCTCGCCCGCCACGCTGGCGGCGCGGGCCGCATCCGCATCGGCCAGCCCGACCAGCCGCACGCGCGGATTGGCTGCCGCCTTCAGGGCATGGAACCGTCCGAAATGCCCCACACCCAGGATGGCAAGGCGGAGTCGTGTATCGCTGGCGCTCATGCCCGCGCTTTAGCACCGCCGGGCGGCGTGAAGGAGGCCCTGGCGCGCGCCACCTCCCCATGGATCACGCAGCCCGGGTCATGGTCGTTCACCAGCCCCATCGCCTGCATGAAGGCGTAGCAGGTGGTCGGGCCCACGAAGCGCCAGCCGCGCTTCTTCAGATCCTTCGACAGCGCCACGGATTCCGGCGCGGTCGGCCGGACCCCCGGCACCGCCTGCGCCTCGAACCGCCAGAAATACGCCGCAAGCGAGCCTTCCGCCGCCACCATCTCCCGGGCGCGCGCGGCATTGTTGATGACCGCTTCGATCTTGCCGCGGTGTCGCACGATGCCGGCATCGCCCAGCAGCCGAGCGACGTCCGTCTCGGTGAAGCGCGCCACGCGGTCGAAATCAAAGCCATGGAAGGCGGCGCGGAAATTCTCGCGCTTGGTCAGGATGGTCCGCCAGGACAGGCCGGACTGGAACCCTTCCAGGCAGATCTTCTCGAACAGCCGGCGGTCATCCACCACCGGGAAGCCCCATTCGGTGTCGTGATAGGCCACGTAGTCCGGCGCCGCGGCGCACCAGCGGCAGCGCGGGCGGCCATCGGGGCCGGCGACCAAGCGGTCGGTCATGGGGCGCGCCGCGCCGCCGGGGCCGCCTCAGCCAGGGTCATGGACGGAAGCCTCGTTCGCCGACAGGGGCTGGACGCGGTAGGATACCGGCCCGAAACAGTCAACCGAATGCATGCCCCGGCGGGGTTGCATCCCCTGCCCCCCCTCGCCATTGTCCGCCCGCTTCGAATCTGGGGTTTTGACTGCCGATGCTTCATTTCTCGCGCTGGAAGACTGCGGCGATCCTGCTGGTCTGCCTGGTCGGGACGCTGGTCAGCATCCCGAACCTGCTGCCGCGCGCCGCCTTCCCGGACTGGTTCCCCGTGCGCCAGGTGAACCTGGGCCTTGACCTGCGCGGCGGGTCCTACCTGCTGCTCGAAGTGGACATGAACACAGTGGTCCGCGAAAGGCTGGACGGCATGGTCGATGCCGCCCGCACGCGGCTTCGCACCGCCAATGTGCGCTACGTCAACCTGGCCGCGGATGTCGCCAACCGCCGCATGGGCCTGCGCGTGACCGACCCCGCGCAGATCCCGGCCGCCGTCACCGCGCTGCGCGAACTGGGCAACCCGCTGACATCCGCCACCGGCCAGCAGGTGCCCGACATCGACGTCACGAGCCAGCCCGACGGGCAGGTCTGGGCCACGCTCACCGAGGCCGGCCTGCGCGACAAATCCAGCTCCGCCGTCGAGCAATCCATCGAGATCGTCCGCCGCCGCGTCGATGAGACCGGCGTGGCCGAGGCGCTGATCGCCCGCCAGGGCCAGAACCGCATCCTGGTCACCCTGCCCGGCATCGAGGACCCCGACCGCATCAAGAACCTGCTGGGCCGCACCGCCCGCATGACCTTCCACCTGGTGGACGAAGCGGCGTCGCTCGCCGCCACCCCGCCGCCCGGCGTGATGTTCCTGCCCGGCGAGCGCGAGGGCGAGCGCTACGCCGTGCGCCGCCGTGTCGAGGTGGACGGCGCCAACCTGACCAATGCCCGCGCCGGCCAGGACAGCCGCACTGGCGAATGGGTCGTGAACTTCACCTTCGATTCCGTGGGCACCCGCCGCTTCGCGCAGATCACGCGCGAGAATGTCGGCCGTCCCTTCGCCGTGGTGCTGGACGAAAAGGTCATCACTGCCCCGGTCATCCGCGAACCCATCCTGGGCGGCCAGGGCCAGATCAGCGGGTCCTTCACCGTCCGCACCGCCAACGACCTGGCCGTGCTGCTGCGCGCCGGCGCGCTGCCCGCGCCGCTGACGGTGGTCGAGGAACGCACGGTCGGGCCGGAGCTGGGTGCCGACGCGATCCGCGCGGGCATGATCTCGCTCGCGGTCGGGACGGTGTTCGTCTTCCTCTACATGGGCCTCGCCTATGGTTTGTTCGGCTGGTACGCGAATGTCGCGCTGCTGCTGAACATCGTCCTGATGATGTCGGTGCTGTCGCTGATGGAAGGCACGCTGACGCTGCCGGGCATCGCCGGCATCGTGCTGACGCTGGGCACCGCGCTGGACGCCAATATCCTCATCAATGAACGCATCCGGGAGGAGGTGAAGAACGGCCGAACGCCCATCAGCGCGCTGGAGGCCGGCTACACCAAGGCGTCGGGCACGATTCTCGACTCCAACCTCACCAACCTGATCGCCATGGCCTGCCTCTATGCCTTCGGCTCGGGGCCGGTGAAGGGCTTCGCCGTGACGGTGGCGATCGGCACCGTGGTGCAGATGTGGACCGCCACGGTGCTGACGCGCCTGATGGTCTCCTGGTGGTACAAGCGCACCCGGCCGAAGGAATTGCCGGTGTTCCAGCGGCCCGGCCTGTCGTTGCTGGACCGCCTGCGCCGCCCGCTGTTCCGCATCGTGCCGGACGGCACGCGCATCGGCTTCATGCGCGGCGCGCGGATCGGCCTGATGACCTCGGCCATCCTGTCCAGCGCATCGGTCGGCCTCGCCATCTGGCCCGGCCTCGAGAAGGGCATCGACTTCAAGGGCGGCATCGAGATGGAGGTGCGCACCCAGGGGGCCGGCGACATCGCCCAGCTGCGCGGCGCGGTCGGTGGCCTCGGCCTCGGTGACGCCACCGTCCTGCAATTCGGCGACCCCTCCACCTTCGCAATTCGCCTCCCGGCGCAGGGCGACGAGGGCGCGGTGCAACGTTCGGTCAACAGCGTGCGCAGCGCGCTGGAACAGGCCGCGCCGGGCACGCGCATCCTGCGGGTCGAGGCGGTGGGCAACCGCGTCTCGGACGAGTTGTTCCTCGGCGGGATGATCGCGCTCGGCCTCTCCTTCGCGGCCATGCTGATCTACATCTGGGTCCGCTTCGAATGGCAGTTCGCCATAGCCGGCGTGACCACGCTGCTGCTCGACACCACGAAGGTGATCGGCGTGATGGTCGTGACGGGCATCGAGTTCAACCTGACCACCGTGGCCGCCATCCTGACCATCATCGGCTTCAACGCGAACGACAAGGTCGTGGTGTTCGACCGCATGCGCGAGAACCTGCGCAAGTTCAAGACGATGCCCCTGCGCGAGCTGGTGGACCTGTCGATCAACGAGACGCTGAACCGCACCATCGGCACCTCCATGACGCTGCTGCTCTCGGCCGTGCCGCTGGCGCTGTTCGGCGGCGACACGCTGGCGGGCTTCGCCTGGCTGATGATCGCCGGCATCGTGATCGGCACCTCGTCGTCCATCTTCATCGCCGCGCCGATCGTGCTGTTCACCGGTGCCACGCGCCTACGCCGCAGCGCGGCCGAGGCACCCCCGCCGGCGACGGCGAAGCCCGCGCGGCAGTAGCGCGCCGCCCCGGCCGCCTTGGCCGGCGCGGGATGGGCGTGGTAACGCTACCATGAAGGCCGGGCGAACCGGCCTCGTGGGAAGGACGTTCCATCATGCTGCACCTCGATCGGCGCGCGCTGCTCGGCGCCGCCGCCGCCCTGCCCTTTGCCACGCCTGCCCTGGCGGCCTTCCCGGACCAGCCGGTGCGGATCACCGTGCCCTGGAATGCCGGCGGGCTGACCGACCTCGCGATCCGCGTGCTGGCGCCGGCCATGGGAGCCAGCCTCGGCCAGCCGGTGGTGGTCGAGAACCGCGCCGGCGCCAATGGCGCTGTCGGCACCCAGGCGGTGGCGCGCGCCGCACCTGACGGCCATGCGCTGATCCTGGCGAATGCCGAGACGCATGCCATCAACCCGCTGATCTACCCGCGCCTGCCCTATGACGCGGAGCGCGACTTCATCCCCGTCACGGTCTTCGCCCGCGCGCCCTTCGTGCTGATCCGCCGGCCCGGCCTGGCGGCCGACAGCCTGGAGGCGCTGCTCACCACCGCGCGTGCCGCACCCGGGCGGATCACCTATGCCTCCTGGGGCATCGGCAGCACCGCGCACCTGGCGATGGAAGCGCTGGCGCGCAGCGCCGGCGTGCAGCTGCTGCACGTGCCCTTCACCGGTTCGGCGCCGGCCGGCACGGCGCTGCGCGGCGGCCAGGTGGACATCATGTTCATCACCGCCGGCGCCGGAGAGGCCGCGGCACGCGACGGCCAGGTGAAGATCCTGGCGGCCGGCGCCCCCACGCGCATTCCGCTGCTGCCCGACGTGCCCACGCTGGCGGAACTCGGCCAGCCGATCGAGGCCGGCAACTGGTACGGGGTGCTCGGCCCGGCGCGGATGCCCGATGCGGTCGCAGCGCGCCTCGCCCAGGTCACCGCCGAGGCGCTGCGGGTGCCGGCGAATATCGATCGCTTCCGCGCGCTGGCCACCCTGCCGCTGGAGACCGACCCGGCCGCCGCGCGCGCCTTCATCGCCGCCGACCGCGCGCGCTGGGAACCGCTGGTGCGCGCGCTGGATATCCGCATCGAGTGACGCGGCGCGCGGCGCGGCTGATATCGCTATCAGCCGTCGACCGTGATCCCCCCGGTGCGGATCACCTGGCCCCAGCGATCGACCTCGGCGCGGAGGAAGGATGCGGTTTCGTCCGGCCCGCGCCCATCGGCCAGCAGGCCCATGCCCAGCAGCCGCTCGGTCATGGCGGGTTCGCGCAGGATCTTCGCGACCTCGGCCGACACGCGGGTGACGATTTCCCGCGGCGTGCCCGCGGGGGCGAGCAGCATCGACCATGTGCTGACCGAGAAATCCGCCACGCCCCCTTCGATCAGCGTCGGCAGGTCGCGCGCGAAGGGCGGGCGTTCCTCGGCGGCCACGGCCAGCCCGGTGATGTTGCGCGCGTCGATCTGCGGGCGCAGCGCGGAATTCACGTCGAACATCGCGACGATATTGCCGGCGATCAGGTCCTGCAGCGCCGGCTGCGTGCCGCGATACGGGACGTGCTCGCCACGGAAGCCCTCGCGGATCTGCAGCAATTCCATCGCCAGATGCGCGGTGGACCCGATGCCGCTCGACCCATAGGTCAGGCGGTTGGACTTGGCGTAGGCCACCATCTCGCGCAGCGACCGGATCGGCATCTTCGCCGTCGCCGCCAGCACCAGCGGCGACCGTGCGATCACCGAGACCGGCGCGAAGCTGTTCACCGCGTCGAAGGGCAGCCGCCCGGCCTGGAGCGTCGCATTGGCGGCATGCGCCGGCAGCACCGTGACGAAGGTATAGCCATCCGCCGGGCTGGTCGCGGTCTGCCCGACGCCCAGGATGCTGTTCGCCCCCGGGCGGTTGTCCACCACGACGGGCTGGCCCAGCACACGCGCCAGCGGTTCCGCGACCAGGCGCGTGGACAGGTCGGTGAAGCCACCGGGCGTATACGGCACGATCAAGCGGATCGGGCGTGCGGGCCAGGCCTGTGCACTGGCCAGGCGCGGCGCGGCGATCAGCCCGGCCGCCGCCAGCAGCGGGCGCCGTGCGATGCGTGTCATCATTGGTGTTCCTCCCGTGTGTCTTGCTTCAGCCAGCCCAGGCGCGGCGGTAGAGCGCGGTGATCTCCTCCGCCGTCGGCACCGCCGGGTTGTTGCCGGGCGACCCGCTGGCCAGCGCCTGCGCCGCCATGGTCGGCAGCAGGCCGTCCCATGCCGCGGGGTCGATGCCGTAGGCGGCGGGTGTCGGCACCGCCAGGTCGCGGTTCAGGTCGCGCAGTTCCTGCAACAGCTTCGCCGCCGCCGACTGGTCGCCCTCGGCCGCGGTCGCGACACCCATGGCACGTGCCGCTTCGGCGTAGCGCGGCAGCGCCGCGTTCAGGCTGTACTCCGTGACGGCCGGCAGCAACATGGCGTTGGACAGCCCGTGCGGCACATGGAAATGCGCGCCGATGGGTCGCGACATGCCATGCACCAGCGCCACGGATGAATTGCTGAAGGCGATGCCGGCCAGCGTCGCGCCCTTCATCATCGCCGCGCGCGCGACGGCGTTGGAGGGTTCGCCATAGACCGTGCGAAGATTCGGCGCGATCAGGCGCATCGCGCGCAGCGCGTATTCATCGGCCTCGTCATTGGCGCGCTTGGAGACGAAGGCCTCCAGCGCATGCGTCAGGCTGTCGATTCCGGTATCGGCGGTGATGCGCGCCGGCAGGCTGAAGGTCAGCTCGTAATCCACCACCGCCGCCAGCGGCAGCGCGCCGAGCCCGGCGATCAGCATCTTCTCGTCGCGCTCGGTGTCCGTGATGACGGTGAAGCGCGTCGCCTCGCTGCCGGTGCCGGCCGTGGTCGGGATGCAGATGATCGGCAGCGCACCGCGGTTCGCCTGCGCCGGCACCTTGAAGTCGCGCATCTTCGCACCGGGTTCGGCCGCACCCAGGATCGCCATGGCCTTCGCGGTGTCCATCGGCGACCCGCCGCCGAAGCCGACCAGGCAGTCGTAATCCGCCGCCTTCATCGCGCTCACGCCGGCCTCGATCACCGTGTCGGTCGGGTCGGGCACGGTGTCGCTGAACACGCCCGGCGCGATGCCGGCCGCGCGCAGCGGCGCGAGCGCCTTCTCGACCGTGCCGGAGGACACCATCCACGGGTCCGTCACCACCAGCGGCCGCGACAGCCCGAACTGCGCCAGCACCTCGGCGAGTTTCCCGACCGCGCCGCCGCCGATCATGAGCAGCCGCGGCGAGACGAAGGACACGGTCATGCCGTCTTCCCCTCACGGATCATGGTGATGATGCCGGAGAAATCCTTGCCCCCGCCGCCGCCCTCGACGAAACGGTCGAACAGCGACAGCGCCAGCGCACCGACCTGCGCGTCCACCCCCGCATCCTTCGCCGCCTGCTGCGCCAGGCCGAGGTCCTTGCGCATCAGCGCCGCCGTGAAGCCCGGCGTGAAGTCGCGATTGGCCGCGCTGGTCGGCACCGGCCCGGCCACCGGGCAGGACCCCACCAGCGCCCAGGACATAGCGGTGGACTTGGAACACACGTCAAACAGCGCCTGCGCCGGCAGGCCGAGCCGCTCGGCCATCACGAAGGCCTCCGACGTCACCGCCATGGTGGCGGCGAGCATCATGTTGTTGCACAGCTTCGCCACCTGGCCGGCGCCGGACGGGCCGCAATGCACGACGGTACGCCCCATCGCTTCCAGGATCGGCTTCGCCCGCGCCACCGCCTCCGCATCGCCGCCCACCATGAAGGTGAGCGTGCCGGCCTCAGCCCCGACCACGCCGCCCGAGACCGGCGCATCCAGGAACGGCCGCCCCGCCGCCGCCGCGACCTCGCGCGCTGTCGCGACATCGATGGTCGAGCAATCCATCAGCAGCGCATCCGCGCGCGATGCCTTCGCGAGGCCGCCCTGCCCCAGCCAGGCGTCGCGCACCTCGGCACCGGCCGGCAGCATGGTGATGACCACGTCGGCATCCTGCGCCGCCGCCGCGGAGGAAAACGCCGCCGTCGCGCCCGCCGCGACGACCGGATCGACCGCCGCCTGCACGATGTCGAACACCACGACCTGATGCCCGGCCTTGAGCAGATTGCGCGCCATATGCGCGCCCATCCGGCCGAGCCCCACGAAACCGATCCGCGCCATGCCGCTTCCTCCTGCGCCGTTGCGGCGAAGGGTAGGCGGGCGCGGGGCCTGCGTAAACGCTACGCCGCCGCGTCGCGCGCCTTGGCATAGAGCGCGAGGCGCATCGCCGCCGCCGGTGCCAGCCCGCCGCTGAAATCGAGCCCGGCCGGCGGCAAGGTCTCCGCGAAATGGCAGGCCGCCGCATGGCCGTCCGCCATCGGACGCAACGCGGGTTCTTCCTTCCGGCAGCGATCCTGCGCGAAGGGGCAGCGCGTATGGAAGCGGCAGCCAGGCGGCACATTCATCGGCGACGGCACATCGCCGCCGAGCGGCTTCACCTGCCCGCGCCGCGTCGGGTCGGGATGCGGGATCGCCGCCAGCAGCGCGCGCGTGTAGGGGTGGCGCGGATTGGCGAACAGGTCGCGCTTGCTGGCGGTCTCGACAATCGTGCCGAGGTACATCACCGCCACGCGGTCCGCGACATGCTTCACCACCGCCAGGTCATGCGCGATGAACAGATAGGCCAGCCCGAAGCGCCGCTGGAGGTCCTTCAGCAGGTTCACCACCTGCGCCTGGATCGACACATCCAGCGCGCTGACCGGTTCGTCGCAGACCACGAGGTCCGGCTGCACCGATAGCGCGCGCGCAATGCCAATACGCTGCCGCTGCCCGCCGCTGAACTCATGCGGGTAACGTTCCGCATGGAAGGCGCGCAGCCCGACCAGCGACAGTAGCTCCGCGACCCGCGCGCGCCGCGACGCGGCATCGCCGATGCCATGCACCTGCATCGGCTCAGCGATGGTCTCGGCCACCGTCAGCCGGGGATTCAGGCTGGCGTAGGGGTCCTGGAAGACGATCTGCATCCGCCGCCGCATCGCGCGCAGCGCGGACCCGGAAATCCCGGTGATGTCGCGCCCGTCAAAGCGCAGGCTGCCGGTGGATGGTTCGATCAGCCGCAGCACCAGCCGCGCCGTGGTGGATTTCCCGCAGCCCGATTCCCCCACCAGCGCCAGCGTCTCGCCACGGTTCAGCGTGAAGGACACGCCATCCACGGCGCGCACCGTGCCCACCTGCTTCGCCAGGATCAGCCCCTTGCGCACCGGGTAGTGCTTGGCGAGGTCCGTCACTTCCAGCAGCGGCGCGCTCATGCGGCGAAGGCCTCGACCGGCGCGCGCAGGCAGGCGGCCTGGTGGCCTGGTGCGATCTCGCGCAGCGGCGGCGGCTCGACCTTGCAGGCATCGGCGGCGAAGGGGCAGCGCGGGTGAAAGCGGCAGCCCTTCGGCAGCGCGAAAGGCGGCGGCACCGACCCATCGATGGCGAGCAACGTCTCGCGTTCCTCATCAAGCCGCGGCACCGAACCCAGCAACCCGAGCGTATAGGGATGCATCGGATCGGCGAACAAGGCACCAGCCGGCGCGCGCTCAACGACGCGCCCAGCATACATCACCGCCACTTCATCGGCCATTTCCGCCACCACGCCGAGGTCGTGCGTGATCAGGATGATCGACATGCCGGTGTCCTGCTGGAGATCGCGCAGCAGGTCGAGGATCTGCGCCTGCACCGTCACGTCCAGCGCCGTGGTCGGCTCATCCGCGATCAGCAGCTTCGGGCTGCAGGCCAGCGCCATCGCGATCATCACGCGCTGCCGCATCCCGCCCGAGAGCTGGTGCGGATACTCGTCGAAGCGCCGCTCGGGCGCGGGGATGCGCACCCGCGTCAGAGCCCCGATCGCGCGGTCGCGCAGTTCGGCGTTGGATGCCCGCGGATCATGCGCGCGCATCGCCTCGGTGATCTGGAAGCCGACGGTATGGACCGGGTTCAGGCTGGTCATCGGCTCCTGGAAGATCATCGCGACCTGGCTGCCGCGCACGTCGCGCATCTGCGCGTTGGACAGGCCGAGCAGGTCACGCCCGTCCAGCACCACGCGCCCCGCCGCGACACGCCCGGGATGCGCCACCAGCCGCATCACCGACAGCGACAGCACCGACTTCCCGCAGCCGGATTCCCCCACGATGCCAAGCGTGCGCCCGCGCGGGACGGACAGATCGACGCCATCGACGGCGGCAATCTCCCCGCCATGCGTGCGGAAGACAGTGCGAAGCCCTTCGATCCGAAGCAGGTCGTCGCCCGGCCCGGTCATGCGCCCCGCTGCCCTTCGGTGATCGCGCGCATCACGACCAATGGAAGGTCGGCGGCGCGATCTTCTCCGGGCTGCGATGCGCCCAGTCGCGCTCCTTCACGCCGGCGGCGACGCGCTTCTGCGCCTCGTGCAGATGCTCGGCGGCCTGGCGATAGTCCATTGTCAGGACCTCGCCGTCCTCGACGACCTTGTTGCCGTCCACGTACAGCGCCTTCAGCGCGCGATCGCCGGCGGCGTAGATCAGGCTGCGGATCGGATCGTAGGCCGGGCGGATCATCGGATGGGTGATGTCGATCAGCGAGAAATCCGCCTTGCACCCCACCGCGATGCGCCCGATGTCGTCGCGCCCCAGCGCCTTCGCGCCGCCGATGGTCGCTGCATTGAACAGGTCGGTGGTCTGGAGCGTGCGCGGGCTGCCCGCCTGGGTGCGCGCGATATGCGCGGCGAGCCGCATCTCATCCAGCATGTTGTGCGGATAGGTGTCGGTGCCGATCCCCATGTTCACGCCGCGGCGGATGTAGCGCCCCAGATCCTTCATCGCGATGCCGCGCCGCGCGAACACCGTCGGGCAATGCGCGACCGTCGTGCCGGTATCGGCCAGCCGATCGAGGTCCGTCTCGGTATGCCAGCGCGTGGACGGATGGTCGTCGAGGAAGATGCCATGCCCAATGATGCTGCGTTCCCCCAGCAGCCCCATGGAATCCAGCCAGCCGATCGGCGTCGTGCCGTGGCGGCGCGTGATCTCGTGGAACTCCACCACCGACTGCGCGGCGTGGATCTGCCAGGACAACCCGCGCTTCGCCGCCTCCGCGTGGCTGTCCTTCAACAGCCCGGCCGAGCAGGTGTCGATCTGCGCCGGCACGACCATCCCGAACAACCGGCCGCATTCATGCTGCTCGGCGCGCTCGACCAGGCGGATGGCTTCCTCCATCGCCTTCTCGCCGGCCTTCTCATCCCATTCGTATTCGACGACATGGCCGTTCTTGGTGAACCACCGCGCCGAGCGGAACATCGGCGCGATGCACACGCGCATGCCCGCCTCGGCCAGCAGGTCCAGCCACCCAGGATGCGCCATGGACAGGTCGGCCAGCGTCGTCACGCCCGACAGCAGGAGCTCCGACAACGCGACCCGCACGCAATGCGGCACCGCCTCCGCATCTGCACGGAAGATCGGCATGTATTCGTACAGCGACGAATTATACAGGCCGGGCGACCCGATCTCGTCCAGGAAGCCCTTGTTCAGCGGCTCGCTCGACGGATGCGAATGGATGTTGACCAGCCCCGGCATCACCATCAGCCCGCGCCCGTCGATCACCGCATCGGCCGCGCCCTCGTAGCCGCGCCCCATGAAGGTGATGGTGCCGCCATCGAAGGCGACATCCGTATCCGGCATGTAGCTGTGCGACTTCGCGGTGGAATCCCAGCCGACAACGAGCTCGGCATTCTTGATGAGCGTGGTGGTCATGCGTGCATCCCCAGGTCGTGACGGGCGGGGCCGCGCGATGCGGCCCCGCGCAGGCTCAGCGCGTCAGCCGGATGTCCAGGCCCTTGTAGAGCCCGATCCCATAGATCCCATGCGCCCGCACGCCCTCGGTGCGCGCGGACGACGCGACCCAGAGCTGCTCGCGCGCCACCGGGAACCACACATTGTTCTCGGCGATGATGCGCTGCGCGCGGGCGATCGCCGCCGTGCGCACCGCCGGATCCACCGAGGTCTGCGCCTCGCGCAGCGCGGTATCGGTATCGGCGTTGTTCCAGTTCATCCGGTTGGGCGTCGGGCGGTTGCGGCTGTTGAAGTACAGCGAGAAGGCATCCGTCGCCGTCACGTAAGGATACGACATGACGAAGGCGTCGAATTCCTGCGTCGCAAGGCGCCCCCAGCCGACCGTCGCATCCCACAGCTGGATGCGCATCTCGATGCCCACGCGCCGCAGATCCGCCTGGATGGATTGCAGGTACTGCTGCGCCGCCTGGGTCTGCAGGCCATACACCAGGAAGCTCGCGCGCTGCCCGTCCTTCACGCGCACGCCATCCGGGCCCATGCGCCAACCGGCCTCATCCAGCACGCGCTGCGCGCCGGCCTGGTCGAAGCGCGGCACCAGGCGCGCGGCCTCCGCGTCGAAGCCGGTCACCGCGGGGTTTAGGTAGGCATCGGCCGGCGTGGCGGTGCCGAACCAGGTGGCGCGCACCAGCGCGTCGCGGTTGATCGCCATGTTGATGGCGCGGCGCACCTGCGGGTCGCTCACCACGGGCTTGTCGACCTTGAAGCCCATGAAGTGATCCCAGAAATAGTTCTGCTGCTGGGACATCCGCACATTCGGCGTGCGCTGCAACTGCGCCACCGCGATGGCCGGAATGTACTGCGTCACATCGCCCTGCCCGGTCTGCAGCGCGGCCAGGCGCGTCTGCGATTCCGGCGCCACGCGCCACACCACGCGGTCCACCTGCGGCGACGGGTTCTGGTAGACGCCCTGCGGGCCCCAGCGATAATTCGGGTGGCGCGTCAGCACCAGCTCCTGCCGCGGCGTCCAGGACGCCCAGCAATACGGCCCGGTGCCGTTGAAACCCTGCACGCCGAAATTCTGCCCCAGCCGCTCCACCGCATTGCGGTCCACGACGGAGGCGAAGAACAGCGTCAGCTGGAACAGCAACTCGCCGAAGGGCTCGTTCAGCTCGTATTCGACGGTGAACTGGTCGCGTGCGCGGATCTCCTTCACCGGGCCGGCGCGCCAGCGCACCGGGCTGCGCGTCGCGGGGTCGATGAAGCGGTTCAGCGAATACACCACGTCATCCGCGGTCATCTGGCGGCCGTCGCAGAAGGTCACGTCACGGCGCAGGTGGAAGGTGTAGGTCTTGCCGTCCGGGCTGATCTCCCAGCGTTCGGCCAGCAGCGGGCGCACCGTCTGCATGTCGAAATCCAGGCCGACCAGCGTGTCGCTCATCATGTAGATGACTTCGCCGGCGCCGCGCGCGGTCGAGCGCGGCGGGTCGTAGTTGTCCGCATCGATCTCGCGCAGGATCACCAGCGTGTTGCGCGGATTGGCCTGCGCGAGCGCATCGCCCACCGGCACGGCCGCGGCCAGCGCCAGCAGCGCGGCCCCAAGGGTCTTCCTCATTGTTCCACCTCTCCCGATCAAACGCGAAGCCTGGGGTCGAGCGCATCCCGCAAGGCGTCCCCGAGGACGTTGAAGGCGAGCACGACGATGAAGATCAGTATGCACGGCACCACGGCGATATGCGGTGCGAAGAACAGGAAGTTCCGCCCCTCGGACGCCATCGCGCCCAGCTCCGGGATGGGCGGCTGCGCCCCCAGCCCCAGAAACGACAGCGCCGACCCCAGCAGGATCACCTGCCCGAAGCGCAGCGTGGCAAACACAAAGATCGCCGACAGGCAATTCGGCGCCAGGTGCCGCCAGATCAGCCGCGCATCCGTCATGCCGGTGGCGCGCGCCGCCTCGATATAGTCCAGCCGCATCACCACCATGGCGGACCCGCGCACGATGCGCGCCATCAGCGGCACCGTCGCCACCGACAGCGCCAGCACCACCGAGAAGATCCCCGGCCCGAAGATCGCCGCGATCGCGAGGCCCACCAGGATGGCCGGGAAGGACAACAGGATGTCCACCAGCCGCATGATCGGCCCGTCCAGCCAGCGATGGTAGAAGGCCGCCAGGAACCCCAGCAGCGCGCCCAGCGAACCGCCCAGCGCCACCGCCGCGAAGCCCATCAGCAGCGACACGCGCAGCCCGTACAGAAGCCGTGTCACCATGTCGCGCCCCTGCGCATCCGCACCCAGCGGCAGGCCGGGGCTGCCCACCGGCTGCATCGCCAGCGACAGGTCGTTGTCATAGGGGTCGGTCGGCGCCAGCACGGGTGCCAGCACAGCCGCCGCGATGATCAACACCACCAGCACCAGCGACACCGCCGCCGCCGGTTCGCGCAGCAAGCGCGCCAGGATGCCCGGCCGCGGCGGCGCGATCGGCTCGCTGGTTTCCGTCGCCGCGCTCATGCCGCGCGGATCCGCGGGTCGAGCGCCGCATACAGCACGTCCACCGTCAAATTCACCACGATGAATCCCATCGACAGCACGATGATCGTCCCCTGCGCCATGGGAAAGTCGCTCGACAGGATGGCGCCCACAGCCAGCCGCCCCACGCCCGGCCAGGCAAACACTGTCTCGGTCACCACCGCGCCACCCAGCAGGAAGCCGATCTGCAACCCGATCAGCGTCACCACCGGCACCAGCGCGTTGCGGAGCGCATGGCGCATCACCACCAGGCGTTCCGTCAGCCCCTTGGCGCGCGCGGTGCGCACATGGTCGGCCGACAGCACATCCAGCACCGCCGTGCGCGTCATGCGCGCCACCGGTCCGATGAACACGCCGCCCAGCGTCAGCGCCGGCAGCACCAGCGACTTCAGCCCGTCCATCGTCCAGAACGGCCCGGCCCGCCCGGTGAAGGGCAGCCACTGCCACTGGAACCCCACGAACCAGATCAGCACCAGCCCCAGGAAGAACACCGGCACCGACACGCCGGCGACCGACAGCGCCATGATGAGGCGGTCGATCACCGACCCGCGCCAATACCCCGCCAGCGTACCCATCAGGATGCCGAGCGGGATCGACCAGAACAGGCTCGCGAACATCAGTTCCAGCGTCGGCCCGATCGTCGCGCCCAATTCCTGGCTGACCGGCACGTTGTTGATGATGGATGCACCGAGGTCCCCATGCAGCAACCGCCACACATACAGTCCGAACTGCACATAGAGCGGTTCGTCCAGCCCGAGGTCGCTTCGGATCAGCGCGATCACGTCGGGCGTGGCATTCGGCCCGGCGCGCACCGTGGCGGGGTCGGTCGGCACCACCTGCATCAGCAGGAAGCCGATCAGCAGGACGCCGAACATGACGGGCACGGCCAGCAGCAGCCGGTGAAGCGCGTGCCTCAGCATGCGGAAGGCATCACGCCATGGCGGTCGAAGATCGCCGCGCCGTCGCGCAGCGTCAGGTCCGCCTGCACGCCGCGAAGCTCCTCAGGATCGATGGCAAACACATCGCGCGACAGCACGGCGATGTCGGCCTGCATCCCTGGCTCGAGCGTGCCGCGCCGCTCCTCGGCGAATTGCGTATAGGCCCCGCACCAGGTGTAGCAATGCACCGCTTCCTCGGCGGTGAGCCGTTCCTCCGGCCCCATCACCGTGCCTTTGTTGGTGCGCCGCGTCGTCATGGTGAACAGGTTGATGAAGGGATCGACCGTCGAGACCGGGCAATCCGACGACGCTGCCGGATGCGCGCCGTCATCCAGCCAGGTCTTCATCGGATAGGCGTGGTCCGACCGCGCATGCCCAAGATTCTTCACGTACAGGTCGCCGAATTCATACATGAACACCGGCTGCGGCACCGGCAGGATGCCGCGCGCCTTCATCCGCCGCCGCTGGTCGCGCGTGACGAAGCCGCAGTGTTCGATCCGATGCCGCCGGCCGGCAAACGGATGCGCCGCGCTGTCCGCCGCCTCCATGCCCAGCAGCACCTGCTCGATCGCCGCATCGCCGATGGCGTGGATGTCGAGCTGCCAGCCCTGCTCGTGATACAGCTTCAGCAGCGCATGGATCTTCTCGTCCGGGAAGGTGAAGACCCCGGTGCCGCCCTGGATATACGGCTCGAAGAAGGCCGCCGTCAGCCCACCGGCAGAGCCATCCGCGAACACCTTCACCGCGCCCCAGCGCAGGGAATCGTCGCCATCCATCGGCCGCATGCCGGCCGCCCAGGCCTCGGCCGCGATGCCTTCCGGGTTGCCCGCCAACACCTGCCACATGCGAAGCCCGAGCCGCCCGGCCGCCTTCGCCGCGTCATAGGCCGCCACCTCCGCGAAACCCGCCGTCATCCCGACATTCATGTCGGTGGCGCTGGCAAAACCAAGCGACGCCAGGTGGTCACACGCCGCGCCGATCGCGCCCACCATGCGCGCCTCATCCGGCGGCGGGATCACGTCGCGCACCAGCCGCATCGCGCGTTCCTGGAACAGCCCGGTCAGCGCGCCGCCCTTGCGTTCGATCACCCCGCCTTCCGGGTCGGGCGTGTTGTGCCCCACGCCCGCCAGCTTCATCGCCATGGAATTGGCGACCGCCATGTGCCCGCAGGTCCGCACGATCGCCACGGGATTGTCCGGCGCCGCGCGGTCCAGCTCGCTCGCCAGCGGATGCCGCCCGACATCGAGCTCCGCATGGTCATAGCCGCGCCCCAGCACCCACTGCCCCTTCGGCGCAGCCTTAGCCGCATCGCCGATGCGCTTCAGCACCTCATCGAGCGTCCGCACTTCCTCCGCGCGCAGATTCACCTGCGACAGGCCGAGCCCATAGGGCAGCAGGTGCATATGCGCTTCATTGAAGGCCGGGATCGCCACGCGACCAGCAAGATCAACCCGCCGCGTCCCCGCCCCCGCCGCCGCGCGCGCATCATCGCCCAGCGCCAGCACGCGCCCGCCCTTCAGCGCGACCGCATCCGTGAACCCGCCGGCGAGCCCGCGAAAGACGCGCCCGCCCTCGATCACCACATCCGCCGTCACGAACGGTAGTCCGGCTTCCCATCCTCGATCAGTCGCAGCGCCGAGCCCCAGGCCATCGTGAAATGCGTTCCGTCGCTCGGCCGGTTGAACTGCGCTGCCGTATGCAGCCGCACGGATTCCGGCGGCAGCACCAGCTCCGCCCCGCCCGACTGCGCCGCGATCTGCGCCTGGCAGGCGCGCTCCAGGTAGTAGATGTTCAGAAACGCCTCGCAGGCATGCCGCCCGCAGACCAGCAGCCCGTGGTTTCGCAGGATCATCGCGTTGCGCGACCCCAGGTCACGCACCAGCCGGTCCCGCTCATCGAGATCGAGCGCGATCCCCTCGTAATCATGATACGCCAGATGCCCGTAGAACTTCAGCGCGTGCTGGCTAATCGGCAACAACCCCTGCCGCTGCGCGGATATGGCAATGCCGGCCTCGGTATGCGTATGAACCACCACGCCGGCATCCTTGCGCGCCATGTGAATCGCGGAATGGATGGTGAAGCCCGCCGCGTTCACCGGCTTCGACGCGCCGTCCTCCTCGACCACATTGCCGTCGAGGTCGATCTTCACCAGGTCCGACGCGCGCATCTCATGGAACAGCACGCCGTACTTGTTGATGAGGAAATGGTGCTCCGGCCCGGGCACCCGCGCGCTGATGTGCGTATAGATGAAATCCGTCATGCGGAAATGCGCGACCAGCCGGTACAGCGCCGCGAGGTCGCAGCGGATGCGCCATTCCTCCTCGGACACGCCGCGCAAGGCGGCCGGCGGGCTGACGACATTCATGGAAATTCTCCGCGGCAACTGGCCAAACTGTCATCTTGCGCGCCCGCCGCGTCAACCGCCGCCGCGACATCGATCCACATGGGAAACACGCGCCTGCGCGCCCGCCGGGCAGCCTTGCCGCCCACGCAGGCAGCGCGTCAGGCCGGGACCGGACCCTCGACCTCGTCCAGGTCCACGCCCACCCGCAGCCCGTGCTCCCCGCCGCCCAGGATCACGCCCCGCAGCGGGCTGACATCGCCGAAGTCGCGCCCCCAGGCGAGCACCACATGCTCGTCGCGCACCACGATGTCGTTGGTCGGGTCCAGCCCCACCCAGCCATGCTCCGGCCCGAGCCAGGCCTCGACCCAGGCATGCGACTGGTCGGCGCCGCGCCGCGCCACGGTGCCGGGTGCGGGGCGGGTGCGGATGTATCCCGACACATAGCGCGCCGGCAGCCCCAGCCCGCGCAACCCGCTGAGCATCACATGCGCGTAGTCCTGGCAGACACCCGCCCGCGTCACCATCACCTCCGCGACCTGCGTGTTGGTCCCGGTCACGCCCGGCCGATACGCGAAGTCGCGGCGGATGCGCCCCATCAGTTCCAGCAGGCCCGCCAGCACCGGGCGCCGCGGCGCGAAGGATGCGGCCGCATAGCCCCGCGCCGCCGCGACATCGGGCGCGAGCCGGCTCGGAAACACGAATTCCGCCGCGCAGGTGGCGCGCGCGCCGTCGCGCACCGCCTCCCAGGGCAACGTCGCGCAGGCGGGCGGCGGGTCGGCGAAGCGCACCTCGACCAGCGCCTCGGCCAGCACCTCGAAGCGCGCATGCGGCACCTCGATGAAGATGCGGCTCGCCTGATTGCCGAAATGGTCGCAGGCCTCGGTCACATGCGCCGGCGCGGGCGTGACCGTCAGGCCGGCGCGCGTCACCCGCTGCCCCGCCATTCGCCGCGGCGTCAGCAGCAGCAGATGCGCCGCCAGGTCGACCGGATGCGCATACGCATACGTCGTCACATGCCGCAGCCGATAGATCACGCCGCACCCCGCAGCGCCGGCTCCGCGCCTTCCATCCCGACCGTCTGCGCCGCCGGCAGCAGCGCGAAATACCGCCGCGTCACGGCATCCGACAGCGCCGCGATGCGATGGCACACCGCCTCCAGACGCGGCGGCAGGCCGGCGGCGGCAATCGCCTGGTCCGGCGCGGCCAGCACATCGGCGACGATCGCCTCGGCTTCGGCCAGCAGGGACGCTGCCTCGTCCGGCAGCGCGCGGTCGTCGTCGCTCGCCACTTCCGACAGGTTGCGGCTGATCGCTTCGAGCTGGAACGCCAGTGCCCGCGGATTGGACGGGTCGGCCAGCACCAGGTCGAGCGCCGGCGCCGGCTGCAGGATGGTGAGATATCGGCTGCGATAGGTGATGACGCTGTCGCACAGCTCCAGCATCAGCCGCAGCCCGCCCTCGATGCGCGCCGGCGGCTGGTCGAGCGCGAACTGCACCTCGCTGGCAATCGCCTGCGCGCGCTCCACCCGCCGGCCGAGGTCCAGGAACAGCCACGCGCCCCCGCGCACCATGCTCTCCGCCGCCACGCCGGCCACCGCGGTGGCGAAGCGCAGCACCGAGATCATCGCCCGCCCGATGGACTCCAGCCCGTCCCCGGCCTCGCGCATCTCGGCCCGCGCGGCGCGCAGCGTCAGCGTGAAGGTGGCGTGCATGTCGTTGGTCAGGCGGTCGCGCACCATGGCCGTCAGCGCCGCGATGCGCTCGGCCAACTGCGTCAGCGCGCCCTCGTCGCGCAGCGCCGCGGCGATGATGGGCGGCAGCGCCTGCGCGGCGGACGACCCCGCCACCTCATCCGCCCCGGTGAAGCCGGCCTGCGCCAGGCAATGCGCCAAGGCGGCGACCTCCGCCTGCTCGCGCGGCAGCACCACGCCGCGCGAAATCCGCGCCTGCGTCGCACGCACCAGCCGCGCGGCGCGTTCCAGCCTCTCGGTGTAGCGCCCCAGCCAGAACAGGTTGTCCGCGACACGGGAGGGCAGCGCGCCCGGCTGGCGCCGGATCGGCAGCGGCGGCAAATGCAGCGCGGCCGGGCCGATGATGTCGGCTCCTTCATCCGCCAGCACCCAGACATCCTTGGACAGGCCCTGCTCCGGCAGCGCGCCGCCGATCGAACTCGCCTCGCCGATCCGCGCCAGCCCACCCGGCATGACGCGCCAGGCGGTGCCGTCGAACACCGCGAACATCCGCAGCATCAGCGGCCGCGGCTCCAGCCCATCGCTCACCACGCAGGGCACAACGGAGGCCACCGGCAGCCGCGTCGCGGCATAGGCGGCGGGGCGCGCCTCGGCCGCGATGGCATGCGCCCAGGCATCGAGCGCGACCGGGCTCGGCGCCATGCCGTCGGTCGCGCCGCGCACCAGCCAGCCGGATTCATCCGCCAGCCGCGCGCGCGCGGCCGTATCGCCCAGCCACAGCGTCTCGACCGAGGGCAGCAGCAGCGCCTGCCCCAGCAGCCGCGGCGCCAGCGCTTCCAGGAAGGCGCCCAGCGCCGGCGCTTCGGCCAGCCCGGCGCCTGGCGCGTTGAAGATCCGCACCGTCCCCTGCCGCGCCGCATCGATCAGCCCCGGAACCCCGCCCGTGCCGGCCTCGATGGTTTCCAGCGGATCGAGCGCCGCGCCCTCGATGCGCGACAGCAGCACATCGACCCGCTGCAGCCCCTGCAGCGTCTTGAGATACAGCACGCCGCCGCGCACCGTCAGGTCGCCGCATTCGACCAGCGCGCAGGACAATTCGCGCGACAGCAGCATGTCCTCGAACCAGCGCGGGTGCTGCGTGCCGCGGGTGAGCAGCGCCACCGCCGGGTCGCCGCGTTCGGGCGGCGCCAGGCGCTGCAACGCGTCCTGCCACAGGTCGAAGAAGGGCCGCATTGAGCGCACCGGCGCGCCGCGAAACACTTCCGGCATCACGCGCGCGAGCAGCCGGCGGTTCTCCCGCGCCAGGCCCGGCCCGGCCGGCGCCGTGGTACGGTCGGCGAGCACGCGCCAGACCCCGTCCGGCCCACGCAGCAGGTCCACCGCGCACAGATGCAGCATCGGCTGCGGCGGCGTCGCGCCGTCATGGCGGCAGGCGCGCAGGAAGGCGGGGTTGGCGAAGACCACCTCGGGCGGGATCGCGCCTTCCGCCAGCAGGGCCTGCGGGCCATACAGGTCGGCCAGCAGCGCCTCCAGCAGCGTCGCGCGCTGCGCGATGCCGGCTTCCAGCGCGGCGAATTCGGCGGCCGACAGCACCAGCGGCAACGGGTCGCAACGCCAGGCGACCTCGCGCTTCGTGCCCGGCAGCACGCCGGCCATGCCCTCATCCTCGAAGGCACGATCGAGGCGCCGGGCGCGCTCGCCCAGCACGCCCTCCCCCATGCCGCCCAGGATGCCGAGCAGCGTCCGCCAATGCGGGCGCACGCCACCCCGGCCGTCGACCATCTCGTCGATCGGCGGGGCGCCCTCCGGTTCAGCCATGACGCCTCAGGTCGAGCGTGAAGGGATGCTCGAGACCCGCCGGCGGCTCGGGCGGCGCCATGCGCCCCGCGGTATGCCCGAAGGGCTGCACGCGCGCCCGTCGCCGCGCCTCCGCCTCGTTCGCATTCACCGGGTACCGGTCGTAGTTGCGCCCGCCCGGATGCGCGACGTGATAGGTCATCCCGCCCAGGCTGCGCCCGTTCCAGCGGTCGAACACATCCAGCACCAGCGGCGTCTGCGGGCGGATGGTCGGATGCAGCGACGACGGCGGGTTCCACGCCTTGAAGCGGATTCCCGCGACATACTCGCCCGCGCGCTCCGTCGCCCGAAGTGGCACCGCCACACCGTTCACCGCCAGCGCATGGCGGTCCGGCACCCAGTTCGACACCTTGGCCTGCACGCGCTCCACGCTGCTGTCGACGTAGCGCGCGGTGCCGCCGCTCACCTGCTCCTCGGCCAGCACATGCCAGGGTTCCAGCGCGTGGCGCAGCTCCAGGCCCACATCGCGCACGCTGACCTCGCCCACCAGCGGGAAGCGGAAGGACATGTGCGGCGCGAACCAGGCCGGGTCGATCGGCGCGCCGAGGTTCTGCAATTCGTCGATCGCGTCCTGGAAATCGGCGCCGCAGTAATGCGGCAGCATGAACTGGTCGTTCAGCCGCGTGCCCCAGCGCACCAGGCGGCGCTCATACGGCCGTTCCCAGAAGGCCGCGAGGGCCGCGCGCATCAGCAGCATCTGCACCGCCGACATCTCGGCATGCGGCGGCATCTCGAAGCCGCGGAATTCCACCAGCCCGCGCCGGCCCGACGACGTCGCCGGATCATACATCTTGTCGATGCAGAACTCCGTGCGATGCGTATTGCCGGTCATGTCCGCGAGCAGGTTGCGGAACAGCCGGTCGGTCATCCAGGGCGGCACTTCCTGCCAGGCATGCACCTTCGAGAACGCGATCTCCAGCTCATGGATCGCATCCATCCGCGCCTCGTCGATGCGCGGGTGCTGGCTGGTCGGGCCGATGAACAACCCGCTGAACAGGTAGGACAGTGAAGGATGGTTGTGCCAGAATCCGACCAGCGACTTCAGCAAATCCGGCCGGCGCAGGAACGGGCTTTCCGCCACCGTCTCGCCGCCCATCACCACATGGTTGCCGCCGCCGGTGCCGACATGGCGGCCATCGGTCATGAACTTCTCGGCGGCCAGGCCTTCCTGGCGCGCTTCCTCATAGAGCTGCGTGGTGCGCTCCACGACTTCGCCCCAGGCCTTGGCCGGGTGGATGTTCACCTCGATCACGCCCGGGTCGGGCGTGACCGAGAAATTCAGCAGCCGCGGATCGGACGGCGGCAGGTAGCCTTCCAGCACGACCTTGCGGCCCATCTCGGCCGCCGTGCCCTCGATTGCCGCGATCATGTCGAGCCAATCCTCGGCGGCGAACAGCGGCGGCAGGAAGACGTGCAGCTTGCCGTCGCGCGATTCGACGGTCAGCGCGGTGCGCACCAGCCCCGCATCGGATTCGCCCACCACCGGGATGGGTTGCGGCTGCGGCCGGAAATCCTCGATCGACGACGCGACGGCCTCGCCCGCGCGGACCGCGCGCTGGGACAGGCTCTCGGGCAATTGCTGCGCGCGCACGGCACGCTGCGCCATCAGCGCGGCATGGGGTGGCAGGTCGTCGCGCCAGGCGAAGGGATCGGCTTCGTGTTCCTGCACGCGGCGCGCATCCTCGGGCGACATCCAGGGCAGCGAGGCGAGCGGCAGGCGCAGCCCGATCGGGCTGTCGCCGGGGATCAGGAACAGGTGCTCGCCGCGCAGGAACCAGTGGCTCGATTGCCAGCGCCGCACGCCATCCTGCATGACGCGGCGGATCGGCAGCACCACGCCGACCTCGGAGGACAGCCCCTGCCCGAACACGCGCGCGAGCCGCTTGCGTTCCAGCTCGTCGGCCAGCTTCGCGTCTTCCACCACCACATTGGCGGGCAGGCGCTGTTCCTTCCACAGGTAGTAATGCACATCCTCATGCGCGCCCTGCACCAGCGCCGGGTCCACCTGGAGCCGTTCCGCCAGCAGCCGCCCGAAGCGCGCGGCATCGGCGGCGGTGGCGTTGTCCTTGTCGTCGTCCGAGGCCAGCAGCGAGGCATCGGTCCAGACCGGCTCGCCATCCGCGCGCCAATGCGAATACAGCGCCCAGCGCGGCAATTGCTCGCCCGGATAATGCTTGCCCATGTTGGTGGTCAGCACGGCGCCCGGCGACCACAGCCCGACCAGCCGGCGCAGCAGCCGCCCGGCATAGGCGCGCTTGGTCGGCCCCAGAGCATCGGTGTTCCATTCCGCGGCGTCGCGGTCCGACGCGGCGACGAAGGTCGGCTCGCCGCCCATGGTCAGGCGCATGCCGAGCGCCTTCAGCTTGCCGTCCACCTGATCGCCGGCGGCGCGGATCGCGCCCCACTGGTCGGGCGTATAGGGCTTGGTGACGCGCGGCGTCTCGCGGATGCGCCGCACCGACATCTCGAAGCCGAATTCGGTCTCGACCGGCTCGAGCCCGCCCGAGATCGCCGCCGCCGATTGCGGCTCCGGCGTCGCGGCGAGCGGGATATGCCCCTCCCCCGTCATCAGCCCCGATGTCGCGTCCAGGCCGATCCAGCCCGCGCCGGGCAGGTACACCTCGGCCCAGGCATGCAGGTCGGTGAAGTCCTCGGTCGGCCCCTCGGGGCCTTCGATCGGCTTCTGGTCCGCCACCAGCTGGATCAGGTAGCCCGAGACGAAGCGCGCCGCGAAACCCAGCCGCCGCAGCAGCTGCACCAGCAGCCAGGCGCTGTCGCGGCACGACCCCTTGCCCTCGCCGAGTGTCTTGTCCGGCGACCAGACGCCAGGCTCCATCCGCACGACATAGGCGATGCGCGCCTGCACCATGGCATTCAGCGCCACCAGCATGTCCACGGTGCGCTGTTCGGTCCGCGGCACCTCGGCCAGCAGCGCCTCCAGAAGCGGCCCCGACGGGTCGATCCGGCGGAACGGTGCGAGTTCCTGCTCCAGCCCCGGGTCATAGGCAAAGGGCCAGGTCTCCGCCTCGGGCTCCAGGAAGAAGTCGAAGGGGTTGATCGTCGCCATGTCGGCCACGAGGTCCACCGTCACGTCGAAATGCGTCACGCGCTCGGGGAACACCACGCGGGCCAGGAAATTCCCCTGCGGGTCCTGCTGCCAGTTCAGGAAATGCGGCTGCGGTTCGATTTTCAGCGCATAGGCCAGCACCGGCGTCCGGCTGTGCGGCGCCGGGCGCAGCCGGATGGTCTGCGGCCCCAGCGTTGCCGGCCGGGCGTAGCGGTAGCTGGTGCGGTGGGTCAGCGCGACATGGATGGACATGATCTGGCCTGGATCGGTTGGGTCGGTGTCTCACGGATGCGTCGGGCGATGCAATCCGCGGTCCACCGCCGCGGGCGTTGCGCCACGTCAAGGCGCCTGCCGCGAGCGCTGCGATAGCAACACCGACCGCCGGGGAGCCGCGACGCCGTGCCCGCCAGCCTGCTGATCGCTGCCTATGCCATCCTGGTCGGCCTGCCCGTGGCCCTCGGCTGGCTGCTGGTCGGGCCGGCGCGGGCCTGGCCGGACGAGCTGTCCTCCGCCCTGGCCCTGGCCGGCTTCGCGGCGCTGCTGCTGGAATTCCTGCTCTCGGGGCGGTTCCGCGCGGTCAGCGGCGGCATCGGCATCGACCGGACCATGCGATGGCACCAGCTGTTTGCACGGGTGCTCACGCTGGCGCTGCTGGTCCACCCCTTCCTCTACACCACGCCGACCGGGGCGCAGTTCCTGCGGCCGGACGATGCGACAGCGGCGGGCGTGCTCAACCTCGATGCCCATGCACTCGCCACCGGGGCGATCGCCTGGCTGCTGCTCGGCGTGCTGACCCTGTCGGCGATCGGGCGCGATTCGCTGCCCTGGCGATACGAGACCTGGCGGCTCATGCACGGCCTTGGCGCCGCGCTGGTCGCCGCGCTGGGCATGGCGCACACGCTGTGGGCAGGCCGCTACAGCGCGCATCCTGTTCTGGCGACCTACTGGAACGCGCTGTTCGCGCTGGCCGTGCTGAGCCTGGTCGCCGTCTATGTCCTGCGGCCGCTCCGCCTGGCGCGGCGGCCCTGGCGGATCGCGTCCGTCACCCCGGCGGCCGAGCGCTGCTGGGAGGTGGTGCTGGAACCGGTGGGCCATGCCGGGCTGCGCTTCCGCGCCGGGCAGTTCGCCTGGCTGCGTCTGGACCGGTCGCCCTTCTCGCTGCGCGAGCATCCCTTCTCCATCGCCTCTGCGCCGGGCGGCGACGGGCGGCTGGCCTTCCTCATCAAGGAGGTCGGCGATTTCACGCGAACCGTGGGCGCGCTGCGCCCTGGCGCGCGCGCCTTCGTCGATGGCCCGCATGGCAACCTCGCCATCGAGGGGCGCGCCGAACCGGGGGTATGCCTGATCGGCGGCGGCGTCGGCGTGGCCCCGCTGCTGTCGATCCTGCGGGCCCGTCGCGCCACGGACGACCCGCGCCCGGCCATCCTGGTCTACGGAAACCGCCACCAGGGGCAGATCCTGGCCGGAGCCGAACTCCCGACCCCGGGCGTCGAGGTGGTCCATGTGCTGCAAGATCCGCCGCCGGGCTGGGCGGGCGAGACAGGCCTGCTCACGCGCGACGTCGTGAAGCGGC
The DNA here is from genome assembly GCA_051860065.1 of Roseomonas sp. Taxonomy (GTDB): domain Bacteria; phylum Pseudomonadota; class Alphaproteobacteria; order Acetobacterales; family Acetobacteraceae; genus Neoroseomonas. The sequence continues at coordinate 110,169 of JBHYEQ010000017.1, forward strand.
GCTGTGCGCGCGCCGCGCAGGCCGGCTGGCTCTTTGTCCTCTGCGGCCCGCCGCCCATGATGCGCGAGGTGCGTGCCGGCCTCGCCGCGCTGGGCGTGCCGGCCCGGCGCATCCTGGAGGAACGCTTCGTCCATGATTGAGCCCCCCGCCCGCTGCGCCTAGGCTCGGCGCAACACGGGAAGGGAATGCAGGCCATGGCCGATCTGGTGATCCGCGGCGGGATGGTGGTGGACGGCACCGGGGGCGCGCCCTTCGAGGCCGATCTCGCCATCGCCGAGGGCCGCATCACGCATATAGGCCAGGTCGCGGAACGCGGGCGCGAGGAAATCGACGCGCGCGGCCACCTGGTCACTCCGGGCTTCGTCGACATCCACACCCATTACGACGGCCAGGCGGTGTGGGATTCGCACCTCGCCCCCTCCGCCTGGCATGGCGTGACAACGGCCGTGATGGGCAATTGCGGCGTCGGCTTCGCCCCCTGCCGCGCCGCCGACCGCGACAAGCTGATCGAACTGATGGAAGGCGTGGAGGACATCCCCGGCCCCATCCTGCACGAGGGCCTGGACTGGCGCTGGGAAAGCTTCCCCCAATACCTCGACGCGCTGGATGCCAAGCACCGCGACATCGACATCTGCGCCCTGCTGCCGCACGGCGCGCTGCGCGTGAACGTGATGGGCGAACGCGCCCTCGCACTCGAGAACGCCAACCAGGCCGACATCGCCCGGATGCGCGAGATCACCGCCGAGGCCGTGCGCGCCGGCGCCTTCGGCGTCAGCACGTCGCGCACGATCAGCCACAAGACGTTGAAGGGCGACCCGACGCCCACCCTGCGCGCGCAGGAGGAAGAACTGCACGGCCTGGCGCTGGGCCTGCGCGACGGCGGCGGCGGCCTGCTGGAATTGGTGTCCGACTGGAACACCCCCGATCCCGCCACCGAATTCGCCATCGTGCGGCGCGTGGTGGAAGCGACCGGCCAGCCGGTGGTCTTCTCCCTGACCGCGCGGCACGACCGCACCGAGGCCTGGAAGGAACTGCTGGCCCTGTCCGACACCGCCGCCGCGGATGGCCTGCCGATCCGCCCGGTCTTCCCGCCGCGGCCGATCGGCATCCTGCTCGGCCTGAACGGCAGCCAGAACCCCTTCGCGGGCTGCGCGTCCTACAAGGAGATCGCCCACCTCCCCGCGCCCGCCCGCGCCGCGGCCATGCGCGACCCGACGCTACGCGCGCGCATCCTGTCCGAGGACCGCATCAGCGGCTCCACCTTCCCGCTCATCACCCGCCTGGGCTTCGAGCGCATGTTCCCCTTCGGCGACCCGCCCGACTACGCGCCGCCGGCCGATGCCTCGATCGCCGCCATCGCCGCGCGCGCAGGCCGCAGCGCGGAGGAGGTCGCCTACGACATCCTGACTGCCCATGACGGTGCCGACTTCATCTTCGCCCCACTCACCAACTTCGCCGACTACACGCTGTCTGCCAGCGCCGAATGCCTGCGCCACCCCAATGCCATCGCCGGCCTGTCGGATGGCGGGGCGCATGTGGGCTTCATCTCGGATGGCTCCTTCCCGACCTTCCTGCTCACCTATTGGGCACGCGACGGCAAGGAAGCGGTGTTTCCCGTGCAGGAGATCATCCGCCGCCTGACCTCCGACACCGCCCGCGCCGCGGGGCTGCGCGACCGCGGCGTGCTGCGCGCGGGCATGCGCGCCGATGTGAACGTGATCGACATCGCCGCGCTGACGCTCGACGCGCCGCGCATGGTGGCCGACCTGCCCGCCGGCGGGCGGCGCCTGCTGCAGCGCGCGCGCGGCTACCGCGCCACCATCGTCGCCGGCGCCGTCACCTATCGCGACGGCGAGGCCACCGGCGCCCTGCCCGGCCGCCTGGTCCGCGCCGGGCGCCAACCCGCCATGTGACCTGGGCCACGGACACCCGGCCCCGCGCCGTGCTGCATGGGCCTTCCGCCGCATGCTGCGCGGCTGCACCGGAGGCGCCCATGCCGCATCCATGGCTGCACGGCCTGGCCTGCATCGCGCTCACCTGCGCGCTGCCGGAGAAAGCCCCGCCGGAGCCCTTGCTCCTGCCCGCGCGCGACCGCTGCCAGGTGATAGGCCCCGTCGAGACGCTGCGCCGCGCCATCGGCGTGGCCCACGACGCGCGCCGCCGCGGCGCCGAGACCACCACCTTCCGCGCCGGCGAGGTCTATTTCGTCCGCGCCTGCTGACCGCGACCAAACAAGGCCCGCCTACCCGGCACGCCGCCGCGCCTCCAGCAGCCGCACCAGCGCGGCGTCACGCTTCTGCGCCAGCTCGATGGTGGTGGCGCCATCGGTCGCCTCGCCCACGCCCTGCACCAGCATCGCCTGAACCTGCGCGCTGACATCGGGCGTGCCGAGGTCGTCCCACCACGACGTCACCGCCGGCAGCAGATGATGCATGAAATGCCCGATCCCGCCCTCCCCGCCCGCCAGGTGGAAGGTGGTGTGCGGCCCCATCAGCGCCCAGCGCAGGCCGGGGCCTTCGCTGATCGCGGCATCCACATCCGCCACCGTCGCGACACCCTCCGCGACCAGGTGAACCGCCTCGCGCCACAGCGCCGCCTGCAAGCGGTTCGCCAGGTGGCCCGGCACTTCCTTGCGGATCTCGATCGGGTGCTTGCCGATGGCGCGGTAGAACGCCATCGCCGCCGCCACCGCCTCCGCGCTGGCCTTCGCCCCGCCCACCACTTCCACCAGCGGGATCAGATGCGGCGGGTTGAACGGATGGCCGATCACGACGCGTTCGGGATGCGCGCAGCGCTCCGACAGCCGGCTCGCCAGCAGCCCCGAGGTCGAGGACGCAATCACCACATCCGCCGGCAGCGCGGCGTCGATCCGCGCCAGCAGATCCTGCTTGATGTCGAGCCGCTCCGGCGCGTTCTCCTGCACGAAGTCGCAGCCGGACGCGGCGCGCGCAGGGTCGGCATCGAAGGTCCAGGCCGCCGGGTCCGCATCCGCCTTCCCGCCGAGCCGCATCAGCACCGGCCAGGCACCCTCGATCATGCGGCGCATCAGGTCGGGCGCGCCCGGCGACGGATCGCTGGCACTCACCGCGATGCCGCGGCTGAGGAAATACGCCGCCCAGGACGCGCCGATGGTGCCCGCGCCGATCACCGCGACGCGCTTGATGTCTGTCCGCATGAACGTCCTCCTGTGCTTGCCGGGCAGAGTAGCGCCTGATCCGCGGGGGCGGTATCGCCGCGCCACCACGCGCGGGTCCTGCGCCGGGGCGCCGCCCTGGCCACGCGCCGGAAGCGGGGCTAGCCTCCGCGCCTCTGGAGGAACGCCCTATGCAGGATCTCTTGGCGCGGCTGAACGCGATCTGCGACGCCCAGCCATTCGACACCACCTTCTACGTGAAGGACCTCGTGACCGGCTGGGAGGCCGATCGCGGCGGCGATGTCGTCACGCCCTCGGCCAGCACGCGCAAGACCTCCATCCTGATGCATGCGCTCTCCAAGGTGCATGAGGGCAAGCTCAGGCTCGACGAACCCTGCACCATCGAGGCGCGCCTGCAGGAAGGCGTGGACAGCGGCACCTACCAGTACATGACGCCGGGCTGCGTGATCCCGCTGCGCGATGCCCTGGTGAACATGATCATCACCAGCGACAATGTCAGCACGCAGATCGTGCTCGAACGCCTCGACCGCGACGAGCTCAACGCCTGGTGCAAGCGCATCGGCATGACCGGCACCACGCATCGCGTGAACTTCCCGCCGCCCGGCCTGCCCTGGGACCACCCGATCGACGCCGTGGCCAGCACGACCGCGCGCGACCAGGGCGTGCTGCTCGACCGCATGGTGGCCGGCGCGAAGGACCCGGCCGCGGCCGCCGCGCTGGGCGCGACGCCGGAGCTGGTGCGCCTTGGCCTCGACATCCTCTCCTGGCAGCGGCTGCGGAACCTGATCCCGTCGCTTCTGCCGGCCAAGACCAAGGTCGCGAACAAGACCGGGCGCGGCCCGCGCGGGCGCATGGATGCGGGCGTGGTGTATCGCGGCGACACGCCGCGCTTCATCATCTCGGTCTATCTCGACCGCGTGCCCGACGAACTGCCCGATGGGCTGCCTGGCTACACCGCCGCCTACGCCACCGCGGGGAAACTCACCCGCGCCTGCTGGGACGTGATGACCTGACATGACCACCGACGCAGAATTCGAAGCCGCCATCGCCGGGTTGCAGGGCTGGGTGGGCCGCGAACGCATCGTCGAGGACGAGATCGGCCTGTCCTCCGCACGCCGCATCGCGGGCATGCTGGACATCGACCCGGCCTCGCTGAAGCACGGCGACGCGTTGCCGCCGCACTGGTTCACCATGTTCTTCCCGGACATCGCGAAGCAGTCCGACATCGGCCCCGACGGCCACCCCAACAAGGGCGTCTTCCTGCCGCCCATCCCGCTGCCGCGGCGCATGGGCGCGGGGCGGCGCGTGACCATCAACGAATCGCTGCGCATCGGCACCCCCGCCATCAAGCGCGCCATCGTGGCGCAGGTGCTGCCCAAGATCGGCCGCACCGGCCGCATGGCGATCCTGACCATGCGCCACGTCATCGAATGCGAGGGCCGCACGGTCGCGGTGGACGAATTCGACGCCATGTATCGCGAGGCCCCGCCGCCCGGCCAGCCGAGCCCGCAGACACCGCCCAACCCGGCGCCGACCGATGGGATCTACGCCGACCAGGTGCTGCTCTCCTCCGCGCTGGTGTTCCGCTATTCCTCGGTGACCTGGAACGCGCATCGCATCCACTACGACGCCGACTACGCGCGCAGCGAGGAAGGCTATCCCGCCACCGTGCAGAATGGCGGGCTGACCATGCAGCTGCTGCTGGATGCCGCGCTGAAGCGCGCGCCGGGGCGGCTGGCGGGCTTCACGGCGCGGCTCGCGCGGCCCTTGTGGGTCAATGACACCGTGACGCTGTGCGGCGCCGCGCCGGCCGATGGCCGGATGGCCTGCTGGGCGGCCGACAAGGACGGCAATCTCTGCGCCACCATGGAACTGTCCTTCGCATGACGCGCCCATCGCCGACGACCTGGCGGTCGATGATGTTCGTGCCCGCGACCGGGGAAAAATTCGTCGCCAAGGCACATACCCGCGGCGCCGATGTGGTGATCCTCGATCTCGAGGACTCCATCCCGCCGGCGGAAAAGCAGGCGGCGCGCGATGCGCTGCCGGCCGCCGCCGCGACAGTGGGGCAAGCCGGCGCGGAGGTCGCGGTGCGCGTCAACCGCCCGCTGGAACTCTGCGTGCCGGACATCGCCGCGGCGGTGATGCCCGCTGTCGGCACGCTGATCCTGCCCAAGGTGATGGGCCCGGAACACATCCGCCTGCTGTCGGAAGTGGTGGCTGTGCGCGAGGCCGCGCAGGGCATGGCGCCCGGCCACACGCGCTTCGTCGCGGTGGTCGAGACACCCGATGCGCTGCCGCTGCTCTCCGCCATCGCCACGGCCGATCCGCGCGTGGTGGCGCTGGGCGTGGGGGCGGAGGACCTCTCCACCGAACTGGAAGCCGTGCCGGGTGCGGACCTGCTCTATCACTTCGGCATGATGGTGGTGGCGGCGGCGCGCGCGGCGCGCATCCAGCCGATGGGCTCGGTGGGGCCCTTCGCGGATTTCTCCGACCTCGACGGCTATCGCGCCTCGCTGAAGCGGTCCCGCGCGCTGGGCTTTGCCTGCCAGGCCTGCATCCACCCCGCCCAGGTCGCCATCATCAACGAGGAATACGGCCCCTCCCCGGCCGAGGCCGACCGCGCGCGCCGGCTGCTCGCCGCTTTCGACGCCGCGCTGGCCGAAGGCAAGGGCGCGGTGGCCTTCGAGGGGCAGATGATCGATCTGCCGGTTGTGGAACGCGCGCGGCGGCTGTTGGCAAGGGTGCGCTGAATTGCCTTGCGATCCGGGCGCGGCGGCGCTATAGGAATATTATCAACGCCACGCGTCCGTCCGGGCCGGCACCGCGTGCAGGGCATCCTCCGCTCAATCGGAACCGGTTGAGCGGGCCACGATGCTCGCAAGCACAAAAGGCTGGAAGCGCGTCGCAAGTCGAGGCGGCTCCAGCTTGTCGGGCACGCGCAATCTACGCGGCTGCGCCCCATGCACCAGCCGGCGAACCCCTTGCCTGAGCCTGCGCGGAGAACGGCGCCCAGCCCTGCACCGCGCAGGGGCCTACCCCACGCCTGGGCAGTGAGGATGCGCGCATCACCAGCCGACCGGCGGAATACTCGCGGTCCCGGGGCCGCTGGCCTTCTCCCCGGCGCCTTCGCAGCGTCGCCCGATGCTGCTTCCAGGCGATCGGGCGACGAGGCGCTAAAGTGCTAAAACCCTAAAGTTCGCACATCGTCAGCACGCGCCCATCGATCAGCGGCGTATAGGCCTCGCGCACCTTCGGCATGCGCGGGTTGGCCACATGCGCCTTCACCGCGTCCTTGTCGGTATAGACCTCGACCAGCATGATCCGGCTCTCGTCGCGCGTGCCGTCGGGGTTGGTCGGCTGCAGCACGTCGAAGCGCTCGCAGCCAGGTTCCTCGGACAGCGTCAGGCGGGCGTGTTCGCGGATCAGCGCGTCGAAGGCGGCGTGGCTGCCGGGCTTCGGCTTGAACTCGACGTGGATGGCGATCTTGGGCATGGCGGTTCCTCCGGTTTGCCACGCCAAGGTGGCAAGGAACCGCCGCGCCGTGAAGGTCAGGCCGGCGCGCTGCGCCGAACCAGCCGCTCAGGCAAAGCTGTAGCGATCCAGCGCCAGGTCGGCGCTGTCGATCTCGGCCTTTCGTCCGCTCACCAGGTCCGCCAGCACGCGCCCCGACCCACACGCCATGGTCCAGCCCAGGGTACCGTGCCCGGTGTTCAGGTGCAGATTGCGCAGCCGCGTCGGCCCCACCACCGGCGTGCCATCCGGCGTCATCGGCCGCAGCCCGGTCCAGAAGGATGCTTCCGCCACATCGCCACAGCGCGGGAACAAATCCGTCACCGAATGCTCCAGCGTCTCGCGCCGCGGGCGGCGGAGCACCTTCGAGAACCCCGCCAGCTCCGCCGTGCCGCCGACGCGGATGCGGTCGCCCAGCCGCGTGATCGCGACCTTGTAGGTCTCATCCATCACGGTGGAGGCCGGCGCGCCGCCCTCGTCCTTCACCGGCAGCGTCAGCGAATAGCCCTTCACCGGATAGACCGGCACGCGCACGCCGAGCGGTGCGAGCAGCGCGGGCGTAAAGCTGCCCAGCGCGGCGACATAGGCATCGGCCGTCTCGGTGCCGGTTTCGGTCTCCACGCCGGTCACGCGATCGCCCTCGGTGGTCAGGCCCTTGATGGTCACGCCGTAGCGAAAGCGCACGCCGATCGCCTCGGCCATCGCGGCCAGGCGCTGGGTGAAGATGTGGGCGTCGCCCGTCTCGTCATCGGCCAGGCGCAGCCCGCCCACGAACTTGCCGGGCACATGGCGCAGCGCCGGCTCGGCGGCGATGCAGCCGGCCGGGTCCAGCACCTCGTAGGGCACCTTGAAGGTATCCAGCACGGTGGTATCGCCGCCCACGGCATCGAGCTGCTTCTGCGTGCGGAACAGCTGCAGCGTGCCCATCGAGCGGCCGTCATAGGCGATGCCCGTCTCGCGCCGCAGGTCGCCCAGGCAATCGCGGGAATATTCGGCGAGCCGCACCATGCGCGTCTTGTTCAGCCGGTAGGCGGCCTCGGTGCAGTTGGCGAGCATCTTGGCCAGCCAGGTGTAAAGGCGCAGGTCCGCGCGCGGCCAAAGCACCAAAGGCCGATGGCGCATCATCATCCACTTCAGCGCCTTCACCGGTATGCCCGGCCCGGCCCAGGGCGCCGAATAGCCATAGGAAAGCTGCCCGGCATTGGCGAAGGACGTCTCCATCCCCGCCGCGGGCTGACGGTCGAGAACGGTCACCTCATGCCCCGCGCGCGCCAGATACCAGGCGCTGGTCACGCCGACGACGCCGCTGCCCAAGACGATGACGCGCATGGTGGTGAACCCCTTCGCACCGATACGGCAATGATGCGTCAGGCGCGGTCGCATTTGCTGCGGAAAGGACGTTGTTTCTGCTATATGGTCCATCTCTGTTCACAGAAACCACCAATCCTTCGCAGATTCTGCCAATGCTCGACGAAGCCGACCAGCGTATCCTGAAGGCGCTGCGCCAGGATGGGCGCATCACCAATGCGGACCTGGCCGAGGCGGTGGGGCTGTCGCAATCCGCCTGCCTGCGCCGCCTGCGCCTGCTGGAAGCCCGAGGCGTCATCCGCGGCTACACCGCCATCATCGAGGACCCGCAGGACCGCGACACCGTCACGGTGATCGTGCAGATCACGCTGGACCGGCAGACCGAGGAACACCTCTCCCGCTTCGAGACCGCGGTGCGCCGCCTGCCGGAAGTGCGCGACTGCTTCCTGATGACCGGGATGTCGGACTACCTGCTGCGCGTGGAAGTGCGCGACGCGGCGGATTACGAACGCATCCACAAGGAACAGCTTTCGCGCCTGCCCGGCGTGGCGCGCATCCAGTCGTCCTTCGCGATCCGCCGCGTGATCGGCAGCCGCGGCTAAAGGGCGGCAGCGATCTCCGCCCATTCCTGCTCGAGCGGTACGGCCGGGCGACGCTTCCCGGCGCGGCGATACCAGTACTCGGCGTTCGGCAGGTCGCCCTCCTTGCGGTGCAGGTAGGCATGCACCCAGGCGCCCTCCGCCGTCTCGACAGCTTGCGCGAATTCATGCGCGCGCACCCAGTCCCCCCGCGCATCCCACCACAGCGCCGCGAGAAGCGGCGGCAGGCCCTCGGCACTGTCGCGCTGCGCGAGGGCCTGCGCGTCCATCACGCGGCCGCGGCCAGCGTCTCGGTCCGCGCCAGGCGCGCGAGCAGGTAGTCCACCTCGCCCGCCGTCTCCGCGCTCATCTTCGGCCCCGGCGCGCGCAGCGTGGCATGCGCGATGATGCCGCGCTTCACCAGCACATACTTGCGGATCGCGAGGCCAAGCCCAGGCTGCACCTCGGTGCGGATCAGCGGCAGATGGATGTCGAACAGATCCTGCGCCGCATCCCGCTGCCCCGCGGCCATCAGCTGGCACACCTTCACGAGCATCTCTGGGAAGGCGTAGCCGGTCATGATGCCGTCGGCGCCGCGCGCCAGTTCCTCCGGCAGGAACTGCCCGCCCACGCCGCCAAGAATGGACACGCGCGGCATCTTGCCCTCGGCTTCCAGCCTGCGCACCGCGGTCAGCTTGTCGAGGCCCGGCCAGTCCTCCGCCTTCAACATCACCACGCGCTGGTCTTGCGCCATGCGCGCGATCATCGGCGCGGTCATGGTGATGCCGGTGAGCTGCGGATAATCCTGCAGCACGAAGGGCGCATTCACCGTCTCGACCGCCTGCGCGATGTAGGAGACGACGGCCTCGTCCCCCTTCAGCCCCGGCGTGGGCGAGACCATGATCCCGGCGGCACCGAGGTCGATCGACCCGCGCGCGATCGCCTTCATCTGCGCGAAGCCCGGCGCCGAGGCACCAACCACCACCGGCACGCGCCCGGCCACGCGCTTCAGCACGCGATCGACGAAGGTCAGGCTCTCGGCCTCGGTCAGCTTCGGCGCCTCGCCCATCACGCCGAGGATGGTCATTCCCGACGCCCCGGCGGCGAGGAAGGCATCGGTCATGCGATCCGTGCTGGCCAGGTCGAGCGACCCGTCGGGCAGGAACGGCGTGGGGGCGATGACGAAGACGCCCTTGGCGGATCGGTCAAGCATGGACAACCCTTCCGGCTGGAGTTCGCCGCAGCATAGCGCGGGGCACGCGAACCGCCAGATGCGCGCTGGCTTTGAAGCCGCGGCGCGGCATGCGATAGGTGACGCGTCCAGGAAACACACGGAGAACCATCCGATGGTCAGCCGCCGCCAGGCGCTCGGCGCCGCCGCCAGCATCCTTGCCGTGCCCGCGGCGCGCGCGCAGGGCAGCTGGCCCGACCGGCCGATCCGCGTGGTGGTGCCCTTCGCCGCCGGCGGCAATGCCGACGTCATCGCGCGCATCCTGCAACCACGCCTGTCGGAAAAGCTGGGCCAGCCGGTGGTGGTCGAGAACCGCCCCGGCGCCGGCGGCGCGGTGGGCGCGGCCGAAGTCGCCCGCGCGCGCCCGGACGGCTATACGCTGCTGATCGGCTCGAACGGCCCGCTCAGCGTGAACCCCGCCGTGCAGGCCCGCCTGCCCTACGATGCCGAGACCGGCTTCGCGCCCGTCGCGATGGCCATGCAGGTGCCGCATTGCCTGATGGTGCAGCAGAACGCGCCGTATCGTTCGCTCGCCGATGTGGTGGCCGCATCCCGCGCACAGCCCGATGCGCTGGGCGCCGGCACGGCGGGCGTGGCGAGTGCGACGCATCTCTCGCTGGAAGCCTTCAAGCAGGCGTCGGGCGCGCGCATCCTGCACGTGCCCTATCGTGGCGGCGGCGCGGCGGTGCCGGATTTCGTGGCGGGCAACATCCCGCTGCTGTTCACCGAATTCTCCACCGCGCTGCCGCTGCATCGCGACGGCAAGGGGCGGATCCTGGCGGTCGCCTCGGCCGCCCGGCTGCCCGCGCTGCCGGATGTGCCGACCATGTCCGAACAGGGCGTGGCGGGCTTCCTGGCGGGTTCCTATGTCGGGCTGCTGGCGCCAGCGGGCACGCCGGCGGATGTCCTGCGCAAGCTCGGCGAGGCCATGACCGCCATTGTCGCCGAAGCCGACTTCAAGCGCCGCATGGAAGCGATGGGCGGCGAGGCGGCGACGGGCGCGCTCGCCACGCCGGAAGGCTTCGCCACCTTCATCCGCGACGACCTGGCGCGATCGCGGGACGTCGTGCGCGTCGCCGGCATCACCGCGCAATGAGCGCGCGCGAAACGCCACCTGGCGCCACCGACTGCCACTGCCACATCTTCGGCCCGGCGGCGCGCTTCCCTTATGCCGAGCCGCGCTCCTACACGCCGGAGGACGAGACGCTCGAGGACTACCTGGCATTGCTGGATGCGTTGCAACTCGACCGCGGCGTCATCGTGCAGCCCTCGGCCTATGACCGTGACAATGCCTGCACGCTGGATGCGCTGCGGCGCGCGCCGGACCGGCTGCGCGGCGTGGCGGTGGTGGGCGGCGAGGCCACGCCCGACACGCTGCGCGCCATGCATCGCGACGGAATCCGCGGGCTGCGCGCCAACGAATACCGGCGCGACGGCGCGGCTGCCTACCATGGCGGCGTGCGGCTGGCGGAGATCGAGCCGCTCTTCCCCGTCATGGCGGAACTCGGCTGGCACCTGCAATTGTGGATCGACGCGCGGCATTTGCCGGAGCTGGAGCCGCGCCTGGCGCAGGTGCCCGTGCCAATTGTGGTGGATCACATGGGACGCCTGCACCACAGCCATGGCGTGAACGACCCCGGCTTCCAGGCGCTGGTCCGCGGCGTGGGGGATGGGCGGTACATGGCCAAGCTGTCGGGCACCTATCGCCTGGGTGCGCTGAAGCCCGACTACATCGAGGCCAGGCCCTTCCACGACGCGCTGGTCGCCGCCAACCCCGAGGCGCTGGTCTGGGGCACCGACTGGCCGCATCCGCGCCCCGATGGCGGGCGGCCTGATGCGAAGCGGCTGCTCGATGTGTTCCTGGACTGGACCCGCTACGCCGAACTCCGGCGGATGATCCTCACCGACACGCCGGCACGGCTCTATGACTTCCCGCGAGGCTGACACGATGCGCCGCCCGACTTTCCAACTTCCGCCCGGCACCTGGGACACGCATGTGCATATCTGGGGCCCCTTCGACCGCTTCCCCGTGGCGAAGGGCGCGCCCTATACGCCGCCCGAGCGCAACAAGGACGATCTGCGCGCGCTGCATGCGCGGCTCGGTGTCGATCGCGCGGTCATCGTGCAGACCACGGTCTACAAGGCGGATAACCGCGCGATGCTGGACGCCATCGCCGCCAGCGACGGTGCCTATCGCGGTGTCGCGCTGATCGACGAGAGCTTCGGTGATGCCGAATTTCAGGCGCTGCATGATGGCGGCGTGCGCGGCGTGCGCTTCGGCTTCGTCAAGCACCTGGGCGGCATCCCGGACCTGGCGCTGGTGCGCCGCACAGCCGATCGCATCGCGCAGATGGGCTGGCACCTGGTGTTGCACCTCGATGCCGCGAACATCCCGGAATTCGAGCCTTTGTTCCGGGAATTCCGTCTGCCCGTGGTGATCGACCACATGGGCCGGCCGCCGGCGCAGGATGGGCTGGACCAGGCGCCCTTCCGCATCCTGCTCGACCTGCTGGCCGCGCCGAACTGGTGGGTGAAGGTGTCGGGCAGCGAGCGCATTTCCCACGCCGGCCCGCCCTTCCACGATGCCATTCCCTTCGCGCGCAAGCTGATGGAGGTCGCGCCAGACCGCACGCTGTGGGGCACCGACTGGCCACACCCGAATGTGCGTTGGGAACCGGACGAGGCCGACCTGGTGGACCTGCTGCCGCAGTTCGGGGACGCCGCCGCGCTGCATCGCGTGCTGGTGGACAACCCCGCGCGGCTCTACGGCTTTCCATGAGCGGCAACCTGCAATCCTGGGTCGGGCGCACGCGGCGCGTGGCGGATGAGATGGCCGCACCGCTGGTGCGCCGCATGGCCGCGCTGACCGACCGCGATGGCGTGGATGTGGCGCGCGGTGCGACGGTGCCGAACCACTGGCTTTGCATGCTGTTCGACGATGCCGCCCCGCAGGCCGCGCTCGGCGCGGATGGCCACCCGGCCACCGGCGATTTCCTGCCGCCCGTGCCGCTGCCGCGCCGCATGCTGGGCGGCCGGCGGCTGACCTATTCCACGCCGCCGCGCATCGGCGATGGGCTGGAGCGCGAGACGCTGATCTCCGCCATCACGCCCAAGGTCGGGCGCAGTGGCGCGCTGATCTTTGTCACGCTGCGCCACACCGTCACCCGCGGGAACGAAGTGATCGCGGTGGAGGAGCAGGACATCGCCTACCTGGAAGCCAAGCGCAACGCGCCGGAACCGAAGGCCGAGAAGCCCGCGCCCGTGCCAGTCGCCGCCTGGCGCGATGCCTTCACGCCGGATCCGGTGATGCTGTTCCGCTACTCCGCGCTGCAATTCAACGGCCACCGCATCCACTACGACGCCGACTATGCGCGCGATGGCGAGGGCTATCCGGCGCTGGTGGTGAATGGCGGCGTGACCACGCTGTTCCTGCTGGAAGCGGCGCTGAAGCGCCATGCCGGCGCACAGGTGCTGCAGACCGCGTCGCGCACCATGAAGCCGCTGTTCTGCGGCCGCGCCGCCGCGCTGTGCGGCAGCGCGCCCGACGCGCAGGGCAACAGCATCCTGTGGGCCGAGGACGAGACCGGCGCGATGGCGCTGCGCATCGAAGCGAGGATCGGCTGATGGCGGGACCGCTCGATGGCGTGCGCGTGCTCGATCTCTCGGCCGTGGTGGTCGGGCCGATCTGCACGCATGTGTTGTGCGAACAGGGCGCGGAGGTCATCAAGGTCGAGGCGCCGCCGACCGGCGACCTGCTGCGCTCGCTGGCCGGCAAGGGCCGCAGCGCGGGGATGAACGGCAAGTTCCTGAACTTCAACCGCGGCAAGAAGTCGATCGCCATCGACCTGAAGAAGCCGGCGGGCATGGCGGCGCTGAAGCGTCTTGCTGCCACCGTCGATGTGTTCGTGACGAACATCCGTCCCGACGCGCAGGCGCGGCTCGGCGTCGATGCGGATGCACTGCGCGCGCTCGCACCGCGGTTGATCCATTGCTCCATCACCGGCTTCGGTTCCGGCGGTCCCTATGCCGGGCGTGCCGCCTACGACACGGTCATTCAGGGCGCATCCGGCGTGGCGGGCACCTTCGCCGCATCGACCGGCGAACCGCGCTACGTGCCGTTCCTGGTGGCGGACCACACGGTCGGGCTGATCGCCGCGCAGCTCATTGGCTTCGCGCTGTATCGGCGCGAGAAGACCGGCGCGGGCGAAGCGATCGAGGTGCCGATGTTCGAGAACATGGCCGCCTACATCATGCAGGAACACCTCGGCGCGGCGTCCTTCCGCCCGCCGCTCGGCCCGCCGGGTGACCACCGCGTACTCAGCCCCGACGGCAAGCCGCTGCCGACCAAGGACGGGTTCGTCTGCATCAGCGCGAATACCGACGCGCAGGCGCATGCGTTCTTCGACGCGATCGGGCGGCCGGAGCTGAAGTCCGACCCGCGCTTCGCGAAGGTGGCGCAGCGCGTGCAGCACACCAAGGAATACTTCCACATCCGCGCGACCTCGCTGGGCGGGCGCACGACCGCGGAATGGCTCGACATCTTCGACCGCATGGATGTGCCGGCGTCGCCGTACAACACGCTGGCCTCGCTGCCCGACGACCCGCATCTGCGCGCGGTGGGCATGGTGCGCGAGGAGGAACACCCGACCGAGGGCGCAACGCTCGCCATCGGCGCGCCGAACCGCTTCTCGGGCGGCAACACCCCGCCGCGCCCGCCGGCGCCGCGCCTGGGCGCCGATGGCGCCGCCGTGCTGCAAGCGGCGGGACTCACCACCGACGAAATCGACGCGCTGCGACACGACGGCGTGCTGATCGAGGGAACGCCATGAACCGCCGCACCATCATTGCCGCCGCCACGCTGCTGCCGTTCTCCGCGCCGCGCGCGCAAAGCACCTGGCCCGACCGCCCGGTGCGCCTGGTGGTGCCCTTCACGCCGGGTGGGTCGACCGACATCCTGGCGCGTGCCATGGGCCAGCGCCTGGGCGAGTTGTTCAACCAGCCCTTCATCATCGACAACCGCCCCGGCGCCGGCGGCACGGTGGGGTCCGAACAGGTGTATCGCGCCGCGCCCGACGGCCAGACGCTGATGATGGGCCATATCGGCACGCTGGCCTGCAACCCCGCGCTCTACCGCAACCTGAGCTTCGACACGGCGCGCTTCGAACCCGTGGCCCTCGTGGCGAATGTCGCGAATTTCCTGGTGGTGACGAACGGGCTGGCGGCGCGCGACGTGCCCTCGCTGGTGGCGCTGGCGAAGGCCCAGCCCGGCGACCTCACCTATGGCAGCGGCGGCAATGGCAGCGCGGCGCATATCGCCATGGTCGCCTTCAACGAGGCGACCGGCACCGAGATGACGCATGTGCCCTATCGCGGTACCGGCCCGATGCTGACCGACCTGATTGCCGGCACCATCAAGCTGACCATGACCGGCGGGCCGCCGGCGCTGCCGCCGGTGCGCGCGGGGCAGTTGCGCGCGCTGGGCATTTCCTCGCTCGAACGCCTGCCTTCCGCGAACGACATCCCGACGGTCGCATCGCAGGGCGTGGCGGGCTTCGAGGCGCTGCAATGGTACGGCATCGTCGCCCCGCCTGGCACGCCGGCGGCGATCGTCACCAGGCTCAACGAGGCCTGCAACCGCATCCTCGGCGAAGCACCCTTCCGCGCGCGGCTGGAATCCGAAGGCGCCGTCGCCGACCCCATGACTCCCGCCGCCTTCGGCGACTACATCGCGCGCGAACGCGAACGCTGGGGCGCGTTGATTCGGCGCAACAATGTGAGCCTCGGCTGATGACCCGCCCCTTCGAAGGCATCCGCATCATCGACGCGACGCATGTGCTGGCCGGGCCTTTCGCGGCGTATCAGCTGGCGCTGCTCGGCGCCGACGTCATCAAGGTCGAGCACCCCGACGATCCCGACCAGAGCCGCGGGTCCGGCGGCGACTGGGACCTCAACCGCGCGGGCATGGGCACGTATTTTCTCACCCAGGGGTCGAACAAGCGATCACTGACGCTCGACCTGAAGCAGGAAGCGGCGCGCGAGGTGTTCAAGCGCCTGGTCGCTGAGGCCGACGTTCTGGTCGAGAACTACCGCCCCGGCGCCTTCGAGGCGCTGGGCCTGGGCTACGAGGCGATGGCCGCGCTGAACCCGCGGCTGATCTACTGCTCGATGTCGGCCTTCGGCCAGAGCGGGCCGCGCGGCGGGCAAACGGCCTATGACCACGTCATCCAGGCGACGTCGGGCATCATGGCCTGCACCGGCACGCCGGACGTCAACCCCCTGAAGCTCGGCGCGCCGGCCATCGACTACGCGACCGGCACGATGGGCGCGTTTGCGCTGTCGGCCGCGCTGTTCCAGCGCGAACGCACCGGGCGCGGGCAGCGCATCGACATGGCGATGCTCGATGTCGCGATGATGATGATGGCATCGCATGTGACCGCCCATTCGCGCACCGGCAAGCCCGCGCGGCCGCGCGGCAACGACCATGAATACGCGACCAATTCCGCCTATCCGACGAAGGACGGGATGGTGATGCTGGGCGCATCCAACCTGCGCCAGCAGAAGCGATTGTGGGCGGCGCTCGGCCGGCCGGAGATGGCCAAGTCGCGCAACGAGGACCGCGTGTCAGGCCGCGGCGCCGAAGCCGCGGCGTTGCGCGAGATCCTGGCGACCCGCAGCGCCGATGAATGGGAAGCCTTCCTGCAATCGCGCCACGTCCCTGCCGCGCGCGTGCGCCGCATGGACGAGGCGCTGGCCGACCCGCACATCGCGACGCGCGGCCTGGTGCATCGATTCGAGAAGGCGGAAGGCGTCGACGGCCCCTTCGCCGTGCCGGTCGCCGCCTTCGGCTTCGCCCATGGCGGGCCGCGCGTGGATGCGCCGCCACGGCCCTTGGGCGCGGATACCGATGCCATACTGGCCGAACTCGGCTACGACGACGCGGCCCGCGCCGCGCTGCGCGACACCCGCGCGATCTGAGGACACGCCCATGCCCCGCTTCACCTTCGACCACATCCACCTGCGCAGCCCCGACGTCGAGGCGACCGCCGCCTTCTACGAACGCGTCTTCGGCGTGACCCTCACACGCAGCCCGCAACGCATCGACTTCAATCTGGGCGGCCAGCCCGTCTTCGTGTCGCCGATCAACGATCCGGCGACGGGCGAGGCGCCCTCCTCGCCGTATCGCGGCCTCGAGCACATCGGCCTGGCGGTGACCGGCATCGACGCCATCGTGGAGGAGATGAAGGCCAAGGGCGTTCACTTCACCATGGAGCCCAACACCATCCGCCCCGGTGTCCGCATCGCCTTCCTGCGCGGGCCGGAGAACATCGCGATCGAATTGCTGGAACGGAGCGCGGCCTGAGCCCCTCCGCAGAGGGCGGCGCACCGCGCGACGGGGTTCGGCGCGTCGCTGTCATCGGCGCCGGCCCGGCCGGGCTGATGGCCGCGGAGGCTGCCGCGGAATCAGGTGCCGCCGTCACCGTGCTGGACCACATGACGTCGCCCGCGCGCAAGCTGCTGATCGCGGGGCGTGGCGGGCTGAACCTGACGCATTCCGAACCGCTCGGCCGATTTCTCGACCGCTACGGCGCGGCGCGCGAAGCATTGGCGCCATTCATCCGCGATTTCCCGCCCGCAGCGCTGGTGGCCTGGTGCGAAGCGCTCGGCCAGCCGACCTTCATCGGCAGTTCGGGGCGAGTGTTTCCGCGGGCGATGAAGGCCTCGCCCTTGCTGCGCGCCTGGCTGGCGCGGCTGGCGTCGTTGGGCGTCACGCTGCGACTGCGCCACCGCTGGGCCGGCTTCGACACCGATGGTGCGCCGCGCTTCATGACCCCGGGCGGCGAGACCGCGCTGCAGGCGGACGCCACCGTGCTGGCGCTTGGTGGCGCATCCTGGCCGCGGCTCGGCTCGGATGGTGGCTGGACAACGCTGCTGCCGGATGTCGCGATCGCGCCGCTGCGCGCCTCCAACATGGGTTTCGCCGTGCCGTGGTCGGAGCATCTGCGTGCGCGCTTCGCGGGTGCGCCACTGAAGCGCATCGCGCTGTCCTTCGGCGGCACCACGCAGCGCGGCGAGGCGATGATCACCGCGCAGGGCATCGAGGGCGGCGCGGTCTATGCGCTGTCGGCACCACTGCGCGACGCCATCGCGACGCAAGGCCGCGCCACGCTGCACATCGACCTGCGCCCGGACATGGACCGCGACGCGCTGGCGCAGCGCATCAACGCGCGGCCGGGCGCCGTCACGCTGTCGAACCACCTGCGCCGCGCGGCGGGCCTTGCGCCGGTGGCGATCGCGCTGGTGCAGGAAGCCCTGCATGCTGGCGCGCCGCGCGACGACCTGGCCGCGCTGGTGAAGGCGCTGCCGGTCACGCTGACGGCGCCCTTCCCCATCGCGCGCGCCATCTCATCCGCCGGCGGAATTGCCTGGTCCGAAGTGGATGGCGGGCTGATGCTGCGCCGCCACCCGGGCATCCTCGCCTGCGGCGAGATGCTCGACTGGGAAGCGCCGACCGGTGGCTACCTGCTGCAAGCCTGCTTCGCCACCGGCCGCGCGGCGGGGCTTACAGCCGTTCGCCGGCCCCCAGGCCATCGGTAGGCGTGGGGACGCACCATTCCTCGCCGCGCGCCGTCGTGACGTATTCCGGCCACTTCATGTCGACCGGCGCGGCGAAGTCCTTGTCCAGCAGCGGCGGCACCCATTTCGTGCCACCCATGCCGCCGCCGGTGCGCTCACGCCATTCCGCCTGCGCGGCGTCCAGCAGGCCGGGCTTCGCGGCCAGGTCCACCAGCGTCAGCGCCATGGTCCTGGCGGCGACGAACATCCCTGGGTCGATAGCCGCGGGCAGCCCGCCGAGCGCATTGTAGGACCACATCGGGTAGTCGTAGTTCGCATCCGGCGCACGCAGCCGCGGGCGCGCGGTCAGCAGCCGCACCGTCGGGCAGTGCCAGCAGAATTCCACGTAGTCATCGGCCGAGAGGTGATGCTGCCAGGGCGGCAGGAAGTGACGCATGCCGGCCTCGAATTCCGCCGGGTCCGTCAGCTTCGTGTTGGCCGGCGAGAACGGGTCGTCCATCGGCTTGAGGCCGAGATTGGCCTGGATCTCGCGCGCGAAGACCTTTGCCGCATCACCATAGACCGGTGGGCCGACCTCCTGCAGGTTCGCCCAGGTCGCGTCCGTCAGCACGGTGTTCGCCAGGCCCACGCGCGTCTTGGTCACCCAGCGCAGATGCGCGGTGCAGGCCGTGGCCAGCGCCGCGGAACGCGCATTCGCCATCAGCACATTGGCGATCTGCTGCGCCATCGGCAGGGAGGGCGTGCGCCAGGAATACTGGATCTGCGTGAAGCGCGGCGCCAGGTTGTCCGAGGTCGCGTCGCCGCCATGCAGGATGCATTCGTTCAGCGTCCAGGCGCCAGCGTGGGGGAACATCGCCTCCTTGGTGTATTTCGTTGTGGTGTACATCAGGCACAGCGCGTCGGATGCACCGGGTGCGCGCGCCGCGGCATGGCCGACATCGCGGATGGGCAGCAGCGACTTGTCGATCCAGGTCTCGGGGCTGTCGCAGGTGAAGGTGATGACAGCGGACCAATAGGCGCCGAACTGCGTTTCGGCCGTCACGGTGTTCTGCAGATGCGGGTGGTAGACCACGGCGGCATCCAGCCCGTCGTAGTAGCCCTTCGCCGCATGCACGGGCTTCGACCCGCAGACCTTCTCGGCCGGTTCGCCGAACAGCACCAGGCGGCCCGGCGTGCCGGATGCCGACAGCGCCGCCTTGGCCGCGAGCACCGACGTCAGCGCCGCCGTGCCCAGCGAGGAATGCGGGTCGGTATGCCCCGCCGCATAGGGGTGCATCCCCGCGCGCGGTTCGCGCCGCGGCACCACCGCCTGGCAATTGCCCGGCACCGCGTCGTATTCCGAGAAGGACGCCAGCAGCTTCCCGCCTGAGCCCCAGCGCGCCACGAAGGCGGTCGGCATGCCGCCGGAGCCTTCCTCGACCTCGAACCCCTCGGCGCGCAGGAAATCGACATAGGCGCGGGCGGATTTGTATTCGCGCCAGGCGGGTTCCGCGAAGCCCCAGATACGCTCGTTGAAGGCGGACATGCGCGCTTCATTCGCGCCGATCCAGTCGAGCGCCGCACGGCGCAGGGAAGGCAGGTCGGTCATCGCAGGATCCCCTTGGGCATCCCGCGATGATGCGTCGCGGCGGAGCCGCGCACCAGATGCCGCCCGCTATGCTCGCGCCAGACGCCGCGCCACGAAATCCAGCCGGTCCTGGCCCCAGAATATGTCCTCGCCGATCACATAGGCCGGCGCGCCGAACACGCCGCGATCGAGCGCCGCCTGCGTGTCGGCCAGCCGCCGTTCCTGCCAGCGCGGCTCCGCCCCCAGCGCCATCACGGCCGGCGCGTCCAACCCGCATTCGGAAATCAACGCGGCCAGCACCCCAGGATCGGCGGGGTTCTGCTCCTCCTCCCACAGCGCCTTCAGGATGCGGTGCGCGAGGCGGATCGCCGGCGCATCGCCCATCGTCTCGCGCAGGGCAATGACGCAGCCGCAGCCGGGCAATTCATTGTGCGGGAAATGCTTCGGCTGGATGGTGATGGGAATGCCCAGCGCATCCCGCCACCGCGCCAGTTCCTGCAACCGATACGCCTGGCGCTGCGCCGAACGCTTGGGCAGCGGCAGCCCGCCGGAATTGGCGAAGATGGTCCCGAAATCCACCGGGTAGATCCGCAGCGTGGCGTTGTGCTGCGCCGCCAGCGCCTCGATCCGTGCCGCGCCAAGATGCGTCCAGGGCGAGTTCAACGACGCGTAGTAGTCGACATGCATGCGCTTCACTCCGTGACGGGACAGGCGGTGGCGGCGCGCACCTCGTCGATGGAAACGCCCGGCGCCAGGTCATGCACCTTGAAGGCCTCGCCGGTCGGCGCGAAGAGGCCAAGCTCCGTCACCACCAGCGTCACCACCCCGCGCGCCGTGATGGGCAAGGTGCAACGCGCCAATAGCCGTGGCGTGCCGTCGCGCATGCGGTGTTCCAGCATCAGGAAGACGCGCTTCGCACTGGCGGCAAGGTCCATCGCGCCGCCAATCACCCCGCCCTTGGCGCCCTTCACCTTCCAATTGGCGAAGTCGCCATTGGCCGCGGCCTCATACGAACCCAGCACCGTGACATCGATCCGCCCGCCGCGGATCAGCGCGAAGCTTTCAGCGTGATCCACGATAGCGGCACCCGGGTTCAGCGTGACGTGGCGGCGGCTGGCATCGACCAGGTTGACATCCTCCTCGCCGGGTGCGGCGACCGGGCCGAAGCCGATCACGCCGTTCTCGGCGTGGAAGGTCACTTCGCGATCGCCGAGATCGACGTCGCAGACCAGCGTCGGCATGCCGACGCCCAGGTTGACGATCCAGCCATCCTGCAATTCACGGCCGATGCGATTGGCCATCTGGGGGCGGGTCCAGCTCATGACGCGGCCTCCTTGCGGGCGGGGAGTGCGGGCCAGATGCCCTCCGGCGCCGGCGGGATCACCACCAGGCGATGCACCAGGATACCCGGCACATGCACGTCGTCGGCGTCGATCGCGCCGGCGGGCAGGATGGGGTCCTCGACCTCCACGATCACCAGCTTCGCGGCCGATGCCATGGCGGGCGCGAAGTTCCGCTGGGCACGGCGGAAGCGCAGGTTACCCGCTTCATCCGCCCGCCAGGCGCGCAGCAGCGCGACATCGGCGGGCAGCGCGTATTCCAGCAGTACCTCGCGGCCATTGATGATGCGCGTCTCGCGACCTTCGGCGAGTTCCGTGCCGACCGCGGTCGGCGTGTAGAAGGCCGGGATGCCCGCGCCGGCGGCGCGCAGGCGCTCGGCCAGCGTGCCTTGCGGGACGATCTCGGCCTCGACCTCGCCGCGTTCGTAGAAAGGCGTGAAGGGCAGCTTGTCGGAGGCGCGCGGCGCGGCGGTGAAGGAACAGATCACCTTCGCGACCTGGCCGTTCTCCACCAGCATGCCGATATCGGGGTTGCGCGGCTTGTGCGCGCCGCCGGTGGTATTGCCGATGCAGGTCAGCCGCTTCGCACCCTGGCGCAGCAGCGCCGCCGTCAGGTTGAAGGGCGCGCCGGGCAGCGCGAAGCCGCCGAAGGCGATGGTCGCGCCATCCTGTATGCCCGCCACGGCCGCGTCGAAATCGGTCACCACCTTGCTGCGTCGTGCCATGCGTTTGTTCCCGTCCCTGTCGGCATCGTCCGGCGTGGCGCGCAGCCTGTCCAGGGGTCAGCGACGGCGGCTCTCGGCCACCGCCAGCGACACGCCGCAGGCGACGATGATCCCCGCGCCCACCCAGGTATAGGCATCGGGGAACAGGCCCGAGACGACGTAGCCCACCAGCACCGAGCCGATCATCTGCCAGTACTGGAAGGGCGAGATCACGCTGGCCTGCCCGTAGGTCATGGCCTTGGCCACGCACCAATGCCCGCCCGCGCCGAGCAGGCCCATCGCCATGTGCAACATCATGTCTGTCGCGTTGTGCGGCATGATCCACACGAAGGGCACGACGCAGCTCATCACCAGCGTGCCGACCAGGCCGGAATACATCACCGATGTCTCGGGCCGGTCGATGCCCGCCACCATCCGCGTCAGCACCTGGTACACCGCGTAGCAGAAGGCCGAGCCCACGATCAGCAGCGCGGCCGGCTGGAACACCTCGCTGCCCGGGCGGATCACCACCAGCACGCCGCTGAAGCCGACCAGCACGGCGGCGAGCCGCTTCGCGTCGATGCGTTCGCCCAGCATCGGCACCGCGAGCAGCGTGACGAAGAAGGGCGCCATGAAGGAAATGGACGCCGCCTTCGCCAGCGGCACGTCCTTCACCGCGAAGAAGAACAGCGTGGTGGACCCGAGCAGCAGCAGGGATCGCGAGATCTGCGCCGCGGGCCGCTTCGTCGCCAGCACTTCGATGCCATAGCGCGGGATCACCAGGGCCAGCACGATCGCCAGGTGCCCCGCGGTGCGCGCCCAGATGATCTGCTCGGACGGATAGGTCCGGCTGAGCACCTGCACGATCCCGTTCATGATCGGAAAGCAGGTGGTCGCCACGCACATGAAGAAGATGCCGAGCCAGAGTCGACGCAGCGCATCCTGGCGCGATTCACTCATGGTTGGTGGTGGCCCGGACGTCTCACGCAGCGAGCGTGTCGCGCCGCGCCTGCGCGGTCAACGCGCGAGCGTCACAGCACGCATTCACCGCGCACATTCGGGCGCGCGCGTCACCGCGCATAGTCTTCCGCGCGCGTCACCGCGCGTAGTCTTCCGCGCGCGTCACCGCGCATAGTCTTCCGCGCGCGTCACCGCGCGACCGGCCGCCGCAGCGCCCAGAACGCCACCGCCCCCGCCGCGTAGGCCAGGATGGAAAGCACGAAGGCCGGCCTGTAGGTTCCGGTCAGGTCGAACAGCAGCCCCGCTCCCCAGGCGCCGATCCCGGCCCCCAGCCCCGACCCCACCGTGATGACGCCGAGGATGGTGCCGAGCCGCGGCCCGCCGAACAGGTCCGCCGTCTTGGCGGTGATGGCCGGCCCGCGCGCGCCCCAGGTGATGCCGAAGAAGCAGGCGTGCAGCCACAGCATCAGGTGCTGGTCGGGCCCGTGGATCAGCAGCGCCGCCGCCACGCCGACGATCGAGATCGCATAGGCCAGGATCGCCGCCCTCTCGCGCCCGATATGGTCGGATATGGTGCCGGTCAGGATCACCCCGGGCAGCGCCAGCAGGCTGCCCATGCCGAGCACGAAGGCGGCGTAGAGCGGTTCGAACCCCTGCCCCACCGCGAAGGCCAATTGATGCAGCGAGACCAGGAAGCTGCCGATGCTGGTCAGCATATAGACCAGGAACAGCAGCCAGAAATGGCGCGTGCGCGCGGCCTCGGCCAGAGTCCAGGCGCGGCCTTCCGCCACGCCGCTTCCGGCACCCGCCGGAATGGCTGCCTCCGCCCCGCGGAACATCGCCGCGAGCGGGATCACCAGCAGCCCCATCAGCCCGGCCAGGAGCAGGTAGGCATGGCGCCAGCCGACATCGTCCACCAGCCATTGCGCGAGCGGCGCCGAGATCGCCCGCCCGAACCCATTCGCCGATTGCAGCAGCGAGATCGCCATGCCGCGCTGCGTCACGAACAGCCGCGAGACCAGCGGCACGAACACTACGAGGCCGATGCAATTCGCCCCCAGCGTCATCACCACGCCGTACAGCAACACCACCTGCCACAGCGTGGTCGCCATGGCGCTGCCGAGCAGCCCGGCGGTGAGCAGGCAGCCGCCCAGCAGCACCATCCGCCGCGCCCCGAGCCGGTCCACCAGGCTGCCCACCAGCGGCGAGGACACGCCCCCGATGATCTGCCCGACCGCGTAGGCCAGGCTGGCATCGGCGCGCGACCATCCGAAATCGGCCACGAAGGCCAGCAGGAACACGGTGTAGGCGTGCATCAGGCTGGCCGAGACAGTGAAGGCGATGAAGCCGCCACCCACGATCATCCAGGCCTTGCGGGTCGGGCGGCCTGTCATGGGTGCGGGGCAGTCCTTGGTGGTGGCTTGCGGCCAGGATAGGGCGATGCTTCGGGTCCTGGCGAGACCCGCCCCGTGACTGGGCCACAACCCTCGGGCGAACTACGCAAGCCACTGGCGCGCCCTGATTTAAGACGCCGCAAGATGCCGTCAGACCAGCGTGAATAGGCTGTCAGCAGCGCAAGGCGTGGTGATTTCCGCGTGGTCCAGCGTCACTGGAAAGGCATTGTCCTGTCAGTGTTGCGTCAGGCTGAGTGTTTGGGGAACGCAGTCATGTTGGAAACAGATCGTATCGTGCGCTTGTCGCGCGCACCGTCAGACGCTGCTCGGAAGGCACCGCACCCGATCGAAGTGGCGGTGTCGGCGCTCGGCGTCGCCCTGGCCCAGGCGCATGAGGCCGGTGACGCGGCGACGGTGCGGATGCTGCATGCGGTGGTTGCGCTGCTATCGGCTGCGCCGAAGACCAGCCCGCATTGACGTGTACCGCTGGCCTGCGCGCCGGCGGTCCATCGCTCTGCCGACACCGCCCTGTCTGCGCGCGGAGACGCCGGCATGCGACGCGGCCGGCAGCGTGGCGCAATCCATGCCCTCGTCACGAAGCCCGCAGAACCGCCGCCCGAAAGCGCGCCGATGCCGGTGGTCCATGCGTCGTCGAAGCAGCCAGCGGGCACGCGGCACGACACGGCGCGAAGCGAATGGACTGATGTCTTGGAAGTGGTGCCCCGTACGGGATTCGAACCCGTGTACCCAACGTGAAAGGCTGGTGTCCTAGGCCACTAGACGAACGGGACAAGCACGGGCGGGGGGTTACTGCCCAAGGGCCGCCGGGTCAATAGCCTCAGGCCGGCGCGGCATCCACCACCTGCATCGATGGCGATGTCTCGCCATTCCATTGTTCCGCGCGCAGGTGGCCGCACAGGTGCAGGGGCACGCGGTCGCTGGCCAGCAGCGCCTGCGCCAGCGGGCCGTCCTTGGCGCGGAAGCAGATGGTCTTGAGCCGCCCGCCGCCCTCGCCTTCCACGATGGCGCGCACCGTCGCGCCATCCTTGCCGACGCGGTCGGCCTTCACGATTCGCGCGCGCTGCAGGGCGAAGATCGGTTCCTCGTTGCCGGGGCCGAAGGGGGCGAGGCGCGCCACTTCCTGCGCCAGGCCGGTCTGCGCGGCGATGACGTTCAGCGTGCCTTCCACCATCAGGTCCGCGGCCGTGGGAAGCAGCGCGGCATGGCCGAGGCGTTCCTCGAGGAAGGCGTGGAATTCCGCCTCGCGCCCCGCCCGGAACGAGAACCCCGCCGCCATCGCATGCCCGCCACCGGTCTCCAGCAGCCCGCCCTGGCGCGCGGCGATCACCGCCGAGCCCAGGTCCACGCCGGGCACGGACCGCCCCGACCCCTTGGCCATGCCATCCGCCAGCCCCGCCACGCAGGCCGGCCGGTTGAAGCGTTCCTTCATGCGCCCGGCGACGATGCCGACCACGCCGGGGTGCCAGCCCTCGCCCACCAGCAGCAGCACGGCGCGGCCCTCGGCCGCCTGCGCCTCGGCCATGGCGTGGGCGGTGGCGAGCACCTCGCCCTCGACCTCCTGCCGGCGGCGGTTCACGGCATCCAGCTTCTCGGCGATCACGCGCGCCTCGATGGCATCCTCGCAAAGCAGCAGGCGCAGCCCGAGGTCGGGCTCGCCGATGCGGCCCGAGGCGTTGATGCGCGGCCCCAGCAGGAAGCCGAGCGTATGCGCGGTGGGGGCGTCGCGCGCGCCGGTCACCTCCAGCAGCGCGGCGATGCCGGGCCGGCCACGCTTGCCCATCACCTTCAGCCCCTGCGCCACCAGCGCACGGTTGAAGCCGGTCAGCGGCATGACGTCGCAGACGGTCGCCAGCGCCACCAGGTCGAGCAGGCCGAGCAGGTCGGGCTCGGGCCGCCGCGCAAACCAGCCTGCGCGGCGCAGCACGCGCGTGGTCGCGGCTGCGGCCAGGAAGGCGACCGCGGCGGCGCAGACGTGGTGCAAACCCGACCCGCAATCGAGCCGGTTCGGGTTCACCGCCGCCAGGATGCGCGGCGCAGGACCTTCGGCCTTGTGGTGGTCCAGCACGACCACGTCGGCGCGGCCCTCGGCGGCGGACAGCGCCTCGGCCGCCGCGATGCCGCAATCGACGCAGACCACCAGCGAGGCACCGCGGTCGCACAACGCCGCGATGGCCGCCGCATTCGGCCCGTAGCCTTCCTTCAGCCGGTCGGGAACGTAAGGCGTGACCTCGCAGCCGAGGTCGCGCAGGAAGCGCGACATCAGGGCGCCGGAACAGGCACCGTCCACGTCGTAGTCGCCGAACACCGCGACGTGTTCGCCGCTGCGCACCGCCGCGGCGATGCGGTCGGCCGCCAGGTCCATGTCCATCAGCGAGGACGGGTCGGGCATCATGGCCTTGAGCGTGGGCTCCAGGTAGTCGCCCGCCAGGTCGATGCCTATGCCGCGCGCCGCCAGCAACCGCCCGACCATTTCCGGCACGCCCAGGCGCTGCGCGATGCCGAGCCCGATGCGCGTATCGGCGGCGCGCCACACCCAGCGCCGCCCGGTGACGCTGCGCTCGACCCCCAGCACCGGCGCCTGCGGCGCCTGACCGTCCATCAGGCGACGAAGGCGCTGGGCTTGCGCGCGAAGTTGTGGTGGCCCTCCACATAGCGAACGGTGCCGGACTTCGACCGCATCACGATGGAATGCGTATAGGCGCCGCCGGCGGTGCGCCGCACGCCGCGCAGCATCGCACCCGAGGTCACGCCAGTGGCCGCGAACATCACGTTGCCGCGGGCCATCTGCTCGATCGAGTAGATCCGCTTCGGGTCGTCGATGCCCATGGTCTTGGCGCGCGCCACCTGGTCCTCGTCCTCGAACATCAGGCGGCCCTGCATCTGGCCGCCGATGCAGCGCAGCGCGGCGGCGGCCAGCACGCCCTCCGGCGCGCCGCCGGAGCCCATGTAGATGTCGATGCCGGCCTCGGCCTGGCTGACATTGATGACGCCCGCGACGTCGCCATCGCCCAGCAGCGTGATGCGCGCCCCGGCGGCACGGCAGGCCTTGATAAGGTCCTTGTGGCGGTCGCGGTCCAGCGTGCAGACCATCAGGTCGCTGATCTCGCAGCCCTTGGCCTTGGCGAGTTCGCGCAGGTTCTCCGCCGGCGAGGCATCCAGATGCACCACGCCCTCGGGCAGGCCCGGGCCGACCGCGATCTTGTCCATGTAGATGTCGGGCGCGTGCAGGAAGCCGCCCTTCTCCGCCAGCGCCACCGTCGCGATGGCGTTCGGCCCGCCTTTGGCGGTGATCGAGGTGCCTTCAAGCGGATCGACCGCGATGTCCACCTCGGGCCCGCCGCCGGCCTTGGCGTAGAGGCCGACCTTCTCGCCGATGTAGAGCATCGGCGCCTCGTCCATCTCGCCCTCGCCGATCACCACGGTGCCGGTGATGGCAACGGTGTCGAAGGCGCGGCGCATGGCTTCCACGGCGGCGCCGTCGGCGGCGTTCTTGTCGCCGCGGCCGATCCAGCGGGACGCGGCCAGGGCGGCCGCCTCGGTCACCCGCACCAGTTCCAGGGCAAGGTTGCGGTCGACGAGGAGACTGGGGACGTCGGCGCTTTCTGGCATGGGGGGCTTCCTCCGAATCGGCATGGCGGCGCGGCATGGCCGGCCCGTTGCATTGCCAATAGCCGGAATCGCGCCGCGCGTCAGCGCAGGGAAAGCAGCGGCGCGCCGGTGCGGCAGGCCTCGGGCGATGCCGGCTGCGCGCTGCGCTGCACCCGGAAGAAGGAACAGCCCGGCCCCTGCACCAGGCCTTCGATCTGCGCGCCATCGAGCCGGCCGTCGAGCCCGACCATCACATAATCCGGCGGCCGGCGCAGCCAGCGCAGCGGCGACAACGCCACAGCTCCGGTGGCCGGCGTGAAGCGGCCCTGCATCGCGTAGCAGCCGGTCGGCACGTCGGGATTGTCTGGCACGGCCTCGAAGTGGAACAGCGCCGTCAGCGACCCGTCCTTGCGCGGCTCGATGGTCAGCGCCAGCGCGGTCATGCCCTGTGCGCAGATGTAGTTGCCGCGCCAGGTGCCGCGCAGTTCCTCCTGCGCGACGGCCGGGGCCGCCGCCAGCATGGCGGCCAGCAGCGCGGCCGCGGCGCGCGTCACAGCGATTCGATCCGGATCAGCGCCGGCTTCTCCACCACCGCGTCCAGCGCGGAGATGCGCGCCAGGGCCGCGCGCACCGAGGCCTCGCTGGTCTCATGCGTGGTCAGCACCACCGGCACCGCCTCGCCCGGCGCGCGGCCGCGCTGGAGCATGGATTCCAGGCTGATGCTGCTGTCGCGCAGCACGCCGGTCACGTCGGCGATCACGCCCGGCCGGTCCACCACCATGAGGCGCAGGTAATAGGCGCCGGTATGGCGGTCCATCGGCAGGGAGGGTTCGGGCTTCAGCGCGGAGGCCGCCGCACCCCAGACCGGGGTGAAGCGCCCGCGCGCGATGTCGATCAGGTCCGCCACCACGGCCGAGGCGGTCGGCCCGCCGCCGGCGCCGCGGCCTTCCATCATGATGCGGCCGACGAAATCGCCCTCCGCCACCACCGCGTTGAACACGCCGTCGACACGCGCGATGGGCGCATTGGCCGGCACCATGCAGGGATGCACGCGGGTCGAGATGCCGCCTTCCTCCCGCCGCGCGATGCCCAGCAGCTTGATGCGGTAGCCGAGTTCCTCCGCCAGCGAGATATCCAGCGCGCTGACCTCGCGGATGCCCTCCACATGCACGGCGGCGAAATCGACCGGCCGACCGAAGGCGAGCGCCGCCAGGATCGCCAGCTTGTGCGCGGCGTCGATGCCGTCGATGTCGAAGGACGGGTCGGCCTCAGCGTAGCCGAGCTTCTGCGCCTCATTCAGCACTTCGGAGAATTCGCGCTTCTGCTCGCGCATCGTGGTCAGGATGTAGTTGCAGGTGCCGTTCAGGATGCCGGCGACGCGGCTGATGCGGTTGGCGGACAGCCCCTCGCGCACCGCCTTGATCGCCGGGATGCCGCCGGCGACGGAGGCCTCGAAGGCCAGCGCCACGCCTTTGGCCTCCGCGGCGGCGGCGAGGGCCGCGCCATGCACAGCAAGCAGCGCCTTGTTCGCTGTCACCACATGCTTGCCGGCCGCGAGTGCCGCTTCCACCAGCGCCTTGGCCGGCCCCTCGGAGCCACCGATGCATTCCACCACCACCTCGACCTGCGGGTCGGCGGCCAGCGCCACGGGGTCGTCGTACCAGCGCAGGCCGGCCACCGGCACGCCACGGTCGCGCGCGCGGTCGCGGGCCGACACGGCGGTCACCGCGATGGGGCGGCCAGCGCGCGCGGCGATGATCTCCGCGTTCGCGCGCAGCACGTTGACGACACCGGCGCCGACCGTGCCCAGGCCGGCGACCGCGACGGAGACAGGGCGGCTCATGCGTTCAGTGCTTCCTGCTGTGCGTCCACCGGCGCGGCATTGTCGCCGGACAGGAACGTCTTGATGCCCCGCAGCGCCTGGCGGATGCGGTGGTTGTTCTCCACCAGCGCGATGCGGACGTGTTCGTCGCCATGCTCGCCGAAGCCCAGGCCCGGGGCGACGGCGACCTTCGCCTTCTCCAGCAGCAGCTTCGAGAAGCCGACCGACCCCAGGTGGCGGAAACGCGGCGGGATCGGCGCCCACATGAACATCGAGGCCTCCGGCGCGGGCACCTCCCAGCCGGCGGCGCGCAGGCCCTTCACCAGCACGTCCCGGCGGTCCTTGTAGAGCACCCGCATCTCCTCGATGCAGTCCTGCGGCCCGTTCAGCGCGGCGGTCGCGGCGATCTGGATCGGCGCGAAGGCACCGTAGTCGAGATACGACTTCACCCGCGCCAGTGCGGCGATCAGCCGCGGATTGCCCGCCGCGAAGCCCATCCGCCAGCCCGGCATGTTGTAGGTCTTGGACATCGAGGTGAATTCCACCGTGATGTCCTTCGCCCCCTCGACCTCGAGCACCGAGGGCGGCGGCGTGTCGCCGAAATACAGCTCGGCATAGGCGAGGTCGCTCAGGATGAACAGCTCGTGCCGCCGGCACAGCGCGACCAGCTCACGGTAGAAGTCGATGCCGGCCACCAGCGCGGTCGGGTTGGACGGGAAGTTCACGATGACCGCGGTCGGCTTGGGCACCGAATGGCGCACCGCGCGGTCGATCGCGGCCAGCATGTCGTCGTTCGGTGTGTAGGGAATGCTGCGCACCGAGGCGCCGGCGATGATGAAGCCGAACTGGTGGATCGGGTAGGACGGGTTGGGCACCAGGATAGTGTCGCCCGGGCTGGCGATGGCCTGCGCCAGATTGGCCAGGCCCTCCTTGGAGCCGAGCGTGGCCACCACCTCGGTCTCCGGGTCCAGCTTCACGCCGAAGCGGCGCGCGTAGTAGCCGGCCAGCGCCTTCCGCAGCCCTGGGATGCCTTTCGACATCGAATAGCGATGCGTGCGCGGGTCCTGCACCGCCTCGATGAGCTTCGCCACGATATGCGACGGCGTCGGGCTGTCAGGGTTGCCCATGCCGAGGTCCACGATGTCCTCCGCTGCCGCGCGCGCGCTGGCCTTCGCCGCGTTGACCTCGGCGAAGACGTAGGGCGGCAGGCGGCGGATGCGGTGGAAATCCTCGGTCATGGCGATGGTCCGTGGTGACAGGGCCGCGACCTATAGAACAAGCCCGGCGCGCTGTGTATCGCTCAGCGGCCGCGCGGGGCGAGCAGTTCGGCCGGCGGGGGCGGCGGCGGGCCGGCGCCGGGTGCGAGCAGTTCCGCCGGCGGCGGCGGCGGCGGGGCGGAATCCATGATCGGCGGCGGCACCGAGGGC
>JBHYEQ010000018.1:0-133393 GCA_051860065.1 Roseomonas sp.
CCCACCCCCCCCCCCGCCCACCCCACCAGGACACTGTCGGCGGGGGGCGGGGTGGGGGAGAGGGCCGGTGCCGGGCTTCAGAATGCGCCTGTCGGTGCATTCTCAAACTATCTCTGACGCATCCTCCAGCCTTGCGGCGTCGCCGGGCGGCCCGGAGTATGGGCCGGCGCGCCGCCCACCAACCAAGGAACGCCAGGCCCATGGCCGAGATCGACCACATCATCATCGGCGCCCGCACCCTCGAGGAGGGCGCGCGCTACGTCGAGGACCTGCTCGGCGTGAAGCCCTCCAAGGGCGGCGCGCATCCGGGCGTGGGCACGCACAACATGCTGCTCGGCATGGGCGCGGGCTGCTACCTGGAGGTCATCGCCCCCGACCCCGCGCAGCCCGAACCGGCGCATCCGCGGCCCTTCGACCTCGACGACCCCGCCCTGCGGACCATGCTGGAGGCCGAGCCCCGGCTGATCGCCTATGTCGCCTCGACGCCCGCGCTGGATGCGGTGGTCGCGCGGCTGGGGCCCTCCCATGCCGGCGAGATCAGGGCCATGACGCGCGGCAACTTCGCCTGGCGCATGGCCTTTCCGCCACAGCGGCAGGACATGGACAACCTGATCCCGCCGCTGATCCAGTGGGAGGGCGAGCGCGCCGGCAAGCACATCCGCGACTCCGGCTGGCGGCTGGTGTCGCTGGAGGCCGAGCACCCGGACGCCGTCGCGCTGCGCGGCGCCCTGACCGAGCGCGGCCTGGCGGACGCCGTGAAGGTCCGCCAGAGCCCGCACCCGCGCATGATCGCGCAACTGCGCCACCGCGACGGCCGCGAGGTCACGATGACGAGCGCGTGATCACGCGCCTTCAGCCCGCC
Organism: Roseomonas sp.; assembly: GCA_051860065.1. Lineage (GTDB taxonomy): Bacteria > Pseudomonadota > Alphaproteobacteria > Acetobacterales > Acetobacteraceae > Neoroseomonas. The sequence continues at coordinate 863 of JBHYEQ010000018.1, forward strand.
TCAACCTTTCGTCGATGCCTGACCTGTAGCATGGTCAGGCGGCGCGCCCTGCCGCGCCGCATGAGGAGTGGGATGCGCGATTCACCCGGCGGGCCGATACCGCCAGACGCTCGCCGGTGGCAGGTTGAGCGGCGTCCAGGCCTCGCGCCGCGCCGTCAGCCCCAGCGCGCGCCAGGGCAACGGGGAGGTGATGCAATAGGTGTACAGCAGGAAGCCGCGCCCCGGCGCCACCGCCTCGACCGCCGCGACGAAGCGGCGCTGCTGTTCGATCGGCAGCAGCACCAGCGGGATGCCGCAGATCGCCGTGCCCACCCGCCCCTTCAGCGCCGCCGGCAGCGCCTCGGGCAGCGCGAAGGCGTCGCCCTGCACCACGGTCACGCCGGGGAAAGCGCGTGCCAGGTGCTGCGCCATGTCGGGCACGATCTCGACCACCACCAGGCGTTCCGCCGGCACGCCGCCGGCCAGCAGGGCGCGGGTGATGGCGCCGGTGCCGGCACCGAGTTCCACCACCACCTCGTGCCCCTGGCGCTCGACCAGGGCGGCGATGCGCCGGCCCAGCGCCGGGGAGGACGGCACGACGGATCCCATCTGCAACGGATTGGCCGCCCAGCGCCGCAGGAACAGCCCGACGCCGCCGGCCGGACGCCCGGCGCCGCGATCCCCGATGGTCACTTCAGACATCGCATTCTCCATGACAAAGTGATGACGTTTCAACGAGTTATCATCGCAGTGTCGCTGATAGGACGCGCTGCCGCGCCCGGCCAGTTACCGTTCCATGGCGCCAGCGGCGGGGCGCGCGCATGACCGCGCGCGTGCTGGTGGTCGACGACGTGCCGGCCAATCTGCGGCTGCTCGAAGCCAAGCTGCGCGCCGAGTATTTCGAGGTCGCGCTGGCCGCCTCGGGGCCGGAGGCGCTGGCGCTCAGCACCGCCTGGGCGCCCGACATCATCCTGCTCGACATCATGATGCCGGGCATGGATGGCTACGAGGTCTGCCGGCGGCTCAAGGCGCAGCCCGGCACCCAGCATATCCCGGTGGTGATGGTCACGGCGCTCACCGAACAGGCCGAGCGCGTGCGCGGGTTGCAGGCGGGGGCGGACGACTTCATCTCGAAGCCGGTCGACACCGCGCTGCTGTTCGCCCGGCTGCGGGCGCTGCTGCGCGTGAAGCAGGTGCTGGACGCCTGGCGCATCCGCGGCGAGACCGCCCGCGACATGGGCTTCGACCCGACCGAGATCCCCGATGAAGGCTTCGTCGGCGCACGCCTGCTGCTCGCCGGCGGCCTGGTGGCCGAGGCCGAGGCGGTGGGCGCGGCGCTTGCCGCCGACGGCATCCTGCTGGACCACGCGCCGGACGAACAGGCCGCCTGGGAACGCCTGCAGGACGAGATGCACGACCTGACGCTGCTCAGCGTGCCGCTGGCCGGCGGGGATGCGCTGCGCCTGGCGTCGCGCATGCGGGCACGCTCCGAAAGCCGCGACATGCCGCTGGTCCTGCTGGCCGCCGAGGACCAGCGCCAGGCGGTGCTGCGCGCCTTCGACCTCGGCGCCTCGGACCATGTGATGCGCCCCGTGGACCCGCCGGAGCTGCGCGCGCGCGTGCGCAACCAGCTGCGGCGGCGCCGTTACCAGGACCTGCTGCGCGAAAGCCTGGACCGGTCGCTGGAACTGGCGGTGACCGATGCGCTGACCGGGCTGCGGAACCGCCGCTACGTGCGCCGACACCTCGATGGCCTGCTGCGCGGCGGGGCGTCGGTGGCGGTGCTGCTGCTGGATGTGGACCGCTTCAAGCCGCTCAACGACCGCCATGGCCATGCCGCCGGCGATACGGCGCTGAAGGCCGTGGCCGATACGCTGCGCGAGCACCTGCGCGCGGTGGACGTGGTGGCCCGCTATGGCGGCGAGGAATTCATGGTGGTGATGGCCGGTGCCGGCGATGAGGAGGCCGGCGCCGTCGCCGAACGCCTGCGCGCCGCCGTCGCCGCCCGCCCGATCGCCATGCCCGGCACGGTGGTGAACCTGACGGTGAGCATCGGCACTGCCATCACCCGTGGCCCGGAGAGCGCCGACCGCCTGGTCGCGGCCGCCGATGCCGCGCTGTATCGCGCCAAGGAGGGTGGGCGGAACCGCGTCGAGGCGGCGACGGCCCAGGACTGGAGCCCAGTCACCCAATAGGATAGGGCCCGCCGGCGTCAGTGCATCGGCGGGCCATCGACCGGGCCAGTGGCGTCGGGACGGCGCGTGCGGGGCAGGCCCCCGCGACCGATGCTACTTGATCTTCGCTTCGCGGAAGACGACGTGCTTGCGCGCCACCGGATCGTACTTCTTCTTCTCCATCTTGGAGGTCATCGTCCGGGTGTTCTTCTTCGTCACGTAGAAATAGCCGGTATCGGCGCTGCTCACGAGACGAATGAGGATGGTGTTCGACTTGGCCATGGTCCACTGCTCCGTGGCCCGCGGGCGAAGCCGCCCCGGGCGCGAGGGGCCGCAACCTAGCGATCAGCGCGCCCGCGTCAAGGGAAAGGCGGACAAAGCCCGCCTCTGAGGTCCAATCCGCCCGCCCGGATCGCGCCCAACCCGTCAGCCGCGCCCGGCGCAAAAGTGCCTGGCGCGCAGGCAAGCCCGGCGGATGCCGGCCGCCCGCCGCCTGAGGGACGCACAAAAACCCGGATCGCGGTCCGCGCGATCCGATCACCGCGCCAGCGCCGCCGCCATCGCCACGGGATCGCCTGCCAGCGCGCGCGCCAGCGCCACATCCCCCTCCCGCGCCTCGCCGGTCGGGCACAGCGCGCGAATCGCCTCGGTTTCGGCGAGCGGCACCGGGTGGCGCAGGGCCCGCTGACGGGTCTGCGCCGGGCCCATCGGTCGCGCCCCGGCCCGCAGCGCGGCCAGGCCCCGCGCCGCCTCCTCCGGGCCGCCGGCCGTGCACAGCCCCGGCAGCACCCCGAGCCCCTGCAGCGGCCAGCCGGCCGGCATCACCAGCCGCGACCAGGACATCAGCAACTCGCCCCCGTCCGGCAGCGGCACGACCAGCTGCACCAGCCCCTTCCCGGTGGTGCCGGTGCCCAGCACGGCGGCGCGCCCGCGATCGGCCAGGCTGGCGGCCAGGATCTCGGCTGACGACGCGGTGCGGCCATCGACCAGCACCACCACCGGCAGTCCCTCGGCCAGGTCGGGCCGGCCGGTGGCGTAGATGCGGCTGGCATCGGAGTGCCGGCCGATGGTGCGGAAGGCCTCGCCATCGCCCAGGAATACATCGGCCACCGCCGCCGCCTGGGAGAGCAGCCCGCCCCGGTTGCCGCGCAGGTCCAGCAGGATGGCGCGCAGCGGGCGGTCCGCCTGCGCGGTCAGCACCGCCGCCGAGACCTGGCGCTCGGTCTGCGCGGTGAAGGACGGGATGCGGAGCAGCAGCACGTCCTCGATGCGTTCCGCCGCCACCGGGCTGCCCATCGGCAGGCTGCGGGTGAGGGTGACGGCGCGGCGTCGTCGCCGCTCGGCCTCGACCAGCAGGGTCACCGCGCTGCCGGCCGGGCCTTCGAGCAGCCCGGCGGCCACACCCGCATCGCGGCTGCGCAGCGCCACACCGTCGATCGCCAGCACGCGCTGACCCAGGCGCAACCCTGCGGCGGCGGCGGGGCCATGGGGGTTCAGCGCCACGATCACGGCGCCCGCGCCACCGCGCGCCGGCGCCAGGCGCAGGCCCAGCCCCGCCTCGCCGATGCGCCGTTCGCGCGCGGCCTGGGCCTCCTCGGGCGTGACGTAGCGGCTGAAGGGGTCGAGGTGGCTGAACACCGCCTCGAAGGTCGCGCCGATCAGGCGCGGCGCGCCGGCGCTGCGCAGCGCCGGCGATGCCGCCCAGGCGGCCTGCTGGAACAGCGTGAGGGTATCGGCGGCGGCGCCGCCGGTCGCGGCCGGGCCCTGCGTGGCGGAGGCCAGAGGCGCGGGGCGCGCCAGCACGGTGCGCTCGCCGGCGCGCAGCGCCACCTCCCGCGCGCTGCGCGTCACCTGGAGCGTCGGGTCGATCTGCGTCATGCCGGCCAGGCCCCACACCAGCAGGTCGGCGGGCGTTGCGGCCTCGAGGTGGCGTTCGAGGATGGCGCCGAACCCCGCGCCCAGCACCAGGCGCATTTCCTCGCGCGGATAGGGAGCGTTGCGAACGGCTTCCTGCGCCGCCACCAGGCTGGGCAGCAGCAGCATCAGCAGAAGGATCAGGCCAACGGCACCAGCGTTCGACGCGTGCCGAGCGCGCGACGGGGCGCCGCCGGCCGTCCGGCGCATGAACGTGGGAAGAAGCCGATACCGGCGGTCGATGCGATGGGGCGTAGGGATCAGTGCCGCCCGAGCGAGCGTCCCTTCGCAACGGGGCGCTTGCGCCCGCCCGCCGGCAGGCCCTGCAGGATATGGAACACCATGCCGCCGGTGCGCGGCGTCGCCTCGGCAAGCCGGGCTTCCACCGCTTGCCCCAGCGAGAAGGTCAGTCGCGTCCTGCGACCGGCCAGCGTCTGCGTGGCCTCGTCCAAATCCCATCGATCATCCGGCAGAGATTGGAGCGGGACGATACCGCTCGCCCCGTTCTCCTCCAGGGTGACAAACAGGCCGAAGCGAGTCACCCCGGAAATGCGGGCTTCGAAGGCTTCGCCGATGCGTGTGGCCATGAAGGCCGCGAGGTAGCGGTCGACGGCGTCGCGCTCGGCGGCGGCGGCGCGGCGCTCGGTGCTGGTGATGTGCTCGGCGGTCTCGGGGAAGCGGGCGGCCTCGGTCTCCTGGAGGCCATCGGGGCCGAGCTTCAGGCCGCGGATCAGTGCGCGATGCACCAGCAGGTCGGCATAGCGGCGGATCGGGCTGGTGAAATGCGCGTAGCGCGGCAGCGCCAGGCCGAAATGGCCGAGGTTGTCCGGCGCATAGGCGGCCTGCGACTGGCCGCGCAGGACCGATTCATTGACCAGGCGTTCCTGCGGGTGGCCGCGCACCTTCTCCAGCACGCGGGCGAAGTCGCGCGGGTGCAGGCGGTCGGACTGCGGCAGCGTGATGTCGAAGGTGGCGAGGAACTGGCGCAGCCCTTCCAGCTTTTGGTCGGATGGCCGGTCGTGCACGCGGTACATGCAGGGCTGCGACAGGCGTTCCAGTTCCTCCGCCGCGCAGACATTGGCGGCGACCATGAATTCCTCGATCAGCCGGTGCGAATCGAGGCGCGCGCGGGGCGCGACCTCGGCGACGCGGCCATGGGCGTCGAGCACGACCTTGCGTTCGGGCACATCGAGGTCGAGCGTGCCGCGGGCGATGCGCGCGCCGAGCAGCGCGCGGAAGGCGCCGTACAGGCGGGCGATGTGGCCCTCGGGCAGGGTGTCGGCGGGGCTTGGCGCCTTCGCCCGTGCCGCGACGGCGGCTTGCGCGGGCGTCGCCGGGTCGGCGCCACCCGAGCCGCCGGCGGGGGCCAGCGCATCCGCCGCCGCCTGCACCTGCTCGTAGGTCAGCCGCGCGACCGACCGCATGATGCCGCGCCCGAAGCTATGGGCGTGCTTGCGGCCCTGCGCGTCGAAGCGCATCTCGACGAACAGGCAGCCGCGGTCCTCGTTGGGGCGCAGGCTGCACCAGCCGTTGGACAGCGCCTCGGGCAGCATGGGCACGACGCGGTCGGGGAAATAGACGGAATTGCCGCGCGCCCAGGCCTCGCGATCGAGCGGGGAATTCGGCGTGACGTAGTGCGCAACATCGGCGATCGCCACGAGGATGCGCCAGCCATCGCCATCCGGTTCGGCGAAGACGGCGTCGTCGAAGTCGCGCGCATCCTCGCCATCGATGGTGACCAGCGGGATGTCGCGCAGGTCGGTGCGGCCGTGCGCGCTGACGCCCACCGCGCGTTCGGCCTGCTGCACGGCCTCGGCCGGAAACACGTCCGGGATGCCATGGGCGTGGATGCAGACCAGCGAGACCGAGCGCGGTTCGCCCATCACGCCGAGCCGTTCGACGATGCGCGCCGGCTTGGCCCCGAAATGCCTGGTCGAGGGCAGGGGTTCGGCCAGCACGATCTCGCCTGGCCTGGCCCCGCCTTCCTCGCCCCGCGGCACCTCCCAGATGCCTTTCTGGCGGCGGTCGGTCGGGATGATGCGGCCTTCCTCGAAGACGCCGAGGATGCGCGCGGGCGGCGCCCCGGCGATGCGCTTGAAGGTGCGCCCCTCATACTTGCCCGGGCCGATCGGCTTGAGCCGCGCCAGCACCCTCTCGCCGGCCGTCAGCGCGCGCTGCCCGCGCGGTTCGGGGTGCATGTAGATGATCGGCGGGCGGCCCTCGCCCTTCCATTGCAGAGGGCGGGCGATGGGGTCGCCATCGGGGTCGGTGCCGGTGATCTCGACGGGCGCGATCTCGGGCAGCCTGTCGGGCGCGATGATGGCGCGCTTGCCGGCGGGGGCGGCGCCGCCCTCGGCGGCGATTTCGCGGATCAGGGCGCGCAGCGCGGGGCGCTGGTCGGCGCTCAGGCCGAAATGCCGGGCGATGTCGGACTTTCTGACGCGACCGGTGGATTGGTCGAGGAAGGCGCGCAGTTCCGTCTTGCCGGGAAGGGGCGGCGGTTCGGGCGGGCGGGCGGCGGCGCGGCGGCGGGCGGAGGCGCGCGGGGCGGGCGCTGGCGCGGCGGGGGTGTTCCGGCGCTGTCGCGGTGGCGTGTCCTCGGCCAGCATCGAACGGGCCGCGTCTTCCGGGCGCGGCGGGCTTCGATCCGCCTGGGCCGACGTGGTTGCGGCATCGGGCGTGGGCTTGCGCCGGACGGGGCGTGCGGCCTTGGTGGCGTGCGCTGGCGTGCCTGTGCCGGCCTTCGTCCGACGCGCGGCCTTCGCCACCGGCGCGGCATCGTCGCCGGCGGGCGCAACGGCGCCGCGGCGGCTGCGGCCCGGACCCTCCGGCCCCGTCGCCGCCGGCTCCGCGTCGGGCTGTGGGCGACGACGCGACCCCGTGCCTGGCGCAACCGAGGCCGCGGCGATGCGCGCCGCACGCCCGCCGGGGACAGCCACACCCTTCCGCGCCCGCGCCTTGTGCCCCTTCGGCGGCGGCCCGCGGCGGACCATCAGCGCGTCGTCTTGCCGGCGCGTGCGGCGGGTTTCCTCGCGGCCGGCGCCTTCGCCTTGGCGGCCGAGCCCGGCTTCTTCGCGGCGGGCTTGGTGGCCTTGCGCGCCGCGGGCGCGTCCGATGAGGCCGTCTTGCGCGGCGCGGCCTCCGCAGGTGTCTTGCGCGACGCCTTGGTCGGCGACGCCTTGCGCCCGGCCGGGCCGCGCGGCTTCAGCGCCTTGCCCTTCTCGGCCAGCAGCGCGACGGCGTCCTCGAGCGTGATGTCCTCCATCGCGACATCGCGCGGCAAGTTCGCCACCGTCTTGCCGTGCTGGGCATAAGGGCCGAAGCGGCCCTTGCGGACCGTCACGGGGTCCTTGTCCTTCGGATGCGGGCCGAGTTCGCGCACCCGCGCCCGTGCATCGGCCAGCAGGGCAAGCGCGCGGTTCATGCCCACGGCCAGCACGTCGTCATCCTTGTCGAGCGACTTGAACACCGTGCCCGCCCGGACATAGGGGCCGAAGCGCCCGAGGCCGGCGGTGATCTCCTCCCCGGTCTCGGGGTCGCGGCCGATGATGCGCGGCAGGGAGAGCAGGCCAAGCGCCTGATCCAGCGTGACAGTATCTGGCGATACGCCGTTGGGAAGACTTGTTCTTTTCGGCTTGGTCGGCTTGCCCTTGGCATCCGTGCCGGGCTCGCCGAGCTGGATGTAGAAGCCGTAGGGGCCGCGCTTGAGCGTCACCTTCTCGCCGGTGGCGGGGTCGTCTCCCAGCTCCTGCTCGGCGGGGGCGGCGCCCTCGCCGGTGCCGGAATCGACGCCGAAAGGCCGCGTATACCGGCATTCCGGGTAGTTCGAGCAGCCAATGAAGGCCCCGGTGCGCCCGAGCCGCAGCCCCAGCCGCCCATTGCCGCAGGTCGGGCACACCCGGGGGTCGGTTCCATCCGCCCGCGCGGGAAACATGTGCGGGCCCAGGTCCTCGTCCAGCGCATCGATCACGTCGCGGATCTTGAGGTCGCGCGTCGCTTCCACCGCGGCCGAGAATTCCGACCAGAAGGCGCGCATCACCGCCCGCCAATCGGCCTGGCCGGCCGAGATGGAATCGAGCTTCTCCTCCATCGCCGAGGTGAAACCGGTGTCCACATACTTGTCGAAGAACCGCACGAGGAAGGTGGTGACCATCCGCCCGAGGTCCTGCGCCACGAAGCGGCGCTTCTCCAGCGTCACGTATTTCAGGTCCTGCAACCGCTGCAGGATCGACGCATAGGTCGAGGGCCGCCCGATCCCGAGCTCTTCCAGCCGCTTGACCAGGGAGGCCTCGGAATAGCGCGGCGGCGGCTGGGTGAAGTGCTGGCTGGCGGTGACCTCGCCGCGCTTGAGCGGGTCGTGCTGCGCCATAGGCGGCAGGATGCGGGTGTCTTCATCCTCGGTGGGCGCGGCCTGGCTCGCGATGCCGGCGCGGGCATCGGCGGCGCGGTCGTCCTCGTCCTCGCGATACAGCTTCAGGAAGCCATCGAAGGCCACCACGGAACCCGTTGCACGGAAACGAAGTGTCTTGTCGGCGCTGTCGATATCCACCGCCGTCTGGTCCAGTTCGGCGGAGGACATCTGCGACGCCACGGCGCGCTTCCAGACCAGTTCGTAGAGCCGCGCCTGGGCCCCATCGAGCTCGCGCGCCATGGCCTCGGGCGTGCGGGTCACGTCGGTCGGGCGGATCGCCTCATGCGCTTCCTGGGCGTTCTTCTGCTTCGAGGTGTATTCGCGCGGCGCGGCCGGCATGTAGGACGGGCCGAAAGCGTCCTTCACATGGTCGCGGATGGCGGCGATCGCCTCGCGCGACATCTGCACGCCGTCGGTCCGCATGTAGGTGATGTGCCCGGCCTCATAGAGCGCCTGAGCGGTCCGCATGGCCTGCTGCGCGCCCATCCCGAGCTTGCGCGACGCCTCCATTTGAAGCGTGGACGTCATGAAGGGCGGCGGCGGGTTGCGGCGCGTCCGCTTCTTTTCGACCGAAGCGACGGCATAGGTGGCAGCTTCCGCCCGTGCCTTGGCGGCATTGGCCGTGCCGGCATCATGCAGGTCGAACTGGTCGAGCTTGCGGCCATCCAGATGCGTCAGCCGCGCGCCGAACGGCGCGCCGGCGGGGGTGAAGAACTTCGCCTCCAGCGTCCAGTATTCGCGTGGCTTGAAGGCCTCGATCTCGGCCTCGCGCTCGCACAGCAGCCGCAGCGCCACCGACTGCACACGCCCGGCCGATCGCGACCCCGGCAGCTTGCGCCACAGCAGCGGCGACAGCGTGTAGCCCACCAGGTAATCCAGCGCGCGCCGCGCCAGGTAGGCGTCGATCAGCGGCACATCCAGGTCGCGCGGGTGGTCCACCGCGTATTGCACGGCGCGCTTGGTGATCTCGTTGAAGGTGATGCGCTGGACGTCCTTGCCCTTCAGCGCGCCGCGCTGCCCGAGCATGTCCTTCACATGCCAGGAGATCGCCTCGCCCTCGCGATCCGGGTCGGTGGCGAGCCACAGCCGCTTCGCCCCCTTCAGCGCGGTCGCGATCTTGGCGACCTGCGCCTCGCCGCGCCCATCCTTGCCCCAGACCATCGCGAAGTCCTGGTCGGGCAGGACGGCGCCGTCCTTTTCCTCGAGGTCGCGAACGTGGCCGAAGGAGGCAAGCACGGTGAAGTCACGCCCGAGATACTTCTCGATCGTCTTGGCCTTGGCCGGCGATTCCACCACGACGACGTCGGTCATATTGGTCCCGGATCACCCGTTCGTGCTGCGCATGACGCGATGGCCGGGCAGGAGTTGCACGCGGCCTTCCAGTTCCAGGTCGGTCAGCACGACCTGGAGTTCGGGGGCAGTCAGGTGGCAGCGTCGCAGCACCTCGTCAACCGATACCGGTGACATTCCAATCAGTTCAAGCACTTCGCCAGCCCCTTCCGGGGGCGGGCCGAGGGAGTCCGGCGGGTCCTCGGCGGTCTCGGCCATACGGGCCGGGTCGAATAGCGGCCCGGCGCGGGGGTGTTCGGGCAGGTGGTCGAGCACGTCCTCCGCCGTTTCGGTCAGGTGCGCGCCCTGGCGGATCAGGTCGTTCGACCCGCGGCAGCGCGGGTCCAGCGGCGAGCCCGGCACGGCGAAGATCTCTCGTCCCTGTTCCAGCGCCAGGCGCGCAGTGATCAGCGTGCCCGACCGATGCGCGGCTTCCACCACCACGACCCCCAGCGAAAGCCCGGCGACAATGCGGTTGCGCTTGGGGAAGTGCCGGTTGGTGGGCGTTGTGCCGAACGGCGCCTCCGCGATGACGGCCCCGCGCGCCGCGATGCGGGCGATCAGCGCGGCGTTCTCGGGTGGGTAGGCGATGTCGATGCCGCCCGGCAGCACGGCGATGGTGCCGCCGGTGCGCAGCGCGCCCTCGTGCGCGGCGGTGTCGATGCCGCGCGCCAGGCCGGAGATGATGGTCAGCCCCTTGGCGGCCAGGCTGTCCGCCAAATCCGCCGCAATGCGAAGACCCGCGGCGGAGGCGTTCCGCGCGCCCACGATGGCAACGGCCGGAGCGGCCAGCAGCGAGGCATCGCCCAGCACGGCGAGGACCGGTGGCGCATCCGGCAGGCGGGCGAGCAGGGGCGGGTAGAGCGGGTCGTCCAGGTAGACGAAGCGACCGCCGAGTTTCGCCAGCGCCGCGGCTTCGCGTTTTGCCTGGGCGAGCGGCGGCGGGGTGTAGGGTGCGCTGCGGCCGGCCGAGAGGGCGGGCAGGGCGGCGAGGGCGGCGTCGCCGTCGCGATGGCGCGCGATGAGTTTGCGGAAGGTGAGGGGCCCGATGCCGTCGGTGCGGGCGAGGCGCAGGAGCGACAGGCTCATGCGCGTGGGGGGTGTGCGGTCACGCGAACATTGTATTTCAATATTCAATCCATTGGCGAGTGCTGCTGGTTTGATTGATCGCGGTCCAGGGACCCGTCGGTCCCTGGCGGGGAGGTTCGGAGGGGCGGCGCCCCTCCGTTTCTGCGCTAGGCTCCTGGTGATGCCGCTGGAGGAGTGTCGCGTGCTGACGGATCGCTACGACTTGCCTGTCTCGACGCGTTCGGCTGCCGCGCGTGACGCCTACGTCCGCGGCCTGGACCGCCTGTTGATGCTGCATGACGGCGTGCTCGACGCGTTCGACGCGGCGGTGGCGGCCGATCCCGGCTTTGCGCTGGCGCATGCCGCGCGTGCCCAGGTGCTGCTGATGTTCGCCGATGCGGCCGGGGCGCGTGCGGCGCTCGACGAGGCGGAGGCGCTGCTGCCTGGTGCGACGGCGCGCGAGGCGAGCCAGGTCGCATTCTTCCGCACCATGATGACCGAGCCCGTCGCTGCCACCATCGCCGCGCTGGAGGCCCACCTGGCGCAATGGCCGCGCGATGCGATCGTGCTCAACACGACGGCCAATCCGAACGGGTTGCACGGGTCGTCGGGCGAGCGCGGCCAGAAGGCGCGGCTGGCGGCGCTGATGGGCACGCTGGCGCCGCATTACGGCGACGATTGGTGGTTCGATTCGAGCTACGCCATGGCGCTGAACGAGGACGGCCAGCGCGAGGCCGCGCGGCCGATCATCGCGCGGTCCTTCGCGAAGCAGCCGGCCAGCGGCTGGATCGCCCATTCCCAGGCGCATCTGTTCTACGAGGATGGCGAGGCCGGCGCCGCGCGCGCCTTCCTGGCGGAGTGGCTGAAGACCTATCCGCGCGGCGGCATCCTGCATGGGCACCTGCACTGGCACCAGGCGCTCGGCGCGCTGGCCGAGGGCGACATGGCGGAGGCGGCGCGGCTGTATCGCGCGGCGTTCTCCCTGGCCGGACACAGCGGCTTGCCGCGGCAGAAGCTGCAGGATGCGGTGTCCTTCCTGTGGCGGATGGAGCTCGCCGGCGCGCCGCGGGATGATGCCGCCTGGCGCGAGATGCATGATTTCGCGGTGAGCCACTTTCCGCGGGCGGGCGCGGCCTTCCCCGACCTGCATGTGGTGCTGGCGCAGAGCGTGGCCGGCGACGGGGCTGGGCTGGCGGCGCGCATCGGGCAGATGGAAGACCTGGCGCGGTCCGGTCGGTATCCGTCGGGCTCGGTGATCCCGGCCGCGTCACGCGGCTTCACGGCCTTCGCGCGCGGCGATTTCGATGCGGCGATCGCCGCACTTGAGCCGCTGCTGGCCGAGAGCGAACGCATCGGCGGCAGCCGGGCGCAGACGGATCTGGTGGAGTTCACTCTGCTGAAGGCCTGCGTGGCGGCGGGGCGGGTTGAGGATCTGCGGCGGGTGCTGGGGGTGCGGCGGCCGGGGCCGGGGGAGGTGCCGGTGGCGGGGGTGCATTGAGCGGGTGCGTCCGTGCGGGCTCGGCGCGGGGCGGCGCATTCCTGCCGGGGCATCCGCCTGGTTTTTTCACTTGCCGGCGAGAAATGTTCTTGTTATGTTCCGATCCGTTCCTTGAAACTGTCGATCCGTTCGACATGCGAGGGGATGATCCCAGCCCGCAACGCACGGGCATGCCATCGGAAGGAACGCCGGACTGCCGCGCTATCTATCCGGTCCACGACGCGGCATGGCGGCCGCTGGGTCGATGCTCCCGACCGCCGCCCCCGCCCGGCCCATTTGTCCGAGAAACACCTGCCCGGCCGGCGGCACAACCTCGGGCGACAATGTCCCAGCCAACCATGCGTCGGAAATCGCCGCGGCCACGGCGCCTAAAGTCCTAAAGCGCTAAAGCCCGCCTACCGCTTCTCCCCGATCCGCGGCTCCGTCCCGGCCAGCAGCCGCCGGATATTCCCCTCATGCCGCCAGACCACCAGCACCGCGATCAGCACCGCCATCAGCGCATGCTCGGCATCCGAGAACACCAGCGCCAGCACCGGCGACGCCGCCATCGGCACCAGCGTCGCCACCGATGAAATCCGCACGACCTTCGCCGTCGCCAGCCACAACGCCGCGCATACCAGCGCCACCGGCCACATCGCCGCCAGGCACACGCCCAGTGCAGTCGCGCCGCCCTTGCCGCCCTTGAACCCCAGCCAGACCGGCATGGTGTGCCCCAGCACCGCCGCCGTGCCGGCCACCAGATCCTGCTCCGGCGCGACCCAACGCATGACGAGTACCGCCAGAACACCCTTCAGCGCATCAAGCAGCAGTGTCGCGGCCGCCAGCCCCTTGCGGCCGGTCCGCAGCACATTCGTGGCGCCGATATTGCCGGACCCGATCGCCCGGATATCCCCCAGCCCCGCCCAGCGCGTCAGCAAAAGCCCAAAGGGGATCGACCCGATCAGGTAGCCGCCGACCAGCGCCACCAGGAAGCCCACCGAAGGATCGGTGATCACGACGAAAACACCCGCCGCCCGGCCTTCCAGGTGCCGAGCACGCGCCCCTCCAGCGCCCGCCCGTCAAACGGCGAGTTCTGTGCCTTCCCCGGCAGCGTGCCGGCCTCGACCTTCCAGCCCCGCTCGGCGTGGAACAGCATCAGGTCCGCCGGCGCCCCCACCGCCAGCCGCCCCACCGGCAGCCCCAGCAGCGCCGCCGGCTTGCAGGTCAGCAGCCCCAGCGCGGCCAGCATGGACAGGTCGCCCCCGTGCACCCGCGCCAGCGTCACGCCCAGCAACGTGGCCAACCCCGCGCCCCCGGCCTCGGCCTGCGCGAACGGCAGGCGCTTGTCGTCGGCATCGCGCGGCTGGTGGTCCGACGCGACGGCATCGATGGTGCCATCCGCAAGTGCTTCCACCACCGCCTGGCGGTCCGCCTCCGTCCGCAACGGCGGCGAGAGCTTCGCATAGGTCCGGTAGTCGCCGATCGCCGTCTCGTTCAGGTCGAAATAGGGCGGCGCCGTGTCGCAGGTGACGCGCAGCCCCTCGGCCTTCGCCGCGCGCACCAGCGCCAGCGCCGCGCCCGTGGACAGATGCGCGAAATGCACATGCCCGCCCGTCAGCCGCGCCAGCGCGATGTCGCGCGCGACCATCATCGCCTCGGCGGCCGGCGGGATGCCCGGCAGGCCCAGGCGCGTGGCCAGTTCGCCCTCGGTCGCCGCGCCGCCGGTGGCAAGGGACGGCTCCTCGGGGTGCTGCACCACGAAGGCGCCAAAAGCCCGCGCATAGGACAGCGCGATCCGCATCATCCGCGCATTGCCGATCGCGCGCGCGCCATCGGTGAAGGCGACCGCCCCGGCCTCGCGCAGCAGGCCCAGCTCGGCCAGTTCCTTGCCCGCGCAGCCGGTCGTCACGGCGCCGTAGGGCAGCAGCGTCACCGACCCCGTCGCCTCGCCGCGCCGGATCATGAAGGACAGCAGCGCCGGGTCATCCAGCGCCGGGTCGGTATCCGGCAGGACGCAGAGCGTGGTGATGCCCCCAGCGGCCGCGGCCTGCGCCGCACTCGCGATGCTCTCGCGATGCTCCGCCCCCGGTTCGCCGAGATTGGCCCGCAGGTCCACCAGCCCCGGCGCCAGGCAGGCGCCGTTGGCGTCGAGCGTCTCCGCGCCCTCCGGCGCCGCGATGCCCGGCCCGACATCGGCAATCGCCCCATCCCGCACCAGCAGCGCCCCCGGGCCGTCGAGGCCGGAGGCAGGGTCGAGGAGCCGGGCGTTGGTGATCAGCAGGTCGCGCATCGCCGGTGGTTATAGACGCCCCGGCGCGCTCCGCCAGCCACCCGCACGGCGTCATGGCAGCCCGGGCCTCGGGTCTCTCTGCACAGCGCGAGGACACTGGCCGCTTGCTGTTCTGGCATCCCGTTCGTCAGTCCACCACCATCGCCCAGATGACCGCGCCGGTGCCGATGCCGAGCGCGAGCACCGCGAGTGTTCGCGTGAACAGGAAGCGCGGGCCGGCCGGCGCGCCCCGCAACCGCGTCGCGTAGACAATGGCGCGGAGCGCCAGCACTTCCATCGCCCAGGCAAGGAACGCCACGAACCACAGAGTGACTTGTATCGGGTGCGGCCACCATGGATCCACCGCGGATCGCTGCGGGAAAACGATCAGCGCCAAGCCCATCAAGGCCGTGAACACGGCGGCATGGACCTTCAGGAACGAAAGCGCGCCTGGCCGTTGCCCACGCCCGACAAGCAAGGCCGGAATGGCACTGAGAGCGAGCAGCGCGATGGCGTCCTCCAGCAGGTTGCTCAGCGCTGTCACAACCGCTTTTCGAAATACACCCGCCGGTGCCCCGCCTCGCTGCCGCGATGCGTCTCGATAAAGCCGAGGCGCGGGTACATCGCGACGTTCTCGACCATCTTTTCGTTGGTATACAGCTTCAGCAGCGCGTAGCCGCGCCGTCGCGCCTCGGCCTCGGTGAAACCCATCAGCCGCTTGCCCACGCCCTGGCCCTGGGCGTCGGGCGATACCGCGATGTTGTAGAGCATCAGCGCGCCTGGCTCGTCCTCCAGGATCAATGCACCGACCAACGCGCCGGCGTCCTCCAGCACCCAGGCCTGGCGGGCTGCGATGCGCGCGGCGTAGTCGTCCAGCATCGGCGCGGGCTCGCGCCCCAGGCGCGGGACGTACTTCGCGTAGGCGGCGCGGACCAGGTCGCGCAGCGCGGGCGCTTCGTCGGGCCGGGCCGGGCGCGGTTCGTTCATCGGTTGCGGGGCAACCGCCGCGCGAGGATATCCAGCACCGCCATGCGGCAGGCCACGCCCATCTCGACCTGCTCCCCGATCACGGAGCGAGTCGGGTGGTCGGCGATCGCGCTGTCGATCTCGACGCCGCGGTTCATCGGCCCCGGATGCATCACGATGGAATCCGGCTTCGCGACCGCCAGCTTCTCGGCATCCAGCCCGTAGAAGCGGAAGAATTCGCGCGCCGAGGGCACCAGCCCGCCGGCCGCCATGCGTTCGCGCTGCAGGCGCAGCATCATCACGACATCGGCGCCGTCCAGGCCCTTCTTCATGTCGGTGAAGACCTCGACGCCGAGCCGCGCCGCATCCGCCGGGATCAGCGTCGGCGGACCAACGATGCGCACGCGCGACCCCATGGTGGTCAGCAGGTGGATGTTCGACCGCGCGACCCGCGAATGCGCGATGTCCCCGCAGATCGCGACCACCAGGCCTTCCAGCCGCCCCTTGTGCCGCCGGATGGTCAGCGCGTCCAGCAGCGCCTGGGTCGGGTGTTCATGCGTGCCGTCGCCGGCGTTGATCACCGCGGCATCGACCTTCTGCGACAGTAGGGCCGGCGCGCCCGACTGCGCGTGGCGGATCACCAGCAGGTCGCATTGCATGGCGTTGAGCGTGCTGGCGGTGTCGAGCAGCGTCTCGCCCTTGTTCACCGATGACGTGCTGACCGACATGTTGATGACGTCCGCGCCCAGCCGCTTGCCGGCCAGTTCGAAGGACGTGCGGGTGCGCGTGCTGTCCTCGAAGAACAGGTTGATCAGCGTGCGGCCCTTGAGCAGGTCGCGCTGGGTCTTCCCGCTGCGGTTCAGCAGCGCGTAGGATTCCGCGAGGTCGAGCAGGTCGCCGATATGCGGCGGCTCCAGGCCCTCGATGGCGAGCAGGTGTTTCGATGGGTGTGACACCCCCGCAGACTACCGCCCTGGCCGGGATTCGGCCAGCCGGCGCCGCGCCGGTCAGCCGGGGGCGTCGAGCCCGAGGCGCCGCGCGAGTTCCGCGGCCAGGGCGGCCTGCGCGGCGGTATCGGTGCGCTCGCTGACCACCAGCCGCCCGCCCGCGCGCCAGTGCAGGGTGACCTGCCACCCCGTGATCGGTCCGAAGGGATTGCGCCGCAGTTCCACCCGCGCGACCTGGCCGGGTTCGACACACCTTTCGCGCGCGCCGAACAGCGTGCGGGTCGCCAGCCGCACCGACCCATCCGCGCCGAGGGTGAGGCGCGTCATCGCCGTGCGTGCCAGCAGCCACGCGAACGCGCCGCCCGCGGCCCTCCTCCTCTACGCGGCGACCCACCACGGATGCGCTTGTCGCGCGAGGCGCGTGACTTCGTCATGGCGCGAAGACCGCGCCTCCCGCACGAGGTCGCCGGGTGGGGGCGAGGGCCGCGGGCGGTTTTCTCAAACGGTCTCCCGGCCCAGCCGCAGCGCGTTGCGCAGCCTGGTCGCCAAGGCCTGCTGGTCCTCCGGCAGGCGGCCCTCGCGGATCAGGCGCTCCCGCCCGTCCGCGCCGCGCAGGACGGTGCGCCAATAGGGGTCGCCTTCGTCATCCCTGCCGGCGCGCACCTCGATCGCGGCGATGGTGCCGGGGGGCCAGGTCTCGACCTCGCGCCCGAACAGGGTGCGGCGGACCAGCGCGGCCGTGCCGGACGCATCGACGCTGAGTCGCGTCACCGGCACCGAGAACAGGTGCCCCGCCACCGGAATGCCGGCCAGCCAGAACACCGCCAGCACCCCCTGCTGCAGCCAGGCCGGCTGCGAGGGGTGCGGCCCGTCGCGCACCATCAGCCAAGTGAACAGCGCCAGCAGGCCGAGCCAGGCCAGCATGAAGACCCAGCCGGCGATGGCGATGCGGTTGTGGATCTCGACGGTCGGGGCGGGGGTGGCCATGGGTCGGTCGCGGAGCGTTCCGGCAGACTAGATCGACCGGCCGCGCGCCTGGAAGGCCGGATGACGGCGGCACGAGGCCGAGGGGCGAGCGGGGCGCGTACGGCCCGCCGCCGATCGCCCGGCGACGCGCCGCCGCCAAGCCTGCGGGGTGGTGCCCTCAACACCTGCGGGTTTCCATCGGCTGTGCGCGGGTTGGCGGCGAGCGACGGATACGGGCGGGATCAACCCGGCAAGGCAGGGCGCGAAGCATCGAGTGCCGCCTGCAGCATGTAGGCCGCCGCCGCCCGGTCCACCGCGACGGCGCGCTTGGCGCGCGTCAGGTCGGCCTCGCTGACCAGCATGCGGTTGACCGCGGCGGAGGAGAGGCGTTCGTCGAACAGCGCCACGTCGATCCCCGTGGCCTCGGAGAGCGAGCGCGCCCAGTCCTTGGCCGCCTGCGCCGCCGGTCCCATGGTCCCGTCCATGGACAGCGGCAGGCCGACCACGATGCCACCGGCCCCTTCCTTGCGCGCGATGGCGAGGATCTCGGCCGCGGCGGCGGCAAGTTTCCCCCGCTTCAGGGCGCCATAGGGGCTGGCCAGCATCAGCGTCACGTCCGAGAGCGCCACGCCGATCACCTTCGCCCCGGGGTCGAGCCCGATCAGCCGCGCATGGCGGGGCAGGCCAGAGCGCAGGTCGTTCAGGTTGATGATGGCCATGCGCGGCCTTATGGTCCGCGGCCCGCTTCCCTGGAAGACCTGCATGTCCCTCGATACCGCCACCGTGCGGCGCGTCGCCGCCCTTGCCCGCATCCGCCTGCCGGAGGAGGAGGTCGCCCGCGTGCAGGGCGAGCTCAACGGCATCCTGGGCTGGATCGAGCAATTGCAGGCGGTGGACACCGACGGCGTGGAACCGATGGCCGGCGGCACGCCGGAAGGCATCGCGGCGATGCCGATGCGCGACGACGTGGTGACCGATGGCGGCATCGCGGAGAAGGTGCTGGCGAATGCGCCGGACCGCGAGGGCGAATATTTCGGCGTGCCGAAGGTGGTTGAGTGATGCATCCGACCGATTTCACCCTGGCCGGCGCCGTCGCCGCGCTAGAGGAAGGCGCGATCAGCGCGGTCGAGCTGACGCGCGCGCATGTGGATGCGATGGAGGCGCTGAACCCGCGCCTCAACGCCTTCATCACCACCACGCCCGAAGCCGCGATGGAGGCCGCGCGCGCATCCGACTCGAAGCGCGCGCGCGGGGAGGCCGGGCCGCTGGAGGGCATCCCGCTCGCCATCAAGGACCTGTTCTGCACCGAGGGCGTGCAGACCACGGCCGGGTCGAGGATCCTGGAAGGGTTCATCCCGCCCTATGAGAGCACGGTGTCGGCGCAACTGAAGCGCGACGGTGCGGTGTTCCTGGGCAAGGCTAACCTCGATGAATTCG
This sequence comes from Roseomonas sp., assembly GCA_051860065.1. Classification (GTDB taxonomy): domain Bacteria; phylum Pseudomonadota; class Alphaproteobacteria; order Acetobacterales; family Acetobacteraceae; genus Neoroseomonas. Next base: position 19,800 of record JBHYEQ010000018.1, read on the forward strand.
CCATGGGGTCGTCGAACCTGACCTCGGCCTATGGCGGCGTGGTGAACCCCTGGTCGCGGCGCAACGACACGGATGTGCGCCTGGTGCCGGGCGGGTCGTCGGGCGGGTCGGCGGCGGCGGTGGCGGCGCGGATGGCGCTGGGGGCGACCGGGACCGACACCGGCGGGTCGATCCGCCAGCCGGCCGCCTTCTGCGGCATTGCGGGGATCAAGCCGACCTATGGGCGCTGCTCGCGCTTCGGGATCGTGGCGTTTGCCAGTTCGCTGGACCAGGCGGGGCCGTTTGCCCGCACGGTCGAGGATTGCGCGATCCTGCTGCGGTCAATGGCCGGGCATGACCCGAAGGATGCAACCAGTGCCGACAAGCCGGTGCCGGATTTCGCGAAGGCCTGCGCGCGGAGCGTGAAGGGGCTGCGGATCGGCGTGCCGAAGGAATACCGACTGGATGGCACGCCGCCGGAGATCGAGAAGCTGTGGCGCCAGGGGCTGGACTGGCTGCGGGATGCGGGGGCGGAGATCGTCGATATCTCCCTGCCGCACACGCAGTATGCGCTGCCGACCTATTACATCGTCGCGCCCGCCGAGGCGTCGTCGAACCTGGCGCGGTATGACGGCGTGCGCTTCGGGATGCGGGTGGCGGAGAAGGAGTCCGACCTGCGCGACCTGTACGAGCGCACGCGCGAGGCCGGCTTCGGGCAGGAGGTGCGCCGGCGCATCATGATCGGCACCTATGTGCTGAGCGCGGGCTACTACGATGCGTATTATCTCAAGGCGCAGAAGGTGCGGGCGCTGATCGCGCGGGACTTCACGCAGGCTTTCGCGGGTGTGGATGCCATCGTGACACCGGCGACGCCTTCCGCCGCCTTCGCGGAAGGCGAGAACAGCGACGACCCGATCAAGATGTACCTCAACGACGTGTTCACCGTGACGGCGAACCTGGCGGGGCTGCCGGGGTTGTCGGTGCCGGCGGGGCTCGATCCGCAGGGGCTGCCGCTGGGGTTGCAGGTGATCGGGCGGCCGTTTGATGAGGAGACGGTGTTCGCGGTGGGCGCGGCGATCGAACGCGCGGCCGATTTCAAGGCGCTTCCCAGCATGAGGGCCGGGGCATGAGCTACATCATCGAGGGCGAGACCGGCCCCTGGGAACTGGTGATCGGCCTGGAAGTCCACGCGCAGGTGGTCAGCAACGCCAAGCTGTTCTCGGGCGCCGCGACCGAGTTCGGCGCCGCGCCCAACAGCCAAGTGTCCTTCGTCGATGCCGGCTTCCCCGGCATGCTGCCGGTCATCAACCGCGAATGCGTGGCGCAGGCTGTCCGCACCGGGCTGGGGCTGAACGCGCAGGTGAACCTGTGGTCGCGCTTCGACCGCAAGAACTACTTCTATGCGGACCTGCCGCAGGGCTACCAGATCAGCCAGTTCGCCCACCCCATCGTGGGCACCGGCGAGGTCGAGATCGCGCTGGCGGACGGCACCACCAAGGTCATCGGCATCACGCGCCTGCATCTGGAGCAGGATGCGGGGAAGTCGCTGCACGACCAGCATCCGAGCAAGTCCTTCATCGACCTCAATCGGTCCGGCGTCGCGCTGATGGAGATCGTGTCCGAACCCGACATGCGATCGCCGGAGGAAGCCGGCGCGTATCTGACGAAACTTCGGCAGATCCTGCGCTACCTCGGCACCTGCGACGGCAACATGGAGGAAGGCTCCATGCGCGCCGACGTGAATGTCAGCGTGCGCAAGGCCGGCGAGGCGTTCCGCACGCGCTGCGAGGTGAAGAACGTCAACTCGATCCGCTTCGTCATGCAGGCGGTCGAGGCCGAGGCGCGCCGCCAGATCGAGGTGTGGGAGTCGGGCGGCGAGGTGCACCAGGAGACGCGGCTGTTCGACACCTCGCGCGGCATCACGCGGTCGATGCGCTCGAAGGAGGACGCGCATGACTACCGCTACTTCCCCGACCCCGACCTGCCGCCGCTGGTGATCGAGCAGTCCTGGGTCGACCAGCTCAAGGCCGCGCTGCCGGAACTGCCCGACCAGCGCCGCGCGCGCTACGTGAACGACTACGGTGTCACGCCCTATGACGCGCATGTGCTGACGCTGGAGAAGGAAACCGCGGCCTATTACGAGGCGGTGGCGAAGGGTCGCGACGCCAAGCAGGCGGCGAACTGGGTGATGGGCGACCTGTTCGCCGCGATCAACCGGACCAAGACCTCGATTGCCGAACCGCCGGTGAGTGCCGCGGACCTTGGTGCGCTGCTCGATCTGATGGCGGACAACACGCTGTCGGGGAAGCTCGCGAAGGAGGTCTTCGAGGCGATGGTCGAGACCGGCCGTGCGCCCGGCGTGATCGTCGAGGAACGTGGCCTGAAGCAGGTCACCGACACCGGCGCGATCGAGGCGGTGATCGACGGCGTGCTCGCCGCCAATGCCGACAAGGTGGCGGAGTACCGCTCGGGCAAGGACAAGTTGTTCGGCTTCTTCGTCGGCCAGACCATGCGGGCCATGCAGGGGAAGGGAAACCCCGCCGTGGTCAATGAGGTGCTGAAGCAGAAGCTCGGCTGACCCGCGCCTTCCCCTGCCGCGCCCCGCCGTGCTTGGCTGCGCGGCGCAGTCGCGGGGAGCAGCATGGACACCGAATCGAGCGGGCCGGCGCCCGACCACGGCTATGCCGAGACCGTGCGGCTCGCCGAACGCGCGGCGGTGCTGATCCTGCTCGGGCTGCTGGCCTATGGCGTGTTTCGGGTGCTGGAGCCCTTCGCCATGGCGGTGGCCTTCGGCGCCTTCATCGCCATCGGCACCTGGCCGGCGCGGGCCTGGCTGGTCGGGCGCGGGGTGCGGCCGGGGATTGCTGCGGCGGCGCTGCTGAGCGTGCTGGTGCTGGCGGTCGGCCTGCCGCTGCTGCTGATGGCGCCCGGCCTGGCCGACCAGATCGCAGAGGTGGCGCTCCGCGCGCGCGTCATGATCGAGAACCTGCCGGAGGCTGCGCCCGCCTGGGTCACCGACCTGCCCATGGTGGGCGACCGGGCCGCCGCGCTCTGGACGCGCCTGCAGAGCGTGCAGGGCGACATCAACACGCTGGTCGCGCCCTATTCCGGGCAGATCGCGCGCACGCTGGTCGAGATCGGCCAGGCGGCGGCGGGCAGCATCGTGCAGTTGCTGCTGGCGCTGCTGGTGGCGGCGATGTTCTGGACCAGCGGCGATACGCTGGTGGCGCAGCTGCGCGATATTGCCGGGCGGCTGGGCGGGCAGACCGGGGTGGCGTCGGTCGATGCCGCCGGGGGCGCGGTGCGCGGCGTGGCCTGGGGGGTGGTGGGCACCGGCATCCTGCAGGCGGTGCTGATGGCGATCGGCCTGGCCATTGCCGGCGTGCCGGCGGCGGGGGTGCTGGGGTTCCTGACGATGGTGTTCTCGATCAGCCAGGTGCTCAGCCCGCTGGTGGTCGTGACCTGGGTGGGCGCGGCCGCCTGGTTGTACACCGAGGGGCAGACCGGCTGGGCGATCTTCATGCTGGCCTGGGGCATCCTGCCGGTGTCGGGCAGCGACAACATCGTGCGGCCGCTGCTGATCCAGCGCGGCAGCGCGATGCCGCTGGGGCTCATCATCCTGGGCGTGTTTGGCGGGCTGATCGCCTTCGGGTTCCTGGGGCTGTTCGTGGGCCCCGCGCTGCTGGCGGTGGCGCATGGGCTGTTGAAGGCCTGGCGGGCGGCGCCGGCGGGGTGAGTGGACGCTGGCGCGGGGTCATGCGAAGCCATCGCATCCCTCGCTTCAAGGACACCGCCGCATGGCCATCGAATTGTGGACCTGGAACACGCCTAATGGGCGCAAGATCAGCGTCGCGCTGGAGGAGATGGGGCTCGCCTACAAGGTCGTGCCCGTGAACATCTCGAAGGACGAGCAGTTCAATCCGGACTTCCTGGCCTTCAGCCCGAACAACCGCATCCCCGCGATCAAGGACCCCGACGGGCCTGGCGGCCAGCCGATCACGGTGTTCGAGAGCGGGGCGATCCTGCTGTATCTGGCCGAGAAGACCGGGCGCTTCCTGCCGCCCGACCTGCGTGCGCGCGTGCCGGTGTACGAATGGCTGAATTGGCAGATGGGCGGCTTCGGGCCGATGCCAGGCCAGGTGCACCACTTCATGATGCAGCCCGACGGCCCGGCCAAGGAATATGGGCTGAACCGGTATGGCAAGGAGACGCTGCGGCTGTATGGCGTGCTGGATAAGCGCCTGGCCGGGCGGGATTTCGTGGCGACGACCGGCGAGCCGAGCATCGCGGACTTTGCGATCCTTGGCTGGGCCTGGCGGGCGGAACGGCATCTGCCGACGCAAGGCAAGGCGTTGGCGGACTACCCGAACGTGGCGCGGTGGTACGACGCGCTGCTGGCGCGTCCGGCGGTGAAGCGCGGGATGGAGATTGCGCTGTCCTGAGCTGGTTGGCGCCGCGCGGCAGGTTTGACGCTGCGCGACGTGTTTGACGCTGCGCGACACGTTTGACGCTGCGCGGCTGGGCCGGTAGAAGCGGCGGCTCAAACGCCGTGAGACTTTCCACTCCTGCGGAGGGGTGGCCGAGTGGCCGAAGGCGGCGGTTTGCTAAACCGTTATAGGATGTCAAGTCCTATCGTGGGTTCGAATCCCATCCCCTCCGCCACCCCTCACGGGGTCCTAATATTCCCAACAAATTCAAGTGCTTGAGAGCAGAGCGGGGACGCCGTTCCCCCTCACGCTCCCCCTCACGGTTGACCCCTCACGGGCCGGCGCGGGAGCGGCAGCCGCCCCCAGCGCGGCAACCGCGTCCTCCATCATGGCGAAGGGCAGGGCAGGGCGGCGACCCAACAGCACCTCGCGGGCAGCCTTGGTGGACCCGGAGGCGCCCCGCCCGGAGGCAGGCGCCGTGTCCCGCGCGTGGACCATGAGGCGCAGCGTTCCATCGTCCAGCCAGCCAGGCACCGTGGGGGCGGGTGCTGGCCCTGGGTCCTCGGTGGGCGCGAGCTAATAGGGTGCCCTTCCCCACGCCCCGAAACATCGGCGCGGGCTAATAGGCGGTCCTTCCCCACCGGCCAAAACCTTCCGGTGCAGCGGGACTACACCGGAAATAATACCCGGACCCTCCCCACCGCCCGAAACTGCGGCGTGGGATTATTACCCCCTCCTTCCCCACTCACCGAAACCGAGTGTCTCCGCCCTGGCAGGCGATGAAGCGGCCAAGCCGCGCCTAGCGGCGCTGAGGGGCCGGATCGTGACGAAGCCGCGTGGTGCCCGTTCGGGCCCATGAACGGCCCGCGCGGTTCGGCCCCAAGGCTGTCGCTGCCGGGGCTTTAGCGCGTCGTGTGCAGTCAGGCGCCTGCCGCCTCCGCACCCGTCCCGTTTCCCCTTCTTCTCAACCCCCTCAAGGCCACCAGCACGGGCCCCTTCGGAACCCCCGAAGGGCGTGCGGACGTGTGCCCTCAAGGACCCGATCCACCGTGACCACCACTCCCCCCGTCCTCGGCGGGCCCGTCGAAATCTGGACTGACGGTAGCTGCCGCCCGAACCCCGGCGCAGGCGGCTGGGCTGCCATCCTCCGCAACGCCGAGGGCCAGACCCGCTCATTCAGCGGCGGCGAGGCCATGACCACCAACAACCGCATGGAGCTTCGCGCCACCATCGCCGGCCTTGAGGCGCTGAAACGGCCCTGCCGCGTCACCGTCCACGCCGATAGCGAGTATGTCGTGCGGGGCATGACGCTATGGCTGCCGCGCTGGCAGGAAAGCCGGTGGCGCACGGCCAAAGGGAAACCCGTCGAGAACGCTGACCTATGGGCCCGTCTCGCGGAGGCGGCCGAAGACCACGACATCACCTGGCGCTGGGTGCAGGGCCACGCCGGGGTCCTGATGAACGCCCGTGCGGATATCCTTGCGAACGCGGCGCGGCGCCGGGCTGGGGGTTCCGCCCATGCTTGACGGTCTCGGCGCTGTTCCACCTGAGCGCGAGCTATCGGTGCAGCGGGCTTCTCCGGAAAGGGCCCCGCGCGGTGCCCCGGGGAACGACCGCCTCCCTACCGCCCAGCTCAAGCTCGCTGTCGAACAGGCCATCTTGGATTGCTGTCACCAGGATGCACGACGCGACCGATACCTTCTGGATGTGGTGAAGGAGCGCCTCTGGCGTGAGGACCCAGGCGACGTTGCCCGCGCATACAACGCACTTGTCGTTGCCAGCCTCGGCCGTGGCGCGAGCGAAGGTGGGAGCGGTCGGCATGGCCGCGTCGCGGAGCGAATGCGGGAGCTTCGGCGCCCCCTCCCATGGCGGCGGAAAGCTGGTCTCACGCTCCAGGCAATCGCGGACGCCGCCGGCCTCGATAGGGCAACCTTGGCAGCCCTCATGGAGCATCATGGCTACCTTGAGCTTGTCCCTTACGAGGGTAAGCAGCGGCGCCGTCTGGTGACCGATCAAGCATTCGATGCGGGCCTTGGTCACAATGTCGATGGGTCTCGCCGCCGGATCGGCCATCTTGAGGGCATGGCCAAGGCCGTGGTCTTCCCGGTCTTCTACCCGAACAAGGTGCCCAGCATTCTGTGGTCTCTCGACTACGATGGCATCGCAGCGAGGGCAGCAGCTATCGGGAGGAAGCGGGAGCGGATGCGCTGGTTGCTTCACCATCACACTTACCTACCGGATGCCGAATTGGCGAAGCTCAGTGGATACAGCGTGAGGGGAGTGGAGAAGGCCCGAGCATCCTCGGTCAATCGCGAAGCGGCGCACTAAGACCCGGGCGGTCTCCTATAACTTCCACCCGAACTTTCTCCACCCTCGGGGCCTACATCCCGGCGGGTCTCCTCAGGGCGGTCCCCGGGAGGAGGACCGTGTCGGGTATCTATAACTTGCACCCGAACTTTCGCGGGCGGGCCGCTAGGCGGGCGCGGGCATTAGGGGATGCCGAAAGGGCCGGGCCGTCCGCCCGCCGTCATCATCGCCATCGCTGATCTTGGTCAGCGCATTCGCCGTCACGCCGACAATGACGAACAGCGAAAACGCATCCCGGAACTGAGCTAAATATGCGCCTGCCTCGCCATCATCTGTGGTGCCAAACGCATATGAGAATTGTTCATTTAGGGTTTTTCCGGCCCGCACAAGGATCGAACGTGCAGGCAAGAGTTCGGCTAGTTCTCCTGGGAGGCGACCTGTGGCGGCATCCACGTTCGACCTAAACTCAACAAAGCAGCCGCCATCAGGCGCAACGATCCGCCTAGTGTGTAGGTAGTGGAGGCTTGCTCCAATCTTGAAGCCGTAGCGAAGATACGCTGGCCGAAAAGTCTCGACTGGCAGCTTTATTATTGGGTGATGCTGGAGCGGTAGCCCAGGAATGCGCTGTAACCCATACGCATGGAACGCTCGGCGCAGTTCGTTCGGCGTCATGAGGAAGTCGCGGTAGATCGCTGGATAGTTGTTGGCCACGCCCCGCCGCGTTCGCTCCCATTCCTCCCGGTCCAAGTCGGTGGCGTTGTGCTGACCCATGCGGGCCACGAACGAAAGCAACTGTTCGTCGGCGCGTGTAGCCGCATTGCAGGGCGAGCACGCCGGGAAGACATGATTGGCGGGCCAGGCGCGGCCTCGAAAGAAGGTGCGGCCTGGCACGTGGTCCTCGGTGTCGGCCCGCATTCCGCCGCCGCAGAAGATGCAGATGGGGTGTTCTAACAGGAACGATCCGCGCTTCCTCTTCCCCTGGCCCAACGCTCACCCCTGTCTTCTACCCAGGACGCCATGGTGGTTGATGCCGCGTGACGGGCACAAGGGATCGAAAGTCTCCGATGCCCGTCCGCGCTACCGTTACAGGCCCGCACACGGCGCCTTCGCGGGGCCGCACCTCACCCCCCTCGCGGGTATCGCAAAGGGCCCTGGCGGGGCCGCCTGCGGGGCGCATGGGCATGGCTGCGCGGCACCCCAAGGGGCACGCCAAGGGTCCGGCTATTTTTGGTCACGACCCTGAGCGCCTGCCCGGAGAACGTCCGCGCCGCGCTTCCCCCCGGTGGGGGGTGGGCAGGGCCATGGGGGAGGCGGGCGCACCACCGATGCCCAGGCAGCCGCCACGGCCCCTGGGTGAAGGGCCCACACGTCGCGAGCATGTAGCCGCTAGCCGAAATCACCTTCTGAGTAATCGACGTAAACTGTCCCGATCTTCTTTCCGGCGGCATCCGTCACGTCTGAGTGGCCGTCCTCGTATTCGCCCTTCTCCAAACGGTCAGCGACCGCGCGGAGAGCGTCAGCCGCCCACTTGTCTATGGTGCGGACGTTGGGGCCGGACAGCTCCAACTCGACGTCGCACTTCAATCGCGGGGTCATTTCGTCGCTCATGCTTGCCCCTTATCGGCTGTCGGCCATGCCTGCCCGGTAGCATAGGCGCATTTCGGCCGCACCGGGGTTCGCGACGCGCAGGTTCTGAACCCGGGCCACCACACACCAGCGTCTCAATGGGCCCTGCCCCTGCGGGGTGTCTCACGGTTCCTCAAAAGTGTCCCACACGAATTGGGTTGACGCCTGAGACGGCCCCCGCCATCATCATCTTAGACCCGTGTGAGACATTCCTCTCCGGGCCGGGGACCGAGACAGATGGCAATGACCGTGGGCTATGCCCGAACCAGCACCGTGGAGCAGGAAGCGGGCCTTGAGGCACAGGACCGGGACCTCCGGGCCGCCGGGTGCGGCAAGGTATTTGCGGAAAGGGTCTCATCCGTAGCGAAGCGGGCGCAGCTAGAGGCGGCCCTTGAGTATGCCCGCGAGGGGGACACCCTGGCCGTCACGAAGCCCGACAGGCTCGCCCGGTCGGTGGCGGACCTTCTCGCCATCATCGCCCGCCTGGAGGCCAAAGGCGTGGCCCTTCGGGTCCTCTCCATGGGGGGCAGCGAGGTGGACACCCGGACCCCGACCGGGCGCCTCATGCTGACCATGCTGGGGGCCGTGGCGGAGTTTGAGCGGGCCCTCATGCTGGAGCGCCAGCGGGAGGGCATCGCCAAGGCCAAGGCTGAGGGGAAGTATCAGGGCAGGGTGCCCACCGCGCAGCGGCAGGCGGCGGAGGTGGTGCGCCTAAAGGCTGAAGGCGTGCGGCCGGTGGACATTGCCCGGCGCCTGGGGATCGGCCGGGCCAGCGTCTATCGCATCCTCGGTGAAGGGGCCGGGGCATGAGGCCCGCCAGAGGGGCAGCGAGGGGGCCCGCAACGGGCCGTGTCACGGCGCTCGGGAAGGTCTCGGCGCCCGCGATGACCGAGGAACGGCGCAGGATGCTGGGCATTTCCAGGTCTCCCGCCCGGGCCTTCGCCTTTGGGCTGGCGGTATGGGGCGCCTACGGGGCCCTGGTCCTGAGCTACCTGGGCATCATCGGGTGATGCGGGCCGGGGGAGGCGGGATTTGCGGTCAACCTGACTACACCGGAAAAGAGGAGGAGTTAGGATAATAGTCCCAATTCAATTGCCCATTAGATGTATGGTTTTCGGGGGTCTCCGGAGCCTAGGCGCCGCGTCCTGGCCCCCTCGCTGCCCTTCCTGCGCCCCTTCCGGGCACCCTCCTATTCCCCATACCGGGACCATCGGGCCACCTTCCGGCCTCGCCCGTGGGCTAGAATACTCCCGGTTAAGGGACTGATATCGCTGCGGATTATTGTGCTTTCCGGCTTCCCTGGCGGCACCGGAATGGCCACCATGGGGCACCCCCGGGGAGGGCCTGGGGAGAGGAATGGAGGCATAGCCGCATGGTCACTACCACCACCACCACCGGCCGGGACGCCAGCCCCCGCCGATGGCTCGCAGGGCACCGCAGGGCTGCCATCGACCGCATCGCCGCTCAACTCGGCGGGGACCTCCAGGCTGCCCGCCGCGTGGTCTCCCGTCTCAGCCCCGTCCAGCGGTGGGTGGCAGGGGATGGGGACGCGGAGGCGCGGGCCGTCCTGGGCAGCTACGTCATCCACTACGGGAAGCCCCGGGTGCGGGTGATGGTGAGGGCGGAGTAGAGGGCGGGAGCTAGGGCAGCACCCTCAAAGAGATTGAGGCGCCGGGCCATCGCCGCGTCGCCCGCCGGGGGCACATTCAGGGGGGAGACCGGCAGCGCAGGGGGAATGGACCGGTCTAGTAAGGGCCGCTCTGTCATTGCTCCGTCGGTAGGGCTGCGGCGGGACCCTATGGCGCATCACCGCCAAAGAGCTTCAATGCCCTCTCAATGAGACTAGCCGCCGTGGTGAGGGCCCCTGCACCACGGATCAACCCGCCGATGCGGCCCGCTAGGGTCTGCACCTTGGCTTTATCTGGCGTTGATGATGCCGCCATCTCCGCGCATTGGGTCGCGAGTTCCTTCACCTCGGCTGCCCTGTCCGGCGGCAACGACGACTGCGGCAGGGCCGCCAATACCGCCTGCATAGCCTCACGGATCGTAGCGATAGCTTCCGAGGGGCTGCCGATGGACACATCCCGGCCGGCGGTGACGAACGTAACCGGGCTATGGTCGCCGGTGTGGATCGTGACACCTGACGGTGGGGGTGGTTTGTTCGCCATCTGTCGCGCCGTCCCCTCCATCTCCGCGAGGCACAGTTGAAGTTCCTCGGCAGCACGGGCGGCGTCTGCGTCAAACATCTCCAGCGCCCGAAGCCGAACGCGATCATGCGTGCCCGGCTGCCTAAGTGGAACCGTGTTCTGGAGCGCCTGGCGGAGCAAGGCCGTTTGGTCGGCCAGGATAGGGGCTAGGCTGGCGGCGGCGGCTTGCGCGAGGCCGTCGGGGCCGCACCCGCCCAGGGCCGCCAAGCTCTTGTGCAGACAATCCAGAAGCGCCCGCCCTCGCTCCCGGACCTCTGCGGTGTGGTTCGAGACCATCGCACGAACGGTGGCCCCGGAGTTCAGGAGGCCCCGCGCCGACATAGATGCGGCAATGGCCCGGACCTCGTGTGCCAGGGTGTCATCGCGATCCGCGACAATGACGGCGAAGCGCCGCTTGATGTGTGTCTCAAGGCTCGGCGGCAGTTGGTGCATCTGAGTGGTTACTTCCTCGCGTCCGGCGCAGCCCACACTATGCGGAGGCGGGCAGTTTCACCGCTAGCACGCACTCTCGCAGCTTCGCCCCAAGCTGCCCCGCCGTGACGTAGCTCCGCATCAGCACATCTGACGGGTCGGGCTTGTGGCCGATTACGGCTTCAATGATCCGAGGCTCTTGGCCCGCTGCAATGGCCCGTGTCGAGAACCAGCGACGGAAGCTGTGGAAGTTCACCCTGGACCGCCGCCGGCCGTCCTCCCGGTCATGGACGCCAACGGTCTGGCGGTAGCGGTTGAACCTCTTGGACACCGCGCCCGACCGTTCCTCGTGCTTGTTCAGGTCTCCAAACTCCGGGAACAACCAGGCATCGGCGGGCTTGCCTTTCGTCCGCGCCACGATGATGGGCGCAAGGTTGGGATGCACCGGCACGTCGCGCGGCGTTGAGACCTTGGACCCCTTCACCCCCGGGGCGCGGATCACGTCCCCACGGCACATCCCGACCGTTAGCCGCGCCAGTTCCTCTAGGCGGGCGCCAGTGAGGGCGCCGAACCGCATCAGGTCCTGCATGAAGGCGTCGGCCGGGCCGCCCAGTAGGGCCGTGACCTCAGCATCCGTGAAGGCCCGCTCAGGTTCCGCAGCGCCCTTCGCACGGGCCTTGCCGGGGGCCTGTCGTTCCCATGGGTTCGCCATGCCCTCCGCGACAACGCCGCGCTTCTCCATCCACCGCCAGTAGCCCATGAGGGCGCCGCAGACGGTGCGGGTGCGCGTGGCGCTCACCGACCGTTCTAGGTGCTGGGCATACAGGCCCGCGACGCGGCGCGTGACCGCCTCGACCGAGGCGCCATGCCCGCCTGCCGCCTGCCACTCCGCAAAGTGCTTCACGATCCCCCTGTAGTCGGCCACCGTCCGCAACCGCCGTTGGCCACGGTCGCCGGGCTCGGCCAGCCATTCATCTAGGTGCAGCGTGGTTGGGGTGGTGATGCCGGCCGCGATGTCGGCAAAGGCCCGTGCCCGCGAGGCCCCTTCCTCTCGCGCGATGCGCCCCGCGCGGTCCTCGACCAAGCCCATAGCGAAGCCCACGGCGGGGGCCTCGTGCACGGTCCCGTCCGGGTCCTCGAAGCGTTCGACCGGGAGGCCCGTAGGCTTGCCCGCACGGGCTGCGGCAAGGGTCTCCCGCCATGCCATCGCTTCGGCCATCACGGGGTCAGTCTCGGGCCGCTTCCGGCGGGCATCGTCAATGCGGTGGTGAAGTTCAAGAAGGGCCTTGGGGAGGCGGGCCTTCGCTACGTCCTTGTCGGGCGTGCCGAGGCCCTTGCGGAGGCGCTTCCGCCCGACCGCCTCGCGCAGGGAAGGGGGCACGTCAACAGTCGCATACCAGCCGGCCCGGCGCCGCTCTAAGTAGCCCGCAATCTCCGCCATTCCCCCTCACGGCTCCCCTCACGTTTTCCCCCTCACGGTGTCTATGAGGGCAAGGAAGGTCAAGGGATAGCTGGGTCTCAGGATGGCGCGGAGAGGGTCCCATCCCCTCCGCCAGTTCTCCAACGACATCAAGTCCATACCGTCCCATCGCCGCCCCGCGTCGCGCACGCAGCTTGCGGGCAATGCGGCACGCCGGCGCCGGCCGCGCAGACAAAGGCCCGTTGCGGGAACAGCCAAGCCGCACCCTGCCTCGCGGTATTCACCCACCGCGCGAGAAATCCGCCTGAGACGCGAACCGCAGGCGCCGAGACAGCCGTCAGGTGTCATCACGTCCGCGCCACCATGCCTCCCGGTTGGTGGCGATCGCTCCCTGCCGCGGGGCATATCGGCGGCCAAGAAAAAAAACCAGTCGATGGAGCTGTTGATGTCGGAATTGATTGCCGTGGGTCTTGTCGTGTCTGGATTGGCTGGCGCGTGGCTTCTGCTGAACGCCGTGGGCGGCGCCCTTGCATGGGTTGCCCGGCGCCAGGATCGCAGCGGGACTTAAGGCCGCAGGCCAGGGTGTCGTCCGGCGCGCGAGACGTCACCGCCTCGGCCAAGGCTCCCGTCGCGCATCCCGGCCCATTCGCTCGATGCGCGTGTTGACCCGCAGCGGCGATTCCGTTCACGCAGCCGATGCTCTACTCTGCCGGGCAGCATGGGGGCGGCGATTGCGACACGCGGCATCATTGGGACTCAGCTTGCTCGCGGCCTCAGCGATCCTGGCGGCGTGTGCCATGCCGCCGTCGCGCAGCGTGCTGCCGCGGGTGCTGGGCCCGTCGGATCAACGCCCGCCCTGGCTGCGCGACCTGCAGCAGCCGATCGAGCGCTACCCTGCGCCGCAGGGCTGGGGCGGCGATTACCTGGCGCAGACCGGCCGCGCACCACCCATCCACCGCGCCTGACCGCGCCGGCTGACGGTTCGCGCGCCGCCGGGACCGCCCGGAGCTGCGCCGCATGCGCGGGGCCTGGCCAGCGTCCGCGCCAACCGCGCGCCCCCGCCGGACGGATGATTCCGCCCGGCCGGTTTCTGCCCTAGCCTGCCACCCCATGACCACGCACCGCTTCCAGCCGACCCGCTACTTCAACGCCATCGGCACGGCCGAACCCGTCCTGCGCGTCGCCGATGGCGACACGGTGGTGACCGACACGATCGACGCCTCCGGCCTCGATGCGCGGGAGGCCGCAGTCGCGCCGCGCCCCAACCCGATGACCGGCCCTTTCTTTATCGAGGGCGCGGAACCGGGCGACACGCTCTGCGTGCGGATCGACCGGCTGACGCCCTCGCGTGGCACCGGCTGGACGTATTCGCCGCTGGCGCTGACGGTGCTGGACCCGGCTGCCATTCCCGATCGCCCACCCGCGCAGCGTTCGGTCTGGGTCATCGACCGCGAAGCCGGCACGGTGCGCCTGGCCGACCCCGCGCCGGGGCTGGAGCACTTCGCCCCGCCGATCCAGCCGATGATCGGCTGCTTCGGCGTTGCGCCGGCCGGCGGCCAGGCGCTGTCGACCGCGACCAGCGGCCCCAATGGCGGCAACATGGATTACCGTCTGTTCGCACCCGGCACGACGGCATGGTTCCCGGTGAGCGTGCCCGGCGCGCTGTTCTATTTGGGCGACGGCCATGCCTGCCAAGGCGATGGCGAGATCGTCGGCACCGGCATCGAGACCTCCTTCGAGATGGAGGTCACCTTCCGCGTCCTGAAGCGCCGCATCACCTGGCCGCGCGGCGAGACGGCGGACGACATCTTCACCATCGGCAATGCCCGCCCGCTCGACCAGGCGCTGCAGCACGCCACGACCGAGATGATGCGCTGGCTCGGCGAGGATTACGGCCTCGATGCGCGCTCGGCGAGCCACCTGATGGGCCAGGTGGTCCGCTACGACGTCGGCAACGTGTTCAACCCCGCCTATACGGTGGCCTGCCGCATCGCGAAGCATTGGCTGAAGCGGACCGCGTGACCCGCCGCGGGCTGTTGGCCGGCGCGGCGGCGCTCGCGGGGTGCGCCGCAACCGCCCCGCCGCCACGGCCCAGCGGCGATCCGCGCTTGGCGCGGCTTGTCGCGGCCTATCCGGACCACCTGGTTGGCATCGCCGACGACGTCCTGACCTGGCGCGACGGCACCCGCATGCCGGTCGGCGCAGGCCTGCCGGCGCGCGATTTCGCGACGATGCTGCGCGACGCCACCATCATGGACCAGCTGCGCCAGGACTACGTCGCCGGCCCGCCCCGCACGCCGCCGCCGCGCGACCACAGCCCCGGCCGGCTGCGGAACACCGCCTTCTTCGACCGCATGTATGGCGATTGCCGCCGCGGCGAGGCGGCACCGCGCGTGCGAGCCGTGACGTGGATGCCGCGCACGCATCCGCAGGCGCTGCGGGTGACCACGGTGAACGATGTCGCGGCGCGGCTGGAACGTGTCATCGCCGGGCTGGAGGCGCTGCCGGACCGCTTCAGGGCCTGGCTGGTGCCGGCCGCCGGCGCTTACGCCTGCCGCGCGGTTGCCGATACCGGCCTGCCCAGCATCCACGGCCATGGCGCGGCGATCGACATCGCGGTGCGGCAGTCGGATTACTGGGCGTGGTCCCGCGCGCGTGGCGATTTCCCGCACCGCAACCGCATCCCCTTCGAGGTGGTCGAGCCCTTCGAGGCCGAGGGCTTCATCTGGGGCGGCAAGTGGTACCACTACGACACGATGCATTTCGAATACCGGCCGGAACTGTTCGCGTAGCGCCGCCTCACTGCAACGTCGCTGGCCACGCGTCGTCGCGCGCATCGTCGCCCGACCGGGCCGTTCAACCTGGTCGGGCTGAGCGTCAGCCGGGTGCTGGCCGCCGCGCCTCCAGCAGCAGGAAGAAGGACGGACGGTCGTAGGGCGCGGGCAGCACGCGGCCCGACGCGTCCGCCGGAAAGCGGCGCAGCGCGACATGGCCCTGCACATTGCCGCCGATCGCCTCGATCATGCCGGGCAGGGTGCGGACCACCACGTCGCAATGCATCGGGCGCGGGCGGCCCGTTTCGGCCAGGCGTTCGGTCCAGTGCGACAGGCGCACCTGAGCGCGGTCGGCGCACAGCAGGTCGCCCGGCGCAGGCGCCCGATCCTGCGGCGCATGTGGCGCGAAGGCTGCATATTGCGGTTCGCGCAGGGCGCTGTCGAGCATCGCATCCACATAGCGCGCATGGCGGGAGGAGGAAGGCAGGTCGGCCTCCGGCATCATCGCCAATCGCGCGATGGCCGACACGAAGGCCGCCGACCAGGCGGGGTTCGCGTAGTAGCCGAGGTCGTCGATGCTCGCCTGCGGCATCACCGGCGCTTCGTCCTCCTCGGCGGCGATGCGGGCGGCAAGCGCCACCATGCCCTGGCGCAGATCCCGGTGCCGTGCCGCGATACGCCAGCCGCCCGGCAGGGAGGACCAGTATTCCTGGAGCCGCGCGATCCGCGCGGGCGTCGCGGCATTGTCGGCCGGGCGGTATTCGGGCCAGCCTTCGATGACGACGCGCCCCCAGCCGCGCCATTCCTCGACCGCGGCGCGCGCGAGGGGATTGGTCGGGTTCGGGTCGGGCAGGGGAGCCTCGCGCCCCGCACAGGCGGCGAGGGCAAGCAACAGGACCGGCAGGATCAGGCGCATCGCGGTGCTATATGGCCGAGTTGGGCGAAGCCTGCACCGGGTGTCGTGATGACTATTGCAGGGCAGCCTTCGCCGCGTGGTCGGCATGCGCGAGTTCGATGCCCTGGAGCGTGGCGCGCACCACGCGGCAATCGCGCACCACCACCTCCTCGCGGTAGAGCACCAGGCGCAGGCTGTCGCCGGGGCGCAGGCCGGAGATGCCGCCGACCACGGCACCGGTCGGCGAGAGCATTCGCAGCACGCCATCGCGCCTGTGCCAGCCGACCAGCACCGAGCAGGTCTCGTTGAAGGCGTATTGCGCCGCGCTGCCATCGGGCATGGCGGGCTGCATCGCAGCCGGCGAGGGAAGGGTCGTCATCGAGGGGCCTCCTGCCACCAAGGCGCCGCAAGGGGCGCGCGCCGCGATGGTGGAGGGGCGGGGCCTAACCGAGGGTTAAGCCCCGCCCGCGGGCGTTACTCCGCCGCCGCCAGCTTGTCCTGGGTGCGCGTGTCGAAGTCGCTGGCGTCGTGGCGTTCGTGCAACTGGCTGGATGGGTCGCCCTGCACGCGGTTGACCATGCGCCCGCGCTTCACCGCCGGGCGTTCGCCCACCGCATCGGCCCAGCGCTGGACATTCTTGTAGGATGCCACGTCGAGGAATTCCGCCGCGCCATACAGCCAGCCCTTCGCCAGCCCGCCATACCAGGGGAAGATCGCCATGTCGGCGATCGTGTAGTCAGCGCCCGCGATGAAGGCGTTGTCCGCGAGCTGGCGGTCCAGCACATCAAGCTGGCGCTTCACCTCCATGGCGAAGCGGTCGATCGGGTATTCCATCTTGGACGGCGCATAGGCGTAGAAATGCCCGAAGCCGCCGCCCAGATACGGCGCGCTGCCCATCTGCCAGAACAGCCAGGACAGCGTCTCGGCGCGCGCGGCGGTCTCGGTCGGCAGGAAGGCGCCGAACTTCTCGGCCAGGTGCACCAGGATCGCGCCCGATTCAAAGACGCGGATCGGCCCGGGGCCGCTGCGGTCAACCAGCGCCGGGATCTTGGAATTCGGGTTGGCGGCGACGAAGCCGGAACCGAACTGCTCGCCCTCGCCGATGCGGATCAGCCAGGCGTCGTATTCCGCGCCGGTGTGCCCGAGCGCCAGCAGCTCCTCCAGCATGATCGTGACCTTCACGCCGTTCGGCGTGCCGAGCGAATAGAGCTGCAGCGGGTGGCGGCCGACCGGCAGGTCCTTGTCGTGCGTGGGGCCGGCGATGGGGCGGTTGATGTTGGCGAAGCGCCCGCCATTGGCCTTGTTCCAGGTCCAGACCTTGGGCGGGGTGTAGTCGGGCGAGTCGTTCATGCGGCAGGTTCCTCTGCGGATGGCTGGGACTTGGTGCCGCCCGGGGCCGGCTGCCAGGGTGTGGGCCCGTGCGGGGTTGTTCGCGGGCGCAACGGCCACAGATCATGGCGGCCCATGAAGATCGCCCGCCGCATGCTGATCCTGTTCATCGTCCTTTGGCTGGTGCCGCTCGGCATCGCGGCGCTGCTGTACCAGCGCGACGGGATCGGCGTGGCATGGGCGGGGGCGGACCGGTCGTCGGCCGGCCTGCTGCCACCGGCGGACCAGCATCCCGGCGCCATCGTGCGCGTGTTTGCCGCGCCCACGGTGCGCTGGCGCGGCATCTTCGCCGTGCATAGCTGGATCGTGGTGAAGCCCGAGGGTGCCAGCGACTACACGCGCTGGGACTACACCGCCTGGGGTGAGCCGATCCGCGTGAATGGCTTCGTGCCGGATGGGCGCTGGTTCGGCCGCGATCCGCAGCTGGTCTTCGCCGCGGATGGCGATGCCGCGGCGGCGCTGATCCCGCGCATGCAGGCCGCCGTCGAGGCGTATCGCTGGCGCGAGCGCGGCGACTACAGGGTGTGGCCGGGGCCGAATTCCAACACCTTCGTCGCCGCCGTGCTGGAGTCGGTGCCGGAGGCGCAGGCCGTGCTGCCGCCCCATGCGATCGGCAAGGACTTCCCGCATGACGGGTGGTGGCTGCGCCGCACGGCATCCGGCACCGGGCTGAGGCTGACGCTGGGCGGCTATGCCGGGCTGACCATCGGCTGGGTCGAGGGGGTCGAGGTGAACATCCTGGGCGGCGTGGCGGGGATCGATGTGCGGCGCCCGGCGGTGAAGCTGCCCGGGTTGGGGCGGATCGGGATGGCGATGGGCTGACGGGCGCAGGCCGTCGCGCCCCATTGCGCGGCGGCGCGGAACGCCGCCGAATGCACGCGCGGGGCCCGCCCGCGCCATCCAGGAACCGACGCATGCGACCGACACTCCTGACACCGCGCTGGACCTGGTGCCCCGAAGGCGGGCTGCGCGAGGAGCACGCCGTGCTGATCGGCGCCGATGGCGCGATCCTGGACGTGCTGGCCGATACGGCCGGCATCGATGCCGAGCGGATCGACCTGCCGGAGGCACTGCTGCTGCCGGGCCTGGTCAACCTGCACAACCACGCCGTTTCGGCGCCGCTGTTCCGCGGCCTGGCGGACGATATCGCGCCGGGCGACCTGCCGGGGCACATCGTCTTCTCGCTGCTGATGCCGATCGGCGACCTGGCGGCCGAGATCATGACGCCCGAGGAGATCGGCGACGTCGCCGAGATGGCGCTGCTGGAAGGGCTGCGCTGCGGCACCACCACCGTGCTCGACGTGTTCCGGCTGCAGCAGGCGCCTTTCGTCGATCGCGCGCGGGCGCTGGGCCTGCGCAGCTATTCCTGCCCCTACCTGTTCTCGACGCCGGGGCTCGACATGGCGGCGGATGGCACGCCGCTGTACCGGCCGGAGGGCAGCGCCGATCCGGGCCTCGATGCCATCGTCGCGCTGTTCGAACGGCATGACGAGGGCCCGCGCGGGCGCACCCGCATCGGCTTCGGCCCGCATGGGCCGGATTCCTGCACGCCGGACCTGCTGCGGCGCGTCGATGCCAAGGCGCGCGAGCTCGGCACCATCGTGTCGATCCACGCCGCACAGAACCTGCACGAGATCGAGCTGGTGCGGGCGCGCCACGGCACCGGGTCCTTTGACCACCTGCGCGGCCTCGGCCTGCTGCGCGAGGGCGTGGTGCTGGCGCATGCGATGTACGCGACGGATGAGGAGCTGGAGATGGCGCGCGCGGGTGGCGCCGCGGTCGCATCCTGCCCGCTCGCCTTCGCCCGCAGCGGCCGCTTCGTGCCGCTGGCGCGGTTCGAGGCATCGGGCGTGCGGCTGGGCATCGGCACCGATGGCGTGACGCTCGACATGGTGCAGGAGGTCCGCACGGCGTCGATCTTCGCCAAGGTGCAGTCGGGCTCGGCGCATGGGCTGTCGGCGGAGCGCGTGCTGCGCGCCGCCACGCAGGATGCGGCGCTGGCGCTGGGGCGCGACGATCTTGGCGTGATCACGCCCGGCGCGCGGGCGGACCTGGTGGCGATCGACCTGGGTTCGTCGCGCTACCAGCCGGTGTGGGACCCGCTGAAGGCGCTGCTGACCAATGGCGCGGCGTCCGACCTGTCGCTGGCGATGGTGGACGGGCGCGTGCTGCTGCGTGACGGACGCGTGACGGTGGCCGATGCACGTGCGGTGACGCGGCGCGGTACGCGGGCCGTCGAGCGCGTCTGGCAGGAGGCGCTGCGGCGCGGGCGGATTCCACCGAGCGTGGCGGCACGGGCGGGCCGGGTCGCGCCGTGAGGCGCGCGGGGCTGGTCGCGCCGTGAGGCGCGCGGGGCTGGTCGCGGCGGTCGGCGGCCGCAAGGACCCCCGGCTTCCGCTGCCGTCGCGCGCGCCCTAGCCTGCGCGGGATATCGGAGACGACCGCATGACCATCCATCGACGGCCCCTCATCCTCGGCGCCGCCACCCTGCTTGCCGCGCCCGCCCTGGCGCAGGGCGCGCGGCGCCCGCTGCGTGTTGTCGTGCCGTTTCCGCCCGGCGGCGGCGTGGACAGCCTGGCGCGCGTGCTGGCGGACCGGCTGCCGGCGGTGCTCGACCAGCCGGTGGTGGTGGACAACCGCAGCGGCGCCGGGGGGCTGATCGGCGCCGATGCGGTGGCCAAGGGGCCGCCGGATGGCACCATGATCGGCATCATCGGCGCGGCCACGCTGTGTGCCGCGCCCTTCCTGCAGGCCTCGATGCCGTTCAGCCCCACGCGCGACCTGCGGCCGGTCACGCAGATCACCGATGCCTCGGTGCTGCTGGTGGTGAACGCGCAACGCGCGGCCGAACGCGGCTGGACCGACCTGCCGGCGACACTCGCCTGGGCGCGCGCCAATCCGGGCGCGCTGCGCCTGGCGCATTCCGGCGTGGCCACGGTCAGCCACCTGACGCTGGCCGCACTCGGCCAGGCGGCGCAGGTGCAGATCACCGAACTGCCCTATCGCGGCGGCGCGCAGGCCACCATCGATGCGGTCTCGGGCGTGCTGGACGGGTCGGCCGACCTGCCGACCGCGCTGATCCCGCATGTCGAGGCGGGTCGGCTGCGGGCGCTGGGCGTGTCCAGCCGGCGGCGCTTCGGGCTGCTGCCGGACGTGCCGTCCTTCGCGGAATATGCGGCGCTGGGCCTCAGCGACATCGATATCCGGTCGTGGAATGCGATGATGGTGCCGGCAGGCACGCCGGATGCCGAGGTGGCGCGCCTGTTCGCCGGGTTGCGCCAGGTGGGCACGCAGCCCGGCTTCCGCGATGCGCTGCGCCCGCTCGGCTACGACGCGGCGGTCAGCGAGAGTCCGGCGGAGATGGCGGCGATGATCGCGAGCGAGACGCCGCGGTGGCAGCGCCTGGTGCAGATCTCGGGCGCGCGGGTGGACTGAGGCGGCGTGCCCGCGCCGATGGCGATCGGCGCAGGCGTGGGAAGCTACCGCCGCGGCGGCGGCGGCGGCGGGCGGCGGCGCGGTGGCGGGGCAGCCCGACGCACCGGGGCGGCGGCGCGGCCGCGCGCCGGTGCGCGCCCGCGCCCGCGGGTGGTCACCCGTGGCGGCGGCGGCGGCGGTGGCGGGCGGCGGATCATGTAGCGCTGCTGGGCCGGCGGCATCAGCATCCAGCGCGCCTGCAGGGTGGCGTCGTCCGGCACGTCCTCGCCCAGCCGCGTGAGGCCCTGGCGGGCGCGGCGCTTGTGCTCCTCCGTCAGGTTCTCCCAGACGATCGGGCCGGGGGTGTAGACCGTCTCCGGATCGGGGTCGGGGTCGGCGGTGACCACCGGGGCCGGGGCGGGCTCGGGCGCGGCGCAGGCCGTCAAGGCCGCCAGCATGGCCAGCAGGGCGGCGCGACGGCCGGTCACGGGTCCGCTGCTCATGCTGCGATCTCCACCATTACGGGCACGTGGTCCGAGGCTTGTGTCCAGTCGCGCGCGTCCTTCAGCACGATGTGCTGCTTCAGCCCGCCGGCCAGGTCGGGGCTGACCCAGACATGGTCGAGACGCCGGCCGCGATCGGCCGCGCGCCAGTCCCGCGCGCGGTAGGACCACCACGTGTAGAGCTTCTGGTCGGCGGGCACGAAGTGGCGCAGCGCGTCGTGCCAGCCGCCGACCCTCTGCCATTCGGTCAGCGCCGCGACCTCGACGGGCGTATGCGACACCACGTCCAGCAACTGCTTGTGCGACCAGACATCGTGTTCCAGCGGCGCGATGTTGAGGTCGCCCACCAGGACGGCGCGCCGCGCCGGGCGGGCGGCGGACCAGGCGGTCGCTTCCGCCACGAAGTCCAGCTTGTGGCCGAATTTCGGGTTGGCCTCGCGGTCGGGGATGTCGCCGCCGGCCGGGACGTAGAAATTGTGCAGTTCGATCGGTCCGCCGGGGGCATCGACGCTGACGCCCAGGTGCCGGCAATCGCCGCGCGAACACCAGTCCGGGTCGCCATCGCGCGCCAGGATCGGGCGCTTCGAGAGGATGGCGACGCCGTTGTAGCCCTTCATGCCGCGCACCAGCCGATAGTTGAAGCCGAGTGCGGCGGCGCCCTCATGCGGGAAATGCTCGTCCGGGCACTTGGTTTCCTGGAGGCAGAGCACGTCCGGCGCGAGCGTCTCGACCAGGCCCTTCAACAGCGGCAGCCGCAGCCGCACGCTGTTGATGTTCCAGGTGACGACGCGCAGCGTGCCGCTCCCGGCGGCGGCTTTCCGGGGCATCAGACGATCTTCGTCTTCACCTCGCCCACGCCCTCGACGAAGCCTTCCAGCACGTCGCCGCGGACCACGGCCGCCACGCCCTCGGGCGTGCCGGTCATGATGAGGTCGCCGGGCGCCAGTTCAACGAGTTCGGACAGGTTGGCGATGACTTCCGGCACCGACCAGATCAGCTTGGACAGGTCGGAGGTCTGCGTGACCTTGCCGTTCACCTTGAGTTCGATCTTGCCCTTGGAGGGGTCGATGCCGGCGGCGGGCACCAGCGCGCCCATCGGCGCGGACTGGTCGAAGCCCTTGCCCATGTCCCAGGGGCGGCCGGTCTTCTTGGCCTCGTTCTGGATGTCGCGGCGGGTCATGTCGAGGCCGCAGCAATAGCCCCAGACATGTTTCAGCGCGTCGGCCACCCCGATGTTCTTCCCACCCACGCCGATGGCGACGACCAGCTCCATCTCGTGGTGCAGGGACTTGGTGACGGTGGGGTAGGGCATGTCGGCGCCGTTGATCACGACGGCATCGGCCGGCTTCGCGAAGTAGAAGGGCGGCTCACGGGTCGGGTCGGAGCCCATCTCGATGGCATGCTCGGCGTAGTTCCGCCCGACGCAAAAGATGCGCCGCACCGGGAACATGGCGTCGGTCCCCTTGACGGGGATGGCGGCGACCGGCGGCGGGGCGAGGACATAGGCGACCATGCGGGCGAGGCTCCGGGGCAGGGTGGGATGGCTTGGTATACAGCCCTGGCGCGGGCGCCGGAAGGCGCCCCAGGTCACTTCAAGTTATTTCTGAAGATCGGCCGCCAAGTCATGGTTCTCGCAGCACCAACCAGACAAAGGTGCGCCCGGTCAGGGGGGTGACCGGGCGCGGTATTGTTTCCGATCGGAATAGTCGGGCGAGCCGGCAGGGGATACCGGTTGTCGTCCACCGGATTTTTGGAACCCGGCTAAGAAACACTAGCCCGTTTATGCTGCGAAATCAAAGCGCAAATCATGTCTGCTCGGTGACAGCGATCACCCGTGCGGCTACTCCGCCGCCTGGGCAAGACCTGGGCGTGCGCTCCGCGCGGCGCGATACGCGGCGCAGGCGCGGCCGAAAGCGTCGAAGATGGCGCGGCTGTCGGCGTCGTGTTCCCAGTCGTATTCCGGGTGCCACTGGACGCCCAGCGCGAATCCCCGCGCGCCGTCCACACGAACGGCCTCGATGGTGCCGTCGGGCGCCCAGGCCTCGGCGACCAGGCGCGGGGCCAGGCGCTGCACGCCCTGGTTGTGGAGCGAATTCACCGCCAGGCGCCCGGTCCGGCGGGCAGCGGGCGTCAGTACCTGGGCCAGCGCGCCGTCGCGCTCGACGCGCACCGCATGGGCCTTGCCGGTGCGCACCTTCGGGATGGGCTGGTCCGACGGGGTGGAGTGATCCATCCGCCCCGGCAGGTCCTGGATCCGCTGGTCGAGGCTGCCGCCCATCGCGACATTCAGTTCCTGCATGCCGCGGCAGATCGCGAGCAGCGGCACGCCATGGTCGATGGCGGCGCGGATCAGCGGCAGGGTGGTGTCGTCGCGGTAGCGGTCCTCGGGCGTGCCCTCGGCATGGGCGGGGCCGTCATAGAAGCCCGGCCAGACATTGGAGCGGCTGCCGGTCAGGATCAGCCCATCGAGGTGGGGCAGCAATTCGGACGACAGGTCCTCGCCGGCGGCGGGCAGCAGCACCGGCGTGCCGGCGGCCGGGCCGCGCACGACCCGGATGTAGGTGTCCGAGGCCGCGTGGTTCGGCGTCCCGAAGATGCCGAAGGCTTTCTGACAGCAGGAGATGCCAACGAGAGGTCTCATGGATCACTACACTTCCGCGACGCGGTGTCAGGATCAAGGCGTCCGGTGGGTTTTTCGTGAATGCGGGCCATGCGTTGCACGGATGCCATGCAAAGCGGGGCCGCGGGCGCCTTGGTTGGAGGCTTCAGCCGCTTTGCGGCAGCCCATAGCCGCCCGGTTCGAAGAAGCGTGGGTCGTTGAACTGGAACAGCCCGGCGGGGAAGCGCAGCCCGGTCTCGATTCGCGACAGGCTCACGCGCGTCTCGCGCTGCTGCGCGTCGGTCACCGCCCATTGGCGAAGCTGCAGCGGCTCGGGGTTGAAGACCAGCGTGAGGCGGCCTTCGTTGGGTTCCGACGTGCGGTACATGGTCACGCGCAGGAAGCCGCCGGAGCGATCCATGCCGGTGACCGTCACGTCGCCCGACAGCCGCACCTCCCGTCGCAGCAGGATGCCCAGCGGCGTGCGGCTGACCAGCAGCGTGGTGGGCGCGCGCAATTCGCGGTCGTACATCAGGAACTGCCCGCCATCGGCCACCAGCAGCAGGGGTTCGGGCGGGTCGTATTCGAAGCGCATGCGCCCGGGGCGCCAGATCCAGGCGGTGCCCTCGGCGGCGGCGCCGTTCTGCGCGATCTGCAGGAAGCGGGCGCGCAGCGTGGACAGGGCGTTGAGATACGCCTCGATCCGCGTGAGGTCGGCGCGGTCGCGGTCGGTCAGCGCGGCGGCCGGCGGTGCGCCGGCGCGCTGGGCAAGGGCCGGCGTGGCCAGCAGGAACGGCGCGAGGAGGAGAGGACGGCGGTTCATGGGGCGGATGTGGCGCGCGGGATGGCCGGGGGGAAGGGGTGTTCCCCCCAGCCGGGAGCGCGTCAGCGCGGCGTCGCGGGCATGCCCCCGGGGATACCCTGCGGCATCTGCATGGTCTGGTAGCCCTGCGGGCGGCGGAATTGCGCGGCGTCCTGCGCGCCATAGGCGACGCGGGTGGCCTCCATCCGGCCCTGCTGGCCCTGGGCCGAGCCCTGGGCGCGCAGCATCACGCCATCGGCGGTGATGCAGGCCTCGCCGGACTGGGACGCGCCCTGGTAGCGCCAGACGGTGCAGTCGGTGCCGGCGATCTTTTCGGTGCCGGCGCGGGTGAACTGCGCGTTCTCGAGGTCGCGCTGCATGCCGGCGGCCTGGGCGAGCGGCACGTCCATGATGGTCCGCATGGCTTCCATGACCATGAAGCCGCGCTGGTTCTGGTGGTCGGCCACGATGTAGCCGACGCCGCCGGGCATGTTCATGCGCATCAGGCGCGGCGCGGCGGCCCATTGCATGGTCAGTTCCGCCTGCTGGCCTTGGCCGGCGACCCGGTAGGTGACCGCGACGTCGCGGGTGGGGAAGATCTGCGGGCGGTCCTGCGCCTGGGCCGCGACGGGCAGGGCAACGGCGAGGATGGCGGCGGCGAGGCTGGTGCGCATGCGGTGTCTCCTTGGGTGCGGCCAGTCTGCCCGGGCGAATGTGGCGCCGGGATGAAGGGCTTCAGGCCTTGGCGAGAAATCGTTCGAAGGCGGCCAGCGTCTCGTCGCTGACGTGGTGCTCGATGCCCTCGGCATCGGCTTCGGCCACCTGGGGGGGCACGCCGATCGCGGCCAGGAAGGCCACCACGGTGATGTGGCGGGCGCGCACGCGGCGCGCCAGGTCGTGGCCTTCCTCGGTCAGGAAGACGCCGCGATAGGGCTTGGAATGCGCCAGCCCGTCGCGCTTGAGGCGGCCGATGGTCTTGATGGCGGTGGCGTGGGTGACGCCCAAGCGCCGGGCGATGTCGGTCGGGCGGGCCTCGCCCTCGCGTTCGAGCAGGTCGGCGATGATCTCGACATAGTCCTGCGCCAGCGCCGAGGCCCGGGCAGTGCGGGCGGAGGCGTGGCGGGCGGCCTCGTCCGGTGGGGCGGTGTCGTGGTCGGACATGATGGGGGGTGGATAGCACGTGGGAAGCGGTGTGTGAATTTGTAGCTGCTGCATCATTTCGTCGCCGCGAGGGGCGCCATAACGTGTCGCCCCGGGGCCGGCGGTCCAATGGTGCCGCGGGCGACGCCCTATTTCGGGATGGCTTGAGGCGCCGGGGCCTGCGGCACGCCGCGCCGCCGCAGCAACCCATGCCGCGGCGAGGCCAGCAGCGCCACCACGAAGATGGCGCTCAGCGCCAGCACGATCGACCCGGCCGTCGACGCATCCAGCATGAAGCTGAACTGGATGCCCGCTACCGTCGCCGTGCAGGCCGCAGCCACCGAGACCCACACCATCCGGCCGAAGCGGTCCGCCAGCAGCAGGCCGATCGCGCCCGGTGTGATCAGCAGCGCCACCACCAGGATCACGCCCACCGCCTGCACGCCGGCGACGATGCTGGCAGCCAGCACCGCCAGCAGCAGCAGCCGCAGGCGGCCTACGCTCAGCCCTGCGATGCGCGCCTGGCCGGGGTCGAAGCAGAACAGCACCAGGTCGCGCCCGCGCAGGGCCAGGATCAGCAGGCCGGCGCCGGCGATGACCAAGGTCTGCCAGAAATCATCCGCCTCGATGCCGAGGATGCTGCCGAACAGCACATGCGACAGATGCACGTTGGACCGCACCTGCGTCAGCATGATGAGCCCGACCGAGAACATGCCGGAGAACACCACGCCGAGTGCAGCGTCCTCCTTGATGCGGCTGGTGGCGCGGATGGCGCCGGAGGCCAGCGCGCAGGCAAAGCCGGCCACGAAGGCGCCGATCACCAGCGGCGCGCCGACCAGGTAGGCGACCACCACGCCCGGCAGGATGGCGTGGCTGACCGCATCGCCCATCAGCGACCAGCCCTTCAGCACCACGAAGCAGGAGAGGATGGCGGCGAGAACCGCCACCATCAGCCCGACCACCAGCGCATCGACCATGAAGCCATGCTGCCAGGGCGCGAGCAAAGCGGTCATGCCGTGGCCACCCGCGCGGCGCGGCGGCTGGCCAGGATGCCGTGCTTGGGTGCAAACACCAGCACCACCACGAACAGCGCGGCCTGCAGGGCGACGATGCTGCCCCCCGTGCTGCCATCCAGGAAATAGCTGCCATAGGCGCCGAGCAGCCCGGTGAGCGCGCCGATGCCCGAGGCGAGCGCCGCCATCCGCCCGAAGCGGTCTGTCAGCAGGTAGGCGGTGGCACCCGGCGTCACCAGCATGCCGATCACAAGCACCGCCCCGACCGCCTGCAACCCCGCCACGGCGGTCGCGGCCAGCAGCACCAGCAGCAGGATCCGCATGCGCGCAGGGCTGCCGCCGGCCACCACCAGCTGCGTCGGGTCGAACAGCGAGAGCATCAGGTCCCGCCCGCGCAGCGCGAGCGCGGCGAGAACCACCACGGCGATGATGGCCATCTGCACGATGTCCTCGTCGGCGATGCCGAGGACATTGCCGAAGATGATGGTCCGCAGCCGGATATCCGACGGATACAGCGACATCAGGAACAGGCCGAGGCCGAAGAAGGCGGTGAAGACGACGCCAATCACCGCATCCTCGCGGATGGGCGTGCGTTCGCGCAGCCCCGCCATGACCAACGCCGCCACCATCCCCGAGGCAAAGGCGCCGACCGCGAAGGGAATGCCCGCCAGCCAGGCGATCACCACGCCGGGCACGACGGCGTGCGACAGCGCATCGCCCATCAGCGACCAGCCCTTGAGCACCACGTAGCAGGACAGCAGCCCGCAGACCGCGCCGACCAGCGCGCTGATCGCCAGCGCGCGGCGCATGTAGTCGTAAAGGAAGGGAACCAGCAGGTCCTCGCCCATGGTCAGGCGTCCCGTTCGAGCCGGCCGATCACCTGGCCGTCGGGCGCCATGACCAGCGGGCGCTCGTCATCGGACAGCACCACCACGGCATCGGCGGGCAGCGGGGTGGCGCCCGGCAGGGAGTGCTGGCGCAGCGCGCCGCCGAAGGCGCGCAGCAAATTGGGGCCGGTGAAGACCTCGGCGGTCGGGCCGGATGCCAGCACGGTGCGGTTCACCAGCACCACCTGGTCGCAGAAGGTGGGCACGGAGCCGAGGTTGTGGGTCGAGACCAGGATGATCCGTCCCTCGTCCCGCAGCGCCTTGAGCAGGGCGATGATCGCTTCCTCGGTGGTGACATCGACGCCGGTGAAGGGTTCGTCGAGCAGCAGCAGCTGCCCGCCCTGCGCCAGCGCACGGGCCAGGAAGACGCGCTTGCGCTGGCCGCCCGAGAGTTCGCCGATCTGCCGTTCCGCGAGGTCCGCCATGCCGACGCGTTCCAGCGCGGCCTGCACCTCCCGCCGGTCGGCCGCGCGCGGGATACGGAGCAGGTTCATGTGGCCGTAGCGGCCCATCATCACGACGTCGCGCACCGAAACGGGGAAGGTCCAGTCCACCTCCTCCGCCTGCGGCACATAGGCCACAAGGTTGCGCTTCAGCGCCGCTTCCACAGGCCCGCCGGCCACCAGCACGCGGCCCTGCGCCGGGCGCACCAGCCCCATGATCGACTTGAACATGGTTGATTTGCCGGAGCCGTTGATGCCGACCAGCCCGCAGATGGTGCCGGCATCCAGCCGGAAGCCGGCATCCTTCAGCGCCAGGTGGCCGTTCGGATAGGCGACCGAGATGGACTCGACCGCCAGGCTGATGGGCTGGGCCAGCATCACCGCGCGGCCGGCGCGGCGGTCAGGCCGCGCAGAATGGTCTCGGCATTCGCTTCCAGCAGCTTGAGGTAGGTGGGGGCGGCGCCGTCCGGGCCGGTCAGGCTGTCGACGAACAACACGCCGCCGAAGCGCGCGCCGGTCTCGCGCGCCACCTGGCGCATCGGGCGGTCATTCACCGTGGATTCGCAGAACACCGCGGGCACCCGGGACCGCCGCACCGTGTCGATCAGCGCGCGCACCTGGCGGGGGGAGCCCTCATCCTCGGAATTGATGGGCCAGAGATAGGCCTCGCGCATGTTGTAGTCGCGCGCGATGTAGCTGAACGCGCCTTCGCAGGTGGCGAGCACGCGGCGGTCGGCCGGAATGGTCGCGAGGCGTTCGCGCAGCCGCCCATCCACCGCGCGGATCTGCGCGGCATAGGCGTGTGCGTTCGCCTCGAAGGCTGCCTCGTGATGCGGTTCGATGGCGGTCAGCGCGCGGCGGATGTTCTCGACATAGATCAACGCCAACGTGGGCGACATCCAGGCATGCGGGTTGGGCTGGTTGGCGTAGGGGCCCTCGCCGATTCCCACCGGCGTGATGCCCATGGTCAGCACCGCGTCGCGCACGCCGTTCACGCGGGAGAAGAAGCGTTCGAACCAGCGTTCCAGCCCCAGGCCGTTCCAAAGAACCAAATCGGCCGCCTGGGCACGCACCACGTCGAGCGGCGTCGGTTCGTAGTCATGGATCTCCGCCCCAGGGCGCGTGAGGCTTTCGACGAGCACCGCGGTGCCCGCCACGTTCTGCGCCATGTCGGCCAGCACGGTGAAGGTGGCGACCACGCGCTTGGGGCGGGCCGGCTGGGCGAGGGCAGGGGCGGCAAGGCCGGCGATCGCGGTGCCCAGCAGGGCGCGGCGGGCGAAGGGCTGGATCATGGAGGGCGGTCTCCGGAGGCGGCTTCGACCGCATCATGTAGTCCAGGCTACACTTCGCGCAAGGGACAACATTCCAGCCCTGCGCAAACCCCCCATGCGCCCCTGCCCCTGGCCTGTCGCGCGCAACCCCGGCATCATCGAAGCGTCGCAATTCCGGGTGATCCAAGACAATGAACGCCGAAGGCCCCGCGCAATCCCGCGCGCCCGTTGCCGCCGAGACCCTGTCGCAGAAGCGCGCCGCGCCGCCGGTCCCGCCCAACCTGCGCGGCTTCCTCTCGCTGCATGATTTCGAGGTTGCGGCGCAGAAGCACCTGCCCAGGATGCTGCACGGCTACATGGCGGGCGGGGTCGAGACCGACTGGTCGCTCAACGACAACCGCCGCGCCTTCGCCGAATGGGGCTTCGTGCCGCGCGTGCTGGTCGATGCCCGCGCGCGCCACACCAAGGCGAGCCTGTTCGGGCGCGAATACGCGGCACCTTTCGGCATCCCGCCGATGGGGTCCTCCGCGCTGCTGGCCTATCGCGGCGACATCGTGCTGGCGCAGGCGGCGCGCGCGAAGAACATCCCGTTCATCATGTCGGCATCCTCGCTCATCCGGCTGGAGGACATCATCGCCGCCAACCCCGACGCCTGGTACCAGGCCTACCTGCCGGGCGACCCGTCGCGGATCGAGCCTCTGGTGGACCGCGTGATTGCCGCGGGGTTCAAGACCTTCGTGCTGACGGTGGATGTGCAGGTCTCGTCCAACCGCGAGAACAACATCCGCAACGGCTACACCATCCCGCTGAAGCCGACCTTCAAGCTGTTCTGGCAGGGTGCCACGCACCCGAGCTGGGCCTTCGGCACCTGGTTCAAGACGCTGCAAGCCCACGGCATGCCGCATTTCGAGAACATGGACGCCGGGCGCGGCCCGCCGATCCTCTCGCGCGACCTGGAACGCGCCTTCGGGGCGCGCGACGGGCTGTCCTGGGAGCACCTGGACCTGATTCGCAAGCGCTTCCCTGGCAAGGTGCTCATCAAGGGCGTGCTGCACCCGGATGACGTGGCGCGCGCGAAGGAGATGGGCGTGGACGGCTTCATGGTGTCGAACCATGGCGGGCGGCAGCTCGACGGCGCCGTCTCGGGGCTGCGCATGCTGCCCGACATCGTGAAGGTCGCCGGCGGGCTGCCGGTGATCTACGACGGCGGCATCCGCCGCGGCACCGACGTGATGAAGGCCTATGCGCTGGGGGCGGATTTCGTGTTCGTCGGGCGGCCGATGCTCTGCGCGGCCGCCGTGCGCGGGCAGGCGGGCGTCGAGCGCGCGATCGACCTGCTGCAGGAAGAGATCCATCGAGACCTGGCGCTGATCGGCGTGAACACGATGGATGCGCTGGGGCCGGAACTGCTGATGAAGGCGTAATGGAGGGGCGCTGCCCCTCCAAACCACCCCGCCAGGGGGCTACGGCCCCCTGGACCGCGAACAATCAAAAGCGGTGAGGCGGGCGGCGCAGCCCCAAATTTTCCCGCAAGGTCCGGCCTTCATACTCAACCCGGAACAGGCCGCGGCGCTGCAATTCCGGGATCACCAGGCGGGTGAAGCGCTCCATCCCCGTGGGCACCACCGGCGCGGCCACCATGAAGCCGTCGCAGCCCTTGCCCACGAACCATTCCTCCATGCGATCAGCGACCTGCTTCGCATCGCCGGTGAACATGTTGCCGGCCATCTGCGGCAGGATGCGCCGATAGGTCTGGCGCACCGTCAGGCCCTCATCCTGCGCCACCTTCACGATAGCGCGGCCAATGCCGGTATGGCCGACATGCTCCTCCGCGAAGGCCGGCATCGGGCCATCGAGCGGGAAGGACTTCATGCTGCGGCCGACCATCTTCGACAGGTAGTCCACGCCCACCGCCGGCGGCACCAGGTCGTCCAACTCGGCGGCGATATCGGCCGCCTGCTGCGCCGTCTCGCCGACGATGATCGTCACACCGCTCAGGATCTTCAGGTCGTCCGGTTCGCGCCGGTATTTCGCCAGCCGTCCCTTGAAGTCCGCATACATCGCCTGCGCGGCGGGCAGCGTCGCCTCGATGGCAAAGATGCAATCGGCATGGCGGGCGGACAGCTCGCGCCCCGCCTCCGACTGCCCCGCCGAGAACACCACCGGATGCCCCTGCGGCGGGCGCGGCGCATTCAGCGGCCCCGCCACCTGGAAGTGCTTGCCCTTGTGGGCGAGCACGCGCACGCGCTCCGGATTCAGGAACCGCCCGGACGCCTTGTCCTGCGGAAAGGCATCGTCGGCCCAGGAATCCCACAGCCCCTTCACCACCTCGGCGAATTCATTGGCGCGTTCGTAGCGGTCGTCGCGCCCGACATGCTCGGCGTGGCTGAAGTTCAACGCATCGCCAGGGTTGGATGTGGTGACCAGGTTCCACCCCGCGCGCCCCCCGCTCAGATGATCCAGCGAGGCGAAGCGCCGCGCCACGTGGAAGGGCTGGTCGTAGGTGGTGGTCGTCGTTGCCACCAGGCCGATATGCTTCGTCACCATCGCCAGCGCGGAGAGCAGCGTGACCGGTTCGAACACGCCCGGGCGATCCGACGGCGAGGTCGCGGCAAAGAGGTCCGGCTTGTCCATCTGCCGCACGCCATTGCCGTCGGCCAGGAACAGCATGTCCATCTTGCCGGCCTCGGCGATCTGCGCGAGGCGCACGGCATTCTGGATGTTCGCCGCCGGCCGGTCCCATGCATCGGGGTGGCGCCATTCGCCCACATGGCTGCCCTGGGCATTGGCATTGGCGGCGAGGATCATCGGCATGGGCGGGCTCCGGTCATTCGGCGCGGATGCTGCTTGCATCGCGCCGGCCTGTCCATCATTTTGAATTCAATTCTGCCATGACCCGCGCCCCCTACCTCCGCCTGCCCAAGCCGCGTGCCGGCGCGCAGGACCGCCATGCCAGCCTGCCCGCCTTCGTCGCGGCGGAACTGCGCGAGGCCATCCTGTCCGGCGCCATCCCGCCCGAGGCGCTGCTGCGGCAGGAGGACATCGCGACGCGCCTGGGTGTCAGCAGGCCGCCGGTGCGCGAGGCGCTGCGCCAACTCGCCGCAGAAGGCCTGGCTGAATCCCGCCCGCGCCGCGGCTACGTCGCGGCCGCGCTCGATCCCGCCGACATCGCCGAGATCTTCGAAATCCGCGCCCTGTTCGAGGAACGCATCGGCCAGGCCGCCGCCCGCAACCGCAGCGACGCCGACATCGCCGCCATCGAGGCCGAGGCCGCCGCCATGGAAGCGCTGCCCATCGGCACGCCCGAAAGCGGCCGCGCCTTCGCCCTGCACAACCGCCGCTTCCATGACCGCATCCGCGCTGCCTCCGGCCGGCGCGTCACCGGCGAATTGCTGGGCGTCCTGGCCAACCGGGTGGAGCGCTACATCCGCCTCGGCGGGCAGATCGCCAACAGCCGTGCGCAGGTGAACCGCGAGCATCGCGATATCCTGGCGGCGCTGAGCGATGGCGATGCCGATCGGCTCGGCCTGCTGCTGCGCCTGCATGTGCATGATGCCGGGGCGCGGCTGCTACGGACGCTGGGGAAGGGGTGACGCGCAGCGGCGTTGCCCCCGACTGCGCCGTCCTGTGATTCCAGCGCGGCTTGAGTTTTGAATTCAAATCAGGCCCAATCGTGATCGGAACGCCGCGCCGGCAATGACCGGCACCCCCAGGCCGGAGCCGCCCCATGACCGCCACCACCCGCCGCACAGCCCTTGCCCTGCCAGCCCTCGCGCTGGCGCGGCCGTCCTTCGCGCAGGCCTTCCCCACCCGCCCCATCCGCGTGATCGTGCCTTTCGCACCCGGCGGCACGACCGACCTGATGACGCGCCTGGTGGCGGACAACCTCGCCACGCCGCTCGGCCAGCAGGTGGTGGTCGAGAACCGTGCGGGCGCCTTCGGCGTGATCGGCGCCGATGCGGTGGCGAAGGCAGCGCCGGATGGCTACACGCTGCTCGCGGGCTCGCCTGGCCCGATGGCGGTGAACGGGCATGTCTATCGCAACCTGCCCTATGACCCGGCGCGCGACCTGTGTGGCGTCTGCATGGTGGCGAATATTCCCTATGTCATGGCGGTGCCGGCCTCGCTGCCGGTGACGACGGTGCAGGAGTTCATCGCCCTGGCGCGCGCGCGGCCGGGCAGCCTGAATTTCGCGACATCGGGCATGGCGTCGCGCCTGACCGTCGAGATGTTCCGCGCCATGGCCGGTGGGATCGAGCTGGAGATGGTGCAGTACCGCGGCGGCGCGCCGGCGCGCACCGACCTGATCGCCGGGCGCATCCAGTTGGTGATCGAGCAGGTGCCGTCCTTCCTCGAGGATTTCCGCGCGGGCCGGCTGCGCCCGCTGGCGGTGGGCACCAAGCGTCGCTTCTCCCTGCTGCCCGATGTGCCGACCATGGAGGAGGCCGGGCTGGCGGGCTACGAGGCCAATGCCTGGATGGGCTATGGCGCGCCGGCCAATACGCCGATCGAGATCCGCCGACGCCTCGCCACCGAGATCGACCGCATCGTGAAGACGCCGGCGATCAGCGAGCGGCTGATCTCCTGGGGATCGGAGCCGCTTGGTGGCACGCCGGAGGACATGGACCGCATGCTCGCCGAGGACCGCGAGCGCTGGGGGCGCGTCGTGCAGATGGCAGGGATCGAGAAGGAGTAGGGCAGGGCGCGATCGGCCGGAGTCGGCCAACCACGAGACGACGCTCGCCACGGCACGCGCATGGGACGCTGCGCTATGCCAAGGCGAGCCGCAGGCCTTCCCGCGCGCTACTCCGCCGCCCGCTTCGCCACCAGCGCATTGTCGGCGCCCAGCCGCGGCGCCGGCCCCTGCATCCGCGGGCGCTCGCCGTCGAAGGACAGCGGCATCGACACCAGGGCGAAATCCTCGCCCGGCACCTGGTTCACCATGCCCATCGCCTGGACCTGTGGTTCGGCCAGCACGTCCGGGATGGAATTCACCGGCGCGCAGGGCACGCCGATGCGCTGCAGCCGCGCGAGCCATTCCGCACGCGGCACCGCGCGCATGATGGCGGCGATCATCGGCAGCAATGCGCCCTGGTGCGTCAGCCGCGCGCGGTTGGTGTTGAAGCGCGGGTCGGTGGGCCATTCCGGGTGGCCGAGTTCGGCGGCGAAGCGCGTGAACAGCCGGTCATTGCCGCAGCACACCAGGATGGGCGCATCCGCCGCGTCGAAGGCCTGGTAGGGCACCAGGTTCGGGTGGCCCGAGGCGTGGCGCGGCGGCACGCTGCCGGTGTTGACGTAGCCGCTGATCTTCTGCCCGGCCCACATCACGGCGGTCTCCAGCAGCGAGGTATTCACCACCCCGCCGCGCCCCGTGCGGTGCCGTCGTTCCAGCATGGCCAGCGCGCCGAGCACGGTCCACATCCCGGTGCCCTGGTCCACCACGGAGGCGCCCATGCGCACCGGCGGCCCGTCGGGTTCGCCGGTGATGGACGACAGCCCGCCGAAGGCCTGCAGCAGCGGCTCGTAGCCTGGGCGCAGCTTCTCCGGCCCGACATGGCCGAAGGCGGCCATGGCGCAGTAGATCAGCCGCGGGTGGCGTGCCGTCACGGCGTCCGGGCCGATGCCCAGCGTCTCGGCCACGCCGGGGCGCAGGTTGTGCAGCATGATGTCGGCATCGGCGAGCAGGCCGTGCAGCGCCGCCACGCCCTCCGCCGACTTCAGGTCCAGCGTCACCGACTTCTTGCCGCGGTTGAACTCGTGGAAGTTCAGCGCATCGCCATGGCGGAAGGCCGCGCCCATCTGGCGCGCATCGTCGCCGCCATCGGGCTTCTCGACCTTGATGACCTCCGCACCGAGGTCGGCGAAGATCGCGCCCGCGAAAGGCCCGGCCAGCACTTGGCCGAGCTCGACCACGCGCAGCCCGTCCAGCACACCCTTGGTCATTGCAGTTCGATCCCCGCCGCGGTCACCAGGCGTTTCCATTTGTCGATCTCGGCGGCCTGGAAGGTCGCGAGGTCCTCGGGCGATCCCGGGCGCAGCACCATGCCGTTGGCGGTGAGGCGTTCCGCCGATGCGGGGCGCGCCATGACGTCGTTGATCAGCCGGTTCATGCGCAGCACGATCGGCGCCGGCGTGCCGGCCGGCGCATAGACGGCGTTCCAGGACAGCATCTCGTAGCCGGGGAAGCCCTGTTCCTCGACCGTGGGCACGTCGGGCAGCAGTGCGACGCGCTGGCGGCTGGTGACGCCGATCGCGCGCACCCGCCCCTCGCGCGCATGGGGGGCCGAGGTGGTGGCATCGACGAACATCACCTGCGCCACGCCGCCGATCACATCGGTGATGCCAAGCGGGTTCGACCGGTAGGTGACGTTCACCATGTCGATGCCGGCCTGCGCCTTGAACATCTCGCCCGCCACGCGCGACGAAGCCGAGCCTGACGCAAAGTTGAGCTTCCCCGGATTGGCGCGCGCATAGGCCACCAGGTCCTGCATGGAGCGCACCGGCAGGTCGTTGTTGACCACCACCAGCAGCACGCCCACGCCGATCACCGCGACGGGTGCGAAATCCGCGACGGGGTCATAGGGCAGGCGGCGGAACAGCGCGGGATTCGACCCATGCGTGGTGTTGGCCGTCCAGAGGAACGTGTAGCCATCGGGGCGCGCGCGCGCGACCGCATCCGACGCCAGGAAGCCATTCGCCCCGCCGCGATTGTCCACCACGACGGGCTGGCCCAGTTCGGCCGAGATCGGGTCGGCGAACAGGCGCGTGGTCACGTCGGTGCCGGACCCCGCCGGGAAGGCGACGATGAAGCGGATGGGGCGCGACGGCCAGGCGGGCTCGGCGGTCTGCGCGCGTGCTGCAACCGGCAGGGCGGCCGCGGCGGCGATGGCGGAGCGGCGGGTGAGGGGGCGGTGCATCGGGCGTCCTCCGGGCGGTGCCCTCTGGCGGGGCGTCGGTCGCGGTTCTAGCGTCGGGCCACAACGTCCCTGCGCGGATGCCCGGGTGTCAACGCCTGGGCCATGCGGGACGGGAGGAACCGCCATGTTCGACCTGCCGAAGCATGTCCATTTCCACGAGGAAGGCCCGCGCGAGGGCTTCCAGATCGAACGCGGAAGCTTCCCGCTGGAGCAACGCGCCGCGCTGGTCGATGCGCTGTCGCTGACCGGGCTGGATGAGATCCAGGTCGCGTCCTTTGTCTCGCCCAAGGCGGTGCCGCAGATGGCGGATTCCGAGGCGCTGTTCGACGCCATCAAGCGCAAGCCCGGCGTGCGCTACGACGCGGTGTGGCTGAACGAGCGCGGCTACGAGCGAGCGCGCGCGGCGCAAGGGGTGCACATCACCGGTCGCATCGCCTTGTACGCGTCGGACGCCTTCGCGCTGCGCAACAACAACTGCACCGCGCTTCAGATGCGCGAGCGCGTCGATGGCTGGCTGGATCGCTATGCGGCGGATGGCGTGCCGATGGAACGCGCGCTGGTCATGGCCGCCTTCGGCTGCAATTTCGAAGGGCCGGTCGATCCGGCGCGGGCGGTCGGCGAATTGGCGTGGGCGTGGAACACCTGCCGCGCGCGCGGAATGGCCGCACCACGGCTGTACCTGGCCGACACCATGGGCTGGGCCAATCCGCAGGCGATCCGCCGCGCCGTCGGCATGCTGCGCGATGCGGTGCCCGACGCCGAGGTCGGCCTGCACCTGCACGACACGCGCGGCCTCGGCCCCGCCAATGTGCTGGCCGCGCTGGAGATGGGCGTGTCGCATTTCGACAGTTCGGTCGCGGGCCTGGGCGGCTGCCCCTTCGCCGGGCATGGCGACGCGCGCGGCGCCGGCAACATCTGCACCGAGGACATGGTCTTCCTGTGCCACGAGATGGGTATCGAGACCGGCGTGGACCTGGAAGCACTCGTCGAAGCCGCGCGCCTCGCCGAGCGCATTATCGGCCGGCCCTTGCCCGGCCGGCTGATGCATGCGGGCACGCTCGCGGCGTACCGGTCGCGCCGGGCGGCGGCCTGAACCGCCGCCCGCGCGGCGCCTACTTCAGGGTGTTGAGGTAGGCGATCAGGTTGTTGAGCTGTTCCTCGTTCCGCAGCCCGGGGAAAGACATCGAGCCCTGCGGCACGACGGCCTTGGGGTTAGTGATGTAGGCGCGCAGCCGGTCCTCGTTCCACACCAGGCCGCCCGCGGCCAGTTCGCGCATGTTGGCGGAATAGCGGAAGCCCTCGATCGACGCCGCGTTGCGGCCAACGATGCCCCACAGGTTTGGGCCGACGCCGTTGCGCCCGCCCTCGTTGTTGGTGTGGCAGGCACGGCACTGGTTGAATACGCGCTGGCCGGCGGCCGCATCGCCCGACTGGGCCGACGCCATGCCAGGCATCCAGGCCGCGGTCGCCACCGCCATCGCGATCATCATTCGACGCATGCAGAAATCCCTCCCGAAACCATAACGTGAACGCGCCCGCGGGTGATCGGTTGCAAGCGCGCTGCTGGTGCCTCGACTGACCGGCACATCGCAATTAATCACCTTTGCCGATCTGGCAAGGCGAAAGCGCGGCGGCGCGAGGGAAGGATGGCGGCATGGAGGGCCTCGTGCGCAGCGGACACGTCGCCGATGTCATCCTCGCCTGCCTGGTGATCGAGGCGCTGGCACTGCTGGCCTGGCGCCGCGCCACCGGCCGCGGGCCCACGCCCGCGATCGTGCTGTCGCTGCTTCTGCCCGGCGCCTTCCTGGTGCTGGCGCTGCGCTTCGCGCTGACAGGCGCGCCCTGGCCGTTGATCCCGGCAGCGCTGGTGGGCGCGCTGGCGGCGCATCTGTGGGACCTGCGCGGGCGCCTGCGCGGGTGACCGGAACGCGGATTCGCGTGACCTTCCGCAGCGTCCGTGCGTAAACTGAAGCTGACAGAAAAACATGTCAGATAATTCGCTTCGTGCCGGAGGGACGCCATGAACGGGAGCAGCTATCGAATCGCGTTCGATCGCTTGAAGGCTGAGCTCCAGCGGGCCGGCGCATCGCACGACCTCGAGGCGCTGGAGCGTGCGCGCGGGGAGATCGACGCCTTCGTCGCCTCGATGGTGACCGACCCGCGGCGCCTGCGCGCCCTGGCGGGCAGCAGCCCCGCCGCCGCGGCCGAGGTCGAGCGCCTGGCCGCCGAGATCGACATCCCGCGCATGGTGCTGGACCCGGTGCACGACGCGTCCTTCACCAGGCTCTGGGTCGCGACGCTGGATGATGCGCGGCTGCGCGTGCTGCAGCGCGTGATGGCCGACGAAGTGAATCGCCGGCGCGAGGACAGCGTCGCGCAGACCTATGCGCCGCGCCG
Source organism: Roseomonas sp. (assembly GCA_051860065.1). GTDB lineage: Bacteria > Pseudomonadota > Alphaproteobacteria > Acetobacterales > Acetobacteraceae > Neoroseomonas. Next base: position 58,621 of record JBHYEQ010000018.1, read on the forward strand.
CCGCCCGGTGGCGCATTACGCGCGCGGCTTCGGCTGACCGAAGCCGTCAGGCCAGGATATCGGCCGGGCTGTCGCGGCGCAGGCTGTCGCCCAGTTCGCGACCGATGCGCTCGGCATCCGCCACCGCGCCGCTGACGCGCCGGCGCAGCAGGAAGCTGCCATCCGTGCGGGCGATCAGCCCGGTCAAATAGAGCTGCCCGTCCAGCAGCACGCGCGCATGCCCGCCGATCGGCGTGCGGCAGGAGCCGTCGAGCGCTGCGAGCAGCGCGCGCTCTGCGGTCGCGACAGCGCGCGACACGGGGTCCTCGATGGCGGCGAGCAGTTCGCGCAGCGCGATGTCTCCGGCGCGCACGGTGATGCCGACGATGCCCTGGCCGGCGGCGGGGACCATGTCCTCGGCATCCAGCACCACATCGGCCTCGGCTTCCAGGCCGAGTCGCTTCAGGCCGGCGAAGGCCAGCATGGTGGCGTGGAATTCGCCCTCGCGCAGGCGGCGCAGGCGGGTCTGGACATTGCCGCGGATGGTCTCGACGCGCAGATCGGGGCGCGCATGCAGCAGCTGCGATTGCCGGCGGACGGAGGCGGTGCCGACCAGCGCGCCGTGGGGCAGGCAGGCGAGCGGGTCCTCGCGCGTCGGCTGACCACATTGCGGGCCGAGCACGATGGCGTCGCGCGCATCCTCGCGCTTCAGCATGCAGGCGAGCACGATGCCGGGCGGCAATTCGGTCTCGAGGTCCTTCAGCGAATGGACGGCGAAATCGACGCGGCCGTCGAGCAGCGCCTCGTGGATTTCCTTGGCGAAGAGTCCCTTGCCGCCGATCTCGGCGAGGCGGCGGTCCTGGATTCGGTCGCCGGCGGTGGAGAGTGCGGCTTCCTCGAAGGCGTGCAGCATCGGGCAGAAGCCGCCGATGCGCGACAGGAAATGCCGCGCCTGCCACAGCGCTAGCGGCGAGGCGCGGGTGCCGATGCGCAGCGGCGCGATCGGGCGTTCGGCGATCTCGCTCATGCCCGGGCGAACCCGAACAGGTGCGCGAGGTCCTTGAAGAAGATGCGCACATGCGCCATCGGGTCGCGCCGCGTCAGTTCCTTGTTCATGTAGGATTCCCACGTGAGGCGCTGGACGTCCTTGTCGGCGCAGATCTTGACGAATTTCTCGCGGCGCTTCTCGGAGCCGTACCAGAAGTACTGCATGATCCCGAGCACCATGAAGACCGTGCCATGGCCCTTCATGAAGCGCTTGCGCGCGAGCTTCAGCGCGCGGGCATCGCCGGTGACGAGGCAGGCCTCGCAGGCTTCCGCGGCCAGGCGCCCGCCGAGCATCGCGTAGTAGATGCCTTCGCCGGAGGCAGGTGCCACCACGCCCGCGGCATCGCCGGCCAGCAGCACGTCGCGGCCATTGTCCCAGCGCCTGGCGGGTTTCATCGGGATGGGCGCGCCCTCGTGGCGCAGCGTGCGGGCGGCATCGAGGCCGGTGGCCTTCCGCAGTTCCGCGATGGAGGCGCGCAGCGCGAAGCCCTTCTGCGCCGAGCCCGTGCCGATGCTGGCCGTCTTCCCATGCGGGAAGACCCAGGAATAGAAATCGGGCGAGTGCCTGCCCTGGTAGAAGACGTCGCAGCGCATCGGGTCGTAGGCGTTGGAGGGCGCGGGTGCCTCGATGATCTCGTGGTAGGCGAAGACGAAGGGGATTTTTGCGGCCGAAGGCACTTCCTGCTTCGCCACCTTCGACCGCGCGCCATCGGCGCCGATCACCAGGCGCGTGCGCAGGCGGTGCGTCGCGCCGTCCTTGTCCTCGAAGACCACCACCGGGCTGCCGTCGCCGTCGCGCTCGATCGAATCGAAGGTGCCGGTGAAGCGTTCGGCGCCTTCATGGGCGGCGCGGGCGCGAAGGTATTCGTCGAAATGCTCGCGGTCGACCATGGCGACGTAGCCATTGCCGTCGATGGGCATGTCCACGGTTTTCGCCGAGGGCGCGATCATGCGCGCGCTGTTCACTCGCGCGCAGATGATGTGGTCCGGGATGGCGAAGTCGCGCACCAGGCGGGGCGGGATGGCGCCGCCGCAGGGCTTGATGCGCCCGGCGCGGTCGAGCAGAGCGACGCGCCGCCCGGCGCGCGCCAGGTCCTCGGCGGCGATGGCGCCCGAGGGGCCGCCGCCGACCACCACGACATCGAATCGGTCCTGCGCGTTCATGGCGTTCTCCGGTGTCATGGGGCCGCGGTGGCGTGATGCAGTCGCGCGGCGGGGCGCACGCGGCCGATGCGCGTCGCGAGCACCGCCGCGGCGAGGAAGACGAGCGCGTCGATCACGAAGACCACGGCATAGGCGGCGTGCGGCGCGCCGAGCACGATCCGCGCGAGATCGACCGCCGCCGCGCCGATCAACCCGCCGGTTCCGAAGGCCACGGCCTGCGCCGCGCCCCAGATGCCCATGCGGGTGCCCTCGCGCCGTTCACGGCCTTCGCCGACCATCTGCATCATCGAGGCGATGGCTGCGGCGGCGAAGATGCCATTCCCCAGGCCCAGCGCGACGAAGACAGCGGCCAGGGGAAAGGCCTGGCCCATCGCGGGGCCGGCAGCGAGCGCCAGCAGCGACGCCGCCGCCAGCACGCAGCCGCCGACCATCCATGCGCGCAGCGTGCCCGCGAAGCGCCCGCCGAAGGACGACCCGGCCAGTGCCACCAGCACCATGCCCGCCAGCGTGCCGGCGTTCTGCAGGGACGAAAGCTGCGTGCTCTGCCCCAGCGTGCGACCGAACACGGCGCCGGCGAAGGGCTCCAGGATCAGGTCCTGCGCGCTGTAGGCGAGCATGGAGAGGAACACGAAGACGGTGAAGCGGCGCGCGCTCGGTTCCGCCCAGACCTCCGCGAGCGCACGACGGAAGGGTGGCTTCGTGGTGGTTTCGGCGGGTGGCCGGGCCGGGGAGGGGCCCTCGATCCCGAGCACCCCGACGGTGGCCAGCAGCATCGCGATCACGGACACGCCGGCCGACACGGCCACCAGCCGCTCGGGCGAATACGGGTCGAGCAGCCGTCCGGCGATGGCGGTGGTCACGATGAATCCCGCGATCATCATGATCCAGACGATCGAGGCCGCGGCGGCGCGCCGCGATTCATCGACCCGCAGCGCCAGCAGCACCAGCAGCGAGGTACCTGCCGCACCGACGCCGAGCCCAATCATCGCGAAGGCCAGCATGGCCAGCGCCACGCCGGCCAGCAGCGAGGCGCCCATCAGCGCGGTGGCCGCCGCCGCGACCACGCCGCCCAGCGCCATGACCGCCGTGCCGCCCAGGATCCAGGGCGTGCGCCGCCCGCCCATGTCGGACCCGTAGCCCCAGCGCGGACGCAGCATCTGCAGCGCGTAATGGATGCCCACCAGCAGCCCCGGCAGCGTCGCCGGCAGCGCGAGTTCCACCACCATCACCCGGTTCAACGCCGAGGTCGTCAGCACCACCACCGCGCCCAGCGCGGTCTGCACCAGCCCCAGCCGCAGGATGCCGGGCCAGCCGAGCGGCGCGCGTGTCACAGCGACGCCCCCGCCCGCAGCGCGAAGCCGCAGGCCAGCATGCCCAGCACGAACATCAGCACGCCCGTGCCGTTGTACCATGGTGCCAGGGCCTTCGGGTCGCGCAGCATGCGCGCCATGGCCCAGCCCTGGCCGGCCAGCAGCAGCGCCACGATGGCGGCATGCACCGGCGCGCCCATCACGACCAGCAGCGCCACGACCACGAGCTGCGGCACGCCCATGAACCAGCAGGCGACGCGCGCCGCGCGCTCGGGCCCCAGCTGCACGGGCAGGGAGAGGATGCCGATCCGCCGGTCACCCTCGATCGCCTTGAAGTCGTTCAGCGTCATGATGCCGTGCGCGGCGAGGCCATAGAGTGTCGCGATCAGCAGCACCTCGACCGAAGGCGCCGCGGCGGAGAGCACCGCGGCCGCGGTGATCCAGGGCAGGCTTTCGTAGGCGAGGCCGCAGGCCAGGTTGCCCCACCAGCCATTCGCCTTCAGCCGCAGCGGTGGCGCCGAATAGGCCCAGGCCAGCGCCACGCCCAGCAGCGTCGCCAGGAATCCCCAGAAGCCCAGCAGCGCGCCCCAGCCCAGCGAAACGCTGGTCCAGGCGATGGCGACATACAGGCCCCAGCGCCCCGGCATGCGGCCGGAGGGGATCGGGCGATGCGGTTCGTTGATGGCGTCGACCTCGCGGTCGAACCAGTCGTTGACTGCCTGGCTCATGCCGCAGACCAGCGGCCCGGACAGGATGATGCCCGCCAGGGCCAGGTGCCACGTCGCACTGAACGCGGCACCCGAGGAGACCGCGCCGCACATGAAGGCCCACATGGGCGGAAACCAGGTGATCGGCTTCAGCAGTTCCAGCACGACGGCAGGCGCCGGGCGGCTGCGGACAAGTGGGGCCGGCGCGAGGGCGGGATCGGCGCGGCCCGACTCGATTCCCGCCGCGCGGCCCGACTCGATTCCCGCCGCGCGTCCCGACACGACGTCCCTAGGGCTGCTCGCCCGGTTCGGCGCCGAGGTCGCCGAGGCCGTAGCGTCGCAGTTTCACATACAGGGATTGCCGCGACAGGCCGAGCATCTCGGCGGCCGAAGCGCGATTGTCGCCCGAGAGTTCCAGCGCAGCCTCGATGCACAGGCGTTCGATGGCGTCGGTCGCCTCGCGCACCAGGTCCTTGAGCGGCACGCGGCCGATCAGTTCGGTCAGCTGTTCGACGGAGCGGGTGGGGCGGGCGCCCGCGGGCGCCGGCGCGCGCACGCGCGCACCGACATCGCGCATGGTGAAGCCGAAGACCGGCTTGCCGCCGTTCATCACGGTGACGGCGGAGATCTCGACCTCGGTGCGCGCGCCGTGCTCGCCGCGCAGGATCGAGGAATACAGGCGCACGGTGCCGCGATTGCGCAGGTGGCCGAACAGCACCTCGGCCTCGACATCCTGGTTGCCCAGCCAGCGCTCCAACGGGGTGCCGCGCGCCTGCTCCTCGCCCGGGACCTCGATCATCTCGAGGAAGGCGGCATTGGCGGTGATGACGAGCCCGTCGGTGCCGACCACCACGAAGGCATCGGGCGCGCCTTCGATCAGCTTGAGGATCTTGGTCTTGACCGCCGGCATCGCGACCACCGCCTGGTCGGGCATCGCGACACGCACCAGGAACAGCAGCGTCCCCTCCTGGCGGAAGGTGGAGGCCGACAGCGTGACCTCGCCGCCATCATCGGCCAGGCGCACCAGCACGTCGTCGGCACGCCCGGCGGCGCGCACGGAGGCGAGCAGCGCCTGCACCGCGCTGCGCGAATCAGGCGCGAAGGCCTCGGTAACGCTGCGCCCGACGGCGCGGCGCTCGCCCTTGCCGAACAGCCTGGTCGCGGCGGGATTGGCCTCGGTCACGCGCAGCGTGGTGCCATCGAGGACCAGCACCGGGTCGGGCGACATCTGGAACAGCAGGCGGTAGCGCGTCTCGGCCTGGCGCAGGCGCGAATAGTCGCGCTCCATCGACTGCTGCACCTCGACCAGGCGCTGCTGCAGGCGCGAAACCGGGCGCAGGTCGCGCCCGAAGATCACGCTGCGCCCGGCCTTGCCGATGGGCGCGGCGGAATAGAGGATCGGCACCGAGGTTCCGTCGCCGGCCAGCTGGTTCACATGACGCCAGCGCCCGCCATGCTCGGCTACGGCGCCGCGGCGCGTCAGTTCCTCGACCTTGGGGCGGCTGTCGCGGGCGACTGTGTCGATCCAGGGCTGGCCGAGCCAGCTGCCATGGGCGGCGAATTCCCGCGACAATTCCTCGCTGCTGAAGGCGACGTCGCGGATGATGCCGCCTTCGTCGAGAATGAGGGCGATATCCGCCGCCGCGCTGATCAGAGCGCCGGCGGCATCCGCATCGAGGTCGCCGAGCGACTTGCGGGGTGTGCTGAAGGCCTTCACCGAATGGACCGCCTTTGCCTGCTGGACTTGTCCCCTTCTAGCACCGGGTGTGACAATTTCTGAAACCGCAGGCCCAATCCGACCCTCGGGGGCGGCGCGACGTGCTCCCGGCGCGACGGCGCGCTCATGCGTCGCGGCCCAGCAGGGCCAGCATGGTTTCGGCCTGGAGCGTCGCGTCGCGACCATCGACCGCGGTGGCATCCGCGCCCACCAGCGAGACGAGGTCGGGCCGGTCGACGAACAACGGGCCGCCCACCAGGATGCCGAGGCCCGCATTGCGCGAGGCGCGGCGGACATCGCGGATCAGCATCGCGAGGCTGCTGAGGTGGTCCTCGCAGGCCAGCGAGAAGCCGGCGACGCCAAACCAGACGCGCTGCGCGGCCTCGATGATCTCGGCACGCTCCACGCCCGAGCCCGACCAGACATCCCAGCCGGCGCCGCGGAAGAACTGTTCGACCACCAGGATGCCGAAGCTGTGCTGTTCGCCGGGCGTGGGTGCCAGCAGGACGCGACGGTCCGGTTCCGCTCGTGGCGCGCGCTGCACGAAGGCGGGGCTGTACTCGCGCACCACCTGGTGCAGGCAGGACAGGCCGATGGTGACGGCCGTGAAGTCGCACTCATCCTCCTCCCACATCAGCCCGAGCCGACGTGCGACGGGGGCGAGCAGCTCGAGGTAGATGCGCTCCAGCGTCATGCCGCGGGCGCGCAGCGCTTCGAGGTAGGCGAGCGCACCTGGCAGGTCGGCTTGCAATGCGAGGCCGGTGAAGGTGCCCACATCGGCCATGCCCGGGCCGTCGGCCGGGCTGGAGTCGATGTAGGCCGCTGCGACCGACCGGCGATGCGCCATCAGCAGGCGCGGAATGATGTCGGTCTCGAGCGTCCTGGCGAGCACCGCGACGCGGTTGCGTGACCGGCGCGCCGGCCGCACGGCGCTCGTGCCCTTGCGCGGCTGGTCGCGTCCATCCGCCTCCGGTTCCGGCCCGGCGGGATCGGCATCGGTATTGCGCTCCTGACCCGGCATGGGCTTGCCCACCATTGGACTCTCCTGGCGCAGACTACAGGCTTCGGGGCAAAAAGTGTCAAGCGATCAATACGTCAATCACGCTTGACACTCCTCGTCGCCGGCACCTAGCCTTCCAACAACGAGCACGACGGATCGGGAGGGGCGAATGGCCGGATGCGGCAAACGACAGACAAGCCCTCATGGTTCCCCCCGAGGCGCGGCCGCCATGACAGGGCAACACAACGCCAACCCTGACTCCGTGGATGCTGGCGGGAGGATGTCAAGCGATGCACACATCCAGGCGTAGTGCCGGACTTCTCGACGCACTCGACTGTTCACCTTGGGGCGCGACCGCGGGCCGCAAGGGGCGCGCCGCAGCCGGGCACCGGCCGCTCTACACGCCCGAGGAACGCGTGCGGCGCGACCATTCCGGTTGGACGCTGGTGCAGGGCATCCTGGCCCCGCTGCAGTTCGTCATCTTCCTGGTCAGCCTCGGCCTGGTGGTGAATTTCCTGCTGACCGGTGACGGGCTGGCGGCGGCGACCTGGTCGGTGGTGGTCAAGACGCTGGCGCTCTACGCCATCATGATCACCGGCTGCATCTGGGAGAAGGCGGTGTTCGGCCGCTGGCTGTTCGCCCCTGCCTTCTTCTGGGAGGACGTGTTCAGCATGCTCGTGCTGGCGTTGCACACGGCCTACCTGTGGGTGGTGTTCGCCGGCATCGGCGATGGGCGGGCGCAGATGATGCTCGCCTTGGCCGCCTACGCTGCCTACGTGTTCAACGCGGCGCAGTTCGTCCTGAAGCTGCGCGCGGCGCGACGTGACGAGGCGCGCTGGCAGCATGGCCACGGCACGGCGGCGGGAGCCGCATGATGGACGGCATCGCCGCAGGGCCTGGCTGCGGCGAAGCGCCGGTCCTGCGCGAGCGCGGCCAGCGCGAGGTCTTCTGCGGCCTGACCGGGATCATCTGGCTGCACCGCAAGATTCAGGACGCCTTCTTCCTGGTGGTCGGCAGCCGCACCTGCGCGCATCTGCTGCAATCCGCCGCAGGCGTGATGATCTTCGCCGAACCCCGCTTCGCCACCGCCATCATCGATGAGCGCGACCTGGCCGGGATGTCGGACGCGAATGACGAACTCGACCGCGTGGTGACGCGGCTGATCGAGCGTCGCCCCGACATCCGCATGCTGTTCCTGGTGGGGTCCTGCCCGTCGGAGGTCATCAAGCTCGATCTCTCGCGCGCGGCGCAGCGCCTGTCCAAGCAATTCAGCCCGGCGGTGCGCGTGCTGAACTATTCGGGCAGCGGCATCGAGACGACCTTCACCCAGGGCGAGGATGCCTGCCTGGCGGCCCTGGTGCCTGAGATGCCGGCCGAGCCCGGCACCGCGCGCTCCCTTCTGGTGGTGGGCGCGCTGGCCGAGGTGGTCGAGGACCAGTTCCTGCGGCTGTTCGCGGCGATGGGCGTGGGGCCGGTGCGCTTCCTGCCGTCACGCCGCGCGGCCGAGCTGCCGGCGGTCGGGCCGGGCACGCGCGTCCTGCTGGCGCAGCCCTTCCTGGCCGAGACGGCGCGGCTGCTGGAGGGCCGCGGCGCGCAGCGACTCGCCGCACCCTTTCCGCTGGGCGAGGAGGGCACCACCGCATGGCTGCGCGCCGCCGCGCGCGCATGGGGTGTGGACGCTGCGAAGTTCGATGCCGTCGTTGCGCCGGGCCAGGCGCGGGCACGCTCGGCGCTGGCGCAGCGCGCCGAACGCCTGGCGGGCCGGTCGATCTTCTTCTTCCCCGATTCGCAGCTGGAAATACCGCTGGCGCGCTTCCTGTCGCGCGAATGCGGGATGGTGCTGACCGAGGTCGGCACGCCCTACCTGCATCGCCAGCATCTGGCGGAGGAACTGGCGATGCTGCCGGCCGGCACCGCGCTGTCGGAAGGGCAGCATGTGGACCGGCAGCTCGATCGCTGCCGCGCCGCGAAGCCGGACATCACGGTCTGCGGCCTGGGCCTCGCGAATCCGCTGGAAGCCGAGGGCCTGACCACGAAATGGGCGATCGAGCTGGTCTTCACGCCGATCCAGGGCTTCGAGCAGGCGGGTGACCTGGCGGAGTTGTTCGCGCGGCCGCTGGTGCGCCGCGCCAGGCTGATGGTGTAGCCCCATGGAACTCGCGGTCTGGACCTATGAGGGGCCGCCGCATGTGGGGGCGATGCGCATCGCCACCGCCATGGAGGGCGTGCACTACGTGCTGCACGCGCCGCAGGGCGACACCTATGCCGACCTGCTGTTCACCATGATCGAACGGCGTTCCAAGCGCCCGCCGGTGACCTACACGTCCTTCCAGGCGCGCGACCTTGGCGGCGACACCGCGGAGCTGTTCATGGAAGCGGCGCGCGATGCCTATGCGCGCTTCAAACCGCAGGCGATGCTGGTGGGCGCGTCCTGCACGGCGGAACTGATCCAGGACGATCCGGGCGGATTGGCGAAGACGCTGGGGCTGCCGGTGCCGGTGGTCGCGCTCGAACTGCCGTCCTACCAGAAGAAGGAAAACTGGGGCGCGGCGGAGACCTTCTATCGCCTGGTGCGCGCCTGCGCGGGGCCGCGTGTCGCGCGCGCCCAGGGTGCCGCGCCGCGCGCGAATATCCTGGGGCCGACGGCGTTGGGCTTCCGGCATCGTGACGACGTGGTTGAGGTCACGCGGCTGCTGGGGCGGCTCGGCATCGAGGTGAATGTGGTGGCGCCGATGGGCGCAACGCCGGCCGATCTCGCGCGGCTCGGTGAGGCCGATGTGAATGTCGTGCTCTATCCCGAGACCGCCGGCGTGGCCGCTTCCTTCCTGCAGCGCCAGCACGGCATGCCGGCGACGAAGACCGTGCCGATCGGCGTGGGCGCGACGCGCGACTTCATCGCCGAAGTCGCGGCGCTCGTCGGCATCGACGCGACCGCCGTGCTGGCGGAGGAAGCCTCTCGCCTGCCCTGGTATTCGCGGTCGGTTGACTCGACCTACCTGACCGGCAAGCGCGTGTTCATCTTCGGCGACGCGACGCACGCCATCGCCGCGGCGCGCATCGCGGCCGAGGAACTCGGCTTCGTCGTGGTCGGCCTGGGCACCTACACCCGCGAATACGCCCGCGACGTCCGCGAAGCCGCCAAGGCGCATGGCATCGAGGCGCTGATCACCGACGACTACCTGAAGGTCGAAGAAGCCATCGCCGCGCTGCGCCCCGAACTGGTGCTGGGCACGCAGATGGAACGCCACATCGCCAAACGGCTGGGCGTGCCCTGCGCGGTCATCTCGGCGCCGGTGCATGTGCAGGATTTCCCGGCGCGGTATTCGCCGCAGATGGGGTTCGAGGGTGCGAACGTGCTCTTCGACACCTGGGTCCATCCGCTGATGATGGGGCTCGAGGAACACCTGCTCGGCATGTTCCGCGAGGATTTCGAGTTTGCCGACGGCGCATCGCCATCGCACCTGGGCCATGCGGCCCCGCGCGAGGCACCGCCCGAACCCGTCGCCGCCGGGCCCGCGACCTGGGCCGCGGAGGCCGAGAGCGAGTTGAAGAAGATCCCGTTCTTCGTGCGCGGAAAGGCGCGCCGCAACACCGAGAGCTTCGCGCGCGAGCGCGGCCTGGCCACCATAACCCTCGAGACGCTGTACGATGCCAAAGCGCATTTCTCCCGCTGAGGCGGCGCCCGGGCGGGTCGCGGCGCAAGCCGCGCCGGTGAACATCGTGCTCGTCACGATGGACAGCCATCTGGCGCGCGCGGCGGATCGTGCGGCGCTCGCGCTCAAGCGCGAGATCCCCGGCCTGCGCTTCGTGGTGCATGCGGCGGAGGACTGGGCGAGCGACGAGGTCGCGCTGGCCGCCTGCAAGGCCGACATCGCGCAGGGCGACATCATCATCGCCACGATGCTGTTCCTCGACGAGCACATCCGCGCCGTGCTGCCGGCGCTGATCGCGCGGCGCGACGGGTGCGACGCGATGCTGTGCTGCCTGTCGGCGGGCGAGGTGGTGAAGCTGACGAGGCTCGGCCGCTTCGACATGTCGGCGGAGGCGCGCGGCATCCTCGGGTTGCTGAAGCGGCTGCGTGGCGCGAAGGGGAAGGGCAATGCCTCCTCCGGCGCGGGGCAGATGCGGATGCTGCGCGAATTGCCGAAGCTGCTGCGCTTCATCCCCGGCACGGCGCAGGATGTGCGGGCGTATTTCCTCGGGCTGCAATACTGGCTGGCGGGCACCGAGGAGAACCTCGGCAACATGTTGCGCCTGCTGGTGAACCGCTATGCGGCCGGGCCGCGCGCGCGGCTCGCGGGGTCGCTGAAGGTGGCGGCGCCGCTGCATTACCCGGATGTCGGGCTGTACCATCCGCGCGCGAAGGGGCGGATTGTCGAGCGGCTGAACGCGCTGCCGCGCGAGGGCCGGGCAGGGACGGTCGGGCTGCTGGTGATGCGGTCCTACCTGCTGGCCGATAATGCCGCGCATTATGATGGCGTGATCGCGGCGCTCGAGGCGCGCGGGCTGACCGTGGTGCCGGCCTTCGCCTCGGGCCTGGACCAGCGCCCGGCGATCGAACAGTTCTTCCTGAAGGATGGTTGCGCCACGGTAGATGCCGTGGTGTCGCTGACCGGATTCTCGCTGGTCGGCGGGCCTGCCTACAACGATGCGCGCGCGGCCGAGGACATGCTGGCGCGGCTCGATGTGCCCTATGTCGCGGCGCATCCGCTGGAGTTCCAGACGATCGGCCAGTGGCAGGCCGACCCGCGCGGGCTGACACCGGTCGAGGCCACCATGATGGTGGCGATCCCCGAGCTTGATGGCGCCATTGCGCCGATCACCTTCGGCGGGCGCGCAGGTGCCAAGGGCGAAGGCCGCGGCGACATGGCGGCGCATGACGAACGCGTGGCGATGCTGGCGGCGCGCGTGGCGAAGTTGGTGGCATTGCGGCGCACCGAACGGGCGGGCAAGCGCGTCGCGATCGTGCTGTTCAATTTCCCGCCGAATGCGGGCGCGACGGGCACTGCGGCCTATCTGTCGGTGTTCGAATCGCTGCTTCGCACGCTGCGCGCCATGAAGGCCGGCGGCTACACGGTGGATGTGCCCCAGAGCGTCGAGGCGCTGCGTCGCGTGGTGCTGGAAGGCAATGCCGCGCGCTACGGCGCGCCCTGCAATGTCGCGGCGCTGGTCTCCGCCGACGACCATGTGCGGCGGGAACCGCATTTGGCCGAGATCGAGAAGACCTGGGGCCCCGCACCCGGCCGCGTGCAGACGGATGGGTCCTCGCTGCTGGTCTATGGGCTGCGGCTGGGCAACGTGTTCATCGGCATCCAGCCGGCCTTCGGCTGGGAAGGCGACCCGATGCGCCTGTTGTTCGAGCGCGACTTTGCGCCGACGCATGCCTTCTCCGCCTTCTATCGCTGGATGCGCGAGGATTTCGGCGCGCATGCGGTGCTGCATTACGGCATGCACGGCGCGTTGGAATTCATGCCGGGCAAGCAGACGGGTGTGTCCGGCGAGTGCTGGCCGGACCGGCTGATCGCGGACCTGCCGAACATCAACCTCTATGCCTCGAACAACCCGTCGGAGGGAGCGCTGGCGAAGCGGCGCGCGGCGGCGACGCTGATCTCCTACCTGACGCCGCCGGTGGCGCATGCGGGGCTGTATCGCGGGTTGCTGGACCTGAAGGCGTCGCTCGATCGCTGGCGGTCGCTGGCGCCCGATACCGACCTTGGCACGCGCGCGGTGCTCGCCGGTCTGATCCAGGCACAGGCGTCGCAGGTGGACCTGGCGACGGCCGAGCCGGTCTGGGGCGACACCGCGGCCGAGATGATCGGCAAGCTGGGCATCGCGCTGCTGGAGTTGGAATACGAACTCATCCCGCAGGGGCTGCACATCATCGGCGAGCCGCCGGGGCCGGAGGTGCGCGCGCAGATGCTCGACGCTGCCGGCGTGACCGAACCGGGTCGTCGTGCGGAACTGGACGCGCTGTTGGCGCATGACCACGAGACGCCAGCGATCCTGCATGCGCTGGATGGTGGCTTCACGCGCCCCGCGCCTGGCGGTGACCTGCTGCGCAACACGGACGTGCTGCCGACCGGGCGCAACCTGCATGGCTTCGACCCGTTCCGCATCCCCTCCGCCTTCGCGGTGCAGGACGGCGCGAAGCAGGCCGAACGGCTGTTGGCGCGCCATGTTGAGGACAGCGGCGCGCTGCCCGAGACGGTGGCGGTGGTGCTGTGGGGCACCGACAATCTGAAGACCGAGGGCGGGCCCATCGCTCAGGCTCTGTGGCTGATGGGTGCGGAGCCGCGGCATGACAGCTACGGGCGGTTGGCCGGCGCGCAGCTGGTGCCGCTGGAACGGCTGGGAAGGCCGCGCATCGATGCGGTGGTGACGCTGTCCGGCATTTTCCGCGACCTGCTGCCGATGCAGACCAAGCTGTTGGCGGAAGCCGCGCTGATGGCCGCCGAGGCGGACGAACCGGCCGACATGAACTTCGTTCGCAAGCATGCGCTGGCCTTTATCGCGCAGCATGGCGGCACGATGGAACAGGCGGCGCTGAGGGTCTTCGGCAATGCCGACGGCGCCTATGGCGCGAACGTCAACCTGATGCTGGAGCAGGGCTCCTGGCAGGAGGAGGACGAGCTCGGCGACGCCTATGTGCGGCGCAAGGGCTTCGCCTATGGTGTGAACGGGCGGCCGGCGCGCCACGACGCGGTCCTGTCGCACATGCTCGGCACGGTCGAGGCGACGTATCAGAACCTGGATAGCGTCGAGCTCGGCATCACCAGCGTGGATCACTACTTCGACACGCTGGGCGGCATCAGCCGCGCGGTCCGCACGGCGCGCGGGCGCGACGCCGCGGTCTATGTCGGTGACCAGACGCGCGGCGAGGGCAAGATCCGCACCGTGGCGGAGCAGGTCGCGCTGGAGACCCGCACACGCGCGTTGAACCCGAAATGGTTCGAACCGCTGTTGCAGCACGGCCACGAGGGTGTCCGCACCATCGAGGCGCAGGTGACCAACACGCTCGGCTGGTCGGCCACGACCGGCCAGGTGGCTCCCTGGGTCTACCAGCACCTGGCTCAGACCTACATGCTCGACGAGGCGATGCGCCATCGCCTGGCCGCGCTGAACCCGACCGGTGCCGCGCGCATCGCGAACCGGCTGCTAGAGGCGCATGAGCGCCGCTACTGGCAGCCGAGCGACGACGTCCTCGATGCGCTGCGGCGCGCGGGCGAGGAACTCGAAGACCGCATCGAAGGCATTTCCGAAGGGGTTCCTGCATGACCGTCGTGATGAACCCGCCGCCGATCCAGACACTCTCCAGCCGTCGCGGTGACGGCGAGGGGAGCGTGCAGGTGCACATGGACGCCATGGCCGCGGTCGGCGCGGCGAAGGTGTTCGCCGTCTATGGCAAGGGTGGGATCGGCAAGTCGACGACGTCGTCCAACCTGGCGGTGGCGTTCTCCAAGATCGGTCGGCGCGTGCTGCAGATCGGCTGCGACCCGAAGCACGACAGCACCTTCACCCTGACCAAGCGGCTGATCCCGACCGTCATCGACGTGCTGGAGACGGTGGAGTTCCATTCCGAGGAGTTGCGCACCGAGGACTTCGTCTTCGAGGGCTACAATGGTGTGCTCTGCGTGGAGGCCGGCGGCCCGCCGGCCGGCACGGGCTGCGGCGGCTACGTGGTCGGCCAGACGGTGAAGCTGCTGAAGGAGCATCACCTGCTGGATGAGACCGACGTCGTGATCTTCGACGTGCTGGGAGACGTGGTGTGTGGCGGTTTCGCCTCGCCGCTGCTGCATGCGGATCGGGGCATCGTGGTCGCGGCCAACGACTTCGACAGCATCTTCGCGATGAACCGAATCGTCGCGGCTATCAAGGCGAAGTCGAAGAACTACCCGGTGCGGCTGGGTGGCGTGATCGTGAACCGTTCCGCCGCCACCGACCAGGTCGAGAAGTTCAACAAGGCGACGGGCATGAAGACCCTCGCGCATTTCCCCGACCTCGACGCCATCCGCCGCTCTCGGCTGAAGAAGGCGACGTTGTTCGAGATGGAGGGCACGCCGGAGATGCTGGCCGTGCAGGCGGAATACATCCGCCTGGCGGAAGCGCTCTGGGCCGGCGTGGATCCGCTGATGGCGGAACCGCTTAAGGACCGTGACATCTTCGACCTGCTGGGATTCGACTGAGATGACCAGCGGCACCTGGCAGGCCCGGCGCAGCCAGATCGAGACATACTTCGACCGCACCGCGGCCGAGACCTGGAAGCGGCTGACGTCCGACGCGCCGGTCTCGGGCATTCGCGCCACGGTGCGCGCGGGGCGCGATGCGATGCGCGCCACACTGCTCTCCTGGCTGCCGGAGGACATGCGCGGGCTGCGGCTGCTCGATGCGGGCTGCGGCACGGGCGCGCTGGCTGTCGAAGCCGCCAGGCGAGGCGCGTCGGTGGTGGCGATTGATGTCTCGCGGTCGTTGATCGAGGTCGCGCGGGAGCGCGCCGCGGGCACGCCCGGCGCCATCCGCTTCGAAGTGGGCGATATGCTCGACCCATACCTCGGCGCGTTCGACCATGTCGTCGCGATGGACAGCCTGATCCATTACCGCGCGCCGGATGCGGCGCGCGCGCTGGCGGGGCTGGCGGCGCGCACGCGGGGTTCGATTCTGTTCACCTTCGCGCCGCGCACGCCGCTGCTGGCGGCGATGCACACGGTCGGGCGCATCTTCCCGCGCGGCGACCGCGCGCCGGCCATCGAGCCCGTGGCCGAGGCCGCGCTGCGCCGGCTGCTCGAACGCGACCCGGGGCTCGCCGGCTTCGCGCCGCACCGCACGCAGCGCATCGCGTCCGGCTTCTACACATCGCAAGCGATGGAGTTGCTGGCACGATGAGCGGCGTGAACGCCCGTATCGCGCGCGTGTGGATGAAGGTCGGCCGCGACCTGTTGCCCTTTGCCGACGAGCATACGGGCGAATTGCCCTGGTCGCGGTTGTTCCGCCTCTCGCTGTTCCAGCTTTCCTGCGGCATGTCGACCGTGCTGCTGATCGGCACGCTGAACCGGGTGATGATCGTCGAGCTCGGCGTCTCGGCGGGCCTCGTCGCGGCGATGGTCGCGCTGCCGCTGGTGTTCGCGCCGCTGCGCGCGCTGATCGGCTTCCGGTCGGACACCTACCGGTCCGTGCTGGGCTGGCGGCGGGTGCCGTATTTCTGGCTGGGCAGCGTGATCCAGTTCGGCGGCTTGGCGATGATGCCCTTCGCGCTCATCATCCTGTCCGGCGATACCTGGGCGGATCCCTGGGTGGCGCAGGTTTGTGCGGCCATCGCCTTCCTGATGGTCGGCGCCGGGCTGCACACGACGCAGACCGTTGGGCTCGCGCTTGCGACCGACCTGGTGCCGGAACGCGCGCAGCCGAATGTCGTCGCGCTGCTGTCGATGATGCTGCTGGGCGGGATGGTGCTGTCCGCTATCGTCTTCGGGCTGCTGCTGGCGGAGTTCAGCCAGCTGCGCCTGATCCAGCTGATCCAGGGCGTGGCGGCGGCGACGCTGGTGCTGAACTTCATCGCGGTGTGGAAGCAGGAAGCGCTCGACCCGACGCGTACCACCGGGTTGCAGAAGGGGGAGCCGGGGTTCCTGGAGAGCTTCCATGCGCTGTGCCGCACCGGCCCGTGGCATCGGCGGCTGGTGGTGATCGGCCTCGGCACCGCGGGCTTCGCCATGCAGGACGTGCTGCTTGAACCCTATGGCGGGCAGGTTCTGGGGCTGAGCGTCGGCGCCACCACCGGCCTGACGGCGCTGATGGCCGGCGGCGGGATGATCGGCTTCATCTTCGCGGCGCGCTGGCTGTCGGGCGGCCAGGATCCGTATCGCATCTGCGGTTATGGCGCGCTGACGGGCGTGTTCGGCTTCGCGCTGGTCGTACTGGCCGGTGCGGCGGGGTCGGGCTTGCTGTTCGCCTCCGGCACCGCGCTGATCGGCCTGGGTGCTGGCTTCTTCGCCCATGCCACGCTGACCGCCTGCATGCGCGCGGCGCCGCCGGAACGCACCGGGCTCGCGCTCGGGCTCTGGGGTGCGGTGCAGGCCAGTTGCGGCGGTGCTGCCATCGCCTTCGGCGGCGTGTTGCGCGATGGCGTCACCGCGCTGGCGGAACGCGGGTGGCTCGGTGCCAATCTCGAGGGGCCGGTCACGGGCTATGTCACCGTCTATGCGCTGGAGATTGCGCTGCTGTTCGCCACCATCGCCGCGGTCGGGCCTCTCGTTGCCCGTGTGCGGCCGCACGTGCCCACCCGCACCGGCGTCGCCGGTCCGGCATCCATTCGTCCCTGAAGGAAGCGGAGGCCAACATGCCCACGCCACCACCCACCCCGGTGTTCCTCGATCTCGCGGCGCTGTCGCTCTACCTTTTCTTCGCCTTCTTCGCGGGGCTGGTCTTCTACCTGCATCGCGAGAACAAGCGGGAGGGTTACCCGCTGGTGCCCGACCGGTCGGACCGGCCGAATTTCGGTACCATCCACGGCTTCGGCGAGACGCCGGAACCGAAGGTGTTCCGCCTGCATTATCCGCCAGGTGCGACGGTGACGCAGGGCGCGCAGCCGGAGCGCGACATCTCCCACCTGGTGGTGGAGGACCCGTACAACGGCACGCCCATCACGCCGATCGGCGATGCGATGCGCGATGGCGTCGGCGCGGCCTCCTACGCCATGCGGCATGACACGCCCGACCTCGCCTATGACGACAACCTGCCCAAGATCGTCCCGCTGCGCGCAGCCCCGGGCTGGCATGTGGCGCACGAAGACCCGAACCCGATCGGGCGGAACGTCACCACGTTGGATGGCGACACCGCGGGCACCGTGGTGGACCTGTGGGTCGACCGTTCGGAATACGTGCTGCGTTACATCGAGGTGATGACGCCGGCCGCCCGTCGCGTCCTGGTGCCGATGTCCCTCGCGACGATCAACGATGATGGCGACGTGCGGGTGGTCTCGGTCACCGCTGCGCAGCTTGCCGCCGCGCCTGGCCTCAAGCTGCCCGACCAGGTCACGCTGCTCGAGGAGGACATGACCGCCGGCTACTTCGGCGGTGGTCACCTGCACGCCACGCCCGCGCGCAGCGAGCCACTGGTATGAGCCCCGCCCCGGCACGCCCCGCCTTGACCGAGCACGGCTTCGAACCCGTGCCCGGCCTGCCCGAGAACCTGCCGCAGGGCGAGACCCTGCTCTGGCAGGGCCGCCCTGGCTGGCGCGGCTTCGCCCGCGGCGCGCTGCATGTGCGCGCGATCGCGGCGTATTTCTCGCTGGTCGCCGCATGGCAAGGCGCGTCGGTGGCAACCAGCGGTGGCAGTGTGGCCGAATCCATCGCCGCCGCGGCGGTGATGATGGCGATCGGCGCGATGCCGATCGCCTTCCTGGTCGCCTATGCCTGGATGGCGGCGCGCGGGGCGGTCTATTCCATCACGAACCGGCGCGTCGTGATGCGCGTGGGCGTTGCGCTGCCCGTCACCATCAACCTGCCCTTCGCCCTCATCGAGTCCGCCGCCCTGGCGCGGCGTTCGGATGGCAGCGGGGATCTCGTCCTGCGCTTGGCGTCGAAGCAGCGTGCCTCCTGGATCGCGCTCTGGCCGCATTGCCGCGCGTGGCGTTTCACCCAACCCGAACCCATGCTGCGCGCGCTGCCGGATGCCGAGCTCGCCGCGCAGGTGCTGGGCCGGGCGCTGGCCGCCGCGGCCTCGGTGCCGGTGACACCGATCGCCGATGCTGCCCCTGCGCCCGCGCGTCCGGGCGCCGAGGCGATGGCCTGATACGCGACCAGGGAGAGACCACCATGCCCCGCACCATGCGCCAGGATGTCTTCGGCAAGGGTCCCGTTATCGGGATGGGGCTCGCCATTCTTGCGGTGGTGGGGCTGACCGTCGCGCCGCTGCCATCGGTGCGTGCGCCGGAGCACGAGGCGGCAATCCGCAGCGAGCGCAGCTTCGTTGCTGCCGACCGTGGCGATGGCGCGGTGGTGTTGCGCGATGCGACCACCGGGCGCGAGGTCCTGCTCGCCGCACCCGGCGAGGACGGGTTCCTGCGCGGCACGCTGCGCGGGCTGGCGCGAGACCGCCGCATGCGCGATCTTGGGCCGGAGGCGCCGTTCCGCCTGGTGGCCTGGACCGATGGGCGCATGACGCTCGATGACACCGCCACGGGACGGCGCCTCGACCTGCTGGCCTTCGGCCAGACGCAAGTGGAGGCCTTCGCGCGCCTCCTGCCAATCGGGGAGAAATAGAACATGACGACGAAGGGCAATGGCTGGCCACGCTGGCTGGGCGGACCGTCCACGCTGGAGGTTCCCTGCACCGTCGAGATCGAGCGCAGCTTCGACAGCTTCCACGCCTATGCCGTGCCGGAGGGCGTTGAGCTGCGCCCCGGCGATCGCGTCGTGGTGCATGGCGCGCCCGACCACATCGCCTTCGGCGAGAAGATGACCTTCGAGACGCGCGCCACCGTCTATCGCGCCGGCCCGCTGACGCGCGCCTGGACACAATGGGTCGCGATCTTCGAACTGGCTGAGCTGTATCACTGTGGCTTCGAACCGAAGGAGGCGACGTGATGGAAGCGCTCGTGCTCGGCGGCCCCGAGGCCGGCGTGAAGCAGGGTGCGTCCGCCGTCGCCACCAAGATGGCGATGACCGAGACGGCGCTCAGCCCGCGCTTCTACACAACCGATTTCGCGGCCATGGACAAGGTCGATGTCGAACCCCTGCGCGTGCAGTGGGACCGGCTGATGGACGAATTCCGCGCCGACCCGAACAAGGGTCACTTCGTGCGCAACGAGGATTTCGACAGGTTCGACCTGAGCAGCCTGCCGCCCGGCCTGCAGAAGGAACTGGTCGAATTCCTGGTGAGCAGCGTCACGGCGGAATTCTCCGGCTGCGTGCTCTATGCCGAGATCAAGAAGCGCGTGACGAACCCCGATATCAAGGAGCTGTTCTCCGTGATGGCCCGTGACGAAAGCCGGCATGCCGGCTTCATCAACGACAGCCTGAAGGATATCGGCGTCGGCGTGGACCTCGGGTTCCTGACGCGCGCCAAGAAGTACCACTACTTCCAGCCGAAGTTCATCTTCTACGCCACCTACCTGAGCGAGAAGATCGGCTACGCCCGCTACATCACCATTTTCCGCCAGTTCGAGAAGCATCCCGAACTGCGCTTCCACCCGATCTTCCAGTGGTTCGAGAAGTGGTGCAACGACGAGTTCCGCCATGGCGAGGCCTTCGCCCTGCTGATGCGCGCCAACCCGAAGCTGGTCTCCGGCGGCAATGTCTGGTGGTGCCGTTTCTTCCAGCTCGCGGTCTTCGCCACGATGTATGTGCGCGACCATGCGAGGCCGGAATTCCACAAGGCGCTCGGCATGACGCCGACCGACTACGACATGCGCGTGTTTCGCATCACCGAGGAGATCTGCCGGCAAGTTTTCCCGGCGACGCTCGACATCGATCATCCCGGCTTCCTGCGCGACATGGAGAGGCTCCGCGCGCTGGCGGAGTCGATCGCCGAGGCGAAGGCGCAGGGCGGGGTGATGGGTGGTGTGAAGCGGGCGGGGCTGACGATGGCCGCCGGTGCGACCTTCCTACGCGCCTTCCTTCGTCGGCCGCGCCGGCATGACCTGCCCGCCGACGCCCGCCTGGCGCCGGCCTGGTAGGACCTGCGCCCCATGGCCGCCATCGGCATCCCTGTCCTGGTCACGATCTTCGCCTGGTGGTTCAGCACCGGGCTGATCCTGCTGCTGGACGGGCTGCGGCGCGAGACCTTCCGCCGGTCGATGGGCTTCGCGACGGCCTTCCTGGTCGCCGCGCTGGTGGGACTCTGGACGCTGCGCGACGAGACGACCGTGCTCGGCGCCTATCTCGGCTTCCTCTGCGGGCTCGCCGTCTGGGGATGGATCGAACTGTCCTTCCTGACGGGCGTCATCACCGGGCCGGTCCGCACGCCGTGCCCGCCGGGGCTGTCCGGGCTGCCGCGCGTCGTCGCGGCGATCGGCGTGATCCTGTGGCACGAACTCGCGATCATCGTCGGGGCCGCGACCATTCTGGCGCTGTCCTGGGGGGCGGCGAACCAGGTGGGCGCCTGGACCTTGATGATCCTGTGGGTCATGCGGCAATCCACCAAGATCAACATCTTCCTGGGCGCAAGGAATACTGGCGAGGTCTTCCTGCCGGACCATCTGCGCTACATCGGGTCCTATTTCCGCCACCGGTCGATGAACCTGCTGTTTCCTATCTCCGTCATGGCCTCCACGCTGTTCTGTGCCTGGCTGTTCCATCACGCCTTCGCCGCGGGGGCGACGCCCTTCGCGGTGACGGGGGCGAGCCTGCTCGGTACGCTCGCCGCGCTGGCTGTGTTGGAGCACTGGTTCCTGATGATGCCGCTGCCGATCGAACGGCTCTGGCGCTGGGCGATGGACCGCCGCGACGCCGCGGGCAGCCCCGCGCCGCGCATGGCGGCCTGGGAATCCGGCCTGTCGGCGCCGTGCGACGCCGATCGGCTCGACCGCCTTCTGACGGACGTCGCGGACGGCGCCTTCGGCCCGGTCGAGAGCCTGCGCGGCACGCTGCGCTCGCCCTCGGGCTGGCTGCAGTTCGACATGTCGCAGGGCCGCGCGCGCGTCGCGGCCGTCACGCCGGGCGCCAATGCGGCACCGCATGTCGTGGCGGTCGGCACCACCGGCGACCTGATGCGCCTGCGCGCGGCGCTGGTGGCCTGCCTGAGGCCCGCCGCGGCATGATCCGGATCAACGACATCGCCGGCCTGCTGCCGGACCCGAATGGCATCGCGCCGCGCCGTCGCGGATGCTGGTCAACCAAGGCGCAACAGAGCACCCGGGGGGTGACGCCATGAACTACGAAGCCTATTTCCGCGCGCAGCTCGACGGTCTCCGGCGCGAAGGGCGGTATCGCGTGTTTGCCGATATCGAGCGCCAGGCCGGCGCCTTCCCCCGCGCCATCCGCCACGATGCCGGCAAGACGCGCGAAGTGACCGTGTGGTGCTCGAACGACTACCTCGGCATGGGGCAGCATCCGAAGGTGCTGGCGGCGATGCATGAGGCACTGGACCGCTACGGCGCGGGTGCGGGCGGCACGCGCAACATTTCGGGCACCAACCACGCGCATGTGCTGCTGGAGCAGGAACTCGCCGCGCTGCACGGCACGGAAGCCGCGCTGCTGTTCAATTCCGGCTACATGTCGAACTGGGCGTCGCTGTCCACCCTGGCCTCGCGCATGCCGGGCTGCGTCATCGTCTCCGACGAGATGAACCATGCCTCCATGATCGAGGGCATGCGCCATTCGCGCGCCGAGCGCCGGCTGTTCCGCCACAATGACGTGACCGATCTGCGCCGCGTGCTGTCGGAGCTCGACCCGCGCGCGCCGAAGCTCGTGGCCTTCGAGAGCGTCTATTCCATGGATGGCGACATCGCCCCGATCCACGCGATCTGCGACGTCGCCGAGGAATTCGGCGCCATGACCTATTGCGACGAGGTCCATGGCGTCGGCCTGTACGGCGCGACCGGCGGCGGGGTCACCGAGCGCGACGGCGCATCGCAACGCCTGACGGTCATCGAGGGCACGCTGGCCAAGGCCTTCGGCGTGATCGGCGGCTATATCGCGGGCACGCATGCGATGTGCGACTTCGTGCGGTCCTTCGCCTCGGGCTTCATCTTCTCGACGGCGCTGCCGCCGGCCGTGGCAGCCGGGGCGCGCGCCGCCATCCAGCACCTTCGCGCGAGCAATGTGGAACGCGAACGCCTGCACGAACGCGCCGCCACGCTCCGCAAGCGCCTGGATGCGATCGGCGTGCCGCATCTGCAGAACGACAGTCATATCGTGCCGGTGATGGTCTACGACCCGGTCATCTGCAAGAACATCTCGGACCTACTGCTCGACGAGCACGGCGTGTACGTGCAGCCGATCAACTACCCGACCGTGCCGCGCGGCACGGAGCGGCTGCGCATCACGCCATCCCCGGTTCACAGCGATGCCGACATGGACCACCTGGTCGCGTCGCTGGAGGATGTATGGGCCCGGTTCAGCCTGCGGCGGGCGGCTTGATGGATTCTCTGCCCGGCGACCACGGCCGGGGCGGGGGGGCGCCGGTGTCTTCGCGCGCGAAGGCGCCGCGCGCAAAGACGGCGGCGCGCGCGCCCTATCCCTTCGCGGCGATCGTCGCGCAGGAGGAAATGCTGCGCGCCCTGCTGATCGCCGCCGTCGATGGCAGCATCGGCGGCGTGCTGGTGCTGGGCGACCGCGGTACCGGCAAGTCCACCGCGGTGCGCGCGCTGGCCGCGCTGCTGCCGCCGATGAAGGCGGTCGAGGGCTGCCGCTATGGTTGCGACCCCGGCGATGCCGCCGCGCTATGCGACGCCTGCCGCGCGCGCGGCCGCCTGCGCGCGGTGGAAACGCCGGTGCCGGTGGTGGATTTGCCGCTCGGCGCGACGGAGGATCGCGTGGCCGGTGCGCTCGACATCGAACGCGCGCTGGCCGATGGCGTGAAGGCCTTCGAGCCCGGCCTGCTGGCCCGCGCGCATCGCGGCTTCCTCTACATCGACGAGGTGAACCTGCTCGAGGACCACCTGGTCGACCTGTTGCTCGATGTCGCGGCCTCCGGCGAGAACCTGGTGGAGCGCGAGGGCATCAGCATCCGCCATCCTGCGCGCTTCGTGCTGGTGGGCTCCGGCAATCCGGAGGAAGGCGAACTGCGCCCGCAATTGCTCGACCGCTTCGGCCTTTGCGTGGATGTGCGGACGCCGACCGACCTGCCGACGCGCATCGAGGTGATCCGCCGGCGCGATTCCTACGAACGCGACCACGCCGCCTTCTGCGCGGCGTGGGAGAAGGAACAGGCGAAGCTGCGCCGCCGCATCCTGGAGGCACGCGCCGCCCTGCCGGCGATTGAGGTGCCGGATGCCGCGCTGGAACGCGCCGCGCAGCTGTGCATCGCGCTCGGCACCGATGGGCTGCGCGGGGAGCTCACGCTGATCCGCGCCGCGCGCGCTCATGCCGCGCTCGAGGGCCGGCAGGTCGTGGGCGATGCCGAACTGCGCGCCGTGGCCAGCCCCGCGCTGCGCCACCGCCTGCGGCGCAATCCGCTGGACGAGACATCCTCCTCCACCCGCGTCGAACGCGCGGTGGGCGAGTTGTTCGGGCCGTGACCGCGGCCGGCGACGCGCGTGCGGCGCCGGACCCGGCTGTGGTGGCGGACCAGCGCGCCGCGGCGCTGCTGCTGGCGGTCGATCCCGTCGGGCTTGGCGGTGCGGTGCTGCGCGCGGGACCGGGGCCGGAACGCGATGGCTGGCTGGCGTTGCTGCGCGCGGCCCTGCCGGCAGAGAGCGCCTGGCGCCGCATGCCGGCCAGCGTGCCGGATTCACGCCTGCTCGGCGGGCTCGACCTCGCTGCCACGCTCGCTGCCGGCCGCCCCGTCGCGGAACGCGGCGTGCTGGCAGAAGCGGATGGCGGCGTGCTGCTGCTGGGGATGGCCGAGCGCGCCGCGCCCGGCATGGCCGCGCGCATCGCCGCGGTGATCGATGCGCGGGAGGTCGCGCTGGAACGCGATGGGCTCGCGCGTCGGCTGCCGGCGCGCTTCGGCCTTGTGGCGCTGGACGAAGGCATCGAGGACGAGGGTGTGGCGGAGCCGCTGCGCGATCGGCTCGCCTTCCATATCGCGCCGCTGCCGCCGGGTGCCGTTGCTGCCATGCCCGACATTGGCGCCGCGCGGGCGCGGATGGACAGCGTCACCGTGCCGGATGACGTGACCGAGGCGCTGTGCGGCGCCGCCGTCGCGCTGGGCATCGTCTCGCTGCGCGCGCCCATGCTGGCGCAGCGCGCTGCCATCGCCGCCGCCGCGCTGGCGGGCCGTGACGTCGTGGCGCCCGAGGATGCCGCACTCGCCGCCCGCCTGGTGCTGGCCCCGCGCGCGACGCGCCTGCCCGAAGCGCCTGCCGAGGAACCCCCCGCGCCCGAGCAGGGCGAGACACAGGACGCTCCGAAGGGCGAGGCCACCGACGCGCCGCTCGAAGACCGCGTGCTGGATGCGGCGCGCGCCGTGTTGCCGGAAGGGCTGCTCGCCGGCCTCGGCGCCGGGTTGCGCGATGCGGCGCGCGGGGCTTCGCCGGATGGTCGTGCCGGGTCGCGCCACGCCACGCCCTTGCGCGGCCGTCCCGCCGGCACGCGGCAGGGGGAATTGCGCGCCGGTGCACGTCTCGCACTGGTCGAGACGCTGCGCGCCGCCGCGCCCTGGCAGCCGATCCGTCGCCGCGGCCGCGTCGGCGGCCCACGCCTGATCGTGAAGCGCGAGGATATCCGCCTGCGTCGTTTCGAGGCCCCGCAGGAAACGACGGCGATCTTCGTGGTGGATGCCTCCGGCTCCGCGGCGATGCATCGCTTGTCGGAAGCCAAGGGCGCCGTCGAGTTGCTGCTGGCCGATTGCTACGTGCGCCGCGACAAGGTGGCGCTGATCGGCTTCCGCGGGCGTGGCGCCGATGTGCTGCTGCCGCCCACGGCCTCCCTGGTGCGCGCGAAGCGATCGCTGGCGGGGCTGCCGGGCGGCGGTGGCACGCCGCTCGCCGCGGGGCTCGATGCCGCGCGCGCCATGGCCGAGGCCTGCCGGCGCGCCGGGCGCACGCCGCTGCTGGTCCTGCTGACCGATGGCCGCGCCAATGTCGCGCGAGATGGCACTGGCGGGCGCCCGCAGGCGGAAGCCGATGCGCTGGATGCCGCGAAGCCGTTGCGGATTGCTGCGGTGCCGGCGCTGCTGGTCGATACCGCGCCGCGGCCGCAGGGCTTCGCGAAGGACCTCGCCGCCGCCATGGGCGCGCGCTACCTGCCGCTGCCGATGGCCGATGCTGCGCGGCTGTCCGGCGCCGTGCGCGACGCGGCGGCCTGACCATGAGCGACCGCCCCGCCTGGCCGGTCGATGGCCGCGACTGGCCCAACCGCGAGCACAGCCGCTTCCTGCGCGCCGGGGGCATCGATTGGCATGTGCAGGTGGCCGGGCAGGGGCCGATCGTGCTGCTGCTGCACGGCACCGCGGCGGCCACGCATTCCTGGCGCGACCTCCTGCCGCTGCTGGCCACGCACGCGACGGTCGTCGCGCCCGATCTGCCCGGTCATGGCTTTACCGGTATGCCGGGCGATCCGGGCCTGACGCTGCCGGGCATGGCGCGACTGGTCGATGCGCTGATCACCACGCTGGGTGTGAAGCCGGACCTCGTGGTGGGGCATTCGGCCGGGGCGGCGGTGGCGCTCCGCATGGCGCTGGATGGCCGTATCGCGCCGCACGCCGTGGTCAGCCTGAACGGCGCGCTGACGCCGCTTGGCGAGGAACATGCCGCCTTCTTCACGCGCGCCGCGCGGCTGCTGGTCGGGCTGCCCTTCGTGCCGAAGCTGTTTGCCTGGCGTGCGGCCAATCGCGCGGTGGCGGAACGGCTGCTGCGAGACACGGGATCAACCATCGATGCGCGCGGCGTAGACCTGTATGCGCGCCTGTTCCAGCGCGCCGGCCACCTGTCGGGCGCGCTGCGCATGATGGCGAATTGGGACCTGCGGCCGATGCTGCGCGACCTGCCGCGGCTGCACCCCGACCTTCTGCTGGTGGTGGGCGCCAATGACCGCACCATCCCACCTGCCAAGGCGCGGCGCGTCCGCGAGATGCTGCCCGCCGCGCGCATCGAGACGCTGCCGGGCCTCGGCCACCTGGCGCATGAGGAACGGCCCGACCTGGTCGCGGAACTGCTGCTGCGGCAGTTGCAGCGCGAGCCGGCCGAACCGTGAGCATCCCGGCGTCCCACCCGCTGCGCGTCGAGCTCAACGACGAGGTGCATGCACGCCCGCCCGAGGCGCTGTCACCGCCCAGCCGCATTTCGCACCTCGCGCTGATCCCGCCCGACGGCGCACCGCGCGAGCAGGCGCTGGCGGCGGTGCAGGACCTCGCGCGGCGCTTCGGCGCGCCGCCGCCGCCGGCCGGGGCCGCGCATTACAGCGCCGATTTCGGACCGTTCCGCATGAAGTGGGAGCGCCATACCGAATTCAGCCGCTTCATGGTGATCGTGCGCGGCGTGGCCGCCGACCCTTTCGCAACGACGGCCGTCAACGTGCTGCCGGCGGACTGGCTGGAGGCGCTGCCCGGGCGCGTCATCGCCGCGCAGCAGGTGGCGCTGGTGCCCGATGACGGCACCCCGCTCGACCTCAGGGCGCTGTCGGCGCGCTACTTCGCCGGCAACCACCTGATCGGCGCCGAGGTCAGTGGCGGGCGCGCCACTGCCATCACCGACTTCCGCATCCAGCCCGATGGCTTCAGCCGATTCCTGTTGCTGGATCGCGGGACGGGCGAACGCCAGGCCGGGCGGATCGTGCAGCGGCTGCTCGAGATCGACACCTACCGCGTCATGGCGCTGCTGGCGTTTCCGCTGGCGCGCGAGCTCTCGCCGGTGCTCGCCGCGCATGAGCGCGAGCTGGCCGCCGTGGCTGATGCGCTGGTGGCTTGCGGCGAGAACGACGAGCCCGTGCTGCTCGACCGCCTGACGCGCCTGGCCGCCGAGACCGAGAGCGGGGAGGCGCGCAACCGCTACCGCTTCTCCGCCGCCGCCGCCTATTACGAGATCGTGCGCCAACGCATCGAGGATCTGCGCGAGGGCCGCATCGAGGGCATGCAGACGGTGCGCGAATTCACCGAGCGGCGCCTCGCCCCCGCGATGAACACCTGCCTGGCGATGGCGCAGCGGCAGGACAAGCTCTCGCAGCGCGTCGCGCGTGCGACGCAACTGCTCAGCACGCGCGTCGACCTCACGCGAGAACGGCAGAACCAGGCACTGCTGGCCTCGATGGACCGGCGCGCGCGGTTGCAGTTGCGGCTGCAGCAGACCGTCGAGGGGCTCTCGGTCGCGGCCATCACCTACTACGTCGTCGGGCTGATCGCCTATGCGGCCAAGGCCATGGCGGGCGCGCGCCTGCCGGTGCGCGAGGATGTGGCGGTCGGCATCGCCGTGCCACTGGTGGCGGCGGCGGTGTTCCTTGCGACGCGCCGCGTCAGGCGAAGGATGGAGCGGGAGGAGACATGACCGGGTTCCGCATCGACGAAGCCGATCTCGCGCATTGCCGGCACCTGCTGGCGGGCGGGTCCAAATCCTTCCACGCGGCATCGATGCTGCTGCCGCGCTGGATCGCGGCGCCGGCGGCTGCGCTCTATGCCTTCTGCCGGGTCGCGGATGACGAGATCGACCTATCCGACAGCAAGCCGGCGGCGATGCAGCGCCTGGTGGCACGGCTCGATGCCGCCTATGCGGGGCGGCCGCAGGATGATCCGGTGGATCGCGCCTTCGCTGCGGTGGTGGCGCATTTCGGCATTCCGCGCGCGCTGCCGGAGGCGCTTCTGGAGGGCCTCGCCTGGGACGCGGTGGGCCGGCGCTACGAGGACATGGCCGAACTCGAAGCCTATGCGACGCGCGTGGCCAGCGCGGTGGGCGCGATGATGACGCTGCTGATGGGCGTGCGCGACACCGATGCGATCGCGCGCGCCTGCGACCTCGGCCTGGGCATGCAGCTGACCAATATCGCGCGCGACATCGGCGAGGATGCGCGCGAGGGGCGGCTGTTCCTGCCGCTGTCATGGCTGCGCGAGGAAGGCATCGCGCCGGAGGAGTTCCTCGCCGCGCCGCGCTTCACGCCGGCGATCGGGCGGCTGACCGCGCGGCTGCTCGCGGCGGCCGATCGGCATTATGCGCGCGCGCAGGCGGGTATCGCGCTGCTGCCGCGCGACTGCCGCGCGGGCATCGGCGCGGCGCGCGTGATCTATGCCGAGATCGGGCGCGAGGTGGAGCGCAACGGGCTCGATTCCATCAGCCGCCGCGCAGTGGTGCCCGGCTGGCGCAAGGCGGTGCTGCTGGCGCGCGCGGCGGGTGCGCTGGTGGGCGGGCGCCGCGGCGCGGGCGCGCCACCCTGCGAGGCCGCATCCTATCTGGTCGACGCCGTGGCCGCCGCGCCACGGCCGCGGGGCCTGATCCCCCGCGGCTGGGGCTCGCGCCTGGTCTGGGCGCTGGAACTGATGGACCAGATCGACCGCGACGGTGCCACGGCCGGGCAGCGCCTGCCGATGCAGGCGCTCAGCGCGGACTGACGCACCGCGCTCAGGCCACCACAACCTTGCGGTACAGGTGCCAGGTCGCGTGGCCGAGCACCGGCATGACGACCGACAGCCCGATGAACAGCGGCAGCGTGCCGATCACGAGGCCCGCCGCGACCACCAGGCCCCACAGCGCCATCGTGACCGGGTTCAGCGCGACCGCGCGGATCGAGGTACGGATGGCGATGCCCGGCGGCACCTCGCGGTCGAGGATCATCGGGAAGGACACCACCGTGAGCGTCAGCACGAGCACCGCGAAGGCACCGCCGACTAGGTTGCCGATGAGGATCATCTGCCAGCCGGCGGCGGTATCCACCACGTCGTGCAGCAGGGCACCGAGGGTCGCGTGGGGCACGCTGCCGACCGTGCTGGTGTAGATGACCTGCGCCGCCACCAGCCAGGCCAGGAAGATGCCCAGCAGCATCAAGCCGAGCATGCCGATCGACAGGATGGCCGGCGAGCGCAGCACGGAAAAGGCATCGAGCCAGGACACCGCCTGTCCCTGTTCGCGACGCCGACTGATCTCATAAAGACCGATGGCGACGACCGGCCCCATCAGCGACAGCCCCGCGAGCAGCGGATAGAGCAGCGGCAGCAGCGGCCCGCCCCAGGCGGCGCGCGCCGCGAGGAAGCCGATGATCGGGTAGAGCAGCCCGAGGAAGACGAGCTGCGTCGGCGCCGCAAGGAAATCATCCACGCCGCGAGACAGCGACTCGCGAAGATCTGCCACGCCGATGCGCCGCAGCTCAGGCAAGGCCGGCGCGGTGGGCGCCGTGGACACCAAGGCTTCAGTCATCTCGTCCTCCGCCATGTGGGGGCGGAGCGGCTCTGCCGGCGGGCGCCGACAGGCTCTCCGCAGACCCGGACATGATGATGCGACGGCTGGGAACCAAGGGGCACGCGATCGCATTGCGTGTTCGGCCGCGGGAAAGCCGTTGACGTCTCTGTCAGAAAAAGTTGACAGTCCATCCTGACAACAAGAGATGACGGACATATCCCGTCATCGCCGCGCGGCGCGTAGCGCCCGCCACGCCGGAGGGGAATGTCAGGCCATGGATCCCGCGACCCGAATCGAGAGCACCCTGGCCGATTCCGTCCTGCTGGCCGAGGCCACCGGCGCTCCGCCACGCCTGGCTGCCGCCATGCGCCACGCGGTTTTTCCCAAGGGCGCACGCATCCGCCCGCGCCTGACCATCGCCGTCGCCATGGCCTGCGGCGACGATCGCCCGCGCCTGTCGAGCGCGGCCGCGGCCTCGATCGAATTGCTGCACTGCGCGTCGCTGGTGCATGACGACATGCCTTGCTTCGACGATGCCGATACGCGCCGCGGCAAGCCCTCCGTGCATCGGGCCTTCGGCGAACCGCTGGCCGTGCTGGCGGGCGATGCGCTTATCATCCTCGCCTTCCAGACGCTGGCGCGCGCCGCACCCTGCGCGCCGGAGCGGCTCGGCCATGTGATCGGCGCGGTGGGCGATGGCGTGGGCGTGCCCTTCGGCATCGTCGCCGGCCAGGCCTGGGAATGCGAGCCGTCGGTCAACCTGTCCGACTACCAGCGGCAGAAGACCGGCGCGCTGTTCGCCGCCGCCGCGGTGGCCGGTGCGGCCGCGGCCGGGGCCAGCGATGCCGAGGCGTGGCGGATGCTCGGCGACCGGCTGGGCGAGGCCTACCAGGTGGCGGACGACCTGCGTGACGCGGTGGAGGATGAAGCGACCATCGGCAAGCCGGTCGGGCGCGACAAGGCGCTGGGACGGCCGAGCGCGGTGGCGGAATTCGGATTGGCCGGCGCGGTGGCGCGGCTGGCGATGCTGGCCGATGGCGCGGTGGCGTCGATCCCGGATTGCCCCGGGCAGACCATGCTGCGCGGGTTGATCCTGGCGGAGACCCGCCGCCTGCTGCCGGCGAAGCTGGCGGCGGCCTGAGGCTGCCGCATGTCGGGGGCCGATGCCTTGGGTGCGCCGCCGGCCTCGTCGCTGGGCGATCGATTCCGCGCGCTGCGGGAAGGCCTGGCGGCGAAGCCTGGTTTTCGCCGCTGGGCTGCACGCTTCCCGCTGACGCGCCCCTTCGCGCGGCGACGTGCGCGGGCGCTGTTCGATCTCTGCGCGGGCTTCGTCTACACGCAGGTGCTGCTGGCCTGCGTGCGGCTGCGGGTATTTGCCATCCTGTCCGAAGGGCCGCGGACGACGGAGCGACTGGCACCGCTGCTGTCGCTGTCGCCTGAGGCCACCGAGCGCCTGATGGCGGCCGCGGCATCGCTGCAACTGACCGCGCGGCGCAGCGATGGCGCCTGGACGCTGGGGCAGCTCGGCGCGGCGATGATCGGCAATGACGGCATCGCTGCGATGGTCGAGCACCATGCCATGCTCTACGCGGACCTCGCCGATCCGGTGGCGATGCTGCGCCGTCCGCGCGGCGGCAATGCGCTGTCGGACTATTGGGCGTATTCGGGCGCCGAGCAGCCAGGCGCGGTGAGCGCCGACCGCATCCGCGACTACACCGCGCTGATGGCGGCGAGCCAACCGATGGTGGCGGAGGAGGTGCTGGCCACCTACCGCTTCGATCGGCATCGCCGTGTGCTGGATGTGGGCGGCGGCAATGGCGCCTTCCTGCGCGCCGTGGCGGCCGAGGCGCCGCGCCTCGAGCTCATGCTGTTCGACCTGCCGGCGGTGGCCGAGCAAGCACGAGCGCGATTCGCCGCGGCGGGACTCGGCGCGCGCGCCACGGTGCATGGCGGCGACTTTACGCAGGACGCGCTGCCGCAGGGTGCCGACCTCATCACGCTGGTGCGTGTGCTGCATGACCATGACGATGATGTCGCGCTGGGATTGCTGCGGCGGATTCGCGCGGCATTGCCACCAGGCGGTCGCCTGCTGCTGGCCGAACCGATGGCGGGGACGAGCGGCGCGGAGCCGATGGGCGAGGCCTATTTCGGCTTCTACCTGCTGGCGATGGGGCGTGGCCGTCCGCGCACACCCGAAGAAATCCGCACCATGCTCGCGACCGCCGGGTTCGCGGAAAGTCGATTGTTGTCAACGCCGACGCCGCTGCTCACGCGCGCGGTGCTCGCGGTGTCAGGCACATGATGCCCATCAAGGTGTCAGAATTGCTTGACAGTAATTTGCGTCATTCTACGCTGACATTGAACGTGCTCGAGGGAGGGCCGCTTTGGACACCACCGCCGTCCTGCTGAAGGCCCCCGAGGAGCTGGTTCTCAGCCGCCTCACGCTCACGCCGCCTGGCGACGACGACATCGTCGTCGCGGTGGAATGGAGCGGCATCAGCACGGGCACCGAGCGCCTGCTGTGGTCGGGCCGCATGCCGCATTTCCCGGGCATGGGGTATCCGCTTGTGCCGGGCTACGAATCCGTGGGCCGCGTGATTTCCGCCGGCAGCCAGGCCACGCGCCGGCCCGGCGAGAAGGTGTTCGTCGCTGGTGCGCGGTGCTTCGGCGACGTGCGCGGGCTGTTCGGCGGCGCCGCAGCGCGCCTCGTGGTGCCGGACAAGCGCGCGGTGTTGCTCGATGACGCGACGGGTGCGGAGGGCGTGCTTCTGGCACTGGCCGCGACCGCCTGGCACGCGATGTCCGCGCCCCACGCAGCCCTGCCGGATCTGATTGTCGGCCATGGCGTGTTGGGGCGGCTGCTGGCGCGCATCGCGGTGCTGCGCGGCGGTGCGCCGGTGGTGTGGGAACGCAACGCAGCGCGGCGCGACGGCGCGCAGGGCTACGCGGTGGTGGACCCCGACGCCGATGGCCGGCGCGACTACCGCAGCATCTACGACGTCAGCGGCGACAGCGACATCATCGACCTGCTGGTGCAACGCATGGCGCCGGGCGGGGAGATCGTCCTCGCCGGCTTCTACAGCGAGCGCATCGGCTTCTCCTTCCCGCCGGCCTTCATGCGCGAGGCGCGCATCCGCATCGCTGCCGAATGGCAGGAGGCCGACCTGCGCGCGACGCGCGACGCGATCGGGCGCGGTGAACTGCGCCTCGATGGCCTGGTGACGCATCGCGAAGCCGCCGAGCGCGCACCTGCCGCCTATGCCCAGGCCTTCACGGATCCGGCCTGCCTCAAGATGGTCCTCGACTGGAGAGACTGCACATGAATGCGCCCACCGATTTCTCTCCCGCCGCCACCCAGGCCGCCACGCTGCGCGCCGAGGCGGCGATCGAACCCGACGCCGTGCACACCGGCGAGGTGAAGAAGGAGGCGCAGGTCATCGCCATCTACGGCAAGGGTGGCATCGGCAAGTCGTTCACGCTGGCGAACCTGTCCTACATGATGGCGCAGCAGGGCAAGCGTGTGCTGCTGATCGGCTGCGACCCGAAGTCGGACACCACGTCGCTGCTGTTCGGCGGGCGGTCCTGCCCGACCATCATCGAGACCTCGTCGAAGAAGAAGCTGGCCGGCGAGCAGGTGCAGATCGGCGACGTCTGCTTCAAGCGCGACGGCGTCTTCGCGATGGAGCTCGGCGGGCCGGAGGTCGGTCGCGGCTGCGGCGGTCGCGGCATCATCCACGGCTTCGAACTGCTGGAGAAGCTGGGCTTCCACCAGTGGGACTTCGACTACGTGCTGCTCGACTTCCTGGGCGACGTGGTGTGCGGCGGCTTCGGCCTGCCGATCGCCCGCGACATGTGCCAGAAGGTGATCGTCGTCGGGTCGAACGACCTGCAGTCGCTGTATGTCGCGAACAACGTCTGCTCGGCGGTGGAGTACTTCCGCAAGCTGGGCGGCAATGTCGGCGTCGCCGGCATGGTGGTGAACAAGGATGACGGCACGGGCGAGGCCGCGGCCTTCGCCGCCGCCGCCGGAATCCCGGTGCTCGCCGCCATCCCGCAGGATGACGACATCCGTCGCAAGAGCGCGAATTACGAGATCATCGGCACGCCCGACAGCCAGTGGGGCGCGCTGTTCGAGGCGCTGGGCGTGCAGGTGGCGGAAGCCCCGCCGCTGCGCCCGAAGCCGCTGACGCACGAGGAGCTGCTCGGCCTGTTCAAGGGCGAGGCCGTCGGCCGCGGCGTGGTGCTGAACCCGGCGACCATGGAGGACATGTGCGGCGCCGAGGTCATCACCAAGCCGTCCCTCGAAGTGGTCTACGAGGGCGCCTGAGCGATGGACGCGCTCCCTCCCGCATCGCCTGACGGCGGCTGCCACGGTGGTCGCGAGACCATGCTGGAGGCCGCGCGCGCGGCCGGCAAGGGCGAGGCGATGGAACGCCTGGCCGCCGACTATCCGAAGGGGCCGCACGACCAGCCGCAATCCATGTGCCCGGCCTTCGGGTCGCTGCGCGTCGGCCTGCGGATGAAGCGCGTCGCGACAATCCTGTCGGGCAGCGCCTGCTGCGTCTATGGGCTGACCTTCACCAGCCACTTCTACGGCGCCAAGCGCACCGTGGGCTACGTGCCCTTCAATTCCGAGACGCTGGTCACCGGCAAGCTGTTCGAGGACATCCGCGACGCGGTGCACGCCACGGCGCGGCCCGAGGATTACGACGCGGTGGTCATCACGAATCTCTGCGTGCCGACGGCCTCCGGCGTGCCGCTGGAGTTGCTGCCGAAGCAGATCAACGGTGTGCGGATCATCGGCATCGATGTGCCGGGCTTCGGCGTGCCGACGCATGCGGAAGCCAAGGACGTGCTGGCCGGTGCGATGCTGCGCTACGCCCGCAACGAGGCCGAGGCCGGCGCTGTGGCGCGCCCGCGCAACCTGGTCGAGGGCGAACCGACCGTCTCGCTGATCGGCGAGATGTTCCCGGGCGATCCGCCCGGCGTCGGCGCGATGCTGGCCGCGATGGGCCTGTCATTGGCGCCGTCCACGCCGTGCCGCGAATGGCGCGACCTTTATGCGGCGCTGGACTGCGTGGTCGCCGCGGCGGTGCATCCCTTCTACACGGCGAGCATCCGCGAATTCAAAGCCGCCGGGCGTCCGGTCGTGGGTTCCGGCCCTGTCGGCGTCGATGGCACGGCGGCCTGGCTGGATGCCATCGGCGCCGCCGCGGGCGTGCCGGCCGCGCGTATCGATACGGCGAAGCAGCGCTTCCTGCCGGCCATTGCGGCTGCCCTGGCGGCGAACCCGGTCAAGGCGCGCGTGACGGTCTCGGGCTACGAGGGTTCGGAGCTCCTTGTCGCGCGCTTGCTCGTCGAGGCCGGTGCGGAGGTGCCCTATGTCGGCACCGCCTGCCCGCGTACCGAATGGAGCAATGCCGACCGCGAATGGCTCGAGGCGCGTGGGGTCCATGTGCAGTACCGCGCGTCGCTCGAGCAGGACCTCGCGGCGATGAAGGATGTGCGCCCCGACCTGGCGCTCGGCACCACGCCGCTGGTGCAGAAGGCCAAGGAACTGGGCATCCCCGCTCTCTACTTCACCAATATGGTCAGTGCGCGGCCGCTGTTCGGGCCCGCCGGCGCGGCTTCGATCGCGGGAATCGTCGCGGCGCAGACCGGGCAGCGCGAGCGCATGTCGCGCATGGTCGGCTTCTTCGAAGGCGTCGGCACGCCCGATGGCGCGGGCTACGGCTTCCGCGACAAGCCCACGGATCCGCCCGGCTTCCGCGAGCGCCAGCGCAAGCTGCGCGCTGCGAAGGCGAAGGCCGAAGAAGCGGTGGGGACCTGAGCATGCTTGTCCTCGATCACGACCGGGCAGGGGGCTACTGGGGCGCGGTCTACGCGTTCTCCGCCGTCCGCGGGTTGCGCGTCATCATCGACGGGCCGGTGGGCTGCGAGAACCTGCCGGTGACCGCGGTGCTGCATTACACCGATGCGCTGCCGCCGCATGAATTGCCGATCGTGGTGACGGGCCTCGATGAAGGCGCGCTGTCGCAGACCGGCACCGAAGGTCCAATGAAGCGCGCCGCCGCCACGCAGGATCCTGACCTTCCGGCAGTGGTCGTGACGGGTTCGATCGCCGAGATGATCGGCGGCGGCGTGACGCCGCAAGGGTCGAACCTCCAGCGCTTCATCCCGCGCACGATCGACGAGGACCAGTGGCAGTCCGCCGACCGCGCCATCAACTGGCTGTGGACGGAATTCGGTGCCAAGCGCGGCAAGATCAAGCCGCGCGTCCGCAAGGATGGCGAGAAGCCGCGCGTCAACATCATCGGGCCCATCTACGGCACCTTCAACATGCCCTCGGACCTGGCTGAGATCCGCCGGCTGGTCGAAGGCATCGGCTGCGAGATCAACCTGGTCTTCCCGCTCGGCAGCCATGTCGAGGATATCGGCAAGCTGCCCGATGCCGATGTGAACATCTGCATGTACCGGGAATTCGGGCGGCGGTTGTGCGAGACGCTGGAACGCCCCTACCTGATGGCGCCCTTCGGGATCTTCGCCACCACCAACTTCCTGCGGAAGCTTGGCGAGCTGACGGGCCTCGACGCCGAGCCGTTCATCGAGCGCGAGAAGCACTCCACCATCAAGCCGATCTGGGACCTGTGGCGCTCGGTCACGCAGGATTTCTTCGCCACCGCCGCCTTCGGCGTGCATGCGACCGAGACCTACAGCCGCGGCCTCACGCGCTTCCTGTCGGACGAGATGGGCGTGCCCTGCGCATTCTCCTTTGCCCGCAAGCCCGGCGAGAAGCCCGACAACCAGGCGGTGCGCGACGCCATCAAGGCGAAGCCACCGCTGGTGATTTTCGGGTCGTTCAACGAACGGATGTACGCGCAGGAAGCGGGCTGCCGCGCCGCCTACATTCCCGCATCCTTCCCTGGCGCGATCATCCGCCGCGCCACCGGCACGCCCTTCATGGGCTATGCCGGCGCGACCTACATCGTGCAGGAATACTGCAACGCGCTGTTCGACGCGCTGTTCCACATCCTCCCGCTCGCGACCGAGATGGACAAGGTGGAGCCGACACCCGCGCGCCCTGCCGAGCGCTGGGAACCGGATGCCGTCGCGCTGCTCGACCGGATGGTGGAGTCCGAACCCTTCCTGCTGCGCATCTCGGCGGCGAAGCGCCTGCGCGAACGCATCGAGCGCGACGCGCGTGACGCGCAGGAAGACCGTGTCACCGCCGATCGCGTGGCGCTGAGCCTTGAATTGGAGGGCGTCTCGTGACGCCCCGCACCCCATCGCGTGCCCGCCCGGCGGCGCATGCCACCAGTCGACCAGGGCGGCTTGCCGTCCGGGCGATCCCAGCCGCGCGGGATATGCGCGGTAACCGCCGCAAGGCGACTGTGGAGGTCTCCCAATGGCCGAAACACGTACGCGTCTGACGGAGGAGCAAGCCCGCGAAGTCCATTCCCTGGTTGTCCAGGGCTGGGTTTTCGCGGTCTTCGCCTCCATGGGCGCTCACATCCTCGTCTGGCTCTGGAGGCCACTGGTCTACACCGGCCAGATGGTCCCGCCCGATTGGCGCTTCTTCTGAAGCCGGCACCGGAAAGGAACACACACCATGCATAAGATGTGGATGGTCATCGACGCACGGCGGGTCGGGTTTCTCGGCGCGGCCGGTGTCATGGCCGTGGCCGTCATCCTGCACTTCGTCGTCATGAGCTCCCCGCGGTACTGCGACCACTGGGGCTGGTGCGCGACGTCGCCGGTCTTCGTGCCGGGGCAGGTCGTGGCGCCGCCCGGCGCGCGCGTCGGCGGCTGACAACCGACACCCACGCCGCATCGCGGCGCATTGGGCGAGGCCCCGCACGGGGCCTCGCCCGCACACCCGAAGAAGGCCGTGACCGGACGGCGGGACGCACCCGCCCGAGGGAGGAGTAGAACGCGATGGCCATGCTGAGTTTCGAACGCAAGTACCGGGTCCGCGGTGGCACCCTGGTCGGCGGCGACCTGTTCGATTTCTGGGTCGGTCCTTTCTGGGTCGGCTTCTTCGGCGTGACCACGATCTTCTTCACGATCGTCGGTGTCGCGCTGATCGGCATGGGCGCGGCGATCCAGGGCACCTGGAACCCGTGGCTCATCAACATCGCGCCGCCGGATCTCTCGTATGGGCTGCGCCTTGCGCCAATGCGCGAAGGCGGGCTGTGGCAGATGATCACCATCTGCGCGATCGGCGCCTTCGTGTCCTGGGCGCTGCGCCAGGCGGAGATCAGCCGCAAGCTCGGCATGGGTTATCACATCCCCATCGCCTACGGCGTCGCGGTCTTTGCCTACATCACGCTGGTGGTGATCCGCCCTGTGCTGATGGGCGCCTGGGGACACGGCTTCCCCTACGGCATCTGGAGCCACCTCGATTGGGTGTCCAACGTCGGCTACCAGTACCTGCACTTCCACTACAACCCGGCGCACATGATCGCGGTGTCGTTCTTCTTCACCACGGTGTTCGCGCTGTCGCTGCATGGCGGCCTGGTGCTCTCGGCACTCAACCCGCCGGAAGGCGAGCCGGTGAAGGCGCCGGAGCACGAGAACACCTTCTTCCGCGACTTCATCGGCTATTCGATCGGCACGCTGGGCATCCATCGCCTGGGGCTGTTCCTTGCCCTGTCCGCCGGGTTCTGGAGCGCGGTCTGCATCGTGATCAGCGGTCCCTTCTGGACGCGTGGCTGGCCCGAGTGGTGGGGCTGGTGGCTCAACCTGCCGATCTGGTCCTGACGGGGAGGGGAAGGCAAAGACCATGGCTGAATATCAGAACATCTTCACCAGGGTGCAGGTCCGCGGACCGATGCCCTACCCGGGCATCCCGCTCGGTCCCGACAATGATGCGCGCGACGGCACGCCGCGCGAGGTTCATCTGTTCGGGCGCCTCGGCGACGCGCAGATCGGGCCGATCTATCTCGGCTACACCGGCATCCTGGCGCTGCTGTGCGGCTTCATCGCCATCGAGATCATCGGGCTGAACATGCTCGCCTCGGTGAACTGGAACCCGCTGCAGTTCGTGCGTCAGTTCTTCTGGCTTGCGCTCGAGCCGCCGGGCCCGCAGCACGGGCTGCGCTTCCCGCCGATGCGCGAAGGCGGCTGGTGGCTGCTCGCCGGCTTCTTCCTGACGCTGTCGATCCTGCTGTGGTGGGTTCGCACCTATCGCCGCGCACGGGCGCTGGGCATGGGCACGCACGTGGCCTGGGCCTTCGCCGCCGCCATCTGGCTGTACCTGGTGCTGGGGTTCATCCGCCCGATCGCCATGGGCTCCTGGAGCGAGGCGGTGCCCTTCGGCATCTTCCCGCACCTCGATTGGACCGCGGCCTTCTCGATCCGCTACGGGAACCTGTTCTACAACCCGTTCCACGCGCTCAGCATCGTGTTCCTGTATGGTTCGACCCTGCTGTTCGCGATGCATGGCGCGACCATCCTCGCCCTCGGCCGCTACGGCGGTGAGCGCGAGATCGAGCTCACGCTCAACCGAGGCACGGCAGCCGAGCGCGGCGGTCTGTTCTGGCGCTGGTGCATGGGCTTCAACGCGACCTTCGAGAGCATCCATCGCTGGGCCTGGTGGTTCGCGGTGCTGTGCCCCATCGCGGGCGGCATCGGCATCCTGCTGACCGGCACCGTCGTGGACAACTGGTACCTCTGGGCGGTCGATCGCCACTTCGCCCCTGCCTACCCGACGACGTGGCCGGCGACGGTCGATCCTTCGATCACGCAGGGAGCGCCGCGATGAGCACCTTCAACCTCAAGGTGGGTGCTGCCGTCGGCGCCCTCGTCCTCGCTGCCATCCTGGTGCCGACCTTCGAACGGCCCCCGGTGCAGACCACGCAGGGCGGTTTCCGTGGCACCTCGATGGGCACGGTGGTCAATCCGCGCCTGCGGGCAACGACGGTCGCGGCCAACCAGGTGCCCGAGGCACCGGAGGCCGCGGACAATGACGGCGATCGCGCCAGCACCATCTACCAGAACGTGCAGCTGCTCGGCGACCTGTCGAACGCGCAATTCCTGCGCGTGATGCAGGCGATGACCGAGTGGGTGGTGCCGCAATCGGTGCGCGACGAGGGCGGTGGTTGCGCCTACTGCCACAACGTCGAGAACATGGCGTCGGACGAGGTCTACACGAAGGTCGTCTCGCGCCGGATGCTGGAGATGGTGCGGACCATCAACAACCATCCGCATGTCGGGCAGACGGGCGTCACCTGCTACACCTGCCACCGTGGCCGGCCGGTGCCTGCCGAGGTGTGGTCGGCACCGATGCCAGGCCCGAACGGCCTGCAGGCTCAGACTGGGCAGAACGTCGCCTCGCGCGCGGCGGGCTTGTCCTCGATGCCGGTCGATCCCTTCACGCCCTACCTGCTGGGCGACCGCAACATCCGCGTGGTCAGCACGACGTCGCTGCCCGGCTACAACAGCACCTCGATCCAGCAGACCGAGGGCACCTACGCGCTGATGATGCACATGTCCTCCGGGCTCGGGGTGAATTGCACCTTCTGTCACAACAGCCGGTCCTTCTCGGCCTGGGACAGCAGCCCGCCGGCGCGCGCCACCGCCTGGCACGGCATCCGCATGGTCCGCGACATCAACATGACCTACATCGCGCCGCTGACGCCACTTTGGGCGGCGCATCCGAACGGGCCGCCGGAATCCGGCCCGCCTGTCGCTCGCCTGGGGCCGACAGGCGATGCGCAGATGGTGAACTGCTCGACTTGCCATCGGGGTGTGAACCGGCCGCTCAACGGTGCCCCGATGCTCCAGGACTATCCCGAACTGCGTGCAATCAGCGGCGGACCTG
The DNA here is from genome assembly GCA_051860065.1 of Roseomonas sp. GTDB lineage: Bacteria > Pseudomonadota > Alphaproteobacteria > Acetobacterales > Acetobacteraceae > Neoroseomonas. The sequence goes on from JBHYEQ010000018.1 coordinate 99,282, forward strand.
CCAGGTCGGCAGCTCTCGTTCCGCAGTGATGACGGCGGCGGCGCCACTCCCCGGTCGCCGCCGGGGATAGGTAGGGGGAGCGGCATGTCCGCTCCCCCCTTTTTTTTCCGGAGGCCCGAGTCATGGCGCGCGACGGCAACGAGACACCCCGCGACCCACGCCCCCATGCGGTGGTGATCGGCTCCGGCTTCGGCGGCCTTGCTGCGGCGATCCGACTGGGCGCGCGCGGCTGGCGCGTGACGGTGCTGGAGAAGCTCGATGCGCCGGGCGGGCGCGCCTATGTGTTCCGCCAGGACGGCTTCACCTTCGATGCCGGGCCGACCATCATCACCGCGCCCTATCTGCTCGAGGAATTGTGGACGCTCGCCGGCCGCCGCCTGGCCGATGACGTCGAGCTGCGCGAGATGGACCCCTTCTACTTCATCCGCTTCGACGACGGCACGGTAATGCGCTGCTCCGCCGACATCGAGGCGACGCGCGCCGAGATCCGCCGCATCGCGCCCGAGGACCTGGCCGGCTTCGAACGCTTCATCCTGGAGAGCGAGCGCATCTACAAGGTGGCGTTCGAGGAACTCGCCGACCGCCCGTTCCATCGCTTCGGCACCTTGCTCAAGGCGGCGCCGGACATGATCCGGCTGCAGGGGTATCGCACCGTCTATTCGCGCGTCAGCGACTATTTCTCGAACGAGAAGCTCCGCATCGCCTTCTCCTTCCACCCGCTGCTGATCGGCGGCAATCCGCTGACCACCACGGCGTATTACTGCCTGATCGCGCATCTGGAACGCATGCATGGCGTGCACTACGCGATGGGCGGGATGGGATCGCTGGTGCGGGGCATGGCAGGGTTGATCGATCGCCTGGGCGGCACGCTCCGCTGCAATGCCGAGGCCGCGCGCATCGAGGTCGACCAGGGCCGCGCCACCGGCGTGACGCTGGCATCGGGCGAGCGTATCGACGCCGACATCGTCGTCTCGAACGCCGACGTCGCCTGGACCTATTCGAAGCTGCTCGGCCATCACAAGCGGCGGCGCTGGACGGACCGAAAGATCGCCCGCGCGCGATACTCCATGAGCCTGTTCGTCTGGTATTTCGGCACGAAGCGCCGGTATGACGACGTGTATCACCACACCATGGTGCTCGGCCCGCGCTACGGCGAATTGCTGCGCGACATCTTCACGCGCAAGCGGCTGTCGGAGGATTTCAGCCTGTACCTGCACAGGCCGTCCGCCAGCGATCCTTCGCTCGCGCCGGAGGGATGTGATTCCTTCTACGTGCTGGCGCCGGTGCCGCATCTGGGCAGTGGCACGGATTGGGCAACGCACGCCGAACCCTATCGCGCGGCGATCCAGAAGCGGCTGGAGGATACCGTGCTGCCCGGCCTCGGCGATGCGCTCGTGACCTCGCGCATGATGACGCCGCAGGATTTCCGCGACCGGCTGCTCTCGGTGAATGGCGCGGCCTTCGCGCTGGAGCCACAGCTTTTCCAGAGCGCCTGGTTCCGCCCGCACAATGTCAGCGAGGAAGTTGCGAACCTTTTCCTGGTGGGTGCCGGCACGCATCCAGGCGCCGGGGTGCCGGGGGTGATCTCCTCCGCGAAGCTGCTCGACCAGGTGGTGCCGGACGGCGCCGCCTTCGCCGCTACCGCCCGACCTTCATCGCGATGACGCTGCGCCGGCGTCCGGCGCGGTCCTCCAGCAGACGCGCGGCCGCCAGCCGCCCGGACATGGTGGCCATCGGCACGCCGGGGCCTGGATGCACGCCGCCGCCGGCGAGATACAGCCCTGCCACGCCGCTGCGCGCGCCCGGCCGCGCGAAACTGCCGTTGAAGCCGTGGCCAAGCCGCCCGTACAGCGCGCCGCCGCTGGCCGGGAACAGCGCGTGGAAGTCGGCGGGGGTGGTGACGACCTCGGCGCCGGCATCGCGCCGCACCACCAGCCCGCAGTCGCGCAGCAGCGCGAAGGCGTTGGCCGCCACGGCGTCCGCGTCCGTGCTCGCGCGGTCGCCATCGGGCGGTGCGTTCACCAGCAGCAGCAGGCGCTCGCGCGCGCCTGGGGCAGGGCGGTCGGCACCACCGCGATCCTGCGCGCAGACATAGACCGTCGGCGCCGGCACGATCGCGCGGCGGCGGAAGATGGTCTCGAATTCCGCTTGGTAGTCCTCCGCGAAAAAGACGTTGTGGTGGTCGAGCGCGAAACCTTCGGTCGGCGCATGCACGCACCAGGTCACGGCGGAGAGCGTGCGCGCCTCGCGCGGCACGGGCTCGGTTGCGGCACGCACGCCGTCGCCCAGAAGGCCCGCGGCCAGCGCATCCGGTGCGCCGTTGAACACCACGGCATCGGCCTCGATGCGTTCGCCGTCGGCGAGCTCCACGCCGGCGGCGCGGCCGCGCACCACGAGGATGCGCCGCACCTCGGCGCCGAAGCGGAACACTGTGCCCTGCGATTCCGCCAGCGCGCGCACCGCTTCGGCCACCCGCCGCATGCCGCCCTTCACCAGCCAGACGCCATCCTGCTCGACATGTGCGATCAGCATCAGCGTCGCCGGTGCGAGGAAGGGCGAGCATCCGACATAGGTGGCATAGCGCGCGAAGAGCTGCCGCAGCCGCGGGTCGGTGAAGTGGTCGCCCAGCGCGTTCCACAGCGTCGCGAAGGGCGATGTCCGCACCAGGCTGTCCACATGCGCGAAGCCGATGCGCCGCACCAAGTCGAATTGCGATGGCTTTTCCGATGCAATGAACGGTCCGACCAGCGTGCGATACATGCCGGCGGCGCGTGCGCAAAACGCCCGATACCCGGCGGCATCGCGCGCGCCCGCGAAATCACCGATCGCATCGGCCGAGCGCGCGATATCGGCGAACAGGTCGAGCTGCCCGCCGCGCCGCCAGGCATGGCGGGCGAGGATGTCCGCCTTGTGCAGGTCCAGGTGATCCTCGACCCGCTGCCCGGCATCGTTGAACAGCCCGTCGAAGATCCACTTCATGGTGAAGACGGTCGGGCCGCCATCGATGCCCGCGCCGTCCACATCGACGCGCCGCATCTTGCCGCCAGGCGCGGCGGCGCGGTCCAGCACTGTCACGCGCGCACCGCGCCGTGCCAGGTCTGCCGCGGCCGCGAGCCCGCCCATGCCGGCACCGATGACGATGACGCGCGGTTCAGCCATGCGGCGTCAGGCAACGACCGCGCGGCGCGCGGCGAATTGCCGGTCCACCGCGCGCCAATGCCACAGGATGATGCCGATGCCCGTCGCGCAGGGAATGGCCCACATGATCGGATGCAGTGCGAGCTCCGGCAGCACGCGCACCGACCCGAAGGCCATGAAGGCGGTGTAGACGGAGATGCCCGCACCCACCAACGCCTTTACATGTTCCTTCAGCCAGTATGTCGGCCCGGGCGAGGCCGCCCACAGGAAGCGCAGGTTCGTCACCACCGTCGCCACGCCTACCACCGCGATGCCGTACATCAATGGCTGCCCGATCAGCCAGCCTTGCAGCGCGCAGTTCAGCGAGGCCACCAGCAGGATGTACTGCAGCGCGACGTTCATCGGCGTGCGATTGCGCTCATGCCCTGCGCGCTTGTTCAGCACCGCGAGCCAGCCATACCAGGCCAGGTTGATGGTCAGCAGCGCCGTGGTCAGCATCATCCATCCGAAGATGCCGCGCAGGAAGGCTGCGTCGAAGCGTCCTTCAAGGTGCGGATGCGTGCCGATCGGGTCGATCAGCGTGAGGCTGGCCATGGCCATCGCGAGGCCACCGGTGACGAGCATGCAGCGATTGAACAGCCTTCCCCACCAGCGATGATTGGCACCGCCCTTCCGCCCGACCACCGGCACCCAGAAGGCGATCGCACCGGTCGCGCCCGTGACGATGTGAGCGGCAACCAGGCCGTGGAACAGCAACAGTTCCATCCTCGATGGCCTCCCGCGCGTTGCAGCGACAATCGGTCTTGACAGATACGACTGTCAAGCAACGGAATGGCGAGAGTGCAAGGGATGGACGCCGGTCGTGCAGCGACGCGAACACCGTGCGGCGGCGCACGGGCCATGAGCGCGGCGCTCGCCGACACCACCGCGCCCTGGGCGCCGTTCGAACCGCCGCATCCGCGATCGCTGCCGGCGGTGATCGCGCTGGTCCGCGCCATGATGGAAGGCGAGGGCAACCTGCTTGGCCTGCTGCCGGCGGAAGCCTACCGCATGCCGATCGGCCCGCTTGGATGGTCGCGCCGATCGACCATCATCGTGAACCGGCCGGACCTCGTGCGGCACGTTCTGGCCGATCCCGACGGCATCTTCCCGAAATCCGACCTGATGGTGGAGGCACTCAACCCGCTGATCGGCGATTCCATCTTCGTCTCCTCCGGCGACACTTGGCGCCGCCAGCGCGCCATGATCGACCCGGCGCTGACCATGATGCGCGTGAACCGCGCCTTCCCGGCCATGGAGGCCGGCGCGGCTGCCGCCGAGGACACGCTCGCGCGCAGCAGCGCGCCGTTCTCGCTCGACCTTATGATGAGCCACCTCACGGCCGACATCATCTGCCGCACGGTGTTCTCGACCAGCCTCAAGAGCCAGGTCGCGCACGAGGTCTTCGATGCCTTCACCGACTTCGAACGCTCGGTCGCGCAGGTGGAGATCCGGCGCCTGATCATGGACCGCGCCTGGACGCGCATTCCGCAGAAGCAGCATGTGCTCGATGCCTGCACGCTGATCCGCGGTCATCTCGGCGCGCTGCTCGACACGCACCTCGCCGCCGGGGCGGATTTCGACGACATCTGCGCGGCGGTGATCGAGGCGCGTGACCTCGAAGGCCGCGCCTTCACGCGCGAGGAACTGATCGACCAGCTGGGCGTGCTGTTCCTTGCGGGGCACGAGACCAGCGCCAGCGCGCTCACCTGGGTGTTCTTCATCCTGGCCACGCAGCCCGCGCTGGTCGCGCGGCTGCGTGCCGAAGTCGCGGCGGTCTGCGGCGATGGCCCCGTCACCTTCGAACACACCCGCAAGCTGCCCTTCATCCGCAACATCTTCCGCGAGACGCTCCGGCTGTATCCGCCCATCACCTTCCTGCCGCGCGTGGCGAATGTCGCGACCTCGCTGGATGGATACCGGATCAAGCGCGGTGCGCTGGTGATGGTCGCACCCTGGGTGCTGCATCGCCACCAATCCTACTGGCGCAACCCGCACGCCTTCGACCCCGACCGCTTCGACCGCGAGGCGGAGATGACGGCCGGCGCCTATATCCCCTTTGGCATCGGCCCACGCGTGTGTGCCGGCGCCGCCTTCGCGCAGGTGGAAGCGGTGCTGCTGGTGGCGCGCCTGTTCCGCCGCTTCGACTTCCATGTCGCCGCGCCGCAGGCGGTGCGCCCTGCCGCACGGCTGACCACGCGCCCGGTCGGGCAGATCATGGTCACCGCGACGCCGGTGCGATGAACACGGTCCTGCTGACGCTGGGCCGGCTGCCCAAGGCGCTGGACCTGGCGCGCTCCTTCCACGCCGCGGGGTGGCGCGTGGTGGTGGCGGAACCCTTCAGGCGCCATTTGGCCGGCGCGTCCAACACGGTTGCGCGCAGCGTGCAGGTCACCGCGCCCGCGACGGACCGCGACGCCTACCTGCGCGACCTCCTGCGCGTGGTCGAAGACGAATCCGTTGACCTCATCGTGCCGGTCTCCGAGGAGATCGTGCACGTCGCCGCGCTGCACGGCCGCCTGCCGGCACGCGCGCGCCTGTTCGCGATGCCGCAGGACGTGGTGCTGGCCGCGCACGACAAGGGCCGCTTCGCCGCACAGGCGGAGGGATGGGGCCTCGCGGTGCCGCCGACGCATCCGCTGGGCAGCGCAGAGGCCTCGCAGCTCGCCCAGTGCCAGGATGTCGTGGTCAAGCCGCTGCATGCCTGTTCGGGCCGCGGCGTGCGCGTGGTGCGCCGGGGTGCCGCGCTCCCCGAACCCACCGACCCCGCCATCGTCCAGGGGCATGTCTTCGGCATGGAGCGCAGCACCTGTTCCCTGGCGCATGGCGGCGTGCTCAGCGGCACGGTCGTCTACCAGGGCGTGATGCAGTCGGGCTCAGTCAGCATTGCCTTCGAGCGGGTGGAGGACAGGCTGATCGAAGCCTTCGTGCGCGACTATGCCGCCGCGACGCGCTGGACCGGCTTCCTGTCCTTCGACTTCATGCTGGACCACCAGGGCTACCCCTTCGCGATCGAGTGCAACCCTCGCACCACCAGCGGCCTGCACTTCTTCGCGCAGGAGGACCTCGCGCGCGCGGTGCTCGACGCCGGGCATCCGCTGCGCCACCGGCCCGAGATGCGCCTCCAGCAATTCTATTCCTGCCTGACCGAGACGCAGCTCTCGCTGTTCCGCGGTGGCGGGTTCGGCCCCAAGCTCCGCACGCTCGCCACCACGCGCGACGTCACCTGGAGCGCGCGCGACCCGATGCCCTTCCTGACCATGACCTACACCACCTGGCCGATCATCCGCGCCGCCATGGCGCAGCGCGCCAGTTTCGGCGAGGTCGCGACGCTGGATGTCGGATGGCGCGCCGAACACGCGCTCAGCGCAGCGTCCGCGGCACCCTGAAGGGCAGCATCGAATACAGGATCGGCGAGCGGAAGCGCGCGAGGTTGAGGTACTCGTGCACCGCCGTGGCCTCCTGGCCGAGCAGGCGCGTGCGGATCTCCGACCGCGAATAAAAGGGCGCATCGACCAGCGTGCGGGTCGCGGTGGCGGCGCCGCCCTCGGCGCGCGTCGGCCGCGGCAGGCGCCACAGCGTCGGCGCCATCTGTACGGGTGGCGGCGGGTCGATATCCTCGACGCTGCCATCGCGCCCGACGCGCAGCGCCAGCGACTGCGCCGTGCCGTCGCGCCTTGTCGCGTTGTAGAGCACCGCCGTCGCATCGCGCATCGGCGCGCGGCACCAATCCCATTCGGCGAAATCGTCCTCGAGCGGCGCGGTGCCGGTATTGGTGTCGAAGTATGCGGGGCCGGACCAGGACAGCGCCGGATGCCTCAGCGTCACCTCGACCCGCGCACGCGCCGCGATCGGCTGCCAGCGGTGTCGCCCCGCGCCATCCAGCACGAAGGCGCGCTCCGACACCGCATCGGGCAGCACGCGCACGGTGCCCGAAAGGCGCGAGGGGATCGGCGCCGTCACCTCCTCGATGTCGATGGTCAGCGCGGTGCCGTCCCAGCGCAGCGATGACGGGCCGATCGCCAGCGTATCGGCGTCGCGCTTCAGCGCGCTCGCGCGCCGGTCGGTCATGGCCCAGCGCTTCGGTGCGCCATACAGCGCGACGTTCACGCAGCAATGCTCTGCCGGATCGACCTCGCCGCGCCGATGCGCCCAGGCATACCAGGGCGAGAACACCGTGCCGATGAAGGCGATGATGGTGATGCCGTGCGCGCCGTCATCCGACAGCGCATCGACATACCACCAGCGATAGCCGCGAGACGCGACGGGCTGGTCGAAGGACCAGGGGCGCGCGCTCACGCCGCCGCCGGCAGCGGCTCGCGCCCGCGGATGAAGTCCGCCGCCTTCTCCGCGATCATCATGGTGGTGGCGTAGGTGTTCGCGGATGGCATGGACGGCATGATCGACGCATCCACGACGCGCAGCCCCTGCAAGCCGTGCACCTGCAGCCTGTCGTTCACCACCGATGTCGTGTCGGTCTCCGGCCCCATCCGACAGGTGCCGATGAGGTGGTAGGTCGTGCTGCCGTTGCGATAGGCGAAGTCGAGCAATTCGTCGTCGCGCTCGACATTCGGCCCCGGTAGCGTCTCGCGTTCCAGGAAGCGCATCATCTGCGGCGTGTGCAGCAGGCGGCGGATCAGGCGCATGCCGCCGAGATGCACGCGGCGGTCATTCTCGTCGCTCAGGTAGTTCGGCTGGATTTCGGGATCGTCGAAGACATCGGCGGTCTTCGCGCGCACCCAGCCGATGCTGTCGGGCCGGTGCTGCCAGGCGCCGGCCGTGCAGCCCGGATAATCGTCCAGCACGTAGACCTTGCCCTCGGCATAGGAGCCTGGCGTGAACACGCCTTGCAGATCGGGTTCGTCGAGGCCCTCGAAGGACTTCCAGAACAGGTGCACATGCGATGGCGCGGTCGCCAGGATGTTCGGCTTGCCCGCCGCCCAGCGCGCCAGCTGCTTCACCAGTCCGAAGCCGCGCGCGAGCTGGTTCAGCGTCTCGGTATCCGGCTTGGCGCGCATCACGAAGCGCGAGGCGTAGTGGTCGCGAAAATTCTCGCCGACCGGCAATTCGTGGAAGACCGGCACGCCGATCCGCGCCAGCGTCGATGCCGGCCCGATGCCCGAGACCTGCATCAGCCGCGCGGTATTCACCGTGCCGGCGGAGATGATGACCTCGCGCCGCGCCCGCACTTCGATGGGCGTGGCGCCGCGCGCCGTCAGGTAGCGCACACCCATCGCGCGCCGACCCTCGAAGACGATGCCGCAGGCGCGCGCATTGGTGCGGACCTCCAACTCGTTGCGCGCCATGGCCGGGTGCAGGAAGGCGCGCGCGGCCGAGACGCGCCAGCCACCCTGGATGGCACGCTGGAAATACCCCACACCGGCCTGGTCGCCGCTGTTGTAGTCCGGCGCGCGCGGAATGCCGGCGCCGACGCAACCATCGATGAAGGCCTCGCTGAGCGGATGGATCCAATCCATGTCCGTGACCGGCAACGCGCCCTCGCGTCCACGGCGGTCGTCGCGGCCCACGCCCACGCGCTTTTCGGTTCGCATGTAGTACGGCAGGCAATCCGCATAGCCCCAGCCGCGATTGCCGCGCTGCGCCCAGGCGTTCAGGTCGTCCGGCTGCCCGCGATTGTAGATCATGCCATTGACCGAGGACGACCCGCCCAGCGTGCGCCCCTGCGTGGTCGCGATGGCGCGCCCGCCGGTGCGCTCGGTCGGCGCGGTCTTGAACTGCCAGGTGACGGACGGGTCCACCAGCGTCTTGATGAAGCCGGCCGGCAGATGGATGAAGAAGTTGCGGTCGGGTGGGCCGGCTTCCAACACGCAGACGGTCACGCCGGGGTCCTCGGTCAGCCGCGCGGCCAGGATGGACCCGGCGGCGCCGGCGCCGACGATGACGTAGTCGAAGGTGTCGGGCGTGCTGGCCATGGTGGGCGGTCGGCTCCTGGGGTTTCCTGTGCGACCAGCCTAGGCGGGCGCGCCGTCCCCCGCCAGACTGCGCTCCGACTGACCCGTTGGAGGAACCGCATGTCCAAGACCGCCCTGGTGGTGTCCGCCCATTCCGCCGATTTCGTCTGGCGCGCCGGCGGCGCCATCGCGTTGCATGCCGCCCAGGGGTGGAAGGTGACGGTGGTCTGCCTGTCCTATGGCGAGCGCGGCGAATCCGCGAAGCTCTGGCGCGTGCCCGGCATGACGCTGGAGCGCGTGAAGGCCGAGCGCGAGGCCGAGGCAAAGAAGGCCGCCGAGGTGCTGGGCGTTCACGACATCCAGTTCTGGGACCTGGGCGACTACCCGATCACGCTGACCAACGATTCGCTGTTCCGCCTGGTGGACGTGTATCGCGACATCCACCCGGCCTTCGTGCTGACGCATTCGAAGGAAGACATCTACAACCGCGACCACCCGGCCGTGACCGATTTCGCGCAGCACGCCCGCATCACCGCCCAGGCGCATGGCCACAACCCCGGTCAGAAGGTGCTGGGCGCGCCGCCGGTCTTCCTCTTCGAACCGCACCAGCCCGAGCAATGCGGCTGGAAGCCCGACGTGCTGCTGGATATCGGCAGCGCCTGGCCGCAGAAGCGCGCCGCCATCGAATGCATGGCCGGGCAGGAACACCTGTGGGAATACTACACGCGTGTCGCCCAGCAGCGCGGCGCCCAGGCGGCCCGCAACTCCGACAAAAAGATCACCTGGGGCGAGGGCTACCAGTCCGTCTTCCCGCATGTCGTCGAGACCCTGGCATGAGCTTCGCCGCACCCCCGCGCCGCGCCGGCTGGATCGACCGCCCGGATGCGCGCATCCGCTACGAAATGACCGGCGAAGGCCCCGCCATCGTCTTCGCGCATGGCCTCGGCGGCTGCCTGTTCTCGTGGTGGCAGCAGGTGGCGCATTTCGCACCGCGCTACACCTGCGTGGCGTTCTCCCATCGGGGCTTCTTCCCCTCGACCGCGCCGGCGGGCGGGCCCGATCCGGCGGAATATGCCGGCGACGTGGCCGCGCTGGTCGATGAGCTGGGCCTCGGCGACATCCGCATGATCTGCCAGTCCATGGGCGGCTGGTCCGGCGTGGAATACGCGCTGCTGCGGCCCGGCCGTGTGAAGGCGCTGGTGCTGGCGGCGACGACCGGATCGCTCGATCCACGGCAGATGCGGGAGCCCGAGCGCTCCCGCCTGGCGCTCTGGAGCAAGGCGAGTGCGGAGGCACGCACCGACCTGCTGGCGCGCAACATGCTGCCTGCATCTGGCGCGCGCATGGCTGAGGAACAGCCCGCCCTGGCGCAGATCTACCAGCACATCTACGGCCTCACCCAGGGCTTCGACCGCGAGGCGCTGCGCGCCAAGCTGCACGCCGCGCGCAACCGCCCGCCCGCCGCCTTCGCTGCGGCAAATATCCCGGTGATGTTCGTGCCGTCAGAGGAGGATGTCGTGATCCCGCCCTTCGCGCCGGCAGGCATGGCACCGGACATTCCCGGCGCTCGCGTCTCGCCGCTGCCGCGCGCCGGGCATTCCGGGCATTTCGAACACGCCGACTCCTTCAACGCGAAGGTCGAGGCCTTCTTCGCCGAGGTGGGCGCGTGAGCGCGCGCGTGCTGAGCGCGGCGCTCGGCGACTATCCGCACACCGCGTCGCTGCCGGAGTCCGACGTGCTGCGCCTGGACCGCGTCACGGTGAAGCCGATCAGCCGCGCCTTCGCGCCGATGGTGCGCGAGGCGCGCTACGACGTCTCGGAAATGGCCGTCGCCACCTTCCTGATGGCCAAGGCCGCCGGCATCCCCATCGTGCTGCTGCCGGTGGTGATGGCCGCGCGCTTCCAGGAAGGCGCGCTGCTGTGCCGCGCCGACAGCGCCATCCGCGGCCCGGCCGACCTTGCGGGCAAGCGCGTGGGCGTGCGGGCCTATAGCCAGACCACCGGCATGTGGCTGCGCGGCGTGCTGGCCGAGGCACACGGCGTCGCGCCGAAATCGATCGCCTGGACCACCTTCGAGGAGGCGCATGTCCCGGGCTTCACCGACCCGCCCTTCGCGCACCGCGCACCGGCCGGCGCCGACATGACGGCCATGCTGCGCGACGGTGCGCTGGATGCCGCGATCTTCGGCGCCGAGCTGCCGCCGGGCGACGAGTTCCGCCCGGTCTTTCCCGATGTCGCGGCGGCGGGGCGCGACTTCCAGGCGCGCCACGGCTTCGTGCCGGTCAACCACCTGGTGGTGGTGACAGCCGAAGTCGCGCGCGAGCCTGCGGTGGTCGCCGAACTGCTCGGCATGTTCGGCGATGCCACGACGACGCGCGACGCCCTGGCGCCGGCGCTGGCCCTGGCCTCGCGCTGGTGCGCGGCGCAGGGGCTGATCCCGCGCCCGCTTACGCTGCAGGAGGCCTGGGCCTAAGCCGCGCGCTGCGGCCCGCGCACCAGCCGGCCGGGCAGGGCGCCGGTCGGCGCGCCCTCGCGATAGGTGATGGCGCCGGACAGGATGGTGGCGACATAGCCCTCGGCTTCCTGCACCAGGCGCTTGCCGCCGGCGGGCAGGTCGTAGCGCATCTCGGGGGCGCGCATGCGCAGTCGCGCGAAGTCGATCACGTTGATGTCGGCCTTGGTGCCCGGCGCGATCACGCCGCGATCGGCCAGCCCCATCGCCGCGGCATTGTCGCGGCTGATGCGCTTCACCGCGTGTTCGATCGCCAGCTTCGGCCCGCGCACGCGGTCGCGCGCCCAATGCACCAGCATATGCGTCATGCAGGACGCATCGCAGATGTAGCCGACATGCGCGCCGCCATCGCCCAGGCCCATCAGCGTGTGCGGATGCGTCATCATCTCGCGGATCGCGGCCAGGTCGCCATCGGCATAGTTCAGCAGCGGGCGGTTGAGGATGGCGCGGCCGTCGCGTTCCAGCATCAGGTCGTAGCAGAGCGCCTCGGCCGTCATGCCGCGCGCGGCGGCCATGGCGGCGACGGAGCGTTCGGGCGGCGGTTCGTAGTCCGGCGGGTCGTTGAGCGGGAAAATCTTGTCCCAATTGTTCAGTCGCGCCTTCAGCGCCGGGTCGTCGGTCGCTTCCGCCAGGATGCGCGCGCGCCGCGCCGGGTCGCGCAGGGCCGCGACGCGTTCGGGCAGGGGCAGGTGCGCGATGTCCTGGAAGGATGGCCGCGTCAGGAAAGGATGCTGCGACAGTTCGAAGCCGAACATCAGCCCGACCGGGCGGCCCATCACCTGGCCGAACATGGTCACGCCGGATGCGTTCGCTTCATCCACGCGGTCGAGCAGCCAACGCCAGAAGCGCGGCTTCGATTCGCGTTGCAGTAGGGAGAAGGTGAGGGGGCGCCCGGCGACGGCGGCAACGCGCTTCAGCCGCGCGAATTCCTCCTCCGCCGGATCGTCGAAGTCCGAGATCACCTGCAGCCAGCCGCTGCCATGGGCGCGCAGCGCACCGGCCAGGGCTTCGAGCTCCGCTTCCGGCGCGCCCAGAGTCGGGATATGCCGCCCATCCAAGGTGCGATGCGCGAGCGCGCGCGACGTGGAAATCCCGACCGCACCGGCCGCCAGTCCTTCGGCCGCGAGCCGCGCCATCTCCGCACATTCGGCGGGCGTCGCTTCCGCATGCGCTTCCGCGCGTTCGCCCATCACATGCACGCGCAGCGGGGCATGGGTGACCATCGCTGCGATGTCGGTGTCGTAGCGCCGCGCCGCCAGCGCATCGAGGAATTCGGGGAAGCTCTCCCAGTTCCAGGGCAGGCCCTCGGTCAGCACGACTTCGGGCAGGTCCTCCACCCCCTCCATCAGCTTCACCAGCATGTCGCGCCGTTCGGGAAGGCACGGCGCGAAACCCACACCGCAATTGCCGATCAGCGCCGTGGTGACGCCATTGATCGACGAGGACAGCAGTTGCGAACTCCAGGTGGCCTGCGCGTCGTAGTGGGTGTGGATATCGACGAAGCCCGGCGTGACCAGCAGGCCCTTGGCGTTGATTTCCTCGGCGCCGCGATCCGTGACGTGACCGACCGCGACGATGCGCCCGCCGCTGATCGCGACATCGGCCTCGAAGGGCGGCGCGCCGGTTCCGTCCACCACCGTGCCGCCGCGGATCACCAGGTCATGCATGCTGCGAACCCCTCAGATGGACAGCGCGATCTTGCCGAAATGCTGGTTGGCCTTCATGTGGGCCAGCGCCTCGACGGCCTGGTCGAGCGGGAAGACCTTGTCGATCGGCAGGGCAAACCGGCCCTCCTGCACGGCATCCCACAGGTCGCGCTTCATGGCGGCGTATTCGGCGCGGATTTCCTCGCGCGACCGGGTGCGGTGCGTGACACCGATATAGGCGATGCGCCGGTTGGCATGCAGGTCGAAATCGAATTCCGCGCGTGCGCCACCGAGCCGCCCGACATTGACGATGCGCCCGGTGATGGCGGTGGCGCGCATCGCAGCGTTGATCAGCGCGCCGCTGATCTGGTCCACCACCACATCCACGCCGCGCCCGCCGGTCGCCGCCAGCACCTGGTCCACCCAGGCCGGGTCGCGGGTGTCCACCGCGACATCGGCGCCGAATTCGCCCAGCCGCGCGCGCCGTGCCGCATCGGTGGAGGTGCCCACCACCACCGTCGCGCCGAGGAACTTCGCGATCTGCATCCCCATCAGCCCGACGCCCGACGACGCGCCGAGGATCATCGCGCTTTCGCCGGCACGGAAACGCCCATTCACCACCAGCGCGTCATGCATGGTGGCCAGCGCGACGGGCAGCGTGGCCGCCTGTTCCCAGGACAGGTTGCGGTCGGGCACCGCCAGCACGCGCCCGATATCGGCCACCGCATACTCCGCGTAGCCGCCCGCGCCCGAGCACGTCACCCGATCGCCCGGCTTCACGCCGGTGACCGCGCTGCCGACTTCGGCGACTTCCCCGGCGAAATCCAGCCCCAGCACCGTGCCGGCACCGCCCATCGCACCATGCGAGTGCCCTGCGGCGACGCCGAGGTCCGCGCGGTTCAGCGTGGCGGCGCGCACACGCACCAGGATCTCCTCCGGCCCGGGGGAGGGCCGCGGCGCCTCCTGCACCTTCACCCCATCCGCCGTCACCACCGCCGCGCGCATCGTGCCGCTCATCGTTGCGTCATCCTCAATCCCTGCACGCGAATGAGGCCATCCGGCACCACACGCAAGCCCTGCACCCCGGCCAGCGCGCCATGCAGCGTCAGGGGCTGCCACAGGTTGATGTAGGGCCGCTCCGCCAGATACATCCGCGCCGCGCGGTCATAGGCCGCGGCGCGCACCGCCGGGTCCACGGATCGCCTTGCCTCGATCATCGCCGCATCGACGTCACGATTGCAGTAGCGCCCACCGTTCAGTGGCGCACCACAACTGTAGAACGCGAAGATATTGCCATCCAGATCAACGCGCCCCGACCACTGGATCATCAGCGCCTCGAAATCCCCCGCCGTCCATTGGCTGAGCAGAGTCGCGGTCTCGATCTGCTGAATGTCGATGTCGATGCCGGCCTCGGCGGCCATGGCCTGGATGACTTCGGAGGCCTGCAGGTAGTCGGTGGTATTGGGCACCGACAGGCGGATGCGCACGCGCTGGTGCCCGGCTTGCTGCAACAGCGCCCGCGCGCGCGCCACATCGCGCGGCGGGATCGGCACCGACCGCGCATAGAAGGGATGGTCTGGCGGCACCGCCTGGTTGGCCGGCTTCCACAGCCCCTCGAAGGCCACGTTCACCAGCGCCTGGCGGTCGATGCTGCGCTCCAGCGCCTCGCGCACGCGCGCATCCTGGCCGAGCGGCGTATTCGCCCGCGCCCCGTTGCCGACATTGATGGCGATGTAGAAGGTGGCCAGCGACGGCCCCTGGTGCAGCCGCACCCGCTGGTCGCGCCGCACATCGCCGACATCGGAGGGGCTGACGCGCTCGATGACTTCGAGCGCGCCGGCGCGCAGATTGGCCAGGCGCACCGTGGCATCGGTGATGGGGCGGTAGGTGACCCGCTCGACATGGATATTGGCGCGGTCCCAGTAACCGTCGAAGCGCTCCAGCTCCATGCGGTCCTGGGCGATGCGGCGCACCAGGCGGAAGGGGCCGGCGCAGGCGGGTTCGCGCTGGAAATCCGCACCGGTGACGCGCGCCTGGCGCGGCGAGACCAGCATCCCCGCACGGTCCGCCAGCGCGGCCAGCAGCGGCGCGAAGGGTTCGGACAGCCGCAGCGTGACTTCCAGCGGGCCGGTGGCGACCACCTCCGTCACCGGGCCCATTTCCGGCCGGCGCGTCGAGCCCTGCGTCTCCAGGTGCCGGCGAAGGCCGATCGCGGCGGCCTCGCCGGTCAGAGCCTCGTCGTCATGGAAGCGCACGCCCTCGCGCAGGGTGAAGACCAGCGCGCGCCCATCCTGTTCCCACCGCCAGGCGGTGGCGAGCTGCGGGACGATCTCCAGCCTTTCGTTGATATCGACCAGCTTGTCGCACATGGCGGCGAAGACCTGCCGGCCCGCCACGGTGCGCGACAGCGTGGGGTCGAGCACATCGGGGTCGGAGGTCAGGCCGATGCGCAAGTGCTGCGCGGCAGCGGGGGCTGCGAGCCCGGCCAGCAGGAGAAGGGTCGTGAAGATGCGCATGGCCATTCGTTCCCCGACAGCGAAGGGGTCAGTCTTCCCCCTCGCTGCCGTGCGCGCAATGGACCCCGCTCAGCCGCCCGGCGCGCGGTGGATCGGGTCCACCCAGAGCACCGCCTCGGGCTTCTCGACGGGCTCGATGTCGATGTTGATCGCGACGGCCTCGTTATCGGAACGGACCAGCACGCATTCCAGCGTCTCGTCGGCGGAGGCGTTGATCTCCTGGTGCGGCACATAGGGCGGCACGTAGATGAAGTCGCCGGGGCCGGCCTCGGCGACGAATTCCAGCTTCTCGCCCCAGCGCATGCGGGCGCGGCCCTTCACCACGTAGATCACGCTTTCGAGGTGCCCGTGGTGATGCGCGCCGGTCTTGGCATCCGGGTGGATATGCACCGTGCCGGCCCAGATTTTCTGCGCGCCGACGCGCACGGCGTTGATCGCCGCCGCACGATTCATCCCCGGCGTCTGCGCGGTATTGGTGTCGAGCTTGTCGCCCGGGATCACCCGGACGCCGGAATGCTTCCAGCCATCATCGGGAATGGAGGGGTGGTCGTGGCCATCATGCGGCATCGGGGCTCTCCTGCGCGTGTCGCGGGAGGAATGGCGCCGATGCGGCCGCGGCCGCAAGCCGTTCGACGAAAAAGCGATGCGCTGTCGCCTGCGCTGCGCCGGCGAGCAGGGAATTCTCCCTGCGGGACCCCGCGCGCGACGATCTGTCAGGCGGACCGTTCGCCCGCCAGCCAGATCCGGGTGCGGTAGCACAGCAGCAGCACCGCGGCGTGGCCCGCGAACCACATCACCGGCGGGCTGACATGCCCGAACCGCACCAGTGCGCCCAGCATGCCCGCGCAACTCAGCACCAGCGCCAGGTGGACGGTGCAGTCGAAGACGCGCAGCGCGAGCTCCTTCAGCCCGGGCAATGCCCCCATCAGGGGCGACACCAGCGGCATGGCCGCCAGCAGGACCAGGATGGTGAAGGTCAGGGCCATCCCGCCGAGCCCGCCCCACAGGGACACCACGGCGGCGAATTCATGCGCCAGGGAATCCTCGGGCAACAGCCAGCGCAGCGCGAGCAGGACGGCCGCCACCCCGGCCATGGCGTCGAAGGCCGCGCGGGCCGGCTCGTCCACCGGGCGCCCATGCTGCCACGCCGCCGCGCTGCGCGGCAGCAACGGCCAGGCATCGATGCGGGGCGAGGTGCGGGGCATGGGCGGGCTCCGGTGCAGGGCAGGACCTTGGCAAGTTTCGCCCGCTAAACTTGCCAGGGCCTTAACGCGCGCGGCGATCAGCCCGCCCGCGGCATCAGCCGTTCCGCCAGCGCCGCCCACCAGGAGGCGCCGACCGGCAGGATGTCGTCGTTGAAGTCGTATTTCGGGTGATGGACGTTGGCGTCGTCCGTTCCGCGCCCGCCGCCCAGCATCAAATAGGCGCCGTCCTTGGCGTTCAGCATGAAGGAGAAATCCTCGCCGCCCATGGTCGGCTTGGGCAGCGGCTGCACGCGGGCCTCGCCCTGCACGGCGCGGGCGGCATCAGCCGCCAGGTGGACCGACGTCACCTCGTTGATGGTGGCGGGATAGAGGCGGATGAACTCCGCCTCCGCGCGCGCGCCGAAGGCGGCGGCGATGCCGTTCACGGTCTCCAGGAAGCGCTTCTCCAGCAGGTCGCCGACCTCGGGGGCGAACCAGCGCGCGGTGCCGAGCATCCGCACCTGTTCCGGGATCACGTTGTAGGTGAAGCCGCCATTGATGTGGCCGATGGTGATGACGCCGCCTTCGACCGGTTCGACATTGCGCGCCACGATGGATTGCAGCGCCTGCACGATGGCGGCGGCGACCACGATCGGGTCGTTGCCGTTGTTCGGCATGGCGCCATGGGCGCCCTTGCCGGTGATGGTGACCTCCAGGTTCGCCACAGCCGCCATGACCGGCCCCTCGCGCCACAGGAAGGTGCCGGCCGGCGCGCCCGGCCAGTTGTGCAGGCCGAAGACGCGCTCCATCGGGAAGCGGTCGAACAGGCCTTCCTTCACCATCACCTCGCCGCCGCCGAAATTCTCCTCGGCGGGCTGGAAGATGACGTAGACGGTGCCGTCGAAATTGCGCGTCTCGGCCAGGTACTTGGCCGCACCCAGCAGCATGGTGGTGTGCCCGTCATGGCCGCAGGCGTGCATCTTGCCCGGGAAGGTCGAGGCATGCGCCGCGCCGGTTTCCTCGTGGATGGGCAGCGCATCCATGTCGGCGCGCAGGCCGATGGCGCGGCCGGACGCGGCGCCATGGCCGCGGATGACGCCGACCACGCCGGTGCGCGCGATGCCGGTCACCACCTCGTCGCAGCCGAAGTCGCGCAGCTTCTCGGCGACGATGCGGGAGGTGCGGACTTCCTCGAAGGCAAGTTCGGGGTGGGCGTGGAAGTCGCGCCGCCAGGCGGTCATCTCGGCATGGAAATCGGCGATGCGGTTGTTCACGGGCATGGTGGGCCTCCGTCGTGTCAGCCGGTGGTGTGGGGCGGCGTGAAGGTGAGGGCAAGGCCCTCCGCCAGGCCAATCGGCTCGACGCCCAGGACCCGCCGCATCGGGCCGATGTCGAAATCCTTGTCCTCGGTCAGGCGGCGGATCTCGTCCGCACCGACCCGCGGCAGGCCGGGGATGATGCGCGTAAGCGGCGCGGCCAGGCGCAGCGGCAGGGCCGGGATAGCCAGGATGGGCGGCGCGCGCAGCCCGGCGGCCTTGGCCACCGCGCGCAGGAAGTCGCGATACGGCATCGGCGCCGGCCCGGCGATGACGATGGCCTGCGGCCCCTCCCAATGCCGGCGCAGCGCGGCGACCAGGCAGCGCGTGACGTCATCCTGGTGGATCGGCTGCACCAGGGCGCGGCCGCCGCCGGGCAGCGGCGCCACCGGCAGGCGGGCCAGCAACGCGGCCAGGCGGCGCACATTGTCCTCGCCCTCGGCGCCATAGATCATGGTGGGGTGCAGCATCACGCCGCTGCGGCCCGAGGCCAGCAACGCCGCCTCGCCAGCCCGCACGCCATCGCCATGGTCGTCGGGCCAGCGCGAAAAGCGCCGAGTCGATCCCATCAGCACGAAGGATGCGCCGGGTTCGGCGGCGGCCAGCAGCGCGGGCGCCCAGCGCGCATGCGCGGTGCTGACGATGCGCGACGCGCCGGCCAGTGCGCGCCGCAGCGCCGCGGCATCGCGCAGGTCGGCCACGCGCAGCGCGCCCGGCAGGCCGGATGCCGCCCAGGCCGCCGCGTTGCGTGCCACCGGCGTGAAGCCGGTGCCGGATGCCGCCAGGGCACGCGCCAGCGCCTGGCCCGACCGCCCTGTCGCACCGACCAGCGCGATGCTCATCGGCAGGCGCTCCAGCGGCCAAGGTCCAGGTGGAAGTGATTCGCATGCGCTGCATCGCGCTCCGGCCCGAGCACGGCGGCGAAGATGCGGCAGGCGCCGTCGCGCGCCTCGCGCAGGAAGGCGCCGGCGGGGGTGTCGCGGCCCCAGTCGCGCAGGATGGTGACCTCTCGCCCGTCATCGAGGCGCAGCGCCGCAAGGTCGATGGCATTGGCGCTGGCATGCTGGCTGCGCCGCGTGCCGCCGCGCACGTCCCGGCAGGCCAGCGTACCGAGGTGCCGCACACGCGCGATACCCGTGCCGAGATGCGTCTGTGCCGCCGGCTCCAGCACCTGGCGCTGATAGACCGTCCAGGCCGCCGCCATCGGGCATGTCAGCAACGGCCGCGCCGGGTCGAAGGCGCCGGGCAGGCGTGTTGTGGCGCGCAGCGGACAGTCCTCGCCGGCGGAACCGTCGGGCAAGGGCGTCGCCGCGACCCCGGCCGCCTCCAGCGCCGCGAAGCAGGCCGCCGGGTCGCCGGCCAGCGCGCGCAGCTTGTGCCGCGTGAACGGCCCGACAGGCCCCGCCAGGTCGATCGGCGCGAAGGGGTTCCAGGCCTCTGGCAGGCGGGGGAACAGCCACGCCACGGCGGCAACCGAGGCGAGCAGGCAGGCAAGGAGGATCATGCGGCGCACCCGGCCGATATGGGTGCGCCGGCGCGGTCCTGCGCGATCAAGGTTCCGCGCGCAGGAAGGCCAGGTCCGCGCCGAGCGGCGCCTGCGTCACCTGGTCGTAGACCAGCTTGTCCCAGCCGCGCTTCGGCGCGGCCGCTGGCGTCCAGGCGGCGCGGCGCTGCGCCATCGCCGCCTCGTCCACCAACAGGTCCAGCGTGCGGTTCTTCACCGACAGCCGGATGCGGTCGCCGGTCTCGACGAATTGCAGCGGCCCGCCGACTGAGGCTTCCGGCGAGATATGCAGCACGATCGTGCCGAAGGCGGTGCCGGACATGCGGCAGTCGCTCATGCGCACCATGTCCTTCACGCCCTGGCGCGCGAGCTTCTTGGGGATG
The DNA here is from genome assembly GCA_051860065.1 of Roseomonas sp. Taxonomy (GTDB): domain Bacteria; phylum Pseudomonadota; class Alphaproteobacteria; order Acetobacterales; family Acetobacteraceae; genus Neoroseomonas. The sequence goes on from JBHYEQ010000018.1 coordinate 119,432, forward strand.
GGCAGGTAGCCCGCCTCCGGCATGCCGGCGGGCGAACGCGGCCCGGCCCCCTTCAGCACCAGGATGTCCTGCGGCGTGACGTCGAGGTCGGGGTCGTCGATGCGGTTGGACAGGTCAGCCAGGCCGTCGAAGACCAGGCAGCGCGCCTCGGTCTCGAACAGCGACGGCGTGGCGGCGGAGCGCTTCAGGATGGCGCCCTCCGGCGCCAGCGAACCGAACAGCGCGACCAGCCCGCCGACCGGGGAGACGGGTTCGGCGCGGGCACGGATGATGCGGCGGTCGACGAAATGGCTGCCATCGCCGATGCGGTCGGCGAGGGACACGCCATCGAGGTCCTTCGCCGTCAGGTCCAGCAGGTCGCGCAATTCCCACAGCAGCGCGCGCATGCCGCCGGCCGCGTGGAAATCCTCCATGTAGCCCTCGCCGGTCGGCTTCAAATCCACCAGCACCGGCGTTTCCTCGGACAGCGCATCGAGGCGCTTGAGGTCCAGCGACAGCCCCGCGCGCCCCGCAATGGCCGCCAAGTGAACGATCGCGTTGGTGGACCCGCCGAGCGACAGCAGCACGCGCACCGCATTGTCGAGGTTCCCCTGCGTCATCAGCGACAGCGGCGAGACCGGGTTGCGGATCAGCCGCACCGCCTGCGCGCCTGCTTCCTCGGCAATCCGCAGCCGGTCGGCATGCACCGCCGGCGCCGACGCGGCATCGAGCGGCATGAAGCCCAGCGTCGAGGCGATGCAGGCCATGGTCGAGGCCGTGCCCATCACGCCGCAGGTGCCCGCCGTGGTGGCGAGCTTGCCCTCCAGCGTCGCGATCTTCTCGTCCGTGACCTCGCCCGCGCGATACCGCGCCCAATAGCGGCGGCAATCGGTGCAGGCCGACAGCCGCTCGCCCTCGAAGGACTGCGCCAGCATCGGGCCGACCACCAGCATGACCGACGGCGTGCCGGAGCTGATCGCGCCCATCAGCTGCGCCGGCACCGTCTTGTCGCACCCACCCACCAGCACCGCCGCATCCATCGGCTGGTTCGCCAGCATCGTCTCGGTGTCGAGCGCCATCAGGTTGCGGTAGTGCATCGAGCATGGCGAGAGCGAAGGCTCGCAGATGCTGATGGTCGGGAAGGACAGCGGCAGCCCGCCGGCGGCGAGCACGCCGCGCTTCACCGCCTCGATCAGTTCGGGGATGGTGCGGTGGCAGTTGTTGTAGTCGGACGCGGTGTCGGCGATGCCGACCACCGGCTTGTCCAGCATGGCCTGCGAATAGCCCATCGACTTGGCGAAGGACCGACGCAGGTACAGCGCGAAGGCCGGGTCGCCGTAGTTGGACGCGTTACGTCCCAGGCCATGGGGCTTCTTGTCGGTCATGCGTGTCCTCCGCGCCGCGGCGCTGCACCGCCGGTCATTCCGGGCGGTGGCACACGCAGCAGAGCTTGTTGCCGTCAGGGTCGCGCAGATAAGCACCGTAATAGTCGGGGTGGTAGTGCGTGCGCAGGCCCGGCGCGCCTTCATCGGTGCCGCCATGGGCGAGGGCGGTCGCGTGGAAGCGGTCCACGCTGGCGCGGTCCGGTGCTTCGAAGGCGATCGTCAAGCCGTTTCCGACGCTGGGCGCTTCGCCGTTGAAGGGCGGCAGCAGCCAGAATTGCGGCGTTGTCTCCGGCGCCGCGGCGTAGCCGGCGTAGCCCTTGTCGAGGTCGGCCTCCTGCCGGGCGAGGCCAAGCCCGCCCAGCAGCGCATCGTAAAAGGCGACAGCGCGGCGGATGTCGTTCGTGCCCAGGGTGATGTGGCTGTACATTGTTGCGTCCTCAGGCGGGTTCGATGCCGGCGCGGCGCATCAGCTCCGCGTTCGACGCAAATTCGGCTTGCAGGCGGCTGACCATGGCCTGGCGCCCCGGTGCCGCGCCGATGAAGCCGAGCCGATCAAACACCGCCGCGGCCTCGGGCGTGGCGAAGGCCTCCGCGGCGGCGGCGCCGAGGCGCTCCAGCACCGGCGCCGGCGTGCCCTTCGGCGCCGAGAGGCCGAACCAGCCACTGACCGCGAAGCCCGGGTATCCCTGTTCGGCGATGGTGGCCACCTGCGGCAGGCTGGCCGCGCGCACGGCGGAGCCCATGCCCAGCGCCGCGACACGCCCGCCCTCCACCTGCGGCCGGGCGGGGGCGAAGGTGCTCATCATGGCATCGGTGCGCCCGGCCATGGTCTCGGTCAGCGCAGGCGGGGAACCGTTGAAGGGCACGTGCAGCATCTCGGCCCCCGCGCGTCCCAGCAGGTCCACCATGGCAAGATGCGACGAGCTGCCCACGCCCCAGGTGGCATAGGACAAGGCGCCCGGCCGCGCCTTCGCCGCATCGATCAGCGCCGCCAGGCTGCCCCAGCGCGGATGCGCCACCAGCAGGAACAGTGGTTCGCACAGCATCGTGACATGGTCGAAATCCGCCACCGGGTCGAAGCCCGGCGTGCGCAGCGCGTGCGGCGCCGTGGTGAAGGTGACATTGGTGCCGAGCAGCAGCGTTTGCCCGTCGGGCCGCGCCCGCGCGACATGCCGCCCGGCGATGGTGGTGGAGGCACCCGGCTTGTGGTCCATCACGAAGGTGCCGCCGAGCTTCGCCGTCAGCCCGTCGAGCAGCACGCGCGCCACGACATCGGTGGCGCCGCCAGCGGCATAGGGAATGACGACCGACACGGGCTGCCCAGCAGGCCAGGTGCCCTGAGCGCGCAGGGACGGGGCCGCCAGCAAGGCGGGCGTGGCAACGAGCAAGGCGCGGCGATTGATGGCCGTCATGGCGGCGTTTCTCCCTGGATGAGGCAAGCCTGCCGCGTGGCGCGCGGCGTTGTCCAGGACCGTGCGGATGGATGGGCGGGGTCCGTGACCGCGGCGGAAGGCGCATGCCCGCGTGGTCAGGTGTTGGCCGGCGCGCCCTGCTCCCGGGGGCGTGCGGCGACACGCAACGGAATATTCGGATATGCGAAGCACGCTGCGCGCTTCGCGAGTCCCTGAAGCGGGCGCGCGTCAGCCGGGGGATCGCATGACCGATATCGACATCGTCGCGCCGCTGCCGCGCCGCCGCGTGGCCGCCGTGGCCTTCACGCTCGCCGGTGCCGCCGCGGCGTCGGCCACCGCCCAGCCGGCATCCGCGCCTGCCGCCGTGCCCGGCGGCATCACCTATCGCCAGGTCGGGCGCTGGGATGCCGACCGGCTCAACCGCATCCTCGCCACCGATGCGCCGGCCTTCTTCGGCGTGCCGATCGCCGCCACCGCGGCGCGCCAGGCGGTGCGGCTGTATCGTGTGACCTATCCTTCGGTGGTGCCGGAACGCGGCAACCGGCCGGTGATGCTGTCGGGGCTGCTCGCCGTGCCGGAGGGCAGCGCTACCACCCTGCCGCTGGTGTCCTACCAGCACGGCACGGTGTACGGGCGGCAACAGGTGCCATCCTTCCCCGACCAGTCGCCCGAGACGCAGCTGATGCTCGCCCAGTTCGCCGGGCAGGGCTACGCGCTGGTCGGTGCCGACTACATCGGCATGGGCGAATCCACCGAGCCGCAGGGCTACATGGTGAAGGGCAGCCACCAGCAGGCGACGGCGGACCTCATTCCCGCCGCACGGGCGGTGCTGGCGGCGCTGGGCATCGCTGCGCCCAGCCTGTTCCTCGCCGGCTGGTCGCAGGGCGGCTACGTGACGATGGCGCTGCTCGAGCAGCTGGAGGCGATCGGCCTGCCGGTGCGTGCCGCCGTCACCGCCAGCGCGCCGGTCGATCTCTGGGCGGCGCTGAACGGCTTCCTGGCCTTCCCGCGGCCGAACGACGCGTCCTGGATCACCACGCTCTTCACCCTGGTGTCGTTTTCCTACGAGACCTACTACGCGGTCCCCGGCCTGGCGCGATCGGTGCTGACGCCAGCGCATTACGACATCGCCCGGCAGGCCTGGGCCGGCGAGGCGGTCGACCCCGCACAGATCCCGACCGTGCTGCGCGACCTGGTGGCCGAACCCTATTTCGACCCGGCCTTCTTCGGCGCTTCCGCGCTGGGGCGCCTGCTGGCGGCGAACCAGGCTTATCGCTGGGTGGTCGGCACCCCGGTCCGCAACTACTACGGCGAGAATGACGAGGCGATCCGTGTGGGCCTCGGTCGCCTCGCGATGGAATTCCAGCGCGCCATCGGCAACGACAAGGTCGAGGCGATCTCGGCCGGCACCGATGCCACGCATCGCGGCACCTATGCGCGGTCGGTGCCGGCCTGGAAGACCTGGTTCGACAGCCTGGTGGCAGGTTGACGCCCCGCGCGGCCGGCCGGTAGGGGCTTGGCCATGCGGCTGATCGCGCGGTTCGATTTCCAGGTGCTCTACGGCCAGATCTTCGTGCATCGGCCGGGGGAGAGCGGCTTTCCGCTCTGGACAGACGACCATGTCGCGCAGGGATTCGCCTGGCGGCCGCCTTGCGTCGCCTTCGGCATCCCGGACCATGACGGGGAGTCCGAGGTGATCGCGGTGCTTGGCACGCCGGCGCCGCTCCCCGCCGACTGCACCCGTGCCATCGAGACGCCCTTCGACGTGCCGGCCGCTGGGGCAGAGGTCGGCGGGCTGGCCGGTTCGCGCGTGCTGCCGATCCCGCCTGGTCCGTGCCAGATTCGCTTCGACCTGCGCCCGCGTGGGGACGGCCACGGCTACGCGATCGGCCTGGTCTTCACGCCCCGCGCGCCGCGGCGCTTCGCCATCCTGCGCCGCGATGCCGAGATGGCCAGCGACACGGTGCTGACGACCGAGGCCGAAGCAGCCCGGTAGCATGATACCGCATCCGCGAATGCCGCGGAACGCTTGACTTTCCCACCCGCCGCGCCGATAAGCCGGCCACCAAACACGCCTGAACCTGGAAAACCGATGCTCACGAGACAGACCACCTCGCTGAAGCCGGCGGAGGTGAACAAGGCCTGGGTGCTGATCGATGCAGACGGGCTCGTGCTCGGCCGCCTCGCGACACTCGTGGCCAATCGCCTGCGCGGCAAGCACAAGCCGCAATTCACCCCGCATGTCGATTGCGGCGACCATGTCGTCATCATCAATGCCGAGAAGATCCGCGTGACCGGCGCCAAGGCCGAGCAGAAGATCTTCTACTGGCACACCGGCTACGCCGGCGGCATCAAGCAGCGCACCGTGCGCGAGCGCCTCGAGAGCAAGTACCCCGAGCGGGTCATCGAGAAGGCGGTCGAGCGCATGATCACCCGTGGCCCGCTGGGCCGCGAGCAGATGCGCAACCTGCATGTCTATGCCGGCGCCGAGCACCCGCATGCCGGCCAGACGCCCGAGAAGATCGATATCGCGGCGCTGAACCGCAAGAATTCCGTCCTCGTGAAGAAGGTGGCCTGAGGTCATGAGCGAGACCCGTACCCTCGCCGACCTCAAGGAGATCGTCGCCGGCACGCCGGCGGCGCCCGAGGCCGCGATCAAGCGTGAACCCAAGCGCGACGCGCAGGGCCGCGCCTATGCCACCGGCCGCCGCAAGGACGCCGTGGCCCGCGTGTGGGTGAAGCCCGGCAAGGGCCAGATCCTCATCAACGACAAGCCGGCGTCGCGCTATTTCGCGCGCCCGGTGCTGCGGATGCTGATCACCCAGCCCTTCCTGGTGGCCGACCGCTACCAGCAGTTCGACGTGAACTGCACGGTGGTGGGCGGTGGCCTGTCGGGCCAGGCCGGCGCGGTGCGCCACGGCATCTCCCGCGCGCTGACCAACTTCGAGCCGGAGCTGCGCGCCATCCTGAAGAAGGCCGGCTTCCTGACGCGCGACCCCCGCGTGGTCGAGCGCAAGAAGTACGGCAAGGCGAAGGCCCGACGTTCCTTCCAGTTCTCCAAGCGCTGACGCCGGCGGATCGGCGCAGCAGCGCCGGTCCTTCTACGCAGGACTGTCATGCAGCAGGGGTGGATCCGCGAGGGTCCACCCCTCTTGCATTTCGGGCCGCATTTCGCGGCAGAATAACCACGCAACGGAGGTCCATATCCCATGGCCAAGACCCCCACGGTGTTCATCGACGGCGAGGCCGGCACGACCGGCCTGCAGATCCGCGAGCGGCTGGCGGCGAACCCGCATGTCGCCCTGCGATCAATCGCCGCCGACCGCCGAAAGGACCCCGGCGCGCGCCGCGAGATGATGGCCGAAGTCGACCTGGTGATCCTCTGCCTGCCCGACGACGCGGCGAAGGAAAGTGCGGCGATGGCTGCCTCGCTCGGCGCCGATGCGCCGAAGCTGCTTGATGCCTCCACCGCCTATCGGGTGGACCCTGACTGGGTCTACGGCCTGGCGGAACTCACGCCCGACCAGCCGGCGGCGATCGCGGCCGCGATGCGCGTCTCCAACCCGGGCTGCTACCCCACCGGCGCGATCCTGATGCTGCGCCCGCTGATCGAGGCCGGCATCATGGCGGCGGACCATCCCGTCACGGTCAATGCCGTGTCGGGCTACACCGGCGGTGGCAAGGCGATGGTCGCGCAGTACGAGGCCCGCACCGCGCCGGATTTCGAGATGTACGGCCTGGCGCTGAAGCACAAGCATGTGCCGGAGCTGCAGAAGTATTCGCTGCTGACCCGCCGGCCGATCTTCGTTCCCGCCGTTGCGGACTACGCGCAGGGCATGATCGACGCCATCCCGCTGCATCTCGACATGCTGGCGAAGCGCGCCACGCCCGCCGAGATCGAGGCGTTGCTGGCCGCACGCTACGCCGGCAGCGACTATGTCCGCGTGGTGCCGGCCGATCCGTCGGGCAAGATCGAGCCGCAGGCGCTGAACGGCACCAACGGCCTTGAGATCCGCGTGCATGGCGATGCGGCGCTGGGCCAGGCGGTGCTGGTCGCGCGCTATGACAACCTCGGCAAGGGGGCGTCGGGCGCGGCGGTGCAGAATCTGGGGCTGATGCTGGGCATCCCGGTGCAGGCCGACCTGCCGGCGGTGCGCCCCGCCGCGGCGGAATAGCGCCAACGCCCCCCGCCCGAGGCGCTGCCTCGGGCGGGGGGCGCAAGGCGCTGCCGTGCCCCGACCATCATCGGTGCCCGGCGGATCAGCGTGTGGCGCGCAGCCAAGGCGCCGCGCGGCGATCAAGGGCGCGCGACGGCCCGGTGCCGTTACCGAAGCCACAGCAACCCCCGGCCTTTCGTCGCCGCGCCCGTGGGCGCAGAATGGCCAGGAACTCGCCGGAGGACCCGCCATGGACGCGAACCAGCCCAACACCCTGCCGCCGCTGTATGTCTTCGAGGGCCATCGGCCGGTCATCCACCCCGGCGCCTGGGTCGCGCCGACCGCCGCGGTGATCGGCCAGGTGACGATCGGTGAGGGATCGAACATCTGGTATCACTGCGTGCTGCGCGGCGACACCAACACCATCACCATCGGCACCGGCACCAACATCCAGGACGGCACGATCATCCATGTGAATGCCGGGCGGCAATGCACCACCATCGGCAATGACGTGACAGTCGGCCATGCCGCCATCATCCACGCCTGCACGCTGCATGACCGCGCCTTCGTGGGCATGGGTGCCACCGTGCTCGACGATGCCATCATCGAGGAAGGCGGCGTGCTCGCCGCCGGCTCCGTGCTGCCGCCCGGCAAGGTCATCAAGGCGATGGAGCTCTGGATGGGCAACCCGGCGAAGATGGTCCAGGTGCTGACGGTCGAACGCCGCGCCGGCTTCGACCGCACCGCCGGACATTATGTGGAACTGTCGGGGCGGCATCGCGCGTCGCTGGGCGGCTGAGGCCGCGCGGCGCCTCGGGGGCTGACGCCGCGCCGCGCCGCTCCCATAGTCGTGCCTGCGAATGAGGGGACGCCCATGAGCGAGACGATTTCCCGGCTGCTCGCCGGCGGCACGGAGGGGGCCGCTGCCATCCGTGGCACCAATGAGCGCCCCTCGATGACCTTTGGCGGACTGCGCGCGCTGTGTGCCCGCACGGTGAAGGCGCTGAACGCCATGGGCATCGGCCGCGGCGATCGCGTCGCCATTGTCCTGCCGAACGGGCCGGAGATGGCATCGGCCTTCCTCGCGATCGGCGCCGGCGCCACCACCGCGCCGCTGAACCCGGCCTATCGGGCGGAGGAGTTCACTTTCTACCTCACCGACCTCGAGGCCAAGGCGCTGGTGGTGCTGCAAGGCGTCGCGTCCGATGCGCGCGAGGTCGCGGCGCGGCTGGGCATCCCGGTGCTCGACCTGGTGCCCGGCGAGGCCGCGGGCGATTTCACGCTGGAGGGTGGCGCACCTGCCAATGCCGCGAAGCCCGGCCTCGCCTGGCCGGAGGACATCGCGCTGGTGCTGCATACCTCCGGCACCACGGCGCGACCCAAGATCGTGCCGCTGAGCCAGGCGAATGTCTGCGCCTCGGCGCGCAACATCGCGCGCGCGCTGGAACTCGGTCCGGATGACGCGTGCCTCAACATCATGCCGCTGTTCCATATCCATGGGCTGATGGCGGCTGTGCTGGCGTCGGTCGGCGCGGGGGGCGCGGTGGTCTGCACCCAGGGCTTCGACGCGCTGCGCTTCTTCCGCTGGCTGGATGAGGAACGCCCATCCTGGGTGACCGCGGTGCCCACCATGCACCAGGCGATCCTCGCGCGCGCCGAGCGCAACGCCGATGTCATCCGCCGCGCGCGGCTGCGCTTCCTGCGGTCGTCCTCGGCGTCGCTGCCCGGGCCGGTGATGCAGCAGCTCGAAGCCGTGTTCGGCTGCCCGCTGGTCGAGAGCTACGGCATGACGGAAGCCTCGCACCAGATGTGCTCGAACCCGCTGGCGGGGCCGCGCAAACCGGGGTCCGTCGGCCAGCCGGCCGGGCCGGAGGTCGCCATCATGGCCGATGACGGCACGCTGCTGCCCCAGGGCGAGATTGGCGAAGTCGTGATCCGCGGCCCCAACGTGACCGCCGGCTACGAGGCGAACCCCGAGGCCAATGCCAAGGCCTACACCAATGGCTGGTTTCGCACCGGCGACCAGGGCGCCTTCGACGCCGACGGCTTCCTGACGCTGACCGGGCGGCTGAAGGAAATCATCAACCGCGGCGGCGAGAAGGTCAGCCCGCTGGAGGTCGATGGCGTCCTCTCCGGCCATCCGGCGGTGGCGCAGGCGCTGTGCTTCGCCATCCCGCACGCCAAGTTGGGCGAAGAGGTCGGCGCCGCCGTCGTGCTGCGCGAGGGCATGGATTGCACCGAACGCGAACTCCGCGACTTCGCCGCCCAGCACCTGACCGACTTCAAGGTGCCGCGGAAGGTTGTCTTCCTGCCTGAGATCCCAAAGGGCGCCACCGGCAAGCTGATGCGCATTGGCCTGGCCGAGAAGCTGGGGCTGATGGCATGAAGATCTGCATCTTCGGCGCCGGCGCGATCGGCGGGCTGATGGCCGCGAAGCTGGCCCTGAAGGGCGATGCCGAGGTCACCGTCATCGCCCGCGGTCCGCACCTGGCCGCCATGCAGGCCGACGGGCTGCGCCTGGTCTCGGAAGGCCGGGAGGTCGTGGCGCGCCCGCGCTGCGTCGCCTCCGCCGAGGAAGCCGGTCCGCAGGACTACGTGGTCGTCACGCTGAAGGCGCATTCGCTGCCGGGTGCCGCGCAACAGATGCAGCCGCTGCTCGGCCCTGAGACCGCGGTGGTCAGCGCCGTGAACGGCGTGCCCTGGTGGTATTTCCACGGCACCGGCGGCGCGCATGACGGGCGGATCGTCGAGAGCGTCGATCCCGGCGGCGTCGTCACGCGCCTGTTGCCGCCCTCGCGCGCCATTGGCTGCATCGTCTACCCGGCCGCCGAGGTGACGTCCCCCGGCATCATCGAGCACACCTATGGCGACCGCTTCTCGCTCGGCGAGCCGGATGGCAGCCGTTCCCCGCGCGCGCAACGGCTTTCCGAGGCGCTGATCGGCGCCGGCTTCAAGGCCCCGGTGCGCCCGCGCATCCGCGACGAGATCTGGGTGAAGCTGTGGGGCAACCTGGCCTTCAACCCGATCTCGGCGCTCACCACCGCGACGCTCGACGTGCTGATCAACGATGACGAACAGCGCGGCGTCGCGCGCGCCATGATGCTGGAGGGCCAGCGCGTGGCCGAGGCGCTCGGCATCCGCTTCGCCATCGATGTCGACAAGCGCATCGCCGGCGCGGCCGAGGTCGGCGCGCACAAGACCTCGATGCTGCAAGACCTGGAGCGCGGCCGGCCGATGGAGGTCGAGGCGCTGCTCGGCGCCGTGGTGGAACTGGCCGACCTGGTGGGCGAACCCGCGCCCACCTGCCGCACGGTGCTGGCGCTGGTGCGCGCCCGCGCGCGCGCGGCGGGCTGCCTGTGATGCGCGCCGTGGCCCTGCCGTCTGCGCGAGGGCGCATCACCGCGGGGGCGCGGCCTATCCCGCTGCCCCGCCGCAGTGCCGGGCTGCTCGCCCTCGGGGTGCTGGCCGGCTGCAACCGGCCTCTGCCGCCGGTGGTGAACCTGCCCGGCGACCCGAACAACCCGCTGGCCGATCCGGCCCGCCAGGCGATCGGCCACACCGCCTATGTCTTCGGCAACCCGGCCAGCGTCGCGGGGAACCCGGCCGAGGCGGCGCAGGCCATTTCCGAGGCCGAGTTCCTGGCGATCGACCTCAGCACCAACCAGCGCTGGACCGAGATGCAGCCACTCGTGCAGATCGCCTTCCTGCAGGCACGGCCGGAATGGCGCGGCGCGCTCGGCATCGCGGAGGCCGCGGAACCGCAGGCGGTGATCGACGCCATGACGCGGGTGCGGATGGGGATCGGCGCGCAGGACCGCGCGGCGGCGGCAGCGGCGTTGCAGCCGCCCCTGGTCACGCCCGGTGGCGCGGCGTCCTTCGCGCGGCTCGAAGCCTTGCCGGCGCTGCCGCGCACCGCCTGGGCGGCCGCCATGGCACAGAACGAATTGTGGCGCATGCAGCGCCAGGGTGGACGGGACCGGTGGCGATGACGACGTGGCGTATCTTCCTGCTAGCGCCGTTCGCGCTGCCGGCCTGCGCGGAACTCCGTACGCCCGCGACCACGCCGCCGGCAGTCCTGGCCGGCGCGCCCGGGGCGGGGGCGCCAATGCGCGCGGCGGTCTTCGCCACCGCCAGTGCCTTCGCCAACCAGGGTGCCGGGCTGGAGGGCCGCCCCGCGGACGCCGCCCTGGCGATCGCCCGGCTTGAGGCGCTGGAGATGGAGGTCGCGGACCGCCGCGCTTGGCCCGCTCTGTCGCCCACCGTCGCCATCGCGATGCGCACCGCGCGCGACGAGACCCGCGCGGCCGTCGGTATCGCGCAGCGCGCACCGGGCGGGGATGTGGTGCGCGCGCTGTCGCTGACGGCCTCGCGCCTGCGCGCGGGGGACCGTGCCGGCGCGGCCGCCGCGCTGCCGGCCAGCCTGTTCGAACCGGGCGGGGAGGCGACGCTGGACCGCCTGGCCGCGCCGGGCGCCCTGCCGGCGGCGGAGCAGGCCACGGCGGCGCTGGCGCGCGACGTGCGGCGGCTCGACCTCGACCGCGGCTGGGCAGGCGCGGGCAACTGGTGGCAAGCCGGCGCGCCCGGCGCCATCACCGATGGGCTTGGCCTGGGCGAATAGTCAGTCGGTCGCCATGACCTTCACATAGGATCCGGGCGCATCCTCGATCGGCGCCAATGCGCCGTCGCCGGGCTGGCGCGCCGACACCTGGGTGCGGTCCAGCCCGCTGACCCAGCGATGCCAGTCCGGCCACCACGACCCGGCCAGTTCGGTCGCGCCCTTGAACCAGTCGTCCGGATCGGGCGGCAGGTCGTCCTGCACCCAATGGCTGTACTTGCCGGCATCGGGCGGATTCGCCACGCCGGCGATATGGCCCGACGCGGCAAGGACGAAGCGCGTCGGTCCCTTGTAGAGCTGTGTGGCGCGATAGGTGGATTTCCACGGCGCGATATGGTCCTCGCGCGTGCTGAGGATGTAGGTCGGCAGCTTGATCTTCCGCAGGTCCAGCTTGACGCCCAGCAGCTCGACACCGCCGGGCTTCACCAGGTCGTTCTGCTGGTACATGCGGCGCAGGTAGAAGCTGTGCATCTTCGCCGGCATGCGCGTGGAGTCATCGTTCCAGTACAGCAGGTCGAAGGGGAAGGGCTCCTGGCCCATCAGGTAGTTGTTCACCACGAAGGACCAGATCAGGTCGTTGGCGCGCAGCATGTTGAAGGTGGTCGCCATCTCGCGGCCTTCCAGGAAGCCGACCTTCTGCATCTTGTCCTCGAGCGCGGCGAGCTGTTCCTCGTCGATGAACACGCCGAGTTCGCCGGCTTCCTCAAAATCCACCATGGTGGTGAAGAAGGTGGCGGATTTCACGCGCGTATCCTTCTTCGCCGCCATGTGCGCGAGCGTGGAGGCCAGCAGCGTGCCGCCAAGACAGTACCCAATCACATTGGCACCCTTCTCGCCGGTCGCCTGCTCGATGGCATCCAGCGCGGCATAGGGGCCTTCCAGCATGTAGTCGTCGAAGCCCTTCTCGCCCAAGGCCTCGTCCGGGTTCACCCAGGAGATGACGAAGACTGTGTGGCCCTGTTCCACCGCCCAGCGGATGAAGGAGTTCTTGGGCCGCAGGTCGAGGATGTAGAACTTGTTGATCCAGGGCGGGATGATCAGCAGCGGGCGCTTCAGCACCTTGTCCGTCGTCGGGCTGTATTGCAGCAGCTGCATCAGGTCGTTCTGGAACACCACCTTGCCCGGCGTGACGGCGATGTTCTCGCCGACCTTGAACTTGGTGTCGTCGGTCATGCGGATGCGCAGCTTGCCGCGCCCGCGCTCGAGGTCGGACAGCAGGTTGGACAGCCCGCGCAGCAGGTTCTCACCGCCCGATTCCGCGGTGCGGCGCAGCACCTCGGGGTTGGTCATCAGGAAGTTGGTCGGGCTCATCGCATCGACGAATTGCCGCGTGTAGAAATCCACCTTCTGCGCGGTCTTGGGCTCCAGCCCCTCGGTGCCTTCGACCACGGAACGGAAGTAGCGCGCCGAGAGCAGGTAGGATTGGCGAATGAAGTCGAAGACCTCGTGCTCGCGCCAGGCCTCGTCCTTGAAGCGGCGGTCCTTGTCGTCCTCGGCGATGACCGGGGCGGTCTCCTCGCCCATCATGCGCCGCGCGGTGTTCTGCCAAAGCGTCAGGTAGTCGTGCCAGAAACCCAGCTGCGCCTGCACCAGCCGCGCCGGATTGGCCATCAGCCGCGTCGTCATCTCGAGGAAGGCGTTGCCGATCTTGAGCGGGTCGGGATCGGTCGATTCGCCCGCCTGGCGCTTCAGGAAGTCCGAGACGATGCGCTGCCCGCGCTCCGCCACATCCGCCATGGTGCGGCTGACCAGCGCCGGGTCGGGCAGCCGGAAGGCTGGGTTCGGCGGTTCTTTGTCGGCCATCGGGTATTCCGGTCCGTGGGGCAGCGTGTCTGGCTTCGCGCACCGGCCGATTCGGGTTACCGCTTCCGCGTGACGGGAACAGAGGCGGCATGACCTTGACGACGGGCCACGCGATCGTGTCGGGCCACGGTAGGGGCCGGGCAGGGGCCGGGCAAGCGCGGCCGCTGCTGCTGGCGCTGGCGCTGGTCGCGGGCGGGTGCAGCCCGGGGCAGGGGCCGTCTTCCATCGGGCCGTTGTTCTCGCGTGTCACCGGCCCCGCCTTCGAGGGGCGCGAACCGCCACCGGGCACCGACCAGGAATTCCCCAACCTCGGCACCATCCCGCCGCGCCCATCGGTGGCCGACCCGGCGGTGCGCGACGCCCTGACCGCGGCGCTCGCCGAGGAACGCCAGCGCAGCCGCAACCCGCTCGACCCCGAAATGCGGCCGGAGCCGATGCGGCCCTCCGGCACGCCCGGCGATGGCAGCATGGCGATGCGCCCGCCGGGGCCGGTGCCGCTCAGCCCCGCCCCCCGCGTGCCCTGGGATACGCCGGGCCTGCCGCCGGCAACGCCCGCAGCACCCCCGGCCGCGCCCGTGGCGCCGCCCGCCGCGCCGGCCCCCGCGCGCCCC
>JBHYEQ010000019.1:0-119560 GCA_051860065.1 Roseomonas sp.
CAGCCGCACCGGCCGGCAGCCCCGCGACCCCAACGGCCTTCAGCAGCGCCCCGCAACGCGGTTATTCGAGGCGTCCAGTTGCTTTGCGCCAGGGTCGCGCGGCACCACACGCTCCAGCTCCGCGCGGAACGTCGCGAAATCCACCAGCTCCGCGATCCGCTCGAGGTCATCGCCCTTGCTCGAGTTCCCGCAGCCGCTTCTCCACATCGATAAACCCTGGCTGCAGAAACCTCGCAACCACCCGCACCAATACGCGTCAAGAATCAGCAGAACGGCATCAGGTGGCGGGGTTCTGGAGTTGTCCCATTGGCCCGCGACCCATCACTCCCAGACGAACCCAGGGGTTGAAGAATGGCGATGGCTCTGCGGTGTCATTCACCGCGCTCTGCCGATCCGCTCGTATCGATCTTGGCGCTGCAGTAGGGCCTCGCGGCGCGTCGCCCAATACTCCGGTTCGCGCCATCGAGCGTGTGTTGCACCGTTCTCGCGGGCAACTAGCCCGATGCGCGGCTTCGGTGGCATGGGGGCCCTATCCGATGGTTTACCGCCGTCCTCGACCGCTCCCCTTGGCTGCTCGCATGAGCGCTGAAGGCGGTACGTGGTTGCAGACCAGTCGCCGCCCTTCGATGCCGTGAGCTCAAATCCCGCAATGCGGCTTCCGTCCATCTTCTTCAGCCGGGTCGCCGCCCACTGCCGTCCGCGGCTGTGAGGATCAAGGAGACCGGCGACGGATGGGTGTCCGCCCAGCAGCTTCACGACGCTCATCGGATCGTCGCCGTAATGCCTGAACCAAGCCTCGAAGAATTCTACCTTCGCAACGCGCTCGGGATCCGATTGTTTGCTGCGCTGGGCACCGTTCACGGGGTCGGGGCAGCCTAGCGTGAGCAAAGGGTCGCGCACCATCCGACACCAATCGGGATAGCCGAATGGCTTGCCCGTCTTGAGCTGATCGCGATTCTGGCATCCCCATCGGACAATGGTTAACCAATCCTCCAAGAAGCGCTTGCGATGCGCAGCTATGTCATCCGGGATCAGATCGCGCTTGAAGGGGCGCAGCTCCGGATTCTCGGTGCGAGGGTCCAATCGGACCTGAAGGAATCGCCGCGCTAGGTCTTCACCTACCGATAGAGCGTTCCCAGTGACGACGATGAAGGCACGGGTGTGCAGCTTCACGTTCGCCGTTTTGCCGAGGACGCGCGCCTTCGATGATCCCTCCGAAAGCGCCACAGCGAGCTGGTTCGACTTCAGGATGCGGTCGTTCATGTTGTCGTACTGGAGGGCGGGGGCGGCTTCCGCCAGGTCGGCAGTGAGTCGCTTCTCCAGCTCCGTAGGGTCGTGGCCGCCAGTGTTTGCGTCAGCCGGCACGCCATAGGCGCCGAGGCAGATGAACTTCGCTGCCCTGCCCTTCCCCGCGCCTGAGCCGTTCCCCTGCGGTGCTGTGATCAGCAACCCAGGCGCAATGGGGAGGCTGGATCTAATCGCCGCGAGGGCGCTCGCGTTATGGAACGCTGATTCGTCCTCGCCGGGTGGCAGGTCCAGGTTGACCACGTCGACGCCGTCCACGCGCCGAGTCACAGCATCGGCGAAAGGAAGCGTCGCGACCTCTTCGCGACGACGCCCGAGGGCGGCCTCGGCCTGCCGCCGGGTGGGATGATCTGGGATGTTGAGTGTGGGCACAGGCGTGCACCAGACGCCGGCGGCATCGTCGTATCCGCTTGGGGCGCGGATGCCTCCCAAAGCATCCACAAGCGGCGTCATGCTGATACCGCGCAGGTGTGGGACACCGTAATCGCCGAACTTCAGGTAAATGCGCGCAACCTGCTCGGGCAGGGTGATCGGCACGAGTTCATCCGTTACCGACGCAGCATCGCTGCCCTTCGCTCCACGGGCCTTGTTGAAACCGACCGGCTGGTGTGTCCGATGGACTGCGGCAATGACCGCCTCGGGCGCCAGCTCTAGAATGCGGGGCATAGCACCCGATTGATTGTTGACCCTCACCGGCCCGTCGCGGTCGAATACATCGCCTTGAGCGGCAAGGATCGGGCCAAGCTGGCGCGCGGCAGCTGGCAGGTCGTGCTTGTAAATGGGCAAATGCGGCTTCATCGCATCGGCGACAAGCGCCTTAACCGCGATGCCGATGCTGGTGGCGCTCTTAGGCATCGGGTGTCTCCCCGCCGCCGAGGTGACCCCCATGCTCCCCATGCCGTTCGCACCAGTTCATGCAGCGCGCATGGCTCGGAGCACTATCTGCTCGCGCTAAGCCGTCGACAAGCATAGGGATCATAGGGAGCATGGGCGGAGATACCGTACTCATGCCCGTCCCCTGATGCCGGACTCAGCAGTACGACGGGCTTCGTCAGCGGGCAGGCCGACGAGTGCCGCAACTTCAAGTGCGAGGTCGAGGGCAAATCCTTCGGTGATATCCCCGGCGGCCACATGGTCTCCAAGCCGGCACGCTACCCAGAATAGGGTATTGTTACGCTCGCCTTCGCGCGCTCTCGCCATTAGACGAATCAAGCCATGGAGCGCACGCGGCCTGAAATTGCCGGAGCTGGCGGATGCGCTCCGCTGGGGCGTCGCTTCTCGCCTCCGCGCTGCTCGTGCGGCGAGCCAATCAGGAAGCGGCGCGAGGATTCCTGGGTGCAGCACAGGATGGCCATCGGCGGGCCACCAGATGATGTATCCACCATCGCCGCGCATATCCACACCAGGCGCGATCAGGCTGGCGCTGTTGCGGATACTCTCGCGGTGCAGGAAGAGAAGATGCCGCCCGCCACGGCGGGTGTAATGCGCCCGCGTATCAGGGATGTGACACTGTCTTTCCTTTAGCCAAAGTAGGCCGGGAGGATCAACGTCCACCACCGTAATGCCCGATGCTGCGCCAGTCGCAACGCCGATCAAGGGACCGGGATGGCGTCGCCACAGGCGCCGCAGTTCATCCGAGTCATCCGTGGCTTCTTTGAAGCCATGTGGGCAGGCGGGGGCCTTACTCTCACGGCAGGGGAAGCTTCGGTATCCTCGTTCAGCCAGTTCCAGAGCCTGATGAAGCGCTGAATTCATGTCTGGGCTCCAATGGAAGTCCTGATTTCTGGTTCAGGCTGCTGTGTTCAGCAAAACTCGCAGCCGCAGGTGAGTGCGGCGCCTGCGCTGCGCGTCGCGGACAATGATGTCCATCACATGCGCTCCTCCGAGGACAAGCCGTAGAACGGATTCGAGCCCATTCGATACGGCCAGAACGCACAGGTCTTTACAGCGCAGCGGCGAACCTCTGCGCGATGGGAACCAGCACATTCTAAGCAATTTTGTCGAATGACTTTTAGGAGCGGTTGCTTCGTATGGCCGAGGGTTTCGAACTCGCGAACTGTCAGAGAATCGGGGTGTTTGCCAATGTTCTGACCGAGCGCATCGAGTGTCTCCGCGTGCAGCGGGAGAGGTGATGGCTCGCCACTCATCACGCGGCCTCGCTGGACGAACCAAGCGGCGCGCCGAGGCGCACTGCGACCCAAGCGATCAGGTCACCTTCTTCGTAGACGCGGAACTTCCCCCACTTGCGGTAGGGCGGGCCGCCGCCGCGCGTGACCCTCGTATCCAGCGCCGGGACGGAAACATGCAGGCCGAACCGTTCCGCGAGGAACGCTGAGGCCTCGCGCGAGCGATAGAACCGCTTACCGTCCAGCGCATCACGTGGCGCAACATGTGCCGCCGCGCTAGCGATGACCTTCCCTTCCATCGTACCTGCTCCCAGCAGCGCAAGAGCGCGCCGCTGGGCTTGCTTATGCGGGGGTCAGCAGGCCGCTTCTAATGCGCGCAATTTCGGATTTCTTGCCCGAATATGCGCTACTGCGCCCTGCGTCGGCGATCCCGATCGCGCGCGCTTCCGGAGGCGAGGGCAGCAGCAGCTGCAGTACCGTCGGTACCTGCGCTAAGAGAGTGCTTTCCAGCCCACTCGCGCGCGAAGTTCGCCAACTCAATGGCACTGGCACCGCGCGCGTTGAGGGTGCGCGTGGCGCTATCCATTAGCTCGATGAAGGCACCAATATGCTCATCATCGTTGTTGCGCCAGCCGGTGCCCGGCACCGCGCCCGTCAGTTTCTCCGCAACGTGGAAGATGGCGACGGCGACGTGGCGCTCCCGTAGCGGTACGGGGCGGCCTCGCTGACGCTTCGCTGACGTCCGTCCGAAAGCCGCGCGGAGATCTTCCAAGCAAAGACCGCGCAGGCCGAGATGCCCGCTGCGTATCAGGGCGCGTTCGTCATCACCTCCAGGCGCTATCCGAGCCGCGATCTCAGCCAGTCTGGCTGCGGCATCAATAAACTCTTTCGCAAGTGGTGGCACATCATCATCGCCGGGCGCAAAGGCCCGTACAAGTAGGCAGGCGAAGCGCGGTGCCTCGTCGGGGGCGGGTTCGCGCGCCAGTCTCCCCTGCGTCCGCCGCGCGTCCACGTAGAGCTTGAAGGCTTCCACCAGCTGCGCCACTCGGGCGGGGGTGTCGGGCGGCCGCATCATCACCCCACGCCCCGCAACGGGACGACGACGGCATCTGGTGGAGCATCGCCCATCAATTCAGCCGTGCGCCGCGCGACGGCATCGGCGGCGGCGAGCAGCACCGCATCCGCGGCGTGCACATACCGTGCTGTGATGGATTGGCCCTTGTGCCCGATCAGCGCGCCGATGGTGAACTCGCTGTATCCGAGATCGGCGGCGAGGGAGGCGAAGCTATGCCTCAGCGTGTGCGGGATGATTTCGGCGGGTAAGCCCGCTAGCTTTGTCACGCGTCGCCAGTACGAGGTGAAACCCGACATCACACCTTCGCCGCGCGACGCTGGGAATACCAGCTCGCTCTGCCCGATGCGCGGGAGAGAGCGAAGCAGCTTACACACCGCGTGTGGGAGCGGGCGTATGCTCTTCCCGGTTTTCGTATCACCCAGAAAAGCCGTCCGGCGCTCCAAATCCAGCTCCGCCCATTTCAGATTGATCGCCTCGCCGCTGCGCCAACCTGTCAGTGCAAGAAAGCGTATCGCACCAAGTGCGGGCGCCCACATGCCTCTCGCTTCCCGGCCCGCTGGCAACGGCGGTGTGCGCGCAGGCGACTCAGCTGCCTGCTTCAACGCGCTGCCCAGCGCAGCGTATTCATCATCGGATAGCCGACGCTCGCGCTTGTTCTGTGCGAATGTGCGAACTCCGCGCACTGGGTTATCGGCCCGAATGCCACGTTCCACCGCGAAGGTCAGGATCGAACCTAGAAGGCTCACGGTGCGGGTGGCAGTGCCTCGCCCG
Source organism: Roseomonas sp. (assembly GCA_051860065.1). Classification (GTDB taxonomy): domain Bacteria; phylum Pseudomonadota; class Alphaproteobacteria; order Acetobacterales; family Acetobacteraceae; genus Neoroseomonas. Next base: position 5,278 of record JBHYEQ010000019.1, read on the forward strand.
CCTCGAACATTCGAGAGGCCGCGCTTCTTCTCGGTCTTCACGCGCTTGGCAGTCTTGCCCTCGGCAACGGCGTGCATGAACGCCTGGATATCCTGCCTGGTGAGCGCAGTCACCAACATCCGCCCAAGCAGTGGCTTGATGTGCATGTCGATGCGGCCGCGGTCGGTCGCCATCGTGCTCGCCTTCTTCGGTTTGCCTGTCCGCGTCAAATGGCGTCCGGTCTCAACCGCCTTCCAGTAATCATCGCAGAGCTCTGCCATGGTGGATGCCTTACGCCTCACCTGCTTGTCGCCAGCGGGGTCGAAGCCCTTCGCAACGTCACCCAGGATGCGTTTGGCCTCCTCTCGCGCTGCGTCAGGCGTCCAGGGCGAACCGTGGCGACCGATCGTGTGCCATCGCTGGCGGCCAGCCGTAGTGCGGTATCGAACGACGTAGGAAACGGAATCGCGCTGGCGCTGGGCAGCGAAGCCGAGCACGTCCGCGTCGTAGATGATCGCCCCTGGTGCGAGCGCGCGCACGTCGCGCAATCCGATACGCTTCTTCTCTGCCATCCTGAGCCTCTGCGCGGCATGAATTCTGACCGCGCGCATATCGCGCGGTATCGCGCAAAGCGTAGCGCCGTCGCCCAAAAGGCAGCAACCCAATATTTTAGTATATTCAGCTAGTTAGCAAAACACTACAAAGGTCAGCAAATCAGTAGATCCCGTTACCGATGCCCTCCGAAGGCAGAGGTCGAAGGTTCGAATCCTTTCGGGTCCGCCAATTTTTCAGATACTTAGCCCATCCAGAATAGCCTTCTCCGTCCGAGCTCGGTAGCAGAGTGAGTGAAGCGCGGCTGAAAGACCCCAACAGGCGCTCGGGCTGTGGTGCGGGTTGGTGAGACTAGCGGCGTGCGGGCCGGCGGGTACCTCATCATCCACCCAAGCCCGCTGACGAAGTGCCGACCGACCAGCGCGGCTTTCGAATTGGCAAGGAGCGCGAGCGCCCCGCGCCTTCATCAATCAGCCGACGACCTCGACCGGCTTCGGCAGGGTCGACCACTCCTCGTCATCCGGCTTGTTCCCGGTGGTCCACATCAGCACGGCGAAGCGGCCGGGGCGATCGAGTGTGCGCAAGGGATGATGCCAGGTGCCAAGGTGATAGTTCACCGCCTGGTCGCCCCGCACCACGAAGGCGCGCAGCGCCGCGGGGTCCGGCTTGCCCCCGACATCTGGGGCGACGAGCACGACCCAGCGCTCCACATCCATCGGCACGAAGCACTGCGAGGACCGGTTGTGGCGTTCCATCTCGGTCGCGGTCAGCGGCAACGTCCACGCCTTCGCTGTGCTGAAGGACAGGCGAGGCTGCGCCGCCCCGTCGATCGCCCTCAGCGTGTCGGTCAGCGATACCCGCGCGCCCTCCGCCTGCGGACCGATTACGTCGCCGAAGGGCGCGAAAGCCTCGGGCGTCAGCGCCTCGAGAACGAGCTTTCGCGTCATGGCCCCACCTTCGCGATCTGTTCCATGCCGGGCTGGTAGGGGAAGGTGCGCCGCCAATGCTCGGCGATCTCGATGCGGCGCGTGATCCAGACCTTCTGGTGGCCCTGGATGTAGTCGAGGAAGCGCGCGAGCCCGATCGCGCGCGCGGGGTGCCCCATGGTGCGCATGTGCAGCCCGCAGGACATCATCTTCGGCTGCGTCTCGCCTTCCTCGTACAGCATGTCGAACTGGTCCTTGAGGAACGAGAAGTAGTCGTCCGCGGTGGAGAAGATGCCGCGACCAGACTTGCTGTCGTTGGTGACCAGCGAATAGGGCACCACCAGGTGCGGCTTGCCGTCCTGCAGGACCCAGTAGGGCAGTTCGTCGTTGTAGCAGTCGCTGTCGTAGTGGAAGCCGCCTTCCTCCACCATCAGTGTGCGGCTGACCGCTCGCCTCGCTTCGACTTCGACCCGTGGTCATACCGCATCCTCCTGGGGATGCTCGGCGCGTTGGCCCTGGTCATCATGGTCGGGCCGGTGCTGATCGTGCTTGCCATTTCCCTCACCGCGGACAGCGCGACGCGTTTCCCGTCGACCGGCTTCTCGCTGCGTTGGTACGAGGCACTGTTCGCCCCGGCGCGTTCGGCGCAGAAACTTCGCGGAGCGATGGACACGTTGCAGGTCGGCCTCTGGGCGACGACAATGCATTGCTGTCGCAGCTTGACCCGGCGCTTCTTGAGAATTCCGCCAGCCTTGGCGCGGGACGGCTGCGGACCTTCTGCCGCATCACCCTGCCCATCCTCCTGGCGGGCATAGGTGCCGGGGCCTTCCTTCTGTTTATGGCGTCAAATGAAAACGTCGCGGTCTCACTGTTCCTGTCGGATGCGCGCACGAATATGCTGCCCATACGGATGTGGCAGGTGCTGGAAGGCACTTTGGATATCCACGTGGCGGCGGTCTCGGGCGTTCTGGTCGTAGCCACGCTGGTGCTGATGCTGGCGATGGAGCGCTACGTGCGGATTTCGGAGCGTCTGCGATAGCCCCTTGCTTCAGAATGACCCGCCGCGGCCTAAGCTGCGCACCGTCATCTCGATGTGTGGCAGGGTCATCGCTCAGTCGCCGCGTGATCACTCCGCCATGGTCCCGTCCCGGCCCGCCAGAAGGCGATGTTCTGGCCGCAACGCTCGCGCAACGATGGGCAAGCAAGGAGGATTTTGCCTCGGTCGAAGCCGTACCGACCGCGCGCCGGCGGCAGCCGCCCGCGCGTCAGCCGCGTTGGAGGGATTCGACCCACTCGAGGGCAACACCTGCGGCATCCGAGGGCTTCGACCGCAAAGCGGAAGGATTCGTCCCGAACGCCACCGCGTGTTGGCGATGGATGCCTTCTGGCACCGCATTCAGCACTTGCTGCAGGGTCGTCGACCAAGTTGCCAGCGCGAACGCGATGTCCCGGCGGATTGGACCTCCGCGGTCGTCGTCGGCGTTGTTTATCCCCAGCAGCTGCGCAGCCTCAGTCCATTGTGCACCCAGATCTCGCGGAGCCCGTGGCCCTTCATCTGGGAGTTACGGCACACGAAGACGAACCATCCATACTCTGGCCTTGACGCGGAACAATCCGCGCGGTCGACTAACTGCAGTAAACGGAGATAGGCGGCCAAAACCTGCGGGAAATGTCCGCAGACTTCTGTCGGCCGATCACGCTGGTCAATATCTCAGTTCACGCAACAAAAACAGCGATCAGGGAGAAGACGGATGGATTGGAGCAGGAGAGCGGTTCTGGGCGCCACCGGCGCGGCCGCCATGGCAACCAGGGCCTCGGCGCAGGCGCAGCCGCCGATCAAGATCGGCATCCTCGTCGCACTCGAAGGCGCCTTCGCCGCGGGCGGCGCCGATGGCGTGCGCAACGTCGAGCTCGCGCTGCGCCAGGCCGGCAACACGGCCGGCGGACGGCGGATCGAGACCATCGTCGCACCGTCCGACACGCGCCCCGACACGGCGGTGCGCCAGGCCCGCAAGCTGATCGAGCAGGACCAGGTGGACTTCATCATCGGGCCGCTGTCCGGGTCCGAAGGCATCGCCATGCGCGACTATGCCAAGACCATCCCGACCAAGACCGTCATCAACGGCATTTCCGGCGCGCTGGAGACCACCTGGGTCGATCCCGCGCCGAATTTTTTCCGCTTCAACCTGGATGGCGCGCAGTGGGGTGCGGGGCTCGGCACCTTCGCCCTGCGCAACCGGAACTACCGGCGCGTGGCCTCCGTCGCGGCGGACTATTCCTTCGGCTACACGAACTTCCTCGGCTTCGCGGTGGACTACTGCCGCGCCGGCGGCACCATCGTGCAGCGCTTCTGGGTGCCGCTGGGTGCCACCGATTTCGGCGGCGTGATCGCGCAGCTGCCCGACAATGTGGATGCCATCTACCTCGGCCTCGGCGGCACGGATTCGATCAACTTCCTCAACCAATGGCAGCAGGCGGGGGCGGGCACCAAGATCATCGGCGGGTCGATCATGGCCGACCAGACGGTGCTGACATCGCGCGGGCGGGCGCGCAATGCGCTAGTCGGCGCGCTGACCTCCGGCCCGATCGCCGACGACAATCCCGACCCGGCCTGGCGCAACTATGTCCGCGCCTACCAGGAAGGGTTCCCGGCCGCCCAGCGCCTGGCCAGCCCTTCGCTGTTCGGCGTCGGCTACCACATCGCCACCCTGGCCGCGATCGCCGGGCTGAATGCGGTGAATGGCGATCTCAGTGACGGGCAGACCAAGTTCCGTGCCGCGCTGTCGTCGCTGAAGCTGGCCTCGCCGCTCGGCGAGATCACGCTCAACGAGAACCGTCAGGCCACCGGCACGGTCTTCGTGAACGAGGTCGCGGAAGGCCCCGGCGGCACGCTGGTCAACAAGATGGTCGGCAAGACCGACGGCGTGACCCAGACCCTGGGCATGACGGCGGAACAGTACCGCGCCATGGGCCTGCCGTCGCGCACCACGCCGAGCGACTGCGCGGCACTCGCCCGCGGCTGACCAGACGCGGCACCGCCCGGATGGCGGCGACGCAACCGGAGGCGACGGTGCGATGGCACTGGCGCTTCCGGTCCGCCGCCCTTCGCGCCGACCCGCGCCCCCAGATCGAGCACACATGACCGAGTTCGCGCGCCGCAACCCCTTCTGGTCGCTCGTCATCGCGGTGCTGGCCGCCGTGCTGCTCTGGCTGATCCTGGCGCCCTGGAGCCCGGGGCTCGAGGAAACGCTCGGCCGCAAGCGCGTCTTCCTCAACGCCATCTTCGGCGGGCTGACGCTGGGCGCGCTATATTTCCTGGTCGCCTCGGGCTTCACGCTCATCTTCGGGCTGATGCGCAACGTCAACCTCGCGCATGGCTCGCTGTACCTGCTGGGCGGCTATCTCGGCTACACGATCTCGACCGCAACCGACCAGTGGCTGCTGACCTTCCCCGTGGTGTTTGTCCTGGTCGCGCTGCTCGGCCTGCTGATGCAGCACCAGGTGTTCCGCCGCATGCAGGGCGAGGAACTGCGCCAGACCATGGTGACGATCGGGCTGTCGGTCGTCCTCGCCGACCTCATGCTGTGGATCTGGGGCGGGCAGTCCTACACGATCCAGTCGCCCGACTGGCTCTCGGGCCCGGCAACGCTGCCGATCGTGGCCGCCGTGAACAGCAGTGGCGACCCGATCTACATGCGCTTCCCGCAGGTGCGCATCGCCATCCTCGTCGCCGCGATCGTCATCGGGGTGGGCATGTGGATCGTGCTGAACCGCACGCGGCTCGGCATGCTGATCCGCGCGGGCGTGGACGACCGCGAGATGCTGACCGCCTCGGGCGTGCGCATCAACTACGTGTTCCTGGCGGTGTTCGGCTTCGGCGCGGGGCTCGCGGGCATCGCCGGCATGGTGGGCGGCACCTTCCAGTCGCTCTCGCCCGGCGAGGACACGCGCTTCCTGCTGGCGAGCCTGGTCGTGGTCATCGTCGGCGGCATGGGCTCGATCCCGGGGGCGGCGATCGGCGCGCTGATCATCGGGCTGGTCGAGCAGATCGGCCTCGTATACGCGCCGACCTATTCGGTGGTCTTCACCTTCCTGATCATGGCGGTCGTGCTGGCGTTCCGGCCGCAGGGCCTGCTCGGGGCGGGGCGATGAGCGGCGCGTCGCGCACGCCGCCCGCCGGCGATTTCGGGGTCTTTTCCCGCGTCGCGCCCGGCTGGTGGGCGGCCGGCCTGGTGCTGCTGCTGATGCCGCTCGTCGCCGGCAATTTCTGGCTGTTCCAGGTTTTCGGCTGGTCCTTCTGCCTCGGCATCATCGCGCTGTCGCTGATGTTCCTGGCCGGCTATGGCGGCATGGTCAGCCTGATCCAGATGACCGTGGCGGTGCTCGCCGGCTATGCCGTGGCGATCCTGGGGTCCTCGGGCGTCCAGCAGATCAGCCTCGGCCTGCCGTGGTGGCTGTACCTGCCGCTCGCCATCCTCATCGCCACGGCCTCCGCGACGCTGGTGGGCGCGCTCGCGGTGCGGACCGAGGGTATCTACACGATCATGATCACGCTGGCGGTCGCCAGTGCTTTCTTCTACTTCACCCGGCAGAACTACGGCATCTTCAACGGCTACAGCGGCTTCAACCTGGTGGTGCCGCCGCGCCTCTTCGGCATCGACTGGCGGCAGCCGACGGCCTTCTACTACCTTTCGCTCGGCGGCGCGGTGCTCTGCTACGCGGCGGTGGTCTATGTGGCGCGATCGCCCTTCGGCCTGGCGCTGCAGGGCGTGCGCGACAACCCGCGGCGCATGGCCTCGCTTGGCTTCAATGTCACCGCGCATCGCATCGCGGCCTATGCCTTTGCCGGCGTGATCGCCTCGATCGGCGGCATCCTGCTGGTGTGGCAGACCGCGCAGGTCGCGCCCTTCTCCGGCGGTGTCTCGGCGGTGATCGACATCCTGATCATTGCGGTGGTGGGCGGCATCCGCCGGCCGATCGGCGCCTTCATCGGCGCCTTCATCTTCGTCCTGCTGTCGACCTTCAGCCCGGACCTGCTCTCCGCCTTCGGCCTGTCGAACGAGCGCTTCAAGCTGGTGATCGGCATCGGCTTCCTCGCCGTCGTGTTCTTCTCGCCGGATGGCGCGCTGGGGCTGTGGGAGCGCTGGCGCGCCCGTCGCCGCAGCGCGGTCGACCCGCTGACCGGCAAAGCCCTGGCGGAGGGGCGCCCATGAGCGCCGCCGCGGCTGATCGCCTGGGCGCCGTGACCTCCGGCAGCGCGCTGGAACTGCGCGGCGTCACCAAGATGTTCGGCGCGCTGGCCGCGATTTCCGACGTGACGATGACCGTCGCACCCGGCGAACGGCGCGCCGTGCTCGGGTCGAACGGCGCGGGCAAGACCACGCTGTTCAACTGCGTGACCGGGGATTTCCTGCCGACCTCCGGGACGATCCGGCTGTTCGGCGAGGATGTCACCGGCTTTCCCGCCCATGAGCGCATCCGTCGCGGCCTGCGGCGGACCTACCAGATCTCGCTGCTGTTCGGCGGGCTGAGCGTGGCGGACAATGTCTACCTCGCCTGCCGCGGCGTGAACCGGTACCGCTTCTCGCTGCTGCGGCCGCGCGGCGGAGACCCGCTGGTGGCGCGCGCCGAGGAACTGGTCGAGGCCGTGCACCTGACCGCGGCGCGCGACCGGCTGGTGAGCGAACTCAGCTACGGCCAGCAGCGGCAACTCGAGATCGCGTTGGCCCTCGCCGGAGCGCCGCGCCTCATTCTCCTCGACGAACCGGCCGCCGGCCTCTCGCCGACCGAACGCGCCGAACTCATCGCAATCCTGGGCAACCTGCCCGCGCATATCGGCTTCATCATCATCGAGCACGACATGGATGTCGCACTGCGCGTCGCGACCAAGGTGACGATGATGCACAACGGCCGCGTCTTCAAGGAAGGCACGCCGGCGGAGATCGAGGAGGATCCGCAGGTCCAGGAGCTCTATCTCGGCGACGGGACGCATGCCCATGGCTGAGCGCGCCGGCCCCGCCGCCCTCGAGATCCGCGGCCTCAACGTCTTCTACGGCGCGAGCCACGCGTTGCAGGGCGTGGACCTGCGGCTGGAGCGCGGCGCGCTGTCCGTGGTCGGGCGCAACGGCATGGGCAAGACCACGCTGTGCAAGGCGATCATGGGGCTGGTGCCGATCGGATCGGGGTCGATCAGCTTCAAGGGCAAGTCCCTGGCCGGACTGACGCCTGCCGACATCGCGCGACTGGGCATCGGCTATGTGCCGCAGGGGCGCCGGCTGTGGCGCTCGCTCACGGTCGACGAGCACCTGAAGCTGGTCGCGCGGCCCGGCGGCGCCTGGTCGATCGAGCGCATCTACGCGACCTTCCCGCGCCTGGCCGAACGCCGCGGCAATGGCGGCGCGCAGCTGTCGGGCGGCGAGCAGCAGATGCTCGCCATCAGCCGCGCGCTGCTGATGAATCCGCAGCTGCTCGTGATGGACGAACCAACCGAGGGCCTGGCCCCCGTCATCGTCGCGCAGGTCGAGGAGATGCTGGTCCGCCTGGCCGAGGACGGCGACATCGACGTCCTGGTGATCGAGCAGAACATCGGCGTGGCCTGCGCCATCGCCGACACCGTCGCCATCATGGTGAATGGCCGGATCAACCGCGCTGCGCCGGCGCGCGAGCTCGCCGCCGATCGCGACCTGCAGCAGCGCCTGCTCGGCGTTGGGCGCCACGCGCACGAGGAAACGCCCGCCGTGGCCAGTGCGCCGGCAGAGGCTGCGCCGCCGATCCAGGGCGGACCGACGCGCATCTACATGGCGAACCCCGTGCCGCCGACGCGCTGGTCGCAACCGGTCGCGGTCGCCACGATCGAGCGCAACGCCAGGCTGCTCACCGTGCAGCCCGCCGCCGCGCAGGGCGCGCAGCTGGACATCCGGCCACTGGCCGCACCCGGCGCGGAGGTCGTGCTGGTGGTGGGCACGCTCGATACCAAGGGCGAGGAATTGCGCTTCATGCGCGACATCCTGCGCGAGGCGGGCGTGCCGGTGCGCCTGGTCGACCTGTCCACCAGCGGCGGCCACACCGGCGCCGATGTGCCGGCCCACCAGGTGGCCGCCTTCCATCCGCGCGGCGCGGCGGGCGTGCTGACCGGCGACCGCGGCACGGCGGTCGCGGGCATGACGGAGGCCTTCGCGCGCTGGCTCGCGCGCCAGGGCGGAATCGCGGGCGTGCTGTCGGCCGGCGGGTCGAGCGGCACCGCCATGGTCGCGCCGGCGATGCGCGCGCTGCCGATCGGCGTACCGAAGCTGATCGTCTCCACGGTCGCGAGCGGCGAGGTGCGACAATATGTCGGCACAGCCGACATCACCATGATGCACGCGGTCGCCGATGTGCAGGGGCTCAACACCATCACCGAGGAGGTGCTGGGCAACGCCGCGCACGCCATGGCCGGCATGGTCCAGGCACGCCGCGCCGGGCGACGCGCGCGGACCTTCCGGCACGCGGTGGTGGTGTCGATGTTCGGCGTCACGACGACCTGCGTGCAGCAGGTCACCACTGCATTGAAGGACGACTGGGACTGCCTGGTCTTCCACGCCACCGGCACCGGCGGGCAGTCGATGGAACGCCTGATCGACGACCGTCGCGTGGCGGGGGTAATCGACGTGACCACCACCGAGGTCGCCGACATGATGATGGGCGGCGTCTTCGGCTGCACCGAGGACCGCTTCGGCGCCGTGATCCGCACGCGCATGCCCTACATCGGGTCGGTCGGCGCGCTCGACATGGTGAATTTCGGAGCGCCCGAGACGGTGCCCGAGCGCTACCGCGGGCGCACCCTCTACCAGCACAATCCGCAGGTGACGCTGATGCGCACGACGGCGGAGGAATGCACCCGGATGGGGCGCTGGATCGCCGAGCGCCTGAATCTGATGGAAGGCCCGGTGCGCTTCTTCCTGCCGGAGGGGGGTGTCTCCGCGCTCGATGCGCCCGGCCGGCCCTTCCACGATCCCGCCGCGCGCACCGCGCTGTTCCGCGCCATCGAGACGACGCTGCGCCCCACCGCCAACCGGCAGCTGGTCCGGCTGCCGCACAACATCAACGACCCGGCCTTCGCCGCGGCGGTCGTGGAGACGTTCCGACGCCTGCACGGCGCGCAGCGAGGCCCTCGCAGGAAAGGCGCGGTGCCATGAGCGCCAGGCAGGAAACCCGCATGCAGATCATGGAGCGCTTCCGCGCCATGATCGAACGCCACGAGCCCATCGTCGGCGGCGGCGCCGGCACCGGCCTGTCCGCCAAATGCGAGGAAGCCGGCGGGATCGACCTGATCGTCATCTACAATTCCGGCCGCTACCGCATGGCGGGGCGCGGCAGCCTCGCCGGCCTCATGCCCTATGGCGATGCCAATGCGATCGTCATGGAGATGGCGGGCGAGGTGCTGCCGGTCATCAAGCGCACACCGGTGCTGGCCGGCGTCTGCGCCACGGACCCGTTCCGCCGGATGGATGTCTTCCTGGACGATGTGAAGCGCATCGGCTTCGCCGGCGTGCAGAACTTCCCGACCGTCGGCCTGATCGACGGCACATTCCGCCAGAACCTGGAGGAGACGGGGATGTCATTCGCCCTGGAGGTCGAGATGATCGCCCTGGCGCGCGAAAAGGACCTGCTGACCACACCCTATGTCTTCAACGAGGCCGACGCCGCCGCCATGGCGGGCGCTGGCGCGGACATCATCGTCGTGCATCTCGGCCTGACCACCGGCGGCAGCATCGGCGCAGAGACGGCGCTGAAGCTCGCGGACTGCCCCGCGGTGGTGGACCGCCTCGCCGCCGCCGCGCTGGCTGTCAAGCCGGATGCCATCATTCTGGTCCATGGCGGCCCGGTGGCGATGCCGGCGGATGCCGAATTCATCCTCAAGACCGCCGCGATCTGCCATGGATTCTACGGCGCTTCCTCGATGGAGCGCCTGCCGACCGAGATCGCGTTGACCGAGCAGACCCGCGCCTTCAAGCGCATCACGGGCCGCTGAGCAGCAGGGGGCACGAGCATGGACGGGCAATTCATCGGCGGACTGATCCTCTGGCTGATCGCCGCGGTCATCGTCATCGCGATCGTCTACTGGGTCATGCAGCGGCTGTACCGCCGCTCGACCAAGGAAGTCGCCTTCGTGCGCACCGGGTTGCTCGGCGAGAAGGTGGTGATCGACGGTGGCGCCTTCGTCTGGCCGATCGTGCACGACATCACGCCGGTCAACATGAACGTGCTGCCGCTCAAGATCAGCCGTACCAAGACCGAGGCGGTGATCACGAAGGACCGCATGCGCGTCGACCTCGAGGCCGAGTTCTACGTGCGGGTGCGGCCGGAGCGGACCGCGGTCTCGATGGCCGCCTCGACGCTCGGGCGCCGCACCCTGGAGCCTGGCCTCCTGCACGAGCTGCTGTCGGGCAAGTTCGAAAGCGCGCTGCGGGCCATCGCCGCCGAGATGGACATGGCCGGCATGCACGAGAACCGCGCCTCCTACGTGACGCGGGTGCGCGAGACGGCGCAGGTCGACCTCGACAAGAACGGCCTCGAGATCGAGAGCGTCGCGATCCTCGACATCGACCAGACCAGCCTCGAATTCTTCAACCCGTCCAACCGCTTCGACGCCGAGGGCCTCACCGCCCTCATCCGGAACATCGAGAGCAAGCGCAAGGAACGCAACGACATCGAGCAGGACTCGATGATCCAGATCCGCGCGCGCAACCTCGAAGCCGAGAAGATGGCGCTGGATATCGAGCGCGACAGCGAGAGCGCACGCCTCGAACAGGAGCGCGAGATCGAATTCCGCCGCGCCCAGCAGCGGGCCGAGCTGGCGCGCGAGCGGGCGACGCGCGATGCCGAGGCCGAGGAGGCGCAGATCGCCTCGCGCGAATCGATCGAGAAGGCGCGCATCGCCAACGAACAGATCATCGCCGAGGCGCGCATCGCCTCGGAGCGCGAGGTGCGCGCCCGCGAGATCGCCCGCCAGAAGGCGATCGACGCCGATGAGATCGCGGCGCGCCAGGAGATCGAGACCGCACGGATCCTGCAGGAACGCGCGGTGCGCGAGGCCCGCATCGCCAACGAGCAGGAGACCGAGACGCGCGAGATTGCGAAGCAGCGGCTGCTCGAGGAGGCGGAGATCGCGGCGCGCGAGGCAACCGAACGCGCCCGCATCGCCCAGGAACGCGCGGTCGACGAGGCGCGCATCGCCAAGGAGCGCGAGACCCAGGCGCTCGAGATCGAACGCCAGCGCGCCACCGAACAGGCTGACATCGCGGCGCGCGAGGAGACCGAGAAGCGGCGCATGGCGCAGACGCTGCTGCTGAACCAGACCCGCATCGCCGGCGAGGAGAAGGTCCGCAAGCAGGAGATCGAACGGCAGAAGACGCTCGACGAACTGGAAATTGCCTCGCGCGAGACGGTCGAGCGCGCGCGTATCGCCCAGGCCGCCGAGGTCAACCAGGCCCGCATCGCCGAGGACCGGCGCATCCGCGAACTGGAGATCGAGCGCCAGAAGGCGGTGGAAGCCGCCGAGATCGCTGCCGGCGAGGCGACCGAGGCCGCCCGCATTGCGCGCGAGCGCAGCCTGGCCGCCGAGCGGATCGCCGCCGAGGAAGCGACCCGCTCGCGCGAGATCGTGCGCGAGAAGGCGGTCGAGAGCGCCGAGATCGCACGGCGCGAAGGTATCGAGAAGGCCCGGATCGCGGCCGAGCTGGTGCTCGAACAGGAACGCATCGCCAGCCAGCGGGTGCGCGAGGTGACGGATATCGAGCGCAAGCGCCTCGTGGAATCCGCCGAGCAGGCCCGCGTGGTGGCCCTGGCTGAGGAGAAGGCGCGCGCGACGATGGCCGATGCCAGCGTGCGCCAGGCCCAGATCGCCGCCGAGCGCGACGTCGAGACAGCCGCGGTCGAGCGCGAGCGCACAGTGGAGGCCGCGCGCCTCGAACGCCGTCGCGCCCTGGAACAGCTTGAGATCGCGCGCGTGCAGAACCTGCGCGAGGCCGAGATCGTCAGCCGCGAGGACATCGAGCGTGCGCGCATAGCGTCGGAACGGCAGCTCGACGAGATCCGCATCGACCACGAGACCGTCCGCCGCCGCCTCGAGGTCGAGCGCGAGCGCACGGTCGAAGCCGCGCAGATGGACAAGGCCGTCGCCATCTACCGCAAGTCGCTGGAGGAATCCGCCGCCCGCGCCGAGGCCGATGCCGCCCGCGCCCTCGCCGCCGTGGCGGAGGAGAAGGTCCGCACGGTGCATGAGACCGAGGCCGCCAACCGCCGCAAGTCGGTGGACGTGGTGATGGCCGAGAAGGCCGCCGCCGAGGCGCGGCTTGCCGCGGAGGCGGAGAAGGTGCGCGCCGCGGTGCACGCCGAAGCGCAGAAGCTGCTCAACGAGGCCGAGAACATCCTCACTGACGAAGCGCGGCATTCGCTGTTCCGCCGCAAGCTGCTCGAACACGTCGAGGGCATCGTGGCCGCCAGTGTCAAGCCGCTGGAGAAGATCCAGGATATCCGCATCGTGCAGTTGGATGGCGTGACGGGCGGTGGGGGCGGCACCGGCGGCGGATCGCCGACCGACGAGGTGATCAATTCGGCCCTGCGCTACCGCGTGCAGGCGCCGCTGATCGACAACCTGCTGAGCGACATCGGCATCGATGGCGGCAACCTCAGCAAGCAGGGCGGGCTGATCCGCGAGGCCTCCGACATGCAGCGCATCGCCGAGGCCGCGCGCAAGACCACCAAGAGCGGGGACAAGTGATGGCGCGGGTCTATATCAGCTCCGTCATCGATGCGCCGGTCGCCCGGGTCTGGGAGAAGGTGCGCGACTTCAACGCGCTGCCGCGCTGGCTGCCGGCCGTGCGCGAGAGCCGGATCGAGAACGGCGAACCGTCTGACCGCGTCGGCTGTGTGCGCGACTTCCGGCTGCAGAACGGGGATCGCCTGCGCGAACAGCTGCTGGCGCTGTCCGACTACGACTATTTCTGCACCTATTCGATCCTCGAAAGCCCGATGCCGCTGACCAACTACGTCGCGACGCTGCGCTTGACGCCCATCACCGATGGCGACCGTGCCTTCGCGGAATGGACCGCCGAGTTTGACTGTGCGCCCGATGCGGCGGACGAGCTGGTGACGAACATCGGACAGAACGTATTTCTCGCGGGCTTCCAGGCGCTCAAGCGCCAGATGGCAGCCTGACCGTGCCGCAGGTGGTCAAGAGCACCGTGATTGACGCGCCCGTGGAAGCGGTCTGGGACGTGCTGCGCGACTTCAACGGGCACGACAAATGGCACCCGCCCGTGGCGGAGAGCCAGATCGAACGCGGCTGGACCTCCGATCGCGTCGGCTGCGTGCGCCGCTTCCGGCTGCGCGACGGGTCGGAGCTGCGCGAACGCCTGCTGACGCTGTCGGATGCGGACCTGGCCTACAGCTACTGCCTGCTCGATACGCCAATCCCGCTGTTCAACTACGTCGCGCATGTGCGGCTTGCGCCGGTGACCGATGGCGACCGCACCTTCTGGCGCTGGGAGAGCCGCTTCGACACGCCCGCGGGCCGGGAAGCCGAGCTCGCGCGCATGGTCGGCGAGGACATCTACCAGGGCGGCTTCGATGCGATCCGCGCCTACCTGGCGAAGGGAGCGGCGTGATGGCCGTGCTGGTGGAAACCCATCCGACCCTAGCCGACGTGCAGCGCGCGCTGGGGTCGGACGGAACCTATCTCGGCGGCGGCACACTCCTGATGCGCGAGGTGAATGCCGGCGCGGTGCAGGGCCGCATCCTGCGCACGCCCGATCCCGCGCTGCGACTGATCAGGTCGTCGTTCGACAGCGTCGAGATCGGCGCCGGCGTCACCATGGCGATGATGCTGGCGGAACGCGACCTGGCGTTCCTGCATGCGGTCGCGCGGGCCGTGGGCGGGCCGCAGGTTCGCGTCATGGCGACGGTCGGCGGCAATCTTTTCGCGGCACATCCCTATGGCGACCTGGCGGTTGCGCTGCTCGCCCTGGGCGCACGCGTCGTGTCGGTCGGCGGCGCGCAGCGATCGATCGACGACTTGCTGCGCGACCGCGATCGCGCCGGGCTTGTCGCAACGGTTCAGGTCCCGCGGCCACGTGAACCACGGGCCTTCGGCTTCCTCAAAGTCAGCCGCGTAAAGCCGAAGGGTGTCTCGGTACTCTCCATCGCGGCGCATCTGCCGCGCGATGGGGGCCGGCTGCGGGGCGTCCGCATCGCCTTCGGCGCGATGGGGCCGATGCCGCTGCGCGCGCAGGCAGCCGAGCGCGTCCTGGAGGGCGCGACGCTCGACGCCGGCGTCATTGCGCGGGCCGCCGCCGCCGCGGTCGATGGGCTGGACCCGCCGACCGACGCGCTCGCCTCCGCGTGGTACCGACGCGAGGTGGCGGGCGTGCACCTGCGTCGCCTCCTGGAGCGGATGCTCTGACATGGCGATGAAGCCCGTGACCTTCACGCTGAACGCCGAGGCCAAGGCCGCCTTCACCGAGGACGGGCAGAACCTGCTCGATTTCCTGCGCCGCGGCGTGGGCGACCTCTCGCCGAAGTACGGCTGCGGCCAGGGCACCTGCGGCGCCTGCACCGTGCTGATCGATGGCGAGCCGCATCTGTCCTGCCTGGTGCTGGCCGAGACGGTGCAGGGGCGACGTGTCGAGACCACCGCCGGCCTGGGCCAGGCGCGCCCGCATCCGCTGCAGGAAGCCTTCATGGAACGCTTCGCCGCGCAATGCGGCTACTGCACGCCCGGCATGCTGATGAGTGCCAAGGCGCTGCTCGACCGCAACCCGCGGCCAAGCCGCGAGGAGGTGATCGAGGCGATCGCCGGCAACCTTTGCCGCTGCACGGGCTACGAACCCATCATCGCGGCGATCCTCGACGTCGCCGAAGGGAGGATCCGGGCGTGAGCGCGACCGACCAGCCGATGATCGACTTCCGCAAGCAGTACTTCGCCGACGAACGCAGCGACGACCTGAACGAGATCGGCAAGCCGACGCGCCGGCAGGACATCACCGGCCACGTGACCGGGCGGTCGCCCTTCTACGACGACCATCTGTTCGAGGGGCTGCTGCACATGCGCTGCGCGCGCTCGCCGCACCATGCGGCGCGCGTGCGGCGCATCGACACCGCGGCGGCGGAGCGCATGCCCGGCGTGGTACGCGTGCTCACCGGCCGCGACGTGCCGCGCAACCTCAACACGCTGCTCTCGCTGCTGGATTTCGGCATCGATGACGAGCCGCTGCTCTCAACCGACCGCGTGCGCTATCGCGGCGAGCCGGTGGCGGCGGTGATCGCCACCAGCGATGGGCGCGCGCGCGACGCGGTCGCGGCGATCCGCGTGGAATGGGAACCGCTGCCGCATGTTCTCGATGTCGAGGAGGCGATCAAGCCCGGCGCGCCGGCGGTGCTGGACATCTACCCGAACAACAGATTCGCCTATCACGGCAAGTACGACCGCCAGAAGCTGCGCTTCGGCGACGTGGAGGCGGCCTTCCGCCAGGCCGACCACGTCATCGAGGGCCGCTACCAGATGTCGCCGATCGAGCAGGCGCCGATGGAGACCTGCGGCGCCATCGCCGCGCCCGAGCAGAATGGCCGCTTCGTCTGCCACACCTCGACCCAGGCGTTGTTCTTCTCGCTCGCCACGGCATCCAAGACGCTCGAGTTGCCGTCCAGCCGCCTACATTTCATCGGCGGCACCGTGGGCGGCGGCTTCGGCGGCAAGGTGGACAGCATCCACGAACCGCTCGCGGTGCTCGGTGCGATGCTCACTGGCCGCCCGGTGAAGTTCATGTGGGACCGCGAGGAGGAGATGCAGGTCGGCGCGCCGCGCGGCGCCGAACGCTGGTACGTGAAGGACGGCGTGATGCGCGACGGCCGCATCGTCGCGCGGAAGTTCACCGGCTACTTCGACTCCGGTGCCTACACACGCCTATCCTCCTACGCGATCATCAAGGGCGTGGGGCACCTGCCGGGTCCCTACACCATCCCGAACGTCTCGGCCGACGTGTACTGCGTCTACACCAACCGCACGCCGGCCACCGCCATGCGTGGCTTCGGCATCACCGGCGTGGACTTTGCGATCGAGGCGCATATGGACAAGGTGGCGGAGGCGGTCGGGATGAACCCGATCGACCTGCGCATCCTCAACGCCTATCGCGACGGCGACATGAAGGCGCATCGGCGCATCGCGAAGAACTGCGCGCTGATCGAATGCTGCCAGGTCGTTGCTGAGAAGGCCGGCGTGAAACTCAGCCCGGCGATGCTCGCGGCCGCCTCGACGCGCGATGGCGGCGGCGAGCGCGCGCGCCTGCCGGCGCATACCGCGACTGACGAGAACGGCCGCGTGCAGGGCTACCAGGCGAGCTCCTACGCGAAGAAGGGCGCGAAGCCGCCGCCACCTCCGGGTGCGCCTGTTCACCCGCCGACCGCGCGCACTGAGGCACCACGCGCCGCCGCAGCGCCACCACCGACGCACAGCCCTGTACCCAGCGCCCCACGCGCCGGGTCCATGCGCTTCTCCTCACTCTCCGGCTTCCGGAGGCGCTGAACCATGGCGCTGCATCGCGGCCGCGGCTTCGCCGCCATCAACTACCCGATCGGCATGAACCTCGGCGGCGATCCGAGCCAGGCGCTGATCCATTCCAACCCGGACGGCAAGTTCACCGTCGCGCTGTCCGCCATCGACCTCGGCCAGGGCATGAAGTCGGTCACGCGGCAGATCGCCGCCGAGACGCTCGGCGTGCCGGTCGAGGATGTCTATGTCGACACCGCCGACAGCGACACCGGCCCGCACGACATGGGCAGCTTCGCCAGCCGCGGCACGCATCGCATGGGCAATGCCGTCATCATGGCGGCGCGCGAGGCGCGGTCGGTGATGCTCGAAGCCGCCGCCGAGGAATTGGAAGTCGATGCCGCCGACCTGGTCACCGACGGGCGCGGCAACATCCATGTCCGCGGCGCACCGGGCCGTTCCATCACCACCATGGCGGCGGCGCAGGCCGCGCAGTTCAAGCAGGGCCGCACCATTGCCGGGCGCGGCATCTTCCTGATCCCGCTCAGCGACGTCGATCCCGAGACCGGCGAGATGACTCCCGTCAGCACCTTCGCCCACGCCGCCATGCTGGTCGAGGTCGAGGTCGATGACGAGACCGGCGAGGTCACCGTGACGGACATGAAGTCCGCCTACGAGGTCGGCCGCGCGCTCAACCCGCGCCTGGTGGAACAGCAACTGCGCGGCGGTGCCTGGATGGGCATGAGCCATGCGGCATGGGAGACGACCGAACCCTACTACCCGCAGCGCGAGCACCGCCCGGTGGATTTCAACACCTACCTGATGCCCGGCCCTGGCGATCTCGCGCCCCACCACATCAGCATCCTGGAACGCCCCGCCGAGGACGGCCCCTATGGCGGCAAGGGACCGGGCGAGATGTGCGCGAACCCGGTGCTGCCCGCCGTGGTGAACGCCATCTACGACGCCGTCGGCGTGCGCATCGACGACCTGCCCGCCACGCCCGAGAAGGTGCTGCGCGGCCTGCGCGCGCAGGGCGGCGCGCGGCCGAAGCAGCGGCTCTGACCGCATGGTGGTCAGGCGCTCCATCGCCGGCATCGACAGCCCGGAGGCGCTCGCCGAGGCGATGCGCGCCGCGCAGTACATCGCCGATGAGGGGCTCTCCACCGCGGCCTATCTCGGCCTCGCACTCGGCAAGCCGCTGCTGCTGGAAGGCGCGCCCGGCGTGGGCAAGACCGAGGCGGCGAAGGCGCTCGCCGCCGTGCTGGGGCGCGAGCTGGTGCGGTTGCAGGCCTATGAGGGGCTGGATGCCGCATCGGCGATGTATGAGTGGAATTTCCCGCGCCAGATGCTCGCCATCCGCCAAGCGGGCGACGCCTACGTGAACCTGTATGGCGACGACTTCCTGATCGCGCGCCCGATGCTGCTGGCGTTGCAGCGCCCGCGCGAAAGGCTTTTGCTGATCGACGAGATCGACCGCGCCGACCATGAATTCGAAGCCTTCCTGCTGGAATTCCTCTCCGACTTCAGCCTGTCGATCCCCGAACGCGGCACCATCCGCGCCGCCGAGCCGCCCGTCGTGGTGCTCACCTCCAACCGCACCCGCGAATTGCACGAGGCGCTGCGGCGGCGCTGCGTCTACCACTGGATCGGCTATCCCGACCCGCAGCTCGAGGCGCAGATCGTGATGATGCGCGCCTCCTCCGTCGCGCGCGATACGGCGCATCGCGTCGTCGCCGCAGTCGGAAAGCTGCGCGCGGAGCCGCTCGCCAAGCCGCCGGGCGTGGCGGAGACGGTGGAGTGGGCGGAGGCTGCCACGCTGCTCAACGCGCAAGGCGCGCCCTGGCCCACCGCCTTCGCGCGCGCCATCGGCGTGGCGCTGAAGGACCAGGACGACCTGGCCTTCGTGGCACCCCGGCTTGATCGCATCCTGCAGGGTGCGGCATGACGCCGCGCGCGCTCGACCCCTTCCTCGCCTTCCCGCGCGCGCTGCGGGCGGAGGGCTTCCTCGCGGCGCCGGCACAGATCGAGGATTTCCTTGCCGCGGTCGGCCTGCTCGGCCCGCGCTCGATCCGGGATGTGCGCCGCGCGGCGCATGCAGTGTTCGGCCCAGGGCCTGACCAGCGGCAGGCGTTCGACGACATCTTCGACATGATCTTCCTAGGCCGCGCCTTCCTCGCGCCAGGCGAGACCACCACCGAGGAGGCGCCGCAGGCCTACGACGCCGGCGACATGGGCGAACTGCCGCCGCCCGATAAGGAAGACCCCTCCGGCAGCGAGGCCAGCCGCCGCGAACGCCTCTTCGCCCGCAGCTTCGGTGCCGGCGACGAGTCCGCGCTGCTCGCCGCCTTCGCCCGCGCGCTGCCCGATGCACTGCCGCGCCGTCGTTCACGCCGCTTCGCACTGTCGCATGACGGCGTCGCCGATCCGCGCCGCGCGCTGCGCGACATGGCGCGGCGCGACGGCGAGGTGCTGCGCCTGCCGACCCGCCGCCGCCGCGCGCGCCAGCGTCGCGTGCTGCTGCTCATCGACGTCTCCGGCAGCATGAAGTCCGGTACAGATGCCGCGCTGCGGATCGCGCATACCATCATCGGCACGGCCGAGCGCGCCGAGGCCTTCACACTCGGCACCCGCCTCACCCGCGTCACGCGCGCGCTACGGCGGCGCAATCGCGACCAGGCGCTGGCGCTGGCCGCCGGACTGGTGGCCGACTGGGATGGCGGCACCCGGCTGGGCGAGGCGCTGTCGGTCTTCCTCTCCGTCCCGCGCTTCGCCGGTTTCGCGCGTGGCGCGCTGGTGATCGTGGTGTCCGATGGCCTCGAACGCGGTGGGCCGGAGGCGATCGTCGCCGCCATGACGCGCCTGCGCGGCCTCGCCTGGCGGATCGTCTGGCTGAACCCGCTTGCGGCCGACCCGTCCTTCCGGCCCGAGACCGGCGCGATGCGCGCCATCCTGCCGCTGATCGACCACCTCGATGCCGGCGGCGACCTTGCCGCCATGGCCAGGTCGCTGGTCGGCGCGCAGGCGCTGCGGCGCGCGGGAGCCGCCTGATGAGGGTGATCGACAGCCACTTCCACATCTGGCGCCAGGCCGACCTCACGTGGCTGTCCGGCCCGATGCAGCCGCGCATCTTTGGCCCCTACGAGCCCATCCGTCGCGACTATCCGATGGCCGAATACCTCGCGGACATGGCGGGCCAGTGCGTCGAAAAATCGGTCTACGTTCAGGCGAACTGGCCGGTTGATCGCGCGGTCGAGGAAGCCGCCTGGATCGAGACCGTCGCGCTGGAGACCGGTTGGCCGCATGGCCTGGTCGCCTATGCCGACATGACGGTGGAGGATGTGCGCCCGGCGCTCGACCGGCTCACGCGCTTCCCGCGCCTGCGCGGCATCCGCCAGCAACTGCACTGGCACGAGAACGAGCTCTATCGCTTCGCGTCGCGCCCGGACCTCTGCGCCGATCCCGCGCTGCGCCGCAACGTCGCACGGCTGGCGGACTACGCCCTGGCCTTCGACCTGCAGGTCTTCGCCGGCCAGATGGCAGGTGCCGCGGACCTGGCCGCAGCCTGCCCGCGCGTGACCTTCGTGCTGCAACATGCCGGCATGCTGGAGGATCTCTCGCCCGCCGGCCGCGACGCCTGGCGCGCGGGCATGGCGCTGCTGGCCGCGCAGTCCAACGTCGTCGCCAAGCTGTCCGGCTTCGGCACCTTCATCCACCGCAACGACGCGTCCCACATCGCCTGGCTGATCCACGAGACGGTCGCGATGTTCGGCGCCGATCGCTGCCTCTGGGGCTCCAATTTCCCGATCGAGAAGCTCTGGACGCGCTACGACGCGCTGCTCGACGCGCATCGCCGCGGCGCCGGCAGTCTCAGCCTCGCCGATCAGGAAGCGATCTTCTTCAACACGGCACGCCGGGTCTACCGGCTGTAGGGAGCGACGTCATGGCCCTGGAGATCAAGCTGCTCGACTACGGCGACATCGAGTTGGAATCGAGCTTCCTCGTCCTCGCGCGCGACTGCGGCCGGGTGCGCCGCGTGCCGGTCTACGGCTTCCTGATCCTGGGTGGGCGGTATCCGGTCGTGGTCGACACCGGCTACCGCGACAACGCCATCATGGAGACGCTCGGCATGCGCGGCCTCCAGTTCCACGAGAACATGATCGAGCGCCAGCTCGCACGCCACAACGTGAAGGTCGGCGACGTGCGCTACGTGCTGCATACCCACCTGCACATCGACCATGCGGGCAAGGACGACCATTTCCCGATGAACACCACGGTGGTGATCAACCGCCGGGAGATGGAGCACTCGGTCTCCGGCCTGATGCACCCGCAATACCCCAAGCCTGACATCCAGCACCTGGTCGAACGCCTGCACACCCGCCACGCGCTGCGCTTCGAGGACCTGGAGATCACCGGCCCGATCGAGATCATGCCCGGCGTCGTGCTCGAAGCCGCGAATGCGCATACCGAGGGCTCGATGAACGTGCATGTCGAGACCGCCGAGGGCCGTGCCACGATCTGCGGCGACGTGATCTACGACTTCAACGACCAGATCGTCGAACCGCTCTACCAGGTGAACGCACACGAGCCGCAGGTCACAGGCAACCACGCCGGATCGAAGCGCGGCGAGAAGGCGGCGATCAAGAAGCTGCTGAATTCCTCGAAATTCCTGCTGCCGGTGCACGACAAGCCGGCGAAGATCGAAGCCGGCCAGGTGGTCGGGCGGCTCGACATGCAGGTGCCCGGGCCGGTGACGCAGACGGTGCCGCGCCGCGACTGGTTCCCGGCCTGACATGTCGCACATCGCCCTCGACCCCGCCTTCCGCCGCCTGGTGGATGAGCACGCGCCGGTACACCAGGCCGGCAGCGGCTTCACCTTCACCGAAGGGCCGATCTGGCACCCGACCGAACACTACCTGTTGTTCTCCGACATGCCGGCGGATGTGCGCCGGCGCCTCGACCGCGCCGGCGTGCGCGAGGTGGCGCGCCCGTCCAACAAGGCGAACGGCCTGACCTACGATTCCGACCTGAACCTGATCGCCTGCGAACATGCGACCTCCGCGCTGGTGCGCATCCGCCCGGATGGGCAACGCGAAGTTCTCGCCTCGCACTTCCAGGGACGCGAACTCAACTCGCCCAACGATGTCTGCGTCGCCTCGGATGGCGCGATCTACTTCACCGACCCGTGGTATGGCCGCATGCCCCATTACGGCGTGGAGCGGCCGCGTCAGCTCGGCTGGCAGGGCGTGTTCCGCATCCGCCCGAATGCACGGCCGGGCGAAGACCCGCAGCTCGTCGCCGAACGCTACACGCACAGCCAGCCGAACGGCCTGTGCTTCTCGCCCGACGAACGCCTTATGTACGTGAACGACACCGAGCAGGCGAATATCCGCGTCTACGAGGTCGCGGCAGATGGCATGCTGCGCAACCCGCGCATCTTCGCCTCGGGCATCCGCGACGCGCTGCTGCCCGGCCTGCCGGACGGCATGAAATGCGACGCCGAGGGCAATGTCTGGTGCACCGGGCCTGGCGGCGTGTGGGTTTTCGCGCCGGACGGGCGGCTGCTCGGCAAGGTGTCGATCCCGGAGCCGCCGGCGAACCTGCATTGGGGCGGGGCGGATTGGCGCACGCTGTATGTCTGCGCCAGCACCTCGGTCTATGCGGTGCCGGTCAAGGTCGGGCCGCGCAACGAGCCCTTCATGCGCGCCCGGCCGCGCACCGAGGCCGCACCTGCGACAGGTGGGGAGACGCTTCGCCTCGACCCCGCGCGATGTGCGCTCGTCATCCAGGACATGCAGAACGATGTGGTGATGGACGGCGGCGCCTTCTCCTCCTCCGGCAGTCCCGAGCATTGCCGGGAGCAGAACGCCATCCCCAACATCGCGCGGCTGGCCGCTCGCTGCCGTGAGCTCGGCGTGCCGGTGATCCATGTCTGGTTCGTACGCCGCGCCGACGCCCGCGACATGACGCTGAACGCGCCGCTGTTCGAAGGCTGTGTGGACGCGAACGCTATGGTCGAGGGTACCTGGGGTGCCGAGCCGGTCGCGGGACTCGAGGCGCAACCCGGCGATCACGTGATCCGCAAGGCGCGCATGAGCGCGTGGGAAGGTACGCCGCTGGAACGCGTCCTGAAAGCCGAGGGCCGCAGCATCATCATCGAGACCGGCGCATGGACCAACATGAGCATCGAGCACACCGCCCGCACCGGCGCTGACAAGGGCTATGTCATGGTCATCCCGAAGGATGGGTGCTCGACCATGAACGCCGACTGGCACCGTGCCTCGATCGACTACGCCATGCGCAACGTCGCCCTTGTGACCACGACCGACGAGGTGATTGCGGCGCTCGGATAGCGTCCGGCACGCCATGCGTCGCTGCCGCGGCCGACCAACTGCACCGGACCGTTTCCCATGTGACGCCGCTCCGGCGGCTCGGAAGCCGTGCCTGCAGCGATGGGCCCGGCCGAGCGCCGACACGATGCCGGACGTGGCTTCGGGCCCTCTATGCGATCGGGTCTGACATCTGCCCGACCGACGCGATCCACAGCCTTCGTCAGCAGGCTGCTGATGCGGCTCCGCAGAAACGATCGTACGCCGCGAGAGGCCTCTCGATCCTCAGCACGACCGCGAAACTCGCCCTACCCAGGTAGCAGATAGGGAGCACGTATACGGAAGCCTCCCGAAGCATCGTCGCGCCATCGGCGGTGACAAGATGCTGAATCGTCAGAGATCGTAGTCCTTCGGCCGGCTCTGTCGTGGCCTCGGCATGCCCCGTTGAAATATCTCCGAAGGCAGAGGCCGATGGTTCAAATCCATTCGGGTCCGCCACATTCTCTACGTTAATCAACGCGGTAGCAGGATCGGTTTTCGGCCGGCGCGTGCCGCAAGTGCTCGCGGAAGCAGTCGGCTTGCTCCTCGATGCCTAGACCTACGCCCGGCGGCACAAGACCCTGAAGGGCCTCACGCCCTGCGAATTCATCTCCCGTTCATGGGCCGCGGAACCTCAACGGTTCACCGCAAATCCGCGCCACGAAATGCCGGGACCAAACATCTAGACGCCGACCTTCGTGCCGAGCGAAAGCCCCGGTCAGTGCTGTAGAGTTCATGCGGCCCCTCGCCGCCGCTGCGGCCCTGGAGGGCCACGATCAGCGCGGCACGGATGCCGAGCCCCGCCGCAACGCCAAGCCCGATCAGCACCCGCCGCGACAGCCGCACCACGCACGGCGGGTCGGGGCGCAGGCGCAGCGCCGCGGCAATGTCGCGCTCGCTGCCCACTTCCGGCGCCGCCCCGCTCATCGCGCGCGGCCATCGGTGCGCACGACGCGCACGCGCTGCTGGCGGTCGCCGCGGCGCAGCTCCGCCGCGGCGAAGAGGCGATCGACGATCACAACAGTCTGGCGGACGCGAAAGTTGACCAGCTGCCGCTCGCCCTCCGGCCCGATGACGAAGCGCGGCGGCACCTCGCCCTGGCGGCTGCCAGTGCCACGCCTCCTTGGTCATCGCAGATCGCGCGTCGCGAGTTGCAGGGCGATCCGATGATTGGGCCGCTCGTGCCGCCCAAGATCATGCGATCGTCGCGGCCCAGGGCCTGACGCTCAACGACGCGATCGCCTCGACCCTCGGCGACGGCAAGCGCTCACTGATCGCCGTCAGGCCGCCCCAACCGACGCGGCCAGTTCTTCGATCGCCATCGTGGGCTGCAACATTGGCTGCGCGGAGCCCTTCCGCCATCGGCTTGGCGCATTACCCACCGGTGCGTCGCACCAGCGCCGTCAGCCGCGGCTCCGCTGCCCGATGTGCCGCCCGCTCGATGGCGCGGTAATCCGCAATCAGGTTGCGCCCTGCATCGGTCAGGGTCGCGCCCCCGCCGCGATAGCCGCCGGGGCTTGCTTCCACCACCGCCTGGCCGATGAGCTTGTTGAGCGCATCCACCAAATCCCAGGCCCGCTTGTAGCTCATGCTGAGCGCGCGGCCGGCGGCGGAAATCGAGCCCTCGCGGTCGATCGCCTCCAGCAGTTCGATCTTGCCCGGCCCTATCCGCCCTTGCGGAAGGTCGATCCGCAGGCTCAGCGCGCCCCGTGCCGGCAGCTTGAGCGGAGCGGCATCGTCGGCGTCACGCAGTTTCAGGTCACCCCCCAAGTCAGCCTCCGGTCAGCTGGGCAATCATGGCATCAGCAGACGCGATTCCGAATAACAGGGCGAGCAGCCTAGCGCAGTCCGCCCGCAGCATGGCCAGCGGAAGCCTGTCCGGACTCAAGGCCGACCGAAGCCATCGCAACCCCAGAAGCCGCTGCACGGAGGGTGGCCCGTCCACCCAGCCGAAAGGTCCGTTCGGCATGACCAGGATTCGGCCCGCACGCCCCACGGTCGTCGCCTGCCAGGCCGGATCGCTCCGCATCGCTTCCGCCTGCACGGGCACGGCCGGAAGGACCAGGCCGAGGCCACGACGGGTCAGCCGCTTCACGCCGAAACCTCCTCCGCCCTGCCGACCGTCGCCGGCGCCGTGGCGGCGCTGACCACGCGGTGATCGAAGGTGACGGCTTTGATCAGCGCCCAAAGCGCCATCCCCGGGCGCAGCTGCAACCGCCCCACGCTGTCGCGGGTGACGCGGGCCAGCAGCGGCGTCGGTCCCGCGGCGAGGCGCAGGAACACCTCGCCCGCCTCGGTGCCTTCATCGATCGCCGCCAGCGTCACGGGAATGATGTTCTGCGTGGAAATCCCGCGCGGCTCCTCGATGGCCACGGCCACGTCACGCGCGCGCAGCCTGACGCGCAGCCGCGTGCCGGTCGGGCCGGGGCGTGAGGTGGTCAGCAGCACGCCACCGTCGAAGTCCAGCGTCGCGAGACCATCCGACATCGACCGCACCGTGCAGGCGACCAGCACGCCGGCGTCGCGCCGCGCGGCCAGCGGCAGGTCGGTGCGCGCGGTCAGCTCCTCGACGCTACCCTCCGCCAGCACGCGCCCGGCCTCCAGCAGCACCAGCCGATCGGCCAGCGCATCCACCTCGTCCAGCGCATGCGTCACGTAGAGGATCGGAATGCGCGCGGCATCGCGCAGCCGCGCGAGGAAGGGCAGCACCTCGCCGCGCCGGGCGGCATCCAGCGCGGCCAGCGGCTCATCCATCAGCAGCAGGCGGGGGCGCGATAGCAGGGCTCGGCCGAGCGCCACACGCTGCCGCTCCCCGCCCGAAAGCCGTCCGGGACGACGCGACAGCAGCGGCGCTATGCCGAGCAAGGAGACAACCTCATCAAAGCCTGGCCCGGTCGCGTCGCGCGGCGCGCGCTTCAGCCCATAGCGCAGGTTCGTCTCGACGCTGAGATGCGGGAACAGCCGCGCCTCCTGGAACACGAGCCCGCAGCGGCGACGCTCCGGCGCGACGAACACGCGCTGCGCGGTATCCAGCAGGGACACGCCGTCGAGCGCGATGCGCCCCTGATCGGGGCGTAGCAGACCCGAAACGGCGGCGAGCATCGTGGATTTGCCACAGCCCGAAGGCCCGAACAGCGCCGTCACGCCATCCCCTGGCGCTGTGAAGGCGGCATCGATGCCGAAGCCGTCCCGCCCGAAGCGATGCCGCAGTGAGACGGCCAGCATCAGCCGCGTCCCAGCAGCAGATGCATGCGTCGCGCGATCAGCTCCGCCAGCAGGAGCCCGCTGATCGCCAGCGTGAACGACACCAGGGCAAGCCGGGCTGCCGTCGCCTCGCCGCCGGGCGTCTGCGTCGCGCTGTAGATTGCCAGCGGCAGCGTCTGCGTCTGGCCCGGGATGTTCGAGGCGAAGGTGATGACGGCCCCGAATTCGCCCAGGCCCGCAGCGAAGGCCGTCACGGCCCCTGCCAGGATCCCAGGTGACATCAGTGGCAGCGTCACCGTGAGGAAGCGGTCGATCGGCCCGGCGCCCAGCGTGCGCGCCGCCGCCTCCAACCCCTGGTCCACATTCTCGAGGCCAAGCCGGACCGATCGCACGATGAGCGGGAAAGACATCACCGCGGTGGCGAGCGCCGCGCCATCGGTCGTGAAGACCAGCCGCACGCCGAACCAGTCGTGCAGCGGCGCACCGATCGGGCCGCGGATGCCGAACAGCATCAGCAGCCCCCAGCCCACCACGACCGGCGGCACGACCAGCGGCAGGTGGACCAGCGCATCGAGCAATGCGCGGCCGGGGAAGCGCAGCCGCGTCAGCACCCAGGCCACGGCAACCGCCGGCAGCAGCGAACCGGCCACGGATCGCGTCGCAACGTCGAGGCTGAGGCGGACGGCCTGCCATTCCTCCGCGCTCAGCCAGGCCATCACGGCGCGTCGCCGCTGGTCAGTGTCACTGCGCGCGGCTGAAGCCGAAGCGCTGCCAGGTGGGCGCGGCCTCGGGCCCGATCAGGAAGGCGAGCAGCGCGCGCGCCTGCGCATTGCCCGCGGCGCGCCGCGTCAGCGCGAAGGGATAGGTAATCGCCTCGTGGCTGGCGGCGGGAAAGGTGCCGACCACGCGCACGCCCTGGCTCGCGGCCGCGTCGGTGGAATAGACGATGCCGAAGGGCGCCTCGCCACGCTCGACCAGCAACAGCGCCGAGCGGACATTGTCGGCGCGGGCGAGGCGCGGTGCGATCGCGTCCCACTGGCCCATCCAGGTGAGCGCGGCCTGCGCGTAGCGGCCGACCGGCACATGCGCCGGGTCGCCGGTGGCGATGCGCCCGTTCTGACCGAGCAGCGCGACGAGGTTGGTGTCGCGCGCCAGCGTGATCCGCTGCGCCGCATTCGCCGGCGAGATCAGGACCAGCGCATTGCCGAGCGGGCTGCTGCGCGTCGCGTTCACGAGTAGATTGCGTTCCTGCAGGTAGTTGGCCCAGGCCTCGTCCGCCGACATGAACAGGTCCGCCGGCGCGCCCTGCTCGATCTGCCGCGCGAGGGCGGAGGATGCGGCAAAGGACAAGCGCGGCGCCGGGTTGCCACGCGCCGCCCATTGCGCGCCGAGGTCGCGCAGGGCGTCCGTCAGGCTGGCCGCGGCGAAGACGGTAACGGCCTCCTGCGCGCGGGCGGGCAGCGCGGCGAGCGATAGCGCTAGGGCAGCAAGCACAGGCAGAAAGCGGCGGCGCATCGAAGATTCCCCAGCAACGTTGTATGTATCCGGAAATAGCCCACCGCGCCGGTGCCGTCCATCATCCCGGCAGGGCGAGGGGCTCGCGCCGGGCGGCCTCGCGGTCGACGCGCTGCTGTCCGCGACGGCCGCGCCGATGTCTTCCTCGGCTATTGCACGTCCGGCGCGCAGGCGGCGCGCGAGGTGCCCGGGCTTGCGGTGATCGAACACCCCGAGGCGCTGGCGGTCGGCGCCAGGTCGATCAGCGCGGCGAGCTGGCCGACCGACTTCGCCCCCGCACCAGATGGCACAGCGACAGCAGGCGCTTGGCGTTGGCCAGGGTGGCGAGCAGCCGCGCGGCTTCCTCGGCCTTCGTTTCCATGTCGGAAAAAGCAGCATCTTGAATGTCTGTTTTCGTCTTGATATATTCGAATCTTCGTATATAAATGTCCATGACCAACCCGCTTGAGAGCACGCCCCATGGCCAATGTCGGTTCTCTCGATCGCACGCTCCGCTTCATGATTGGCGCGGTGCTGGTTGCGGCCCCCTTCCTGCTGTCAGAGACCTTCGCGCCGCTCGGCGCCTGGCGCTTCGCGGTTGTCGCCTGGGGCGTGGTGATGCTCGGCACCGCCGCCTTCCGCTTCTGCCCGGCCTACACCCTGCTGGGCATCCGCACCTGCCCGGCCTCCCGATCCTGACATGATCGCGACCGCGTTCACGCCCGTCGCGGCGCTGCTCGGGGGCACCCTGATCGGCACCGCCGCGGTTGCGATGATGGCGGCGACCGGGCGCATTGCCGGCATCAGCGGCATCGCCGTGCGCCTGCTGCCGCCTTATGGCGATGGGGGCTTCGCCGGACGTCTCGCCTTCGTGCTCGGCATCGTCGTCGCCCCGCTGGTCGCGGCTTTGATCACTGGCAGCCTGCCGATCCCCCGGATCGAGGCCACGACGGCTGTGCTGGCGCTCGCCGGACTGCTCGTGGGCTTCGGCGCGGTCTGGGGCAATGGCTGCACCTCCGGCCACGGTGTCTGCGGCCTGTCGCGGCTTTCGATGCGCTCGCTGGTGGCGACCTCGGTCTTCATGGCGACGGCCATCGCCACGGTCTTTCTGACACGCCACCTGCTGTGAGGCGCGCGATGGTCATTCTTGTCCAATTCGCCATCGGCCTTGTCTTCGGCCTGGGCCTTGTCGTCGCCGGCATGTCGGACCCGACGAAGGTGCTGAACTTCCTTGACGTCGCCGCGATCGGCAGCGGTGGATGGGATGCCAGCCTCGCCTTCGTCATGGCCGGCGCCATCGCCGTGACCTTCATCGGCTTCCGCCTGGTGCTGCGCCGGGGCCAGCCGATCTTCGGCGAACGCTTCCATCTGCCGACGGCCACCGACCTGGACGCGCGCATCGTCGCCGGGCCGGCGATCTTCGGGATCGGCTGGGGGCTGGCCGGCTTCTGCCCCGGCCCGGCGCTGACGGCCGCGCTGACCGGCGGCGCCCCGGCCTGGGTGTTCCTGGCCACCATGTTCGCCGGCATGGCCGGCGCGCGCCTCCTCGCGGCGCGCCAGGGCCATCCCGCACCGGTCCGCACCCCCGCCTGACACGCGCAGCCTGCTGAAGGTCCTCGGCGCGATCGAGGGCTCGGACGCGCTGTGTGGTGGATACGGCTCCTGCCCGTCGAGCGCGGCAGGATCGCGCTCGCGGGTTTCGCCCATGCGATCTTCGGCACCAGCCGGACGCTGGCGGCGGGGCCGATTCCGGTGGATCCGCGGTCCGCGCTGCGCCAGCCGGAACGACTGGGCTGCTACGCCGACGCCAGCCCCGCCGCGATCAACATGCCGCCGCATTGGCGAAGCGTCTCCGCGGCGCGCGCTTCACCAAGGTAGCTCCGCGACGCGATGGCACCCTCGATGACCAGCGCCAACTGGTCGGCCAGCGCCGCCGGATCCTGCGCGCCGGCCTGCTCCGCCAGGATGCGGATGCGCTCGTGGCAGCCCTGCTTGAACGCGGCGACCACCTTGTAGGTGGGGTGCTCCGGGTCGCGAAACTCGGCCTGGGCCAGCAGCATCGGGCAGCCGCAGACGCCAGGTTCGGCAACCGCGACGGCCGTCGCCTCGATCAGCGCGTGCAGCCGCCCGGCCGCGTCCTGCGCCTGGGCCAGCGATTCATCCAGCCAGGCATCGTGCTCCGCCGCATCCTCGGCGAGGATCGCGGCCACCAGCGCGTCCTTGCTGGGAAAGGCGCGATAGAGGCTCATCTTCGTGGCCTCGGCCACGCGGCAGACTTCCTCGACACCGGTGGCGCGGATGCCCTGGCGTTCGAACAGTTCCCGGGCCGCATCCTGGATGCGCTCGGCGGCCTTCGGCTTGGCGGCGGTGGTGCCGGCCATGGCGATCAACCCTCCTTCCGCTGCATCGGAAAATTCGGCAGCGCACAAAAAGGCACTTGATGATACCGACCGGTCACTCTAATTGGGGACGAACCGGTCGGTATCATTCTTCGGAGATAGGCCATGACCTCCCCCTCGCGCAAGGCCCCCGCGCCCACTGAAAGCCTCTGGATGTCATGGCTGGCCCGCATCCAGGGCGCGGCCGTCGGCGCCGCCATCACCGCCGCCACACCCCTTGCCCTGGCGCAGCCCGCGCCGCCGGCAGTGACAGTGGCGGCGCCGCTGTCCCGCCCCGTCACAGAATGGCAGGAACACACGGCCCGCATCGAACCCTCCGCCCGCGTCGAGCTCCGCGCCCGCGTCTCCGGCCAGGTGGACCAGGTGCATTTCACCGACGGCGCCATCGTGCGGGCCGGCGACTTGCTGTTCACGCTCGACCAGCGTCCGTTCCAGATCGCGCTCGAGACCGCGCGGGCCGAGGTGGCGCGCAACGAGGCGCGGCTGCTGCTCGCCGAACAGCAGGTCGCGCGCTACGAGCCCCTCGCGGCCAGCCGGATCGCACCACAGGCGGAACTCGATTCCCGCCGCTCGGCGCTGCGTGAGGCCCAGGCGGGCCTCGCCGCCGCCCGCGCCGCCGAGCGCCAGGCCGCGCTGGACCTCGAATTCACCGAGATCCGCGCGCCGCGCCCGGGCCGCGTCAGCGACCGCCGCGTCGATGCCGGCAACCTGGTCCAGCAAGGCCAGACGGTGCTGACGACGCTGCTCGCGCTCGACCCCGTCTACGTCACCTTCGACCCGAGCGAGGCGGAGTATCTCCGCCAGGCGCGATCCGCCCGCGCCGGGCTGCGCGGCGCCAGCCTGCCGGTGCAGCTGCGCCTGCTGGACGAGACGGAGTTCAGCCGAGAAGGCCGCGTCGATTTCGTGGACAGCGCCTTCGATGCGCGCAGCGGCACCATTCGCGTCCGCGCCGTGGTGCCGAACCCGGACCTGTTCCTCACTCCCGGCAGCTTCGCCCGCATTCGGCTCTCGACCGGCGAGGAACCCTCCCTGCTGGTGCCCGACGCCTCGGTGATGGCGGACCAGACCGGCCGCATGGTGCTGACGGTCGCCGCCGACGGCACCGTGACGCCGCGCCAGGTGCGGCTCGGGCCTCTGAGCGACGGCCTGCGCGTCGTGCGCAGCGGCTTGGCACCGGAGGATCGCGTCATCATCGGCGGCCTGCACCGCGCCAGGCCGGGGATGCGTGTCACCGCCGAACAGGGCCGCATCGGGCCGAGCCCGCTGGCCTCCGCCGAGTAACCACCACCATCCCCGCGCAGGCCTGACGCCTGTGCGGAACCGTCCCGGCCCCCAGGCTGCGCGCATCGCACGCGGCCACGCCCAAGGCATGCCCCGATGCGCCTCGCCCGCTTCTTCATCGACCGTCCGGTCTTCGCCGCGGTCATCTCCATCGCCATCACGCTGGTCGGCGCGATCACCGCCTTCCGCCTGCCGATCTCGGAATACCCCGAGATCGCGCCGCCCAGCGTGACGATCACCGCGATGTATCCCGGCGCCTCGGCCGAGACGATCGCCGAGACCGTCGCCGGCCCGATCGAGCAGGAGGTGAACGGGGTGGACGGGATGCTCTACCTCTCCTCCCAATCGACCGGGGACGGGCGGCTGACCGTGACCGTGGTGTTCCGCCAGGGCGTCAACGGCGACCAGGCGCAGGTGCTGGTGCAGAACCGCGTCGCGGTGGCCGAACCGCGCCTGCCGGAGGAAGTCCGTCGCCTCGGCATCACCGTGCGCAAGGCGAGCCCGGACTTCCTGATGGTGGTGCACGTCACCTCGCCGGATGGCAGCCGCGACCATGAATACATCTCGAACTTCGCGACGCTGAACATCAAGGACCGCATCGCGCGCATCGACGGCGTCGGCGACGCGCAGATGTTCGGCGCGCGTGACTACGCCATGCGCGTCTGGCTCAACCCCGACCGCATCGCCGCGCGCGGGCTGACGGCGGGCGAGGTGGTCGAGGCGCTGCGCCGGTCCAACGTGCAGGTCGCGGCCGGCGCGCTCGGACAGGCGCCACGCGCGACGAATGCCGGCGCCTTCGAATTCTCGGTCCTGACGCAGGGCCGGCTGGCAACGCCCGAGGCCTTCGGCGAGCAGATCATCGCCACCGGCGAGAATGGCGCGCCGCTGCGCCTGCGCGACGTCGCACGGGTCGAGATCGGCGCCGCCGACTACACGGTGAACGCGCTGCTGAACAACCAGCTCGCCACCGCGATTGGCGTGTTCCAGCGGCCGGGCAGCAATGCGCTGCAGACCGCCGCCGCCGTGCGCGCGGCGATGGAGGAAGCGTCGCGCAGCTTCCCGCCCGGCATCGGCTACAGCATCGTCTACGACCCGACGCGCTTCATCGCCCAGAGCATGGAAGCCGTGCTGACGACCTTCGTCGAGGCCGTCCTGCTGGTCGTGCTCGTCGTCATCCTGTTCCTGCAGAACTGGCGCGCGGCGGTGATCCCGTTGCTGGCCATCCCGGTTTCGATCATCGGCACCTTCGCGATCCTGCTCGCGCTCGGCTTCACCCTGAACACGCTGACCATGTTCGGCCTGATCCTGGCGATCGGTATCGTGGTGGACGACGCCATCGTGGTGGTGGAGAACGCGGAACGGCACATGGCGGACGGGCTGTCGCCCCTGGAGGCCGCGCGCAAGACGATGGACGAGGTCGGCTTCGCGCTGATCGCCATCGCCCTGGTCCTGGTGGCGGTCTTCGTGCCGACCGCCTTCATCCCCGGCATCTCCGGCGCCTTCTACAAGCAGTTCGCGGTGACGATCTCGGTCGCGACGCTGCTCTCGGCGCTGGTGTCGCTGACCCTGTCACCGGCGCTGGCGGCGATCCTGCTGAAGCCGCATGGGCACCATGCCGGCCCGCGGCCGCTGCTGCTGCGGCCCTTCGGCGCCTTCGCGCGCGGCTTCAACTGGCTGTTCGATCGGATGTCGCTCGGCTACGGCGCGCTGACGCGGCGGCTGATCCGCATCCCCGTGATGCTGATGCTGATCTATGGCGGGCTGCTGGCAGCGACGGGCTGGACGGTCACCTCGACGCCGACGGGGCTGATCCCGCCGCTCGATCGCGGCTACTTCATCGCCGCCTTCCAGCTGCCGCCGGGTGCCAACCTGGCGCGCACGGATGCGGTCATCCGCCGGGCCTCGGACGCCATCCTGGCGACGCCGGGCATCGAGAGCGCCGTCGCCTTCGTCGGCTTCGACGGCGCGACCTTCACCAACGCGCCCAATGCCGGCGTGGTCTTCGCCACGCTCCGGCCCTTCGAGGACCGCACCGCGCAGGGGCTGACCGCTGGCGGCATCCTGGCTGACCTCCAGGGCCGGCTGATGGGCGACCCGGACGCGATGGTCTTCGTGCTGGCCCCGCCCTCGGTGCCTGGCATCGGCACCGGCGGCGGCTTCAAGCTCATGATCCAGGACCGCGGCGGGCGCGGCCCGCAGGCGATGGAGGCTGCGTTGCACGCGGTGATGAGCGCGGCGAACACCACGCCCGGCATCGCCTTCGCGTTCAGCCTGTTCAACACGAACACGCCGCAGATCCGCACCGACATCGACCGCGCGCGGGCGGAGATGCTGGGCGTGCCGGTCAGCCGGGTGCATGAGGCGATGGGCGTCTACCTCGGCTCCGCCTTCGTGAACGACTTCAACCTGCTGGGCCGCACCTGGCGCGTCACCGCCCAGGCCGATGCGCCATTCCGTACGAGCGCCGAGGACATCGCCCGGCTGCGCACCCGCAGCGACAGCGGGGCAATGGTGCCGCTCGGCAGCCTCGCGACCTTCCAGGAGACCTCCGGCGCCTACCGTATGCCGCGCTACAACCTGTATCCCGCGGTCGAGTTGCAGGGCGCGGCGCTGCCGGGTGTCTCGACCGGCCAGGCGATCGCGATCATGGAACGCGTGCTGGCGGAGACCCTGCCGGAAGGCTTCGGCTACGAATGGACCGAGATCGCGCTGCAGGAGAAGATGGTCGGCAACACCGCGCCGATCGCCTTCGGGCTGGCGGTGGTCTTCGTCTTCCTCGTGCTGGCGGCGATGTATGAGAGCTGGCTGTTGCCGCTGGCGATCGTGCTGATCGCGCCGATGTCGGTGCTGGCGGCGCTGCTGGGCGTGCGCTGGGCGGGGCTCGACAACAACGTCCTGGTGCAGGTCGGGCTGGTCGTGCTGGTCGGGCTCGCGGCGAAGAACGCGATCCTGATCGTCGAATTCGCCCGCGCGGCGGAGGATGAGGGCGCATCACGCTGGGACGCGGCGGTCGCGGCCGCGCGCACCAGGCTGCGGCCGATCCTGATGACCAGCCTCGCCTTCATCCTGGGCGTGCTGCCCCTGACCATCGCGACGGGGGCGGGAGCCGAGATGCGGCAGAGCCTGGGTGTCGCGGTCTTCTACGGCATGCTCGGTGTCACGGTGTTCGGGCTGCTGTTCACGCCGGTCTTCTACGTCGTCGCGCGTGCGATGGGCCGGCGGGGGTCGTCGCGTCACTCCGCGGCCTCGGCCGAGCCGACCTCGGCGCAGGACGCTTCAACCGCCTGAAGCGACGCGGGGCGCTGCGATTTCGGGCGTGGCGAAGATGCCGCCATGCCCGCGCGGCCTGTCGTGGATGGGGGGTGCGGCCGTGGTCCGAAGGCGCCGCATCAGCCCGGGTCTCCATCCGCGCCGAACCGGTAGCCGACGCCCGGCTCGGTGCGGATCAGCATCGCCGCCGGCCCGAGCTTCTGGCGCAGGTGTCCGATGTAGACGCGCAGATACTGCGTGTCCTCCACATGCGCCGGTCCCCAGACGGTCGCGAGGAGCTGGCGCTGGGTGATCACCCGCCCCACCCCACCGCGCGCCAGCGCCACCAGCAGGTCCCACTCGCGGGGCGTCAGCTTGAGCGGTTCGGCGTCACCCACGCGTGCGACGCGCGCGGGGATGTCCAACTCCAGCGGACCGATGCGCAGCACGGCCTCCGCCGTCTCGGCGTGCCGCCCCGCACGGCGCAGGCTCGCACGCAGCCGCGCGAGCAGCTCGCCCAGCGCGAAGGGCTTCTCCACGTAGTCGTCGGCGCCTGAGTCGAGCGCGGCGATCTTCTCCTCCTCGCGTTCGCGCGCCGAGAGCACGATGACGGGTGCGGCACAGAAGGCGCGCAGCTTCGGCAGCACGGCCTGGCCGTCCAGGTCGGGCAGGCCGAGGTCGAGCAGCACGAGCGCGGGTGTGCGCTCGGCTGCCAGCCGCAGCCCCTCCGCCGCGTTCAGCGCGCGGATCGGTGCATAGCCCGCGGCCTCGAGCGCGGGGCCGAGGAAGCGGTGGATCTGCGGCTCGTCGTCGATGACGAGGATGCGCGGCCGGCCGGGATCGGTCACAGCGCGAGAAACCGGACCGTGATGCGCGTGCCGCGCCAACCTGGCGTGACGGGGCTCTCCGCGACGATCCGCCCGCCCATCGCCTGGATGAGGCCGCGTGAGATCGCAAGGCCGAGCCCGCTGCCGGCGGCGACGCGATCGGTGCGCGTGGCGCGGAAGAAGGGGTCGAAGACGCGATGCAGGTCGGTGGGGGGGATGCCAGGCCCGTCATCCTCGACGACCAGAACCACATCGGCGCCATCGCGCCGCGTGCGCAGCATCACCGAACCCTCCGGGCCCGAAAACTTCCGGGCGTTGTCGAGGAGGTTCGCGAGCACCTGGTCGAGCAGCACGGGATCGAGGCGCGGTGCCACGAGGCCCGGTGCCAGGTCGCGGCCGACCTCACGGCCCGTGGCGCGCGCGGCACGCAGCGCGGCGCTCTCGGCGGCCTCGGCCAGGTCCACCATCTCCTGGCGCGGCGTGACCTGCCGGTTCTCGATCCGCACCATATCGAGGATATTGGCGATCCATCGCGTCAGCCGCGCCGTCTCCTCCTCGGCGGTCAGCAGCAGGTCATCGCGCGCCGCGGGGGTGAGCGACTCACCGGAGGCGCGCAGCGTCCCGATCGCGCCGCGAATGGAGGTGAGCGGCGTCTTGAGGTCGTGGCCCAGCGAGGTCAGCAGCGCGGTGCGCAGTGCCTCGGTCTCGCTGCGGGCTTCGCCGCGCGCGCGATCCTCCATCAGGTCCGCACGCTCCAGCGCGATCACCGCCTGGTCGAGCAGCGCGTCGAGCGCCTTGCTTCTCTCGCCATCGAGCGAACCGCTTCCCTCGGGGAGCCTGATGCCGAGCAGCCCGACGACGCTGCGCGCGCCGCGCATCGGCCGGAACTGCCAGGGCGAGGCCGGCAAGGTGTCGGTGCCGTGCCCGGCGGCGCGCCCATTCGCGATCGCCCAGCGCGCGGCGGCCATCGCCCCCTCGTCGGGCTCCATCTCGACCGGCACGGCGGCACGGACCACCGGCTCGGGCGACATCTCCCCCGGCGCGGGTGGCAGCGGCAGCAGCACGCAGGCCGCGCCGCCGGCGATGCGCGCCGCCTCCTCCGCCACGGCGATGACGATGTCCGTCCGGTCGCCCGGCGCGCCGAGGCGGCGGCTGAACTCGACCAGGCGGCGCAGGCTGACCAGCCGCGCCCGCGCCGCGCGCACGGAGCGCCCGAGGCCGCCGGTGGTGCCGGCCAGCAGCAGCGCCACCAGCGCGAACACGACGACGCCCACCACATCCTGCGGGCCGGCGATCGTGAAGGTGTAGCGCGGCGGAAGGAACAGGAAGTTCCACGCCAGGAAGGAGAGCGCCGCCGCAAGTCCACCCTGCAGCGGCCCGAATCCGACGGCGGCCGCGACAATCGGCACGAGGTAGACCATGCCGAGCGTGCCCTCTGGCACCGTGCCGTCGAAGGCGAGCCCGACCATCGTGGCGCCGCTCACCAGCGCTGGCGTCCCCGCCCAACCGAGCCACGATGGAAGGCCGCGCGGCTCGGGCGGCAACGCGCGGCGCGGGTCCGCCGGATCGGGGACCAGGTGCAGCGTGAAGTCGCCCGCGCGGCGCAGCAGCGTGGCGGACAGGGTGGTCCCTGTCAGCCGGCGCCACAGTGTCGGCTGGCCGCGGCCGATCACCAGATGCGTCACGTTGCGTGCGCGGGCCTCGCGCAGGATGGCGCTCGGCAGGTCCGTCGCGACCACGGTCTCGGCAATGGCGCCCAGGCTCTCCGCGACCTGCATGGCCGATGCCGGGTCGCCGGTGGCGGGCGCGCTTGGCTGCTCGACATGCAGGGCGATCAGCGGCGCCTTCAAGGCATCGGCGATTCGCCGCGCGGCCCGCACTACGGCTTCCGCCGCCGGGTCGGGCCCGACCAAGGCCATCACCCGGTCGCCCGCGGGCCAAGGGCCGGCGATGGCGTTGGCGCGCATGTAGCCGGTGACGTCCGCGTCCACGCGCTCGGCGGTGCGGCGCAGCGCCATCTCGCGCAGCGCGGCCAGGTTGCCTTCGCGGAAGAAGCCACGCAGCGCGCGCGCCGCTTGGTCGGGCCGATACACCTTGCCCTGGCGCATCCGCTCGATCAGCTCGGCAGGCGGGATATCGACCAGCTCGACCGCATCCGCCTCGGCCAGGACGCGATCCGGAACGGTCTCGGTCACGCGCACGCCGGTGATGCGCGCGACGGCCTCCGACAGGCTCTCGAGATGCTGGACGTTCATTGTCGTCCACACCTCGATGCCGGCGTCGCGCAGCTCCTCCACATCCTGCCACCGCTTCGGGTGGCGGCTGCCGGGGGCGTTGCTGTGGGCGAGCTCATCCAGCAGCAGGATCCGCGGGCGGCGGGCGAGCGCGGCGTCAAGGTCGAACTCCTCGAGCACCTGGCCGCGATAGTCGAGCCGCGCGCGCGGCAGGATCGACAGATCACCGATCGCGGCCTGCGTCTCGGCCCGGCCATGCGTCTCGACGATGCCGATCAGCACGTCGTCGCCGCCAGCGGCGCGCCGCCGGGCCTCGGCCAGCATCTCCCAGGTCTTGCCGACGCCGGGTGCGCCGCCGAGGAACACCTTCAGCCGGCCGCGGCCCTCGCGGCGAGCCAGGGCCAGCAGGGCATCCGGGTCGGGACGGTCGGGATCGTCGTGCATCGACGCCGACCATAACGGCGGCGCGGCGGCGCGGCACCGATCTTTACGCCGCCTTTATGCGGTCGCGGCCGAAGACGCATGGCGCCTTTGCGCCCGCTGCGCGCACACCGTTGCGATCTTCCAACACGGACGGACGCTCCATGCTCGACTTCCTACTGCTGGCCCTTGGTCTTGGCGGCTTTGCGCTGATGGCACTCTACGTCGCCGCCTGCGCGCGGGTCTGACGCCAATGATCGAGCTCATCCTGGGCGGCGCCGTCGCAGCGGCCCTGTTCGCCTACCTCCTGTGGGCCCTACTGC
Source organism: Roseomonas sp. (assembly GCA_051860065.1). Lineage (GTDB taxonomy): Bacteria > Pseudomonadota > Alphaproteobacteria > Acetobacterales > Acetobacteraceae > Neoroseomonas. The sequence continues at coordinate 44,054 of JBHYEQ010000019.1, forward strand.
GGCCCGAGAGCCTCTGACATGACTCTTATCGGTTGGGCGCAGATCGCGCTCGTGCTCGTGCTCGTTGCCGCGACGGCGGTGCCGATCGGACGATACACGGCCGCTGTCGCCGCGGGACGCGTGCGGCTCCTCGCGCCGGTGGAGAAGGCCTTCTACCGAACCGCGGGCATCGACCCGTCGAAAGGGATGGGCTGGCGCGGCTATGTGCTGGCCATGCTGGCGCTGAACGCCGCGGGCTTCCTCGTTCTCTACGCGCTGTTGCGGCTGCAGGGCGTGCTGCCGCTGAATCCGCAGGGCCTGCCGGGGCTCGATCCCTGGCTCGCCTTCAACACCGCGATCAGCTTCGTCACCAACACCAATTGGCAGGCCTATAGCGGCGAGGCCGCCATGTCCCATCTGAGCCAGATGGCGGGGCTCGGCGTGCAGAACTTCCTCTCCGCCGCGACCGGCATCGCGCTGGCGCTCGCGGTGGCGCGTGCCTTCGCGGCGGGTGGGGTCGAGGACCTCGGGAATTTCTGGGCCGACCTCACGCGGATCACGCTCTACCTGCTGCTGCCACTGGCTCTGCTGCTTGCCCTGCTGCTGGTGGCGCAGGGCGTGCCGCAGACGCTGGCGGCTTATGTCACCGCCGAGACGCTCGCCGGCGGCGAGCAGACCATCGCGCTCGGCCCGGCGGCGTTCCAGGTCGCGATCAAGCAGCTCGGCACCAATGGCGGCGGCTTCTGGGGCGTGAACTCGGCGCATCCCTTCGAGAACCCGACGGCGCTGAGCAACCTGGTGCAGCTCTGGGCGATCCTCGCCATTCCCTTTGCCCTCACCATCACCTTCGGCCGTATCGTCCGCGACGAGCGGCAGGGCTGGGCGCTCTTCGCGGTCATGATGCTGTTCGTGGTGGTGGGCACCGCGATCACCTATGCCGCCGAGGCGGCCGGCAACCCGCTGCACATCGCCGCCGGGCTCGACCCTGCGGGCGGGAACATGGAAGGCAAGGAGGTGCGCTTCGGCATTGCGCTCTCGGCGCTCTGGGCCGTGGCGACCACGGGCGCATCGAATGGCAGCGTGAACGCGATGCTCGACAGCTTCACGCCGCTGGGTGGGCTCGTGCCGATGGCCCTGATCCAGCTGGGCGAGGTGCTGCCCGGCGGCGTCGGTTCGGGCCTCTATGGCATGCTGGTCTTCGTGCTGCTCGCGGTCTTCGTCGCGGGGCTGATGGTGGGGCGCACGCCCGAATATCTCGGCAAGAAGATCCAGGCGCGCGAGGTGAAGCTCGCGATGCTCACGGTGCTGGTCGTGCCCTTCTGCATCCTCGGCTTCTCGGCGGTCGCGGCCGTCCTGCCGGCCGCGCTCGCCAGCGTGCAGGAGGCCGGGCCGCACGGACTGTCGGAGCTGCTCTACGCCTATTCCTCCGCGGCGGGGAACAACGGCTCCGCCTTCGGCGGGCTCAGCGCCAACACGCCCTGGATGAACACGACGCTCGGCCTCGCCATGCTGCTCGGGCGCTATGCGGTGATCGTGCCGGTGCTCGCGATCGCGGGCAGCCTCGCGGCCAAGCCGAAGCTGCCGCCGTCATCCGGCAGCTTCCCGACACACGGCCCGCTGTTCATCGGGCTGCTCTGCGGCGTGATCCTGATCCTGGGCGGGCTGCAGTTCCTGCCCGCGCTCTTCCTCGGCCCTGTCGCGGAGCACTTCGCGCTGATGGCCGGCCAGACCTTCTGAGGACCAAGTCCATGGACGCCATCTCCCACCAGGGCGAGGCCGCGCGCACGCTGCGCAGCGCCCCGCTGTTCGACCGCAGCCTCATGCCACGGGCGCTGCGCGACGCGATGCTCAAGCTCAACCCGGCGAGTCTCATCCGCAACCCGGTCATCTTCGTCACCGAGATCGTCTCCATCCTCGTCACCCTGTTGGCTGCGCTGGCGGCCTGGCGTGGCGAGGCCTGGGGCTTCCAGGCCGCCATCGCCGCCTGGCTCTGGGCGACGGTGCTGTTCGCCAACTTTGCGGAAGCCGTGGCCGAGGGCCGCGGACGGGCGCGCGCCGAGAGTCTGCGCCGCGCGCGCAGCAGCACGCGCACGAAGCTGCTCGTGCGCCCCGATGACCGCACGCTCTGGCAACCGCGCGACGCCGCCGACCTGCGGGAGGACGATGTCGTGCTGGTCGAGGCGGGCGACCTGGTCCCCGCCGATGGCGAGGTCGTGGCCGGGATCGCCAGCGTGAACGAGGCGGCGGTGACCGGTGAATCCGCCCCCGTCATCCGCGAATCCGGCGGCGATCGCAGCGCCGTGACCGGCGGCACGCTCGTCGTGTCCGACTGGCTGGTGGTGCGCGTCACCGCAGCACCCGGCAACAGCTTCCTGGACCGCATGATCGCGCTGGTAGAAGGCGCTTCCCGGCAGAAGACGCCGAACGAGATCGCGCTGGACATCCTGCTTGTGGGCCTGACCATCGTATTCCTGCTCGCGGTCGCGACGGTGGTCGGGCTCGCGAGCTTCAACGGCACGCCGCCTTCGGTGCCGGTGCTTGCCGCGCTGCTCGTCACGCTGATCCCGACGACGATCGGCGGCCTGCTCTCGGCCATCGGCATCGCGGGCATGGACCGGCTGACGCGCTTCAACGTGGTGGCCACCTCGGGCCGCGCCGTGGAGGCGGCGGGCGACGTGGACGTTCTGCTGCTCGACAAGACGGGGACGATCACGCTGGGCAACCGCCAGGCGGCGGGCTTCGTACCGGCGCCCGGTGTCACGGAGCGCGAACTGGCCGAGGCCGCGGTGCTGGCCTCGCTGGCGGACGAGACGCCCGAGGGCCGTTCTATCCTGGCTTTCGCGCGCGACCGCCACGGCGTGACCGCCGAGCTTCCGCCTGACGCGACGATCATCCCCTTCACGGCGCAGACGCGCCTGTCGGGCCTCGACCTCCCGGGCCGCGGCAGCTTCCGCAAGGGCGCCGTGGACAGCCTTGCGCGCGCGCTCGGCACGGAGCCGCCGCCCGCCTTGCGCGAGGCGGTGGAGCGCATCGCCCGGGCGGGCGGAACGCCCCTCACGGTCGCGCAGGATGGTCGCATCCTCGGCGCCATCGAGCTCAAGGACATCGTCAAGCCGGGGATGCGCGGCCGCTTCGACGCGCTGCGGCGGATGGGCATCCGCACGGTGATGGTGACGGGCGACAACCGCCTGACGGCGGCGGCCATCGCCGCCGAGGCGGGGGTGGATGATTTCCTCGCGCAGGCGACGCCCGAGGACAAGCTCGCCTATATCCGCCGCGCGCAGGCGGAGGGGCGCCTGGTTGCCATGGCCGGCGACGGCACCAACGACGCGCCGGCGCTTGCCCAGGCCGATGTCGGGCTCGCCATGCAGACCGGCACGCAGGCGGCGCGCGAGGCCGGCAACATGGTGGATCTCGACAGCGATCCGACGAAGCTCATCGAGGTGGTGGAGATCGGCAAGCAGTTGCTCATCACGCGTGGCGCGCTCACCACCTTCTCGATCGCCAATGACGTCGCGAAGTACTTCGCCATCCTGCCGGCGATCTTCGTCGCGCAGTATCCGGGCCTCGGGGCGCTCAACGTGATGGGGCTCTCGAGCCCGGAGAGCGCGATCCTCTCGGCCGTGATCTTCAATGCGCTGATCATCGTGGCGCTCGTGCCGCTGGCGCTGAAGGGCGTGGGCTACGCACCGGTGAGTGCGGCGGCGCTGCTGCGGCGGAACCTGCTGGTGTTCGGCGTGGGCGGCCTCATCGCGCCCTTCCTCGGCATCAAGGTGATCGACGTCCTCCTCACCCTGTTCGGAGTTGCCTGACCATGATCGCGCTGCTGCGCCCCGCGCTTGTCTTCCTTGGTGGCTTCACGCTGGTGATCGGGGTTGTGGTCCCGCTCGCTTTCACCGCGCTGGCCGGCGCCGTGTTCCCGCATCAGGCGGGCGGCTCCCTGGTGCGGGAGAACGGGCGCGTCATCGGCTCCGCGCTCATCGCCCAGCGCTTCGAGGGGCCCGAGTGGTTCCATCCCCGCGCCTCCGCGGCCGGTGCCGACGGCTTCGACGCGACCTCCTCCGGCGCGTCCAACCTCGGCGCGACAAGCGCTCAGCTGCTGATGGATGTGCAGACGCGGATTGCGGCGTCCGGCATCGCAGCACCGATTCCCGCCGACGCCGTCACGGCCTCCGGCTCCGGGCTCGATCCGCATCTCAGCCCAGCGGCAGCACAGACGCAGGTCGCACGCGTGGCCGCGGCACGCGGATTGGAGGAGGCGCGTGTGGCCGCGCTGGTGGTGGCGCATATCGAGCGGCGATGGCTCGGGCTGCTGGGCGAACCGCGGGTCAACGTGCTGCAGCTCAATCGGGCGCTTGCCCGGTTGTCGTGAACCGGTCCCCGGCGCGCGACAACGCTTCCCCTGGTCGGGTGCTGGCACAGCTGCGGGCCACCGAGGGTTCGCGCGCCGCCGGGCGTGCGGCGCTCGCCACGGAGGTGCCGCCGGCGGGCGAGCATGTTCCTCCTGCCGGTCGAGGCCGCCGCCCTGCGCCAGGCGGCCTCCTCCGGCTTCGTGGCACCCTGCTCGCCCAGGTCCTTGCCCTGCACGCCGTGCTGCGTGCCGAGCAGGTGCTTGACGCAGCACGCGTGCCCCTTGCGGGAGGCGCGACCGTCGCGGATCGGACCGCGCTCGTGAGATCATCACGCGTCGCCCGGCGTTCCACGCGGTCCGAGGGCCACGACGAGCTACGAAGGTCGCGACCCTGGTGCGGGCGGCCGGGATCGAACCGGCACTCTGTTGCCAGAAGCGGATTTTAAGTCCGCTGCGTCTGCCAATTCCGCCACGCCCGCGAACCATCCCGGACAAAGCCGTCGCGCCCGTCCGAACCACGCGATCGGCCGCGGCGCGCCGCAACCATCGAAGTATGGGCACGCTAACCCAACCCGCGGCCCGATGGAATCACCCGCCCGGACGCCGGATGCGACCGCGCCGCGTGAACGGTTTCGTAGCCGGTGGCGCGCCAGGATGCGCATCGTCCACCCATCGCAACGTTGCCCCGGCACACCCGTGGCTGGCGCGACCGGACCGAGGAGGCATTCCCGTGCAGGACACCGTGTCATCCGCGCCGACCAACGCCGCACTGCCCCCCGCGCTCGCCGTGAACGGCCTTGTCGGCCTGCTGTCCGTCGGCGACGCGCTGGTGCATCCCGCCCATGGCGTGGGCCAGTTCGACGGCGTCGATGCCGATGAATTCGACGGCACGCGCCTGGAATTCCTGCGCCTGTTCTTCGCCGAGCGCCGCCTGACGCTCCGCGTGCCGCTGGCCAAGGCGGAGCGCAACGGCCTGCGCCGCCCGATGGCGCCCGAGACCCTCGCCCGCGTGATGGAGGTGCTCGCCGCAACACCGCGCAGCTCCCGCGTCATCTGGGCACGCCGCGCGGTCGAACTGGCGGCCAAGGTCAATTCCGGCGACCCCGTCATCGTCGCCGAAGTGCTGCGCGACCTCGGCCGCAACGCCGGCAAGCCCGACCAGCCGACCGGCGAGCGCGTGCTGTTCGAACAGGCGCTGGACCGCCTGGCCGGGGAGATCGCGGCACTCGACCACGTCACGCGGGCGGAAGCGGCGGCGCGCATCCTCGGCCGTTTGCAGCAGCGCCACGCGGCATCGTAAACGCGTCGGGACGGGACGCGCATCGCCGCGGCGTCCCACCCGGAGGCGGACCGATGCCACTCGACCCCGGCGCGCAAAGCGTGCTCGACCTGATCCGGTCCTTCGGCCGCCCGCCGCTGCACGAACTCACTCCCGCCGAGGCGCGCGCCGGCAATGTTGCGGCGCGCCCGATCCTGCAGCCGGACCCGCCCGAGGTCGCGATGGCGACGGACCTCACCTGCCCCGGCCCAGGCGGCCCGGTGCGGCTGCGCCATTATCGCGCCCGCGGCACCGCCGATGCCGCGGTGCTGCCCTGCCTGCTGTACCTGCATGGCGGCGGCTGGGTGATCGGCGACCTCGACAGCCATGACCAGATCTGTCGCAGCCTGGCGAACCACCTGGGTGCCGCGGTGATCGCGGTCGACTATCGCCTGGCGCCCGAGGCGCGCTTCCCCGCCGCAGTGGAAGATGCCGTCGCCGCACTGCGCTTCGTCGCGGCCGAGGCCGCCACGCTGGCGATCGACCCGGCGCGCATCGCGGTCGGCGGCGACAGCGCCGGCGGCAACCTCGCCGCCGTGCTGGCGCTGATGGGGCGCAATGGCAGCGTGCCGGCGCCGGGCTTCCAGATGCTGCTCTACCCGGCCACCGACATGGCCGGGAACACGCCGTCATCCCAGCGCTTCACCGAGGGTTATCCACTCACCGCCAAGGGCATGCGGTGGTTCATCGACCACTACGCGCCGGACCCGGCGCAGCGGATCGACTGGCGCGCCTCGCCGCTGCGCGCCGCCAGCCTGGCCGGCACGCCGCCCGCCTTCGTGATGACCTGCGGCCACGACCCGCTGCTTGACGAGGGCCTGGCCTATGCGCGCCGGCTCGACGAGGAAGGCGTGCATGTGTCGCACCTGCACGTGTCCGACCAGATGCACGCCTACCTGGGCATGGGTCGGATGATCCCCGCGGCCGACCTCACGCTGCGCCAGGCTGCGGCAGCGCTGCGGCTGCACTGGGGCCTGGACTGATCCTTCAGCCCGGCGCGGCGACCGACAGCCCCTGCACTCCATGCCTGGCGATCAGGCTGGCGACCAGGCCCGACGCCTTCGCCTCCTCGACGAAGCCGCGCAGGAAGTCGGCGGCGGCGGCATTGGCGCGCGCCGTGCCGATCGCCTGCTGCACTGACATGAAGCGGCCGTCCAGGATGCGCGCGCCCGGCAGCGTCGCGGCATCGGCCAGCAGCCGCGGCCGCAGCCCGGCCAACGCCTCCAGCGTCTGCGACGTGAACAGGTCCAGCGCGCCGTCGATGCTCTCGGCGCGCAGCAGCGTCGCGGCATGGATGTTGCGGTCGAGCCAAAGGTCATAGGCGGCGCGCGCCGTGCTCGCGATGCGGATGCCGGGGCGGTCCACCTCCGCGAGCGTGGTGATCGGCGATCCCGCCGGCACCAGGTAGGTCGCCTCGATCTCGGCATAGGCGGCGGTGAAGGCGATGGTCTCGGCGCGCTGCGGCTCGGCGCCGATCAGGCCGATGTCCCAGGCATCCGTGTTCGCGGCATCGGCCAGCGTGCCGGGCCGCGGATAGGGCACGAAGCGCACCGGCACCCCAAGCCGCTCGGCGACGGCCCGCGCCATGTCGGGCGCCACGCCCTCCGGGCTGCCATGTTCGTCCCGCCCGGTGACCAGCAGGAAATTGCCGAGGTTGATGCCGGCGCGGAGCACCCCATGCGGCGCGAGCTGGGCGAGGATGTCAGGAGTCATGCGGCGTTTCCGTTGCTTGATGCGCGAGTAGACGTCGGGCGCGCCGGCGCGGCAAGCGCGCGCCAGCGTTGACACGCCGCCCGCGCATGGCGAGCCTTGCCGCACAAAGGGAGACGCCAGGACATGACCAGCCCGCGCACCACGCGCCGCAGCGTCCTCGCCGTCGCGGGGGCCACCGCCCTGCCCGCCGGCGCCCGTGCGCAAGCCTGGCCAACGCGCCCGGTCCGCTTCATCGTCCCCTTCGCGGCCGGCGGGCCGGTCGAACTGCCCGCGCGCTTCCTGGCCGAGCGCCTGACGCAGACGCTCGGCCAGCCCGTGCTGGTCGAGGCCCGCCCGGGTGCGGGCGGCTCGCTCGGCGTGCAGGCGGTGCTGGCGGCGAATGACGGCCATACGCTGCTGTTCACCACATCCTCGGTGGTCATCCTGCCGGCGCTGATGCGCAACCCCGGCTTCGACCCGCAGCAGGACCTGCTGCCGGTATCGATGGTGTCCGATGCCCCGATGGCGCTGCTCGCACGCACCGACTGGCCGGTGCGCGACCTGGCCGACCTGCTGCGCCAGGCACGGGTGCGGCCCGGGCATTTCAGCTTCGGCTCCTCGGGTGCGGGTTCGACCACGCACCTGGCCGGCGAATTGCTGAAGGTGCGCGCGGGCATCGACCTGCTGCACGTGCCCTATCGCGGCGCCGGGCAGGCCGTGAATGCGCTCTATGCCGGCGACACCGACCTGCTGGTGACCGGGCTGATCGAGACGCTGCGCCACGTGCGCGACGGTCGGCTGCGCGCCATCGCCGTGACATCATCCACGCGCAGCCCGGTGCTGCCCGATGTGCCGGCGATCGCGGAGCTGGTGCCGGACTACGCCATGACGATCTGGTACGGCATCTTCGCGCCGCGCGGCACACCGGGGGCGGTGGTGGAGCGCCTCGCGCGCGACCTGGCGCCGCAAGGCAGCGGAAACCGCCTGGCGGAGCAGATGGAGGCGTCAGGCGCGCAACTACTGCTGGATGGCCCGGCGCCACTCGCCGCGCGGGTGGCGCGGGAGGTGCCGCAGTGGAAGGCATTGGTCGCCGCAGCCCGCATCCAGGTGGAGTAGCGTTCAGCCGAGCCCGAGCAGCTTCACGGCATGGGCGGCGAGCGGCTTGCGCTGCACCTTGGCACTCGCTGTCATGCCGATCGCCTCGAAACCATCGACCAGCACCAGATGGCGCGGCAGCTTGAAGCCGGCCATGCGGTCCTTCGCCCAGGCCAGCAGCTCGGTTTCCGTCGCGACGGCGCCGTCATTCAGGATGACGAAGGCGCAGGGCACTTCCATGAGGCGCGGATCGGGCACGCCGACCACCACCGCCTGCCGGATGGCAGGGTGGCGATGGAGCATGTCCTCGACCTCGCTCGGTGCCACGTTCTCGCCGCCGACGCGAATGATCTCCTTCGCACGGCCGACGAATTCCAGGCGGCCGTCCTCGCCCAGCCGACCGATGTCGCCGGTGGACAGCCAGCCCTCGGCATCAAGCGCGGCGGCGGTCTCCGCGGGCTTGTCGAAATAGCCCTTCATCACGGACCAGCCGCGCACTTGAATCTCGCCCGCCTCGCCGGGCGTGGCGCCGTGGATGCGGACCTCGATGCCCGGCTGCACCCGCATGCGGGCGGAAACGCGCACATCCTCCGGCTCCCACCAGCAGGATTGCGCGACGTTCGGCGCGGCTTCCGACAACCCGTAGCCGACCACGCATTCGCGCGCGCCCAGTTCGTCGATGATGCGCCGCACGATGGCCGGCGAGGCCGCCGCCCAGGCGCCGCGCAGCACCAGGCGGCGCGTCGCGCGGTCCGGGTGGTTCAGCAGCATCAGCGCCATGGTGTCGTTGCCGGAGAAATGCGTGCAGCGCTCAGCTTCCATGAGCCGCAGCGCCTCGCCGGCTTCGAAGCGGTCCATTGTGACCAGCGTGGCGGCGTGCTGCAGGCAGGACAGGATGGACAGCGTGGTGCCGGCCACATGAAAAAACGGCCGCGCGCTGTGGAAGCGGTCGGCGATCCGCAGCCCCATCCGGCCGCCGGAGACGAAGCCGTTCGCGCACATGCTGCGATGCGCCAGCATCACGCCCTTGGGGAAGGAGGTGGTGCCGGAGGTGTACTGGATCAGCAGCGTGTCGTCGGGCTTGCAACGGGCCGCGACCGGTTCGACACCGGCGGCGAGGAAGGCGTCCCAGCCTGTCGTGCCGCGCGGCGGCGCGTCGTCGTCCAGCACCACCACCCGCGCGAGGTCGGGCAGCGCCGCATCCGGCAGCGCCGTGTCGATGCCCGGGCAGATGCCGCGCAGCATCGCCACGAAATCCACCTTCAGCACGCGGGCGCCGAGGAACAGCAGGCGCACGCGCGACTGCCCCAGCGCATAGGCCAGTTCATCCGCCTTGAAGCGCGTGTTCACCGGCACCGCGACGGCGCCGACCGACCCGATGGCGAGGAACAGCGCCACCCAGCGCGGGCCGTTGCCCAGGCAGAGGCCGACGTGGTCGCCACGGCGCACGCCGGCAGCCGCCAGCGCAGCGCGGATGCGCGCGACCTGGTCGGCGAGTTCGGCGTAGGTCACCCGGCCTTCGGGCGCCACGATCGCCTCGACATCCGGCGCCAGGGCGACGGCGCGCTCCAGCGCATCCTGCGTTGTCAGCGGGCAGAGGCGGCCAAGGTCCATCAGCGGTCCCCGAAGCCGGCCATGGCGCGGCGCCACTCGGCGGCGGCCAGGCTTTCCTCGATCGCCATCAGTTCCGTCGCCAGCGCGCCGCGCGGGTCGCGTTCCAGCCCTTCGTCGATGCAGCGCTTGGCCAGCGCCAGCGCCGCGGTCGGGGCCTTGGCGATGGTGGCGGCGATGCCGGCGACAGCGTCGTCCAACGCATCGGGCGCGACGATTCGCGAGACCAGGCCGGCGGCCAGCGCGTCATCGGCCGAAAGCGTGCGCCCGGTGAACATCATGTCCTTCGCCAGCCGCTTGCCGAGCACGCGCGGCAGACGTTGCGTGGCGCCCACCGTGCCCCACAGCGCCTCGGGCGTGCGGAAGCTCGCCGCCGGTGTCGCGACGATGAAATCGGCGGCAGCGGCGATCTCCACGCCCGACCCCACCGCAGGACCTTCGACCACGGCGACGACCGGCATCGGCAGGCGCTCGATCGCGTCGTACGCCGCGAAGGCCTTGAGGCGGCGCGCGCGGATCGCATCGTCGCCCATGCCCTGGCGCTCCTTGAGGTCGGCGCCGGCGCAGAAGACCGGGCCGCGGGCGCGGATCAGCAGCAGCTTCGCGCCCTCTGCCACGGCGCGGCGTGTGGTGGCCAGCAGCGCCTCGCACAGCGCGGTGTTGAGCGCATTGCGCGCGTCCGGCCGGTTGAGCGTGAGGACCGCCACGCCATCATCGGCCATCGCATACAGCGCGACGTCGGTCATATCGCCCCTGCCTCCCGCAATGCGGCGATGCGCGCGGCATCGTAGCCGAGCCGTTCCCGCAGCACCTCGTTCGTGTGTTCGCCCAGCAGCGGCGGGCGGCCTGGAACGGGCTGGTCCCAGCCCTCGAAGCGCAGCGGCACCGGCAGGGCCGGGAAATCGCCCAGCGCCGGATGCGCGAAGTGCCCGACCATGCCGCGCGCGGCGACGTGTTCGTCGGCCAGCACTTCGTCCAGCGCCAGGACGGGGCCGTTCGGCACATCGGCGGCATCCAGCGCGGCCACCGCCTCGGCGCGGGTCAGCGCGGCCATCGCGGCGGTCAGCGCCTCCATCACCTCGGCGCGGCGCGCGACGCGCCCGGCATTGGTGGCGAGGCCGGCATCGGCACCCAGCGCATCAAGGCGCAGCGCACGGCACAACGGCGCCCAATGCTGGTCGGAACAGGTGATGTGCAGGAAACGGCCGTCGGCACAGCGAAAGCTCGCGGTCGGCACGCGGCCGGGGTGTTCCGTGCCCAATCGCGGCGGCACCTCGTTCAGCGCGAACCAGCGCGCCGCGGCTATGGTCAGCAGGCTGACCTGGCCGTCCAGCATCGAGAAATCGACGAAGCCCCCCTGCCCCGTCGCATCGCGCCCTCGCAGCGCCGTCAGCACGGCGATGGCGACCCAAAGGCCGGACGTCAGGTCCGCCACCGGCAGTCCTGGCTTCACCGGCCCACCGCCGCGTTCGCCGGTCAGGCTCATCAGCCCGCTCATGGCCTGGAAGACGGTGTCGTAGCCCTTGCGCTTCGCATACGGCCCGGTCTGCCCGAAGCCCGTGCAGGACAGGTAGACCAGCCGCGGATTGACGGATTGCAGCGACGGCCAGTCCAGCCCGCGCCGCTTCAGCGTGCCGACCGGGAAGTTCTCCAGCAGCACGTCGGACTGGGCCGCGAGGCCGCGAATGATCGCCTGCCCCTCGGCATGGCGCAGGTTGACCGTGACCGACCGCTTCGACCGGTTGCAGGACATGAAGTACCCACTGACAGCACCACCCGGCCCTTCGGCAAAGGGTTCGAAGCCGCGCGTCTCGTCGCCGCTGCCGGGCTGCTCGACCTTGGTCACCTCGGCGCCGAGCTCGGCCAGGATCATCGAGGCGAAGGGGCAGGCCAGCACGCGCGACAGGTCGAGGATGCGAATCCCGTCCAGCGGCCTCATGCGTGCACCATGCGCTTCAGCTCGGCCATCGCTTCGGGCGGCAGCAGCGCGGCGGCCGCGGCCATCGCGCAGGCCTCGGCCTCGACATCCGCGGGCGCAACGATGCGCGTCGCAAGGCCCAACGCCAGCGCCTCGGCCGCCCCCACCGCGCGGCCCGTGGCCAGAAGGTCGAAGGACGCCTTGGGGCCGAGGTGGCGCAGCAACACCGGCGCCACCAGGCGCGGCAGCATGGCGTGCTTCGCCTCGGGCCAGGCGAGGCGCGCATCCTCGGCCATCGCCACCGCGTCGCAGGCCAGCGCGAGCGACGCGCCCGCGCCCATCGCCGCGCCCTGAACCGCCGCGACGACGGGCTTGGGCACCAGCGCGGGTGCCGCCATCAGTGCGACCGTCAAGGCCGAACGCGCCTGGTGAGCCTGGGGGTCCGCGGCAAGCTGTTTCATCTCGGCAAGATCGGCGCCGGCAGAGAAGCTGCCCTGCGCGCCCGCCAGCACCACGGCCACGACGCTGTTGTCCTCGCCCGCCTCGCGCAGCGCGGCCAGCAGCGCGGCGACCATCGCGCCATCCATTGCATTGCGCTTCGCCGGCCGGTCGAGCCGCAGCAGTCGCACGCCTTGGTCGCAAGGCTCGATGCGGATCATCGGCGTGGCGCGATGGGGTGGGGCGGGTGCATCGTAGTCCCTGCTCGCAAGGGTCGGGCGCGGCGCCGCAATCATCGGCGGACGCGCCCGCAGTGGTGGCGTGCGGGACCTGGGGTGTCAACGCGCGCCATGCACGCGATGTTTACCGGAGCCGGTTCCATCTGAACGTCATGCTGCAACTGCTTTGGACGCTCGTGCGTGTCTGTTAGAGTTGTGCTTCCCCATACACCGCCCGGGAGATCCCCCCTGAACACCACCGCCAGCCTGCCCGCAGCCACCCCGACCCTGGCGCTGCGCGACCTCATCCTGCGGAAGCTGACCTACACGCTCGGCAAACCGCCCTCAGAGGCGCGCGACCGCGACTGGTTCATGGCGACCGCCCTGGCGGTGCGGGACGCGGTGGTCGAGCGCTTCCTGGTGCAGATGCAGGAAAGCCGCGGGCAGGAGGGCAAGCATGTCTACTACCTGTCGCTCGAATTCCTGATCGGGCGGCTGCTGCGGGAGAATGTCGGCAATCTCGGCCTTGCGGGCGAATTGCGCGACGCCTTGGCGGAACTCGGCGTCACAACCGACCAGGCACGGCTGGCCGAACCGGATGCCGCGCTGGGCAATGGCGGTCTTGGGCGCCTCGCGGCCTGTTTCCTCGAGAGCATGTCGTCGCTCGCCATCCCCGCCTTCGGCTATGGCATCCGCTACGATCACGGGCTGTTCCGGCAGATCCTGCGCGATGGCTGGCAGCAGGAATTCCCGGAGGACTGGCTGTCCTTCGGCAACCCCTGGGAATTCGCCCGCCCCGAGATCCGCCACCGCATCGGCTTCGGCGGCGAGGTGAGCGCCGAAGCGCTGCCCGACGGCAACGAACGGCTGCTCTGGAGCCCCGGCGAATGGGTCGATGCGGTCGCCTATGACACGCCGGTGGTGGGCTGGCGGGGCAAGCATGTGAACCTTCTGCGGCTGTGGCGCGCCCGCGCGCCCGATCCGCTGCGCCTCGATGCCTTCAACCGTGGCGACCATCTGGGCGCGCTGGCGGCGCAGGTGCGCGCGGAATCCATCTCGAAGGTGCTCTACCCGTCCGATGACAGCCCGGCGGGCCAGGAGCTGCGGCTGCGGCAGGAATACTTCTTCACCTCGGCCGCCTTGCAGGACCTGGTGCGACGGCAGATCCGCCAGGCCGGCAGCGTGAACACCCTGGCCGATCGCGTGTCGATCCAGCTGAACGACACGCATCCCGCCATCGCCGTGGCCGAGCTGATGCGCCTGCTGGTGGACGAGCACGGCGTCGCCTGGGAAGAAGCCTGGACGATCACGCGGGGCGCGATCTCCTACACCAACCACACGCTGCTGCCCGAGGCACTGGAATCCTGGCCGGTGCCGCTGATGGAACGCCTGCTGCCGCGGCACATGCAGATCATCTACCGCATCAATGCGGACCACCTGGATGCCGTGCGCGCGGCGCATCCGGGCGACGACCGGCTGCTCGCCTCGGTCTCGCTGATCGGCGAGGAACACGGCAGGCGCGTCCGCATGGGCAACCTGGCCTTCGTGGGCTCGCACAAGGTGAATGGCGTCTCGGCGCTGCATACTGGGCTGATGCGCCAGACGGTGTTCCGCGACTTCAACGCGCTGTTCCCAGACCGGATCGTCAACAAGACCAACGGCATTTCCTTCCGCCGCTGGCTGATGCAGTGCAATCCGGGCCTGACCGAATTGCTGGTCGATGCGCTGGGCCCGCGCGTGCTGGATGCGCCCGACCTGCTGGTGAACCTGCGCGACCTCGCGGGCGATGCCGCCTTCCAGGGCCGCTTCGCCGCGGTCAAGCGCGCCAACAAGGAAGCGCTGGCGACGATGCTGCGCGAACAGGCCGGCGTGCGCGTCGACCCCGCCGCCCTGTTCGACGTGCAGATCAAGCGCATCCACGAATACAAGCGGCAGCTGCTGAACATCCTGCAGACCGTCGCGCTGTACGAGGCCATGCGCGCACAGCCGATGCGCGACTGGACGCCGGTGGTGAAGGTGTTCTCTGGCAAGGCCGCGCCTGGCTACCATCGCGCCAAGCTCATCATCAAGCTGGCGAGTGACGTGGCGCGCGTGGTCAACCGCGACCCCTCGGTGCGCGGGCTGCTCAAGGTGGCCTTCCTGCCGAACTACAACGTCTCGGCGGCCGAGGTGATCGTGCCCGCCGCCGACCTGTCGGAACAGATCTCGACCGCTGGCATGGAAGCCTCGGGCACCGGCAACATGAAGCTGGCGCTGAACGGCGCGCTGACCATCGGCACGCTGGACGGCGCGACGGTCGAGATGGCCGAGCATATCGGCGCCGAGCACATGTTCCTGTTCGGCCTGTCTGCCGAGGAAGTGACGCAGCGCCGCGACGCGGGCTGGCGCGGCGCGCAGGCCGAGGCGGCGTCGGATACGCTGGGCGAGGTGCTGGCAGCGATCGGCGGCGGCGTCTTCTCGCCCGACGACCACACCCGCTACGCCGAGCTGGTCGCATCGCTGCGCGCGGAAGACTGGTTCATGGTCTCCGCCGATTTCGATGCGTATTGCGCGGCGCAGCAGCGCGCGGCGACGCTCTACCGCGACCAACCTGCATGGCGCCGCACGGCCGTGCTGAACACGGCGGGAATGGGGTGGTTCTCGTCCGACCGGTCCATCGCCGAATACGCCGAGGAGATCTGGGGCGTGCCGGTGGCGACATGACGCGCTGGCGGGCGGACGCCGAGGCCATCGCCGCGATCCTCGATGCCCGCCATGCCGACCCCTTCGCGCTGCTCGGCCCGCATGCCGTGCGGGGCGGCGTGGTGGTACGCGCCTTCGTGCCTGGGGCGGATCGCGTCAGCGCCGATGCGACGCCGCTGGAATGCCGCGACGCTGCCGGCTTCTTCGAGGGGTTCGTCTCGGGCGCGACGCTGCCTTTCGCCTACCGCCTGCAGGCTGCGCGCGGCGCCGACAGCTGGGAACTTCACGACCCCTACGCCTTCGGCCCCACGCTCGGCCCGCTCGATGACCACCTGCTGGTCGAGGGCACGCATGCGCGGCTGTTCGACCGCCTCGGCGCGCATCCCTGCACGCACGAGGGCGTGGACGGCGTGCGCTTTGCCGTCTGGGCGCCGCAGGCGAAGCGCGTCTCGGTGGTGGGGGATTTCAACGCCTGGGACGGTCGGCGCCACGCCATGCGCAAGCGCGTCGATTCCGGCCTGTGGGAGATCTTCCTGCCGGGCGTGACGGAGGGCGCACGATACAAGTACGAGATCCTCGGCCGCGACGGCGTCGTGGGCCCGCTGAAGGCTGACCCGGTCGGCTTCGCGGCGGAGCTGCGCCCGGCCAGCGCCTCCATCGTCACGCGCACCGACCGTTTCGCCTGGAGCGACGCCGCCTGGTTGGCACAGCGCGCACAGCGCGACGCGCGCCGCGAACCCATGGCGATCTACGAGGTGCACGCCGCATCCTGGCGCCGCCATCCCGATGGCCGCTTCTACACATGGGATGAGTTGGCGGATGCGCTGATCCCCTACGTCGTCGATCTCGCCTTCACCCATATCGAGTTCATGCCGGTCAGCGAGCATCCCCTCGATGCCTCGTGGGGCTACCAGCCGCTTGGCCTCTACGCGGTCACGGCGCGGCACGGGCCGCCGGAGGGCCTGGCGCGCTTCATCGACCGCGCGCATGCGGCGGGCATCGGCGTGCTGCTGGACTGGGTGCCGGCGCATTTTCCGGTGGATGCCCAGGGCCTCGCGCGGTTCGATGGCGGGCCGCTGTACGAACACCCCGACCCGCGCCGCGGTTTCCTGCCCGGCTGGGGCACCGCGGTCTTCGATTTCGGGCGACGCGAGGTCGCGGCCTTCCTCGGCGCGAACGCCCTGTTCTGGCTCGGCCGCTATCATGCGGACGGGCTGCGCGTCGATGCCGTGTCGTCGATGCTGTATCTCGACTACGATCGCGCACCAGACGGCTGGGTGCCGAACGAGGATGGCAGCAACGTCAACCGCGACGCCGTCGGCTTCCTGCAGGGTGCCAGCGACCTGATCGCGCGCGAGAACCCCGGCGCCATCACCGCCGCCGAGGAAGCCTCGGCCTGGGGCGGCGTGACGGCGCCGACTTCCACGCCGGGCGGCCTCGGCTTCCGCTTCAAGTGGAACATGGGCTGGATGAACGACACGCTGCGCTACGTGGCGACCGACCCCATCCATCGCCGCCACCACCACAACCTGGTCACCTTCGGCCTGATGTATGCGTGGAACGAGGCCTTCATCCTGCCGCTGAGCCACGACGAGGTGGTGCACGGCAAGGGCACGCTGCTGGGGCGGCTGCCCGGCGACGACTGGCAGCGCTTCGCCACGCTGCGCTGCTACTACGCCTTCATGTGGGGGCATCCGGGCAAGAAGCTGCTGTTCATGGGGCAGGAATTCGCGCCCTGGCGAGAGTGGTCGGAAACCCGCGAATGCGACTGGTGGCTGTTGCAGCACGCGCCGCATCGCGGCGTGCAGGACCTGGTGCGGCGTCTGAACACGCTGCATCGCAACCACCCCGCGCTGCATGCACGCGATTGCGAACCCGAGGGTTTCCGATGGATCGACGCCGATGACGCGGCGCATTCCGTCTTCTCCTGGCTGCGCTTCGATGGCGCGGGTGGGCCGCCCGTGGCGGTAATCTGCAACTTCACGCCGGTGCCGCGGCAGGGCCGGCGCATCGGGCTGCCCGCGGCGGGCGCGTGGCGCGTGCTGCTCAACACCGACGCCGCCACGCTTGGCGGCAGCGATGCAGGACCCATGTATGAGGTGCTGGCGACCGAGGATGCGTGCAACGGATTGCCCGCCTCGGCGCTGATAGATCTGCCGCCGCTCGGCGCGATCTATCTGGAGCCGGTGTCCTGGACGGCACCGGACACGGCAGAAAGAAAAAGGGAGACACCATGACGGACGACCGCGCCCCGATCGGCCCGCCCTATGCCCGCCAGGCGATGGCCTATGTGCTCGCCGGCGGACGCGGCTCGCGCTTGCAGGAACTGACCGACCGACGCGCGAAACCCGCGGTGTTCTTCGGCGGCAAGTCGCGCATCATCGACTTCTCGCTGTCCAATGCGCTGAACTCCGGCATCCGGCGCATCGCGGTGGCGACGCAATACAAGGCGCACAGCCTGATCCGCCACCTCCAGCGCGGCTGGAACTTCCTGCGCCCGGAACGCAACGAAACCTTCGACATCCTGCCCGCCAGCCAGCGCGTCGATGAACGGTCCTGGTATCTCGGCACGGCGGATGCGGTGTTCCAGAACCTCGACATCATCGAGGACTACGCGCCGCGCTTCATGGTCATCCTGGCCGGCGACCACATCTACAAGATGGATTACGAGGTGATGCTGGCGCAGCACGTCGCCACCGGCGCCGACGTCACCGTCGGCTGCTTCGTGCTGCCGCGCATGGAGGCCACCGCCTTCGGCGTCATGCATGTGGACGAGACCGACCGCATCACCGACTTCTTCGAGAAGCCCGCCGATCCGCCAGGCATTCCGGGCGAGCCGGACAAGGCGCTGGCCTCGATGGGCATCTATGTCTTCGAGACGCGCTTCCTGGCGGACCAGCTGAAGCGCGACCACGGCACCGCGGGCACGAGCCATGATTTCGGCAAGGACATCATCCCCCACATCGTCAAGCACGGCCACGCCCAGGCACATCGCTTCGAGAAATCCTGCGTGCGATCCGGCGCGGAATCCTCGCTGTATTGGCGCGATGTCGGCACTGTGGACGCCTACTGGCAGGCCAACATCGACCTGACGGAAATCGTGCCCGACCTCGACCTGTATGACCGCGCCTGGCCGATCTGGACGCATGCCGAGGTCACGCCGCCCGCCAAGTTCGTGCACGACATCGATGGGCGGCGCGGCGAGGCGATCTCCTCCCTGGTGTCTGGCGGGTGCATCGTCTCGGGCGGCATGGTGCGGCATTCGCTGCTGTCCACCGGCACGCATGTGCATTCCTACGCGTCGCTGGACGGCGCAGTGGTGCTGCCGAATGTCGATATCGGCCGCGGTGCCCGGCTGACGAAAGTCGTGGTCGACCGCGGCGTGCGAATCCCACCGGGCCTCGTCGTCGGCGAGGACCCGGCCCATGACGAGGCGCGCTTCCGCCGCACGGAGTCCGGCATCTGCCTCATCACGCAGCCAATGATCGATCGCCTCGGATGAAGGTCCTCGCCGTCGCGTCGGAAGCCTATCCGCTCGTCAAGACCGGCGGGCTGGCGGATGCCGTCGGCGCGCTGCCGGCTGCGCTGGCCGCCCAGGGCGTGACGGTGACCACGCTTTTGCCGGGCTATCGCGCCGTGCTCGAAGCCTTCGGCGATGCCCGCACCGCGCTCGACCTGCCCGAGCTGTTCGGCGGGCCAGCGCGCATCCTGAAGGCGAAGAGCATGCTGGCGCTGGATGCGCCGCATCTCTTCGACCGCCCGGGCGGACCTTATGTCGCCCCCGACGGCGGCGAATGGGGCGACAACGCGGTGCGCTTCGCCGCGCTGGCGCGCGCCGCGGCGGCCTTCGCGCAGGCCAAGCGCATCGACGCGGTCCACGCGCATGACTGGCAGGCCGGGCTGGTGCCGGCCTATCTGCGCTTCGCGCCACGGCGCATCCCGTGCCTCTTCACCATCCACAACCTGGCCTACCAGGGGAAGTTCCCGGCTTCCGTGTTTCCCTTGCTCGGCCTGCCGCAGGCGGCCTTCGCGCGGGAGGGGCTTGAATACTACGGCGCGGTCGGCTTCCTGAAGGCCGGGCTGTGGTTCGCGGATGCGATCAACACCGTCTCGCCGAGCTACGCCGAGGAAATCCTGACGCCCGAGGGCGGCATGGGCCTCGACGGGCTGCTGCGCGGGCGCGCGGGCGACCTGCATGGCATCCTCAACGGACTCGATGTCGTGGATTGGGATCCGGCGACGGATGCCGCGCTGGCAGCGCGCTTTTCCGCCGCCGACCCGGCGCCGCGCGCAGCCAACAAGGCGGCGTTGCAGGCGCGCTTCGGCCTCGCGCCTGACCCCGATGTGCCGCTGGTCGCCTTCGTCGGTCGCCTGGCCTGGCAGAAGGGCGCGGACCTGCTGCTCGAGGCCGCGCCAGCGCTGATGCAGGGCGGCGCGCAGCTCGCGCTGCTGGGGTCGGGCGAGGCACCGCTCGAACATGCCTGCCGCGGCTTCGCCGCCGCGCATCACGGCCGCGCAGGCACCTTCATCGGTTTCGACGAGGGCTTGGCGCGCCTTGTCTATGGCGGCGCCGACATGCTGGTTGTGCCGTCGCGCTTCGAACCCTGCGGGCTCGCGCAGCTGGCGGCGCTGCGCTACGGCGCGGTGCCGGTGGTGGCGCGCACGGGTGGCCTGGGCGACACCGTGATCGACGCCAGCCCGATGGCGCTGGCGGCGGGCAGCGCGACGGGCGTGCAGGTCGCGCCGGGGCGCGCCGACGCGCTGGCCGCCGGGCTGCGCCGCGCGCTTTCGCTGTTCCGCGATCCGCCGACGTGGCGTGCGATCCAGGCGAATGGGATGGCGACCGACGTCTCCTGGGGACCCTCCGCGGCACGATACGCGGCGCTGCTGCGCGGGATCGCAGCCCGGCATGGATGACGGCGCGGCGGAGCCGCTCGGCGTCCATCTGACGCAAGCCGGTGCGACCATCGCCATACCGGCGCCGGGCGCCGAGGCGATCGACCTGTGCGTCTTCGACGCGACAGGCGCGCGCGAGGTGGCACGCTGGCGCCTGCCCGGCCGCACCGGCGATGTCTTCCACGGCGCGCTGCCAGGCCTCGCGGAGGGCACGCGCTACGGCCTGCGCGCGCATGGCCCGGCCGCACTGCGCTTCGACCCCGCGAAGCTGCTGCTCGACCCCTGGGCGCGTGCGATCGACCGGCCTTTCGCGACGCATCCGTCGCTGTACGAAGACGGCGCCGACAGCGCGCATGCGATGCCGAAGGCGGTGCTGGCCGCACCGTTTCCGCCAGCGCCGCCACCGCCCGCCTGCACTGGCGCGCGGGTCATCTACGAACTGCATGTGCGCGGCTTCACCCGCACGCATCCCGACATTCCCGAAGCGATCCGCGGCACCTTCGCTGCCCTCGCGCATCCGGCCGCCATCGCGCATCTGACCCGGCTCGGCGTGACACATGTCGAACTGATGCCGGCCTGGGCCTGGGCCGACGAACGGCAGCTCGCGCCGATCGGCCTGACCAACTCCTGGGGCTACAACCCGGTCGGCTGGCTGGCACCCGAACCACGCCTCGCACCCGGCGGCATGGCCGAGGTGCGCGCCGCCGTTGCCGCGCTGGCCGCGGCCGGGATCGGCGTGATCCTGGACGTCGTGCTGAACCATTCGGGCGAAGGCGACGCGCAAGGCCCGACGCTCTCGCTGCGCGGCCTTGGCGACGCGGCGTGGTATCGCACCGATGCCGAAGGTCGCTACGTGAACGACACCGGCTGCGGGCATGCGCTGGCGCTCGACCGGCCCTTGCCGCTGCGCCTGGCGATGGATGCGATGCGACATTGGGTCGGGCAGGCCGGGCTGGCGGGGTTGCGGCTCGACCTCGCCACCACGCTCGGCCGTCGCGCCGACGGCTTCGATCCCGACGCGCCGCTGCTGCAAGCGGTGCGCCAGGACCCGCTGCTGCGCGACCGATGGATCATCGCCGAACCCTGGGATGTCGGGCATCACGGCCATCGCCTTGGCGCCTTTGCGCCAGGTTGGGGCGAATGGAACGACCGCTTCCGCGACGGCATCCGCCGCTTCTGGCGCGGCGATGCCGGCAGCCTTGGCGAGGCCGCGACGCGCATGGCCGGATCGCGCGATGTCTTCGGCACGCGCCCGGCGACCGACAGCATCAACTTCGTCACCGCGCATGACGGCTTCACGCTCGCCGACCTGGTCAGCCACGCGCACAAGCACAACCTGGCGAATGGCGAGGACAACCGCGACGGCACCAACGACAACCTCTCCTGGAACCATGGCGTCGAGGGCGCCACCGACGACGACGCCATCCTTGCGCGCCGCCGCGCCGATATGCGCGCGCTGCTCGCGACGCTGCTCGCCGCGCGCGGCACGCCCATGCTCTCGATGGGCGACGAGGCCGGACGCAGCCAGGGCGGCAACAACAACGCCTGGTGCCAGGACAATGCGACATCGTGGTTCGACTGGGCAGGCGCCGACCAGGCGCTGATCAACTTCACCGCGCGTCTGGTGGCGGCACGCCGCGCGAGCCCGGCGCTGTCCGGCGCGGCGCCGCTGACCGGCGAAGCCGACGCGACAGGCGAGCCCGACGTGCTATGGCTGCGGCTGAATGGCACACCGATGGCGCAGCCCGACTGGACCGATCCGGCGGCACGCAGCGTGGCGATGCTGCTGCACCACGACAGCGCGCGCGCCCTCGTCGCGCTGCATGGCGGCGACACCGAGACGACGCTGCATCTGCCCGCCGGGAACTGGCGCTGGCTCGCCGCCAGCGACGATCCGTCGCGCGAAGGTGCTGCCGAAGCGACCGTGACGCTGGCACCGCGCTCGGTCGCCTGGTTCGCCGAGATTCATCGAGCACCCCGCCCGGCCGAGTCGCCAGGCCAGGCGCTCATCGCACAACTTGCCGAGGCCGCTGGCGTCGCCACGTCGTGGTACGACATCTCAGGCACACGGAACCTGGTGCCGGAGGGGACGCTGCGCGCCGTGCTGGCTGCGCTCGGGCTGCCTGCCGAAACCACCACGCAGGCGCGTGACAGCCTGGCGCGCCGCCGCGCCGCGCCACGACGCCCGGCGCCCCATGCCGGCCAATGCCACGACGCACCGGACGGCCGCCGCTTCGGCATCGCGGCGCAGGCCTTCGCGCTGCGCCATGACGCCGACCAGGGCATCGGCGACTTCACCGCGATCGCGCTGCTGGCGCGGGGCGCCGCCGCGCGCGGCGCGGCGCTGGTCGGCCTCAGCCCGCCGCATGCGCTGATGCCGGTGGAACGCGACCGCGCCAGCCCCTACCAGCCATCCGACCGGCGCTTCCTCGAACCCATGCTGCTCGACGTGACCGCGCTGCCCGAGGTGGGCGACGCGCCGTCGGTACGCGCGGCGCTGGACAGCCAGGCGCCGATCTTCGCCGCGCTGCGCGCCGGCGCGATGGTCGACTACCCTGCTGCCTGGGCGGCGAAGCGCGTGGTGCTCGACGCCGCCGCCGCCGCGCTGCCGCGCAACCATGCCGGCCTTGCCGCCTTCCGCGCGGAGCATGGCGCAGCGCTCGAGGATTTCGCGGCGTTCGTCGCCTTGTCCGAACGCTTCGGACCGCGTGACTGGCCAGCGGGCCACGCGCATCCTGCGGACAGCGGGATGGCCGGCGTGCGCGCCGCATCCGCCGACGCCATCCACGCGCACATCGCCCTGCAATGGATGTGCGACCGGCAACTCGCTGATGCGGCGGCAGCAGGGCCAGGGCTGTATCGCGACCTCGCGGTCGGCGCCGCACCCGATGGCGCGGAGGTCTGGTCGCAGCCCGGCGCCTTCCTGCATGGCTTCTCGATCGGCGCACCGCCTGACCCCTTCTCCGCCGACGGCCAAGTCTGGGGATTGCCGGTGCCGCACCCGCATGCCGGCCATGGCGGCTTCGCGGCGCTGCTGCGCGCCAACATGCGCCATGCGCGCGCGCTGCGGCTCGACCACGCCATGGGCCTCGAACGCCTGTTCATCGTGCCGGACGGCGCGCGCGCCAGCGAAGGCTGTTACCTCGGCTTCGACGGGGCGGGAATGCTCGCGACGCTCGCGCAGGAAAGCCGCACCGCCTCCTGCGCGTTGGTGGGCGAGGCGCTGGGCACGGTGCCGGACGGCTTCACCGATCGCCTGGCGGCGGCGCGCGTGCTGGCCTAT
The DNA here is from genome assembly GCA_051860065.1 of Roseomonas sp. Taxonomy (GTDB): domain Bacteria; phylum Pseudomonadota; class Alphaproteobacteria; order Acetobacterales; family Acetobacteraceae; genus Neoroseomonas. Next base: position 67,535 of record JBHYEQ010000019.1, read on the forward strand.
CGCGTGTTGTGGTTCGAATGCGCGGGAGACGGCTTCCGCCCGCCGGCCGAATGGCCTGCGCTCGCGGCCGCCTGCGTCTCGACCCACGACCTCGCGACGCTGGCCGGCTGGTGGGAGGGCGCGGATCTCGAGGAACGCGCCGCGCTCGGGCTGCTGGCGCCCGCGGACGCGAGCGCGGCCATGGCGCAGCGGGCGCTGGAGCGTTCGTCGCTCGCCGCCGCCTGCGGCGTGCCGGCGGACCGCTTCGACTCCAGGACAGCAGCGGCCGTGCACCGCTTCGTCGCCGCCGCGTCCAGCCGCGCCATGCTGGTTCAGGCCGAGGACCTGGTCGGCGAGCGCATCGGCGTGAACCTGCCCGGCACCGACCGCGAACGCCCCAACTGGCGACGCCGCCTGCCGGTCACAGCCGACCGCCTGTTCGACGGCGACATCGCCCAGGCCATCCTGGAAGCGCTCGGCCCGCGCCGCGGCTGACGCGATCAGCCCGCGCGGCGCGCGTCGCGCATCGCCGTCCAGACCTTGGCCGGCGTGACGGGCATGTCGATCGCCTGGATCCCCAGCGGTGCGAGCGCATCGAGCACCGCATGCATCACCGTCTGCGGCGCACCGATGCAGCCCGCCTGGCCAGAGCCTTTCACGCCAAGGCGGTTCGACGCCGTCGGCACCTCGACGCAGGTGACATCGAGCGGCGGCAGGTCCTCCGCACGCGGCAGGCAGTAGTCCATCAGCGAAGCGGTCAGGATCTGGCCCGATTGCGGGTCGTAGGCGACCTCCTCCAGCATCGCCTGGCCGATGCCCTGCGCCAGCCCGCCCTGCACCTGTCCGATGGTCAGCATGGGGTTGATGAGCACGCCGTAGTCGTCGACTGCGGTATAGCGAACGAGCCGCACCAACCCGGTCTCGGCATCGATCTCCACCTCCGCCACCTGGCAGCCATTGGGGAAGGTGACCAGGTCCAGGTCGCTGTCCACTTCCGCATCCAGTGCGCCGGGTGCTTCCCGCGCAAGGTCCAGCAAGGACACGCCGCGCCCTGCTGCATCATCGTCGACGCTGAAGCGTCCACCGGCGAAGACGAGCGAGTCCGCGGGCGCTTGCAGCAGCTGCGCCGCCAGCGCGCGCGCCTTCGCCAGCACGGCGTCGATGGCACGCACCATCGCCTCGCCGCCCATGTGCAGTGACCGCGCGCCGCCATGGCCATGGCCGCGCGCGACGTCGCGCGTATCCGCCTGCACCAGGCGAAACACCTCCACCGGCAGGCCCAACAGGTCAGCGGCGATCTGCGGGAAGCTGGTCTCGTGCCCCTGGCCATTGGATTGCGTGCCGAGCGCGAGCGCCACGCGCCCATCGGCTTCGAAGCGCACCGCCGCCCATTCGCCCGGCGCGCCGCGCGCCGTCTCCATGAAGCAGGCGATGCCAAGCCCGCGCAGCATCCCGCACGCCTCACTCGCCGCACGGCGCCCAGCGAAGCCGGCCACGTCCGCCGCCGCCATCGCCCGATCAAGATTGGCTTGGAACTCGCCGCCATCGAGCGTCATGCCCATCGCCGTGCGATGCGGGAAGGACGCGATCAGGTTGCGCCGGCGCAGCTCCACCGCATCGATGCCGGTGCGCCGCGCCGCGAGGTCCACCAGGCGTTCGATGATGTAGTTCGCCTCCGGCTTGCCGGCGCCGCGATAGGCGTCGATCGGCACGGTGTTGGTGAAGGCACCGCGCACATCCATGAACACCGCCGGGATGTCGTACAGCCCGCCCATCGCCGTGCCCGGCGAGTTGGTCGAGCTCCCCGGCCCGCTGCCCGACAGGTAGGCGCCCATGTTCGCCACCGTCTCGGCATGCAGCCCGATGAAGCGGCCCTCGGCATCGAGCGCGAGGCGCGCATGGGTGCGGTTGTCGCGCGCCTGCACGGTCGCCAGGAAATCCTCCGTGCGCTCCGACACCCAGCGCACCGGCCGGTCCAGCCGGCGCGCCGCCAACATCGCCACCACGTAGTCCGGGAAGATGAAGTTCTTCGCGCCGAAGCCGCCGCCCACATCGGGCGCGACCACGCGAATCTTCTCCCGCGCCATGCCGAACACGGTGGCCAGCTGGTCGCGCATGCCATGCACGCCCTGGCCGGTCACCGTCAGCAGGAAGGATTGCGTCGCGCCATCCCAGGTCGCGATGGCCGACCGCACTTCGAGCGGCGCGGCGGTCACGCGGTTGTTCACCAGGTCGATCGAGACGATGGTCGCGGCGCGCGCGAAGGCGGCCTCGACCGCCGCGGCGTCGCCCTTCTGGAAGCGGAAGGCCAGGTTGCCCGGCGCCTGCTCCCACAGCGCCGGCGCATCCGCACGCAGCGCGGCGGCGCCGTCCGTGACCGCCGGCAGCGGGTCGTATTCGACGATGATCGCCTCGGCCGCGTCGCGCGCCTGCGCGGGGCTGTCCGCCACCACGCAGGCGACCGGGTCGCCGACATGGCGCACGCGCCCCTCGGCCAAGGCGGGGCGCGGCGGGATGATGAGCGGCGCCAGCGTCGCGACCTTGGCGACGCAGGGCATGGGCTGCAGGCCCTCCGCGCGCAGCTCGGCGGCAGTCAGCACGTCGCGCACGCCCGGCATGGCGCGCGCAGCCGTGACATCCATCGCCACAATGCGCGCGTGGGCGTGCGGCGAGCGCAGCATCACGGCGTGCAGCGCGCCGGTCGCGTCGATGTCCTCGACGAAATGTCCGACGCCACGCAGGAAGCGGTCATCCTCGACGCGGCGCCTCGACAGGCCGCGCTGCGCGATCGCCGTCATGCCGACCCCCGGGCGAACGAACAGAGTCGGGCCAGTGCCGTGGGTGTCACGAGAAAACCTCCTGCCGGTTCGGCGTCAGGATGCCACGGCTGGGCGGCCTGGCGCCATGTGGCGCACGCGATCAGACCGCGCCGCTGGACAAGGCGTGATCGACGCCGCCCAGGATATGCGCCGCCAGGATGCCCCGTGCGCCGTCCGCGTCGCGGCGGATCGCGCAGTCGCGCAGGGCCGCGTGCTCCTCGACCGCAATCGGCCCGCGGAAGCCGAGCGCCAAATTCTGGTACCGCAGGTAGCGATCGAACACCGTCGCATGCGTCGCCATCAGCGTGCGCGACCCGCAGGCGGAGATCAGCGCGCGGTGGAATTCCGAATCGAAGCGCCGCCAGGCGTCGATCGCGCCCGCTTCGCCCGCGCCCAGGCGCTTCTCGGCCTGCGCAAGCTTGTGATGCGCGGCGGCGACGCGCCCTTCCCACTCCATGTCGCCGACGCGGAAGGCGTGCTCCAGCGCGTGCCCTTCCAGCAGCAGGCGCAGCCGCGCCAGCGCGCGCAGCTCCGGCGCGCTGAAGCGCGAGACCTCGAAGCCGCGCTGGCCCTCCGCCACCACCAGCCCTTCGGCGATCAGGCGGCTGAGGCTCTCGCGCAGCGTGCCGACCGCCGCGCCATAGGTGTCGCGCAGGCCCTCCAGACGCAGCTTCTGGCCGGGCGCCAATGCGCCGCGCAGGATGTCCGCGCGGATCAACCGGCGCGCGCGCTCGCTCGTCGCCTCGGCATCGGCAAGCGGCGTCTCGGCGTTCACCGCGCGCGGCGCCTGGGCCATGAAGGGCGCCAGCGCGCCGGCGCGCACGACATGCTCGACGCAGCCTTCGACATGGTCGCGGAGGATCGCGCCGGCGCCGGCGGCATCGCGTGCCAGGGCGCAGTCCAGCAACGCCGCATGCTGCGCGGCGGCCACCGCGCCACGGAACACCACCGCCACCATCTGGTAGCGCAGGAAGCGGTCGTAGGTGGCAGCGAAGGTCTCGAGCAGCACGCTCGACCCGCAGGCGGCGATCAAGGCGTGGTGGAACTCGCGGTCGTAGTGCTTCCACAGCGATGCATCGGCGGTCTCGCCCGCCAAAAGCCGCCGTTCCATCACCGCCAGCTTGTGGTGCGCCGCCACCATCTGCCCCTCCCAATCGAGGTCGCCGGCGGCGAAGGATGAGGCGATCGCCTCGGTCTCCAGCAGCAGGCGGAGCTCCGCGACCTCGTGGAAATCCTCGGCCGAGACCGGCGCCACGACGAAGCCGCGCTGGCCTTCGGCCTGCACCAGCGCCTCGGCGGCCAGGCGGTTCAGCGCCTCGCGCAGCGTGCCCACGGCCGCGCCGTAGCTGTCGCGCAGGCCTTCCAAGCCAAGCTTGCGGCCGGGCGCGAGCCGGCCAAGGACCACATCGGCGCGGATGCGGCGATAGGCTGCCTCGCCCGCCGTCTCCTCCGCGTCAGCCACATTGCGCGCCGGCTGCATGCGGGCAGCGCCTCCCTTCCGTCCTGCGCCGGAGTATCGGCATGGCAGGAGCGTCGGAACAATACCCGGCATTCCGGGTAATCTCCGATATTCTCGTGAATCTCTATTGATCGTCCCGGCGACGCCGCCTAGCGTTCGGCCCAGCCGCCAACGCGCGGCCAAGGAATGTCCAGGGAAGGGATACGCCCATGCGAATGCAGATCGGACGCCGGTCCGTCATGACGGCTGCGGCCGCCGCCCTGGCGGTGCCCGCCCTGCCCGCCCGCGCCCAGGCGCGCCGGCGCATCCGCTTCTCCGCCGTGTTTTCCGACCAGGACATCCGCGCCGAGGCCATGCGCGGCTTCGCCGCCGACCTGCAGTCGCAGTTCGACGTCGAGCTGCACCTGAACGCCACGCTGTTCCGCCAGGGCACCGAGCTGGTCGCGATCCAGCGCAACAATGTCGAGATGGCGAACCTCGCGCCGCAGGATTTCTCGCGCCAGATCCCGGCCTGGTCGGTGATGGCATCCGCCTACCTGTTCCGCGACGCCGCCCATATGCGCGCGGTGTTCAACGGGCCGATCGGCGCCGAGTTCAACCGCCTCGCGCGCGACCAGCTCAACGTGCATGTGCTGGGCCCGCTGTATTTCGGCACGCGCCACGTCAACCTGAAGCCGCGCAAGCGCATCAACACGCCAGCCGACATGGCGGGGCTGAAGCTCCGCATGCCGCCAGGCGAAACCTGGCAGTTCCTCGGCGAGGCGCTCGGCGCCAACCCGACGCCGGTGGCTTTCGCGGAGCTGTATACGGCGCTGCAATCCGGCACGGTGGACGGCCAGGACAACCCGCTGCCGACCAGCCGCACCATGCGCTTCCACGAGGTGACGACGCAGTTCGTTCTGACCAGCCACCTGGTGGCCTATGACCTGCTGTCGATCTCCTCGCGGCTGTGGGACGGGCTGACGCAGCCCCAGCGCGACGCCATCCAGGCCGCCGCGAACAAGGCGATCGACCAGAGCACCCAGCGCCACCTGGCGCAGGAGCAGGAGATGGTCGCCTTCTTCCGCTCCCAGGGCCTCGAGGTCTACGAGCCCGACGTCGCGGCGTTCCGCGCCGAGGCGCAGCGGCGCTACCTGGCGTCCACGCAGTCGCAGGCCTGGCCGGCGGGCATCCTCGACCGCATCGCCGCGGTGCGCTGAACCGGATGGATGCGGCGCGCCGCCTGCTCGGCTGGGGACGGCGGCGCGCGGAGGACGTGCTGACCGCGCTGCTCCTGGCGATGTTCGTCGCCTTCATGCTGCAGATCGTCACGCGCTACGTTCTGAACGCGCCGCTCAGCTGGACGGCGGAACTCTCCACCCTCGCCTGGGTCTGGGGCATCCTGTGGGGAGCCGGGCTGGTGCTGCGCGACGAGGAGGAGATCCGCTTCGACCTGCTGTATGGCGCCATGCCGGACGCGGGGCGACGCGTGTGCGATGCCGTCACCGGCATCGCGGTGGTCGTCGTGTTCACCTGGTCGCTGCCGGCGATGGTCGACTACGTCACCTTCATGAAGGTGGAGCGTAGCGCCTATCTCGGCATCCGCTTCGACCTGCTCTACTCGGTGTACCTGGTGTTCGCCGTCGCCATGATCATCCGCCACGCCGCCATCGCCTGGCGCGCCGTGGCCGGGCGCCGGGCGGCCGCGTGACGGATCCCTTCACGCTGTCGCTGATCTCGCTGCTGGTCCTGTCGCTGATGGGCCTGCCGATCGGCCTCACCATGATCATGGCGAGCATCATCTACCTCGGCCTGTCCGGCCAGGACATGTCGACGGCGGCCGAGCAGGTGCTCAACGGACTGAACGGCAGCTACGTGCTGCTGGCGGTGCCGCTCTTCATCTTCTCCGCCGGGCTGATGAATGCCGGCAGCCTGACCGACCGGCTGCTGCGCTTTTGCAACCTGCTGGTCGGGCGGTTCCGCGGCGGCCTCGGCCATGTGAACGTGGTGCAGAGCGTGATCTTCGCCGGCATGTCGGGTTCCGCCATCGCCGATGCCGCGGGCAGCGGCAAGGTGCAGATCGACATGATGACCAAGGGCGGCGCCTACCCGCCCAGCTACGCCGCCGCACTGACCGCGGTGACCGCGGTGATCGGGCCGATCATCCCGCCATCCATCCCGATGGTGCTCTATGCGCTGGTGGCCGATGCATCGATCGGCTTCCTGTTCCTCGCCGGCGTGATCCCCGGGTTGCTGATGGCGCTGTCGCAGATGGGCATCAACGGCTGGATGGCGCACCGCCACGGCTTTCCCATTTCGGCACGCGTGCCGCTGCGCGAATTTCCGCGCCTGACGCTGGAGGCCTTCCCCGCACTGCTGATGCCGGTGATCCTGCTGGGCGGCATCTATGGCGGCGTGATGACACCGACCGAGGCCGCCGCCGTCGCCGCCGCCTATGCCTGGCTGATCGCCGCCGTGTTCTACCGCAGCCTGACACTGCGCCAGACCGTCGCGGCCATCCGCGACAGCGCGCGCTCCACCGCCGCGATCGGCATGCTGATCGCGGGTGCGCTCGCCTTCAACTACGTCGTCACCAGCGAGAACATCCCCAACACGGTCCGCACCATGCTGGCCGGCTGGGAGATGTCGCGCTGGGAATTCCTGCTGGTGGTGAACGTGGTGCTGCTGGTGCTGGGATGCCTGCTGGAAGGCAGCACCATCCTGCTGGTGGTCGTGCCGGTGCTGGTGCCCACGGCGCAGGCGCTGGGCGTGGACATGGTGCATTTCGGCGTGGTGGTGGTGGTGAACATCATGCTCGGGCTCATCACGCCGCCCTACGGCCTGCTGCTGTTCATCGTGGCCAAGCTGTCCGATGCGCCGATCTCGGCCGTGGTGCGCGACACGCTGCCCTTCATCGCCGCGATGGTCGCGGCGCTGATGCTGATCACCTTCGTGCCCGACCTGGTGCTCTGGCTGCCGCGGCAGATGGGCTACCAGGGCTGACCGCCAGGAACCTCGCCATGCCCCGCTGCATCCACGTCCTCAACGGCCCGAACCTCAACCGCCTGGGCCTGCGCGAACCCGAGATCTACGGCCGCACCACGCTGGCCGAGATCGACGCGATGTGCCGCGCCGAGGCCGGCGGCGACGAGGTGGTGTTCCGCCAGACCAACTGGGAAGGCCAGCTTGTCGACTGGATCCACGAGGCGATCGACACCGGCGCCGCCGGCATGGTCATCAACCCGGCTGGCCTGACCTTCCGGTCGATCCCGCTGCTCGATGCGCTGAAGATGTTCCGCGCGCCGCTGATCGAACTGCACATCTCGAACATCCATCGGCGGGATGCGATCTACCACCATTCGCTGGTCTCGACGGTGGCGACGGCGGTGATCGCGGGGCTAGGCGCGCGCGGCTATGCCACGGCGATGCGTGCCCTCCGCGAGTTGATCGACGGCTAGGCCCGACCCACCCGATTTGACAACCGCGCACCGGGCCTTGCAGCGTCCCGCCACGACACGCGGGACGAAACGCATGAAGATCACCGACATCACGCTCACGCTCTTCGCGTGGAAGGACCTGCCGACGGTCAGCTACGGCGCCCATGCCGCCGGCGGTGGCGAGACCAAGATGGGCCTGCTGTCGATCGAGACGGATGAGGGCATCACCGGCCACGCCTTCCTCGGCAGCGCGACCAACGGCGCGGACAGCGAGGCCGCGTCGCTGATCCGCACGCTGAAGCCGATGATGCTGGGCCAGGACCCTTTCGCGCGCGAGACGCTGAACCAGCGCCTCTGGAGCCGCATCCGCCAGACCACGACGCGCGCCATCGGCGCCGTCGACATCGCGCTGTGGGACATCGCCGGCAAGGCGCTCGGCGTGCCGGTGTGGAAGCTGATCGGCAAGGTGCGCGACGAGATCCCGGCCTATGCGAGCTCCGCCGTGCTGCCCTCCGCCAGCGCCTATGCCGAGGAAGCGCAGCGCATCAAGCAGGCCGGCTGGGCGGCCTACAAGATCCACCCGCCGCAGCGCCTGCGCGACGACATCGCGGCCTGCGAGGCGGTGCGCCGCGCCGTCGGCGACGACTACCGCGTCATGCTCGATTCCACCTGGGGCTACGACTTCCCGACCGCGTTGCGCGTCGGCCGCGCGATCGAGGAGATGGGCTTCTACTGGTACGAGGACCCGCTGCACGACCAGGACGTCTACAACTACGTCAAGCTGCGCCAGACGCTGCGCATCCCGATCATGGCGACCGAGTACCCGATGACCGGCCTCGAAAGCTATCCGATCTGGCTGATGAACCACGCGACCGACTACCTGCGTGGCGACGTCACGGTGAAGGGCGGGCTCACCACCTGCCTCAAGACCGCGCATCTCGCGCAGGCCTTCCGAATGAACTACGAGATCCACCATGCCGGCAATTCGCTGAACAACCTGGCGAACCTGCACCTGGCCATGTGCATCCCGAACACCGAGTTCTTCGAAGTGCTGCTGCCCGAAGCCGCGCAGAAGTACGGCCTGCTGGAGGAGATCGAGATCGACGAAAGGGGCATGGTGCGCGCGCCCGACAAGCCCGGCCTCGGCGCCGTCATCGACTTCGAACTGATCCGGCGCAACGAGATTGCCGTGCTGCGGTAGCGCGGCCGGCGCGATCAATAGGATCGCGGCTGACCGAGCACGCGCTCGGCGATGAAGGACAGCACCATCTGCTCCGACACCGGCGCGATGCGGCAGATCATCACTTCGCGCAGCAGGCGTTCCACGACATATTCGCGGGCATAGCCCATGCCGCCATGGGTCAGAACCGCCTGCAGGCAGGCATTGTGGCCGGCGCGGCCACCGAGCAGCTTCGCCGCATTCGCCTCCGCGCCGCAGGGCTTGCCGTTGTCGTACAGCCAGGCGGCCTTCTGCGTCATCAGCCAGGCCGCCTCCAGCGCGGTCCAGCATTCCGCCAGCGGATGCTGGATGGCCTGGTTCTGCCCGATGGGACGGCCGAAGACGTTGCGGTCCTGCGCGTAGCGTGACGCACGCGCCAGCGCATCCTGGCCAATCGCGATGGCCTCCGCGGCGATCAGCACGCGTTCCGGATTCAGGCTGTCGAGGATATACGAAAAGCCGCGCCCCTCCTCGCCGATCCGATCCTCATCCGGGATGAACAGGTCGTCGATGAAGGTCATGTTCGAATCGACGGCCGCGCGCCCCATCTTCGGAATGCGCTTGATCTCCATCTTGTCGCGGTCGATCGCCGCATAGAACAGCGTGATGCCCTCGGTCGGCCTGCGGACATCCTCCTTCTTGGTCGTGCGCGTCAGCAGCAGGATCCGGTTCGCCACCTGGCCGGTCGAGGTCCACATCTTGCGTCCGTTCACGCGGTAGCCGCCCGGGACCTTCGTCGCGAACGTCGTGATCGAGGTGGTGTCGAGCCCCGCATTCGGTTCCGTCACGCCGAAGCAGGCCTGGTCGGTGCCGGCGATCAGCGGCGGAATCCAGCGCGCCTGCTGCTCGGGCGTGCCGTGCACCACGATGGGGTGCGGTCCGAACATGTTGATGTGGATCGAGGACGCCGCGGCCATCGCGCCGCCATGGCGCGCGACCGTGTGCATCATCAGCGCGGCTTCCGTCACGCCGAGGCCCGCGCCGCCGTGTTCCTCCGGCATGGTGATGCCCAGCCAGCCGCCCTCGGCCATGGCGCGATGGAATTCGCGCGGGAAGCGCGCCTCGTCATCGCAGGCGCGCCAGTACTCGTCGCCGAAGCTGCGGCAGACGGCGGACACACCTTCCACGATCGCCTCCTGTTCGGGCGACAGGCCGAAATCCATGCGCTTCCTCCTCGACGGCGTGTCCCAGGGTCGTATGCGGGCTGGCCATTGGCAAGGCGACCTCGGCATGGACGCCGCGCCGCGCTCGGTCGTAGCCTCCGCCACCGAACCGGAAGGACCAGCCGTGCCATCCCATCGCCGCCGCCCCGCGGCCCGCGTGAGCCACCCATGATCCCGCTGCTACCGGGCCTGCGCGTCCTCGACCTCACCACCGTCATCTACGGGCCGCTGGTCGGCCAGCTGCTGGGCGACCTCGGCGCCGACGTCATCAAGGTCGAGGCCCCGGAGGGCGACCTTGCCCGCGCCATCCAGCCACGCGGCCCGCAGGGCGACAGCGCGGTCTTTGTCGGCAACAACCGCAACAAGCGCAGCATGGTGCTCGACCTCAAGACGAATGCAGGGCGCGACGTCTTCACGCGCCTGCTGCGCTGGGCGGAGGTCTTCGTCCACAACATGCGCCCCGCGGCGATCGACCGGCTCGGCTTCGGCTTCGCGCCGGCCGCGGCGATCAATCCCGCGATCATCTACTGCGCCGCCGTCGGCTATGGCAGCGGCGGGCGCTACGCCGGACGCCCGGCCTTCGACGATGTGATCCAGGCGGCCGGCGGCATCGCCGCGCTGCCATCCTATCGCGGGCAGGACCCCGCCTATGTGCCCAGCGCCGTGGCGGACAAGATCGCGGGACTGACCGCGACCTATGGCGTGATGGCCGCGGTCGCGGCGCGCGGCCGCGGCATGGTCGGCGCGATCGAGGTCGAGGCCCCGATGTTCGAGGCCGTCGCCGCCTTCGTGCTGAACGAACACCTGGCCGCCGCGACCTTCGGCGGACCGCCTGAAGGCACCGGCTACCATCGCATGTTCGCGCCCGACCGCCGGCCCTATCGCACGCTGGATGGCTGGATCGCCGCCCTGCCCTATACCGAGCAGCAATGGCGCCGCGTGCTGGAGTTCACCGGGCGGCAGGACATGCTGGCGCTGCCGTGGTTCGCCGACCCCGGCCAGCGCAGCGCCCACATCGCCGAGCTCTACGCCGTGCTGGCCGGGGAGATGGCGCGCCGCAGCACCGAGGAATGGCTGCGCGCGCTGGAGCAACTCGACATCCCCCACGCGCGGGTCAATCGCCTCGAGGACCTGCTGACGGACCCGCATCTGCAGGACGTGGATTTCTTCGCGCCCAACGGCACCGGGGTCGCGCGGTCCGCCCGGCAGCCGGTGGTCTACCCGGGGCTTCCGACGATGCCGGACCGGCCGGCGGCCACGCTCAGCGCGGATACGGATGCGGTTGCCGCGCTGCTCGGCTACGGCGCGGCAGAGATCGATGCGCTGCGCGCGGGCGGCGCCTTCGGACCAGCAGCCTGATGCGACGCGTCCGCGCAGGCGGCACTTCAATGCGCTGCACGCAGGCATGCCCCGCCACGCGCACCGGGTGACACGGGAGGCCGGCTTGCACATATCCACCGCATCCATTAGCGCGTGCCGGCAGGCGCCGCGGCTGCAGGCCGGATTGCCGACCGAAGGCCACGGTGCCCCGGACGTTGGCGGCAGAAGGGTCGCCAGGGCCCCGGCCAGGCGGCCTGCCGGCACGGCCATCGGGTGTCAGATCGCCGGGCAGGCCCCGGCACGGAGCGAGCCATGAACGCACGATACCGCAAGCCCCTGCCCGGCACCGACCTGCACCATTTCGACGCGCGCGAAGCGGTCGACGCCATCGCGCCCGGCGCTTACGACACCCTGCCCTACGTCTCCCGCGTGCTGGCCGAGAACCTGGTCCGCCGCTGCGACCCCGCGCTGCTGGACCGCGCGCTGACGCAGCTGATCGAACGCAAGCGCGACCTCGACTTCCCCTGGTATCCGGCACGCGTGGTCTGCCATGACATCCTCGGCCAGACCGCGCTGGTCGACCTCGCCGGCCTGCGCGACGCGATCGCGCAGAAGGGCGGCGACCCGTCCAAGGTCAACCCGGTCGTTCCAGTGCAGCTGATCGTCGACCATTCCCTCGCGGTCGAGCATGCCGGCTTCGAGAAGGACGCCTTCGCCAGGAACCGCGCCATCGAGGACCGCCGCAACGAAGACCGCTTCCACTTCATCGAATGGACGCGCCACGCCTTCGAGAACATGGAGATCGTCCCGCCCGGCAACGGCATCATGCACCAGATCAACCTCGAGCGCATGTCGCCGGTGGTCCAGGTGCAGGACGGCGTCGCCTTCCCCGACACGCTGGTCGGCACCGACAGCCACACGCCGCATGTCGATGCGCTGGGCGTGATCGCGATCGGCGTCGGCGGGCTGGAGGCCGAGAACGTCATGCTCGGCCGCGCCTCCTGGATGCGCCTGCCCGACATCGTCGGCGTCGAGCTGACCGGTCGCGTGCAGCCGGGCATCACCGCCACCGACATCGTGCTGACGCTGACCGAGTTCCTGCGCAAGGAGAAGGTCGTCGGCGCCTGGCTGGAATTCTACGGCCCGGGTGCCACCAGCCTGACGCTCGGCGACCGCGCCACCATCTCGAACATGGCGCCGGAATACGGCGCCACCGCCGCGATGTTCTCGATCGACCAACAGACCATCGACTACCTGCGCCTGACCGGGCGCGAGGACGCGCAGGTGCGCCTGGTCGAGAGCTACGCGAAGGCCACCGGCCTGTGGTCGGACAGCCTGGCCGGCGTGCAGCATGAACGCGTGCTGCGCTTCGACCTCTCCACGGTGGTGCGGACGCTGGCCGGCCCGTCCAACCCGCATCGCCGCCTGCCGGTCTCGGACCTCGCCGCACGCGGCATCGCCGGGCCGATGGCGCAGGATGACGGCCGCATGCCCGATGGCGCCGTCATCATCGCGGCCATCACCAGCTGCACGAACACATCCAACCCGCGCAACGTGATCGCCGCCGGGCTGTTGGCGCGCAACGCGCACAACGCCGGGCTCACGCGCAAGCCCTGGGTGAAATCCTCGCTCGCGCCCGGCTCCAAGGCCGTGCAGCTCTACCTCGACGAGGCCGGGCTGACGTCGCATCTGGAGGCGCTCGGCTTCGGCGTGGTCGCCTTCGCCTGCACCACCTGCAACGGCATGTCCGGCGCGCTCGACCCCGCCATCCAGCAGGAAATCATCGATCGCGACCTCTATGCGACCGCGGTGCTGTCAGGGAACCGCAACTTCGACGGCCGCATCCACCCCTATGCGAAGCAGGCCTTCCTCGCCTCGCCGCCGCTGGTGGTCGCCTATGCCATCGCCGGCACCATCCGCTTCGACATCGAGCGCGACGTGCTGGGCATCGGCACCGACGGCCAGGAAATCCGCCTCAAGGACATCTGGCCGTCCGACGAGGAAATCGACGCCGTCGTCGCCTCCGCCGTGAAGCCCGAACAATTCCGCAAGGTCTATGCGCCGATGTTCGGCAACCGCGGCGCGCGCCGCAAGGTCAGCCCGCTCTATGACTGGCGGCCGCAGAGCACCTACATCCGCCGCCCGCCCTATTGGGAAGGCGCGCTGGCCGGCGAGCGCACGCTGCGCGGCATGCGCCCGCTCGCGCTGCTGGGCGACAACATCACCACCGACCATCTCTCGCCGTCCAACGCGATCCTGCCGGACAGCGCGGCGGGGGAGTACCTGGCGCGGATGGGCCTGCCGGAGGAGGACTTCAACTCCTACGCCACCCATCGCGGCGACCACCTGACGGCGCAGCGCGCCACCTTCGCGAACCCCTCGCTGGTCAACGAGATGGCGGGCCGCAAGGGCTCCCTGGCCCGCGTCGAGCCGGACGGCCAGGTCATGCGCATGTGGGAGGCGATCGAGACCTACATGCAGCGCCGCCAACCGCTCATCATCATCGCGGGCGCCGACTACGGGCAGGGCTCCTCGCGCGACTGGGCCGCGAAAGGCGTGCGCCTCGCCGGTGTGGAGGCCATCGTCGCGGAAGGCTTCGAACGCATCCACCGCACCAACCTGATCGGCATGGGCGTGCTGCCGCTGGAGTTCAAGCCAGGCACCAACCGCCTCACCCTCGGCCTCGACGGCACCGAGACCTTTGACGTGACCGGCGCCCGCACACCCGGCGCAGAGCTGACCCTGGTGGTGCATCGCCGCGACGGCAGCACCGTCACCGCGCCCGTCACCTGCCGGCTGGATACCGCCGAGGAAGTCTCGATCTACGAGGCCGGCGGCGTGCTGCAACGCTTCGCGCAGGATTTCCTCGAAGCCGAGGCGCCGCAGGACGGCCGCCAGGCCGGCTGATCGCACAGGACACGACCATGGCCCACGCACCGCAGATCCGCATCCAAGCCACCTACATGCGCGGCGGCACCAGCAAGGGCGTGTTCTTCGCGCTGGACGACCTGCCGGACTCCGCGCGCGTGCCCGGCGCAGCGCGCGACCGGCTGCTGCTGCGCGTGATCGGCAGCCCCGACCCCTATGGCAAGCACACCGACGGGATGGGGGCGGCAACCTCCAGCACCAGCAAGGCCGTCATCCTCAGCCGCAGCACGCGCCCGGACCACGACGTGGACTACCTGTTCGGCCAGGTGTCGATCGACAAGCCCTTCGTCGACTGGAGCGGCAATTGCGGCAACCTGACCGCCGCGGTCGGCCCCTTCGCGATCCGCAACGGCCTGATCGACCCGGCCCGCGTGCCGCGGGACGGCATCGCATTGGTCCGCATCTGGCAGGCCAATATCGGCAAGACCATCATCGCCCACATCCCGATGACCGCTGGCGAGGTGCAGGAGATCGGCGATTTCGAACTCGACGGCGTGACCTTCCCCGCCGCCGAAATCCAGATCGAGTTCATGGACCCGGCGGACGACAGCGATGGCGGCTCCATGTTCCCAACCGGCATGCTGGTCGACACGCTGGACGTACCGGGCATCGGCAGCTTCCAGGCGACGATGATCAACTCCGGCATCCCGACCATCTTCCTCGATGCGAAGGCCCTCGGCTTCACCGGCACCGAATTGCAGGACGACATCAACGGCGACCCGGCGCTGCTGGCGAAGCTCGAGACCATCCGCGCGCACGGCGCGCTGCGCATGGGCCTCATCAAGTCGCTCGACGAAGCCGGCGCGCGCCAGCACACGCCGAAACTCGCCTGGGTCGCGCCGCCGAAGGACTATGTCGCCTCCAGCGGCAAACGCATCGGCGCAGGCGATGTGGACCTGCTGGTGCGCGCCATGTCGATGGGCAAGCTGCATCACGCGATGATGGGCACCGCCTCCGTCGCCATCGCCACCGCCGGCTGCGTGCCTGGCACGCTGGTGAACCTGGCGGCCGGCGGCGGCGAGCGCGAAGCGGTGCGCTTCGGCCACCCCTCCGGCACGCTGCGCGTGGGCTCCAAGGCGCAGCAGGCCGACGGGCAATGGACCGTCACGAAGGCCATCATGAGCCGCAGCGCCCGCATCCTGATGCAGGGCTGGGTGCACGTCCCCTTCGACGGCTGAGGCTTCCCCACCGCCGCCGGGCTGCTAGGCTCCCCCCACCAAGCGCGGAGGGAGCGGAGATGCTGCAACCAACCACGGGTCGCCGGGGCATCCTGGCAGGGGGTGCGGCGCTCGCCGCCTCCGGCATCATCCGCCCGCCGGAGGCGCGCGCCGCCAGGGCTCTGGATGTCGTGCTGGAATCCGAGGTCGTCATCCTCGACCCGCATGTCATCACCGCCGCCATCACGCGCACCTTCGCCACGCATGTCTTCGACACGCTGTTCGCCATGGATGACCGCGGCCAGATCAAGCCGCAGATGGTCGAGGCGTGGGAGACCTCGACCGACCGCCTGACCTGGCGCTTCCGCCTGCGCGAGGGCCTCAAATGGCATGACGGCGCGCCCGTCACGGCGGCCGAATGCGTGCTGTCGCTGCGGCGCTGGGCGCCGCGCGATCCGCTCGGCCGCATGCTGGAGGCCGCGACGGCGTCGATGGATGCAACCGACGCGCGCAGCTTCACGCTGGTGCTGAAGGAACCCTTCCCGCTGCTGCTGCAGGTGCTGGGCAAGCCCAACGCGCCGCTGCCGGTGATGATGCCCGAACGCCTGGCGCGCGTGCCGAACACGCAGCGCATCACCGAGATCGTCGGCTCCGGCCCCTTCCGCTTCCGCCCGGATCTCTGGCGCCCCGGCAACATCATGGTGCTGGAACGCTTCGCCGACTACGTGCCGCGCGCCGAACCGCCGGATTTCCTGGCCGGCGGCAAGCGCGTGAAGATCGACCAGCTGAACCTGCGCGTCATGCCCGACCAGCTGACCGGCGCCAATGCCCTGATGCAGGGCGAGATCCACTACATGCAGTACCTGCCCTTCGACATGCTGTCGCGCCTGGAACGCGCGCGCGGCGTGCGGCTGCTGGGCCTGGGCGGGCTGCACCAGTTCCAGGGCAATTTCCGCCTGAACCACGCGGCCGCGCCCTTCGACAATCCTGCGATCCGCCGCGTGCTCTGGAAGCTCGCGGACCAGACCGCGGTGCTGACCGCGATCGGTGTGCCCGAGCGCTTCCGCGCGCCGCAATGCCCGTCCTTCTGGATGTGCGACGCGCCGTATTCGTCGAATGCCGGTGCCGCCGGCGCGCGGGTGGACATCGAGGGCGCGCGTGCCGAGCTGCGCGCCGCAGGCTACCGCGGCGAGACGGTCATCGCCATGGAGGTCGCCGGGTCGATCAGCCAGACCGCCTCGATGGTGCTGGTGCAGAACATGAAGCTGGCCGGCTTCAACGTGGACCAGCAGGTGATGGACTGGGGCACGGTGCTGGCGCGGCGCGTACGGCGCGATGGCTGGTCGATGTTCTCGGTCTATTCGAACGGCACGGACATGTTCTCCCCGCTCACGCATTTCTATGTCGCCTCGACCTGCGCCGACTTCCCCGGCTGGTCCTGCGACGACCGCATCCCGACGCTGCTGCAATCCTTCGCCCGCGCCGAAGACGACGCTGCGCGCGCGCGCGTCGCCGCCGAGATCCAGACCATCGCCTACGAGCTGACACCCGCGGTGATGTGGGGCCAGTTCACCATCCCGGCCGGCTACCGCACGACGCTGAACAACATGATCCAATCCTCCTACCCGATGTTCTGGGAAGTCGACCTCGCCGCATGACGCCTGAGACCCTGCGCGCGGCGCTGCCGCCCCTCGATGGCACGCTGCGCGTCGCGGGCCTGTCCGATGCCGTCGAAGTGTTCCGCGACCCTGAGGGCATCCCGCATATCCGCGCACGCGGGCAGCACGATGCCTTCCTCGCGCAGGGTTTCGTGCACGCGCAGGACCGGCTGTTCCAGATGGAGCTCAACCTGCGCCGCGCGCTGGGGCGCAGCGCGGAATGGCTCGGCGCGCCCGCCGCCGAGATGGACGTGCTGTGCCGGCGCCTCGGCATGGAAGCTGCCTGCCGGCGCGACTTCGCAGCCCTCGGCGCCGAGGCGCGGGGGATGCTCGATGCTTATGTCGCGGGGGTGAATGCCTTCCTCGATTCCGGCGCGCCGTCGGCGGTGGAGTACGATCTGCTCGGCGCCACGCCGCTGCGCTGGGAGCCCTGGCACCCGATCGCGATGATGCGGCGTCTTGGCCTGCTGATGGGCTCGGTCTGGTTCAAGCTCTGGCGCGCCGCGGCGTTGCCGCTGGTGGGCGCGGACCAGGCCGCGAAGCTGCGCTATGAGGATGGCGGCATCGACCTCCTCTGCATCCCGCCCGGCGTGGAAGCGGCGCGCTGGACGGCGACGCTGGCGGACCTCGCGCCAGGCATCGCGGCGCTGCTCGACCGCGCCGCGCCCGATGCCGCGGGCGGCGGCAGCAACAATTGGGCCTTGTCGGCCGAACGCAGCACGACCGGGCGCCCCCTGCTCGCCGGCGACCCGCATCGCGTGCTGGAACTTCCCAACATGTATGCGCAGGGGCACCTCGCCTGCGATGCCTTCGACGTGGTGGGGCTGACGGTGCCCGGCGTGCCGGGCTTCCCGCATTTCGCGCATAACGGGCGCGTCGCCTGGTGCGTCACGCATGCCTTCGTTGATATCCACGACCTGTTCGTCGAACGCTTCGACGCCACCGCCTCACACCACCTGTTCCGCGATGCCTGGCTGCCGGTGCAGCGCCGCCGCGAGACCATCGCCATCCGCGGCGCGACCGCGCGCGAGATCGAGGTCCTCGCAACCGCGCACGGCCCCATCGTCGCGGGCGATCCGGCCAGCGGCACCGCGCTCGCGCTGCGCTCCGTCCAATTCGCCGAGACCGACCTGTCCTTCGACTGCCTGCCGCGCATGCTCCGCGCGCCGGACGTGCCCGCGCTGTTCGAGGCAACGCGAGGCTGGGGCCTGATCGACCACAACCTGGTGGCGGCCGACACGACCGGTCGCATCGGCCACCTGGTGCGCGCCATGGTGCCGCGCCGCCCGCGCGCGAATGGCTGGCTGCCGGTGCCCGGCTGGACCGGCGAACACGAATGGCAGGGCTGGATCCCCTTCGAAGCCATGCCGCGCCAGATCGACCCCGCAGGCGGCGTGATCGTCACAGCGAACAACCGCGTGGTGGCCGATGGCGGTGCGGACTACCTCTGCACCGATTGCCACCCGCCGACGCGCGCGCGGCGCATTGCCACGCTGCTGGCGCAACCGGGCACCGCGGCGGAAGCGATCCATGGCGACACGCTCTCGGCCAATGCGCTGCTGCTGCGCGACCACCTGGCCGCGCTGCCGCCACCGGACGATGCAGCCGCGGCGGCCCTGCGCGAAACGCTGCTCGGCTGGGATGGCCGCATGGCAGCCGACAGCGTGGCGGCCAGCGGCTACATCGCGCTGCGCCTGGCGCTGACGCGCATCCTGGCGGAACGCAGCGGGCTCGGCGCGCTGGCGGGCGACCCGCTGCTCGCCGTCGCACCGGGCGTCGTGCCGCTCAACCAGCTGTGGTGGACGCTGCCCGCGCTGCTGCGTGGCGATGACGCATCGCTGCTCGGCGGCTGGTCCTGGGCGCAGGCGTTGCTATCCGCGCTGGCCTCCGTCGCCACCGACCCGATCGCGGCGCAGCCCTGGGGCGAGGCGCATCGGCCGCGCTTGGCGCATCCCCTCGGCGCCCTGTTTCCCGAGGCCGCGCCGCTGCTCGACCCGCCGGCGCGCGCCATCGGCGGCGATGGCGACACGGTCTTCGCGAATGGCCTGTTGCCATCGGGCGGCACGCGCGCGACCTACGGCGCACTGGCGCGCTACGTCTTCGATGTCGGCGACTGGGAGAAGTCGCGCTGGACGGTCTTCCACGGCACATCGGGCCACCCCGGCAGCCCGCACTACACCGACCAGCACGCAACCTGGGCCGACGCGCGCCTCACGCCGATGCGCTATGGCTGGGACGGCATCGCGGCATCCGCCACCGCGCGGCAATCGCTCGAACCGCGCTGACGCCTCAGCCCATCCGCGCAACGGCGGCGAAGCCCGCATCCGCCGCCTGCAACGCCGCGTCGATATCGGCCGGACCATGCGCGCAGGAGAGGAACATGTTGTGCCTGGGGTGGAAGTACGCCCCGGCGCGCAGCGCAGCGGCGCAGAAGGCATTGCCGAGCCGGCCGTCGGGATCCTCATCGAACAGCACCAGCGGCATCTGCGGCGGACCGCTCTGGCGGATGCCCACGCCGTGGCGCGCCGCCAGCGCATCAAGGCCCGCGCGCAGGCGCTCGCCCATCGCGCGCATCTGCGCAGGACCATCGACGCGCCTCAGTTCCGCCAGCGTCGCCACCGCCGCGGCCATCGGCACCGCCGCGCACCAGAAGGACCCTGTGGTGTAGATGCGCGTCGCCGCCTCGCGAAACGCATCGCCCCCCGTCACCGCCGACAGCGCATGCCCATTGGCGATAGCCTTGCTGTACGCGGCAAGGTCCGGGCGCACGCCGATCGTCTCCCACGAACCGCCGAGGTGCAGCCGGAAGCCCGCGCGAACGTCATCGAGGATCAGCGCGGCACCTGCCGTATCGCAGACCGCACGCGCGGTGCGCGCGAACTCCGGGTCGGGCAGCTCAAGGTCACGCCCCATGTCGTGGCGGAACGCGGTGACGATCACCGCGGCCAGGTCGCCCTTCGCCGCCTCCGCCGCCGCCCGCAACGACGCCGCATCGTTGTAGTCGTAGTGCAGGATATGCGCGCGGTCCTCGGCGGTGACGCCCGCCAGCGACGGCGTGCACCACGGCGCGGCGCCGTGATACGACCCGCGCGCCACCAGCACCTTGCGCCGCCCGGTCGCCGCGCGCGCGATGGTCACGCAGGCGGTGGTCGCATCCGTGCCGTTCTTCTCGAACAGGCACCAATCGGCGTGCGGGATCATGCCGACCAGCGTCTCGGCCAATTCCACCAGCACCGGCGCCGGCCCGTTCATCGCATCGCCCTGGGCGGCCTGGCGGCGCGCCGCCTCCTCGACCGCGGGGTTGCGGTAGCCCACCACCATCGGCCCCCAGGCGCACATCAGGTCGACGAATTCCCGCCCATCGGCATCGCGCAGCCGGCAGCCCTCGGCGGAGGTGAAGAACTGCGGGTAGCCCTCGGGCAGGTTGGCGGCGTTGAGGTGCCCCCAGAGCCCGCCGGGAATCACATGGTGGGCACGTTCGCGCAGCGCGGCATCTATGCTGTTGGCGCGGTCTTGCGGCATGGCGGGTCTCGCTGAATGGATGCAGTGTTCTACTGCCGCATGGCGGCCTGCGTCACGATGCCCCCGGAGCACCCGATGTCCACCGACGACCTGCTCTTCATGCCCGCCACGCGCGCCGCCGCGCTGATCCGCAACCGCCGCCTCTCCCCCGTCGAGTATATCGATGCCGTCCTGTCCGCCATCGAGCGTGAACAGCCCCGGCTGAACTGCTTCGTCGCGGTCGCGCAGGACCAGGCGCGCGCCGACGCCGCGGCGGCCGAACAGGCCGTGATGGCGGGCGCATCGCTCGGCCCGCTGCATGGCGTGCCGGTGCACATCAAGGACCTGATCGACGTGCGCGGCATCCGCACGACGCATGGGTCCGCCATCTACGCGGACGCGAAGCCGGCCGCGAAGGACGACGTGCTGGTGGCGCGCCTGCGCGCGGCGGGCGCCATCATCATCGGCAAGACCACCACGCCGGAATTCGGCGTGAAGGGGCTGACCGACGGCCCATCCTTCGGCGCCACGCGCAATCCCTGGAACCTGGAGCGCACCTCCGGCGGATCGTCCGGCGGCGCCGCGGCGGCGGTGGCAGCGGGGCTTGGGCCGCTCGGCCTCGGCACCGATGGCGCGGGGTCGATCCGTGGGCCGGCGGCCTGCTGCGGCCTGGTCGGGCTGAAGCCGACGCTGGGCGCGACGCCGGCCGACACCGCGCGCGATACCTTCGGCAACAACACCTATGCCGGGCCGCTCGCGCGCACCGTGACGGATGCGGCGATCATGCATGCGGTGCTCGCCGGCCCCAGCGCGCAGGACCCCTGGAGCCTCGGCGGCGCGGGCGCTGCGCGGCCCGTCTCGCCCGCCCTGATCGGCGAGGACCTGTCAGGCCTGCGGATCGGTACCATCCCGCGCTGCGCCAATCCGCGCGTCGCCGCCGATGTGGCCGAGAATACCCGGGCCGCGCTCGACGCCTGGGCGGCGATGGGCGCGGTGGTCGAGGAAGTGACCGACACGATCGACTGGATCGAATACGAGGGCCGCGTCCTGTACCAGGCCAATTTCGCCGTGTTCTGCGCGCCCTTCCTGCCGCAATGGCAGAACCGCATGGACCCCGTCACGCTGGCCTTCATGGAGCGCGGCGCGCAATTCACCCTGGCCGATTTCCGCAACGCGCAATTCGCTCGCACGCGCCTGTTCCGCGCCATCCAGGCGCTGTTCGACCGCTACGACATGCTGGTCATGCCGACCATGACGCGCACCGCGCTGCCGGTCCACTTCGACGCCGCCAACGACCAGGTCATGGTGGAAGGCGAGCCCTGCGGCATCACGCGGCAGGGTTGGACCTCGCCGCAATACCCCTTCAACCTGACCGGGCATCCGGCGGTGTCGCTGCCCTCGGGCTTCGGTGTCGATGGCCTGCCCACCGCCGTTCAGGTGGTCGGCCCCTGGGGTGCGGATGCCGATGTGCTGCGGATGGGCGCGCTGCTGGAACGCGCGCGCCCCTGGGCGCAGCACCGGCCAACAGGATCGCGGGCATGAGCATCCTGCTGCAACCCGCCCGCACCACCCTGGCGACGCTGGAACGCCTCCACGACGGCGCCGGCCCGGTCACGCTCGACCCGACCTGCCGCGACGCGGTCGCGCGCTCCGCCGCGCGGGTGGCGGAGATCGCCGCGGGCGACGCGCCGATCTATGGCGTGAACACCGGCTTCGGGAAGCTCGCCAGCATCCGCATCGACGCCGCCGATGTCGCGACCTTGCAGCGCAACCTGATCCTCTCGCATTGCAGCGGCACCGGGGCGCCGCTGCCCGAACCTGTCGTTCGGCTGGTGATGGCGCTGAAGTTGCTGTCGCTCGGGCGCGGCGCCTCGGGCGTCCGGCTCGAAACCGTCACTCTGCTGGAAGCCATGCTGGCGCGCGGCGTGCTGCCGGTGATCCCGGGCCAGGGTTCGGTCGGCGCGTCCGGCGACCTGGCGCCGCTCGCTCACATGACGGCGGTGATGATCGGCGAGGGCGAGGCGCAGTTCGACGGCCAGCGCATGACCGGCGCGGCCGCCCTGGCACGCGCCGGCCTCGCGCCCGTGGTGCTGGCGGCGAAGGAGGGCCTGGCGCTCATCAACGGCACGCAGGTCTCGACCGCGCTCGCGCTGTCGGGCCTGTTCCGCGCACACCGCGCGCTGCGCGCCGCGCTGGTGACGGGCGCGCTGTCCACCGATGCCGCCATGGGCTCCACCGCACCCTTCCATCCCGAGATCCACGCTTTGCGCGGCCATCCCGGCCAGATCGACACGGCGGCGGCGCTGCGCGGCCTGCTCGCCGGCTCCGCCATCCGCGACAGCCATGTGGAGGGCGACACGCGCGTGCAGGACCCCTACTGCATCCGCTGCCAGCCGCAGGTGGATGGCGCCTGCCTCGACCTGCTGCGCCAGGTGGCCGCGACGCTGGAACGCGAAGCGAACGCCGTCACCGACAATCCGCTGATCCTGAGCGACGGCAGCGCCGTCTCCGGCGGTAATTTCCACGCTGAGCCCGTCGCCTTCGCCGCCGACCAGATCGCGCTCGCTGTGTGCGAGATCGGCTCCATCGCCCAGCGCCGCATCGCGCTGCTGGTGGACCCGGCGCTGTCCTTCGGCCTGCCCGCCTTCCTCGCGCGCAAGCCGGGGCTGAACTCAGGATTGATGATCGCGGAAGTGACGTCGGCCGCGCTGATGTCCGAGAACCGACAGATGGCGCATCCGGCCTCCGTCGATTCCACGCCGACCTCGGCCAACCAGGAAGACCACGTCTCCATGGCCTGCCACGGCGCGCGCCGCCTGCTGCCGATGACCGACAACCTCTTCGGCATCCTCGGCATCGAGGCGATGGCCGGCGCGCTCGGCGTCGAGCTGCGCGCGCCGCTGGTCACCTCCCCGGAACTGCGCGCCGCAATCGATACGCTGCGTGCGGTCGTCGCGACGCTGCACGAGGACCGCTACCTGGCCACCGACATCGCCGCCGCCACCGCGCTGGTGGCGGAAGGGCGGCTCGCCGCCGCAATATCCCCTGGCATCCTGCCCGATCTTCGCTGAACCGGAGCACCGCGCCATGACCAACCCGCGCCACAACATCCGCGAGGTGCGCGCCGCCCGCGGCACCGAGCTCTCCGCCAAGTCCTGGGTCACCGAGGCACCGCTGCGGATGCTGATGAACAACCTCGACCCCGAGGTGGCGGAGCATCCGCACGCACTGGTGGTCTATGGCGGCATCGGCCGCGCCGCGCGCACCTGGGCCGATTTCGACCGCATCGCCGCGACCCTGCGCGACCTGGAGGACGACGAGACGCTGCTCGTGCAATCCGGCAAGCCGGTCGGCGTGTTCCGCACGCACAAGGATGCGCCGCGCGTGCTGATCGCCAATTCCAACCTGGTGCCGCACTGGGCAACCTGGGAGCATTTCAACGAGCTCGACCGCAAGGGCCTCGCGATGTACGGCCAGATGACGGCCGGGTCGTGGATCTACATCGGCGCCCAGGGCATCGTGCAGGGCACCTACGAAACCTTCGCGGAAGCCGGCCGCAAGCACTACGACGGCAACCTCAAGGGGCGCTGGATCCTGACCGGCGGCCTCGGCGGCATGGGCGGCGCGCAGCCGCTCGCCGCGGTGATGGCGGGCGCCTGCTGCCTCGCCGTCGAATGCGACGAGAGCCGCGCCGATTTCCGCCTCCGCACCCGCTATGTCGACGAGAAGACCGACAGCCTGGACGAAGCCCTGGCCCGCATCGACCACTGGACGAAGGCCGGCGACGCACGTTCGATCGCGCTGATCGGCAACGCGGCGGAAGTCTTCCCAGAGCTGTTCCGCCGCGGCGTGCGCCCCGACATCGTGACCGACCAGACCTCCGCGCATGATCCCATCAACGGCTACCTGCCGATCGGCTGGAGCGTGGCCGAATGGCGCGCGAAGCAGGAGAGCGACCCGGCCGCCGTGGAGAAGGCCGCGCGCGCCTCCATGCGCCAGCACGTCGCGGCGATGGTCGATTTCTGGAATGCCGGCGTGCCGACGCTCGACTACGGCAACAACATCCGCCAGGTCGCGAAGGAGGAAGGCCTCGACAACGCCTTCGCCTTCCCCGGCTTCGTGCCCGCCTATATCCGCCCGCTGTTCTGCCGCGGCATCGGACCCTTCCGCTGGGCCGCGCTGTCCGGCGACCCGGAGGACATCTACCGCACCGACGCCAAGGTGAAGGAGCTGCTGCCCGACAACGCACATCTGCACAACTGGCTCGACATGGCGCGCGAACGCATCGCCTTCCAGGGCCTGCCCGCGCGCATCTGCTGGGTCGGCCTTGGCGACCGCCACCGCCTCGGCCTCGCCTTCAACGAGATGGTGGCCAAGGGCGAACTCAAGGCGCCGATCGTGATCGGCCGCGACCACCTCGATTCCGGCTCGGTCGCGAGCCCGAACCGCGAGACGGAATCCATGAAGGACGGCTCGGATGCAGTGTCCGACTGGCCGCTGCTGAATGCGCTGCTGAACACCGCCTCGGGCGCGACCTGGGTGTCGATCCATCATGGCGGCGGCGTCGGCATGGGCTTCAGCCAGCATGCCGGCATGGTCATCTGTTGCGACGGCAGCGAGGACGCCGCGCGGCGCATCGGCCGCGTGCTGTGGAACGACCCCGCCACCGGCGTCATGCGCCATGCCGATGCCGGCTATGACATCGCGCTGGACTGCGCGCGCGAACACGGCTTGCGCCTGCCCGCCATCCTCTGACACTGACGCGACGATCCCCGCGCAAGGAAGCCGGCATGCCGACCAGCAAGATGGCATTGGCCATATTGGTGAGCCCCACCAACTCGCACGCCGCGAGCTGGATCCACCCGGAGGCCGACAACAGCCCCGGCGCGCAGATCGGCTTCTACAGGCGCGCCGCCGAACTGGCCGAACAGGGCCGCTTCGACCTGTTCTTCGTCGCCGACACCCCGGCGGCGCGCACCGAGAACCTGCACGCCTGGAGCCGCTTCCCGCTGTACATGAACGTGCCCGAGCCGGTCACGCTGCTGACCGCGATCGCCGGCGCCACCAAGCATATCGGCCTGGGCGGCACCGTCTCGACCAGCTTCTCCGAGCCCTACAACGTCGCGCGACAATTCGCCTCGCTCGACCACATCAGCGGCGGCCGGGCGGCGTGGAATGTCGTGACCTCGGCCAATGACTACGCGGCGCGCAACTTCGGCCATGCCAAGCTGGCGCCGCACGCGACGCGCTACGAACGCGCCGGCGAATTCGTCGATGTGGTCAAGGCGCTGTGGGACAGTTGGGAGGACGACGCCTTCATCCAGGACCGCGCCTCCGGCCTTTACTTCGACCCCACGAAGCAGCACCCGATCCACCACAAGGGCCCCTTCTTCCAGGTCGACGGCGCGCTGAACATCGCCCGCCCGCCGCAGGGCCACCCCGTCATCATCCAGGCCGGCGCCTCGGATGTCGGCCAGGACCTGGCTGCGCGCACGGCCGAGGTCGTCTTCTCCACCGCAACCGACGTCGAGGGCGCGCGGAAATTCTACGCCTCGCTGAAAGGCCGCATGGCGCGCTACGGCCGCGAACCGGACGAGCTCAAGGTGCTCGCCGGCATGCCCATCGTCGTCGGCCGCACGGATGAGGAAGCCGAGGCGCGCTACCAGGCGCTGCAGGCCATGGTGCACCCCGATGTCGGCCGCTTTCGCCTTGGCATGGACCTCGAAATCGACCTGTCCGACCTGCCGCTCGACGAACCCATCCCCGAGGACCGCATCCCGAAGGAGGCCAATTTCCACAAGGCCTTCTTCGACAGCATCATCGGCATGATGCGCGCGGAGAAGCTGACGCTCCGCCAGCTCTACCTGCGCTACGAACGCGGCCGCCGCACCCTGCGCGGCTCGCCGAAAACCATCGCCGACACCCTGCAGCACTGGATGGAGGCCGGCGGCGCCGACGGCTTCATGCTGCATTTCCACGTCATGCAAGGCGGACTCGAGGACTTCGTCGCCACCGTGGTGCCGGAACTCCAGCGCCGCGGCCTGGTGCGGACCGAATACGAAGGCACCACGCTGCGCGAGACGCTCGGGCTGCGCCGGCCGACCCATCCGGCCCGGCGCGGCTGAACTACCGCCCCAGCACCTCCGCGTCGTGCTCGCCCAGCGCCGGCGCGCCGCGGGCCGGGCGCGGCCGCACCCCGTCGAAGTTGATCGGCAGCCCGACCACGCGCGGCCCGCCGCCCGGCAGCGCCTGCACCATGTCCATCGCGGCGAACTGCTCGCTCGCCACCACCTCGCCGATGTCGTTCACCGGCGAGCACGGCACGCCGGCCGCTTCCAGCGCGGCGATCCAGGCATCGCGCGGGCGCGTGACCAGCACCTCGGCGACCAGCGGGATCAGCGCGGCCTTGTTCCGCACGCGCGCCGGCCCCTTGGCGAAGCGTTCGTCGCTCGCCCATTCGGGATGCCCCAGCACCTGCGCGCAGCGCGCCCACAGCCGATCATTCCCGGCCGCGAGGCACAACGGCCGGTCCGCGGTGTCGAACACCTGATAGGGCACGATCACCGCGCCGCCCGTGCCATGCCGCGTCGGCACGTCGCCGGTCGCCAGGTGGTTGTTCACCTGCCCTTCCACCCAATGCACCGCCGTCTCGAACAGCGACGTATCGACCACGCCGCCGCGCCCGGTGATCTCGCGCCGCCGCAGCGCGCCCAGCGCGCCGATCACGGTGAACATCCCCGTCGCCTTGTCGTTGATCGACGCGCCGCAGAAGGTCGGCGGATCCTGCGGGCGGCCGGTCACGCTCATCATCCCGCCATAGGCCTGCAGCAGCGGGTCGAAGCCCGGGCGCATCCGCATCGGCCCGACATGCCCGAAGGCCCAGATCGAGCAATAGACCAGCCGCGGATGCCGCGCCGTCATCGCCGCCGGCCCGATGCCGATCTCCTCCACCACGCCGGCGCGCAGGTTCTGCACCAGGATGTCGGCGGTCTCGCACAGCCGGTGCAGCGCCTCGACATCCTCCGCCCGCTTGAGGTCCAGCCGGATGCTGCGCTTGTTGCGGTTCTGCGAGTGGAAATACAGCGACGTCACGCCATCCGGCCCGAAGGGCGGGCCCCAGGCGCGCGCATCGTCGCCGCCATCGGGCTTCTCCACCTTGATGACGTCCGCACCCATGTCGGCCATGATGGCGCCGGCCAGCGGCCCGGCCAGCGCCTGGCCGACCTCGATCACCCGCACCCCGTCCAGCGGCAGCATCATCGGCGTTCCCCGTCCTGTCCCTGGGGCAAGCATAAGGCCTTGCGCGCCACCGACCAGGGTCGCCGCCGGCCCGCGGTTCCGCCACCCGCGGCGCTCTGGTAACCATTTCCCGATGCCGTCCATCCCTCCGCCGCAGGCCGCCGGGCGCAAGCTGGTCTTCCTGCACCTGCCCAAGACCGGCGGGACCTCGCTGCACCACCACTTCGCCCAGCATTTCGCGCCGGAGGAAATCTGCCCCGAGCGCTTCTCCCACCTGCATGACTGGGCGCCGCAGGACCTGGCGCGCTACCGCTACTTCTCCGGCCACTTCAACTTCGACCAGGTCCGGCTGATCCCGGGGCCGCTCTTCATCGTCACGGTGCTGCGCGACCCGACCGAACGCGTGCTCTCCAGCTACTATTTCTGGCGCCGCCACACCGCCGATGCGGTCCGGCGGCACAAGCTGGAAGGACCGGCGATCGCCCGCCAGGGCAGCATGATCGACTTCCTGCGCAACCCGCATCACGAGGTGCAGGATTCCATCAACAACACCATGGCGCGCTACCTGGCCGGCCAGGTGAAGCTGCAGGACGACCTGACCTACTGCTACAACGCCGGCCGCCACAGCATCCCGGTCAGCGAGCTCGAAGTGCTGCATCGCGCCCTGGGCAACCTGCTCGCCATCGACGTCGTCGGCTTCGCGAGCCACCTGCACGACGTCTACACCCGCGTCGCCTTCGCCTTCGGCATGCCCCGCATCGCCTCGCTCGCGCGCCTCAAGACCCGCACCGACACCGATCCCGACCTCGAACCGCTGGTCGAGGAACCGCTGACGCCGGACCTGCGCACCGAGATCGACCGGCGCACCTATCTCGACCGCACCCTCGTGCGCCTCGCGCGCGCGCATCTGCAACAGCGCCAGCGCTGACCCCGCCCGCCGCCGGGTTGCCGCAGCGCCCGGCCTGCCCCAAGGATGGCCCATGGCGGTCAGTCGCGACGATGTCATCCATGCCTACCAGGCGCTTCTCGGGCGCGATCCCGGCAGCGAGGCCACCATCGCCGAGCTGATGGCCTCCGCCGACCTCGGGGTGCTGCTCGCCGGCATCCTCGCCTCCGAGGAATGGCGCCGCCGGCAGCGCCACCAGGTGCGCGAATCGACCCCCGGCCTCGTCACCGACGAGGAAGTCGCCGCCCTATACGGCGCGCTGCTCGGCCGCGCGCCGGAGGATGCCGCCCTGGCGCCACGCTTCCGCGCCGCGGCCATGACCGCCGTCGATCTCGTGCTGTTCATCATGCGCAGCCCGGAGTTCAAGACACGGGCCGGGAAGCGCTTCTCGCGCGCCTATGTCCCCGATGCCGAACCCGACGCGCCCGCACCCGCCGGCCATGGCGCGCTGCGCGCCCCCTTCGGCCTCGAACCGCGGCTGGTGCCGCTCTATCACTTCCTGCACATCCCCAAGACCGCCGGCACCAGCCTCAACCGCGTCTTCGACCGGATGTTCCGCGCGCTGGTGCTGTTCACCAACCCGGACGAACTGGCCGGGCTGGTGCGCGCCGACCCGGCCTTCTTCCATCGCTACCTGCTGCTCACCGGCCATATCGATGTCAGGAACCCGGCGGCCGAGGCGGCCGTGCGCGACAACGTCTTCCTCGCGGTGTTCCGCGACCCGGTGCAGCGCGCCGTCTCGCTGTACGACTACATCCGCGCCACGGAGCACCATCCGCTGCATGCCGAACTGCGCGGCCTCAGCCTGCTCGACGCCGTGCGCGGCAGCCAGGGCTTTCGCCGCGTCAGCGTCAACGCGCAGCTTCGCGTGGTGTTCGGCGGCGGCACCATGCGCCATGTGCGCGAGGCGCTGCAGGCGCGCAGCTATGTCCTCGGCCGCTCCGACGCGCTGGAGGATTTCGTCGATGCCGTGGCCCGCTACACCGGCTTCCCGCGCCCGCCGGACATCCCGCGCCTCAACACCGCCGAGGACCAGCACGGCCTCGAACCCGCCCGGCTCCAGCCCGGCCACGCCCAGGCGCTGGAGGACCTCGCGGAGGCCAACAAGAACGAGATCGGCTTCGTGACGCAATGGGTCGCGCGCCCGCTCTCGACCGTCGGCGCACCGCGGCGCGCGACGGATTGACCTGGGCGGTCCGCCTCAACCCGCCAGCAGGTCGCGCAGCGCTTCCAGCATCCCCGCCAGATCGACCCGCCAATTCTCCTGCGCGCCGCGTGAATGTTCCAGCCACAGCATGTGGCGATGGCCGATCACGCGCGACAGCCGCACCATGCAGAAACGCGTGTCGCGCCAACCCGGCGCCACCGGCAGCATTTCCAGCACCCGCGTGCCCGGCCGCGCCGTCAGCAGATGCGCCAGCGCCGCGCCATGCGACGTGACGATGCATTCCGCCCCGCGCACCAGTGCGACCTGCCGCGCCAGCGGCAGGCCGGCGAAGGACACGGCCTCGAAGCCCAGCGGCGCCAGCGCGGCCGCGATCTCGGCCTCGTTCGCCAGCGGGCGCGCGGCCTTGGCACCACGCGGGATGAACAGCCGCGCCGGCCCGCCGCCCGGCGCGCGCAGCCCGGCCTGCGCCACGATGCGGTCCAGCATGGGGCGGAAGGCCTCGAAGCGCGTCAGCCATGGCAGGCCGGCCGGCATGACCAGCAGGCGATCGACGCGCACCGCCTTGCCGATGCTCACCAGCGGCGGCCCCGCGCCGAAGGCCAGCTCCAGGCTTTCGGCGATGAAGGGCGGCGGATTGCCCGGCTGCAGCAACGGGATCGGCGGGACGCGGCCGGGCGGGTACCAGGCCAGGGCGGGCAGCCATTCCGCATACCAGTGATAGAAATTCGACGCCTCGTTGAAGCCGAAGATCGCCTCGGCCATGCGCGGCGCGCCCTCCATCGCCAGCCGAGACTGCCGCACCAGCGGCCAGCGATGCGTGCGGATCACGCGCCGATCCGGCGTCCAGATCTGCCCCAGTTCATTGACGAAAACATCCTCCCAGGCGCGCACCGTCGGCTCGCGGTCGACCGCCAGCGTCGCCTCGAACTGCCGGTCGAGCCGGCGCAGCGCACGCGCCTCCTGCGTCAGCGAGCGGTCGGCGTGCCGGATCTCGAGGCTGAAGCCGGGCGCCCCGCCGGCCATCGGCGCGGCCGGCAGGTAGCGGAACTCGGTCGCGACGGGCGTCGCGTCGGTGAACTTCACGAAGCGCCGCCAGGCGACGCGCAGCGCCGACTGCAACGCCGTATCGGCCAGCGCCGCCTGCACCAGCTTGAGCGTCGGGCCCAGCGCGGTGAGCACGCCATCGTCGCGGAAGATGTCGGGATCGGCGATCAGCACCGCGAGCGCCGCATGGCCATGCCCCGCGCCGGCGAGCCGCCGGGCGGCGTTCACGCGGTCGGCGCGCGGCAGTGTCGCGGCGATGGCGGCCTGGGTGGCGGCCTCGATCCGCGCCTGATCGCCCAGGGCCACGGCAGCGAAGACATACGCCAGGATGGCGCGCGGCGTGTGCAGCGCGGCGGGCGCGGCCTCGAAGGCCTCGACCGCGGCGCGCCAGCGTCCCGCGCCCTCGAACGCCACGAGCCGGCGGGTCAGATCGGCCGGCGCATCGCCGCCGGCATCCGCGGGGGGCGTGGTCACGTCGCCAGCGGCACCGCGGTGCGGGCGCGCAGGAAGGCCGGCGCCAGGGCGCACCCGGGCGCCAGTTCCGACACCTCTTGAGGCACCTTTCCTCCTTGCGCGCAGCCCGCCATGCCATGGACACGCTACCGCGCCCGTTCGTCCGTGTCCCGATCGCACGGAATCCCTCGGCCGGCCCGGGATGCTGGCCTCGCCAGGGTGTCGGACGGCCCTCGCGCGCCAGGCGGCCTGCAGGCCGGCGGCGGGCGGAGGCCGGTCGCGCCGCGTGGGGTCCACGCCCGGCGCCATCCCTGTATGGTGCCCGGCACATGACCGCGCCGTCCGACCCCGACACGCTGTTCCCGATCGCCGGCACCACGCGCACGGTCTTCCTGCGCCCGCTGCTGGCCTTGGCCCCGCAGGTCACCAACGTCACCGCCGGGGACTACTCCTACTACCATGACCACGAGGACCCGCGGCGCTTCCTGGAATTCTGCGTGCGCTACAATTTCGGCATCGGGCGGCTGGCGATCGGGCGGTATTGCGCCATCGCGCATCGCGCCACCTTCCTGATGCCGGCGGCGAACCACGCCATGGCGGGGCCGTCCACCTATCCCTTCGCGATCATGGGCGGCGCCTTCGCCGATGCGCTGCCGCTCGCCGACTATCCCTGGCGCGGTGGCGGCGACATCACGGTGGGGCATGATGTCTGGCTCGGCACCGAATGCATGGTTCTGCCGGGCGTGACCATCGGCCATGGCGCGGTGGTGGGCGCCCGCGCGGTGGTGACGCAGGATGTGCCGCCCTATGGCGTCGTCGCCGGCAATCCGGCGCGGCTGGCGCATCGGCGCTTCGACGCCGCCACCGTGGACCGCCTGCTGGAGATCGCCTGGTGGGACTGGCCGGCGGATCGCGTGGCGCGCGCCATTCCGGCGCTGGTGCGCGGGGATGTCGCGGCGCTCAGCCGCGCCTGACGGCGGCGTGGCCGCGATCGGCGGCTGATGCGGAATGCGGCGCTGCGCCGCGCCCGCTGGCGAATGCGGCATCCGGCCGCGATCGATGTCGTACGCCGCGCCTATTCGCGCCGCAGCACGCCATCCACCAGCCGGTCGGCCCAGGGCGTGCTGGTGAAGGCGGCCCGCAGCGCGTCCTCCGAATAATCCTCGCGCACCCAGTCCAGGAACGGCTTGTCGCCATGCGCCTTCACGAAGGCCGCGTAGGACCGGAAGAAGGCATCGAGGATCCCGGTGCGCGCCGCCGCCACATGCCCGAAGCGCAGCGAGAGCTGTCCCAGCGCATCCTCCACCGGCCGGCCGCGCGCCAGCAGCCAGATGCCCGCCGCCAGCCCCGTGCGGTCCGCCCCCGACTTGCAATGGATCAGCGCCGGTTCGTCCATCCGCGCGAAGATGCCGGCCAGGCGCAGCACCCGGTCCTTGTGCGGCGCGCCGCGCGATTCCAGCGGTGCGTCGATATGCTCCAGCCCCAGCGCCGCCGCCGCCTGGCGCCCCAGCACATCGGACCCGCAGGCCTCGCGATGGCCACGCAGGTTGATGACGGTGCGAATGCCATGCCGGCGCACCGCCTGGTCGAGCTGCCAAGGCGTGGGGTGGTTCGACCGGTACAGCCGACCGCTCTCGACCACGCCCCAGTTGCGCCAGCCCAGGCGCAGCAGCGCGTGGTCGACGAACAGGGAATTCAGCCAGGCGGAGCGGCGTGCGCCGGGCAGGGACAGGTCGCGGGCGGACATCGCGGCTATATGGCGCCTTCAGGAAGGTAGGGGGAGAGAACTCCCCCAAACCCCCTCCTTTTTCTGGCCGTTGGGAACCGACGGCCAAACGGTCAAAAAACGGTGGGGGATTCGGGGGAGGTGCCCTCCCCCGACCTTCCTTTCTACTCGACGCGCGCGCCGGAGACGCGCACCGCCTCCTGCCACATCGGCTTCTCGCGCTCCGCCCGCGCCGTCATCTCCTCGGGCGAGCTCCACACCGCCTCGGCGCCCACGCGCAGGAAGCGGTCCTTCAGCGACTGCTCGGCCGAGATCTGCCGCAGTGCCCCACCCACCCGGTCGATCACCGCGCGCGGCGTGCCGGCCGGGAACACGAAGCCCTGCCAGGAGGAGACGACGAAGTTCGGTACCCCCGCCTCCGCCATGGTCGGCAGGTCCGGCAGGGTCGGCCAGCGCGCGGCCGAGGTCACCGCCAGCGCGCGCATCCGCCCCTCCGTGATGACCGGCACATAGGACGCCAGATTGTCGAGCGCGAAGTTCAAATCGCCGGACAGCATCGCCGGAATGGTCTGCGCCGCCCCGCGGAACGGCACATGCACGGCCTCGACACCGACGCGCGAGGCGAACAGCGCGCCCGACAGGTGCGGCGTGGTCCCCACCCCCGGCGAGCCATAGGTGAAGCCGCCCTGCTTCGCCTTCCCCCAGGCGATGAACTCGGCCAGCGTGCGCGACGGGTTGTGCTGCGACGCCACCACCGCGACATTCGGCAGGTCCCACGCGATACCGACCGGCAGCAGGTCCTTCGCCGGGTCATAGGGCAGGCGCGCATAGAGGAACGGGTTGATCGCCAGGTGGCCGACCGAGGCGATGCCCATGGTGTAGCCATCCGGCGTCGCCTTGGCGGTGGCGTCGATGCCGATATTGCCGCCCGCGCCGGCGCGGTTCTCGACCACGAAGGTCTGGCCGAGCGCGCCCTGCAGCAATTCGCAATAGATGCGGACCAGCACGTCGGTCGAACCGCCCGGCGGCCAGGGCACGATCACGCGCACGGTGCGGTTGGGCCAGGCGCCCTGCGCCTGGACGGCGGGCGCGGCCAGCAGGCCGGCGCTGGCGGCGAGAAGTGTGCGACGGGTGGTCATGGATTGGTTTCTCCCGGGGTTGTGTTCACCCCGGGATATCCTGTCGCGCCCGTGAAGGCCAGATGAAGGGCGCCGGTCAGCCGTCCCGGCGCGCCTGGTTGTTCTTGGTGGCCTGCGAGACGCTGCCCACCACGCGCGGGTCGATGCGCGTGCGGCGCCGGCCGCTGGCCTTCACGGTCATGCCCTGATGCGCGGTGCCGCCGCCGCCCGGATGGTGGCTGCGCGCGGCGCGCTTGCGCTCCAGGGCCTCGGCCAGGGCGGCGGCGTGATAGGCGCGCCGCGCCTCGCCATGCAGCTTCTCGATGCGCGCATTCACCCGCTTCAGCGCGGCGGCGAAGACCTGCTTGCGGCGCAGCAGCACCGGATCATGGCCCGCCGACGCCCGCGGTTCGCCCTTGCCGCGGCGGGCGCGACGATTGGCATGCACCATGCCGCGCAGCTTGTCGCGTTGCGCGCGCAGCAGCCGCGCCAGTTCCCGCGCATCCTCGGCCGACAAGGCGCCGAGCGCGGGATGGTGGCTGTTCGCGACAAGGGCAAAGTCGTCGCCGAGCAGGCGGCGTTCGGTGGCAATGCTGTTGGCCATGGTGTTTCCTCGATGAAGCGGCGGCGCCGACCGGGCACCGCCGGGAAGCCATAGCGGGGCACGGGGGTGCAAAGAAAGCGCCATGCGCTGTCCCGCGCGTCCCGGCGCTGGCCCGCACCGCCGCAGCGCGCGAGGATGCGCCGCATGGCCCGCCGCGCACCCGACATCGACACCGCCCTTCTGCGCGCCTTCGTGCTGCTCGCCGAAACGCGGTCCTTCACGCGCACCGCGGAACGGCTGGGCCGCACGCAGCCCGCCATCACGCTGCAACTGCGCCGGCTGGAGGACGCCTTCGGCGCGCGCCTGCTGGCGCGTGACCGCCGCCGCGTGGCGCTGACGCCCGAGGGCGAGGCCCTGCTGCCCATCGCGCGCGAGATCCTGTCCCTGGTCGGCCAGGCGGCCGAGGGCCTGGCCGGGCTGGATGCCGCCGGGGAGGTCCGCTTCGGCAGCCCGGAGGATTTCGCGACCGCCTTCCTGCCCGCCATCCTGGCCCGCTTCGTCGAGACGCATCCGGCGGTCCGCCTGTCCACCGCCTGCGACCTGACGCGCCGCCTGATCGAAGGCATCGAGGCCGGCGCCTTCGACCTCGCGGTCATCAAGCAGGCCCCCGGAAGGCTGCATCCGGGCGCCCGGCCGGTCTGGCGGGAAGCCCTGATGTGGGTGGCGGCCGAGGGCGCGCGCCCGCCGCCGCGCGACGCCCCGCTGCGCCTGGTGCTCAGCCCCGCGCCCTGCGTCTACCGCGAACGCACGACCGAGGCGCTGGCCGCCGTCGGGCGCGGCTTCGACATCGTCTATACCAGCCCCAGCCTGGCCGGCGCCGCGGCCGCGGTGCGCGCGGGCCTTGGTGTCACGGTGCTGCCCCGCACCCTGGTGCCCCCAGGCCTGGCGCCGCTGCCCGCCCGGGCCGGGCTGCCGGCGCTGGAGGAGACGGTGATCTGCCTGCTGCTGCGCGACAGCGCGCCGCCGGCCGCCGAGGCGCTGGCGCATGCGGTGGAGCAGGGCATCGCGCGGGCGGCGGCCCTTTCATAGCGTTTTCTTATTACAGACGGCACCAGAACTCATTTCCCCTCATGCCACGCCACCGGCACAAGCCGCGCCCGAAACCACACGGGACAGCGCCGCGATGCCAGGCTTCGACATCCTCCTCACCAACCTGATCTCGCCGATCGTGCTCGCCTTCGTGCTCGGCGCGGTGGCGGGCTTCATCCGTTCCGAGCTCGAACTGCCGGAACCCGTCCTGAAGCTGATCTCGATCTACCTGCTGTTTTCGATCGGGCTGACCGGGGGGCGCGAACTGGCGCAGGTTCCCTTCGCCGAGGTCGCGCCGCTGCTGGGCCTCGCGGCCGCGCTGACGGTGGCGATCCCGGCGCTGACCTTCCTGCTGCTGCGCCGCGCGGCGGGGTTCGACGTGCAGAACGCGGCCGCCGTGGCGGCGCATTACGGATCGGTCTCCTCGGTCACCTTCTTCGCCGCCATCGCCTTCGCGCGCGCCATGGAACGCCCCGCCGAGGGCAGCCTGACCGCCGTGGTGGCGCTGATGGAATGGGGGGTCATCGTCGCGCTCGTGCTGGCGCGCGTATCGATGGGGCGCGCCAACGGGACGATGTCGCTCGGCAGGCTAGCGGCGGATACGCTGCGCGGGCGGGGCATCCTGCTGCTGTCGGGCGGCATGGTGATCGGCGCGCTGTCCACCGACGCGCAATGGCGCCAGATCAGCCCGGTCTACGAAGGCCTGTTCCGCGGCGTGCTGATGATCTTCCTGCTCGAGATGGGCATGACCGCCGCGCGCCAGGTGCGGGACTTCGCCAAGGTCGGGCGTTTCCTCACGACCTTCGCCGTGCTCTCGCCCGTGGTGTGGGGCGTGGTGGGGGTGGTGGCGGGCCATGCCATCGGCCTGTCGCAGGGCGGCTCCTTCGTGCTGGGCGCGATCTGCGCGAGCGCGTCCTACATCGACGCGCCAGCCGCCTGCCGCGCGGCACTGCCCGAGGCCAGCCCGGGCATCTACCTGACCGCCTCGCTCGGCGTGACCTTCCCGTTCAACCTGGTGCTGGGGCTGCCGCTGTATTGGCAGGTCGCGGCGTGGCTTTATCGCTGATCCCGCAGCACGGCCGCCAGCGTGACAAGCATCGAGGCCGTGGCACCCCAGATATAGTGGCGCTCATGCGGCCAGACCCAGAATTCGCGCATGCGCCCGCGGAATTCCTGGCTGCGGCGCTCCGGTGCCGCGGGGTCGAGCAGCCGCGTCAGCGGGTATTCGAAGGCTTCCGCAACCTCGCCCGGATCATGCCGCAGGTCGAAGGGCGGGCGAAGCAGCGCCACCACCGGCGTCACGCAATAGCCCGTCCCGGTCAGCAGCGTCGGCAACCGCCCGAGCAGCACCGGCACGGCGGGGTCCAGCCCGACCTCCTCCTGCGCCTCGCGCAGCGCGGCCTGCTCGGGCGTCTCGCCCGCCTCCATCCGCCCGCCGGGGAACGACACCTGGCCGGCATGCGATGTCAGCCGCGCCGAGCGCAACGTCAGCAGGATGGTGGGTTCGGGG
Organism: Roseomonas sp.; assembly: GCA_051860065.1. Classification (GTDB taxonomy): domain Bacteria; phylum Pseudomonadota; class Alphaproteobacteria; order Acetobacterales; family Acetobacteraceae; genus Neoroseomonas. The sequence continues at coordinate 104,991 of JBHYEQ010000019.1, forward strand.
CGCAGCACCAGCGGCACCAGAACCGCCGCCTCCACAACCCGTCCGCCGGTGCGCGCGACGCGGTCGAGGTCATCCTCCGGCGAGGGCCGGTCGCGCGGCAGGGCATCCGGGTCGGCCAGGCGCGCGCGCAGCCGCTCGGCATCCAGCGCGAAGGCGGCGGCGCTCACTCCGCCGCCATGTCCAGCGCCGGCTTGTCGTCGATCGGGAAGAACATGCCCTCGCTCCAGACGCCCAGCACTTCGCGCCCGTCCACGGTCTCGGACTGCGCCAGCGCCACCAGCTCGTAGAAGACCGCGCGGCTGATCCGCGCCTCGAGCCCCGGGCGCACCAGCACATAGGGGCGCGGTTCGCGCGTGTGCGGGCAGATCGCCACGCGAATCGGGTGGTTCGGCCCGGCGGTGACGATCTCATCGAGGTTGGTGCGGAAGGTCAGGCATTGCTGCGGCTTTGCGCAGCCGCAGTCACAATCGCGCCAGAACAGCTCGACCGCCAGGAAGGGGGCGTCGTCCACCTCGATCCGCCCACGCTCGGCCGGGGTCTCCAGCCAATAGGCGCCGTCATCCCCGCGCTTCAGCACGGAGGCGAACAGGCAGACCAGCGGCTTGCGGTTGATCGGGCTGCCCTTGTAGTGCCAGGTCCCGTCGCGGGCGATGCGGATGGCGTAGTCGCCGCATTCCATCCTGGCCCGCGCGAGCACCGCCCCGGCCGGCGGTCCGGCGCAGCCCGATTTTTGCATCGCACCCGCCGAGCCTTTCGCGGCCTGCGGCATGTCCATGTCCTGGCGCATCATTGCATTCCGTCGCCCTTGCACTCAGCGTGGCCGATGCGAGCTAATTCCATCTGGGGGTGCACCGGCCCGTGCGCCTCCGCCGTCGTCATATAGGGAGCCCTGCCCGCATGAGTGAAGTGGCCGAGACGACACAGGACCCCGCCGCGTTGGTCGCCGAGGTCGAAGCCCTCGGCACCCGCCTGGCCCGGGTGCGCGAATCGGTCGGCCGCGTGATCTTCGGCCAGGACCTGGTGGTGGAACGCGTGCTCATCACCCTGCTCTCGGGCGGCCATGTCCTGCTGGTGGGCGTGCCGGGCCTCGGCAAGACCAAGCTGGTGGACACGCTCGGCACCGTGCTCGGCCTCGACCCCAGGCGCGTGCAGTTCACCCCCGACCTGATGCCCGCCGACATCCTGGGCTCCGAAGTCCTGGAGGAAGACGCCACCGGCAAGCGCGCCTTCCGCTTCATCAAGGGCCCGATCTTCTGCCAGCTGCTGATGGCCGACGAGATCAACCGCGCCTCCCCGCGCACCCAATCCGCGCTGCTCCAGGCGATGCAGGAACACCGCGTCGCCATCGGCGGCGAAATCCACCCCCTGCCGATGCCCTTCCACGTCCTCGCCACCCAGAACCCGATCGAGCAGGAAGGCACCTACCCCCTCCCCGAAGCCCAGCTCGACCGCTTCCTGCTGGAAATCGAGGTCGGCTACCCCGACGAAGCCGCCGAACGCGCCATGCTGCTGGCCACCACCGGCGCCAAGGAAGCCCGCCCCGTCCCGGCCATGACCGCCGCCGAACTCATGGCCGCCCAGGCCCTCATCCGCCGCATCCCGGTCGGCGAACAGGTGCTCGACGCCATCCTGAAGCTGGTCCGCGGCGCCCGCCCCGAAACCACCGCGCTCGACAGCGTCCGCCAACACCTGGCCTGGGGCCCCGGCCCCCGCGCCGCCCAGGCCCTGATGCTCGCGACCCGCGCCCGCGCCCTGCTCGACGGCCGCCTCTCCCCCAGCGTCGACGACGTCCTGGCGCTGGCCGAACCCGTCCTGCGCCACCGCATGGCCCTGACCTTCGCCGCCCGCGCCGACGGCATCCACCTGCGCGAGGTCATCGACACCCTCAAGGAGAGCGTGGCGTAGCGTGCCCGTGCGTGGCGCCTTGGAGAGGGGCTCTGCCCCTCTCCAAACCTCTCCCCGCCAGGGGGCTACGGCCCCCTGGACCGCGGGTTTTGAATCGGGGGATTTGGGGAGGGGCATCGTCGGTGGTGCCCGGCGGGTCGGACGTGCCATGCCCCTCCCCAAATCCCCCGATCAATTCGAGGGTTCCAAGGGCCTTAAGCCCTTGGCGGGAGGGGTCTGGGGAGGGCAGAGCACTCCCCAGGGACGCCGCGCATGAGCAGCTCCATCACCGTCCCCTGGGCCGAGGCCCTTGGCGCGGCGTTGCCGCCGCTGGTGGTGCAGGCGGAGCGTGTCGCGGCGACGGTCATGCAGGGGGTGCATGGGCGGCGGCGGCCTGGGCAGGGGGATGCGTTCTGGCAGTTCCGGCCATATTTGCCCGGCGATGCGGCGGCGCGGGTGGATTGGCGGCAATCGGCGAAGTCCGACCGCCTGTTCGTGCGTGAGACGGAGTGGGAGGCGGCGCAGACGGTCGCGGTCTGGTGCCAGGGCGGGCCGGGGATGGACTGGCGCAGCCATCGGGATTTGCCGACCAAGCGGGTGCGGGCGGAGTTGCTCTTGCTGGCGCTGTCGTCCCTGCTGTTCCGGGGGGGTGAGCGGGTGCGGCTGTTCGGCCTGCCGCGGGCCTTCATGGGGCGCGGGGCGTTGAATGCGCTGGCGCAGACCTTGCCGCGCCAGGCGCCGGAGGCTGATGACGGGCGGGTGCCGCGGCATGCGCGCGTCGTGCTGTTCAGTGATTTCCTGGCGCCATTGGAACAGACGCGCAATCGCCTGGCGGCGCTGGCATCGCGGTCCATCCGGGGCCATCTGGTGCAGGTGCTCGACCCCGCGGAGGAGACGCTGCCCTTTACCGGCCGTGTTCGTTTCGAAGGCCCTGGCAATGCCGAGCACGCGCTGGTGCCGCGGGTCGAGGGCGTGCGCGCCCTGTATGAGGAACGCCTGGCGCGGCACCGGGATGGGTTGCGCGCGCTGGCGGCAGCGTCGGGGTGGTCGTTCGCGACGCATCGCACGGACCAGCCGCCGGAAGCGGCGCTGCTGGCGCTGCATCGCAGGCTGGCGCCAGGGTGATGTGGCAGGTCGGTCCCCTCGCCTTCGCGGCACCTTGGCTGCTGCTGGCGCTGCCGGCGCTGCCGGTGCTGTGGTGGCTGCTGCGGGTGAGCCCGCCGGCGCCGAAGGCGCAGACCTTCCCGGCGCTGCGCCTGTTGCAGGACCTGCCGCCGACCGAGGAAACCCCGCACCGCACCCCCTGGTGGCTGCTGCTGCTGCGCCTGGTGGCGGCGGCGCTGCTGGTCATCGGCCTGGCGCGGCCGGTCTGGCAGCCGCAGGCGGGGGGTGGCGGGACGGGGCCGCTGCTGGTGGTGATGGATGATGGCTGGGCGGCCGCGCCCGACTGGCCGGCGCGCGTGGCGGCCGCGGTGGCGGCGCTGGACGCCGCGGGGCGCGAGGGACGGCGTGTGGCGCTGCTCTCCACCGCGCCGCCGGCGAGTGGCGAAGCGATCGCCGCGACCGCACTGATGCCGGCCGACGAAGCCCGCGCGCGGATCGCCGCGCTGCGGCCGCGCCCCTGGCCGTCCGACCACGCGGCGGCGCTGGCCGCGCTGGCCGCTTTCCGTGCCGCGCAGCCGGGCGGGATCGCGACGCTGTGGGTGACGGATGGTGTGGAGCATGCGGCACAGGGCGACGCCGCCGGCGCCTTCGCTGCCGCCCTGGTCGAGGCCGGGCCATTGACCGTCGCGCGCGCCGAGGGCCGCCCCGTGCGCATCCTGCCGCCGCCGCGCGCCGAGGCCGACCGCCTGGTGGTGCGCGCGATGCAGACGCCCGCCGCCGTGCCGACCGAAGCCACGGTGCTGGCGCGCACCAGCGACGGCCGCGCCATCGCCTCCGCCACGCTGGCCTTCCCGGCTGGGGAGACCAGCGCGGAGGCCTCGCTCGACCTGCCCATCGAAATCCGCAACCAGGTGGTGCGCCTGGACCTTGAGCCCGAGGCCGGCGCGGCGGGCACGGTGCTGCTGGATGAACGCTTCCGCCGCCGCCCGGTGGGGCTGTCCGCGGCGCTGGAGACGACGGCGGACGCACCGCTGACCGGCGACCTGTTCTACCTGGAACGCGCGCTGGCGCCTTACGCGGAGATCAGGCGCGGCACGCCGGAGGCGCTGCTCGGCCGGCGCCTGGCCGTGATGGTGCTGGCCGACCGCGAGGTGCCGGAGGGCCGCGAGCGCGCCGCGCTGACACGCTGGGTCGAGGAGGGCGGGCTGCTGGTGCGCTTCGCCGGCCCGCGGCTGGCCGAACGCCCGGACCCACTGCTGCCGGTGGCGCTGCGCGCCGGCGAACGGCAGCTCGGCGGTGCGCTGTCCTGGGACCGGCCGCAGTCGCTGGCCCCCTTCCCCGAGGGCTCGCCCTTCGCCGGCCTGGTACCGCCCGCGGAAGTGACCGTGGAACGCCAGGTGCTGGCGGAACCCTCGCCGCGCCTGACCGAACGCTCCTGGGCGCGGCTGGCCGATGGCACGCCGCTGGTCACCGCCGAATCGCGCGGGCGCGGGCGCATCGTGCTGTTCCATGTTACGGCCAATGCCGAATGGTCGAACCTGCCGCTCTCGGGCCTGTTCGTGGACATGCTGCGGCGGATGGTGGCGCTCTCGGCCGGCGTGCAGGGGGCCGAGGGCGAGGCGCCGCTCGCACCACTGGAAATCCTGGACGGCTTCGGAAGGCTCGGGCCTGCGCCGCCGGCCGCCGCGCCCATCCCGGCCAACCGGGTGGAGGAGACGGTCGCCTCCCCGCGCCACCCGCCGGGCTGGTACGGCACGCCGGGGCAAGCGGAGGATGCCGCCTGGCGCCGTGCGCTGAACCTGTCGGCGCATCTGCCGCCGCCGCGCGCCGCCGCAGCGCCGCCGCCCGGCGCGCGGGCCGAGACCATCGGCGGCGTGCCGGCGGAACGCGACCTGGGGCCCTGGCTGCTGGCGCTGGCGCTGCTGTTGCTGGCGGCGGACCTGTTGATCTCGCTGGTCCAGCGCGGGCTCGTCGGACCGCAATGGTCGCGTCGCGCGGGCATGGCGGCGGTGCTGGTGGCCCTGGCGCTGCCGGCCCAGGCGCAGGCGCCGGAACCCGAGGGCGCGGCGGCGATCGCCACGCGCCTCGCCTACATCGTCACCGGCGATACGCAGGTCGATGAGGTGTCGCGCATGGGCCTGGTCGGCCTTTCGGATTTCGTGAACCGCCGCACCGCCGCCGCGCTGGCGGAACCGCAGCCGGTCGTGCCGGGGCGCGACGACCTGTCGCTCTACCCGCTGATCTACTGGCCGGTGCTGGCCGAGGCGGCGCAGCCGGACGCGGCCGCCGCCGCCGCGCTCAACACCTTCATGCGCAATGGCGGCATCATCCTGCTGGACACGCGCGACGAAGGCTCGGGCGAGGGCATGAACCCCGGCGCACGCGCGGCCCTGCGGCGCGTGACGCGCGACCTGGCCGTGCCGCCGCTGGCGCCGGTGGCCGAGGACCATGTGCTCAAGCGCGCCTTCTACCTGCTGCAGGACCTGCCCGGCCGCTTCGCCGGCGGCCAGGTCTGGGTGGCGCGCGACCAGGACCGCGCGAATGACAGCGTCAGCCCGGTCATCATCGGCGGCCATGACTGGGCGGCGGCCTGGGCGATGGATGCGCGCGGGCAGAACCCCTACGCGACCATCCCGGGCGGGGCACGGCAGCGCATCCTGTCCTACCGCTTCGGCGTGAACCTCGTGATGTACGCGCTGACCGGCAACTACAAGGGCGACCAGGTGCATGTGCCGGCCATCCTCGAACGGCTGGGGAATTGAGGATGGGATGGGGACCGCGCGAGCGCCCGCATCGGCCCGATCTCCGCATGGGGCCGCGAGCGCGAAGCGCGACCGCGCCCAGGCCGTCAGTCGCGTTCAGCGCACCCGTTCGGGGCGCGAAGGCAAGCCGGCCGGACGGGTCCCATGTCGCGTTGCTCCGCAACGCGCATGGGCACCCGGATGGCCGGCGCCCGCCGTCTGAGGGACAAGCAACGTGACCCAGACCATCGCCGGCATCGACTTCGCGCCCGTCCTGCCGCTGTGGCTGCTGGGCGCTGCGGCGCTGCTCGCCGTGCTGGCGCTGGTGCCCGCGGTGCTGCGCCGCGCCCGCGGCATCGCCTGGCGCGGCGTGTCCTTCGCGCTGATCCTGCTGGCCCTGGCCAACCCCCGCCTCGTCGAGGAAACCCGCGAAACCCGCCCCGACATCGCCCTGCTGGTGGTGGACCAGACGGATTCCACCACCATCGCCACCCGCACCGCGCAGATCGACGCCGCGCGCCGCGAGGTCGAGGCCCGCGCCGCACGCCTGCCTGAACTGGAACTGCGGACCATCGAGGTGCCCGAGGGCGGCAACCAGGGCACCCGGCTGTTCGCCGCCATCGAGCGCGCGCTGGCGGAGATCCCGCGCGCGCGCCTGGCCGGCGTCATCGCGCTCACCGACGGGCAGGCGCACGACATCCCGGCCGCAGTGCCCTTCGACGCGCCTTTCCACGCGCTGATGCCCGGCAGCGCCGGCCAGACCGACCGGCGCCTGCGCATCATCGAGGCGCCCGGCTTCGGCATCGTCGGCCGCGAGGTCGAGATCCGCGTCGCGGTGGACGACCTCGGCGTGGCGAACGCCCAGGGTGCGGCGCGCCTGACCATCCGCCGCGACGGCGAGGCGGCGCGCAGCGAAAGCGTGCCGATCGGCCGCGACCACCGCATCACCGTGCCTATCCAGCGCGGCGGTCCGACCGTGGTGGAGATCGAGGCCGAGCCCCGCCCCGGCGAGGTCAGCCCCCGCAACAACCGCCAGGTGGTCACCATCAACGGCGTGCGCGACCGGCTGCGCGTGCTGCTGGTGAGCGGCGAACCGCATGCCGGCGAACGCACCTGGCGCCGCCTGCTCAAGGCCGACCCGAATGTGGACCTGGTCCACTTCACCATCCTGCGCCCGCCCGAGAAGGACGACCTGACGCCGCTGAACGAACTAGCGCTGATCGCCTTCCCGGTGCGCGAGCTGTTCCAGGTGAAGCTGCGCGAATTCGACCTGGTGGTGTTCGACCGCTTCTCCAACCGCGGCATCCTGCCGCTGGCGTATCTGCGGAACATCGCCGACTATGTGCGCGGCGGCGGCGCGCTGCTGATGTCGACCGGGCCGGAATTCAGCGGGCCGGTGTCGCTGGCGCTGACGCCGCTCGGCCAGGTGCTGCCGGCGCGCCCGGCCGGGCGGCAGAACGCGGTGGCGGAACAAGCCTTCCGCCCGCGCGTCTCCGCGCTGGGCTTCCGCCACCCGGTCACCGAGGGCCTGATCGGCGCCAATACCGAACAGGCCGAGGCACAATGGGGCCGCTGGTATCGCTGGCTGCGGACCGAGGCGCGATCCGGCAGCACCGTCATGGAAGGGCCGGACGGCGCGCCGCTGCTGGTGCTGGACCGCGTCGGCGAGGGGCGCGTCGCGCTGCTGCTGTCGGACCACATCTGGCTGTGGTCGCGCGGCCATGACGGCGGCGGCCCCCAGCAGGAGGTGCTGCGCCGCGTGGCCCATTGGCTGATGCGCGAGACCGAGCTGGAAGAAGAAGACCTGACCGCGCGCATCGAGGCCGGGCGCCTGACCGTCACGCGCCGCAGCCTCGATGCCGGCGCGCTGCCCGAGATCGCGGTGACCGCGCCGGACGGTTCCGTCACCCGCGCCCAGCCGGAGGAAGCCGGCGGCGGGCGTTCGACGCTCACCCTGCCGGCGACCCAGCCCGGCGTGTGGCAGGCCTCCGATGGACGGCGCACCGCCTTCGCCGCCTCGGCCGCGGCGAACCCGCTGGAGATCGCCGACCTGCGCGCCGACGCCGAGCGCCTGCGGCCGCTGCTGGCCGGCACCGGCGGGGCGGCGCGCTTCATGGGCGACGGCGCGGTGCCGGCGCTGCCCGACCTGCGCCGCGTGGCACCCGGGCGCGACGTGGCGGGCGCCGGCTGGATCGGGTTGCGCCGCAACGGCGACCATACGGTCACGGGCATCAGCGCGCTGCCGCTGCTGCCGGCATGGCTGGCGCTGGCGCTGGTGCTGGGCGCGGCGGTGATGGCCTGGCGGCGCGAGGGAAGGTAGGCGTTTTTTCTCCCCTCGGAGGGCGGCCGCGCCGCGACCGTGGCCCTTGCCTTTGCACCATGCGCGGGCGCGTTCGGGTTGGCTGGTGGCTGGGCACCGTTGCGCCCCTGGATCGCTGCGCGATCCGATGGGGTATCGGCTTGGTCTGTCGATGCCGGGTCGCGCATTGCCGACAAGGTGTTTCCGCCCCGCGGCGAAGCGGGGTATGAAGCGGCCATGAGACGCATCCTCGCGCTGCTTCCCGTGGTCGGCCTGATGGCGGTGCCGGGGTTGCCCCTTGGCCCGACACCCGCGCAGGCGCAGTTCGCCGGGCCGCCGCCCCCCACCGCCGGCGGGACACGCCGGCCGCCGCCGCCCGCCTTGCCCGGCCTTGCCGCGCGTCGCGCGCCCGAGCCCATCCCGGCGGACCCGAACGCCAACCTGCCGCCCACCGCCGCGTTATTCGACGCGATCAACCGCGGCGACCTGGCCGCGGCACGCGATGCCGTGACGCGTGGCGCCAGCCTCGAGGAACGCAACGTGCTCGGGCTGACCGCGGTGGATGCCGCGGTCGACCAGGGTCGCAGCGAGATCATGTTCTTCCTGCTCTCGGCCCGCGCCACCACGCGCGGGCCGGTGACGCCGGCGGAGGCATCCTTGACGGCCGCGCAACGCGCCGCACGCGACCGCGCCCTGCAGGCCGAGGCCACCCGCGCCGCGCAGGCCGCCGCACGCGCCCAGGGTGCCACCGCTGGCCGCGCCCAGCCGGCGCCATCCCTGCGCCCGCGCCTGTTCGCCAATGACGGCGGCGCGCCGCGGCCGGAGGTCGGCTTCCTGGGCTTCGATGTCGGGCGTGGCAGCGGCACGGCGCCACGCGCCGGTCGGCGGGGCTGAACGCCCCGCGGCGCGTTATTCCGCGGCCAGGGCCTGCGGCGTCGCATCGGGGTTGCGCATCTGCACCAGGGTGAAGATGCCGGCCGGCGGGCAGGGCTCGATGCTCTCGACCGGATTCGATTCGAGGTCGAGGAGGTCGCGCAGCGCGAAATCGGGATGCCAGCCGAGCCGGCGCGACAGCGGCGCCATGGCACGCTCGATCCACCAGCGCGGGCCGCCCTCGGCGGCGAAATGGTTCACGAAGAGCAGGTGGCCGCCGGGGCGCACCACGCGCGACATCTCGGCGAACAGCTTCTTGGCGTCCGGCACGACCGAGGCGGTGAACATCGCCACCGCGATGTCGAAGGCCCCGTCGGCGAAGGCCATGTGCTCGGCATCCATCTCGAGCAGGCCGCCGACATTGCCCAGGCGTTCGGAGTCGACGCGTTCCTTGGCCTTTTCGAGCATGTCGCGCGACAGGTCGATGCCGACCACCTGCAGGTCGCGGCGATACAGCGGCAGCGCCAGGCCGGTGCCGACGCCCACTTCCAGCACACGCGGGCCGGCCAGGCGGTTCACCGCGGCCACGGCGCGGCGCCGGCCGAAGCCGGAGACCCCACCGAACACCGTGTCGTATACCCCTGCCCAGCGGCGATAGGCCTCGCGAACGCTGGCGGCATCGAGCGCAGCGCGCGCATGCCCGCGTTCCTCGGCCCCCTTGGCCATTCCGATGTCAGCCATGGAATCCCTCATGCGCGGCGCCTGGATGGACGGCCGCGAGGCGCGCGGACCCTGTCGATAGCCCGCAATATGTCTCGCTAGACCAGCACGGGGCGCGGTGCAAGCGCGCGCTGGCACGGCCGACGGGCCGGGGCGCGCGGCGCGGCGGCCGGGGGTCAGGCACCACCCTTCCGCCTCCGGTCGGGCAAGGCCACCAGCAGGCCGCCGGCGGCGATCACCACCATGCCGGCCAGCGTCATCCAGTCGGGGTAGTCGGCGAAGACCAGGATGCCGGCCAGCACCGCCCAGATCATCTGCGTGTAGGACATCGGCGCCAGCAGGCTGACCGGCGCGCGGGCGAAGGCGAGCACCATCAGCCCATGCCCCGCGCCGCCCAGCACGCCCAGCAGCACCAGCACGCCCCAGCCGCCGGCACTCGGCCAGGACCAGGCGCCGGGGATGATGGCGGAGGTGAGCAACGCCGCCGCGAAGCTGGTGTGCAGGATGGTGGTGCGCGGGTCGTCGATCGAGGCCAGCTTGCGCGTGAGGATCTGGTAGACCGCGAAGAGCGCCGCGGTGCCGAGCGGCAGCAGCATGGCCCAGTGGACGGGTTCGCCCGCGAACAGGAAGGGCGGGCGCAGCAGCACCAGCACGCCGAGCAGCCCGACCACCACCCCGGCCCAGCGCCGCCAGCCCACGCTCTCCTTCAGCCAGATCGCCGCCAGCGCGACCGTCAGCAAAGGCGAGGCGAAGCCGACCGCCGTGGCATCGGCCAGCGGGATATGGGTGAGCGCCACCGTGAACAGGTAGTTGCAGGCCGCCAGCGTCAGGCTGCGCAGGGTCTGCAGGCCCGGTGCGCGGGACCGCCACGGCACCTGGCCGGTGGCGATGCGCAGCGCGATGGCAACGGTGAGGAAGCCGAACAGGAAGCGCGCCCACATCACCTGCGGCACGGCGAAATGCGCCGTGAGCAGCTTGATGATGGTGTCCATGACGACGAAGGTCGCCAGCGCCGCGAGCTGCAGCGCGACTCCGGCCAGGCGGGATTGCATGCGGGGCGTACCATCGCCGCAATGCGTGGCGCGCGGAAGGTGATGTTTTGCGCGCGCCGACCGTCAGCCCCGGAAGGCGGATCGTGGGAATGCACGATCGGGGCGCGCGCAGCGCGACCGCGCCCATACTGCCATTGGCGGCCAACGCACCGGTGCATGGCGCGCAAGCCAAGCCGCAGCATGGCGGCGCCTGAGGCACACGGCTCACGCGAAGGGCACCAGGCAGCGCGGCACGGCGCGGCGGCGGTCGGCGACGCGCAGCACGCGGCGGCAGAGCGTGATCAGCGCCGGCAGGCCGGGGTCGTCGGGCTTTTTCAGCGCGTCGGCCAGGATGGCGTTCACCTGTTCGGACAAATTCGGGTCCGGGAAGTACCAGAGCGGGCCGGGGATGGCGCGGAAGGCGCGCAGGCGGCGGGCGAGTTCGACCGCGGCCAGGCCGAGGATGCGCAGGCACCGGCGGAACACGGCGGCGATCCAGTGGTGCAGGCGACGCAGGGGTTTCGGCGCGCGGCGGCGGCGCGAGGCGCGGAGCAGGTCGGTCCAGATGCCGGCATGGGCCAGGCGGCGGAAATGGCGGTGGATGGTGGCGGTAGGACCATGGTCCGTGGAGATGCGGGTCCAGGGGGTGTTGGTGAGGCAGATGCGGAAGATGGCGTCGAGGCGGCCGCGAGGGTCGTTGAGGGGACGGCCGGGGCCCGGGGCGCGGTCGGTGTAGAGGCGGAGCGCGTCGTACTCGGCGTCGGTGAGCAGGGACCAGGGGCGGGGGCGGTAGCGGCGGGGGCGGCGGGTGGGGAAGGTCCAGGGGGACATGGGGGCTCCGGCGTGCGAGGGGCCGGGAAGAATGGAGGAATTTTCTCCTATCTGTCAAGGATGACGGGGGGTGCAGGCCGGTGGTTGCCCGGCGGGGTTGCCGCGAGGGCGACGCGGCCATGGCGCGGGGCGCCGCAACCCGCCGCATGCGCGGCGGGACGTGCGTGAGGCGGCGAGCCATGGGCTTGCCGCAACCGGGCTCGGGCAGGTCCGATCGATCATGGTCAAGACGGAGGAGGACCTGCTGCACCGCGTGCAGGAGGATGGCGAGCACCTGCCGCCACTCGGCCGTGCCGAGGACTTCCATTCATCCGCCGACGGAGAGGGATGGTCGCGCCGGTGAACAAACGCCGCTGTTCACCTAACGGGCGATGCGCATCGTCCCCCAGCCCCGCACCAAGTCATGGGATGCAAGGGCCTTTCGGCCCTTGCCGGGAGGGTTTCAGGGAGGGCAGAGCCCTCCCTGGGGACGCAGCCCTACGCCGCGTCCTCGCGCCGATCGCGCGGCTTCACGTAGGCCAGCGCCGCGTGCTCCATGCAGTAGGGCTTGCCGGCCATCGGGTCTCCGCCGCAGAAGCGGAAGCCCTGGGTGCCGGGTTCGCCGATCGGCCAGCAGCAGGACCGCGACCCGATGCGCGGGCGGGCGCTGGGGAAGCTGCGCACCACCGGTGGCGCGCTGGCCTGGGGTGGCGGGGCGGGCACGGGCGCCGGGCGCATCACCGGCGGTTGCGCCAGGCGCTGCATGGGCACATGCACCGGGCGCGGCGCGCGGGGTGCGGGTGCCGGGCGCGGCAGGGCGTCGCGGCGGATCGGGCTGGGGCGCGCCGGCAGCGTCAGGCGATGCGCCTTGCCGACCACGGCGTTTTTCGAGATGCCCATCCGGCGACCGATCTCGGCCGTCGAATGGCCCTCGGCCCAAAGCGCCTTCAGGCGCTCGATGGCTTCCGTCGTCCAGTCCATTGCGTGGTCCCCCGATGTCCCCCGACACAACATACGGTAGGGCAAACCGGCACGCGGACACAAGTTCTGCGATGACCTCCGGCGGCAGTTTCCTGTGGACAAGCCTGCTGGCAAGCCGTGCGGGCGACTGACTTGCATAGTGAAAGCTTTCGGCGCCTGATGCCTTGGCACCACGCAGGACGCCCCATGCCCCGAACCGACTTCGCCCGCATGCGCTGCCCCGTCGCCCGCGCCATGGCGATCCTGGGCGAGCGCTGGACCATCCTGCTGCTGCGCGAGGCCTTTGCCGGCACCACCCGCTTCGATGCCTTCGAGCGCAACCTGGGCATCGCGCCGAATATTCTCTCGGCCAGGCTGGGGGCGCTGGTGCGGCACGGTCTGCTGGAGCGCGTGCCCGATGGCGGGCGGCACGCCTATCACCTGACCGAGCGCGGGCGGGATGCCTTCCCGCTGTACCTCGCCATCCGCGACTGGGGGGCGCGGCATCTCTCAGGGCCGGACGGGCCGCCGACGCTGATGGTGGAGCGCGACACCGGGGCGCCGGTGCGCGCACCGGAACCACGCCGCGCCGACGGCACGCCACTGCGGCCCGACGATGTGCGCATCCTGCCCGGCCCCGGCGCCAACGACGCGATCCGCCGCCGCTTCGGCGCCGAGGTGACCCATGGCTGACGGCACCGTCCTCGCCGCGCCGCCGCCGAGCCGGGTGCGGCGCATCCTGGCACTGGCCGCACCGACCACGCTGCTGGCCGGCACCCAGGTGGCGGCGCTGCTGATCGAACCCTGGCTGGCGGCGCGGCAGGGCACGCTGGCGCTGGCCGGCTGGGCGGTGGTGCTGCCCTTCGCGCTTCTGCTGGGGCAGATGTCGGCCGGGGCGATGGGGGGTGGCGTGGTCTCGGCGATCGCGCGTGCGCTGGGGGCCAACAAGCCGGACGAGGCATCGGCGCTGGCCACCCATGCGCTGGTGATTGCCTGCGCGGGGGCGGCGCTGTTCGCCATCCCGCTGGCGGTGTTTCCGCGCAGCATCCTGGGGCTGATCGGCGGGGCGGATACCGGGGCGGCGGCGGCGGCCTATTCCGCCTGGCTGTTCGGGGCCGGCGCGCTGCCGGCCTGGCTGACCAATACCCTGGCGTCGATCCTGCGCGGCGGCGGGCGGCATGCGCTGGCGGCGCGCGGGGTGATCGGCGCGTGGCTGGCCTTCCCGCCGCTGGCGTGGGTGCTGATGGAACCGGTCGGCATGGGGCTGGCGGGGGCGGGGCTGGCCTTCGCGCTGACCATGACGGGGTCGGCCGCGGTGATGGCGGCGGTGGTGATGGCGGGCGGGGCGGGCTTCACGCCGAACCTGCGCACCCCGCTGCGCGCCGCGCTGTTCCACCGCATCCTGTCGGTCGGGCTGGTGGCCTGCGCCATGGCGACCGTCGCGAACCTCGCGACCATCCTGGTGACGGCCAGCATTGCCCATCACGGGGCGGCGGCGGTGGCGGGGTACGGGATTTCCGCGCGGATCGAGTTCCTGATGATCCCGCTGGCCTTCGGCGTGGGATCGGCGCTGACCGCGCTGGTCGGGCGCGCGGTCGGCGCGGGGGATTGGGCGGAGGCGCGACGGATCGCCTGGACCGGCGGCCTGCTGGCGCTGGGCGTGACGTCGGCCATCGCGATTCCCGTCGCGATCTTCCCCGCCGCGACGGCCGCCGCCTTCACCGATGACCCGGCGGTGCGCGTCATCGCCACCGAGGCGCTGTCGATCATCGCCTGGGCCATGCCGGGCTTCGGCATCGGCATGGCGCTGTATTTCGCCGCCATGGGGGCGGGGCGGATGAGCTGGCCGGTGGCGGCGGCGCTGTCGCGCATCGGCCTGGCGGTGGGCGGCGGCTGGCTGCTGAGCGACCTGATGGGGTTCGGGTTGACCGGGCAGTTCGTGGCGGTGGCGCTGGGCATCACCGCCTATGGCGCGCTGTGCGCCGCGGCGGTGCGGCCGGGGGTCTGGCCGGGCCGGCCGGCGGGCTGAGCCATTGTTTGAGAATGCGCTGAAAGGCGCATTCTCAAGCCCGGCACCGGCCCTCTCCCCCACCCGGCCACCCACGAGCGTATCCTTGATGGGTGGCCGGGTGGGGGAGAGGGCCGGTG
>JBHYEQ010000020.1:0-109544 GCA_051860065.1 Roseomonas sp.
AGGCGAGTTCCGCGAGCCCAAGGCGCGTCGGCGCGAAGACCTTCTTCCGCCCCCAGCGCACCAGCACATTGCGCGAAGGCAAGGCGGGCGGATGCCCGCCGCCCGCCGTCTGAGGGTCACACAAAGACTTCTGGATCGCGCCTACGCGCGATCCAGGGTCAAAACGTCCAGCTTGCGAAGGCGATGAAGCGGTTGTCGCAGACCTTCAACCCGCCGCACTGGCTCTGGCTGATGTCGGTGCCGTAGAAGCCGCCACCGACCGAGAAACCGTAGGCGATCGGCACCGTCAGGTAGATGCTGTAGGCGAGGTAGTCCGGCGCGCCGAAGCGGGCGTTGTTGTCGATCCACTGGTAGCCGATGCGCCCGGACAGCACGGCGTCGAGCACCGGCGTCTTCCAGTCGATGCCGGCTTCGAGCCACACGCTGTTGCCGGAGGACCCGAAATAGTCCGGCGACCAGGCTGCGGTGCCGACGATGGTGATCGGATCCAGGTCGTACTTCAGCTTCAGGATCGCTTCCATGAAGTCGATGTCGTACTGGCCCGGCTGCGCGCTGTAGCCCGGATAGCCGTAGTAGACGCCGCTGATGTCGAAGGTGAAGCTGTCGATGGTGCGGCGATAGCCGACGATCCCATCCACTTCCTGGCGCGCATTGGTGTTGGGGAAGGTGACGTTGCTCGCGAAGGCGCCGACATACAGGCCGATCTCGTGCGACAGTTCGACCGAGCCCTGCACGGCCGGTCGGCTGCGCGTCTGGCTGATGTTGCGGAACACGTAGTCGGTGGTGCCGGTGACCGTGCCGGTGGCGGAGAAGCCGTTGCCGAGGTCGACCTGCGCGGCGGCAGGCGAGGCGAGCAATCCAAGACCGAGAGCGAAACTGGCAATCTTCTTCAGCATGGAGGTCCTATCCGATCCTGTCCTGGGCCGGCGGCTGCGCGGCCATGGGGCGGTCGCCGGTCCCGGACGGCTTCCGTTGGATCGGATGGAGAGCAACTCCCGTGCCGCGAAACTGTCACGGCACGGGGCGGCGGATCAGGCCGGCAGCGGCATGGTCCGCTTCTTCCAGGCCGAGGCCTGGATCGCCGAGGCCTTCACATGCACCAGCACCGGCCGGTCGGTGATGGCGAAGGCCTCGGCCAGCACGGCCTCGATCTGGTCCTCGGACGTGATCGACAGGCCGGCCGCGCCGAAGGCCTTGGCCCAGGCGACGAAGTCCGGGTTCACCAGGCTGGTTGCCTGGTCATAGGGCCGGCCCGGGTAGCGGCCTTCATGGTGCATGCCGATCGTGCCATAGCCGGCGTTGTCGGACAGGATGATGACCGGGGCGACGCCCTCGCGCATGGCGGTGGCGATCTCGTTGCCGGTCATCAGGATGCCGCCGTCGCCCACGAAGGCGACGGCCCGCTTTCCGGGCCGGCGCAGGGCGGCTGCCACAGCCATGGGCACCGCCGCCCCCATGGCGCCTACATTCGAGGCAAGGAACATATGCGACTGCTTGAACGGGAAGTAGCGGTGCAGGAAGGAGGAGAAGTTCCCCGCATCCGAGGTCACCGCCGCATCCGCCGGGATATGGCGCTGCATGGCGGCGCAGACGGCGGCGAAGTTCACGCCATCGGGCGTCGCATCCCATTCGGGCGCCAGCAGGCCGCGATGGATGGTGTTCAGGCCCTTCACCCATGCCTTGCGGCCCTCGCTGGCCTCCGGCGCGTTGCGCGCCAGCAGGCCGCGGATCACGGCATGCGGGTCGGCGGCGATCGGCAGGTCGACGCGCCAGACGCGGCCGATCTCGTTGGCATCCGGCCAGACCTGGACCAGCGGCAGCTGCGGGTCGGGCGCGGCGGGGAAGGTGTAGGACTGGCTGATGCTGTCCGACAGGCGTTCGCCCAGGCAGATCATCAGGTCGGATTTCTTCATCTCGTCCAGCAGCGGCTTGGGCACGCGGATGCCCATGTACCCGCCGTAATTCGGATGGTCGGCATCGAACAGATGCGGGCGGCGATGGGTCGGGCTGACCGGCAGCGACCAGGCTTCCGCGAGGCGCTTGAGGTCGGCGAGCCCCTGCTCGCCGGTCGCGGCCATGGCACCGCCGACCAGCACCAGCGGGCGTTCGGCATTCGCGATCATCTCGGCGAGCTGGTCGAGGTCCTCGGCGCGCGGGCCGGGCTTGGGCTGGATGCGTGGGGCGACCAAGGGGCCCTCGGCGGGTTCGTCGAAAATGTCCTCGGGCAGGATGACGGCAACAGGGCCAGGCGTGCCGGTCTGCGCCAGGTGGAAGGCGCGGGCGATCACCTCGCTGGCCTGGATCGGCTGGATGACTTCGAAGACCGCCTTGGTCACGTCGGACAGCAGGCGGGAGTAGTTCTGTTCCTGCAGCGCCAGGCGGCCGACATCCTTGCGTTCCACATGGCCGATCAGCATCACCAGCGGCGTGGCGTCGTGATAGGCGGTGTGCAGCGAGATCATCGCATTGGTCACGCCAGGTCCACGCGAGACCAGCGCGACGCCCGCGCGCCCATCGCGCATGCGTCCATCGGCCGCGGCCATGAAGCCGGCACCGCCCTCGTGCCGGCACACCACCAGGCGGATCTGCGGGAATTCGGTCAGCGCATCGGTCAGGCCGAGATAAGACTCCCCCGGCACGCAATAGATCAGATCGACATCATGCGCGGCGAGGCTTTCAGCCAGCAGGTGGCCGACGGTGCGGGTCATGGGGCGTTCCCTATTGCGGTTGGAGGCCGGCGGCACGCACCAGCGGGGCGAAGGAGGCGAGTTCGTCGCGGACGAAGGCGGTGTAGCTCTCGGGCGTGGTGTCGGGCGGTGCGCCCCCCAATTCTTCCAGCCGCGCGCGTGTCGCGGGATCGGTCAGCACGGCGCGGATTTCGCGCGACAGGCGGTCCGTGATCGGCGTGGGAAGGCCTGCCGGGCCGGATATGCCGAACCAAGCGTAGGAGACGACATCGAGCCCACCCTCGCGCAGCGTCGGCAGGTCGGGAAAGCCGGCCGCGCGTTCTGCGCCGCTGACCGCGAGCGCGCGCAAGGCGCCACTGCGCACATGCGGCCCAGCCGAGGGCAGGCTGTCCAGCATGGCCGGCACCACGCCGCCGATCAGGTCGGTCAACGCAGGGCCGGCGCCGCGATACGGGATGCTCTCGGTCCGCACGCCGAGCGCGCCGGCGAGCCGCACGCCGGCCAGGTGCGACGAGGTGCCGATGCCGGCCACGGCGAAGCGAATCTCCCCCGCCGCGCGCGCCGCCGCGGCGAAGTCCGCCAGCGTCCGCGCCGGGCTGGCGGGATTGACCAGCAGCACCGAGGGCGAGCGCGCGATCATCGCGACATGCGTGAAGTCGCGCAGCGCATCGTAGGGAATGTTCGGATAGAGCGCCGGCGAGACGCCATGCGACGTCGAAGACGACACCACCAGCGCATATCCGTCCGGCTCCGCGCGCGCGACGAGCTGCGCGCCGATCGTTGCACCCGCGCCGGCGCGGTTCTCCACAACCACCGGCTGGCCGAGCCGCGCGCCGAGGCGTTCCGCCACGATGCGCCCGACGACGTCCGTCGTGCCGCCGGGGGCGAAGGGCACCACCAGGCGGATCGGCCGCGTGGGCCAGGTGCCCTGCGCGCGCGCGGCCAGCGGCAGCAGGCCAAGCGCGAGGGTGGTGCGGCGCTTCATGCGGCGTGCCGTGCCGTGGCTCGCGGGCGGCTTGCGATCATGGACGTGTTCCTCGTTTCCTGCAGCGCATCCTGCCGCAACGGCCGAAGGCCGCAAGGCGGAGCGCAGGTCAGCAGCGGTTCAACAGGTCGTCAGGCGCGCTATTCCACGCTCACCCCGGCACGGCGCACGACGGGCGCCCAGCGCGCGGCATCCTCCGCCACGAAGCGCGCGAAGGCGGCGGGGCTTTCGCTTGGTTCGACATCGAGCCCGCCGGCCTCGAGGCGGCCGCGGATGTTCGGGTCGTTGATGGCGGCGGTCAGCGCGTCGAACAGCCGTTGCACGCGGTCGGGCGGCGTGCCGCCGGTGGTCAGGATGGCGTACCAGGTCGCGGCCTGGATGTCGGGGAAGCCGGCCTCGGCGGTGGTCGGCAGGTTCGGGATGGCGGCGTTGCGCCGTGGCCCGGCGATGGCGAGCGCGCGCACGCTGCCGGCCTCGATCTGCGGCTGCATCGGCGCGAGCGCGTTGGTGAAGACCTGGATGCGCCCGGCCACCACGTCGTTCATGGCGGGGCCGGTGCCGCGATAGGGCACGTGCTCCATCTCCACACCCAGCACCTGCGTGATGAGCGCGCCGGCGGCATGCCCGGTGCTGCCCACGCCCGGCGAGGCGTAGTTGAGCTGCGGGTTGGCGGCGCGCGCGACAGCCTGCAATTCGCGCAGGTTCGTCGCCTGCACGGACGGATGCACGATGATGACATTCGCCCCGCTGCCGATCATCCCGACCGGCGCGAAGGCGGTGGCGGGGTCATAGGGCAGGCGGCGGCGGACCAGCTGGTTGATGGTCAGGCTGCCGGACCCGCCGAGCAGCAGCGTGTAGCCGTCGGGCGTGGCCTTCGCGACCACCTCGGCGCCGAGCGCGCCGCCGGCGCCGCCGCGATTCTCGATCACCACCGATTGGCCGAGGCGTTGCCCCATGCCTTCCGCGATCAGGCGCCCGACGATGTCGTTGGTGCCGCCCGGCGGCCAGGGGATCACCAGGCGCAGCGGCCGATCGGGGAAGGCTGCCTGTGCGAGGGCGGGCAGCGGCAGGGCGGCGCCGAGCGCGAGCGCAGCCCGACGGGTGGGGCGGAAGGCGGTCATGGACATTCCCTTCGTGGCGCGCCCGTGTCCCGGCGCGTCGCTTTGGTCGGCAGGCTGGCCGCGCCGCGCCGGGCTGTCCAGCCCCCGCGGCATTCTACTCGGCCGCGGCCTTCTTCTTCGCTTCCCACTCCTCGACGGAGATGCGCGGCACCTCGATGCGGTCGGTGGTGCGGGCATACCAGCCGCGGCCATGCATGCGGCCCACCAGGTCGAGCCTGGGCGTGTCGACATAATACTTGGCGGCGTCCAGCACGCAGTCGTCGCGGATGTCCATGGCCAGCACGCGGCCCAGCACGATGGTGTGGCCGCGCGTCGGCACGAACTGGAAGATCTCGCATTCCAGCGCGATCGGGCTCTCGGCGATGCGCGGCACGGCCACGCGGGTCGAGGGCACGGCGGTCAGGCCGGCCTCGGTGATCTCGTTCACGCCCGGGGGGAAATCCACCGCGGTGATGTTCATGGCATCCACGGTCGCGGCGGAGACCAGGTTCACCACGAACTGGCCGGTCGCCTCGATATTCGCCAGCGTGTCCTTGGGCGAACCCGGCGCGCGCGCGGCGCAACCGATGGCGACCACCACCGGGTTGTCCGAGAACACGTTGAAGAAGGAATAGGGCGCGGCGTTGACGCGGCCCTCGCGGTCCTGGCTGACCACCCAGGCGACCGGGCGAGGCACGACGGAGGCGACGCAGAGCTTGTAGGCCTGGTCGTGCGGGATCGTGTCGAAGTCGAACAGCATGGTGGCGTTGTCCTTCAGGCGGCGCGGTGCGGGGGGTTGGTGCCCTTGTTGAGCATGGCGTCCAGGTTCTCGATGCAGCGCGCCCCCATGGCGGCGCGCGTCTCGATGGTGGCGGAACCCAGGTGCGGCAGGAGTGCGACGTTCTCCAGCCCGAAGTAGCCGGCATCGACCTTGGGCTCGGCGGTATAGACGTCGAGGCCCGCGGCGCGGATCTGGCCGGACTTCAGCGCGGCGACCAGGGCTTCGTCATCGACAGACGGACCGCGGCCGGTGTTGATGACGATCGCACCCTTCTTCATCTTGGCGATGCGCGCGGCGTTCAGCCATTTGCGCGTGGCATCGCCGCCCGGGACGTGCATGGAGATCACGTCGATCGCGGGCAGGAAGGTGTCCTCGCTTGCGTGGAAGGTGGCGCCCTTTTCCAGTTCGGGCGCGGCGCGCTGGACGTCGTGGTAGTGGATGGTCATCTGCATGCCGCGCGCCATGTCGGCCAGCTCGCGCCCGATGCGCCCGAAGCCCAGCACGCCGAGCGTCTTGCCCTGCAGCGTGACACCCATGAGCTGCGTCGGCGCCCAGCCTTCCCACTTGCCGGCGCGCACCATGCGCTCGCCCTCGCCGGCGCGACGGGCGGCCATCAGCATCAGGGTGAAGGCGGTCTCGGCGGTGGCGAAGGACAGCACCTCGGGCGTGTGGGTCACGGCGATGCCGCGCGCCTTGCACGCATCCAGCGCGATGTGGTCGGTTCCGACGCTGAAGGTGGTCACGATCTTCACGCTGTCGGGCAGGGCGGCGATGGTCTGCGCGTTCATCGGGTCGCCGGCGGCGCAGAGCACGCCCGCGGCGCCCGCCTCGGTGGCACGGCGCGCGATCTCGGCGCCGTTGCGGAACCACGGATCATCCGCCGTGTTCAGCCGCGCATCGAACAGCGAGGCAAGGCGCGCCTCGACCTCATCGGGCAGCTTGCGGGTGACGAGGACGACCGGCTTTGCCATGGAACGCTTCCTGCATGATCTCGTGGGGCTGGGCGGTGGTAGCGCGGCCGGCGGCGTCTTGCCAGGGGGCGGGGGAGGGGGCAGGGTCCGGCCCGGTTCCACGGCAATTGGGGAAATGGACAGATGGATCTTGGTCTGAAGGGCAAGCGCGCGTTGGTGATGGGCGGGGCCAAGGGTCTCGGGCGGTCGATCGCCGATGCGCTGGCGGCCGAAGGCGCGGTGCTGACCATCAGCGGCCGCGACGTGGCGGCGATGGAGAAGGCGGCGGGCGAGCTGAAGGCGCTCGGCGCGCAGGGCGTGGTGACGGTCGCCGCCGACGTGTCGTCGGGTGCGGACATGGACATGCTGGCCGACACCGCCACCAAGGCGATGGGCGGCGTGGAGATCCTGGTGCTGAACCATGGCGGCCCGCCGGTCTGCACCGCGTCCGAGATGACGGAGGAGAACCTGGTCAAGTGGTTCCAGAACATCGTCGTCTCGCCGATCCGCATCACCATGAAGCTGATGCCGGCGATGCGCGCGCAGAAGTATGGCCGCGTGATCGTGGTGGGGTCGTCGGGCATGCATCACCCGATCCCGACGCTGGCGCTGTCCAACACGCTGCGCGCTTCGATCTGGGCCTGGCTGAAGACGCTGTCGGCCGAGGTCGCGGCGGATGGCGTGACGATGAACGTGCTGGCACCGGGTTCGATCCGCACCGACCGCATCACCCAGACCGCCGCGGTGCGCGCCGAGAAGGCCGGCACCAGCGTGGACGAGGAGATCGCGCGCGCCGGCAAGGAAGTGCCGGCGGGCCGCGTGGGCGAGCCGGGCGAATACGGGCCGATGGGTGCCTTCCTCGCGGGCAAGACCGGCGCCTACATCACCGGCACCATGGTGCGCGTGGATGGCGGGCGCGTGCGGAGCATGCTCTGAGCGACCAGCCGGCCGTGCGCGCGTGTCGCGCACGGCCTTTCTCTGAAGGTTGATGACGATGCTGCCGAACCTGACGCCCGACATGGACCTGGCCGCCGAATTGTTCGACGGCCTGCGCGCGAACAGCACGGATGGCGAGGGCGTGACGCGCGAGGCCTATGGCCCCGGCGAGCGCATGGCGCATGCGCTGGTGCGCGCCGCGGCGGATCGCCTTGGGTTGGAAAGCAGCGTCGATGTCGCGGGCAACCTCTACATGACGCTGCCGGGGACCGACCGCGCCGCGAAGCGCATCGTCATCGGCAGCCATCTGGATTCCGTGCGCCAAGGCGGCAATTACGATGGCGCGGCGGGCGTGCTGGCCGGCATGGCGACGGTGGCGGGGATGAAGCGCGCCGGCTTCGTGCCCGGGCGCGACATCACCGTCATGGCGATCCGTGCAGAGGAAGCAGGGGCCTGGTTCCCGGTGTCCTATCCGGGGTCGCGCATGGCGCTCGGCTTGTTCAAGGGCGATGGGCTGTCGATCGCGCGGCAGGATTCCGGGCGGTCGCTCGCGGACCACATGCGCGAGGAAGGCTTCGACCCCGACGCGGTGGCGCGCGGTGAGCACGCGATCGGCCCGCACAATGTCGCCGCCTTCCTGGAACTGCATATCGAGCAGGGGCCCGTGCTCGACACCGAGCAGGTGCCGGTCGGCATCGTCACCGGCATCCCCGGAAGCCGCCGCCTGCGCGCCGGGCGCGTGATCGGCGAGTACAATCATTCGGGCGCCACGCCGCGCAAATACCGCCGCGACGCCGCGGCCGCGCTGGCCGAACTCGTGCACCGCATGGATGAGGAATGGTGCCGGCTCGACGCCATGGGCCATGTGCTAGTCTGCACCTTCTGCACCATGGCGACGACGGCCGAAGCCGGTTTCACCAAGATCGCCGGCGAGGCCACCTTCTCGCTGGATGTCCGCAGCGTCAGCCCGCGCGCCTGCGACATGATGTTCGAAGCCCTTCACCGCTTCATCGGCGATATCGAGGCGCGCCACGGGGTGCGCTTCGATTGCGGCTCCGAGACCGGCTCGCGCGCCGCCATCATGGACGAAGGCATCCGGGCGGGGTTGAAGCGCGCGGCCGATGGGCTGGGCGTGCGACACCTGGACATCGCCTCGGGCGCCGGCCACGACGCCGCCGCCTTCGCCGAGGCCCGCGTGCCATCGAGCATGCTGTTCGTGCGCAACCAGCACGGCAGCCACAATCCGAAGGAAGACATGCGTATGGAAGACTTCGCGGCGGCTTGTGCCGTGGTGCAGCGCTGGGCGGCGGAGGCCGCGCAGTGACGGCGCGCCTTGCAGTCGATATCGGCGGCACCTTCACCGACCTCGCGATCGAGAAGGGCGACCAGCGCTGGACCGCCAAGGTCCTGACGACGCCGGCCGCGCCCGAGAAGGGCGTGCTGGAGGGTGTCGCGCAGGTTCTGGCCAAGGCCGCGATGGCGCCCGCCGACCTCTCGCTGGTCATCCATGGCACCACGCTGGCCACCAACGCCATCATCGAGCGCAAGGGCGCGCGCACCGCGCTGCTGACGACCGATGGCTTCCGCGACGTGCTCGCGCTGGCGAACGAGGCGCGCTACGACCAGTACGACCTCAACATCGAGTTGCCGCAGCCGCTGGTGCGCCGGCGCTGGCGCGTGGGCGTGCCGGAGCGCCTCGACAACACCGGCAAGGTGCTGGTGCCGCTCGATGAAGCCGCGCTGCGCGAACAGGTTGAATTCCTCAAGGGCGAGGGCATCGAGAGCCTGGCCATCGGCTTCCTCCATGCCTTCGTGAACCCGGCGCATGAACGCCGCGCGGCGGAAATCGTGCGGGAGATGTGGCCCGGCATGGCGGTCTCGCTCTCGTCCGAGGTCTCGCCCGAAATGCGCGAATGGGAGCGCTTCAGCACCACCGTCGCGAACGCCTATGTGCAGCCGCTGATGGCGTCCTATCTCGGGCGGCTGGAGGTCGGGCTGCGTGCGGCGGGCGTGGCATGCCCGCTGTTCCTGATGCTGTCGGGCGGCGGGCTCACCACCATCGAGACGGCGTCGCGCTTCCCGATCCGCCTGGTGGAATCCGGGCCGGCGGGTGGCGCGATCTTCTCGGCGTTCGTTGCGAAGCAGCGCGGCTTCGACAAGGTGCTGTCCTTCGACATGGGCGGCACCACGGCGAAGATCTGCCTGATCGATTCCTACCAGCCGCAGGCGAGCCGCACCTTCGAGGTCGCGCGCGTCGGCCGCTTCAAGAAGGGCTCCGGACTGCCGCTGCGGATCCCGGTGATCGAGATGGTGGAGATCGGTGCCGGCGGCGGGTCCATCGCGCAGGTGGACAGCATGGGGCGCATCCAGGTGGGGCCGGAATCCGCGGGCGCTGACCCCGGCCCGGCCTGCTACGGGCGCGGCGGCACGCATCCGGCGGTGACGGATGCGAACCTGTCGCTCGGGCGGTACGAGCCGTCGCTGTTCGCGGGCGGATCATTGCCGCTGAAGCCGGAGCTTTCGCGCGCGGCACTGGCCGAGCATGTCGGCGGCAAGCTGGGCCTTTCGGGCGACATGGCCGGTCTCGGCGTGGTCGAGATGGTCGACGAGAACATGGCGAACGCGGCGCGCGTGCACGCCATCGAATCCGGCAAGGGCTACGAAGGGCGCATCGTCATCGCCTTCGGCGGCGGCGGGCCGGTGCATGGCTATCGCGTGGCGGAGAAGATCGGCGTGAAGAGCATGCTGGTGCCGAGCGGCGCCGGCGTCGGCTCGGCCATCGGCTTCCTGCGCGCGCCCGTCGCCTATGAAGTCGTCAAGTCGCTCTACCAGCGCTTCGGCACCTTCGACCTCAAGGCGGTGAACGGGCTGCTGGATTCGATGTCGGCGGAAGCGACCAAGGTCGTATCCGAAGGCGCCTTCGGCGCGCCGGTCGAGGAAACGCGCATCGCCTACATGCGCTATGTCGGGCAGGGGCACGAGATTTCCGTGCCGCTGCCGTCGCGCGCACTGACCACGGACGACGTGGCCGCGATCCGCGCGCTCTACGACAGCGAATACACCCGCTTCTACGACCGCCCGGTGCCGGGCTCCGATGTCGAAATCCTGTCCTTCGCCGTCACGGTCCGCACGGTGGAAGCGCCGGTCGAACCGGCCGCGCCGGTCGCCGACAGCACATCGCCCAAGCCCATCCGCACCCACATGGTGCGCGACACTGCCACCGGCGAAGTCGCCGAATGGCCGGTCTATGACCGCGACCACATGACGCCCGGCGCGCGCGTCGCCGGCCCCGCCATCGTGGCGGAAGCCGAGACCAGCACGCTGGTCGGGCCCGGCTGGACCTGCCGGATGGACGGACTGGGTTACCTCGACCTGACGCAGGAGGCCGCGTGATGAGCAAACAGACCGGCGCACTCGCCACCATCCAGCGCCAGATCCAGTGGAACCGCCTGATCGCGGTGGTCGAGGAACAGGCGCAGACCATGATCCGCACCGCCTTCAGCACCACGGTGCGTGAGGCGGGCGACCTGTCGGCCGGCATCTTCGACCTTGAGGGCCGCATGCTGGCGCAGGCCGTCACCGGCACGCCGGGCCATGTGAATTCCATGGCGGAATCGGTGGCGCATTTCCTCGCCAAGTTCCCGGCGCACACGATGAACCCGGGCGACCACTACATCACCAACGACCCCTGGCTCGCCACCGGCCACCTGCATGACCTGACCGTGGTCACGCCGGCCTTCCGCAACGGCAAGATCGTCGGGCTGTTCGCGAACACGGCGCATATCATCGATATCGGCGGCCTGGGCATGGGGCCGGAGGGGCGGTCGGTCTTCGAGGAAGGCCTCTACATCCCCATCGTGAAGTGCTTCGACCGCAACCAGCCCAACGAGACCTTCTTCGACTTCCTGCGTGCCGGGTCGCGCACGCCGGTCGAACTGGAAGGCGATGTCTATTCGCTGTGCGCCTGCAATGACGCCGGCGCCAAGCGGCTCGTCGAGATGATGGACGAGTTCCACATGGACAGCCTCGACGACCTCGCGGGCTACATCTTCGAGGCCAGCACGCGCGCGACGCTGGCCGAGATCGCGAAGCTGCCGCGCGGCATCTTTGGCGGTTCCATCAAGTCGGACGGCTATGAATCCGAGGTCACGCTGAACGCCGCGATGACCATCCACGATGATCGCATCGTGGTGGATTTCGCCGGCACCTCCGGCCTGTCGAACCGCGGCATCAACGTGCCGCCGGCCTATTGCCGCGCCTATGCCTGCTTCGGCATCAAGTGCGTGGTCGCACCCGAGGTGCCGAACAACTGGGCCTCGCTGCTGCCGTTCCAGATGGAGATCCCGGAAGGCTGCATCCTGAACGCGCCGCGTCCCTATCCGGTCAGCGTGCGCCATGTGGTCGGCCAGCTGCTGCCGGACCTGATGATGGGCTGCCTCCACCAGGCAGTGCCCGGTCGCGTCAATGCCGAAGGTTCGTCGGCCCTGTGGAACCCACCGTTGCGCGGGGGGTCGCAGGTCTCGGGCCAGGCGGCGGAGACCGAGGATTTCGAGATCATCACCTTCAATTCCGGTGGCACCGGCGCGCGGCCTTCCAAGGATGGCCTGGACGGCACGGCGTTTCCCTCCGGCGTCCGCACCATGCCGGTGGAGGCGACGGAGAATGTCGCCCCCGTCATCTTCTGGCAGAAGCAGCTGCGCCCGGATTCCGCCGGCGCCGGCCGCACCCGCGGCGGCTTCGGCCAGGTGATGGAGATCGGCGCCAAGGGCGATGCCGAATTCGCCGTGAATGCCATCTTCGACCGCGTCGCGAATGCGCCCAAGGGCCGCGATGGCGGCGGGGAGGGCGCGCCCGGCTGGGTCGGCATGAACGACGCCAATGGCACCGTGCTGCGCACCAAGGGCTTCCAGATCATCCCCAAAGGCCGCCGCCTGCTGCTGAAGCTGCCCGGCGGCGGCGGCATGGGCGACCCGAAGGAGCGCGACCCCGCGCTGGTGCAGCGCGATGTCGAGGACGGGCTGGTGAGCCCCGAGGCTGCCCGCCGGATCTATGGCGATCCGGGCTGACCGCACGCTCAAGCGCTGGTGATGTGGATGACGTGACTTTCATCCCGCCACTTGCGCTGCGTCATGTGCAGGCGCGTAGGAACCTCTGTGCAAGCGCCGACTTCCTGGCGCGATCCGGAGGATTCTGCACGATGAGGATTTCACGTTCCGCTGCTCCCGCCGTCGTGGGCCTTGCCATGCTCGCCCTTGCTGGCCCCGTCGCGGCGCAGGATGCCGCCGGCGACCCCGCGGCCGGGCAGCGTGTGTTCAACCAGTGCCGCGCCTGTCATGTCATCGAGAACAACGGCCGCAATGGCGTCGGGCCGAACCTCCACACGGTGTTCGGCCGTCGCGCGGCCAGCATCGAGAATTTCCGCTACTCCGCGAACATGCGGACGCTGGGCGAACAGGGGCATGTCTGGAACGCGGACAATCTGCGGGCCTATCTGCGCAATCCGAAGGATGTCGCGCCGCAGGGCATCATGTCCTTTCCTGGCCTGCGCAACGAGCAGCAGATCAACGATGTGATCGCCTTCCTGCGTTCGCAGGCTGGCTGAACGGCGGCCCGGGCGGCGCCTGCATGCCGCCCGGGCACCTGCGCGCCGTGCGACGACCTTGCGATCGGTGCGCCGCGGTCTTATCGCGCGAGACCGCCACCGGCGCGTCGCGATGGTGGCGATACTGCCTCGATGGTCGATGTCCACGCGCAACTTCGGCGCGCGCCGCGTGTTCCCCTGCCACAAAGCAGGAGAGACACGATGCCGACCGAATCCGAACTGCGCGCGAAGTTCTGGGACGCGCTGGGCTCCGACATGACCATGATGCTCGGCCTCGACGGCGTCGAGGACGGTCATGCGCGCCCGATGACCGCGCAGATCGAGGGCCCGCATGGGCCGATCTGGTTCTTCACGTCGCGCGACAATGGCATCGTGCAGGGGCTGTCGCGCGGCAATCGCGCCATCGCGACCTTCGTCTCGAAGGGCCACGACCTGTTTGCCACGGTGCATGGCGGGTTGGCGGTGGACACCGACCGCGCGGTGGTCGACCGTCTGTGGAACAGCTTCATCGCCGCCTGGTTCGAGGGCGGGAAGGACGATCCGAACCTGGTGCTGCTTCGCCTGGACGCCGAGCGCGCCGAGATCTGGCTGAACGAGAACAACTTCCTCGCCGGCATCAAGATGCTCCTCGGCATCAACCCGCAGCAGGACTACGCCGACAAGACGGCCGAGGTCCCGCTGCGCTGATCCTCAGGCGATCTGGAGTTCCTGGAGCGACTGCTCCAGCTCCTGGAAGGTCGGCATGTAGGCGCTGGGCACCAGCTTGCGCCCCGTCTCGACCGCGACCTGTGGCGCATTGCCGTGCAGATGCGCCACGATGACCGCCTTGATGACGTCGAAGTAGCGCGCTTCCTCGTCTACCACGCCCTTCAGGCGCGTCGCCATCGGTCCGACGATGCCATAGGCGAGGAACACGCCGAGGAACGTCCCGACCAGCGCGCCGCCGATCATCTTGCCCAGCACCGCCGGCGGCTCGCTGATCGACGCCATGGTCTTGATGACACCCAGCACCGCGGCGACGATGCCCAGCGCCGGAAGCGCATCCGCCACGCCCTGCAAGGCATGGGAGGGGTGCATCTCCTCCTCCTTCACCTTCTTGAGCTCGCGGCCCATCACGTCCTCGATCTGGTGCGGGTCGTCGGCGTTCATGCCGACCATGCGCAGGTAGTCGCAGATCATCATCACCGTGTGGTGGTTGGCCGCGATCTTGGGGAATTTCTGGAAGGCCGCGCTTTCCTCGGGCTTCTCGATATGCGGTTCCAGCGCCATCGGCCCCTTGGTCTGTGCCAGGCGCACCAGGAAATAAAGCAGCGACAGGATCTCGGCGTAGTCCGATTTGTGGAAGCGCGAGCCCTTGATGATCTTCCCGAAGCCGCCAAGCGTGTGCTTCACATCGTGCATCGAATTCGACGACAGGAAGGCGCCGACCGCGGCGCCGCCGATCATCATCATCTCGAAGGGCAGCGCCTTGACGATGATGTCGAACTTGCCGCCAGCCAGCAGGTAGCCGCCGAACACCATGACGAACAGCACGACAATGCCGAGGATGGTTGTCATCGTGCGGGCTCATCCCGGTTCAGGCGCAGCAGGGTGATCGAGACGCGGCGATTGGCCGCGGCATTGGGCTGGTCGGGCAGCAGCAGGTCGCGGTCGGCATTGCCCGTGACGGAGCGGATGCGCGCCTCCGGCAGCCCGCCATCGAGCAGCAGCCGCCGCGTCGTGTTGGCGCGCTCGGCCGAGAGGTCCCAGTTGCTGCGCTCGCCGCCGCCGCGGAACGGTGTGGCGTCGGTATGTCCGGCCACGGCGACGGGGTTTGGAAGCCGTGCGGCGACCTGCGCCACCCGTGCCAATAGTCCCCGCGCGCGGTCGTTGGGCGCGGCGCCGCCGAGGGCGAACATCGGCTGGCGCTCCGCGTCCACGAGCTGGATCCGCAGCCCTTCCGGCGTCTGTTCCACCAGCATCTGGCGGGCCAGGTCGGCCAAAGCGGGGTCGGCGGCGATCGCCTCGCGGATCTGCTCGGCGGCCTGCTCGAAGGATTCGCGTTCGCGGCGCGCCAGTTCGCGGCGCAGCTCGGCCTCGCCCAGCGATTCCGGTCGCGCTTCGGGGGCGGCTGTCTCGGCCGGGCCGCCGCGCGGCTGCTCGGGGCCGGCATGGGCGCCGGGGGGTGTCTGCACCACCAGGCGCGGATCGTCGGCATCCTCGCGCGCCTCCGGGCCTTCGCGGCGCGGCATGGGGCGGGCGGGGGTGTCGGTGTCGTCTTCCTCGATGTCCATCACCACCGGCATCTGGCCGGGCTGCAGCGTGGTGGCGCCGGTTGTCGAGGTGACGTTGCCGCTGTCGTTGGGCGTTTGACCGCCGAACGGCTGGCCGGACCCCGAGACCGACCGCGCCAGCAGGTTCGTCGGCGCGAAGTAGTCCGCCAGCCCGCGGCGCTGTTCCTCGGTCGTGGCGTTGAGCAGCCACATCAGCAGGAAGAACGCCATCATGGCCGTGACGAAGTCGGCATAGGCGACCTTCCAGGCCCCGCCATGGTGGCCGTGGTCGCCGCCTTCCTCGCGGCGGATCACGATCGTGCCGCCGCCCTTTGCGCCTCGCGTCTTGCCGGACATCGCGCGCAAGGTGGCAGGCGCTGCTGACTATTTCGCTAACCCCGGCGTCGTGCCCCTGGCGCGTATCGCGTGACACGGCGCGGGGCCTATGGTTTGGTCGGGGGTCGATGGACCTGCCTGCCCAGACCCTGGCGCCCGCGCCCGAGCCGCTCGTGATCCGCCGCCCGTCGCGCCAGACGATGCCGGTCGTCTTCGCGTCACCGCATTCCGGGCAGGACTACCCGGCGCAGCTGGTGGCGGAGGCGCGCCTCGCACCGCTAGCGCTCCGCCGCAGCGAGGACAGCTTCGTCGATGAACTGTTCGCCGCCGCCCCGGCGCATGGCGCTCCGCTGATCGCCGCCACCTTCCCGCGTGTGTGGTGCGACGTGAACCGCGAACCCTGGGAACTCGACCCCGGGATGTTCGACGGGCCGCTGCCGCCCTGGGTGAACACATCGAGCCCGCGCGTCGGCGCCGGGCTCGGCACCATCCCGCGCATCGTCGCGACCGGGGAGACGGTCTATCGCCGCCGCCTCTCCTTCGCCGAGGCCGAGGCGCGCATCCGCGCCTGCTGGGAACCTTACCACGCCGCCCTGGCCGAACTGATCGCCGAGACCAAGGCACGTTTCGGCGTGTGCCTGCTGGTGGATTGCCATTCGATGCCCGCGCATCCCGCCCAGGTGGCGAACCCGCCCGACATGGTGCTGGGCGATGCCCACGGCACCGCCTGCGCGCCGCGCGCCACGCGCCTGGCCGAGGAGATCCTGTCCGGCCTCGGCTATCGCGTGCGGCGCAACGACCCCTATGCCGGTGGGTACGTCACGCGCCACTACGGCCGCCCGCGCGAGGGCACCCATGCCCTGCAGATCGAGATCGCGCGGGCGCTCTACATGGACGAGACGCGGATCGAACGCGCGAAGGGCCTGGCGCCATTGGCGCGCGACATGACGCGGCTGATCGGCCTGTTCGCAGAGACGGATTGGTCGTTCCTGCGTCCTTGATGCAGTGCAGCATGGGTGGAGAAACCCATGCTCCCGGACCCCCGAAAAAAAGAAGGCGGTGCCCGAGGGCACCGCCAAGTTTAGGGAGGAAACGTCCAAGAAAAGCAGTGGGAGGCAAGGCCTCACCGCTGCCTCAAGGAAAATAGGAGGGGTCGAAGGGCGCCGCAAGAGCTTTTTTGCAGCGCAGCATAAGTGGTCCCTGAACCCATGCCGGCGAATGTTTGTTGCGTGGCATGGCGGTTGCCCATCCGCTTCCATGCGCTGCCAGGACCGCCCCGCCGAAACGCCCGCCACGAACGACCAAACGATGCGATTCCTGCGCCATCGGAGACCGCGCGCGTGGGTCGCCACACCCCGCCTGGCGCACGCCTTGGCCGCGGCCGTCGCGCTACTGCTGGTGCCAGCCGCCCTTGCCAACCCGGCCGCGGACCCCGGCCTGGCCTGCCGCGGCGCCATCGGCGCGGCCGAGCGCGAGGCCGGCATTCCACCGGGCTTGCTCCAGGCCATCGGTCGCGTGGAATCCGGCCGCCGCGACCCGGTCACCGGCCGCTTCGCCCCCTGGCCCTGGACCATCAATGCCGAAGGCCGCGGCATGTATTTCCCGACCCGGGAGGCAGCGATTGCCGAGGTGCGGCAACTCCAGGCCCGCGGCGTGCGGATCATCGATGTCGGCTGCATGCAGGTGAACCTGCACCACCACCCCAACGCCTTCCCGACCCTGGAACAGGCCTTCGACCCGATGACCAATGCGCGCTACGCCGCGCGCTTCCTGACCGAACTTCAAGCGACACGTCAGGATTGGGCGCGATCGGCCGGTCACTACCATTCCCAGACGCCCGAACGCGCCGAGCCCTATCGCGCCCGCGTGCTGGCAGCCTGGGCGCAGGAACAGCAGCGGCCCGGCGGCGACCCGGCGGCCGAGGCCATGGCCCTGGCCGCGCTCGCAGCCGGCCGCGGTGCGACAGGGCTGGCGAATGGCGGCGACCGTGCGCGGATCATCCCGCTGCCGGCGGGCGGGCCGGGGGCAGGGCAGGGGCGGGGGCTCGACGCCTATCGATCGGCGCCGATCATGATGGTGGGGCGGCCTGCCGCGCCCCCGCCGGTGGCGCGGCCAGCGCTGAACGTCACGCCGCCGCGCGGTCCCTTCGCCTTCTTCCGCCGGTCGGGCTGATCAGGCGGCGAATTCCGCCCGCACCGCATCCGTATGCTGGCCGAGCGACGGCACCGCGCCGAAGGGCCGCACGCCATCGGACAAGCGCGCCGGCGGCAGCGCGATCGGCACCGGGCCCTTCTCCGTCTGCACCGGCGCGCGCTTCAGCGCAGGGTGGTCGCGCAGCCCGCCGCAATCATTCACGAAGCCATAGGCGGTGTTGGCGCGGCGCAGCTTGGCGGCGCAGGCGTCGCGCGTCAGGCCGGCGAACATCTTGGCGATATGCGCGTCCACCATCGGGCGATGCGCCACACGGTCGTTGTTCACCGTGAAGCCAGGGGTCTTGGGCAGGTCGGGTTCGTCCATGAAGTTCGCGCAGAAGGACGCCCACTCGCGCTCGTTCTGGATGGCGATCAGCACCTCGTGCCCGTCCTTGGTGGTGAAGGCGCCGTAGGGGCAGATCGACGGATGCGCCAGGCCGATGCGCGGCGGGTTCTTCCCCGTGCCCTCGTATTGCAGCAGCGGCACCGACATCCAATCCGCCATGCCGTCGAACAGGCTGACCGCGATGCCCTTGCCCTGGCCGGTGATGCCGCGCGACAGCAGCGCCTCCAGCACCGCGGCATAAGCGTGCATGCCGCAGGCGATGTCGCAGGCCGACACACCCACGCGCCCCGGGCCTTCCGCACGGCCGGTCACGTAGGCCAGGCCGGATTCCGCCTGCACCAGCAGGTCGTAGGCCTTCATGGTGGCGTAGTCGCCTTCCTCGCCATAGCCGGAGATGTCCACGGTGATCAGCCGCGGATGCTTCGCGCGCAGCTCCGCGGAACCGAAGCCCGCGCGCTTCATCGCGCCGGGTGCGAGGTTCTGGATGAACACGTCCGCGCGGCCGATCAGCCGTTCCAGCAGCGCCTTGTCCTCGGGCGCCTTGATGTCGAGGCAGACGCTCTCCTTGCCCCGGTTCAGCCAGACGAAATAGGACGACAGCCCATTCGCCACGCTGTCATAGCCGCGCGCGAAATCGCCCTCGGGCCGTTCGATCTTGATGACGCGCGCGCCGGCATCGGCCAGGCGCGACGCGCAATATGGCGCGGCCACGGCCTGGTCCATGGCGACGACAAGCAGGCCCTCGAGGGGGCGCGAACCACTCATGCTTCTTGCTCCGGCATCGGTGCGGTGACGCGCGCGCGCGCCGCCAGCAGGTCGAGGATGGACAGCACGCGCGCTTCCAGCGCGCCGCCCGCGGTGTAGTCGGCCGGCACGGCGCAATGCACGCGGCCTTCGGCGATCAGCTTGCGCGTCCGCGCGGCGCGCCCGGCATCGCCGTCGGGAAACACGGCGATGGAATGCCCGCCTTGTTCCTTCACCGTGCGGAAGCAGGGGATGTCGGTGTCGCCGTCGCCGACGAAGATCATGTTGGTGAAGGGCACGCGGCGCTGGTCCGGCGCGCGCCAGGCGTTCACCGCCGTGTTGTCCGCGAGGTCCAGCGCATCCTTGTTGATGCGGAACAGGTACTGCGTCTTGGTCGTGTAGTTCACCGCGATGGCTGGCGCGACCGCCACGCCCGAGGCTGAATACAGGAAGCCCGAGGCGAAGACCGCACGGAAATGCCGCCGGATCGCCGTGCCCTCGACCAGTTCGCGCAGCCCGGAGGAAATGACGTAGTGCTCCACCGCCAGCCCGCGCGCCGCGCCGGCGGCGTTCACGCGGTCGAACCAGGACTCCACGCCGGGGAACAGCGTGATGCCCGCGCCATGCGCCGCCCAGTCCTCGCGCCGCATCGGGATGTCGTGGGCATTCGCCTCGACCAGCATGCGGTGCATGTAGGTCAGGATCGGGTCGCCCTGCTGCTCCTCGGCCAGCGCGTTGGCGCGCGCCCAGAAGGCGTCCTTGTCGAGTCCCAGCTTCGGCAGGAACACATGTTCCTGCATGTTGCCGGGCGCCAGCGTGCCGTCGAAGTCGTAGGCGATGGCGACGGGCAGCGCCGCCATGTCAGTAGCTCCGCGGCATCCCCAGCACGTGCTCGCCGATGTAGGACAGAACCAGGTTCGTGCTGATCGGCGCCACCTGGTACAGCCGCGCCTCGCGGAATTTGCGCTCGACGTCGTACTCCTCTGCGAAGCCGAAGCCGCCATGGGTCTGCACGCAGGCTTCCGCCGCCGCCCAGGCGGCATCGGCGCCGAGCATCTTGCCCATATTGGCTTCCTCGCCGCAGGGCAGGTGGGCTTCGAACTTCTGCAGGCCCTTCTGGATGAGCGCCTCGGCGGCGCGCATCTGGGCATAGGCCTTGGCGATGGGGAACTGCACGCCCTGGTTCTGGCCGATCGGGCGGCCGAACAGCACGCGCTGCTTGGAATACTCCACCGACTTGTTGATGAACCACTTGGCGTCGCCGATGCTCTCGGACGCGATCAGCAGCCGCTCGGCGTTCATGCCATCGAGGATATAGCGGAAGCCCTTGCCCTCGACGCCGACCAGGTTCTCGGCCGGCACTTCCATGTTGTCGAAGAAGACCTCGCAGGAGTTGTGGTTCATCATCGTGCGGATCGGCCGGATGGTCAGTCCGTTGCCCAGCGCCGCCTTCATGTCGACGATGAAGGTGGACAGGCCCTCGGTGCGCTTGGCCACCTGGTCCTTGGGCGTGGTGCGCGCCAGCAGCAGCATCAGGTCGGAATGCTCGGCGCGCGAGGTCCAGATCTTCTGGCCGTTGACGATGTACTTGTCGCCTTCCTTCTTCGCGAAGGTCCGCAGCGACGTCGTGTCGGTGCCGCTGGTCGGTTCCGTCACGCCGAAGGCCTGCAGGCGCAGCTCGCCGGTCGCGATCTTGGGCAGGTACTTCGCCTTCTGCTCCGCGCTGCCGTGCTTCAGAATCGTGCCCATGATGTACATCTGGGCGTGGCAGGCGGCGGCGTTGCAGCCGGTCGCGTGGATTTCCTCCAGGATCGCGGCGGCCGCCGAAAGCGGCAGGCCCGACCCGCCATATTCCTCGGGGATCAGCGCCGAGAGCCAGCCGGCCTCGGTCAGCGCCTGGACGAATTCGGTGGGGTAGCCGCGCCGGGCATCCAGTTCGCGCCAGTATTCGCCCGGGAAGCGGGTGCAGAGCTTGCGCACCTCCTCGCGGATCTCGGCATGGGCGTCGGTGGCGGTCTGCATGTCCATGGGTCTTCTCCCGTCCGGGCCGGATTAGGGCGGGGCCGGGCGGCTGACAAGGCAGCGGGCCGGGAATTCGCCGCATGGCAGGCGCGCCCGGGGTGCCGCGCGCCTTGCGGAAAAGGTGAATGATCCCTTAAGGTCATTCCATCATGGGTAGAATATCGGGCTCCACCTTCGCGTTGATCGCGCTGCTGCTGCCGGGCCAGGGGCTTGCGCAGACCCAGTCGGTCGTGGTGCCGGGCGGGTCCGCCGTGGTGATCGGCCCGCGCAGCCAGGCGGCGCCGCGTTCCACCCTGGCACCGCCCTCGCGCCCGCAGCAGCGCTTCGTCTTCACCGCCCCGCAGACCGGCGACACGCTGACCGGGCCCACCGCCGCGGCGGCGATCGGGCTGGCCGGCGCGGCGGCGCTCGCGGTCATCCTGGGCGGTGGGTCGGGCGGCAGCAGCGGTGGCGCTTCGACGACGGCGGCGCCGAGCCGCACGCGCTGAGAGACCGTTTGAGAATGCGCCGAGAGGCGCATTCTTAAGCCCGGCTCCGGCCCTCTCCCCCACCCGGCCACCCAACGACAGTATCCTGGATGGGTGGCCGGGTGGGGGAGAGGGCCGGTTCCGGCATTCTCAGACGGTCTCTGACACCGCGCGCCGGCGCGCGATGCGCCGGCCCCGGCCCCTTGCGCCTGTTGCCGCCCGGGGTCAGGGTCGCGCCCGATCACGACACTTCGGGAGACCGCCACCATGCTGCCGCCGCGCGACCAACTCACCATCTGCTTCGCCCATGTCGCCTATCGCTTCGGTGACCGCTTCGCGCTGCGCAACACCGGCATCCGCGCCATCGAGGTGCGCTCGCGCGAGGAGCTGGACGCGAAGGTTGGCGAGGCGGATGTGCTGGTCTGCTCGGGCATGTGGCGCAACGACCTGCCGGCCATCGCGAAGAAGCTGCGCTTCGTGCAGTCGGCCAGCGCGGGCACCGACCAGTATGACCGCGACGTGCTTCGCGGCGCCGGCATCCGTCTCGCGAGCGGCCAGGGCATCAACGCCAATGCGGTGTCGGAGCACGCCATCGCCCTGATGCTGTCGATCCTGCGCCGCATCCCGGAAGCGCGCGACAACCAGGCCAAGCGCATCTGGCGCGGCATGCAGGGCGACTTCGCCAAGCGCGAGGACGAGGCCGGCGGCAAGACCGTGCTGCTGGTGGGCCTGGGGCGCATCGGCGGGCGCATCGCGCGGCTGTGCAAGGCGCTGGGGATGAACGTGATCGGCGTGCGCCAGAACGTGGCGGGCGGGGCGGAAGGCGCGGACGAGGTGCATTCCTTCCGCGACGTCGTCTCCCTGGTGCCGCGCGCGGATTTCGTGATCCTGGCCTGCCCGCTGACCGACGACACGCGCGGGCTGATGGGCGCGGCCGCGCTGGCGGCGATGAAGCCGACCGCGCAGTTGATCAACGTCGCACGCGGGCGCGTGGTGGATGAGGCCGCGCTGGTCGCGACGCTGCAGTCGGGCGCGATCGCCGGCGCCGCGCTGGACGTGACGGCGGATGAGCCGCTGCCGGCCGACAGCCCGCTCTGGGCCATGCCGAATGTGCTGATCACGCCGCATACCGGCGGCGAGACGCACATGTACGAGGACAACGTGCTGGACTTCATGCTGGAGAACATCGCCCGGCTGCAGCGTGGCGAGACCGCGCTGGTGAACCAGATCGTCTGAGCAGGACCGCATCATGACCACCCGCGAAGGCGCGCTCGACCGCGCCGCGACGTTCTTCGACAATGGCGGCTTCAAGGCCCTGCTGACCGACCTGGTCGCCATTCCCTCCACCGCGCAGGAGGAAGGGCGCGAGGCCGATCTCGACCGCTACCTGAATGGTGCCATCCGGCCGTGGCTGGAACGGCTCGGCTTCGAGGTGCAGGTGCGGCCCAACCCGCTGGAGGGTTTCGGGCCGATCCTGACCGCCTCGCGCGTCGAGGACGCGGCGCGCCCGACCGTACTGCTATACGGCCATGGCGACACGGTGCGCGGGCTGGAGGACCAGTGGCGCGCTGGCCTCACGCCCTGGGTGCTGACCGAGGCGGACGGCCTCTGGTACGGCCGCGGCACCGCCGACAACAAGGGCCAGCATGCGCTGAACATCGCGGCCCTCGAAGCGGTGCTCAACGAACGCGGCGGCAAGCTCGGCTTCAACGTCAAAATCGTGCTGGAGATGGCCGAGGAACGCGGATCGAAGGGCCTGCGCGACTTCGTCGCCGCGCATGCGGATGAACTGAAGGCCGATGTGCTGATCGCCTCCGACGGCCCGCGCGTGGAACCCGGCGTGCCGACCATTGCCACCGGCACGCGCGGCACCTTCCACTTCGACCTGGTCGTCAAGCTGCGTCCGGGCGGCGTGCATTCCGGCCATTGGGGCGGCCTCACGCGCGACCCGGCGATCATCCTGGCCCATGCGCTGACCTCCATGATGGACCGCAACGGACGCGTGCTGGTGCGTGGCATCCTGCCGCCGACCATGCCCAATTCCGTGCGCGCCGTGCTGGCCGGCTGCCCGGTCGGCGGCGGCGGCGATGCCGCCACCATCGACGAGGGCTGGGGCGAACCGGGCCTGACCAGCGCTGAGAAGATCTATGGCTGGAACAGCCTGATCGTGCTGGCCATGATCTCCGGCCGCCCGGAGAACCCGGTCAACGCCGTGGCCCCGGATGCGCGCGCGCATTGCCAGATCCGCTACACGGTGGACAGCGACCCCTTCACCTTCACCAAGGCGGTGCGCGACCACCTCGACGCCCATGGCTTCCAGGATGTCGCGGTCGAGACCAGCTTCACCCGCATGTCGGCCTCGCGCACCGACCCCGACCACCCCTGGGTGCGCTGGGCGCAGGCCAGCATGGCGAAGACGCTCGGCAAGCCCGTGCAGATCATCCCGAATGCCTCGGGCGGGCTGCCGGGGGATGTGTTCGTCGATCACCTCGGCGTGCCGCTGGTCTGGGTTCCGCATTCCTACAATGGCTGCAAGCAGCACGGGCCGGACGAACACCTGATGATCGCGCCGGCGCGCGAGGGCATCCTGGCCTTCGCCGGCATGTGGTGGGACCTGGGGGAAGCCGGCACGCCCTGAATGCGCGGCGGCGTTACTCTTCATCACCCCTTGCGGGTAAGGGGGCAACGCCGCTGTTACAGGGGCGGCGCATGTTTCCTCCAGCGGCGCAGTGCCGCCTGGAACGAGAGGGACGCAGATCATGCGCAAGACGACGACGATGATGGCCCTGGCCACCGCCCTGGCCGCCGGCACCGCGGGTGTCGCGATGGCGCAGCCGGCGCCGGGTGGCCCGCCCCCGGGCGGCCCCAGCATGGGCCGTGATGGTGGCCCCGGCCACCACCACCGCGGCCCGCGCGGCGGCGGCGGCGCCGGCTTCGCGGCCGGCGAGGCCTTCGCCCGCGCCGACACCAACGCCGATGGCCGCGTGACGCGCGAGGAAGGCGTGATCTGGCTGCAGGCCCGCTTCACCGAGATGGACGCCAACCGCGATGGCGGCGTCACCATCGAGGAAGTGCGCGCCTACTACGAGGCGCAGCGCCCCGCTGGCCGCCGCGGCCCGCCGGAGCGGATGCGCGAGCGCATGGAGCAGCGCGGCGCGGCGATGTTCCGCTTCATCGATGTGAACGGCGACAGCCGCATCACCTTCGAGGAACTGCGCCCGATGGCCGAGGCTGCCTTCCGTGCCGCCGACCGCAACGCCGATGGCGCCCTGTCGCGCGACGAGCTGCGTCGTGGTGGCCCGGAACGCCGCGGCGACCGGCCGGCGCCTGGCCAGCCTGGCCAGCCGGGCGCCCCGGCACAGCCTTCGCGCTGAGCTGACGCCACACCGCGCGCCGCCGCGCGGACCGACCACGGCCCGGGGCGCTGCCTCGGGCCGTGTGTGCGTGGCGCGCATCGATGACGGCGAAGCGTATCGGGGATCCCGCTCCTACGTTACGGCCCGAGGCCTGCCTCGGGCCGGGAGCGCACAGCGCGATCGCGCCCAGCCCGCCCGCCGCTCCCAACGCAACAGTGCATGGCGCGCAGCCAAGGGCCGCGGATGCGGCCCGCGTTACGCCGAAGGCGTGCCTCAGGCACGACGCGTCTGAGGGATCAAGAAAAAATGGTGGGCGCGACAGGGATTGAACCTGTGACCCTTCGCGTGTGAAGCGAATGCTCTACCGCTGAGCTACGCGCCCGCCGTCGGGGAGCGCGGAATACGGTCGCTCGGGGTCGGGTGTCAAGCGCATGCCCTTGCCCCGGGCGCGGCGCGTGCCATCTGCGGGTGATGTTCCGCGCGATGCTCCCCTTCGCCGTCATGCTGGCCGCCGCGCTGCCGGCGCGCGCCAACCCGGTCGAGGCCGACTACACCGTCAGCCAGACGGGCGTGCCGGTCATGGATATCCGCATCACCATCGACCAGGCGGGCGATCGCTACCGGCTTTCCACCGTGTCGCGCTCGCGCGGCGTGGGGCGGCTGTTCCTGCCCCGTGAACAGGTCGCGGAGGTCGAAGGCGGCCTGCGCGGGCGCGAAGTCCTGCCGGCGCTCTATCGCACCGAGGGCGCCTGGCGCGGCACGCCGCGGCGCACTGTGATGGAATACCTGGCCGGCACGCCGCGCCTAGCCGTTCTGGAACCACCCGAGGGGCCTGACCGCATCCCGGTCCCGCCGGACCAGACGGCCGGCACCATCGATGGCTTGTCGGCGCTGCTGCGCCTGTCGCGCGATGTCGCCGCGACCGGGCGTTGCGACCTCACGGGCAGCATCTTCGACGGGCGGCGGCGCCTGGAATGGACGTCCCGCACCCTGGGCGTCGGCCCGGCGCCGGTGCCGGGCGTGCCGGGACAGGCGCTGCGCTGCGCCCTGGAAAGCCGGCTGGTGGCAGGCTTCCGCCGCGGCGACGACCCTGCCGAGGCCGGCCGGCCGCGTCCGGCGGAGGCGTGGCTCGCGGTGTTCGGCCCGGGCCAGCCGCCATTGCCGGTGCGGGTGGAATTCCCCTCGACCTTCCTGGGCGCGCTGCGGCTGGACCTGGTGCGGACCGGCGCGGTGGTGGCGCCGCCGCGGCCCAGTCCGGTCAGCGCGCCAGCGCAGCGATAAGAGCGGGCAGGTCGGCGGGCGAGGCCGCCACCCGCGCGCCCTCGGCCATCTGCGCCGGGCCATAGCCCCAGCCGGCGAAGATGCAGGGCACGCCGCAGCCCGCCGCGGCGCGGACGTCGTTGTGGTGGTCGCCGATCATCACCGCGCGCTCCGGCGCGCCGCCGGCGGCGGCCAGGGTGGCCAGCAGGTGGCCGGGATCAGGCTTGCGGACGGGGAAGGAATCGCCCCCGCCCAGCGCGGCGAAGCGCGCCGACAGGCCCAGCGCATCCAGCAGCTTGCGCGCCGCCGCCTCCGGCTTGTTGGTGCAGACCGCCATGCGCCAGCCATCGGCGGCCAGGCCGTCGAGCACGGCGGGAATGCCCTCGAAGGGGCGGGTCAGCACGGCGGCCTCGGCCTCGTAGTCGGTCATGAAGGTGGCCAGGGCGGCTTCGTCGAAGGGCAGGCCGCGCGCCGCCAGGGCGCGGGTGACCAGCGTCCGCACGCCGTCGCCGATCATGCCGATCACCTCGGGCCGCGCGAATCCGGGCAGGGCGCGCGCGGCCATCAGCCGGTCCAGCGCGGCATGGATATCGGCGGCGCTGTCCACCAGCGTGCCATCGAGGTCGAACACGGCGATTTTCGTCATGCTGCCGGCCTAGCGCCGATTCGGGGCGGGGGGAACTGCCCCGGACACATGCCGCAAAGCATGTTGACCGGCGTCGCGCTGGACGCGGCGCGGGCGGGCGCGTTACGGCAGGGGCATGACTGCTGCCGCCATCATTCTCGCCGCTGGCCTGGGCACGCGGATGCGTTCCAGCCGCCCGAAGGTCATGCACCCGCTGGGTGGCCGGCCAATGATCCGCCACCTGCTGGCGGCGGTCGAGGCGCGCTTCGGCCGCGTGGTGGTGGTGGTCGGGCCGGACATGCCGGACCTGGAAGCCGCCGTCGCGCCGCATGGCGTGGCCGTCCAGCGCGAACGTCTCGGGACCGCCCATGCGGCGTTGCAGGCCATGCCGCAACTCGGCGGGCATGAAGGCGATGTCGCGGTGCTCTATGGCGACAATCCGCTGGTGACCGAGGCGACGCTGGGCCGCCTCCTGGCGGCGCGCGGCGAGGCCGACCTGGTGCTGCTGGCGATGCGCCCGGCCGATCCGGGCCGCTACGGCCGCGTTGTCACGGCGGCCGACGGCAATGTGGATCGCATCGTCGAATGGGCCGATGCGACCGAGGCCGAGCGCGCCATCGGCCTGTGCAATGCCGGCGTGGTCTGCGCGGCATCGGGCGACATGGCCCGCTGGCTGGCGGCGGTCGGCAACGACAATGCCAAGGGCGAATACTACCTGACCGACCTGGTCGCGCTGGCGCGCGCCGAGGGCAAGCGCGTGCAGGCCGTCGAAGCACCGGAAGCCGAGCTGCGCGGCATCAACAGCCGCGCCGAACTCGCCGCCGCCGAAGCGACGCTGCAGGCGCGGCTGCGCGCCGCCGCGCTGGATGCCGGCGTGACGATGCTGGC
This sequence comes from Roseomonas sp., assembly GCA_051860065.1. Lineage (GTDB taxonomy): Bacteria > Pseudomonadota > Alphaproteobacteria > Acetobacterales > Acetobacteraceae > Neoroseomonas. Next base: position 27,530 of record JBHYEQ010000020.1, read on the forward strand.
GCCGGAGACGGTGCACCTGTCGCACGACACCCGCTTCGGCCCGGACGTGACCCTGGAACCGCACATCGTCTTCGGCCCCGGTGTCACCATCGATGAGGGTGCGGTCATCCGCGCCTTCAGCCACCTGGAAGGCTGCGTGGTGAAGCGGGACGCCATCATCGGCCCCTATGCCCGCCTGCGCCCCGGCACGGTGGTCGAGGCGCGCGCGCATGTCGGCAATTTCGTCGAGCTGAAGGCGACCACGCTCGGCGAGGGGGCGAAGGCCAACCACCTGGCCTACCTGGGCGATGCCAGCATCGGCGCCGGGGCCAACATCGGCGCCGGCACCATCACCTGCAACTACGATGGCGTGAACAAGCACCGCACCGAGATCGGCGAGGGCGCCTTCATCGGATCCGACACCGCGCTGGTCGCGCCGGTGAAGGTCGGCGCGCGCGCGCTGGTCGGCGCGGGCAGCGTCATCACCGCGAACGTGCCCGATGATGCGCTGGCGATCGCGCGCGGGCGGCAGACGGTGTTCGCCGGGCGCGGCTTCAAGGGCAAGGGGAAGTAGCCATGTGTGGCATCGTCGGCGTCGTCGGGCGCGAGGCAGCGGCACCGCGCATCCTGGAGGCCCTCCGCCGCCTGGAATACCGCGGCTATGACAGCGCCGGCATCGCCACGCTGGTGAACGGCCACATCGACCGTCGCCGCGCGGAGGGCAAGCTGACCAACCTCGCCGCCGTGCTGGACGCGAACCCACTGACCGGCACCACCGGCATCGGCCATACGCGCTGGGCCACCCACGGGGCACCGGTCGAACGCAACGCGCATCCCCACGGCACGTCGCGCGTGAGCGTGGTGCACAACGGCATCATCGAGAACCACGCGGAACTGCGCGACGAACTCGAATCCAAGGGCCAGGTCTTCGAGACCGAGACCGACACCGAGACCTTCGCCCGGCTGGTGGACTGGCATCTCCAGCAAGGCGCCGATCCCGAACAAGCCGCCGCCGCCGCGCTGTCGCGCGTGCATGGCGCCTTCGCGCTCGCCATGGTCTTCGCCGGCCACCCGCGCAAGCTGATCTGCGCACGGCAGGGCGCGCCGCTCGCGGTCGGCTTCGGCGAGGGCGAGATGTTCGTGGGCTCCGACGCGCTGGCCCTGGCGCCGCTGACGCGCCGCATCGCCTATCTGGAGGAAGGTGACTGGGCTGTCGTCAGCGACGCCGGCGCGGTGTTCCACGACGCCGGCGGCGCCGTCGTGGAACGCGCGGTGAAACTCACCGCCGTGTCGGGTGCCGCCGTCGGCAAGGGCAACTACCGTCACTTCATGGAAAAGGAGCTGCACGAGCACCCCGTCGTGCTCGGGGACACGCTGCAGCAGTATCTGGAACCCTCGACGCGATCGGTGTCGCTGCCCGCGCTGCCCTTCGATGCCGCGCGCGTGCCGCGCCTGACCATCTCCGCCTGCGGCAGCGCCTTCCTGGCGGGCATGGTCGGCCGCTACTGGATCGAGCAGGTGGCGCGCATCCCGGTCGATGCGGATGTCGCCAGCGAACTGCGCTACCGCGATCCGCCGCTGCCCGAGGGCGGTGCGGCCGTGATGATCAGCCAGAGCGGCGAGACCGCCGACAACCTGGCCGCGATGAAGATGCTGCGCGATCGCGGCCAGACGATCCTGTCCATCGTGAACGTCCCGGAAAGCAGCATGGCGCGCGAGAGCGACGCCACCGTGCTGACCGTGGCGGGTCCGGAGATTTCCGTCGCCTCCACCAAGGCGATCACCGCGCAGCTTGCGGTGCTGGCGTGCCTGGCCATCGGCCTGGGGCGCGCGCGCGGCACGCTGTCCGCCGCGGCCGAGGCCGAACTCACCGCCGAACTGCTGGAAGTGCCCGCCAAGGCCGCGGCCGTACTGGAACGCGACGCCGAGATCCGCGCCATGGCCGAGCAGGTCGCCCAGGCGCGCGATGTGCTGTTCCTGGGCCGGGGCGCACTGTTCCCCATCGCCTTGGAAGGCGCGCTGAAGCTCAAGGAGATCAGCTACATCCACGCCGAGGGCTACGCCGCGGGCGAGATGAAGCACGGCCCCATTGCGCTGATCGACAAGGACGTGCCGGTGATCGCGCTGTGCCCGTCCGGGCCGCTGTTCGAGAAGACCGCGTCGAATCTGCAGGAAGCGGCGGCACGCGGCGGGCGCGTCATGGTCTTTACCGACGAGGCCGGTGCGGGGCCCTTGTCGCGCTTTGCCGAACGGGTGGTGACGCTGCCGCAGGCCGGCGATTTCGCCGCGCCCATCCTGTACACCATCCCGGTGCAGGTGCTGGCCTATCACGTCGCGGTGCTGAAGGGCACGGATGTGGACCAGCCGCGCAACCTGGCGAAATCCGTGACGGTGGAGTGAGGCGGTGGAGGTGCACCTCGCGCCCGGTGCGCTGCCGCGCCTGGCCGAACCCAAGGACCTGCGGCGATTCAGCGTGATCGTGGCGGCGCCGCGCGATGCGCTGCCCGCCCTGGCCGAATCCGCGCGCGGCGTGCTGGAATTCCAGGGTGGCGACCACGCCTGGGTCTCCGTCGCTTGGCTGATCGAGGCGTCGAACCTCGGCGACTGGGCCGATTGGCGCGGCCAGTTCCACAGCATGGTGGACTACGCCACGGGCAAGGGGTGGACGCGCGGCGAGCCGGTGAGCGCGCTGCGCGGCCATGTCGTGTGGCAGGACGGCTGACCGCCGCTCCGCGGGTTCGGGCGGCGTGCCGACGCCGCGCCGATGACCAGGTGATCAGCGCGGCGCGGCAGAGCCGATTCTACTCCGGCTGCACACCCAGTTCGCGCAGGATGCGGCCATAGGCTTCGTATTCCGACTGCACCATCGCGGTGAAATCGGCGCGGGACATGAAGTTCACCGGCACCCGGCGCGTCGCGGCAACGCGGCGGAACGTCTCGTCCTCGGTGCCGGTGCGGCAGGCTTCCTCCAGCCGCGCCAGCACCGGCTCCGGCGTGCCGCGCGGCGCATAGATGCCGACCTGGCTGAGCTGCTGCGCGTCGATGCCCTGCTCGCGCGCCGTCGGCACATTGGGATAGTCCGGGTGCCTCCGCGCCGAGAAGACCGCGATCAGCCGCAGCCGGTCGGCATCGATCAGCCCGCTGGCCGAGGCCACCACGGCCGCCGAGAAATCCAGCCGCCCAGCCAGCAACTCATTCAGATGCGGTGGGTCGCCACGGAACGGGATGTGGCTGAACTCGACCCCCGTCGCGCGCTGGATGCGGAACACACCCAGCTGCGGCAGCGAATTCGGCCCAGGACTGCCGAAGGTCAGCGAACGCCGCCGCCCTTCCGCCACCAGCCCCGGCAGGTCGCGGATCGGGCTGTCGGCACGCACCAGCACGCCAAGCACATTCTCGTTCGTGCCGCAGACCGGCGCGAAACTGTCCGGCCCGATGCCGAGGTTCCGCACCATATGCGGCTGCACCACCACCGGCGTCACCGGCGTCAGCCCCAGCGTATGCCCATCCGGCGCGGCCTGCGCGACGAAGCGCATGCCCACCACGCCCGACCCGCCATCGCGGTTGGTCAGCACCACCGGCTGGCCCATCAGCCGCGTGAAGTGCTCGCCCAGCGCACGGCCATAGGAATCCGACGCGCTACCGGGCGCATAGGGCAGCACGATGGTGATCGGCCGGTCGGGAAAGGTCTGCGCCTGCGCGGCGAGCGGCGCGAGGCAGGCAAGGGCAAGCAGCGTGCGACGCATCGGTGTCACTCCTCGATGATCGCGACGGCGCGGGTCCAGCCCGCCGAAGCGCGATGGATCTTCACGGGGAAGCAGGCGATCATGAAACCGTCGGACGGCAGGGTCTCCAGCTTCGACAGCTTCTCGATGTGGCAGTAGCCGATCTCGCGCCCGGCGCGATGGCCTTCCCAGATCAGCCCGGCATCGCCGGTTTCCTGCACCTTCTTCTTGGTCAGCGAGAAGGGCGCATCCCAGGACCAGCCATCGGTGCCGGTCACGCGCACGCCCTGTTCCAGCAGCCAGAGTGTGGCCGCCTTGCCCATGCCGCAGCCGGAGTGGATGTAGTCGTCCTCCCCATACCGCGCGCCGGCCGAGGTGTTCACCACCACGATCTCCAGTGGCTTCAGCGTGTGCCCGATGCGCTTCAATTCCGCCTGCACGTCGGCGGGTGTCGCGACATAGCCGTGGTCGAAATGCCGGAAGTCGAGCTTCACGCCAGGCTGGAAGCACCAGTCGAGCGGGATCTCGTCGATCCGCCACGACGGCTCGCCGCCGGGCACCGTGCGTTCGTTCATGCGCGGGAAGAAGTGGTAGGGCGCGTCGAGGTGCGTGCCGTTGTGGGTGCTGAGCTTCACCTTCTCGACCGCCGCGTAGTTGCCTTCGGGCAGCTCATCCTCGCGGATGCCGAATTCCTGCGCCATCATCGGCGCGGTCATCTTGTGGTCGAGGTATTCGATCTCCGGCAGCGAGCGCGGCGGGTCGGAAGCGATGCCGGATTTCAGCGCGACGGAGATGTCGACGATGCGACGGGCCATGGGTGACGTTCCCTTGTGTTGATTATGCGGGCCAGGCGATGGCGGGCAGCAGCGTCCCGCGACATTCGCCGAAGCCGATCGGCACTGCGCCGGGCGCTTCGGCGCGGGCGCGGAAGACGATCTCGTCGCCGTCCTGGATCCATTTGCGCGTCTCGCCGTTCAGCAGCGTGACTGGGCCGGTCAGGCCGATCTCGGCCAGGCAGGCGCGCGCCGTTTCCTCAGGGCCGGAGACGGTGCCGCTGCCGAGCAGATCGCCCGCCAGCAGGTTGCAGCCATTCGTCGCGTGGTGCGCGACCATGGTGGCGGCGGTCCAGTACATGGCGGCGAATTGCGTGTCGGTCAGGATGAAGGGTGCCGCACCTTCCGCGCGCATGCGCGACGTCACGATCGCCGCCGTCATGCGCACCGCCAGCGCGCCATTCTTGCGGTTCCACGCGCTGTCGAGGTAGGGCAGGGCAGGCGGGTCCTGAACCGGCGCGACGGTCTCGAAGGGGGCAAGCGCCTCGGCGGTGACGATCCAGGGCGACACCGACGTCGATACGGACTTGCCGAGGAACGGCCCGAGCGGCGGCATTTCCCACCGCTGCACGTCGCGCACCGACCAATCGTTGAGCAGCCCGTAGCCGAAGATGCGGTCGGGCGCGGCGGTCATCGTGACGGGTTCGCCGAGCGCATTGTCGCCGGCGATCCAGACGGCCATCTCCAGCTCGTAATCCATCGCCTCGGTCGGGCCGAAGCGCATGGACCCGTCCTGGCGCTGCCACTGGCCATGCGGGCGGACGACGTCCTCGCCGGAGACGCGCACCGACGAAGCGCGCGAATGATACGCCACGGGCAAGTGCCTGAAGGCGGGCGGCAGCGGGTTCTTCGGGTCGCGCCGCACGCCCAGGCGCGCGCAATGGTCGTAGCTCGCCATGAAGTCGGAGAAGTTCCGCACCGCGCAGGGCAGGTGCATGCGCGCGGAGGCCATCGGCACCAGCAATTCGGGGCGCGGCGGCGCGCCGTCGCTCAACAGCGCCGAAACCTCCGCCCGCAGCGCCGCCGAGGCGCGCCGACCTTCCGCCATCAGCGGCGCCAGCGACTCCGCAGCCGCGGCGTCGTTGCTAACCAACCCCGCCGCATGCGCGGCGCGCAGGTCCAGCACAGCATCGCCGATCGCGACCCCGCAGCGCTGCCCCCCGCCCTCGGTGCTGAACACGCCGAGCGGCAGGTTCTGCACCGGGAAATCCGTGCCCGGCTCCTGCGCCGAGGCGACCCAGCTGCGGCGCGCAGGGTCATGGGTGGCATCGCACTGGGCCATGGACGCTCCGTTTTCTCCCGTGATGCCGTCGATCATGCCGTCATTGATCGACATGACAAGATGAAATATATTTTCTGCCGATGGATATCGCCCCCGCCACCGCGGTCGAAGCCGCCACGCATCGCTTGCGGGAAGAGATCGTCGCCGGCGCCCTTCCGCCCGAGGCTCGGCTGCGCCTGCGCGACCTCGCCGCGCGCACCGGCTACGGGGCAACCCCGCTGCGCGAGGCGCTGTCCCGCCTCGCCGCCGAGGGCTTCGTGGTCTTCGAGGGGCAGAAGGGCTTCTCCGTCCCGCCGGTCACGCGCGCGCATCTGCTGGACATCACCGCATCGCGGCAATTCGTGGAGCCGGAGGCGTTGCGCCAGGCGATGCAGGCCGGCGACGCGGCATGGGAGGACGAGATCGTCGCCTCGCTTTCCCTGCTGGGCCGCGAGGTGGAACGCCGCACCGCCGACCCCGCCTGGCTCGACACCTACGAGGCCAAGCACCACCGCTTCCACCGCGCGCTGATCGCCGCCTGTCCGCTGGGCGCGCTGCGCGCCTTCTGCGACGAGCTCTACATGCAGACCACGCGCTATCGCCGGTTGATGAAGGCGGCCGCGCATGACTGGCCGCGCATGGTGGCGGCACATCAGCGGCTGGCGGACCTCGTGCTGGCCCGCGATGCCGCGGCGCAGCAGGCGCTGCACGACCATATCGGCAGCACCGCCAAGCGTGTGCTGGATATGCTGGGGCAAGCCCCGCCATCCTGACATCGACGCCGCGCGGGCCTATCTTCCGGCGATACCCGGAGGACAAGCCGCCATGCTCGACGCCATCGCCAAGGTCCCGCTGAAGGACCCCGACCTCTTCCGCCAGGCCAACTTCATCGACGGCGCCTGGGTTCAGGCCGACAGCGGCAAGACCATCGCCGTGCGCAACCCCGCCACTGGAGAGGTAATCGGCAACGTTCCCGCCCTGGGCCGCGCCGAAACCCGCCGCGCCATCGAGGCCGCCAACGCCGCCTGGCCGGCCTGGCGCGCCATGCTGGCGAAGGACCGTGCCGTCATCCTGCACAAGCTCGCGGCGCTGATGCACGCCAATGCCGACGACCTGGCGGCGATCATGACGGCCGAACAGGGCAAGCCGCTCGCGGAAGCGAAAGGCGAGGTCGTCTACGCCGCGTCCTTCATCGAGTGGTTCGCCGACGAGGGCCGGCGCGTCTATGGCGAAACCATCCCGCAGAACGCCAAGGGCCGCCGCATCCTCGTGATGAAGGAACCGATCGGCGTCTTCGCCGCCATCACGCCGTGGAACTTCCCCGCCGCGATGATCACCCGCAAGGCCGGGCCGGGCTGGGCCGCGGGCTGCACCGGCGTGATCCGCCCGGCCTCCCAGACGCCGTTCTCCGCGCTGGCCATCGCCGTGCTGGCCGAACGCGCGGGCATGCCGAAGGGCGTGTGCAACGTCATCACCGGGCCGTCGGGCGAGACCGGCAAGGAACTCACCGCCAACCCCATCATCCGCAAGCTGTCCTTCACCGGATCGACCGAGGTCGGCCGCGTGCTGCTCGCGCAATGCGCCGAGACCATCAAGAAGACCTCGATGGAACTCGGCGGCAATGCACCCTTCATCGTGTTCGACGACGCGGACCTCGACGAGGCGGTGCAGGGCGCGATGGCGTCGAAGTACCGCAACACCGGGCAGACCTGCGTCTGCGCCAACCGCATCCTGGTGCAGGACGGCGTCTACGACGCCTTCGCCGCCAAGCTGAAGGCGGCCGTGGAAGGCCTGAAGGTCGGCCCGGGCATGGAGCCGGGTGTCACCCAAGGCCCGCTGATCAACGCCGATGCGGTGGCGAAGGTCGAGGAACACATCGCCGATGCGCTGGCACTCGGTGCCACCATCGTCACCGGCGGCCATCGCCATGCGCGCGGCGGCAATTTCTTCGAACCGACCGTGCTGGCGAACGTGCCGCGCGGTGCCAAGATCTTCGGGGAAGAAACCTTCGGGCCCGTCGCCCCCCTGTTCCGCTTCAAGACGGAGGAGGAGGCGATCGCGCTCGCCAACGACACGGAATTCGGCCTGGCGTCGTATTTCTACGCCCGCGATGTCGGCCGGATCTTCCGCGTCGCCGAGGCGCTGGAATACGGCATCATCGGCATCAACGAGGGCATCATCTCGACCGCCGAGGTGCCCTTCGGCGGCTTCAAGCAGTCCGGCCTGGGCCGCGAGGGCAGCCACATGGGCATCGACGAGTATCTGGAGGTGAAATACCTCGCCCTCGGCGGCATCGGGACGTGAGCGAGCCGCTCTATCTCGAGGATTTCACCCCGGGCCGGCGCTTCACCGCCGGCCCGGTCACGGTGGACGAAGCCGAGGTGATCGACTTCGCCCGCCGCTACGACCCGCAGCCCTTCCACACCGACCCCGAGGCCGCGAAGGCGCACCCGCTGTTCCAGGGCCACGCCGCCAGCGGCTGGCACACCGCGGCCATGACGATGCGGATGGTGACCGAGGCGATGGGCCATGTCGCCGGCGGCATCATCGGGGGCGGCGGGGACCTGCAATGGCCGCGTCCGACACGGCCCGGCGACCGCCTCACGGTCGATATCGAGGTGCTGGAGGTCGTGCCCTCCCGCTCGCGCCCTGACCGCGGTTCGGTGCTGACGCGCAACCGCACGCTGAACCAGAACGGCGAGGAGGTTCAGGTCTTCACCGTGCGCATCGTCGTGCCGCGGCGCCCGGCCGCGGGTTGACGGGTCAGCGCAGCGTCATGCTGCGGATGCGGCGGGCGTCGATCCGCTCGTGCCGTCGCTCCGTACCGTCCGCGAAGACGCCGCGCAGCACATAGATGCCCATGCAGGACGGAAAGGTGATGGTCGCGGTCGCGCCTGGTGCCAGGCCCTCTCGGGGCAGGCGGTTGGCCGTGCTTGGGCGCGGTGGGACGTCCTCCGTGTCGTCGATGTAGAACGCCGTCAGGACCTGCGACGTCGCGTTGTGCAACGTCATCTGGGTGGCCACCGCGCACGCCGGCACAGGCGCGGGTGCCGCGAGCAGGAATGCCAGCACCAGGGCCAGGCGGCGGACTGGCGTATCGACGGGCTGCGCCATCGTAGCCTGCGCTCAGCGCCGCGCGACGTTGGGGCGGGCAGGGCTGCCCGGATGTCGAGGGGCCCCGGCGGCGGCTGAGGCCATGAGTTGCGCCTGCCAGGTCCCGCATCGCGATCCGGTGGGCAACGGCGCCGTCCATGGCGGGAGACCGCGCGCTGCAGGCCGATTCAGAGCCACGTCGGGACGCGGCGTATCGGACCGGGGCGGACCTTCGGGGCTTCCGCAGGCCAACGCCGTACCCGGCAGCGCTGCGGCGACCATCATGAATGCGGCCAGCCTGCGAAGCATCATGCCACTCCTTCGATTGCGCGGAGATTAGCCGCCGTCAGTTCAGCGCGGCTGTGCAATGCCTCACAGCACGCATGGCGACAGCCGGGCTTGTCGCGGCGTGCTGCGGAGCTCCGTTCGACAGCCCGGCAGGACCCACCATCCGGATGAGAGGCCACGCAACACGGGGGGGGCGACAGTCTGTGCGCGAAGGATCCCCCCACGCCGCCGCTTGGCACGACCGCCCGGCTGACCGATATGGTCGGAGCGTGAAGCGGGAGTAGGCGACGCATGGCCGGCTATGATTTCGACCTTTTCGTCATCGGCGGCGGCTCGGCCGGCGTGCGCTGCGGCCGCATCGCGGCCGGCCACGGCGCGCGCGTGGCCGTGGCCGAGGAACGCTTCTGGGGCGGCACCTGCGTCAATGTCGGCTGCGTGCCCAAGAAGATCATGGTGAACGCCGCCGAATACGGCGCCTGGGCGCAGGATGCGGCGGCCTTCGGATGGGACATCGCGGTCGCCGGCCACGACTGGGGCAAGCTGGCCGCCGCGCGGGATGCCGAGGTCGCGCGCCTGTCGGGCATCTACGGCAAGCTGCTGGCGGGTGCGGGCGTCACGTCCTTCGATGCGCGCGCGACCTTCATCGACGCGCATACGCTTGATGTCGGCGGGCAGCGTGTCACCGCGGAACGCATCGTCATCGCGACGGGCGGCACGCCGCTGCGCCTCGACATCCCGGGGGCGGAACTCGGCCTGGTCTCGGACGACCTGTTCACCCTGAAGGCGTTGCCGAAGCGCGCCATCGTCATCGGCGCCGGCTACATCGCCGTGGAATTCGCCACCATCCTGCAGGGGCTGGGCTCCGAGGTCGACCTGCTGTACCGCGCGCCATTGCCCCTGCGCGGCTTCGACGAGGATGTCCGCGGCGCGGCCGCCGAGGCGCTCGCGGCGCAGGGCATGCGCCTGAACCCTGATGTCGCGCCGACGCGCATCGCGCAGGTCGACGGGCACCTGATGGTGTCCATGTCGAACAACTTCATGCGGGAGGCCGATGCAGTGTTCTTCTGCACCGGCCGCGCGCCGAATACGGCGGGGCTCGGCCTCGATGCCGCCGGCGTGGCCGTGAACGATGCCGGCGCGGTGACGGTGGATGACGAGCACCGCACCTCCGTCCCGCATATCTACGCCATCGGCGACGTGATCGACCGGGTGAACCTCACCCCCATGGCGACCGCGGTCGGCCATGCGCTGGCCGATACGCTGTTCGGCAAGAATCCCCGCCGCGCCAGCTACGAGAACGTCCCGACCGCCGTCTTCATGTCCCCGCCCATCGCGACGGTGGGCCTGACCGAGACCGACGCCGCGCGCATCGGCCCGGTGGACATCTACGCCACCCGCTTCACCCCCATGCGCCACACCATCAGCAAGCGCGAGGGCCGCAAGACCCTGATGAAGCTGGTGGTCTGCCAGCGCACGCAGAAGGTGCTCGGCGCGCACATGCTGGGCGAGGATTCCGCCGAGATCATGCAGGGCATCGGCATTGCCATCGCGATGGGCGCGACCAAGCAGGATTTCGACCGCACCATCGGCATCCACCCGACCGCGGCCGAGGAATTCGTCACGCTCCGCACCCGCACGCGCGAGGCCGGGGTGGCCCAGGCCGCGCAGTAGCGTTACGCCACGCCGTTCATCCGTGCCTCGAAGCCGCGGAACAGGCCGACCGCCTTGGCGTCGAAGAAGGGCAGGATCTGGCTGAGGAAGACCCCGGCCGTGCCGCGGCCGTGGTCGATCCAGTAGAAGGTGTTCCCCAGCCCCGCCCAGGCCAGCCCGCCTGCCGCGCGGCCCTGTGGCGTCTGCGTGCGGTTCACCAGGAAGGACAGGCCCCATCCGCAGGACAGGCCGGGGAAGAAGTCCGCGTCGTGGCTGGCCGCCGGCACCGCGCTGACCATCGGCTGCACGGACAGCGGCGCGATCTGGTCGCGCGCCATCTCGGCCACGGTGGTGGCCTTCAGCAGGCGTTCGCTCCCATGCCGGCCGCCATTCAGGATCATCCGCGCGAAGGCCATGTAGTCGGTCGCGGTGGAGTACAGCCCGCCGCCGCCGGTATCGAATTCGGGGTCCTGCTCGGTCTCGAACGGGATGGGCGCGAGGCCGCCATCCGCGCCGCGCACATGCATCCCCGCCAGGCGCGCGCGCATGTCGGGCCGCAGCCTGAAGGCCGTGTCCACCATGCCGAGCGGGCCGAAGATCGTGTCCGCCATATGCGTGCCGAGCCGCTGTCCGGTCACCGCCTCGACCATCTTGCCCGCCCAATCGAGGCCGATGCCGTAGTGCCAGCCCTCGCCGGGGTCGAACAGCAGCGGCAGGTTCAGCGCCGCGTCGCGGCAGGTGCTCATGGAGGGCGTGCCGGTGGCCTTGCGGAAGCGGACGATCTCCTCGCTCCACATGTCATAGGCGAAGCCGGAGGTATGGGTCAGCAGATGCCGCAACGTGATGGCGCGCTTCGGCGCCCGCAGCACTGGCCGGCCGGCGGCGTCGAAGCCCTCCAGCACCTGAACCGCGCCCAGTGCCGGCAACACCTCCGCTGCCGGCGTGTCGAGGGACAGCCGCTTGGCCTCGACCAGCCGCATCGCCGCTGTCGCCGTGATCGCCTTGGTCATGGATGCGATCCAGAACACTGTGTCGGGCGCCATCGGCTCGGGCGTGCCCAGGCGCCGCACGCCGTAGCCGCTGACGAAGCCCGCCTCGTCCCGTCCGCCGGCGGCGATGACGACGCCCGGGACCTCCCCGGCCTGGACGGCGCCCTGCATCAGGATCGCGACATCGTCGTTCTGGTCCATGGCGTTCCCTCCGTCCGGCGCGCGGCTGCCCCGCAAGCCTCGCACGGAAGGCGCACTTCCCCCATACCCGGCCGCCCGTCTAAGATGCGCGCTTTCCCGAGGGAGAGTGCCAGACAATGACCGCGCGTGGCTGGAGCCCCGATTCATGGCGGGCGATGCCGATCCGGCAGGTGCCGGACTATCCGGACCAGGCGGCGCTTGCCGCGATGGAAGGGAAGATCGCGCGATTTCCCCCGCTGGTTTTTGCAGGCGAGGCCCGGCGCCTCCGGTCTGCCCTGGCCTGCGCCGGCGACGGCCAGGCCTTCGTCCTGCAGGGTGGCGATTGCGCCGAGAGTTTCGGCGACTTCACCGCCAATGTGATCCGCGACACCTTCCGCGTCCTGCTGCAGATGGCCGTGGTGCTGACCTTCGGCGGCCAGGTGCCGGTGGTGAAGCTCGGCCGCATGGCCGGGCAATTCGCCAAGCCGCGCTCGTCGGACAGCGAGACGGTCAATGGCGTGACGCTGCCATCCTACCGCGGCGACATCATCAATGGCCCGGACTTCACCTCCGAGGCCCGCATCCCCGACCCGGCGCGCATGGAATTCGCCTACATGCAGTCGGCCGGCACGATGAACCTGCTGCGCGCCTTCGCCACCGGCGGCTATGCCGACCTGCACCATGTGCACCGCTGGAACCTCGGTTTCGTCGAGCGCAGCCCGCTGGCCAGCCAATATGCCGACCTCGCGACGCGCATCGACCAGACGCTGAACTTCATGCAGGCCTGTGGGATGTCCGACCTGCCGCAGGTGCGCGAGACGGATTTCTACACCAGCCACGAAAGCCTGCTGCTGCCCTATGAGCAGGCGCTGACCCGTGTCGATTCCACCACCGGCGATGCCTATGCGTGCTCGGCCCACTTCCTTTGGATCGGCGACCGCACGCGCCAGCCGGATGGCGCGCATGTCGAATTCCTGCGCGGCGTGAAGAACCCGATCGGCATGAAGGTCGGCCCGTCCATGGATGCGGACGAACTGGTGCGCCTGACGGAAATCCTGAACCCCGCGAACGAGAAGGGGCGCCTCACGCTCATCTCCCGCATGGGCCACGACAAGGTGGGCGCGAAGCTGCCGGGGCTGCTGCGTACGGTGCAGAAGGCCGGCCGCAACGTGACCTGGCTGTGCGACCCGATGCACGGCAACACCACCACCGTCGCCGGCTACAAGACCCGCGTCTTCGACTCCATCCTGGCCGAGGTGCGCGGCTTCTTCGACGCGCATGAGGCCGAGGGCACCATCGCCGGCGGCGTGCATGTCGAGATGACCGGATCCGACGTTACGGAGTGCCTGGGTGGCGCGCATCGCCTCAGCGAGACCGACCTCTCCGCCAACTACGCCACCTTCTGCGACCCGCGGCTGAATGCCGAGCAATCGCTGGAACTGGCCTTCCTGATCGCCGAGGAACTGAAGGCGCGCAAATCCGCCGGCCAGGCGGCGCCGGCCCAGGCCGCGCAGTGAACAAGCCGCCACCGCTGGGCGGCGCCACCCTCGGCGCCGCGCTGGCGACCGGGGTGCCGCGGCGTGCGGCGCCCGACGCGCCGGCGACCGATACGTCGGATGCGGCGATCGCCGCGCGGACGGATTCCTACTTCAACCGCACCAAGGCCATCGTGCAGCGCTTCGGCGATGCACGGGTGACCTATGCGGTGTTCCTGCGCCGGCCGGTGGTCTCGGCGCCGCGGCTGATGCTGGAGTGGCTGCGCGCGGTGGCGAAGGCGCGCGGTGTCGCCATCGACATCGAGGTGATGCACGAGGAAGGGCAGTGGGTCGGCGCGGGCGATCCGCTGCTGTATGTCACAGGGTCCTTCGTCGCTCTGGCGGATCTCGAGACCATCCTGTTGCAGAAGCTGGGTGCGGCCTGCGTCGCCGCGCACAACGCCTACCAGATGTGCCTGGAACTGCCCGGCGTCGCCTTCCTGGCCATGGAGGCCCGACACTGCGCCGGCGCCGAGATGCAGGAGATGATGGCCTATGCCGCCGCCGTCGGGTCGCGCGCCGCGCAGAAGGAAGGCGCGAAGGGCTTCATCGGCAATGCGAACGACGCGACCGCGCATTGGTTCGGCCAGGATGCCGGCCGTGGCACCATGCCGCATGCGCTGATCGGCTACGCCGGTTCCACCGTCCGCGCCGCCGAGATGTTCCACGAGGCCTTCCCGACCGAGGCCCTGACCGTGCTGGTGGACTACTTCGGCCGGGAAGTGACCGACGGGCTGGAGGTCGCGCGCCGCTTCCCCGCGCTGGCGGCGGAAGGCCGGCTGGCGATGCGCCTCGACACCCATGGCGGGCGGTTCCTGGAGGGGCTCGATCCGGCGGAATCCTACGCGGTCCTGGAACGCCATGCGCCGGGCGCCATCCGCCGCTATCGCAACGAGACCGAGCTGCGCCACCTGGTCGGCACCGGCGTCTCCGCCGCCGCCGTCTGGCGCATGCGCGAGGCGCTGGACGAGGCCGGCTTTCCGAAGGTCCGCATCGTCGCCTCCTCCGGCTTCGGCGTGGTGAAGTGCCGCGTGATGCACGAGGCGAAGGCGCCGATCGACGTGGTCGGCACCGGCAGCTTCATCCCCGACGTCTGGAGCGAGACCTACGCCACCGCCGACATCGTGGACTACGACGGCGCGGCGCGGGTGAAGGTCGGGCGCGAATTCCTGCTGCGGCACGGCGAGGCGCGGAAGAAGAACGGCAACCATTCGTGACGCGGCGCTGACAGCGCCATGGCCGACGCCCGCGAACGCCGCATCGGCTTTGCCTGCGCGTTCGGCGTGCTGTTCGTCTGGACAGGCTTCCTGCTGACTGCGCGTCTCTCGCCCAGCCAGGGCCTCGCACCCATCGACACGCTGATGCTGCGCCATGGCGGGGCTTTCGCGGCGGCGCTGGTGCTGGTCGCGCTCCGCGGCTGGCCACGCCTGCCGGCCGGGCGCGCCCTGGTACTGACGGTCTTTGCCGGCTTCGGCTTCCCCTATGCGGCGTATCTCGCCTTCACCTTCGCTCCGGCGGCGCATGGCGGGGTGATGCTGCCGGGCATGCTGCCCTTCCACATCGCCTTCGTCTGGTGGATCGCCTTCGGGGAACGCTGGACGGCGCGGCGTGCGGCATCGCTGGCGCTTGTCGCGATCGGTGTCGGGCTGCTGGCCTCCGACACCTTCCGCGACCATCCCGGCGCTTGGCGCGGCGACCTGATCTTCCTCGCGGGCGGGATGTCCTGGGCCATCTACATGGCCTTCGTCCGCAGCTGGGGCGTGCGGGCGCTGGAGGCCACGCTGGCGGTCGCGCTGTATTCCGCGCCTTTCACGCTGGTGCTGTGGCTGGCCTTCTCCGGGCCGGCGGGCTTCGCGACGGTGTCGCCCGGCGTCTTCGCCTTCCAGCTTGTCTACCAGGGCGTGTTCGCCGTGCTGGTAGCGGGCTTCCTGTTCACCCGCGCGATGAACGCGCTGGGCGCGGCGACGACCAGCACCATCACCTCCCTGGTGCCG
Source organism: Roseomonas sp. (assembly GCA_051860065.1). Classification (GTDB taxonomy): domain Bacteria; phylum Pseudomonadota; class Alphaproteobacteria; order Acetobacterales; family Acetobacteraceae; genus Neoroseomonas. Next base: position 43,057 of record JBHYEQ010000020.1, read on the forward strand.
GGCATGACCGCGCTGGCGGCCTGGCCGCTGCTGGGCGAACCGCTGGGCGTGGCGGGCCTGGCTGGCGTGGCGGTGGTCACGGCGGGCATGGTGTTCGGCGTCGCGGCTTCGCGTTGACCCTGTGTTCCCCCATCCCTAGGTTCCGCCCATCATGGCCGACACGCTGAAGATCGCGCTTGCCCAGATCAACACCACGCATGTCGGCGCCCTGCGCGCCAATGCGGAGCGCATCCGCGCCGCGCGGGCGGAGGGCGCGCGCCTCGGCGCCGACCTGGTGGTCACGCCGGAATTCTCGGTCGGCGGGTATCTGCCCGAGGACCTGGTCCGCAAGCCGGCCTATGTCGCTGCCTGCGCCGAGGTCATCGCCGAACTGGCTGCCGAGACCGCCGATGGCGGGCCGGGGTTGATCGTCGGCGGGCCGTGGCAGGATGGCGAGAAGCTCTACAACGCCGCCTTCCTGCTGGAGGGCGGGCGCATCGCCGCGCGTCGCGCCAAGCACGAATTGCCCAATTACGGCGTGTTCGACGAAAAGCGCGTGTTTGACGCCGGCCCGGTGCCCGGCCCCATCGCCTTCCGCGGCTTCCGCATCGGCCTGATGGTCTGCGAGGATTGGTGGCTACCGACCGTCGCCGAGACGCTGTGCGAGACCGGCGCGGAGATGCTGCTGTCCATCAATGGCTCCCCCTTCGAGGCCGACAAGCACGACCGCCAGCGCCTGCCGCTGGCGGTTTCGCGCGTCGTTGAAACCGGCCTGCCCTTCGTCTTCCTTGGCCAGGTGGGCGGGCAGGACGAGATCGTCTTCGACGGCGCCTCCTTCGTGCTGAACCCAGACCGCTCGCTGGTCCAGCTGCTGCCGATGTTCGAGGAACGCGTTGTGCTGACCGAATGGCGGCGCGAGGGCGATCGCCTGGTCTGCACGCCGGGCGAGATCGCGCGCACGCCCGACCGGCTCGGCCAGGTCTATGGCGCGATGACGCTCGGCCTGCGCGACTACGTGAACAAGAACGGCTTCCCGGGCGTCGTGCTCGGCCTGTCGGGTGGCATCGATTCCGCCATCTCGGCCGCCGTCGCGGTCGATGCGCTGGGGGCGGACCGCGTCCATGCGGTGATGATGCCATCCCCCTACACCAGCGCCGACAGCCTGGAGGATGCCGCGGAATGCGCCCGCCTGCTGGGCATCCGCTACGATACCATCGGCATCGGCCCGGCGCTGGAGGCCTTCGCGGGGATGCTCGCGCCCACCTTCGGCAACCGCCCGCCCGACATCACCGAGGAGAACATCCAGTCGCGCATCCGCGGCGTCACGCTGATGGCGCTGTCGAACAAGTTCGGATCGATGCTGCTGACCACCGGCAACAAGTCCGAGATGTCCACCGGCTACGCCACGATCTATGGCGACATGGCCGGCGGCTACTCGGTGCTGAAGGATGTCTACAAGACCATGGTCTTCGCGCTGTGCCGCTGGCGCAATGCGAACCGCCTGGCCGATGCGAAGGGCCCGGATGGCGCCGTGATGCCCGAACGCGTCATCACCAAGCCGCCCAGCGCCGAATTGCGCCCCGACCAGAAGGACCAGGACAGCCTGCCGCCCTACGAGGTCCTGGACGCCATCCTGGAAGGGCTGATCGAGGGCGAGAAATCCGTCGATGCGCTGGTCGCTGACGGCCATGACCGCGCGCTGGTGCTGCGCGTGTGGAAGCTGCTGGATCGCGCAGAATACAAGCGCCGCCAGGCGCCGCCGGGGGTGAAGATCACCGCGCGCGCCTTCGGGCGCGACCGGCGGTATCCGATCACCAACGGCTTCACGGCGCTGGTGTCGTGAGCGGCGTCGACCCCGCCGCCTTCGGCCTCGGCGACTTCGCCGTGCAGATCATGGACATGTCGGGTGCCAACGGCTCCGACCCGGTCGAGACCGTGACCGGCTTCGAGAGCATCGAGCACGCCAACGCCTTCGCCCGCCGCTACGTGCGCGATTCCGTCGAACGCTGCCGCGCGCCGGGCATGGACGCCAAGGCCGTGCTCGATGCATGGTTCGCCTATGGCGAGGATGCCGAGGTGCTGGGCGCGGGCGACGACGGCTGGGTCAGCCGGTCCGAATTGAAGGACTTCGCCGACCAGCCCGTGCGCGATGCCGAGGACCGCAACTGGCGCGTGCTCGACCCCCGCCGCGACGAAGATGACGACGCGGAGGAGGAGGCGTGACCCACGCCGTCCTCTGCGGCGACTTCGCCCACTACCAGGACCCCGACGAGGAATGGTCCATCGACGGCTTCGCCACCGCCGAGGCCGCCGCCGAATACGCCCGCCGCTTCGTGCGCGACCAGGTCGAGGCCCTGCGCGCCGAATACGCCACCCCCGACGCCCTGCGCGACGCCTTCCTGTCCTTCGGCGAATACGCCATCGCGCCGGGATTCGACCTGCAGGCCTGGCTGGCGCATTGCATCGCGAACCCGGCCACGAAACGGCCCGACACCGACTACCAGGCGATCGATCCCAACCGATGAAACTCCGCTTCGCGCCGTCGCCCACCGGGCTGCTGCATGTCGGCAATGCCCGCGTGGCCCTCGCCAACTGGCTGCATGCGCGCCGGCATGGCGGCGCCTTCATCCTGCGGCTGGACGACACCGACCTCGAACGCTCGAAGCCCGAATTCGCCGCGGCGATCGAGGAGGATCTGCGCTGGCTCGGCCTCGATTGGGACGAGCGCGTCGCGCAGTCGGACCGGCTCGACCGCTACGCCGCCGCGGCGGAAGTGTTGAAGGCCGCCGGGCGCCTCTACCCCTGCTTCGAGACCGAAGAGGAACTTGCCTACAAGCGCGAACGCCGCCGGCGCGAGGGCAGGCCGCCCTTGTACGACCGCGAGGCGCTCCGCATGACGCCCGACCAGATCGAGCGCGCCATCGCCAACGGCAAGCAGCCCTATTGGCGATTCAAGCTCGCGCCACGCACGGTCTCCTGGCACGATTTGGTGTTGGGCGAACGCAGCGTGAAGCTGACCGCCATCTCCGACCCGGTGCTGGTGCGCGCGGATGGGTCGCCGCTCTACACCTTCACCTCCGTGGTCGATGACCTCGACATGGCCATCACGCATGTCATCCGCGGCGAGGACCACGTCACGAACACCGGCATCCAGCTCGACCTCTACGCCGCGCTCGGCGGCAACACGATGCACCTGAACTTCGCGCATCTGCCGCTGCTGACCGACCAGGACGGCGGCGCGCTGTCCAAGCGCCTGGGGTCGATCTCGCTGCGGCATCTGCGCAAGGACGGGATCGAGCCCGCCGCGCTGGCCGGGTATCTCGCGGCGCTCGGCACCTCGGCCGACCCGGTGCCGGAGATGCCCGCGGCGCTTGCGGCGCAGTGGGACATCACCCGCGTCTCCCACGCCACCGCGCGCTTCGACACGCGGCAGATGCTGGCGCTGAACCGCCGCGTGCTGCACGAAGCGCCCTTCGACGCCATGCGCGACCGGCTGCCAGAAGGCGCGGATGAAGCCTGGTGGCTCGCCATCCGCGGCAATCTCGACCTGCTGCGCGAGGCGCGGCCGTGGTTCGACATCGTCCGCGGGACCATCGTGCCGCCGGTGCAGGAGGGGGAGGGGGATTTCCTCGCCGCCGCGCTCGACGCCCTGCCGCCGGAACCCTGGGATGGCGCCACTTGGGGCGCCTGGACCGGCGCGCTCAAGGCCAGCACCGGCCGCAAGGGCAAGCCGCTCTTCCTGCCGCTGCGCCTGGCCCTGACCGGCGAGGAGCACGGCCCGGACCTCGCCACGCTTCTCCCGCTGATCGGCCGGGATCGCGCGGCCCTGCGCCTGCGCCTGTCATCGGGCGCTTGAACCGCGCGCGCGTTCGGCGCACAAAGCAATCCATGTCCGCGTGCAGGCCCTTCGCGTCCGCGCTCTGTCGCTGAACCGCCCCTGCGGGGAAGGTCCTTCCCCGCGCGCCTGCGCCACGCCCCCGACCTACCGCCGCTGACGGACCGCCATGACAGACATCTTCTTCCACGACAGCGCCGCGCGCGAAAAGCGCCGCTTCGTGCCGATCGATCCCAGCCATGTGCGGATGTATGTCTGCGGCCCGACCGTCTATGACCTGGCCCACCTGGGCAATGCGCGCCCGGTGGTGGTGTTCGACGTTCTGGCGCGGCTGCTGCGGCGCATCTTCCCGCGCGTCAGCTACGTGCGGAACATCACCGACGTGGACGACAAGATCAACGCGCGCGCCCGTGAATCGGGCGAGCCGATCGCCGCCATCACCGCCCGCACCACCGCCGATTTCCATGCCGACATGGCCGCCATCGGCGCCCTGCCGCCGGACGTCGAACCGCGCGCCACCGGCCATATCGGCGAGATGATCGCGCTGATCGAACGTCTCATCGCGAATGGCCACGCTTATGCCGCCGATGGCCATGTGCTGTTCTCCGTCGCGTCCTTCCCCGACTACGGGAAGCTCTCGGGCCGTTCGCCGGACGAGCTGCTGGCGGGCGCGCGCGTGGATGTCGCGCCCTACAAGCGCGATGCCGGCGACTTCGTGCTGTGGAAGCCCTCCGACGATGCGACCCCTGGCTGGGACAGCCCCTGGGGCCGCGGCCGCCCGGGCTGGCACATCGAATGCTCCGCCATGGCCTGGAAGCATCTCGGCGAGCATTTCGACATCCATGGCGGCGGCCACGACCTGATCTTCCCGCACCATGAGAACGAGGTCGCGCAATCCGTCTGCGCCTTCCCCGGCCACGGCTTCGCCAACTACTGGCTGCACAACGGCATGCTGCTGGTGGATGGCGAGAAGATGTCGAAGTCGCTCGGCAATTTCCGCACGCTGCGCGACATCCTGGCCGAAGGTCCTTGGGCCGGCGAGGCCTTCCGGCTGCTGCTGCTGCGCACGCATTATCGCGCGTCGCTGGACTTCACTGTCGACGGGCTGCGCGAGGCCAAGGCGGAACTCGACGACCACTACGCCATGCTGTCGCGCGCGCCGGCCGCACTTGGCGGCAGCGCGGCGGCGACGCTGGCCGAATGGGCCATCGCACCGCTGCGGGACGACCTCAACACGCCGCTCGCGCTGATGCGCCTGCGCGACCTTCGCACGCTGGAGAACGCGGTCACCGTCGGCGGATCACCCGCGGTCGCGATGGAACGCGCGGGCCTCACCACGCCGCCCGCGCCTGGCGTGGCCGCCGCGGCCTTCCGCGAGGCCGCCGGCATCCTCGGCGTGGCCACCGGCGATCCCGCCGCGTGGCTGCAGGGCGGCGATGACGGTGCCGAAATCGAAGCCGCCATCGCCGCCCGCCTTGCCGCCCGCCGCGCGCGCGACTTCGCCGCCGCCGACCGCATCCGCGACGACCTCAAGGCGCGCGGCATCATCCTGGAGGACGGCGCCGGGGGCACCACCTGGCGCCGCGCTTGACCTTCCGACGATGGGAAACACCAGCCTTCCCGGCGGTCACAACCCGCCGGGAGACACGCCCATGACCGGCATCGCCATTGCCCTTTCCGCCGCCCTGTTCGCGCTGCCCGCCGTCGCGCAGCAGGGCCACCAGGGTCACGGCGCGCCCGCCGGGCTAGGCGCGCGGGAAGCCGCTTCCACCCGCGAATTCCGCGCCGCCAATGACCGCATGCGTCGCCACATGGCCATCCGCTACACCGGCAATGCCGACCGCGACTTCGCCGCCGGCATGATCCCGCACCACCAGGGCGCGATCGACATGGCGAATGTCGCGCTGCGCCACGGCTCGGATCCCGAGATGCGCGCCCTCGCGCAGGCCATCATCCGCGCGCAGGAGACCGAGATCGCGACGCTGCGCGCCTTCCTCGCGCGCATCCCGCCACGATGACCGGCGGGCGGAAGGATGGCCGGGCGGCACTGACGCCGCCCGAGTGCGAAACGCCGATCATCGTGCTCGTGCGCCCGCAGATGGCGCGCAACATCGGCAGCACCGCGCGCGCCATGGCCAATGGCGGGCTTTTCCACCTGCGTATCGTCGCCCCACGCGATGGCTGGCCGCAGCCTGACGCCTACCCCTCCGCCTCGGGCGCCGATGCCATCCTGGATGCCGCGACGGTCTTCGACAGCGTCCCGGCCGCCGTCGCCGACTGCCATCGCGTGCTCGCCACCTGCCCGCGCCCTCGCCATGTGGTCGTGCCCGTCCGAACCGCCCGCGCCGCGGCCGAGGATCTGCGCGACATCACCGCGCGTGGCCTGCGCTCCGCCATCCTGTTCGGCCCGGAGCGCGCCGGCCTCGAGAACGAGGACATGGCCTGCGCCGACACCCTCGTGCGCTACCCCCTCAACCCCGAGCACATGTCCCTGAACCTGGCCCAGGCGGTGATGATCCTGGCCTATGAATGGTGGACCGCCGCCGAGACCACGCCGCCGCGCGTGCTCATGACGAACGAGACGCACATCGCCACCAAGGGCGAGTTGGAGATCTTCCTGAACCGCCTGGTCGCCGAGCTCGATGCGACCGGCTTCCTCGACAATATCGAGAAGCGCCCGGGCATGGTCCGCAACCTGCGCCACTGGTTCCAGCGCGGCGAGGTCACGGAACAGGAATTGCGCACCCTGCACGGCGTGGTGACCGAACTCTCGCGCGGCCGCATGCGCCGCGGCCGGCCGGAGAAGGACGACGCACCGCCGCCCTGGCGCGGCTAAAGCTGGCGCGCCAGCTTGCGCGCCAGCAGCAGCCCCAGCCCGCCGGCCGCCGGTGCCGCCGGCAGCACCAGCAGCCAGCCGGCATGGACGTTGTTCACCACCAGCCCGAGCCCGATGCCCAGCATCAGCCCGCCCACCAGCGAGCCGACCACACCGGCCGTCAGCCCCAGCACCAAAATCTCTGCGCGCGTCACCATGGCGCGGGAGTAGGGCGGCAGCGCGCGGTTTGACAAGCCCGGCCGGCTGCCCCTATCACCCCGCCTCCTTCCGGGAACGTGGACGGGCCCCCGTGGCCCGCGCCCGCCATCGCCCCAGCCGGGGCGAAGGACTACCGGGACAACAGCCCGTATCGGGCACAGCGAAGAAGGCCCGACCGCGCAACGCGGCGGGATGCAGCGCATGACCAAGCGCGCCGAATCCAAGTACAAGATCAATCGCCGCCTCGGCGTCAACCTCTGGGGTCGCGCCAAGTCGCCGCTCGCCAAGCGCGAATACGGCCCCGGCCAGCACGGCCAGCGCCGCAAGAACAAGCCGACCGACTTCGGCATCCAGCTGATGGCGAAGCAGAAGCTTAAGGGCTACTACGGCAACATCGGCGAAAAGCAGTTCCGCAAGTACTACGAGGAAGCGGTGCGCCGGAAGGGCGACACCTCGGAGAACCTGATCGAGCTGCTGGAGCGTCGCCTGGACGCGGTGATCTACCGCATGAAGCTGGCGGTCACCCCCTTCGCCGCGCGCCAGTTCGTCAACCACGGCCATGTCACCGTGAACGGCAAGCGCGTGAACATCCCCTCCTACCTGGTCAAGGATGGCGACCAGATCGAGGTGAAGGAAAAGTCGAAGCAGCTCGCCGCCGTGCTCGACGCCGTGCAGTCGAGCGAGCGCGACGTGCCGGAGTACCTCGAGATCGACACCCGCGCGATGCGCGGCAAGTTCCTGCGCGCGCCGAAGCTGTCGGACGTGCCCTACCCGGTGCAGATGGAACCGAACCTGGTCGTCGAGTTCTACAGCCGCTGACCAACCGCCGGGGCGCTTCGCCCCGGTCCGAGCCGACCGAACGCCGGGGCCTGCGCGCCCCGGCGTTTTTTCGTGCGCGCGGGGAGGCAGGGAATCCCCTGCGTGCCCGATGCAGGGATCGCCTTTTCCCGAAAATTCACTGTTGAAGAAATTCTGCCTCCAAACTACGGTCGCGACAGAGCTTCCATTCTCGGCTTCGGCATCCCTGGAGCAGGCCATGAACGTGATCGCCGCCCGCAGCAGTCTCGACGCCATGGTGGCCGCCATCGGCGCCGCCCTGCACACCGCGCCGGCCGACCCCTCCGCGGCGGTCGCCGAGGCGCTCGGCGCCCATGCCGCCGACCCGCTGCTGCTGCTTGGCCGCGACTGCCCCTGCCGCGCCGACTCCTACATTCGCCACCTGCTGCACGAGGATGCCGAACAGGGCTGGGCCGTCGCCGCCCTGGTCTGGCGCCCCGGGCAGATGTCCCCGATCCATGCCCACAAGGCCTGGTGCGCCGTGGGCGTGCATCGCGGCCTGCTGACCGAGACCTTCTACGCCCCCGGCGCCGATCCCGAATGCCCCGTCCAGGTCGCGGCGATGCTGCGCCGTCCTGGCGACACATCGCACGCTCCGGCGCGGCCCGACGCGATCCATCGCCTGGCGAACCTCGGGACCGAGACGGCGATCTCGATCCACGCCTATGGCCTGCCCTATGCGCGCTTCTGCTCGGAACTGAATCGGCTGTTTCCCGGCTGATCGGCGACAAACGGGGCCGCACATGCCTGCCCCGCGCGCTTCCCCCATTTCACGCTGCGCTGCAACAGGGCAGGTTGACGGGGATGAACCCCCGGCTGCTGCTTGGCCTCGCCCTTGGCATCTTCTCCGCGCTCATCTGGGGCGGGCATGCTGTCGTCGCGCGCCCTGCCCTGGCCGGGCAGGGCTTCCACCCGCTTGACCTCGCGGCGTTCCGCTACGTCCCCGCGGCGCTTCTGCTGGCCCCCTTCGCCTGGCGCGCGCGCGACGTGCTGCGCCGGCTCGGCCTGCGGCGCCTGTGCCTGCTGGCGCTGTTCGGGGGCGCGCCGAACCTCATGCTGTTCCTCGTCGCGCTGGTCTATGCGCCGGCCTCGCATGGCGGCACCATCGCGCCGATGACCATGCCCGTGGCCGGCGCCATCCTCGCCATACCGCTGATCAACGAATGGCCGAGCCGCGGGCGCGCGGTCGCGCTCGCGGTCATGGCGACGGGTGTGCTGATGATCGGCTGGGACGGTGTGCAGGGCTCCCATCCCGGCGCCTGGCGGGGCGACATCCTGCTGGTCGCGGCCGGCGGCACCTGGGCGGTCTTCACCCTGCTGCTGCGGCGCTGGCAGGTGCCGGCCATCCCGGCGACTGCGGCGGTGACGATCATCTCCGCCCTCGTGGTCTTCCCGCTCTGGCTGCCCTGGCGGGCGCAAGCGCTGTTCGCGCTGCCGACGCAAGCCATCCTCTTCCACCTGGTGATGCAGGGCCTCGTGCTGGGGGCGCTGGCGATGTTCCTCTACGCGCGTGCGGTCGAACTGATCGGGCCGACGCGGGCGGCAACGCTCGGGGTGCTGGTGCCGGTGATCGCGCTGATGCTGGCGGCGCTGATGCTCGACGAACCCGTCTCGCTGCTCCAGGTGATCGGCGCGACCTGCGCGGTGGGCGGCATGCTGGCGGCGGTCCTTTTCACCGGGAGGAAGACCGCATGATCGCGCCGATGCCGCCCAGCCTCTGGGCCGCCACCGCGCCGCCGCCGCCGGCGACCACGCCGCTGGTCGGCGATGCGCGCACCTCCGTCGCCGTGGTCGGCGGCGGCTTCACCGGCCTGTCCACCGCGCTGCACCTGGCCGAGGCCGGCGTGCCGGTCACGCTGCTCGAAGCCAACGAGATCGGCTGGGGGGCATCGGGGCGCAACAACGGTCAGGTCATCCCGACCCTGTCGCGCGTGGATCCGGACGACATTGCGGCCTCCGTCGCCCCCGAACATGGCGGGCGCGACAAGGGCGAAGACTTCGTCGGCCTGATCCGCGACAGCGCTGGCTTCACCTTCGACCTGATCCGCCGCCACGGCATCGAGGCCGAGGCCGTGCAGAACGGCTGGATCCAGCCCGCCCACCGTGAATCCCGCCTGCGCCTGTCGGAGAAGCGCGCCGAGGCCTGGGGCCGCCGCGGCGCGCCGACGCGGTTGTATTCGCGCGCCGAGATGGCGTCGCTGACCGGCACCGACCATTGGTTCGGCGGCTGGGGGAACGCGACCGGCGGGCGGATCAACCCGCTCGGCCTCGCGCGCGGGCTGGCCAAGGCGGCGATCGGCGCCGGTGCTGCCCTGCACACCGGCAGCCCCGTCACGGCCATCGAGCGTGGCGCCGCCGGCTGGGTCGTGACCACGCCCCGCGGTACGCTCACCGCCGATCGCGTGGTCATCGCCACGCACGCCTATACCGGGGATTTCTGGCCCGCTCTGAAGCGCACCATCGTGCCCGTGCGCTCCTACCAGATGGCGACCTCGGTGCTGTCGGACAACATCCGCAAGACCATCCTGCCGGAAGGCCACGCGCTCTCGGATACCCAGGGCGACCTGTATTTCTACCGCTTCGACGCCAATGGCCGCCTGGTCACCGGCGGCGGGCTGATCGTCCCCTTCGGCTGGGAGGCGCGCATCCGCGCCCGCATCACCGAACGCGTGCGCCGCGTGTTCCCGCAGATCGGCGAGGTGCGCTTCGACTACATCTGGCACGGCTATGTCGCCGGCACGGCGGACAAGCTGCCGCATGTCTATGAACTCGCCCCCGGCGTGCTGTCCTGGACCGGCTGCAACGGGCGCGGCGTGGCGCTCGCCACCATCCTCGGGCGCGAATTGGCGAAGGCCAGCAACGGCACGGCGCTGCGCGACATAGCCGCGCCGGTCGAGACGCGGCTGCGGACCATCCCCGGCCATGCCTTCCGCGCACTCGGGATCGCCTGGAACGTCGCCAAGCTGCGGCGCGCGGATGCGCGTGACTGACACCGAGCGCACGACGTTCCGCCTCGCGGCCCGGAGGACCGAGCGCCCGAATGGGCGCCGCCGCTGGTGCGGCGAAGCCAAGCCGCGCGGATGCGTGGCGCCCGGCGTCTGAGGGGAACGAAGGTGAAGCCTTCGTGCGTTCCGCATGAGGTCGCGCTCGCCACCTCCATCCCGCCCAGGATGCGCCGCCCCGGCCCGGGCGGGGTCGAGGCCGGCCCTGCCTGGCGGGCGGCCTGCGCCGCATCCTGGCCGGCGCCCGGCTGGCGCGTGCTGACCCTGAACCCTGAGGCCGAGCGCGACGCCCTGGGCGACCTGCCGCCCGCGATCGAACGCGTCCCGGCGCAGCCCGGCGTCGCCGAGACCTATGGCCGTCCCGGCGCCTGGATCGCGGATGCGCTGGGCAGCGCGGTCGCGACCGGCGCGGCGGTGGTGGGATTGGTGAATGCGGATATCCGGCTCGACCTCGACGCGGCGCAGCGCGCGGCGTTGGTCGATCGCGCGGCGCATGGCCTGGTCGCCTGCAACCGCACCGACGTGCTGCACGACCGGCAGGCGGAGGGCATGCCCTATCGCTACGGCTACGACCTGGTGCTGATGCCGCGCGAGATCGCGGCGCGGCTCGACCTGTCGGGCTTCGCCTTCGGCGTGCCGTGGTGGGATTACTGGATCGTGCTGGACGCCCTGTTGCAGGACCTGCCGGTGATGGCCGTGCAATGCGAGGGCATCCGCCATTTGTCCCACGCGCAGGCCTGGGACCGGCCGGGCTGGCGCCACGCCCTGGCGCTGCTGATGCGCCGCCTCGGCCCGCGTCGCGCGGCGCTGTCGCGCCTTGCCCCCGGGACCATCGCCGAGGCCATGGCCGACCTGCTGCTGGCCGTGGCACCCGAGGGCGAGGCCGGCTACCCGATCGACGACCTGGTGGTGATTTCCGGCACGCGCTTCGGCATCGAGGTGGTTCGCATGGCCGAGCGCAACGCCTGGCGGCTGGAGAAGCCCTGATGGATGCCGGAGCCTGGCGGCGCCAATACGTCCACGACCTGCTGTTTCCCGTCGACGGCAGCGGCTGGCACGAGCCCGAGATGAAGGAATCGATCGGCTATCGCTGGAGCGGACCGGGCCGCTTCTCGGTGCTGCGCGCGGCCGCGCCGGCCGGCGCCGGGCGGGGCGAGGCCCGGCTGCTGGTGCTGCCCGGCGAGGCCCTGCCCGAGGTTGCGCTGTTCCTGAACGGCCACCGCCTGGCGGTCACGCAGCGCCGCCAGGGCCTTCTGGGCGTGCTCGACTTCGCCTGGGACGCGGCCTGCATGGCGCAGGAGCCGCGCGCCGAATTCTGGTTCCACCCCGAACGCCTGGCGCAATTGCCGGTGCCCGGCGGACGCATGCGCGCCGTGGGCTTCCGGCTGTCCAGCCTGACCCTGGTGAGCGCCAGCGACGGCCCGACCCCGGCGGGCGAGGCGCTCGCGCTCCTCATCGGCCGGCGCGTGCTGTTCGAGCGCCTGCCCGTCGCATCCGGCCGGCCGCGCTGCGCCTTGCGCTCGGACGGCGCGACTGCCGTGCTGGACATGCAGCTGGATGCGGCGCGGCTCGGCCCGACGGCGCAACCGCAATTGGCGCTGTCGCTGCGGGCTGGCGCGCAGGGCATCGACGTCGCGATCGGCCCGCCTGGGGCGGTTCCTCTGGTATCTCATGTCCCGCCGGCGGGTCCGATGGTCCTGCCTGATGCGCTGGCGCCGCGCGACGCGCTGTTGGTGGCGCGCCTGCTCGCGACGCTGCCGGACGCCTTCGGACGCTGGCTGGACGAAGCCATGGCGGGCGCATCGCCGGATGCGGCGCTGCTCGCGCAATGGCGTCGCGACCTGTCGCGCGTGGCGCGCGCCGCGGAAGCCGCATTGGCGGCGGCGCTGGCCGAGGGCAGCGACGCGCTGGCCATCGACCCCGCGCCGCCCTTCGCCTGGCCCGCGTCCGGCTGATCGCCGGCGTCAGCAGGCGATGCCCGCACCCCGCAGGCGGTCGAGCACCTCGGCCGCGCATTCCTCGGGCGTGCGGCCGGCGGTCCGGATGTGCAGTTCGGGGGTCTCGGGCGGTTCGTAGGGGCTGGAGATGCCCGTGAAGTTCTGGATCTGCCCCGCCTGCGCCTTGGCATAGAGCCCCTTCGGGTCGCGCGCGATGCAGGCCTCGATGGGCGTGTCCACGAAGACCTCGGTAAATTCGCCAGGCGCCAGCAGGTCGCGCACCATCCGTCGTTCCGCCTGGAAGGGCGAGATGAACGAACACAGCACGATCATGCCGGCATCGACGAAGAGCTTCGCCACCTCGCCGACACGGCGGATGTTCTCGACCCGGTCGGCGGCGGTGAAGCCGAGGTCGCGGCACAGCCCGTGCCGGACATTGTCGCCATCCAGCGAGTAGGTTGGGCGCCCTGCGTTGTGCAGCGCCTGCTCGACGATGTTGGCGATGGTGGACTTGCCCGAGCCCGACAATCCGGTGAACCACAGCACCATCGGCTTGTTGCCGACCAGCGCGGCGCGCGCCGTCTTGTCCACCGTGAAGTGCTCGTGGTGGATGTTGGATGCGCGGCGCAGCGGGAAGGCCACCATGCCCGCACCGGCGGTGCGATTGGTGAAGCGGTCCACCAGGATGAAGGCCCCGGTCGCGCGGTTATCCTCGTACGGGTCCAGCGGAATCGGCTGGCCGGCGGAGAAGTTGCAGAAGCCGATCTCGTTCAGTGAAAGGCGCCGCGCCGCATGCTCCTCGAGGGTATTCACATCCACCCGATGGCGGATCGAGGTGATCGAGCACGGCGTCCAGATATTGCCGATCCGCATGAGGTAGCCGCGCCCGGGCAGCATGGCCTCCTCGTGCATCCACAGCAGGTGGCCGGCGAATTGGTCGGCGACCTCGGGGCGTTCGGTTGGGCGGACCAGGATGTCGCCGCGCGCGACATCGACCTCATCCTCCAGCGTCATCGTCACCGCCTGGCCGGCCTCGGCCACGTCCAGGTCGCCATCGGCGGTGACGATGCGCGCGATGCGCGATGCCTTGCCCGAGGCCGCGACCACCACCTGGTCGCCCGGCGCCACGCGCCCCGAGGCAATGGTGCCTGCGAAGCCGCGGAAATCGAGGTTCGGCCGGTTCACCCACTGCACCGGGAAGCGGAAGGGCTTCGCACCCAGGTCCTGTGCGACGTCCACCTGCTCCAGATGCTCGATCAGCGTCGGCCCGTGATACCAGGGCATGTTGCCCGAGCGCGCCGAAACATTGTCGCCGAAGCGCGCGCTGATCGGCACCGGCATGATGGACCGGAAGCCGAGCCCGGAGGCGAAGGTGACGTAGTCGCCGACGATGCGGTCGAAGGTGTCCTGGTCGAACTTCACCAGGTCGATCTTGTTCACCGCCACCACGATGTCGCGGATGCCCAGCAGCGAGCAGATGTAGGAATGCCGCCGCGTCTGGGTCAGCACCCCCTTGCGCGCGTCGATCAGGATGACGGCGAGCGACGCGCCCGAGGCCCCTGTCGCCATGTTGCGCGTGTACTGCTCATGCCCCGGCGTATCCGCCACGATGAAGGCGCGCCGCGGCGTCTGGAAGAAGCGGTAGGCGACGTCGATGGTGATGCCCTGCTGGCGTTCGGCCTCCAGCCCATCGACAAGCAAGGCGAGGTCCACATCCTCGCCCGTCGTGCCGTGCTTGCGGCTGTCGCGCGTGATGGCGGCGAGCGTGTCCTCGAAGATCAGCTGGCTGTCGAAGAGCAGGCGTCCGATCAGGGTCGACTTGCCGTCATCGACCGACCCGCAGGTGAGGAAGCGGAGCAGTTCGCGGTTCTCGGGCGCGCGATGCAGGGTCATCTCAGAAATAGCCCTCGCGCTTCTTCTTCTCCATCGAGGCTTCCTCGTCGGAATCGATCAACCTCCCCTGGCGCTCGGAGGTCTTGGCGGCGCGCATCTCGGTGATGATGTCGGGCAGGGTCGCGGCCTCGCTCTCGACCGCGCCCGACAGCGGGTAGCAGCCCAGCGTGCGGAAGCGGACCATCCGCAATTGCGGTGTCTCGCCGGGTTCGAGCGGCAGGCGGTCGTCATCCACCATGATCCAGGTGCCCGCGCGCTTCACCACAGGGCGCGGCTTCGCGAAATACAGCGGCACCACGGGCAGGTCCTCGGCCAGCACGTAGTCCCACACGTCGTACTCGGTCCAGTTGGACAGCGGGAAGACGCGGATGCTCTCGCCGTCGCGGATGCGCGTGTTGAACAGGCTCCACAGCTCCGGGCGCTGCGCACGCGGGTCCCAGGAATGCCCCGGGCCGCGGAAGGAGAAGATGCGTTCCTTGGCGCGGGACTTCTCCTCGTCGCGCCGCGCGCCGCCGAAGGCCGCGTCGAAGCCGTGCAGGTCGAGCGCCTGCTTCAGCGCCTCGGTCTTCATCACCTGGGTATGCAGCGCGGAACCCGAGGCGATCGGGTTGATGCCGCGCGCGATGCCGTCGGGATTGGTATGGACCAACAGTTCCATGCCGACCCGCTCCGCCATCATGTCGCGGAAGGCGATCATCTCGCGGAACTTCCAGGTCGTATCGACATGCAGCAGCGGGAAGGGCGGCTTGCCCGGCGCGAAGGCCTTCAGCGCCAGGTGCAGCATCACCCCGGAATCCTTGCCGATGCTGTAGAGCATCACCGGCTTGCGGAAGGACGCCGCCACCTCGCGGATGATGCCGATGGACTCTGCCTCGAGCCGTGCCAGATGCGGCGTCAGCGCGGCCTTGCGTGCGGTGATGGACACGGACCCGTCGGGCTCCCGATTCATGGCGGCCGATGGCCGTTTGCCGCGGTCTCGCGGCCGCCGGCTCTTCCCATGGCAACCCTCTCCGCGCAAGTTGCCGCACTGCACCATCGCGGAGCCGCGCCCATGATCACCGACACGCCCACGCGCAGCCGCCTGGCCGATCGCTTCGCCGTGATCGCGCAGCATGCCGGGGCGCGGATCATGGCGTTCTATGGCGCTGCACGGGTACAGGCGAAGGATGATGGCAGCCCCCTGACCCAGGCGGACCTTGCCGCGCACGACGCGATCCTGGCCGGCCTCGCGAGCGCCTGCCCCGACCTGCCGGTGGTGTCCGAGGAGGACGCGGCGCGCGCCGAGGCGGCGCCCGAGGGACCGTTCATCCTCGTCGATCCCCTCGATGGCACGCGGGAATTCGTATCGGGCAACGGCGAATTCACGGTGAACATCGCGCTGATCGATGGCGGCGTGCCCGTCGCCGGCGTGGTCTATGCCCCCGCGCTGGGGCGGCTGTGGACCGGGGCCCTGGGCGCGGGCGCGGCCGCCAGCGGACCGGATGGCGCGCCGTTGCGCGCGATCGTCGTGCGCGCCCCCGAGTCCGACGGCCTGGTCGCGGTGGCCAGCCGCTCGCATCGTGATGCCGCTACCGAGGCCTTCCTCGCGGGCCAGCCCATCGCCGGGCTGCGCTCCGTCGGTTCCTCGCTGAAATTCTGCCTGGTCGCGGAAGGCCAGGCCGACGTCTACCCCCGCTTCGGCCCGACCATGGAATGGGACACCGCGGCCGGCCAGGCGGTGCTGGAAGCCGCCGGAGGGCGCGTGGTCTGCCCGGACGGCGCGCCCTTCCGCTATGGCAAGGCGGGCGCGGCCTGGCGCAATGGCGGCTTCATCGCCTGGGGCCGCCAGGGCTGAAACGTCAGGCGCGCGGCGTCACCGCGGCCCAGCTGGTGGTGACATGCGCGGCGACCTCGGCCGAATCCTCGCCGCGCATCAGCACCTCGCCGAAGATGATGCGGCCGCGCTTGAGCACCCGCGCCTCCGCCACCACCGCGCCGGGCGGCAGGCGGCGCAGGAAATGGATGTTGAGGTTCGTGGTCAGGCTCTCGTCCCGCCCACCCGTCAGCCCCAGCAGCGCCGCCCACATCGCCACATCGGCCAGCCCCATCAGCGCCGGGCCGGAGACGGTCCCGCCCGGCCGCAGCAGCGCATCCTGCCACGGCAGGCGGCAGGTCGCGGTGCCGCCGGACGCCTGCAGCACCTCGACCCCCCATGCGGCCGCGAGCGGCACGCCGCGATGGATGATCGCCTGGATGGCGTCGGGTGCGGGGGTGGCGTCGTCCATGCAATCAGGTCCCGATATGTCCCGGCCGATGCTGCCCGAAGCGCCCAGCCTGCGCCACGCACCCCGTTGCCGCTGCCGGCGTGATGCGCGAACAAGGCGGGGCAGATCAGGGGATACGGGCATGACCGCATTGGCAGGGCAGGTCGCGATCGTCACCGGCGGCAGCCGCGGCATCGGCGGGGCCATCGTGCGCGCCTTCGCACGCGCCGGCGCCGACGTCGCCTTCTGCCACCTGGATGACCACACCGGCGCGGCCGAGACGACCGCCGCGGTCGCCGCGCTGGGCCGCCGCTGCCATGCGGAGTCCTTCGACGTCGCCGCCAGCGACCGGCTGCGCGCCTTCATCGCCGCCGCCGAAGCCACGCTCGGCCCGGCCGACATCCTGGTGGCGAATGCCGGCATGAACCTGCGCGGCCCCTTCGAGACCCTGCCCGAGTCGACCTTCCGCCGCATCATGGACGTCCACTTCATGCACACGGTCGTCGCCGCGCAGGCGGTCTATCCGGGCATGGCTGCGCGTGGGCGCGGGCGGATCATCACGCTGTCCTCGCAGCTGGCCTTCAAGGGCGCGCCCCAACTCACGCCCTACACGGCGGCCAAGGGCGCCATCCTGTCCTTCACGCGGTCGCTGTCGCTGGAGGCCGCGCCGCGCGGCGTGCGCGTGAACTCCATCGCGCCCGGGCCGGTCGATACCGCGCTGACGCAGTCGCGCGGCCCGGAATGGCGCGCGGCGATCGAGGCGGCGCTGCCCACCGGCCGACTCGGCCGCCCGGAGGACATCGCCGAGACCGCCCTGCTGCTGGCCGGCCCGGGCGGCGACTTCTACGTGGGCGCCTGCCTGTCGCCCAATGGCGGGGATGTCATGCATTGAGCCCCGCCACCATCCGCACCATGCGGCGCGAGCACCTCGACCTCGCGCTCGACTGGGCCGCCGCGGAGGGCTGGAACCCCGGCCTGTCCGACGCCGCTTGCTTCTTCGCCGCCGACCCGGCCGGCTTCCTGGTCGCGGAGGTCGCGGGCGAGCCGGTCGGCTGCGTCTCCGCCGTGCGGTACGGGGATGGCTTCGGCTTCCTCGGCTTCTACATCGTGCGGCCGGGCCATCGCGGGCAGGGCCATGGCCTGGCCTTGTGGCGGGCGGCGATCGCGCGCCTGGCGCCCGGCACCGTCGGCCTCGACGGCGTGGTGGCGCAGCAGGCGAACTACCAACGGTCCGGCTTCGCGCTGCTGCACCGGAACATCCGCTACGGCGCCGCCCAGCCCCGCGCGCCGAAGCCCGCCGCCACGCCATCGATTCGCCCCGCCAGCGACCTGCCCTTCGAAACGCTCGCCGCCTTCGACCGCCGCTTCTTCCCAGCGCCGCGCGATGCCTTCCTCCGCGCCTGGATGGCGGCACCGGGCCATGTCGCGCGCATCGCAACCGGCCCGGGCGGTGTGCTCGGCTACGGCGTGCTGCGCCCCTGCCGCGAGGGCTCGAAGATCGGCCCCCTGTTTGCCGAGGACGGCACCACCGCACGCGCCCTCTTTGCCGCGCTGCTGGACCAGGCGCCGCGCGGCCCGGTCTTCCTCGACCTGGCCGAGCCCAACGCCGATGCCATCGCCATGGCGACCGAGGCCGGCATGGCGCCCGCCTTCGAGACGGCGCGGATGTATGCCGGTCCCGCGCCCGCCCTGCCGATCGGCACGATCTACGGCATCACCAGTTTCGAACTTGGCTGAACGCTGACGCGCCTTGGCGATTGACCGTGCCGACCGGCAGGGTCTAGCGCTGCATCGTCTCGGATCGGAACGGAGCGGAACGAATGACGCAGCGCCATGGCCCGCGTGCGGGTAGCCGATCGCGGGTGGCCATCCCGCTGGTGCTGGCGGCAGCCATGCTGGCCGGCCCTGCCGCGGCGCAGCGTGCGAACACCGCGCCGGATGCCGCACGCGCCGTGCCGCCGCTGTTCCAGCAGGTCCAGGGCTGGGGGATCCCCGGCGGCATCCCGGTGCCGCGCGACCTCGCCGAGGCCGCCGCCGCCCCGCCGCTCGCGGTCGGTTCGACGGTGAAGCTCGACCTCGGCCGCGGCCAATCCGCCTACTTCCGCCTGCCCGAGGGCGCCGACATCGAGGCGCTGACGCGCAGCCTGGCCCAGGGCACCGACACCGTCATGGCGCTGCTCGACCGCCAGGGCCGCGTGCTCGCCGAGGATGACGATGGCGGCGAGGAAAGCCTCGCCTCGCGAATCGAGGCGGCGGCCGACCAGGGAGGGCCGCTGTTCCTGCGCGTCGGCGTGCTCGAACAGGCCGGCGGGCAGTTCGAACTCGTGCTGCGCGCCGCGCCCCCGGCCGACCCCACTGGCGCACCCCGCAGCCTGACCGAGGCCGCCGGCCAGCTTCCGCTCACCCTCGGCCAGGCCGTGACGATCCGCCTGCGCGGCCGCGACGAGGCCTATTTCCGCCTGCCGCCCGGCGGGCAGGACCTGGTGGTGCTGACGCGCAACCTCACCGCCGGCACCGACACCACCCTGGCGCTGCTCGATGCCAATGGCCGCGACCTGACCGAGGATGACGACGGCGGCGACGAACAGCTTGCCTCGCGCATCGAGGTGCCGGCCGGCCAGCGCCGGCCGCTCTATGTCCGCGCCCGCGTGCTGGGCAATGCCGGCGCCTTCGAACTGGTGGTGCTGCCCGACACCACGCCGCCCGGCCCGTCCTTCCCTGCCAGCATCCGCGAGGCGACCGACGCGCCGGCGCTGGTGGTCGGCCAGGCCGTGCCGGTGCGCCTGCGCCGCGGCCAGACCGCGATCTATCGCCTGCCCGAGGGCGATATCGCGGTGCTGACGCGCGCGCTGCGCCGCAACGCCGATACCGTGCTCGCGCTGCTCGATGCCGATGGCAATGTGACCGCCGAGGATGATGATGGTGGCGGCGGCCTCGCTTCGCGCCTCGAAGTGGCTGGCGCGGAGCCGCGGCCGCTCTTTGTGCGCGCGGGGCTGCTCGGCGATGGCGGCGGCGAGTTCGAATTGCTGGTCGAGGCCGATACGCAGGGACCGGCCGATTTCCCGACCTCATTGGCGGCAGCGGCCGCGGGGCGCCCGATCGACACCGGGGCGCCGGTGTCGATCCGCCTGCGCCGCGGACAGTCGGCCTTCTTCCGCCTGCCGACCGGGGCCGTGTCCGTCCACACCCAGGCGCTGCGCGATGGCACCGACACGATCCTTGAAATCCTCGACGAGGGCGGCCGCGTGCTGGCTGAGGATGACGACGGCGGCGGCGGGCTCGCCTCGCGCATCGCCCTGGATGCGGTGCGCAAGGGGGAGGCCTTCGTGCGCGCGGCGGTCCTGGGCGGCGGCCCCGGCGCCTTCGAACTGGTGGTGACGCCGGGGCGCCGGCAATAGCGCGCCAGCCGGGCGCGGCCAGCGCGAGCTGACGCCGCGTCCGTTCGCCGTGGTTCAAGGCAAGGTCTCTATCGCCTTGTTCGCACGCGGATCTCCATGCGATCGGATGGCTCCATCCGATCGGGATTGGCCCTAAGCGCCGCCGGGCGCCTGCTGCGTCCGCCTCAGCCGCGTGGTGTCGAAGCCTTCGCGGCGCGCGATCGCGACCGCCGCGTCGAAATCCGCCGGCGCCATCTGTGCCGTGCGCGACAGGATCCACAGGTAGTCGCGCCCGGGCGCGCCCACCACCGCCCAGCGGTAATCCGGGTCGAGCCCGATCACCCAGTAGTCGCCATAGAACGGCCAGAAGAAGCTGACGCGCAGCCGGTCATTGCCCGGCGCGGCACTGCGCGCGACGCCCTCGGCCACGCGCTCGGCACCGCCATCCAGCGCGTTGTTGCAACGGTTCACCACCGTGATCGCGCCATCGGCGCGCGGGGTGTAGGTCGCGGTCACCTGTTCGCAGCGCACCCGCGCGCTGTCCTGGAAAGAGGTCGGGAACCGCGCGACCTCGAACCAGGTTCCGGCATAGCGCGCCAGGTCGACCGTTCCGACCGTGCGGGGCGTGCCGGGGCCGGGTTCGGTGGCGCAGGCGGCGGTCAGCAACGTCAGGGCAAGCAGCGCACGACGCATGTCATTCTCCGGGAATGGTGCCGGGCGGCAGGGACAGCACATGGTCCAGCACGCCACCGGCGGTGGTGATCCAGACAACGCCGCGCCGCGCCGAAAGATGCGACAGCGCACGCCGCAGATGCCGCAGCCGATGCGGCTGCCCGACCAGGTAGGGATGCAGCGCGATGCCCATCACCTGCGGCAGGCCGTCGCGCACCTGCAGCAGCCGTTCCTCGAAATCATCCACCACCATGTCGGCGAACTGGTCCGCGCCATCCTTGCGGCCGACGATGGAGGGAATGTCGTTGATCTCCTGCGGATAGGGGATGGCGAGCAGCCTGCCGGCGCGCGTGCGCATCCAGATCGGCGCATCATCGGCGCACCAGTTGAGCGTATAGGCGTACCCGGCCTCGGCCAGCAGGTCGGGGGTGGTTCGGCTCTCGGCGATCCAGGGGGAAAGCCAGCCGCGCGGCGGCGCCCCTTCGTGCCGCGCGATGGCTGCTGTGCTCTGGTCGATCAGCGCGCGCTCCTCGGCCTCGGGCAGCACCGACTGGCGCTCGGAATTGGTGCGGCCATGCCCGGCCATCTCGTCGCCGCGGGCGCGGTGCGCCGCCACCAGCGCCGGCGCATAGTCGTACATCGCGCTGTTCAGCAGCACCGTGGCGGGCAGCGCCAATTCATCCAACAGCCCCAGCAGCCGCCAGGCCCCCACGCGGTTCCCGTAGTCCCGCCACGCGAAGTTCAGCACGTCCGGCTGCGGGCCGCCGGGCGCCAGCTCCGCCCCGAGCCCCTCTCCAAAGGCGAAATGCTCGAGGTTGACGCCCAGATAGACCGCGAGGCGCGCCCCGCCCGGCCAGGCATAGGCCTGGCGCATCGGCCAGGGGTGGTAGTCGTAGCGCCCATGCGTCGGCAGCATCGTGGCTCTCCTGTCCATTCCCTGATGGGGCCGGTGCGTCAGGCCGGCAAGACACCCCCGTGGCGGCGCGGCGGGCAATCGCATAGACTTCGTGCATGGCTTCCCTTCCGGCGGGCGCGGATGCCGGTGCCGCGGCGCTCCTGAAGCGGGAGGCGCGGTCTGGACGCGCCCGGCTCACCACGCCCGTCCTGCTCGGCCTTGCCATCGCCGCCTGCGGGGTGGCCCAGGCGCTGCTGGTCGCGCGGCTGCTTGCCACCTTGCTGGGCCGCGCGGAGGCCGGCGTGGCCGACCTCGCCGCCGCCGCGGTGCTGGCCTTGCTGATGGCCGCGCTCGCCATGGCGCAGGAACGCGCCCAGGTCGCGATCGGCGAGGAGGCGAAGGCCCGCCTGCGCGCCGCCGCCTTCGCCAGGCTGCTCGCCGCCGGGCCGCAGGATGAACGCGCGGTCGGCGAGAAATCCGCCCTGGTGGTGGAACGGATCGAGGCCCTGGAGGGCTATTTCGCCCGCTGGCTGCCGGCCGCCGCACTCGCGATCCTCGCCCCGCTGCTGGTCGCCGGCGCGGCGGCATTGGCCGACCCGGTCAGCGGGCTGATCCTGCTCGGCGCGGGGCTGCTCGTGCCGGTGGCGCAGGCGATCAGCGGGATCGGCGCCGGCGTGGCCAGCCGCCGGCAATTCGCCGCGCTGCAACGCCTGTCGGGGCGTTTCCTCGACCGCATGCGCGGGCTGCCGGTGCTGGTGCTGTTGAACCAGCAACAGGCCGAGGCGTCGCGGCTCGGCGCCGCGGCCGAGGAATTGCGTGCGCGCACCATGCGCGTGCTGCGCCTGGCCTTCGTCGCGACCGGGGCGATGGAGCTGATCGTCGGCGTGGCCCTGGCCTCGCTCGCGTATCGCCATGGACACCTGATTGCCGGCACGCATCCCGCACCGGTCACAGGGCTGTTCGCTGTGCTGCTGGTGCCGGTGTTCTTCGCGCCGCTACGCGCCTTCGCCGGCGCCTACCACGAACAGCTCGCGGCGCGCGGCGCGGCGGCAGACCTCGCGCCGCTGCTCGGCGAGCCCGAGCCCACGGGGCTCCTGCTGGAGGAAGTGCCACCCAAGGTCACGGTCACCTTCCAGGATGTCCGCCTGTCCTACGACCCATCGCGCCCGCCGGCGCTCGATGGCGTATCCTTCCGCGTGCTGCCCGGCGAGACATTGCTGCTGACGGGCGAATCGGGCTCCGGCAAGACCAGCATCCTGCGGATCCTGATGGGGTTCCGCCGCCCCGATACCGGGCGCGTGGCGATCAACGGCCATGACGTCACGAAGCTCCGCCAGGCCGAACTGCGCCGCCTGTGCGCCTATGTTGGCCAGCGTGCGCACATCTTCCGCGGCACCATCCGCGACAACATCGCCCTGGCCCGC
The DNA here is from genome assembly GCA_051860065.1 of Roseomonas sp. Lineage (GTDB taxonomy): Bacteria > Pseudomonadota > Alphaproteobacteria > Acetobacterales > Acetobacteraceae > Neoroseomonas. The sequence continues at coordinate 66,185 of JBHYEQ010000020.1, forward strand.
CCCGATGCCGACGACGCCGCCATCCTGGCCGCCGCCCGCGCCGCGCAGGTGAGCGACTTCGCCGCCGACCTGCCGCAGGGCCTCGACACGCTGGTGGGCGAGGGCGGCTTCGGCCTCTCCGGCGGCCAGGCGCAGCGCGTCGCGGTGGCGCGCGCCTTCCTGCGCGACGCGCCCCTGGTGCTGCTCGACGAACCGACCACCCACCTCGACCCCGGCACCGAGGCGGCGGTGCTGGATGCGCTGCGGCGCCTGTGTGTCGGGCGCACGGCGATCGTCGCCACGCATGCACGCGCGGCGCGGGGGTATTTCGGCAAGGTGCTGCAACTGTCGGCCGGGCGCGACGCGGGTGACCGCATGGCGGGGAATTGATGGGCCGCGACCTGGTCCGCGTGCTGGGGCTGTGGCGCGGGCGCAGCGCGTGGTTGCTGGCCGGCGTGCTGGCGGCGGTGCTGTCCACGCTGGCGGGCGTTGCGCTGCTGGTGCTCGCCGGCCGCGTCGTGGCGGGTGCGATCGCGCAGGGCCAGGCCGGTGCGGTGGCGCTTGGCGGGCTTGGCCTGGCGGCGCTGCTGTGGCTGCGCCCGGTCATGCTGTTCCGCCCGGTGGCGCGCTACGTCGAAAGGCTGGTGACGCACGAGGCGACCTTCCGCGCCCTGGCCGACATGCGGGTGTGGTTCTTCACCCGGCTCGCGGCACGGCTGCCCGCGGGCATCGGGTTGCGCCAGGCCGGCGACCTGCTGGCGCGCCTCGTCGCGGACGTCGAATCGCTCGACGGACTCTACCTGCGCGTCCTGGTGCCGGCGGCCTCCGCCCTGGCGGTGGTGGTCGCGATCATCGTCGCGGTGGGCGTTACGGAGCCGGGGCTTGCGCTGGTGCTCGCGCTGCCGCTGGTCGCGGCGCTGGTCCTGCCGCTGCTGCTCGCACCGATGGCGGCGCGTGCCGGGCATGACGTGGCGCGCGCGCAGGGCGGCTTGCGCTCGGCCGTGGTCGACCCGCTGAGCGGCATCGAGGACACGCTCGCGGCCAATGCCGAATCCCGGGCCGCCGCGCGCGTCGCCGCCGAGGGCGCGGCGCTGGCGACCGCGCAGCGGGACCTCGCGCGGCGTGCCGCCTGGGGCGGCGCCGCTGGGTCGCTGTTGGTGCAGGCGGCGCTGCTCGGCGCTCTCGCCTGGGCGCTGGCGGCGGGCCAGGCGGCGGTTGGTGCCGCGCTGATGGGCGTGTTCCTGGCCATCGCCGCGGCCGAGGCGCTGGGCCTCATGCCGCGGGCCGGCGCCGCGCTGGCCGCCGCCGGCGCTGGCGCGCGCCGCCTGTTCGAAGCCGCCGATACGCCCGAACCCATGCCCGACCCGGTGGCGCCAGCCACGCCGCCGAACGGCCACGCCGTGCGTATCACCGGGCTGCGCTTCCGCTGGGCGGCGGATCGCCCGCTGGTCTTCGAAGGCCTCGACCTCGACCTGCCGGAGGGCGCGCGGATCGCGCTGCTCGGGCCCTCAGGCGCCGGGAAATCCACCCTCGCGGCGCTGTTGCTGAAATTCGCCGCGCCCGAGGCCGGGCGCATCACGCTGGGCGGCGTGGACATCGCCTCGCTACCGGCCGCCGAGCTGCGCCGCCGCGTCACCTGGCTGACGCAGGATGCCCGCCTGTTCGACGACACCATCGCGGCCAATCTGCGCCTGGCTGCGCCCGATGCCGATGATGCCGCGCTGTGGGCGGCGCTCGACCGCGCGCAGGTCGGCGATGTGGTGCGTGCGCTGCCCGACCGGCTCGCGACCATCTGCGGGGAGGGCGGGCTGCGCTTCTCCGGTGGCCAGGCGCGACGCCTCGCGCTGGCGCGCACGCTGCTGTCGCCGGCCTCGGTGGTTATCCTGGACGAACCTGCGGCGGGGCTCGATGCGGATACCGAGCGCGCCTTCCTCCAGACACTGGATGAGGCGCTGGGCGGCCGCAGCGCGATCCTGATCCAGCACCGCCTGCTGGGCGTCGAGCGCCCCACGCGTATCCTGCGGCTTGTCGCCGGGCGTGCCGTGCCGGCGGCGGGCTGACCCGGCGTAACCTTGCGGGTCACGGCGGCGAACCCGATCTGAGCGACAGCGAAGGGCGGCAAGGCATGACGTTCGGCAGGATGGCGGAGGCGCGGCGGTGACGGTACCGATGGTCAGGGCGGAACGGGCGCTCGACCCCGCGAAGTTCCGGGATCCGGCAGTGACGGCGAAGGGCGAACGGCGCGCGGTGGTGGGGCTGGCTGCGCTGCGCACGCTCTGGATCAACACCGGCACGCTGTGCAACATCACCTGCCGCAATTGCTACATCGAGAGCAGCCCTAAGAACGACGCGCTGTCCTACATCGCGGCCGGCGAGGTGGCCGCATACCTGGACGAGGCGGCAGCGATCGGCGCACCGCTGGACGAGGTCGGCTTCACCGGCGGCGAACCCTTCCTGAACCGCGAGCTTCCGGCGATGCTGCGCGACGTGCTCGGCCGCGGCCTGTCGGCGCTGGTGCTGACCAATGCCATGAAGCCGATGATGAACCACGCCGCGGCGCTGCTGGCGCTGCGCGAGGAATTCGGTGACCGGCTGACGCTGCGCGTGTCGATCGACCATCACGAGGCCGCGCTGCACGACCTCGAACGCGGGGAGGGGAGTTTCGCGCGCACGCTGGAGGGCCTGGCCTGGCTCGGACGCAACGGCTTCCGCGTTCACGTCGCGGGCCGCGCGGGCTTCGGCGCGGGCGACGAGGGCGCGATGCGCGCCGGCTATGCCGCCCTGTTCGAGTCCGTCGGCATAGCGGTCGATGCCAGCGATCCGGTGGCGCTGATGCTGTTCCCGGAAATGGACGCCGAGGTCGATGTCCCCGAGATCACCGAATCCTGCTGGGGCATCCTGCGCAAATCCCCCGACAGCATGATGTGCGCCTCGTCCCGCATGGTGGTGAAGCGGCGCGGCGCCGAAGGCCCCGCGGTGGTGGCCTGCACGCTGCTGCCCTACGACCCAGCCTTCGAGCTGGGTGCCACGCTGGCCGAGGCGTCGCGGCCGGTGCCGCTGAACCACCCGCATTGCGCGAAGTTCTGCGTGCTGGGCGGCGCGGCCTGTTCGCGCTGAGGACGCGCAGGACCGGTTGACGCCGGGCCACGCTTCGCGCGACCAAGGGGGCCTCGCGAACCCCGGAGTCGTCCCGATGCGCCGCCGCCATTTCCTTGCCGCCGCCGCCCCTGCCGTGCTGGCCGCGGCCTGCGCGTCAGAACCCGCCATGCAGACCGTCTCGGTCTTCTTCACCGCGGACAGCGCGACGCTGGACGCCGAAGCCGACGGTGTGGTGCGCGCAGCCGCCACTCGGGCCAAGGCCACCAGCGGGCCGATCGTCGTGGTGGGCTTCGCCGGTCCCGCCGGCGGCGCCGCCTATAACCGCGCGCTGTCCGAGGCGCGCGCCCAGCATGTGGCGGACCTGCTGGTCCGCGAGGGCCTGCCGCGCGAGCGCGTGCGGATCGTCGCGCGCGGCCCCGTGCCCTTCGAATCCATCGCCACCGAGAGCCGCCGCGTCGAGATCCGCGCCGGCGGCTGATGCGCGCGCTGGAGGATCCGTCCGAGGTTCTCCGCCGCGTCTTCGGGCATGAGGGCTTCCGCGGGCGGCAGGAGGAGATCATCCGCCACGCCGCCGATGGCGGCTCTGGCCTGGTCCTCATGCCGACAGGCGGGGGCAAGAGCCTGTGCTTCCAGGTGCCGGCGCTGTGCCGCGCGGGCGTGGGGATCGTGGTCTCCCCGCTGATCGCGCTGATGGAGGACCAGGTCGCGGCGCTGCGCCAGCAGGGTGTTGCTGCCGCCGCGCTGCATTCCGACCTGCCGCCCGACGAGGCGCGCGGGGTGCTGCGCGACCTGCATGGCGGGCGGCTGAAGCTGCTGTACGTGTCGCCCGAACGCCTGACGCTGGACGGCACGCTGCAGCGGCTCGAGGAAATGCCCATCGCGCTGTTTGCGGTCGATGAGGCGCATTGCGTCAGCCAATGGGGCCATCACTTCAGGCCGGAATATCGCGGGCTTGGCGTGCTGGGACAGCGCTTCCCCGGCGTCCCGCGCCTGGCGCTGACCGCGACCGCCGACCCGCGCACGGTCGAGGATATCCGCCGGCAGCTCGACCTGGCCGAGGCGCCGGTGTTCCGGGCGTCCTTCGACCGGCCGAACATCTTCATCACGGCGGCCCCGCGCGAGAGTGAGCGGGGGCAACTGCGCGCGCTGATCGGCCGGGCAGGCGGGTGCGGCATCGTCTATTGCGGCTCGCGTGCGCGCACCGACAGCACCGCCGAATGGCTGCGTGCCGACGGGCATGACGCGCTGGCCTTCCATGCGGGCATGGATGCGAGCGCGAAGCGCGACGCGCACCGCCGCTTCGCTCGCGGCGACAACGTCATCATGGCGGCGACGATCGCGTTTGGCATGGGCATCGACCGGCCAGATGTGCGCTGGGTGGCGCACCTGGATCTGCCGCGCAGCCCCGAGAGCTGGTACCAGGAGATCGGTCGCGCCGGCCGCGATGGCCTGCCCGCCATGGCGCTGCTGATGTACGGCGCCGGCGACATGGCGCTGGCCCGCCACCGCATCGCCGAGAGCCCCGCCAGCGAGGAACAGAAGCGCGTCGAGCGATCGCGACTCGATGCCATGATCGCCATCGCGGAGGCCTCCACCTGTCGCCGCACGCTGCTGCTGCGCTGCTTCGGCGAGGAGCCGGAGAAGCCCGAATGCGGCGCCTGCGATGTGTGCCGTACGCCGCCGCGGCTGGTGGACGGAACGGTGTCGGCGCAGAAGCTGCTGTCGGCCGTGGTGCGGACCGGGCAGCGCTTCGGTGTCGGGCATGTGGTGGACGTGCTGCGCGGGCGGCTCACCGACAAGGTGGCGCAGTTCGCGCATGACAAGCTGCCGACCTATGGCATCGGCAAGGATGTTTCGGACAGCGCCTGGCGGGGCATCGCGCGGCAGCTGGTGGCGCGGGGCGTGCTGGACGTGGCGGTGGAGAACCATGGCGAGCTGGTTGCGACGGAAGCCGCGCGCGCCGTGCTGCGCGGGCAGGAGGCGGTGATGCTGCGCGAGGATGCGGCGCAACCCGCATCGCGCCGCGCGTCGCGGGAGGAGGGCCCGCAGGCGGCTTCCGGAGACCCGCTGTTCGAAGCCCTGCGTGCCTGGCGCCGGGGCGTGGCGCAGGGGCAGGGCGTGCCGGCCTATGTGGTGGCGGATGATCGCACGCTGGGGGGCATCGCGGCGCGGCGGCCGGGCAGCGTCGACGATCTGCTCGAAGTGCCCGGCATGGGGCGTTCGCGTGTCGAGCGGTATGGCTCGGAGATCCTGCGCATCGTGGCCGAGTGCGGCGCGGGACCAGACTGACGCGGGGAAGGCGGTGCGGAGCCGTGGCTGCGACGCCGGTACCAGCGGCTGGTTGCGCGGGCGGTGGAATCCGTCCTGGACTTGGTTCGTTGTTCTTGGTATGTTCTAGCATCAACACGGCTTGGTGTGCGCGCGTCCAGCCAAAATACGGCAGGTCACGGCAAGTTAAAGCCCTAGAATCCTAAAGTGAGTAGGGTCGAGCAGCGGCCGATCGGCCAGGTCCCTGGGGCCGCGCGGTTTGGCGCAGCCCCAGCGAAGGCATCAGGCGTCGGCCTTGTGGGGCACGCCCTTCTCGCTCAGCAGCGTGCCCAGTTCGCCGGCCTGGAACATCTCGGTGACGATGTCGCAGCCACCGACGAATTCGCCGCCGACGTAAAGCTGCGGGATGGTCGGCCAGTTCGAGAATTCCTTGATGCCCTCGCGGATCTCCATGTCCTCGAGCACATTCGCGCTTCCGAAGGGCACGCCCATGTGGGACAGGATCTGCACCACGCGGGCGGAGAAGCCGCATTGCGGGAAGGACGGAGTGCCCTTCATGAAGAGCATCACGGGGTTGGCGTCGATCGCCGCCTGGATGCGGTCGTGGGTCGGGTTGCTCATCGCGCGGTGTCCTGTTCCGGGGCGGAGGTCTGAAGGGCCAGCGCATGCAGCACGCCGCCCATGCGGCCCTGCAGCGCGGCGTAGACGATCTGGTGCTGCTTGACGCGGGGGATGCCGCGGAAGGATTCCGAGACGACCTTGGCGGCGTAGTGGTCGCCGTCCCCGGCCAGGTCCTCGATGGTGACCTCGGCATCGGGGAGCGCGGATTTGATCAGCGCCTCGATCTCTGCCGGTTGCATCGCCATCAGGCGGACCTCCCTTCCATCAGCGCGGGCAGGGTGGCTTCGTTCGCAGCCCTGAGCGCTGCGACAGATATGGACCGGCCGCTTGCCAGAACCAAGTCCCCGCCGCCGCTGCGCCCAAGCGGCGTGACCGGGACGCCGGCGGCCGTCGCGGCGGCGATGAAGACGGCGGCGTCGGGCACCGCGACCACGTAGCGGGCCTGGTCCTCGCCGAACCAGAAGGCGTGGGCGGGGATGTCGCCAGGCGGGGGCGCAAGGGTCGCCCCGATCCCGGTCTCCATGGCCATTTCGGCTATGGTCACCAGCAGGCCGCCGTCCGCGCAGTCGTGGCAGGCGCGCACGGTGCCGGCGAGGATCTGCGCGCGGATGAAGTCGCCGTTGCGGCGTTCGGCCGTGAGGTCCACTGGCGGGGGGGCGCCGTCCTCGCGGCCGGTGACCTCGCGCAGCCAGAGGGATTGGCCGAGCCAGCCGGCGGTGGTGCCGACCAGAACCAGGTCAACGTTGGCGGGCATGCCCAGGCCGATGGCCTGGCGGGCATCCTCCAGCACGCCCACGCCGCCGATGGCGGGGGTGGGCAGGATGGGGCGGCCCTCGGTCTCGTTGTAGAGGGAGACGTTGCCACTGATGACCGGGAAGTCGAGCGCGGTGCAGGCCGCGGCCATGCCGCGCACGGCGCCGGCGAACTGGCCCATGATGCGGGGCTTCTCGGGGTTGCCGAAGTTCATGTTGTCGGTGATGGCGAGGGGCAGGGCGCCGGTGGCGGTGATGTTGCGCCAGGCCTCGGCCACCGCCTGCTTGCCGCCCTCCACCGGGTCCGCGACCACGTAGCGGGGGGTGCAGTCGGTGGTCATGGCCAGGGCTCGGTCGTGGTCCTCGATGCGCACGACGGCGGCGTCGGCCGCACCGGGGCGCTTCACCGTCTGGCCGTTCACCAGACTGTCGTACTGGTCCCAGATCCAGCGGCGGGAGCAGAGGTCGGGGCAGGCGACCAGGCGCATCAGCGCGGCCTCGATGCCGATGGGGTCGGGGATGGTCGCGGCGTCCAGCACGGGCTGGGGCGGGGTGTCCTCGGTCGGGCGGCGGTAGAGGGGGGCTTCCGATTCGAGGGGGGCGAGGGGGATGTCCGCTTCGACTTCGCCCTTGTGGCGGATGACGATGCGGCCGGTGTCGGTGAGGTGGCCGATCACCGCGAAGTCCAGCTCCCACTTGGTAAAGATGGCCTCCGCCTGCGCTTCCCGGCCGGGCTTGAGGACCATGAGCATGCGCTCCTGGCTCTCGCTCAGCATCATCTCGTAGGCGGTCATGCCCTCTTCGCGCTGGGGGACGTTGTCCAGCGTCAGGTCCACACCCATGCCGCCCTTGCCGGCCATCTCGACACCGGAGGAGGTCAGGCCCGCAGCGCCCATGTCCTGAATGGCGACGATGGCGTCGGTGGCCATGAGTTCGAGGCAGGCCTCGATCAGCAGCTTTTCGGCGAAGGGGTCGCCGATCTGGACGGTGGGGCGCTTTTCCTCGCTGTCGGCGGAGAACTCCGCGCTGGACATGGTGGCGCCGTGGATGCCGTCGCGGCCGGTCTTGGAACCCACATAGACCACCGGGTTGCCGACGCCCGTGGCGGCGGCGGTGAAGATGCGGTCGGCCTGGGCGATGCCGACTGTCATGGCATTGACCAGCGGGTTGCCGTTGTAGGCGGGGTGGAAGTTGACCTCGCCGCCCACGGTCGGGACGCCCACGCAATTGCCGTAGCCGCCGATGCCGCGGACCACGCCGTCGATCACCTGCTTCATCCGCGGCGCGTCGGGGCTGCCGAAGCGGAGCGCGTTGAGGTTGGCGATGGGGCGGGCACCCATGGTGAAGACATCGCGCAGGATGCCGCCCACGCCGGTGGCGGCGCCGTTGTAGGGCTCGATCCAGCTGGGGTGGTTGTGGGATTCCATCTTGAAGACGGCGGCCAGGCCATCGCCGATGGCGATGACGCCGGCATTCTCCCCGGGGCCCTGGATGACCCAGGGGGCCTTGGTGGGGAGTTCCTTCAGCCAGATGCGGCTGGATTTGTAGGAGCAGTGTTCCGACCACATCACGGAGAACACGCCGAGTTCTGTCAGCGAGGGGGTGCGGCCGAGGATGGCCAGCGCGCGGTCGTATTCCTCCGGCTTCAGGCCGAATTCGGCGGCGAGCTGGGCGGCGCGGGCGGGGTCGAGCGGCGTGGGCGTGGCGGCGGTCATGCCCGCCTTGTGGGTAGGGCGGTGGCCGCTGTCCAGGGGGTGTCTGCGCGGGGCTGGTCATGACCAGCCGAGGCGCTGCTGGCGGGTAAGGTGCTTCACGCCGCCGATGGCTCGGTGGAGCTGTTTCAGCGCCTTGATGAGGGCGCGGTAGTCGTCGCATTGCGCTTTCGTTTCGGGGTAGGGCGGGAAGCGCGTGTGCCTGAGGCTTTCGGACAAATCGGGGTTGGGGAGCTTGTCCGGCGGGCCGTTCAGGGCCTGGAGGAAGCCGAGGCGGCGGATGAGGACGAGGAATTTAAGACCCCGGAGACGTACGGCGCGCCGGCAGGCGCGGAAGATGAGGGGGGCGATCTCGTTCAGCGGGTGCTTGGGATCGTTTTCCTTGATGGCTTCGAGCAGGCGTTCCCAGAGGCCGGCATGGGTGAGGCGGCGAAAGTAGCGGGAGACGGTGTCGGGCTTGCCGTGTTCGGGCGGGAGGGCGCTCCAGGGGGCGGTGGTGCAGGCGAGGTGGAATATGGCGTTCATGCGGGCTTTGAGATCGCTGATCTGGCGGCCGGCGGGGGAGCGGGGGAGGATGTAGGGGAGGAGGGCGAGGAATTGGGTGGGGGTGAGGGGGTGGGGGCGCATACGCCGTACCCTACGGTGGTCAGGAAGAAAAAGCAATAAAATCCTATGATCGCCAATCTGGATCGTCGCGGGTCGCTTCGCTGTCCCAACGACGACCGAACCTTGCCGACGCAGGGTTAGAAACTATCATGCATGTCAACCTGCAGGGGCAGCCGCGATGTCGCAATCCATTTACCAGCTCAGCGATGTCTTTAATGAGGCTGCTGTACCTGTGCTAACGTTCGTCGAGCCCAAAGATTTTGCGGATCTCGTTGGTTCTCTTCGAACCGTTGGGAAGCACGTGACGCTTAGTGGCCCATCTGGTTGCGGGAAGACCACGCTTGCTCGAAAGGCGTTGGATCGGGCTGGTATCGGGACCGGTGGTTACCATTGGGTATCCGGACGCGATTTCGTAGGCCAAGCGAGTCTTACAGGTGTGCTGGCAGCAGCGTTCGTGTGTGATCCCGTTGAAGCAGATGTTGTAGAGTATCTGAAAGTATCAGGGATATTAATCATCGATGATTTCCATCATTTGAGCCAGCCAGTTCGCGACGAAATCGGATCAAAACTAAAGAGATGGGGAGAGCTTGGTGTAAGAGTGTTTATTATCGGAATTTCCAGCCTAAACAAGGCGCTTCTCGATATTGATTCCAAGTTGGGAATCCGAAACGATGCGTATGAAATGGGCGTGCAAGACGAAGACTTCGTAAGAAGGGTAATTTTAGCTGGGGAATTAGCATTAAATTTTGAGTTTTCTGGAGACTGTAAAGATAGATTTATCAAGGCGTCGCTGGGCGTACCCTCTGCGGTTCAAATGATTTGTCGCGTAGCATGCACTAGAGCACCTCTATTTGAAACATCGCCTGTAAAAATCCAAATCAACACATCTATGGAAGAAATTAAAGACGGGGTACTTAGAAATTATAAGGCAAAATTTCAGAACAGACTAATAGGGTTAGCAAAAGGTAAGCAGCAGGCGCGGTCTGTTCACAATACGTATTTTGAAATAGTCCGACAAATTTGTACTCTAGAGTTATCAGAGATACCGATATCGGAATTGTATGCTAGAATCGTGAAGCCTGTTCTAGATGCGGCTGAAAGAGGCAGGAAGAGTACGTCCTTCTACAATTGTCTAAATAATTTATCCGAAGTGCTTACACAAAGAGGATTAGATGATGCGGTATACTATAATCAGAAAGCTGGACTTTTGTCCATTGAAGATCCATCATTTCGGCTGTATCTGACACTTGCCGATCTTGCAGAAATCGAGAGGTCTGTGCGCGTGCGGCGGACTCGATTCCCGTGGGACGTGGCGGTATCTTTTGCGGGAGAAGATCGACAAATTGTAGAAAGTTTTCGAGAGGAACTAAATGCCAACGGCTACACCGTTTTCTATGATTTTGATGAACAACACAAATTATGGGGTGAAAATCTCCGGCGTAAACTCGGTGATGTCTATGCACATGAAGCTCAGTATATGGTGGTATTTTTAAGTAAAAGTTATCCAGAGAAAGATTGGACAAATTTTGAGCTTGAAATTGGGCGTGATGCCAAATCAAAGAGAACTAGTACCTATCTATTGCCGCTTGTTGTTGATGATGTCCATGTGGTGGGCCTCTCAAAAGATGTCGGTTACGTTGACTTACGAAGGGTTTCAGTTATTGAGGCCGCTCAAATATTGATCCGAAAAATAGAAGACGCAGGTAATTCGGTAGACGAGTGATGTCGGGTGCCATTCATCTCAGCTTGCTGTTGTTCGAGGCGAGCGCGAGTTAAATTTAACGCCGCGGTCAATCCGCTAACGCCCGGCATCGACCGACTGGGATAACTGAGTTCGCGGGGCTCTCATAGCCAACCACGTCCTCTCGTGCGCGGATCAAAAGAAAGGGTGCGGCAGCCGCCGGCTCGTGGATTCAAGCCGCGGCGATCTTGGCATTCAATACCAGATTTTGGTATACGAGGGACGTAACGCTAGGATCGTGCCGATGGCGCGCAACACATCGATTTCGCTCGGTGACCACATGGCGGAGTTCGTGGACGGGCAGGTGCGGACCGGTCGCTACGGCTCGGCCAGCGAGGTGATCCGTGCCGGGTTGCGGTTGCTGGAAGAACGCGAGGCGGCGATGCAGGCGTTGGGCGATGCGCTCGATGAGGGCCTGCGCTCCGGTCCGGCGAGGGAGTTCGATTTCGACGCCTTCATGGCGCGCAAGGGCCGCGCATCCGGCGCGTGACGCGCTTCTTCCTCACGCCGGCGGCCGAGGCCGATGTCGAAGCGATCTGGGAATATACGGAAGAGCACTGGGGGCGGCGGCAGGCGGAACGCTATGTCGCGGCGATCAGGGATGCCTGTCGGTCGCTCGCCGCGGGCGCCTATCCTGACCGGGATGCGAGCGATGTGCGGCCCGGCTTCCGGAAGGCCGCGGTCGGTTCGCACACGCTCTACTTCCTCCGCCGCGAGGATGGCGCGCCGGAGATCATTCGCATCCTGCACCAGCGCATGGACGTGCCCCGCCACCTCACCTGAGCAACAGTCCAAAGGCCCGAAGGTGCAGGAAACTGAGTTTCCTGCCGGGGTGCAGGGGCAGCGCCCCTGCGAAGCCTCCCCCGAAAGGCCCCCCTACTCCGCGTAATCCGGCTGCGTCCTGTCCAGCATCCGCTTCATCGCCGCGAAGTAGTAGTCGGATGCGCCCATGGCCATGGTCGGGTCTTTCCAGCCGGCCTGTTCGCGCATCTTCTCCAGTACCTCGGGTGCCACGAAGCGGCGGCGCTGGCCGGTCCACATCGAAAACAGCTGCGTGCGGCAGGATCGTTCGAGGAAGTAGAGCCGGCGGTAGGCCTGCGCCACGGTGTCGCCGATCACCACCACGCCGTGGTTGGCCATCATCAGCACGACCTTGTCGCCCATCAGCGCGGCCATGCGTTCGCCTTCGGCGTGTTCATGGGCGAAGCCGTTGTAGTCGTAGTCGTAGGCGATGCGCCCTTCGAATTGCAGGGCGCCCTGGCCGGTCATCTCGACCGTCATGTCCTCGAGCTGCGAGAGCGCCGTGCAGTACGGCATGTGCGTGTGCAGCACGCAGGCGGCGCCGGTGGCTTCGTGGATGGGGGCGTGGATGCAGATGGCGCTGCGGTCGGCGGGGCCGCGGCCTTCCACGACGGTGCCGTCGAAGGCAACCTCGATGAGGTTGCTGGCGGTGACCTCGTTCCAGTGCAGGCCGAATTCATTGAGGTAGAAGCGGCCCGGGCGGCCGGGGACGAGCAGGGTGAAGTGGTTGTCGATGGCCTCGTGATAGTCGTCGATGACGGCGAGGCGGTGGGCGGCCGCGAGGTCGATGCGCGCCTGGCGGCGCTGCGCTTCGAGCATGTCCTGCGGCGTGTTCTGGATGCTGTCCATGATCCGTCCTCATGCAATGCTCGGGCATGGTGCCACCGAAGGCGCGCCCGCCCAACAGTCCGAAGGTGCAGGAAGCTGAGTTTCCTGCCGGGGTGCAGGGGCAGAGCCCCTGCGATGCTCGCTACGCCGCGCGCACTGCCCGCCCCCGCGCATCATGCAGTGTCAGCACCGCGAGTGCCGCGCTCACGCTGATCATCCCCACCGTGATGAAGGCCGGCCCGTAGCTGCCGGCCACGTCCCGCCACACCCCGCCCATCGCCGCCGAGACCGCGCTGCCCAGCTGGTGCGCGGCAAACGCCCAGCCGAAGACGATGGCGGCCTTCTCCGGCCCGAAATGCAGTGCCGCGAGTTTCACCGTGGGTGGCACTGTCGCCACGTAGTCCAGGCCGAAGAACACCGCGAAGAGTGTGAGCGACAGCATGTCGAAGCTGCTGAAGGGCAGCCAGATCAGCGCCAGGCCGCGCAGCCCGTAGTACCAGGCCAGCAGGATGCGGTTGTCGAAGCGGTCGGACAGCCAGCCCGAGCCGACCGTGCCGATGAAGTTGAACACCCCCATCATCGCGAGGAAGGACGCCGCCACGACGGCCGATACGCCCATGTCCCCGCAGAAGGGGATGAAGTGCTGGTTGACGATGCCGGTGGAGGACAGGCCGCAGATGAAGAAGGTCCCGGCTAGGATCCAGAACACGGTCGAGCCCAGCGATTCGCGCAGCACCGACAGGCTCAGCGTCACCGCGTTGCCGGCGGAGGGGACGGTGGGGGGCACGATCTCGGTCCGGCCATAGGGGGCCTGGCCGATATCGGCCGGCCAGTCGCGCGCCAGCAGCAAGTAGAGCACGGCGCAGATGGCGAGGCCGATGATCGCCGGCAGTACTGCGGCGCGCCAGCCGAAGTTGGTGGCCAGCGCCGCGGCGGCGGGCAGGAAGCTGAGCTGGCCTGCGGCGAAGGCGGCCGTCAGCAGGCCCATGGCCAGGCCGCGGCGCTCGGCGAACCAGCGGTTGGCGACCGTGGCGGAGAGCACCAGCGCCACCATCCCCGCCGCCGCGCCCAGTACGGCCAGGCAGGCCCAGACCTGCCAGGGGGCGGTCACCAGCGTCAGGCCGACGACGGCACTCACCGCCAGGATGGTGGCGGCGGAGACGACGCGGCGCAGGCCGTAGCGGATCATCAGCGCGCCGGCGAAGGGGGCCATGAGGGCAAACAGGCAGAACATGACGCCCATGGCACCCGCGACGGTGCCGCGGCCCCAGCCGAATTCGTCGGTCATGGGCACGATGAGCACGCCGGGCAGGCTGACCGCGGCCGAGGTGCAGACCGAGACCATGAAGGTGAGGCCGAGCATCACCCAGCTGTAGTGGATGCCGTGGCGGGCGAACCATGGGGCGGCGCGTGCGGCGAACATGTCGGTGGTCCTTGCGGAAGGGCGCGAGTGCCCGCGGCCCCTGGGCGTCACGGGCCGTTACTTTCAGTATGCAAGCCTTCGCGCTCAAGCGAATTATCGTTGGGCCGCGCATGGCTGTGTTGCGTTGGCGGCGCCGGGGGCGTGAGGAGGGCCGGCCGAATCGCGCAACCTTCGGCGCCACGGGTGGTTGTCCTGGCAGGACAACATAAGGATGTGCGCCATGCGCGTGGTTTCGCGGACCCTCGGGACTGTTCTCCTTGTCGGTGCGATGGGCGTGGGCTCGGCCCTGGCGCAGGCGCCGGCGCCGCTGTCCTTCGTGCAGCCGCTCACGGCCTCGGCGACCACGGCGGTGCAGGAAAGGCTGCGCGAGGCCGGGGTCTATACCGGCTCGGCGGACGGCGTCTGGGGGCCGGAGAGCCAGGCGGCGCTGGATCGCTTCCAGCAGGCGCGCGGGATGCCCGTGACCGGGTCGATCAACCTGGCGACGGCGCAGGCGCTCGGCGTGGGGGTGCCGCGGTTGTTGCCGCCGGCGACGGTGGAGCCGGCTCCGGCGGCGACGGCAGCGCCCTCGGCGCCGTTGAGCCAGCGGGCGGTGCGGAACATCCAGTCGCGGTTGCGGGCGCTGGGCTTCTACCAGGCGCGGCCGGATGGGATCTGGGGCGCGGGGACGCAGGCGGCGATCGAACGCTTCCAGCGCGGCCGTGGGTTGGAGGCGAGCGGGCAGATCAACCCGACCACGGCGCAGGCCCTGGGCCTGAACCCGAGCAATCTCGAAGCGCCGGTTCGCTAGGCTCAGGCCGGGGCGAGCGTCTCGGCCAGGCTTTGGAACATCGGCAGGCCGTCGGTGCCGCCCATGAGGTCGTCGACCAGGTCCTCGGGGTGCGGCATCAGGCCGCAGACGCGCAGGTTGGGGGAGAGGATCCCGGCGATGTTGCGGGCGGAGCCGTTGCGGTTGGCGGCGTCCGTTGCTTCGCCGCGGTCGTTCACGTAGCGGAAGGCGACCAGGCCTTCGCCCTCCAGGCGGTCGAGCGTGGCGTCGTCGGCGAAGTAATTGCCGTCGCCATGGGCCATGGGGGCGCGGAAGGTGGCACCCTTCTGCCAGCGGGCGGTGAAGGCGGTACCGGCGCGTTCGACGCGCATGCGGCAGTCCATCGACAGGAAGCGCAGCGTGGCATTGCGCAGCAGGCCGCCGGGGAGAAGGCCGGCTTCGATCAGGATCTGGAAGCCGTTACAGACGCCGAGCACATGACCGCCGCGCGCCGCGAAGTCTCGCACGTCGCGCATGATGGGGGATTGCGCGGCCATCGCGCCGCAGCGCAGGTAGTCGCCGTAGGAGAAGCCGCCGGGCAGCACCACGAGGTCAAGGCCGGCGGGCAATGCGTCGCGGTGGAACAGCATCGTCGGCTCGTGCCCGGTCGCGCGCTTGAGTGCGACACGCATGTCGCGTTCGCGGTTGGTGCCGGGGAAAGTGATGATGGCGGCCTTCATGAGGTGCTCCGGTTCGTCTCAGCCGCCATTGGCGATGCGCAGCCAGTTGAGGCCGCCCAGCAGCAGCGTGGTCGCGACCGCGGCGATGGCCGCCGCGGTGACCCAGCGGTTCAGCGTGCGCTTGCCGCGCTCGACGATGTTGAAGCGCGGGCGCGGCTGGGTGGCGGCGATGCGGTCCTCGCGCCAGCGCAGGCCGACCGAGACGAGCACGGTCAGCACCACCATGGCGAGGAGGCTCGCCTTGACCATGTCAGGCGAGCTCGACCCGGAAGGATTCGATGACGGTGTTGGCGAGCAGCTTGCGGGCCATGTCCTCGGCGGTGGCGCGGGCGGCAGCCGGGTCGGTCTCGGCCAGGTCGAGCTCGATCACCTTGCCGGCGCGCACATCCTGCACGCCGGCGAAGCCGAGCCCTTCCAGCGCGTGGGAGATGGCCTTGCCCTGCGGGTCGAGAACGCCGGCCTTGGGCATCACGTACACGCGCGCTTTCATTGCATGGACTCCGGGCCGGACATGTCGCGCGGGCCGGCCTCGGGCAGGATGCCGAGGCGGCGGGCGACTTCCTGGTAGCCTTCCTCGACCTTGCCGAGGTCGCGGCGGAAGCGGTCCTTGTCCATCTTCTCGCCGGTCTTGGCGTCCCACAAACGACAATTGTCGGGCGAGATCTCGTCGGCCAGGACGATGCGCATCTCGTCATTCTCCCACAGCCGGCCGAATTCCAGCTTGAAGTCGACCAGCGTGATGCCGACGCCGAGGAACAGCCCGGTCAGGAAGTCGTTCACGCGCAGGGTCAGGGCGACCATGTCGTCGAGGTCCTGGGTGGCGGCCCAGCCGAAGCAGGTGATGTGCTCCTCGGCCACCATCGGGTCGTTCAGCTGGTCGTTCTTGTAGTAGTATTCGATGATCGAGCGCGGCAGGCGCTGGCCCTCGGTGATGCCCAGGCGCGTCGCGAGGGACCCCGCCGCGACATTGCGGACAACCACCTCGAGCGGAATGATCTCGACCTCGCGGATCAGCTGCTCGCGCATGTTCAGGCGGCGGATGAAATGCGTCGGCACGCCGATCTCGTGCAGCCGCGTCATCAGGTATTCGCTGATGCGGTTGTTCAGCACACCCTTGCCGGTGATGGTGCCCTTCTTGGCGCCGTTGCCGGCCGTGGCATCGTCCTTGAAGTACTGCACCAGGGTGCCGGGTTCCGGCCCTTCGAACAGGATCTTGGCCTTGCCTTCGTAGAGTTGTCGGCGACGCGCCATGGCGAAGAAATTCCTTGTCGCCGCGCGGCCGGGGGGCCGGGCGGTCTCCGCGGGCGGTATAGCAAGCAGGTTACCGGGTGACCATGACGGACCCGGCGATGGCTGGGCTGCGCCGTCGTCAGGCCACCGGAACCGGCAGGGCGAGGGCGGCGAAGCGCCCCGCCGCGGGCGGGCCGGCGCAGAAGCGCCAGATGGCGCCGCCCTCGGCGCCCAGCGCCAGCAGGCTGGAGCAGACTGTCCCGAAGCCGCCCGTGGGCGCGACGTTGAGCATGGCTGCGGCGCCGTCCACCGGGTCCGGGCTGTCGTCGGCCAGCAGCGTCTCCCAGGCTGCCCAATCCTCCAAGGAGGGGTCGGGCGGCGGCGCGGCGAGGAAGCGCGGCAGGTGGCGGCGGATGCGGGGGCTGTCGGTGTCGTTGGGCTCGTGCGCGGTGACCATGGTGATGCCGTCCGGCAGGTCCATGGCCTCGATGGCACCGGTACCGAGGCCGCGCAGGAAGATGGCGCGGTGCGAATCGGCGACGACCATGTTGAAGGGGCGCCACAAATCGCCGGATAGGGCCGCTATGCGTCGGGCGCCGGCGGCAGCATCGGCCGCCTGTGCCGCGGCCAGGGGAAGCTCGCCACGGGAGCGCTTTCCTGGCGCCGGGCCCAGGCTGCCGGGCCGGTTCAGCACGGCCGCCACGACACCACCCGGGCCAAGTGCCATCCAGGTGCCGCCGGCAGTGCGGTCGCGCCCCGCCACCAGCCCGGGATGATCGTCCCACCGATCATCCGGCGGGTCCCAGGCGCGATCCAGGCGTTCGTCGCGGTTCGCAGCGAGGATCAACGGCCACGCATAGCCGGGACGGCGCAGGAGAATGACGGTGCACATCACACACAGGCTGGGCGGCGTGGCGCCGAGGCGCAAGCCACGCTGCAGGAAATGCGCCCCGGCTACCGCTCGGTCGGGGGGCAACCTTCCGGTCGCCCCGCCGCGGCCTCAGAGACCGTTTGAGAATGCGCCGAGGGCCGCATCCTTAAGCCCGGGACCGGCCCTCTCGAACGGTCATTCAGAAGCGGAAGTTCAGTGAAACGCCGGGCGGCCCGTAATACACGGGCGGGGGCGCGTAATACACCGGCGGGGGCGGCGCGTAGTAGGCGCGCGGCGGCGGTGCGTAATACACGCGCGGCGGCGGCGCGTAATAGGCGCGCGGGGGGGGCGGCGCGTAGTAAGCGCGCGGCGGCGGTCCGTAATAAGCGCGGGGCGGCGGGCCCCAGCCTCGTCCGGGATGGCCATGGCCGTACCGGTCCCCGGCGGCCGCCTCCGATGGCGCAACCAATGCGCCGACCGCCAAGGCCGCCACCGCAATGCCCATCAAACGGAGCGGTTGCATGATCGCTGTCCTCCTCGTCATGAGTGGGACATTAATCGTCGCCTGCGGCGGAATCACGGCGATCCTGCGGCATCACGGCCATGTGTCGGCAGGCAGGCGTGAGGCGCTTGGCAGGTTTTTCTGGCGCTGGACGCGCCATCCGTATCGGTACCAGTCGCCGCCGGACGGCGCCCTGCCAAGTCGCGTTGGCGGATGGTCAGCCGCCAAACACTCGCGCGAACACCGTGTCCACGTGGCGGAAGTCCCGCCGCGGGTCCATGGCCGCGTCGATCGCGGCGGCGTCCAGCCAGCGCGTCACCTCGGCATCGGCCAGCAGGTTGGCGCGGAAATCGCGCGCATCGGAGCTGCCCAGCGCCTGCCAGGTCGCCATGGCCGCGCGCTGAACGGCGGCATAGGCGTCCTCCCGGCTCATGCCGGCCTGGGTGAGGGCCAGCAGCACCTTCTGGCTGTGCACCACGCCGCCCAGCGCATCGAGGTTGGCCTGCATGCGATCCGGGTAGACAGTCAGCTTTTCCATCATCCCGGCCAGGCGCATCAGCGCGAAGTCGAGCGCGATGGTGGCATCGGGGGCAATCACGCGCTCCACGCTGGAATGGCTGATGTCGCGCTCGTGCCACAGCGCCACATTCTCCAGCGCCGGCGTGACGTAGCCGCGCACCAGGCGCGCGAGGCCTGTGAGGTTCTCGCTCAGCACCGGGTTGCGCTTGTGCGGCATGGCGGAGGAGCCCTTCTGGCCGGGGTGGAAGAATTCCTCGGCCTCGCGCACCTCGCTGCGCTGAAGGTGGCGGATTTCGGTCGCCAGGCGCTCGACCGCGCTCGCCACCACGGCCAGGGCGCAGAAGAAGGCGGCGTGGCGGTCGCGCGGGATCACCTGGGTGCTGACCGGCTCCACCGCGAGGCCGAGGCGCGCGGCGACGAAGGCCTCGACGCGCGGATCGACGCTGGCGAAGGTGCCGACGGGGCCGGAGATGGCGCAGGTCGCGACCTCGGCGCGCGCGGCGACCAGACGCTCGCGGCCGCGGGCGAACTCCGCGTAATGGCCGGCCAGTTTCAGCCCGAAGGTGGTGGGTTCGGCATGGATGCCGTGGCTGCGCCCGACGGTCGGCGTCATGCGGTGTTCCAGCGCTCGCGCCTTCAGTGCCGCCAGCACCGCATCGACATCGGCCATGAGCAGGTCCGCCGCGCGCGTCATCTGCACCGCCAGGCAGGTGTCGAGCACGTCGGAGGACGTCATGCCCTGGTGCATGAAGCGCGCCTCGGGCCCGATGCCCTCGGCCATGAAGGTCAGGAAGGCGATGACGTCGTGGCGGGTGACGCGCTCGATCTCGTCGATGCGTGCGACCTCGGCATCGCCGATGGCGGCGGCCCGGGGTTCGCCGCGCTGGCGGATGGCGCGCGCGGCCTCGGCCGGGATCGTGCCCAGGTCGGCCATGGCCTCCGCCGCCAGCGCCTCGATCTCGAACCAGATGCGATAGCGCGTGGCGGGCGACCAGATGGCGTCCATCTGCGGGCGGGAATAGCGCGGGACCATGGGCGGCGGGCTCCGGGGGATTGGCGCGCCGGTTTCGCGCGGCGGGCGGCGCGGCGCAAGCGCCCGGCGCCGTCGCGCCAGGGTTGCGGGTTGCCGGAAGGGCCGTTATTGCCGGTCCTCCACGAAACGCAAACGATCCGCCGGGGACGCCGCTCGATGTTAGAAATGATGCCCGACTGGTTCCAGCCGCTCTTGACGGTGTTGTTCATCGACATCGTCCTGGCCGGCGACAATGCCATCGTCGTCGGCATGGCCGCGGCGGGCCTGCCGCCGGATCAGCGCAAGAAGGCGATCTTCTGGGGCATCATCGCCGCGACCGTGATGCGTATCGCCTTCGCTTCCATCACGGTCCAGCTGCTGTCGATCGTCGGGATCATCCTGGCGGGCGGCGTGCTGCTGCTCTGGGTGTGCTGGAAGATGTACCGCGAGCTGCGCGAGGGTCATGGCGACCATCCGGACGTGACCGAGCAGGCCGAGGGCGCGGCCGCGCTCGAAGGCGAGGAAACCCCCGGCGCGCCGCGCAAGACCTTGCGCCAGGCGATCATCCAGATCCTGGTCGCCGACGTGTCCATGAGCCTCGACAACGTGCTGGCGGTGGCCGGTGCGGCGAAGGACCACCCCTACGTGCTGATCATCGGCCTTGCCTTCTCCGTCGTGCTGATGGGCGTGGCGGCGACGCTGATCGCGAACCTGCTCAACAAGCATCGCTGGATCGCCTGGGTCGGCCTGCTCGTGATCCTCTACGTCGCGTTCCAGATGATTTACGACGGCACCCACCAGATCGCGAATCAGGTGCCGGAGGCCTATGCCTATCTGTTCCTGCCGCTGGGCTTCCTGGCGCCGGCGGTGGCCGGGGCCTTCCCGGTCTGGCTGTGGGTCGGCGCCACCTTCATGCAGCTGGTGGTCTACACCAGCCTGGTCACCGCGGTCGGCGGGGCCGTGCGCGACGCGTTGCGGCCGCGAGCGCGTGCCTGAGGCGCGAAGCCTGCGGCGGCGCGCCATCCATGATGGCGCGCCGGCGGCATGCAGCGACGTGGCGTCGCCTGCAGGCGTCGCGACGTTTTTTCGCTGGCGGCCGATGACGGCGCTGCGCCGCGTCGCGGTCGTCTCGAGCCTGGTGCTCGGTGCCTGCGCCGGGCTTGAGGAAGCGCAGCGCCCGACGCTGGAGGTGATCGCCGCGCGGATGCCGGCGGAGATCGCGGGCTTCCAGCGCGGCAACACGCCCCAGCGGCCCGGCGAGGTGCTGACGCTGGACTATGCGACGCCCAATCGCGCGGCAGTGGCCACGGTGCTGGTCTATGCCACGGGCGGGCGGGCCGTGCCGGCGGACCCTGCCTCGCCGGAGATAGACCGGGAAGTGACATCGGCGGTCATGGAATTGACCGAGGCACCCCAGGGGCGAACCGGTCGCCGGCTGACCGAGCGCGAACGCTTCACCATCGCCGATCCGGGCCTGCGTTGCGCCGTGATGGAGGGCGCTTTCGGCCGCGCGCCGGTGACCCGGCATGTCTGTGTCGGCGCGGCGCAGGGACGAATCGTCAAGGTGCAGGTGACCATGGGCACCGGCCGGGCGCCGCGGGCCGATGCGGCCGCTTTCGCGGCGGGTGCGCTCAGGGCCGTGCGCGGCGGCTGATCGGCCGCCGCGCGTCAGCGCATGCAGCGCAGGAACAGCGTGGAGGCATGCGCCAGTTCGCCGATCTCGGCGGCGGTACGCATGGTGCCGGTTCCCTCCAGCAGCGGCTGAACGCCGTGTTCGCGCATGAAATCGACAGCCTCGGTGTGCTTCACGGCGAAGTTCACGTTCTGCGGGATGTCGCCGGTCGCCTGCGCGATGCGCTGGGCATTGAGCTTGGAGACGATGACGCCGACGACATGCCCGCGCAGGTCGAGCAGCGGGCCGCCGGAATTGCCCTGCTGCACCGGTGCGCTGATCTGGATCTGGCGTGCATTGTCGCCGAGGCCCGCCAGCGCCGAGACATCCCCGGTGGTCAAAGTGGGACCGGAGGACAGCAGGCCCGCGAGCGGGAAGCCGTAGGTCACGACCGATTCCCCGCGCCGCATCTCCGCGGCGCGGCGGAAGGGCAGCACCGGGCCGGCATCGGCATCGGTCCGCAGCAGCGCGAGGTCGCGGTCGGTGTCGGCGGCGATCACCGTGGCGGTGATCTCCTGCCCGCCGGGCAGGCGGGCGGTCATGGCGGTGCAGCCATCGACCACATGCTGGTTGGTCATGATCTGGCGCGGTGCGACCACGAAGCCGGTGCCCGACGAGACCTGCCGGCGCTGGCCTGGTTGGTCGCTCGGCCCTGGGCGCACCCCGCCCTGGCCTGGCGCGGCGGCGGCCAGGGGTGGCGGCTTGCTTCGCGGCAGGTTGGCCACCGGCCCAGGTGGACGCAATGGCGGCAGCTGCCCGAAGCCTTGCGGCGGCTGGCCGAAACCCTGCGGCGGCTGGGGTGGCCGGATGCTGCCCCCGAGTGGCGGCGGCTTGTCGCGCGGCAGGGCCATCTGCGGCCCCGGAGCTGGGCCCGGCCGCTGCGGGACGGCCTGTAGCGGCGGCTGCGGAAGATTCCCGAGCGAGCCCCCGGCGCCGGGCTTCTGGGCCGCGACGGGCATCGCGGCAAGAACCGCGGCCAGAGCAAGAATGTGAGGCGTGGAGCGCATGCGGCGAAGGTGCCGGTTTGCACGGCCTGCGGTCAACGCCCGGCGCGCGCGGGGGGCGCTCTGGTCACGAAGCGCTTCAGAGCAGGCCTTCGCGACGGAAGGACAGGTGCCGGCCGTTGCCGACCACCAGGTGGTCGTGCAGCACGATGCCGAGGCTGCCGGCGGCCGCCTTGATCTCCTGCGTCATCTCGAGGTCGGCGCGGGACGGTGTCGGGTCGCCCGAAGGGTGATTGTGCACCAGGATCAGCGCCGTCGCCTGGAGTTCCAGGGCGCGCTTGACCACTTCGCGCGGGTAGACCGGCGTGTGGTTGACGGTGCCGCGCGCCTGCGCCTCGTCGGCGATCAGGCGGTTGCGGGTGTCGAGGAACAGGACGCGGAACTGCTCGACCCGTTCACGGGTCAGCGCCACGGTCAGGTAGTCCAGGAGGCGGTCCCAGTTGTTCAGGACCGGCTGGTCCATGACCTCGGCGCGCGCCAGGCGCAGGGCGGCGGCCTGAACGGTCCGCAACGCGGCGGCGCCGGCCTCGCCGAGGCCTTCGACCTCGCGCAGCTCATTCAGGGGCGCGGCGATGGCGTTGGCGAAGGAGCCGAAGCGGGCGAGCAGCGCGCGGGCGATCGGCTTGGTGTCGCGCCGGGGCAGGGCGAGGAACAGCACCATTTCGAGCAGTTCGTGGTCGAGCAGCGCCTCCGGCCCGGCGCCAAGCAGCTTCTCGCGCATGCGGGCGCGATGGCCGAGGTGGCCGGGGGCTTCCTCCGGCGGGTCGATGGCGGTGAGCAGGCCGGGCATGGCCTCGGCGAGTCCGGGTTTGCGTCGCATGCGCCTCGCAGCCGGCGAGGGGCGCCGGACGCGATGGACGCTAGCCAATATCTACCGGGAGTTGAAGGGTCGTTTCACGCCGCGGCGTAGGGTCTATGTAGACCACCGGGGGAGAGGGTGAAGATCTCGGCCCCGGTCTCGGTCACGCCGATCATGTGTTCGAACTGCGCCGAGAGGGAGCGGTCGCGTGTCACGGCGGTCCAGCCATCGTCGAGGATCTTCACCTCCGGCCGGCCGGCATTCACCATGGGCTCGACCGTGAAAAACATTCCGGCGCGCAGCTTGGGGCCTTCGCCGGGCCGGCCGAAATGCAGGATATTGGGCGCGCCATGGAACTGCCGGCCGATGCCGTGCCCACAGAAGTCCCGCACCACCGAGAAGCGGTTGCGTTCCACGAAAACCTGTATGGCGTGGCCGATGTCGCCGAGCGTGGCGCCGGGCTTGATGGCGGCGATGCCCTTCATCATGGCCTCGTAGGTCACGTCCATCAGCAGCCGCGCCTTGGTCGAGGGCGTGCCCGCGACGAACATGCGGCTGGTGTCGCCATACCAGCCATCGAGGATGGCGGTGACGTCGATGTTGACGATGTCGCCATCGGCCAGCACGCGGTCGCCCGGGATGCCATGGCAGACCACGTGGTTGATCGAGATGCAGGACGACTTGGTGTAGCCGCGGTAGCCGAGCGTCGCCGGCACAGCGTCATGCGCCAGCATGTAGTCATGGCACAGCCGGTCAAGCTCGCCCGTGGTCACGCCGGGGCGGACGTGTTCCGCGATCATGTCCAGCGTGGCCGCGGCCAGGCGCCCGGCCTTCCGCATGCCGACGAAATCCTCGGGCTGGTGGATGATGATGCGGCGGGATTCGCCGCCCTGCTGCTCCATGGTCGGGTCCGGATCGAGGCTTGGGGTGAAAAGCGAAGATGCGCGCTGGCCCCCCCCGTTGCAAGCGCGCCGGCTACAGGCGGGCCTTGTCGCCGGCGCGGTGCTCGATGGTGCCGAGCGCATCGGCGAGGCGCGCCGTGGCGCTGCCGGGCCGCGCCGGCTTCTGCTGCGAGGCGGAAGGGCCCCAGCCGGTCAGCATGATGAGGCGCAACGTTGCCGGCACGTCGTCTTGCCCGGCGGCCATGTGTGCGGTCGCCAGGGGGAACAGCGCGCGCGGCGGGGTCCGGCCGTCGCGCGCCAGCACCGCATTGCCTTCGCCGGCCGCGCGCAGGTCGGCCAGCAGCGCCAGCGGGCTGCGGTAGCGCAGGGCGATGTCCTCGGCATCGGCAACCGGCAGGGCGAAGCCCGCGCGCTGGAGCAGCCCGGCGCCGTCGCGCAGGTCGGGAAAGGGCGAGACGCGAGGGGACAGGCCGCCGCGCAGCTCAGCTTCTGCTTGCGCCAACGCGGCGCGCAGTTCCTGCAGGGTCGGCAGGCCGGGCAGGGAGGCGAGGAACAGCCCGTCCGGCGCCAGCGCCCGGCGGATCTGCACCAGCGCGCCAGGCAGGTCGTTCACCCAATGCAGAGAGAGCGCGGCCACCACCAGGTCGAAGCTGCCCTCGGCGAAGGGCAGCCATTCCTCGTCGGCGCAAAGCGGCAGCCCGCCGGCCTGTGCGGCCATGCGCGGCGACAGGTCGGCCGAGACCACGAAGGGGATGCCGCGCGCAGCCAGGCGCGGCGCGACCTGGCCCCGCCCGCCAAGGTCCAGCGCGCGGGTGAAGCGGCGCGTCGTGTCGTCCAGGCGGTCGAGCAGCCGGTCGGCGGCTTCGGCCAGGATGGGCTCGACGGCATGGACCGTGGCGGCCGCGCGGTCGCGGCGGCGGCGCACCAGGGCGCGGTCGAAGACCAGGGCTGGATCGGTCATGGGGCGTCAGATGCGCCCGGCGAGGCGCAGGGGCAAGCGCCCCCCTGGGGCGCAGGGCCAAGCGCCCGCCTTGGGCGACGGGGCAAGCGTCCGCTTTGGTGAGGCGGGCGAACGGGACTACCGTCGAGCCACACGGACGAACATGGGAACAGGAACGCCATGGCGAAGCAGATCGACGCCGCCACGCTGAAGCGCCGGATCGGGGAGGGGGGCGAACTCGCCATCCTGGATGCGCGGGAGGAAGGGGAATTCGGCCGCGCGCATCTGTTCTGGGCGATCCCCTGCCCGCTCTCGAAGATGGAATTCCGCGCCCGCGCGCTGTTGCCGCGCCGCGCGACCCCCGTGGTCTGCGTCGATGGCGGTGAGGGTTATGCGGCGCGGCTCGCGGCGTACCTGGAGGGCATCGGCTGCACCGATGTGTCGGTTCTCGAGGGCGGCACGCCGGCCTGGGCCGCCGCCGGGTATGTGGTGTTTTCCGGCGTGAACGTGCCCTCCAAGGCCTTCGGCGAATGGGTCGAGCATCACTACGAGACGCCCTCGGTCGATCCGGCCGAGCTGAAGGCGATGATGGATAGCGGGCTCGACATGGTCGTGTTGGACAGCCGCCCGATCGACGAGTTCCGCCGCATGACCATCCCCACCGCGGTGAACGTGCCGGGGGGCGAGCTGGTCTATCGGATCGGTGAATTCGTCACCCGGCCGGAGACCACCATCGTGGTGAATTGCGCCGGGCGCACGCGGTCGATCCTGGGCGCGGAATCGCTGCGCAGCGCGGGCGTGCCGAACAAGGTGGTGGCGTTGCGCAACGGCACCATGGGTTGGGAACTGGCCGGCTTCACCTGCGACCGCGGCCGCACCGACCGCTACCCGGAACGCGACCCGGCTGGGATGGAGGACGCCTTCGCCCGCGCCGACCGCTTCGCCCGCAAGCATGGCGTGACCTTCGCGACACGCGACGAATTCGACGCCATGCGGGGCGACGCGTCCCGCACCACCTACCTGCTGGACGTCCGCGACCCGGCGGAATTCGCGGCGGGGCACATGGTCGGCAGCCGGTCTGCCCCCGGCGGGCAATTGGTGCAGGCGACCGACCAATGGGTGGCGGTGCGCGGCGCGCGGATCGTGCTGGTGGACGACACCGGCGTGCGGGCGCGCATGACCGGCGGCTGGTTGCGGCAGCTCGGCGGCTGGGAGGTCGTGGTGCTGACCGATGGGCTGCAAGGCCGGCTGGAGGAAGGGATTTGGGCGCCCGACTGCCCCGAGGCCAAGGCGGTGAAGGTGCCGCAGGTCAGCCCCGCGGAACTGGCGGCGATGGGCGCCGATGGCAGCGTGCAGGTGATCGACCTGGCGCGGTCGATCGACTTCCGCGACGGCCATGTGCCGGGCGCGCTTTGGGGCATCCGCACGCGGCTCGACCGGCTGGCGCCGCGCCTGGCCGGCGACCGGCAGCTTGTGGTGGCGGCGCCGGAGGACGCGCAGGCGCGCCTGGCCGCCGAGGAACTGCGCGGCTTCGCCCGCGCGCCGGTGAAAGTGCTGGCCGGCGGCACGCGCGCCTGGACGGAAGCCGGCTTCCCGATGGCGGCCGACCGGCGCGACCCGCCGGATGCCGAATGCGTCGATTTCTACCTGCGCCCGTACGACCGCAACGAGGGCATCGAGGAAGCGATGCACGCTTACCTGTCCTGGGAGATCGACCTGGTGCACGAGGTCGCGAAGGATGGCGACGCCCCCTTCGGCGCCTGGCCGTGACCGGCGGGTGACCGCGCTGCGGCGCCTGCAGGGCGGGCTGCGCCAGGGCGCGGTGCGGCTGCTCGATGTCCTGCTGCCGCCGCGCTGCCTCGCCTGCGAGGGGGAGGTTGCGGTCCAGGGCACGCTCTGCGCGGCGTGTTTCTCGGGGCTTTCGCCGATCACGGCGCCGTTCTGCGACCGCTGCGGCGTGCCCTTCGCGCATGCCGGGCAGGCCGAGGACGATCTGTGCCCGCGCTGCCGGCAACGGGTGCCGGCCTTCGCCTCGGCGCGCGCGGCCCTGCGCTACGATGCAGGTGCGAAGCGGCTGATCCTGCCGTTCAAGCATGGCAACCGGACGGAACTGGCCTGGCCACTGGCGCGGCAAATGGCGCGCGCGGGGGCGGCGATGCTGGCGCGCTCGGATATCGTGGCGCCGGCGCCGGCGCATTGGCGGCGGCTGCTGGGGCGGCGCTACGACCAGGCGGCGCTGCTGGCCCGTGCGCTGGGCAGCATCGCGGGGCGTCCCGTCGTGCCTGACCTGCTGTGCCGCACAAGGCGAACGCCACCGCTGGCGGACAAGGGCGCGGCCGAGCGCGCGGTCACGGTCGAGGGCGCGTTTGCCGTGTCGCGCCAGGGGCGGGGTCTGGTGGTGGGGCGGCATGTTGTCCTGGTGGACGATGTGCTGACCTCGGGTGCGACGGCCGATGCCTGTGCGCGGGCCTTGCTCGATGCCGGCGCGGCGATGGTCGAGGTGCTGGCGGCGGCCCGCGTGCCTGACCCGCGGTTGCGCGATGCCTGACCCGACTTGACCGCGGCTGGCGCCATGCCACTTTTCCGTCATGGCCAAGGTCGAGATCTTCACCACCGATTTCTGCCCCTATTGCGCGCGCGCCAAGGCGCTGCTCGACAGCAAGGGGGTGGCGTATGAGGAAATCTTTGCGCCCAACGGGTCCGAGGCGCGCCGCCAGGCGACCGAGCGGTCCGGCGGGCGGACGACGGTGCCGCAGGTGTTCATCGACGGGAAGGCGGTCGGCGGGTCGGACGACCTGGCCGCGCTGGAGCGCGCAGGGCGGCTGGACGCGCTGTTGGGCGCATGACCGGGGAGGCCGTCGCCCCGCGAGCGCCGTTTCGTCATGGATTGGACGCAGCCCCTGGCAGCCTCAGCCGCGGAGTGCCAAATCATTCCTGGAGGCGCGCCAGCATTTCCGGCGCATCAGGAATGACCGGGCGATGATCCACTACCAGTTGCGTTGCACGAGCACGGCCGAGGAACACGCCTTCGACGGCTGGTATCGTGACAGCGCCGCCTTCGAGGCGCTGGCCAAGGCCGGCATGGTCGATTGCCCTGTCTGTGGTGGGACCAAGGTGGACCGGGCCCTGATGGCGCCGGCCATCCCGAAGAAGGGCCGCCCCGCGCGCAACGCCATCGAGGCCACGCCCGCGCCGGCCCCGCCGCCATCCCCGGCCCCGGAGGCGCCCGCCGCGACCGCCGGGCCGATGCCTGCCCAGGTGCGCGCGATGCTTCAGAAGCTGCGCGCCGAGGTGGAGCGCAATTGCGAGTACGTTGGCGCCGATTTCGCCGAGGAAGCCCGCCGGATGGAGCGCGGCGAGACCGAGCGCCGCGGCATCTTTGGCGAAGCGAGCGACGCCGAGGCCGAGGCGCTGCGCGAGGATGGGATCGAGGTGGCGCGCATTCCCTGGGTGCCGCCCGCGGACGCGTGATCCGGCCGATCAGCCGCGCCGCGCCATCACTAGGTAGTTGATCCCCACATCGCGCGTCGCGCGCCATCGCCCGGTCAGCGGCTCCATGGACATTCCGGTGATGTCAATGACCGGCAGGCCTGCCCGGCGCAGCCCCGCGCCGAGCTCCCCCGGGGTGACGAACATCCGCCAGTCATGCGTGCCAACCGGCAGCAGCCGCAGCAGGTACTCGGCGCCGACCTTCGCCATCAGGAAGGCGCGCGGGGTGCGGTTGAGGGTGGACAGGAAGACCGGCGCGCCGGGCCTCGCCGCACGTGCCAGGGCAGCGAGGAAGGCCGCGCGGTCGGCGACGTGCTCCACAACTTCCAGGGCGATGACGGCGTCGAAGGTCTCGCCTTCCGGCAGGTCCTCGGGCAGGCCCTCGCGATAGGCGATCTCGAGGCCCTGCGCGGCGGCATGGGTGCGGGCGGCTTGCAGCGCCTCCCCGGCGGCATCGAGGCCGGTGACGCGCGCACCGCGGCGGGCCAGCGCCTCCGACGCCAGGCCGGCGCCGCAACCGACATCCAGGATGGTCAGGCCGGACAGCGCGTCGGGCGCCGCCGGGTCGCGGCCATGCAGGCGGGCGATGCGCTCGGCGATCCAGCCGGTCCGCAGCGGGTTCATCCGGTGCAGCGGCTTCATCGGCCCGTCCGGGTCCCACCACCGGGCGGCGAGGGCGTCGAATTTGGCGACCTCGGCGCCGATCTTCGTGCCGGCAGGCGGCATTCTGGGGTCCCTTTCGCATCCGGGCGGGTTGCATGGCACCCGGGCCATCGGTATCTGTCCCGCCCCGCCGCCCGGCGCAACCGCCGGGGTGCGGCATTTCCCGCCCGGCCCCAGGACCCGCACACCGCCGATGGCCCGTATCGTCATGAAGTTCGGCGGCACCTCCGTCGCCGATCTCGACCGCATCCGCAACGTCGCCGCCCGCGTGAAGCGGGAGGTCGATGCCGGCCACCAGGTGGCCGTGGTGGTCTCGGCCATGTCCGGCGTGACCAACCAGCTGGTCAAATGGTGCCAGGAGCTGTCGCCGCTGCATGACGCGCGCGAATACGACACGGTCGTCGCGACCGGGGAGCAGGTGACGACCGGCCTCACGGCCATCGCGCTGCAGACCATCGGGGTCGAGGCGCGGTCCTGGCAGGGCTGGCAGGTGCCGATCGTGACCGACCAGGCGCATGGCAAGGCGCGGGTGGAACGCATCGACGGCGCGTTGCTGATCGAACGCATGGAAGCCGGCCAGGTGCCGGTGATCGCGGGCTTCCAGGGGATCGACCTGGTGCGGAACCGAATCACCACGCTGGGGCGCGGCGGGTCGGACCTGTCGGCCGTGGCGGTCGCGGCCGCCGTGAAGGCCGATCGCTGCGACATCTATACGGATGTGGACGGCATCTACACCACCGACCCGCGCATCGTGCCGCGGGCGCGCAAGCTGGAGCGCATCTCCTTCGAGGAGATGCTCGAACTGGCCTCGGTCGGTGCCAAGGTGTTGCAGACGCGCTCGGTCGAGTTGGCGATGAAGCTGGGCGTCCGGGTCCAGGTTGTGTCGAGCTTCGAGGACAAGCCCGGTTCGCTGGTGGTGGATGAGGACGAGATCGTGGAACAGCCCGTGGTTTCCGGCATCGCGTATTCGCGCGACGACGCCAAGGTGACGCTGCGCCGCCTGCCGGATCGGCCGGGTGTTGCGGCCAAGGTGTTCGGCGCGCTGGCGAAGGCCAATGTGAATGTCGACATGATCGTGCAGAACATCGGCGCCGATGGCATGACCGACATGACCTTCACGGTCGGCAAGGCCGACCTTGCGCGCGCGCAGGACATGCTGGCGAAGGAACAGGGCGAGCTGGGGCACGAGGCCGTGCTGGCCGACCCCGAGGTCGCCAAGATCAGCGTGGTCGGCATCGGCATGCGCAGCCATGCCGGCGTGGCGAACACCATGTTCCGCGCGCTGGCTGAGAAGGGCATCAACATCCAGGTGATCTCGACCAGCGAGATCAAGGTGAGCGTGCTCGTCGCCGCCGACTATACCGAACTGGCCGTGCGCGCGCTGCACACCGCCTATGGGCTGGACGCGCCGGCGTGAGCACGCTCGACCGGGGGCAGGCGCAGGCGCGGGTGGCCGCGCTGATGGCACGCGGCGCGGCCTTCTTCGGCAGCGAGGTCGCCATCATGGGCGGCGCGATGTCATGGGTCAGCGAGCGGCATTTGGTGGCGGCGTTGTCCAATGCCGGCGCCTTCGGCGTGATCGCCTGCGGCGCGATGGAGCCGCCCCGCCTGGCCGAGGAGATCGCCGGGACCAAGGCGCTGACCGCGCGGCCCTTCGGCGTGAACCTCATCACCATGCATCCGCGGCTCGACCAGCTGGTGGATGTCTGCCTTGAGGCGAAGGTCGGTCATATTGTGTTTGCGGGCGGCATCCCGCCCGGTTCGGCCATCAAGAAGGCGAAGGAGGGTGGCGCGAAGGTGGTGTGCTTCGCGCCCGCCCTGGTGCTTGCCAAGCGGATGATCCGCTCCGGCGCCGATGCGCTGGTGATCGAGGGATCGGAGGCTGGCGGGCATATCGGGCCGGTCTCGCTGAACGTGCTGGCGCAGGAGATCCTGCCGCACATCACCGAGGTGCCGGTTTTCGTCGCCGGCGGGATCGGGCGCGGCGAGGCGATCCTGTCCTACCTGGAGATGGGCGCGGCGGGTGTTCAGTTGGGGACGCGCTTCGTCTGCGCCACCGAATCGATCGCCCACCGGGCCTTCAAGCACGCCTTCATCCGTGGCAATGCGCGCGACGCCATGCCGACCGTGCAACTGGATGATGCCTTTCCGGTGATTCCCGTGCGCGCCCTGCAGAATGGCGGCACCAGGCGGTTCCTGGAATTCCAGGCCGAGACCATCCGCCGCTTCAAGGCGGGCGAGGTCGAGAAGGAGGCCGCGCAGCTCGACATCGAGCATTTCTGGGCCGGGGCGCTGCGTCGTGCCGTGATCGACGGCGATGTCGAGAACGGGTCGCTGATGGCGGGCCAGTCGGTCGGCATGGTCACCAGGGAACAGCCGGCGGCCGAGATCATCGCCGAGCTGATCGACCAGGCTGTCGCGGCGCTGATGGGCCGCGGCCGCACCGCCGCGTGAGCGGCGCGTTCACGCGAAGGGAGTTTGCGGGTCGCGCCGGGCGGGGTTAGAAGCCGCCCTCGAACCTGGACAGCCATGAAGCGCAACACCCGCCCCGACATCACCGCCGCCGAGGCCGCCCGCGTGGGCGAGGATCTGCGCGAATCCCGCCTGACGCTCGGCGCCTCGGTCGAGGACATGGCCGAGCGGCTGCGGATCAACCGCCGCTACATCCATGCGCTCGAGGAAGGCCGCATCAAGGACCTGCCGGGCCCGGCCTATGCCGTGGGCTTCGTGCGGTCCTATGCGGCGGCGCTGGGGCTAGATGCCGACGAAGCCGTGCGGCGCTTCCGCGACGTGACCGGCGGCACCACCACCAAGAACGGCGACCTGGTCTTCCCCGAGCCCGTGCCCTCGCGCGGCATGCCGGCCGGGGTGCTTGTCGCCGCGGGCGTGGTGGTGGCTCTGGGCGCCTATGTCGCCTGGTATAACTGGAGCGGTTCGGGCAATCGGGTGGTGGATGCGGTGCCGCCGGTGCCTGCGCGCCTCGACCAGGCGGCGCAGAGCGGCGAGCGCATGCGCGACCCGGCGACCGGGCAGGGGATCACGCCCCCCTCCGCGCCGACGCAGGCGGCGGCGGCCGGCAATCCCGGTGCCCAGGTGCCAGCCGTGCCGGCGCCTGTGCCGGCGCCCGCCGTGGCGCCGCCACCGGCTCCGCCGAACGATGGCCCGCGCGTGGTGCTTCGCGCGCGCGGCGAGTCCTGGATTCAGCTCCGCGATACGCGGGCGAATTCCGTATTGGTCGACCGCGTGCTCCGCAACGGCGAGACCATTCCGGTGCCGAACCGCGACGGCTTCGTGCTCACCACCGGCAAGGCCGAGAATTTGGATATCCTGCTGGATGGCCAAGTGACCGCAGCCCTGGCGAATGCGACCGGGGTGCGGCGCGGTATCGCCCTCGATATCGAGCGGCTGCGCCCGGCCGCCGAGCCAACCGCGCCGGCCGCCGCCCCGACGCAACCCGCGCTCCGCCCGCCCGCCCGCCCCTGAGGCGGCGGCGCGGCGGACAAGCCTTCCGGCCGGCGGGCTCACCGGCCATATTGGCGGTGCCGCCGAGTGCAGGAACCGGAACCGAACCCATGTCCTATCGCCCGTACCAGGAGATCCTGCGCCGCAAGTCGCGGCAGATCGGCGTCGGCAAGCTGCGCGTGGGCGGCGATGCGCCGATCACCGTGCAGACCATGACCAACACGCCGACGGAGGACGCGCAGGCCACGATCGACCAGATCCGCCGCTGCGAAATGGCCGGCGCCGACATCGTCCGGGTCTCCTGTCCGACCGAGGAAGCGACCGCCGCGCTGCATGAAATCGTCCGCGAGGTGAATGTCCCGATCGTCGCCGACATCCACTTCCACTATCGCCGCGCCATCGAGGCGGCGCAGGCCGGCGCGGCCTGTCTGCGCATCAACCCCGGCAATATCGGCTCCAAGGAACGCGTGAAGGAGGTCGTGAAGGCCGCGCGCGATTATGGCTGTTCGATCCGTATCGGGGTGAATGCCGGCAGCCTGGAGAAGCATCTGCTGGAAAAGTACGGCGAGCCGAACCCGGAGGCGCTGGTCGAGAGCGCGCTGTGGCACGCCGACCACCTGCTCCAGGAAGGCTTCGACGAGTTCAAGATCAGCGTGAAGGCGTCCGACGTCTTTCTCGCCGTCGCGGCCTACCAGCAACTGGCCGAGGCCTGCGACCACCCGCTGCACATCGGCATCACGGAAGCCGGCAGCAAGCGCGCCGGCACGGTGAAGTCGGCGATCGGGCTGGGGTCGCTGCTCTGGGCCGGGATTGGGGACACGCTGCGCGTCTCGCTCTCCGCCGAGCCGGAGGAGGAGGTGACGGTCGGCTGGGAGATGCTGAAGTCGCTGCACCTGCGCCATCGCGGGGTGAAGATCATCTCCTGCCCGTCCTGCGCACGCCAGGGCTTCGACGTGATCCGCACGGTCGAGAAGCTGGAGGAGCGCCTGGCGCATATCCAGCAGCCGATCACGCTGTCGATCATCGGCTGCGTGGTGAACGGGCCGGGCGAGGCGCTGATGACCGATATCGGCCTGACCGGCGGCGGTGCCGGCACGCACATGGTCTATTCCGCGGGCAGGACCGACCACACGATCCGCTCCGAGGAGATGGTCGACCACATCGTCGGCCTGGTGAGCGCGAAGGCCGAGGCCATGGCAGAGGCGGCCCGAGCGGCGGCTGCCGAGGCGGCGCGGCAGGCGGCGGAATGAGAATGGCCGCGGCGTCGGGGCTGCGCCGCTGGGGCTTGATTGCGCTGGTCGTCCTGGCATCCGCGGCCGCGCCGGCGGCGCATGCCCAGCCCGGCAGCATCGAGATGCCGCCTGCCGAGGATGACGCGTCGCCCACCGAGGTACGGCCCGGTGGCGCCTCCTGCGGCACCATCAATGCGCGCGCCATGGAGGCGTCGATGGTGATCCGCCAGCACGCCAGCGCGTTGTCGGCCGGGATCGATCCCGATGCGCGCGCGCAGGGTCTTGTCCTGCTGGCCTATCTGGACCAGTGGGCGGGGCGGCTGCGCGGGTTGGTCGACCTCGGGGATTTCACGGAATGCCTCAACGAGGGCGAGGCCGAGACCTATCGCCGCGCACTCGCCACTGCGACGCGGGTGGGCAACCAGGCGCGCGAGGAGTTGTTCCGCGTGCCCCGTGCGCCTCAGACACAGCAGCAACGCAACCGCCGACCCTGACCTCGACTGACCGGATAGCATCATGACAGCCCTGCAGCCCGTCCGCGGCACGCGCGACCTGATCGGCGAGGAATTCCGCCGCCACCACGCGGTCGGCGAGGCGGCGCGGCATGTCAGCGCGCTGTACGGCTTCGAGGAATGGGCGACGCCGGTCTTCGAGGACACGCGCGTGTTTGCCCGTGGCCTCGGCGATTCATCCGACGTGGTGATGAAGGAAATGTACACCTTCGAGGATCGCGGCGGGGATTCCGTGACGCTGCGCCCTGAGATGACGGCGGGCGTGTGCCGCGCTCTGGTCTCGAACGGGCTGACGCAGTCGAACCTGCCGCGCAAGGTGTTCTACGCCGGGCCGATGTTCCGCTACGAGCGGCCACAGAAGGGCCGCTACCGCCAGTTCCACCAGATCGGCATCGAAGTGCTGGGCGCCGCCGAACCCCTGGCCGATGCCGAGGTGATCGCCTGCGGCTGGGATATCCTGGTGGCACTCGGCGTCTCGGACGGCACGGTGCTGGAGATCAACACGCTGGGCGATGCCGAAAGCCGCGATGCCTATCGCGCCGCACTGGTCGCGTATTTCAGCGCGCATCGCGAGGCGCTCAGCCATGACAGCCAGGTGCGGCTGGAGAAGAACCCGCTGCGGATCCTGGACAGCAAGGACGAGGGCGACCGCGCCATCGTCGCCGGCGCGCCGTTGATCGGCGACCATCTGTCCAAAGCTGCGGCCGATTTCTACGCCGCCGTGAAGGGTTACCTGGTGCGCTTTGGCGTGCCCTTCCGCGAGAACCCGCGCATCGTGCGCGGCCTCGACTATTACAGCCACACGGCGTTCGAGTTCGTCACCGATCGGCTCGGCGCGCAGGGCACGGTGATGGCGGGCGGGCGCTACAACGGGTTGGTCGAGGAAATGGGCGGTCCGCCCACGCCCGCTGTCGGGTGGGCGGCGGGGATGGAGCGCCTTGCGATGCTGCTGCCGGAGGCGCCTGAAGCGCCGCGCGCGGTTGCGGTGATCCCGGCGGGCGACGGCGCCGAGGGGCCGGCGATCGAGGTGCTGCGCGAATTGCGCGAGGCCGGCGTGGCGGCGGAGATCGGCTATCGCGGGAACCTCAAGCGGCGGATGGAGCGGGCGAACAAGTCCGGCGCCTTCGCCGCCGTCATCATCGGCGAGGCCGAGATCGCCGAGGGCAGCGTGGTCGTGCGCGACCTGCTGGAGGGAACGCAGGACAAGGTGCCGCGCGACCAGCTGCTGCGCGCGCTGGCCGAGACCGCCGGCGGGCTGGACGCGATGGAAGATGTGATCGCCGAGATGATGGCGGCGCAGATCGTCGACGAATCCGAGGAGACGCCGTGAGTCTCGCCGATCGCCTCGACCGCGTGCTGGCGCGCGCCGAGGAGATTCACCACATCCTGTCGACCGCTCCGGGGGCGGAGATCGGCGCGTTGTCGAAGGAGCTTGCCGAGCTGGAGCCGCTGGTCGCCAAGGTCGAGGAGCTGCGCGCAGCGACGCGCGCGCGCGACGAGGCGGAGGCGATGATGGCCGACCCCGAGATGCGCGACCTGGCCGAGACTGAATGGCTCGCGCAGAAGGATCGCGTGCCGGCGCTGGAGCGCGAATTGCAGCTAATGCTGCTGCCGCGTGACGCGGCCGATGAACGCAGTGGCATTCTGGAGATCCGCCCGGCCGCCGGCGGCGACGAGGCCGGGCTGTTCGCGGCCGAGCTTTTTCGTGCCTACCAGCGTTACGCGGAATCGCGCGGCTGGCGCTTCGAGGTGCTGGAGTATGACGAGAGCGACCTGGGCGGCATCAAGGGCGCGACGGCGGAGATCGCCGGGCGCGGCGTGTTTGCGCGGCTGAAGTTCGAGAGCGGGGTGCATCGCGTGCAGCGCGTGCCGGCGACCGAGACGCAGGGGCGCATCCATACCTCGACGGTGACTGTCGCCGTGCTGCCGGAAGCCGAGGAGGTGGACGTCCAGGTCAACGAGGGCGACCTGCGGATCGACACCTATCGTGCGTCCGGTGCGGGCGGGCAGCATGTGAACAAGACGGATTCCGCCGTGCGGATCACCCACCTGCCGACCGGCATCGTGGTGGCGATGCAGGAGGAGAAGTCGCAGCACAAGAACCGCGCCAAGGCCATGAAGGTGCTGCGCGCGCGGCTGTATGACGCGCAGCGGATGGCCGTGGACAGCGCGCGGGCGGCCGACCGCAAGTCGCAGGTCGGCACCGGCGACCGGTCCGAGCGCATCCGCACCTACAATTTCCCGCAGGGGCGCGTGACTGACCACCGCATCGGCCTGACCCTGCACAAGGTCGACCGCGTCATGCTGGGCGAATTCGACGAGATCTTCGACGCGCTGATCGCCGAGGACCAGGCGGCGCGGCTGGCTGCCGAGGCGGCGTGACCACCTGTGCCGATCCGGGCGGGTCGGTCGGCGCCTTCTTGTGCCAGGCTGGCCAGGTGTTGCGCGCGGCGGGGATCGAGGCGCCGCGGCAGGAAGCTCGTATGCTGCTGGCGCATGTGCTGGCCTGCCGGGAGGAGGACCTGCTGCGTGACCCACGCGCGCCGGTGCCCGAACCCCTCGGCAGCGCCTTCGCCGGATTGCTGCGTCGGCGCGCGGCACATGAGCCCCTGGCGTACCTGGTTGGCCATGTCGGGTTCTGGACGCTCGACCTTGCGGTCTCGACCGACACGCTGATCCCGCGGCCGGATTCGGAGGCGGTCGTGGAGGCGGCGCTGGACGGGTTCGCCGATGGCGGGAGGGCGCTGGACCTGGGCACCGGCACGGGGGCGCTGCTGCTGGCGGTCCTGGCGGAGCGTCCGGCGGCCTGGGGGCTGGGCATCGACCGCGTGCCAGGCGCGGCACGGCTGGCGGCGCGCAACGCGGCGTTGAACGGGTTGGCGGGGCGCGCTGCCTTCCTGGCGGGGGATTGGGATGCCGCCATTGCCGGGCGGTTCGACCTGGTGCTGTCCAACCCGCCCTATATCGCCACGGGCGACATTCCGGGGCTGATGCCCGAGGTGGCTGGACACGAACCGGCCCTGGCGCTGGATGGCGGCGTGGATGGGCTGGATGCTTATCGGCATATCGTCGGGCGGCTCGGCGCCTTGTTGGCGCCGGGCGGGCGGGCGGTGCTGGAACTCGGCGCCGGGCAGCGGGCGGCGGTCGAGTCGCTGGCAGCGGCGGCGGGTCTGGCGGCCGTTTCGGCTGTTCGCGACCTGGGCGGAATCGACCGGGCCTTGGTGCTGCGGGGCAACGTTGCGCGCGATTCGGCCTGATACGGCCAAGATTCCGTTTGGCGGCGGGGCCAGCCGCCGCTAGGGTGATGCTGCGGTGGGCAAGGGTTTCATCCTTTCCTTATCCAGGCAGCACAGACAGCGGGGCTTGTCCTGCCGGAATGCTCCGGGGCCGCGGGTGTCCTGCCCTTGACGTTCGCGTCATCAAGCGAAGGCGGCGGCCGGGCGGGCCACTGAACTCAACGACCGGCAGACTGGAATCGACGGCCTCGGGCCGCAGGAACCGGAATGCCGGTGTGCAACGAGACCGGCTGCATGCCGCAGGGACCGAACCACGAGGTTCGGTCACGGCGCGCACGGGCCGGCTTCAGGACAGCGAAACGCAACACCGATGAACATGAAGCGCATGCGCGGCCGTGGCGGCCATCGTCATGGTGGCGGGGGTGGCGGCGGCCAGTTCCGCCATACGGGTGGTGGTGGCGGCAGCGGCGGCGACCGGCAGCCGCTCAACCGCAACCACGTCTTCGATTCCAGCGGGCCGGACATGCGGCTTCGCGGGACCTCCCAGCAGCTGTTCGAAAAGTACCTCCAGCTCGGCCGCGATGCGACCAGCGGGGGCGACCGCGTCA
The DNA here is from genome assembly GCA_051860065.1 of Roseomonas sp. Classification (GTDB taxonomy): domain Bacteria; phylum Pseudomonadota; class Alphaproteobacteria; order Acetobacterales; family Acetobacteraceae; genus Neoroseomonas. The sequence continues at coordinate 104,156 of JBHYEQ010000020.1, forward strand.
TGGCGGAATCCTACTTCCAGCATGCGGAGCATTACTTCCGCATCCTCAACGCCATGAACCAGGCCGCCGCGCAGCATCAGCAGACGCAGCAGCGCCGCTACCAGCCCAACGAGCCGGGCGAGGGCGAGAGCGAAGGCGGCGAGGCGACCGAGATCACCAGCGGCAACGGCCAGGATTTCGCCGACGGCGATGCCGGCGCCGAACCGGCTGGCGAGGCGCGCGAGCCCGCCTGACGACGGAGCGGCTGCCCGTCAGCCTTCCGGGTCGGTGACTTCCAGCGCGTCGCCGACGGCGATGCGCCCGCCTTCCAGCACCTCGGCATAGACGCCGAGATCGGCATGGCCGAAATGCTCGCGTAGCCAGCGTGGCGGCTGGGCATCGCGTTCGGCGGTGTCCGGGTTCACCTCAGTCGCGGGGCAGCGGACGATGCGCTTGACCACGCGCAGCCGTGCCTGGCCGAGCAGGATCTCGCGCCCGATCCAGTCGAATTCCGCCCAGGGGCTGCCGCCCGAGACATAGACATTGGCACGAAAACGTAACGGGTCGAGCGTCGCGCCCGCTGCCTGTTCCAGCGCATGCAGGCTGTTCAGCCCGATGATCGAGACGACCTTCTTCGCGACGTCGGAGAAGGAATGGCCCGGCGCTTCGACGAAGCGGGGCGTGCCACGGGCTTCCTCGCCCAGGGCTTCGGTTAGCGTGCGGGCGATGGCAGCACGGCCTTCGGCGGTGCGGGTGCTGGCAATGACGGGCGGCGCGTTCGGCAGGCGCAGGGCCAGGTCGCCGGTGCGGGCATCGAAGGCGGAATGGACCAGGGCGAGGCGGGCATTGGCCATCAGGCAGCCGAAGTTCCGCTTGGGCAGCCAGGCTGGTGCGTTGGGGTCGAAGGGAGAATCGCCCTGTGCCAGGGCGAAGCGGCGGTCCTCGGGCAGGGTGGCGCCCGGGGTGAGGGCGACCTCCTCCATGGCCTCGGCCGTCAGGCCCTTCACGGGGTAGCGGTAGATGGTCTCGATGCGCATGACGGCCCCTTGAAGCAGATCAAGGACGCATACCACATGAGGGCTCATAGGAGGCGTGGCCGCAGCCCATATGGGGGTGGCCAACGCCTGTCCGCTCAGAGAGGGACGAATGGACATCGAGAAGTTCACCGACAGGGCTCGTGGCTTCCTGCAGGCCGCGCAGACCATCGCAATTCGCGACTACCACCAGCAGGTGACGCCGGCGCACCTGGCGAAGGCGTTGCTGGACGACCAGGAGGGCGCCGCCAGCGGACTGATCCGCGCGGCCGGGGGTGACCCGGCACGCGTGAAGCAGGCTGTCGAGGCGTCGCTGGCGAAGCTACCCAAGGTTTCGGGCGGCGGTGCGGGGCAGCCGCAATTCACCCCCGACATTGTCCGCGTCCTGGACGCGGCGCAGCAGCAGGCGCAGCGGGCCGGCGACGAATACGTCGCGCAGGACCGGCTGCTGGTGGCGCTGGCCGCCAGCGAGGGCGATGCCGGGCGCGCGCTGCGCGACGCCGGCGCCGACCCTCAGCGGTTGGAGAAGGCCGTGGCGGACCTGCGGAAGGGCCGCACCGTCAACAGCCAGAACGCCGAGCAGAGTTTTGACGCGCTGAAGAAGTATGCGCGGGACATCACCGCGGCGGCGCGCGAGGGCAAGCTTGACCCGGTGATCGGGCGGGACGAGGAAATCCGTCGTTCGATCCAGGTGCTGGCGCGTCGCACCAAGAACAACCCGGTGCTGATCGGCGAGCCGGGCGTGGGCAAGACGGCGATCGTCGAGGGCCTCGCGCTGCGAATCGTGAAGGGCGACGTGCCGGAGGCGCTGAAGGACAAGAAGGTGATGGCGCTCGACCTCGGCGCCATGGTCGCCGGGGCGAAGTATCGCGGCGAGTTCGAGGAGCGGCTCAAGGGCGTGCTGGCGGAGACACAGCAGGCCGAGGGCGAGATCATCCTGTTCATCGACGAGATGCACACGCTGGTCGGCGCGGGCAAGGCGGACGGCGCGATGGATGCGTCGAACCTGCTCAAGCCCGCCTTGGCGCGCGGCGAGCTGCACTGCATCGGCGCGACCACGCTCGACGAATATCGCAAGCATGTGGAGAAGGACGCGGCGCTGGCGCGGCGCTTCCAGCCGGTCTTCGTGGGCGAGCCGAGCGTCGAGGACACGATCAGCATCCTGCGCGGCATCAAGGAGAAGTACGAACTCCATCACGGGGTGCGGATCACCGATGGCGCGCTGGTGGCGGCGGCGACGCTGTCGAATCGCTACATCACCGACCGCTTCCTGCCGGACAAGGCGATCGACCTGATGGACGAGGCATCGTCGCGCCTTCGCATGCAGGTGGACAGCAAGCCGGAGGAGCTGGATGCGATCGACCGCGACCTGATGCGACTGAAGATCGAGCGCGAGGCGCTCAAGAAGGAGCCGGACGCAGCGTCGCGCGATCGGCTGGGCAAGCTCGAGAAGGAGTTGGCCGACCTGGAGGAACGCTCCAACGAGATGACGCAGCGCTGGGAAGCGGAGAAGGGCAAGGTCGTCGAGAGCCAGAAGCTCAAGGAGCAACTGGACAAGGCGCGCACCGATGTCGAGCTGGCGCAGCGCAAGGGTGACCTCGCGAAGGCATCGGAGCTTCTCTACGCGGTGATCCCGGGCATCGAGAAGAAGCTGGCCGAGGCCGGCGACGGTGACGCGCGGCTGGTGAACGAGGCCGTCACCGAGGAGGGCATCGCGGCCGTCGTGTCGCGCTGGACCGGCGTGCCGGTCGAGAAGATGCTCGAGGGCGAGCGCGCCAAGCTGCTGCGCATGGAGGACGCGCTGCGCCACCGCGTGGTGGGGCAGGAGGAGGCGCTGGAAGCCGTCTCCAAGGCTGTGCGCCGTGCGCGTGCTGGCCTGCAGGATCCCAACCGACCGATCGGGTCGTTCCTGTTCCTCGGCCCCACGGGCGTGGGCAAGACCGAGCTGGTGAAGGCGCTGGCGCAATTCCTGTTCGACGACGAGCGGGCGATGACGCGCATCGACATGAGCGAATTCATGGAGAAGCACGCCGTCTCCCGCCTGATCGGCGCGCCGCCGGGCTATGTCGGCTACGAGGAAGGTGGGACGCTGACCGAAGCGGTGCGGCGCCGGCCCTACCAGGTGATCCTGTTCGACGAGGTCGAGAAGGCGCATGACGACGTCTTCAACGTCCTGCTCCAGGTGCTCGACGATGGGCGGCTGACGGACGGGCAAGGCCGCACGGTCGACTTCCGCAACTGCATCATCGTGCTGACGAGCAACCTCGGCAGCCAGGCGATCGCGGAACTGCCGGAGAATGCCGAGGTGGATACGGTCCGCCCGGCGGTGATGCGCGCGGTGCGCGAGCGGTTCCGGCCGGAATTCCTGAACCGGCTGGATGAGATCGTGCTGTTCCGGCGGCTGGCGCGTGGCGACATGGCGTCCATCGTCGATATCCAGTTGCAGCGGCTGCTCAAGCTGCTGGAAGACCGCAAGGTGCGGCTGGAACTGGATGCGAAGGCACGCGAGTGGCTGGCGGAGGCTGGCTACGACCCGGTCTATGGGGCGCGGCCGCTCAAGCGGGTCATCCAGCGGAACCTGCAGGATCGGCTGGCGGGGCTGCTGCTGGAAGGCAGCATCAAGGACGGGGAGGTGGTGCGCGTCACGGCTTCCCCGGACGGGCTCGAAGTGAGACCCGGGCTGGCCGAGGCGGCGTAGCGAGCGGCGCGGGCCGGCAGCTCAGGCTGCCGGCCCGATGGCTTTCAGTTGCCCGCGAGCGCGACCTCGTCGCCCGACCCGAAGCCGTCGGCGATGCGGGCGATACGTGCTTGGCGCGCTCGGAAATCCCTCAGGTCCTGGCCGGCCAGGCGGACCGGGGGCTGCACGTGGCGGGCGGGATTCACGGCTCGGCCGCGGACCACGACCTCGTAGTGCAGGTGGGGGCCGGTCGACATGCCGGTCGAGCCCACGGCGCCGATCACTGCACCCTGCCGGACACTGCGACCGCCCGCGATGTTCCGGCCGAAGCGCGACATGTGCGCGTAGCGGGTTTCGACGCCATTGGCGTGGCGGATCCGCACGATCAGGCCGTACCCACGCTCGCGCTTGGCAGAGACCACGACGCCGTCGGCTGCCGCGTAGATCGGCGTGCCGGTCGGGGCGGCAAAGTCGATGCCCTGGTGCATGCGGTTGAAGCCCAGGATGGGGTGGCTGCGTGGCCCGAAGCCGGACGAGATGCGCGCGCCGTCCAGCGGCGTGCGCATGAAGGACCGACGCAGGCTGCTGCCCTGCGCGTCGTACCATTCGAGGTCGCCGGCGCGGTTCTTGTGGCGCCAGATCTCGAGCGTGCGGCCCGACATGGTGAGCGACGCCTTCAGGATTTCGCCGTGCGCCAGGATGTCGCCGTCGTTGGTGCGGAAGCGGTCGAACAGGATAGAGAAGCTGTCGCCCGGTTGCAGGTCGCGTTGGAAATCGACCTGGTGGCCGAGGATGCGAATGAGCGAGAGCGCCATGCCCGCCGGCACGCCGCTTCGCGTCATGGCGGGGAACAGGCCGCCATCGACCGTGCCTTCTGCCCGCACCAGGTAGCGGCTGCGCGGCGCGATCGTCTCGGAATCGGCCCAATCGCCATCCTCCTGGCGGACGACGCGGATGGTGCGGCCCGGTTCGGGTTCGACCTCCATCTCGAGGAGTGCCGGCTCGTCGCCCGGCGACAGGCGGATGGCGATTTCCTGCCCCGGCCGGAGCATGTTGGGGCGGAACTGCCGCGACAGGCGCGCAATGGCGCCATGGGCATCGGCGCTGTCGATGCCAGCGTCGTTGAGCAGGCCGGCCAGGGTGTCGCCGCGGGCGACCACCAGGATGCGCTCCTGGGGGCCGGGCGGTTCCGGCTCCGGTGCGGCGGGGAGCAGGATTTCGGCAGCGACGGGCTCCGGCACTGGCATCGCGGCAATGTCGCCGGGCGCCGGGGAGGGTGGCAGAGGCGATGCCGGAATGGCGGCTTCGGCCGCTGCGGTGACCGCGGGAACGGCCGGCGCGTCGGCGGTCGCGGACGGGCTGGGAGGAATGAGCGCCGGCCCGAAGCGAGCCGCGGGATAGAGCGCGATGAGCGTCAGGGTCGTGAGGGCAAGGCGGAGCCGCATCGTCGGGAAGGCCTCCTGGGCTGCGGGTGCAGCGCCGTTGGGCCATGGAATGGGTCCGCATGACAAGGCGTTAATGCGCCATGTTCGAGTCGCGGTAGAGGTCAAGGCGGCGAGCTATGCGCCTGACGCAATGCACCGAGCCACACGAAACCTGTTTGACATATCCGAGAAATCCCGTAGAAGCCCGTCACGCCGCTGATGACGGTTGTTGGGGTTGACGGGTTGGGGTGGTTGCCCTAGGTTGTTTGCCCCGC
>JBHYEQ010000021.1:0-78639 GCA_051860065.1 Roseomonas sp.
GCCAGGCGGGCGACAACATCGGCGCGCTGCTGCGCGGCACGAAGCGCGAGGATGTGGAGCGCGGCCAGGTGCTGGCGGCTCCGGGTTCGATCACGCCGCACACGAAGTTCAAGGCGGAAGCGTATGTGCTGACGAAGGAGGAGGGCGGTCGCCACACGCCGTTCTTCACGAACTACCGTCCGCAGTTCTACTTCCGCACGACGGACGTGACGGGCGTGGTGTCGCTGCCGGAAGGTGTCGAGATGGTGATGCCGGGCGACAACGTGTCGATGGACGTGGAACTGATCGCGCCGATCGCGATGGACGAAGGCCTGCGGTTTGCCATCCGCGAGGGTGGGCGCACGGTCGGCGCCGGCGTTGTCGCGTCGATTTCGAAGTAAGAACGGCAGGAACGCGGGTCCCACACCATGGACAACCAGAACATCCGCATCCGCCTCAAGGCGTTCGATCACCGCGTGCTGGATGGCAGCACGCGGGAGATCGTGAACACCGCGAAGCGGACCGGTGCGCGCGTGCGGGGCCCGATCCCTCTGCCGACGCATATCGAGCGTTTCACCGTGAATCGCTCTCCGCACGTCGACAAGAAGTCGCGCGAGCAGTTCGAGATCCGGACTCATCGCCGCCTCCTCGACATTGTCGATCCGACCCCGCAGACGGTGGACGCGCTGATGAAGCTCGACCTCGCCGCCGGCGTGGACGTCGAGATCAAGATCTAAGGCCAGAGGGAAATAGAGCCATGGCCGCGAAGAAGGGCCGTACCGGCCTGATCGCGAAAAAGCTGGGCATGTCCCGGCTGTTCAACGAGGACGGCTCGACCGTTCCCGTGACGCTGCTGCACGTGGACAATGTCCGCGTCATCGCGCAGCGCACCGAGGAGAAGGACGGCTACGAGGCTGTCCAGATCGGCATCGGCGTGGCGAAGCCCAAGAACGTCTCCAAGGCGAACAAGGGTCACTTCGCGAAGGCCGGCGTCGAGGCGCCGCAGAAGGTCGTCGAGTTCCGCGTCGGTTCCGATGCGGTGATCGCGCCTGGCACGGTGCTCAGCCCCGCGCATTTCGTGAAGGGCCAGAAGGTCGATGTCACCGGCATCACCGTCGGCAAGGGCTTCGCGGGCGGCATGAAGCGCTGGAACTTCGCGGGTCTCGAGGCGTCGCACGGCGTTTCGGTCAGCCACCGGTCGCTGGGTTCCACCGGTAACCGCCAGGATCCGGGCAAGACCTTCAAGAACAAGAAGATGGCCGGCCATCTCGGCGGCGAGCGCGTGACCACCCAGAACCTGGAAGTCGCGGTGGTCGATGCGGAGAAGGGCCTGCTGCTCATCAAGGGCGCGGTGCCTGGTGCGAAGGGCGGCTACGTGATGATCCGCGACGCTGAGAAGCGCGCGCGTCACGCCGATGCGCCCTTCCCGACGGTCGCGGCCTGAGGACGCTGGCAATGCAGATCAACGTCATCACTCTCGACAACGCCGCCGCCGGCGAGATCGACCTGCCGGATGAGGTGTTCGGCGCTGCGCCGCGTGCCGACATCATGGCGCGCGTCGTCCACTGGCAGCTGGCGAAGCGCCGTGCCGGCACGCACAAGGCCAAGGGCATGGGCGAGGTCTCCGGCACGACCAAGAAGCCGTATCGGCAGAAGGGCACCGGCAATGCGCGCCAGGGCTCGCTGCGCGCCCCGCAGTACCGCAAGGGCGGCGTGGTGCATGGCCCGGTGGTTCGTGACCACGGCTACAGCCTGAACAAGAAGGTCCGGCGTCTCGGCCTGATCTCGGCGCTCAGCCAGAAGGCCGCCGAGGGCAAGCTGGTGGTGCTGGACAACGCGACGGTCGGCGCCGATGCCAAGACCGGTGCGATGGCCGCGCAGCTCAAGGCGCTCGGCTGGACCAGCGCCCTGGTGGTGGATGCCGCGGCGGACGAAAACTTCGCCCGCGTCATCCGCAACCTGCCGAAGGTGCGCGTGCTGCCGACCATCGGCGCGAACGTGTACGACATCCTGAAGCATGACGTGCTCGCGGTGACGCGCGCCGGCGTCGAAGCCCTGAAGGAGCGCCTGGCATGAGCGACGCCCCGAAGGCGAAGCGCCCGGTGATCGGCCGTGAGCGCATGTACCAGGTCATTCTGTCGCCGCTGGTGACGGAGAAGGCGACGCTGAACAACGAGCGTGGGCAGATCACCTTCAAGGTGGCGCCCGATGCCACCAAGCCGCAGATCAAGGCGGCGGTAGAAGGCCTGTTCGGCGTCAAGGTCCTCGGCGTGAATACGCTGGTGGTCAAGGGCAAGGCGAAGCGCTTCCGGAACCGTCCGGGCCAGCGCTCCGACTGGAAGAAGGCGATGGTGCGTCTGGCCGAGGGCCAGAGCATCGACCTGACGACGGGGCTCGCGTAAGTCATGGCGCTCAAGAATTTCAATCCCGTCACGCCTTCGCTGCGCGGCACGATCCTCATCGATCGATCCGAGCTGTGGAAGGGCGCGCCGGTCAAGGGCCTCACCGAAGGGAAGCATTCCTCGGGCGGGCGCAACCAGCATGGCCGCATCACCGTCCGGTTCCGTGGCGGCGGGCACAAGCGCGCCTATCGCCTGGTGGACTTCAAGCGCCGCACGAAGTTCGGCGTGCCGGCGATCGTCGAGCGGCTGGAATACGACCCCAACCGCACGGCGTTCATCGCGCTGCTGAAGTACCAGGACAATGAGCTCGCCTACATCATCGCGCCGCAGCGCCTGAAGGTGGGCGACACGGTGATCTCGGCTGAGAAGGCCGACATCAAGCCGGGCAACGCCATGCCGATGGCGGCAATCCCGGTCGGCACGATCATCCACAACATCGAGCTGAAGCCCGGTGCGGGTGGCAAGCTCGCGCGCTCGGCGGGCACGTTTGCGCAGCTGGTCGGCAAGGACCAGGGCTATGCGCAGGTGAAGCTGCAGTCGGGCGAACTGCGCGTGATTCGGTCCGAATGCATGGCGTCGATCGGCGCCGTGTCGAACCCGGACAATTCCAACCAGCAGCTCGGCAAGGCCGGGCGGTCTCGCTGGCTGGGCCGCATGCCGCATAACCGCGGCGTGGTGATGAACCCGGTTGACCATCCGCATGGCGGTGGTGAAGGCCGTACCTCGGGTGGCCGGCATCCGGTCACCCCGTGGGGCAAGCCCACGAAGGGTGCGAAGACCCGCAACAACAAGCGGACTGACGGGCAGATTGTCCGCCGCCGCAACGCGACGAAGGGCTGATCGCGATGTCGCGCAGCGTCTGGAAGGGGCCGTTCGTCGACGGCTACCTGCTCAACAAGGCGGAGGCCGCCCGTGCGTCCACGCGCAACGAGATCATCAAGATCTGGTCGCGCCGGAGCACGATCCTGCCGCAGTTCGTCGGCCTGACCTTCGGCGTCTACAACGGCAAGAAGTTCCTGCCGGTGCAGGTCACCGAGAACATGGTGGGCCACAAGTTCGGCGAATTCTCGCCGACGCGGACCTTCACCGGCCACGCGGCCGACAAGAAGGCGAAGCGGGGCTGACATGAGCAAGCCGAAGCATCCCCGCACGCTGGCGGAGACCGAGGCGCAGGCCGTGACGTGGAACATCCGCGTCAGCCCGCGCAAGCTGAACCTGGTGGCCGGCCTGATCCGCGGCAAGCGGGCGCAGGACGCGGTCGCGCAGCTGACCTTCTCGAAGCGCCGCATCGCGGTGACCGTGAAGAAGACGCTGGAATCCGCGATCGCCAATGCCGAGAACAACCACAGCCTGGATGTCGACCGCCTGGTCGTCTCGAAGGCCGAGGTGGGTCGCGCCATGGTGATGAAGCGCTTCCACGCGCGTGGCCGCGGCCGCGCGTCCACCGTCGAGAAGTGGTTCAGCCACCTGAAGATCGTGGTGGCGGAAAAGCAGCTGGCAGCACCCGCCGCCGAGCAGGAGGCCGCGTAACATGGGCCACAAGGTCAATCCGATCGGGCTGCGCCTGGGCATCAACCGCACCTGGGACAGCCGCTGGTACGCCGGCGGCGACTACGCGAAGCTCCTGCACGAGGACTTCAAGCTGCGTGAGACCCTGGTGAAGCGCCTCAAGGGCGCGGGCGTGTCCCGCGTGGTGATCGAGCGTCCGGCGAAGAAGCCGCGCGTGACCATCCATGCCGCGCGGCCTGGTGTCGTCATCGGCAAGAAGGGCGCGGACATCGAGGTGCTCCGCAAGGACCTCATGAAGATGGCCGGCGCGGAAGTCGCGCTGAACATCGTCGAGATCCGCAAGCCCGAGATCGACGCGACGCTGGTGGCCGAGAACATCGCCCAGCAGCTGGAGCGCCGCGTGGCCTTCCGCCGTGCGATGAAGCGCGCGGTGCAGTCCGCCATGCGCCTGGGCGCCGGCGGCATCCGCATCAACTGCTCGGGTCGCCTGGGCGGGGCCGAGATCGCGCGCATGGAGTGGTATCGCGAGGGCCGCGTGCCCCTGCATACGCTGCGCGCCGATATCGACTATGGCGTGGCGACCGCGAAGACCACCTACGGCACCTGCGGTGTGAAGGTGTGGATCTTCAAGGGCGAGATCATGGGGCACGATCCGATGGCGCAGGACAAGCGCGCCGCGGAACAGGCGCCTCAGCGCTGAGAGTGATGGATCATGCTGCAGCCTAAGCGCACCAAGTTCCGAAAGGCCCATAAGGGCCGCATCCATGGCCTGGCGAAGGGCGGCTTCACGCTGTCCTTCGGCGGCTTTGGCCTGAAGGCCCTCGAGCCGGAGCGCGTGACCGCGCGCCAGATCGAGGCCGCCCGTCGCGCCATCACCCGCGCGATGAAGCGCCAGGGCCGCGTGTGGATCCGCATCTTCCCGGATGTGCCGGTCTCCACCAAGCCGGCGGAAGTCCGCATGGGCTCCGGCAAGGGCGCGCCCGAATACTGGGTGTGCCGCGTGAAGCCGGGCCGCGTCATGTTCGAGATCGACGGCGTGCCCGCCGAGACGGCGCGCGAGGCGCTGTCGCTCGGCGCGGCGAAGCTGCCGATCAAGACCAAGTTCGTCACCCGCCTGGGTGCGGAGGCCTGAGATGCCCGCGACCAAGATCGGCGATGTCCGCGCGAAATCCGCGGATGAACTCGCCACCATGCTGCTCGACCTCCGCAAGGAGCAGTTCAACCTGCGCTTCCAGCGCGCGACCGGCCAGCTTGAGGCGCTCAGCCGCATCAAGCAGGTCCGCCGCGACATCGCGCGGGTGAAGACCATCATCGGCGAGCGCGCCCGCGCCGCCGCAACCGCAGCCTGAGAGGAGACCGACGGCCATGCCGAAGCGCGTCCTCACCGGGCGGGTCACCAGCGACAAGACGGACAAGACCATCACGGTCCTGGTCGAGCGTCGTGTGATGCATCCGCTCTACAAGAAGTTCATCCGGCGCTCGAAGAAGTACGCTGCGCATGACGACGCCAACCTGTGCAAGGAAGGCGACGTGGTGCAGATCGAGGAATGCCGCCCGATCAGCAAGTCGAAGTCCTGGGTCGTGATCGAGCGCAACGGCGCGTCGGTCGATCGCCCGGCCTTCCTCGCGACCGCGGAGGCGTAAGCCGTGATCCAGGTCGAATCCAATCTCGAAGTCGCCGACAATTCCGGTGCGCGCCGCGTGCAGTGCATCAAGGTGCTCGGTGGCTCGAAGCGCAAGACCGCCGGCGTGGGCGACATCATCGTCGTCTCCGTCAAGGAAGCGATTCCGCGCGGCAAGGTGAAGAAGGGGACCGTGGAGCGCGCCGTGATCGTGCGCACCGCCTACCCGGTGCGCCGGCAGGACGGCACGGTGATCCGCTTCGACCGCAATGCGGCCGTGCTGATCAACAAGCAGAACGAGCCGATCGGCACCCGCATCTTCGGGCCGGTGGTCCGTGAGCTGCGCGCCAAGAAGTTCATGAAGATCATCTCCCTGGCGCCGGAGGTGCTGTGATGGCTGCGAAGATCCGCAAGGGCGATCGCGTCCAGGTCCTCACGGGCAAGGACAAGGGCCGGCAGGGTGAGGTGATCCGGGTCAACCCGACCGAAGGCCGTGCCTTCGTGCAGGGCGTGAACCTGGCGAAGCACCACCAGAAGCCGCAGGGCATGGGCCAGCCGGGTGGCATCGTCGAGAAGGAGGCGTCGATCAACCTCTCCAATCTCGCGCTGCTTGACCCGAAGTCCGGCAAGCCGACCCGCGTCGGCTTCAAGACGCTGGAAGACGGCAAGAAGGTCCGGGTGGCGAAGGCCTCCGGCGAAGTGATCGACGCATGAGCGAAGCACGCGAACAGCCCCGGCTGCGGAAGCACTACGAGGAGGTGGTCCGCAAGGCCCTCTCCGAGGAGTTCGGGTACAAGAACCCGATGGAAGTGCCGAAGCTGCAGAAGATCGTGATCAACATGGGCGTCGGCGAAGCCGCTGGCGACCAGAAGAAGCTCGATGCCGCGGTGGCGGACCTCACGGCGATCGCCGGCCAGAAGCCGGTGAAGACCAAGGCGAAGAAGGCCATCGCGGGCTTCAAGATCCGCGAGGGCATGGCGATCGGCACGAAGGTGACGCTCCGCCAGCAGCGCATGTACGAGTTCCTTGACCGGCTCGTGACCATCGCGCTGCCGCGCCTGCGCGACTTCCGTGGCCTGCCGGCGAACAAGGGCTTCGACGGGCGGGGGAATTTCTCCCTCGGCCTCAAGGAGCAGATCGTGTTCCCCGAGATCAGCTACGACAAGGTCGACGCGATCCGCGGCATGGACATCGTCTTTGTCACGACGGCGAAGACGGACAAGGAAGCGAAGGCGCTGCTCACGGCGTTCCAGCTTCCCTTTCAGAAGTGATTTTGGAAAACCGCCGGGTAGGCCCGGCAGGTTCCGGAGGATTTTGACGGCATGGCCAAGACCTCGTCTGTCGAGAAGAACAAGCGTCGCGAGAAGCTGTCCAAGCTTCACGCGCCGAAGCGCGCCGCCCTGAAGGCCGTGATCATGGATCGCGACCTGCCGGTGGAGGAACGCTTCGAGGCGACGCTGAAGCTCGCACAGTTCCCCCGCAACGGTGCCAAGATCCGCGTGCGTCTGCGCTGCGAGGTCACCGGGCGCCCGCGCGGCAATTACCGCAAGTTCAAGCTCTGCCGGAACCAGCTCCGGGAATTGGCCTCGAAGGGCCAGATCCCCGGCGTGGTCAAGGCGAGCTGGTAAGGAAGGACCGGCCATGTCGATGTCCGATCCGTTGGGTGACATGCTCACCCGCATCCGCAACGCCCAGTCGGCGCGCCAGTCGCGCTGCAAGGCGCCCGCGTCCAAGCTGCGCGAGAACGTGCTCGAGGCGCTGAAGCGCGAGGGCTACATCCGCGCCTGGCGCACCGAGGAGCTGCGCCCCGGCGTGCGCTTCATCGAGATCGAGCTGAAGTATTCGGAAGGCGAGCCCGCCATCAAGGAGATCACCCGCGTCTCCAAGCCTGGCCGGCGCGTCTATTCCAAGATCGCCGAGCTGCCGCGCATCTACAACGGGCTGGGGACCTCGATCCTCTCCACGCCGCGCGGCGTGATGAGCGAGAACGAGGCCCGCGCCGCCAATGTTGGCGGCGAAGTCCTCTGCCGCGTGTTCTGACGGGAGCATCAGCAATGTCTCGCGTTGGTAAATATCCGGTGCCGGTTCCCGCGGGCGTCACGCTCGCGCTGGCCGGCCGCACGCTGACCGCCAAGGGCAAGCTCGGCGAACTGAAGCTCGACCTGACGGACGACGTCGATGTCGAGATCAAGGGGTCGGAGGTGGCGGTGTCGCCGCGTCGCATGGATCGCCGCGGGCGCACCATGTGGGGCACGACGCGCAGCCTCATCAACTCCATGGTCACCGGCGTCTCGACGGGCTTCGTGAAGGCGATGGAGATCAACGGCACGGGCTATCGCGCCGCGGTCCAGGGCTCCGACCTGGTCCTCGCGCTGGGCTACAGCCACGAGATCCGCTACCCGATCCCTGCCGGGATCAAGATCACCTGCGAACGTCCGACCGCCATCAAGGTGGAAGGGTCGGACAAGCGCCAGGTCGGTCAGGTGGCCGCCGAGATCCGCGCGTATCGCGGTCCCGAGCCCTACAAGGGCAAGGGCGTGCGCTACGACAACGAGCAGATCCTCCGGAAGGAGGGTAAGAAGAAGTAATGGCCAGCACCAAGCTCGACCTCGAGGCGCGGCGCCGTCGCCGCCTCCGCTTCCAGCTCCGGCAGAAGTCCGGCGGGCGCGTGCGCCTGTCGGTGTTCCGCTCGGGCAAGCACATCTACGCTCAGATCATCGACGACACGCAGGGGCGCACGCTCGCCGCGGCCTCGTCGCTCGAGAAGACGATGCGCGAAGGGATGAAGACCGGCGCCGATCGCGATGCCGCGACGGCGGTCGGCAAGCTGGTCGCCGAACGTGCGCTCGCGGCCGGGGTGACGGAAGTCGTCTTCGACCGCGGTCCCTATCTCTATCACGGGCGCGTCAAGGCGCTCGCGGACGGCGCCCGCGAGGGCGGGCTGTCGTTCTGAGAGGCTGACAGACATGGCATATGCACCGAGGTCCGGCGGCGAGGGTGGTGGCGAAGGCGGGCGCGAGCGCCGCGGCCGTCGTCGCGACAGCAACGAGAATCGCCAGGAGCGCCAGGATGGCGACGAGCTGAAGGACAAGCTCGTCACCATCAACCGCGTCGCCAAGGTGGTGAAGGGTGGCCGTCGCTTCTCCTTCGCCGCGCTGGTCGTGGTCGGCGATGAGAAGGGGCGCGTGGGTTGGGGCGCGGGCAAGGCGCGCGAAGTGCCGGAAGCCATCCGCAAGGCGACGGAGCGTGCGAAGCGCACGATGATCCGCGTGCCGATGCGCGAGGGCCGCACCCTGCACCACGACGTGATCGGCGAATTCGGCGCCGGCCGCGTGATCCTGCGCGCCGCTCCGGCGGGTACCGGCATCATCGCGGGCGGCCCGATGCGCGCGGTGTTCGAGACGCTGGGCATGGGCGACGTGGTCGCCAAGTGCACCGGCTCCGCGAACCCGCACAACATGGTGAAGGCCACCTTCGCGGCGCTCGCGCGCTGCACCTCGCCGCGCGCCGTTGCCGCGCGTCGTGGCAAGAAGGTCGCCGATATCCTGGGCCAGAAGAAGGACGCCCCCGAGGCGACGGAGGCCGCAAGTGTCTGACGAGCAGAAAAAGACCGTGAAGGTGACCCAGCTCGGGTCGCCGATCGGCCGCAAGCCTGGCCAGCGCGAGACGCTGATCGGCCTTGGCCTGAACAAGCGTCATCGCACGCGCGAGCTGGAGGATACCCCCTCCGTCCGCGGCATGATCCGCAAGGTCGCGCACCTCGTGCGCGTCGAGGACTGAGCCATGAAGCTGAATGAGATCCGCGACAACGACGGCGCGCGGCCGAAGTTCAAGCGCATCGGCCGCGGCATCGGCTCGGGCAAGGGCAAGACGTCCGGGCGCGGCGTGAAGGGCCAGAAGGCGCGCACCGGCGTGTCGCTGAACGGCTTCGAAGGCGGCCAGCTGCCGATCTACCGGCGCGTGCCCAAGCGCGGCTTCGTGAACATCTTCCGCAAGGACTACGCGGTGCTGAACATCGGCACGCTGGATGCGGCGATCGAATCGGGCCGCCTGCCGGCGGGCGAGGCGGTCGACGAGGCGGCGCTGAAGGCGGCCGGCCTGGTCCGCACCTCTGCCAAGCTGGTTGGCGTGCGCCTGCTGGCCAAGGGCGAGATCAAGCGGGCGGTGACGATCTCGGTCTCCGGCGCCTCGGCCGCGGCGGTCGCGGCGATCGAGGCGGCGGGCGGGTCGGTGACCCTGACCGCGGCGCCGGCGGAAGCCGCGTCCGAGTGACACTTGTCGCCGGCCGGCCCCGTGGCTAGGTCAAGGTCCGGTTTACGGCGCGGCGCGCGGGGCAACCCGGGCGCCGCTGCCGCTTAGGAGAGAACGCATGGCGTCGGCGACCGAGCAGGCGATGTCCAGCCTCAATTTCGGGGTGCTGGCCAAGGCGACCGAGCTCAAGAAGCGCATCTGGTTCACGCTGGGCGCGCTGATCGTCTATCGATTCGGCACCTATGTCCCGGTGCCTGGCGTCGATGCGGCGGTGATGGGCGAGATCCTGGCCCAGCATGGCGGCGGCATCCTGGGCATGTTCGACATGTTCACCGGCGGTGCCCTCGGGCGCATGACGGTGTTCGCGCTGAACATCATGCCCTACATCAGCGCCAGCATCATCGTGCAGCTGATGACCGCGGCGATTCCTTCCTGGGAACAGCTCAAGAAGGAAGGCGAGGCGGGGCGCAAGAAGCTCAACCAGTACACGCGCTACCTGACCGTCGTCATTGCCGTCGCGCAGGCCTGGGGCATCGCCATCGGGCTTGAAGGCATGCGCGGTTCCTTCGGTGCAGCAGTGTGGGATCCGGGCTGGTTCTTCCGCTTCTCCTGCGTCATCACGCTGGTCGGCGGCACGATGTTCCTGATGTGGCTCGGCGAGCAGATCACCGCGCGCGGCGTGGGCAACGGCATCAGCCTCATCATCTTCGCCGGCATCGTGGCGAACCTGCCCTCGGCGCTGGTCAGCACGCTGGAACTCGGGCGGACAGGCGCGCTGTCGACCTTCTTCATCATCTTCTTCCTGATCGCCGCACTCGCGATCATCGCCTTCGTGGTGTTCGTCGAGCGCGCGCAGCGGCGCATCCCGGTGCAATACCCCAAGCGCCAGGTCGGCAACCGCATGTTCAGCGGCGAATCGACGCACCTGCCGCTCAAGCTGAACACCGCCGGCGTGATCCCGGTCATCTTCGCCTCCTCGCTGCTGCTGCTGCCGGCGACGGTGGCGGGCTTCTCGACCGACCCGACGCAGGAATCCTGGCTGCAATCGGCCGCGGCGCTGCTGGCGCATGGCCAGCCGCTCTACATGATCCTGTACATGACGCTGATCGTGTTCTTCGCCTTCTTCTACACGGCGGTTGTGTTCAACCCGACCGAAACCGCCGACAACCTGAAGAAGTACGGCGGCTTCGTGCCTGGCATCCGCCCGGGGCAGAACACCGCGGACTACCTCGACCGGGTGCTGACGCGCCTGACGGTGGTCGGCGCCATCTACCTCTGCATCGTCTGCATCATTCCCGAGATCCTGATCAGCCAATACGGCGTGCCCTTCTACTTCGGCGGCACTTCCCTGCTCATCATCGTCTCTGTCACCATGGACACGGTGGCGCAGGTGCAGTCGCATCTCTTCGCCCACCAGTATGAAGGCCTGATCAAGAAGGCCAGGCTCGGTGGGCGCGGCATGCCGCGTCCGCGCTAGGGGGGAAGACAGGCGGATGAATCTGATTCTGTTGGGGCCGCCCGGGGCGGGGAAGGGCACGCAGGCCAAGCGGCTCGAGGAGCTGCACGGCATCGCCCAGATCTCGACCGGCGACATGCTGCGCGCCGAGGTGAAGTCGGGCAGCGAGATCGGCCTCAAGGCGAAGGCCATCATGGAGCGCGGCGACCTGGTCCCTGACGAGGTCATCACCGCCATGCTGGCGGCCCGCGTCTCGCGCCCCGATGCGGCGAAGGGCTTCATCCTGGACGGCTTCCCGCGCACCGCGCCGCAGGCGCAGGCGCTGGACCGCATGCTGTCCGAGAAGGGCCTTCGGCTCGACCACGTGATCGAACTGAAGGTGGATGACGCGGCGCTGGTGGAGCGCATCGCCGGGCGTTTCACCTGCGCCAATTGCGGCACCGGCTACCACGACAGCTTCAAGCCGCCGGCCAAGGCGGGCGTGTGTGATTCCTGCGGCGGGACGGAATTCACCCGCCGCGCCGACGACAAGGCGGAGACGGTGGCGGCCAGGCTCGATGCCTATCACCGCCAGACGGCGCCGCTGCTGCCGTACTACGCCGCCCAGGGGAAGCTCTCCCAGGTGGATGGCATGGCATCGATGGACGAGGTGGCGCGCCAGATCGGCGCCATCCTGTCCGTGAAGGCTTGACTCCATGGGGGGCGGGGGCTAGATCGCCCGCTCCCGCGGCAGGGGGTCACCCCGGCCGCCGATCATCGTTGCATGGACTTGTTCACTGCGCCGAAGGGGCATCCGCCCCGCACGGCGGTTTTCGGGGCTCGGCCCCAGGAGAGGCACTGTGGCGCGCATCGCCGGCGTGAACATCCCGACCAACAAGCGGGTGCTCATCTCGCTTCGCTACATCTTCGGCATCGGGCCGCAGAATGCGAAGGATATCTGTGGCAAGCTCGGAATCCCCGACGATCGCCGTGTGAACCAGCTGACCGACGACGAGGTCCTGCGGATCCGCGAGATGATCGACCGGGACTACCGCGTCGAGGGCGACCTGCGGCGTGAACAGGCGATGAATATCAAGCGCCTGATGGACCTGGGCTGCTACCGCGGCCTGCGCCACCGCAAGGGCCTGCCGGTCCGCGGCCAGCGCACCCACACCAATGCGCGCACGCGCAAGGGCAAGGCGGTCGCGATCGCCGGCAAGAAGAAGGTGACGAAGTAAGATGGCCCGCGAACCCCGCGGCGGCGCCCGTGGCCCCGTCAAGCGCAAGGAACGGAAGAACATCACCTCGGGCGTCGCCCATGTGCTGGCTTCCTTCAACAACACCATCGTCACCATCACCGACGCGCAGGGCAACGCCATCGCCTGGTCGTCCTCGGGGTCGCAGGGCTTCAAGGGCAGCCGCAAGTCCACCCCCTATGCCGCGCAGGTCGCGGCGGAAGATGCCGGGCGCAAGGCGCGCGAGCATGGGATGGAGACGCTCGAGATCATGGTGTCGGGCCCCGGCTCGGGCCGCGAATCGGCGCTGCGCGCGCTGCAATCCGTGGGCTTCTACGTGACGTCCATCAAGGACGTGACGCCGATCCCGCACAATGGCTGCCGCCCCCGGAAGCGTCGCCGCGTCTGATTGACGCGTGCCGGCGCGCGCAACCGCGCGCCGCTTCCCTGTGGCCTGCCGAAAGGAGAGAGTGATCGTGCTCGAGAGGAATTGGCGTTCGCTGATCGAGACGCAGAAGTCCGTCGAAATGGGGGCGGACCCGCTGCGCACGGCGACCGTCGTGCTGGAACCGCTGGAGCGCGGCTTCGGCATGACGCTCGGCAATGCGCTGCGCCGCGTGCTGCTGTCCTCGCTCCAGGGCGCGTCGGTCACCGCCATCCGCATCGATGGCGTGCTGCATGAATTCAGCTCCATCCAGGGCGTGCGCGAGGACGTGACGGACATCGTCCTGAACGTGAAGCAGCTCGCCATCCGCATGCAGGGCGAAGGCCCGAAGCGCCTGGCGCTGAACGCGACCGGCCCGGGCGAGGTCACTGCCGGCCAGATCCAGACCACCGGCGACATGGAAATCGCGAACCCCGACCTCGTGCTCTGCACGCTGGACGACGGTGCGAAGCTCGCCATGGAACTGACCGTGGACATCGGCAAGGGCTACGTGCCGGCCAGCGAGAACCGCCCGGAAGATGCGCCGATCGGCCTGATCCCGATCGATGCCATCTATTCCCCGGTGCGCCGCGTGGCCTATCGCGTGGAACCGACCCGCGTTGGCCAGCGCACCGACTTCGACAAGCTGATCCTGACGGTCGAGACGGACGGCACGCTGGCTCCCGAGGATGCCGTGGGCGTCGCCGCCCGCATCCTGCAGGAACAGCTCCAGATCCTGATCAACTTCGACGAGCCGCGCGCGCGCGTCGAGGAAGAGATCCGCGACGACCTGCCGTTCAACCGCAACCTGCTCCGCAAGGTCGATGAGCTGGAACTGTCGGTCCGCTCGGCGAACTGCCTGAAGAACGACAACATCGTCTACATCGGCGACCTGGTTCAGAAGACCGAGCAGGAAATGCTCCGCACCCCGAATTTCGGGCGCAAGTCGCTGAACGAGATCAAGGAAGTCCTCGCCTCGATGGGCCTCGGCCTCGGCATCACCGTCACCGGCTGGCCGCCCGAGAACATCGAGGAACTCGCGAAGAAGGTCGAGGAGCCCTTCTAAGGGTCTCCGGTCAAGGATAACGAACCATGCGTCACGGAATGGCCGGGCGGAAGCTCAGCGTCACCTCGTCCCACCGCCTCGCCATGTTCCGCAACATGGCGACGTCGCTCATCAAGCACGAGCAGATCACCACCACCCTGCCCAAGGCGAAGGAGCTGCGCCCGTATGTCGAGCGCATCATCACGCTGGGCAAGCGCGGTGGCCTGCATGCGCGCCGCCAGGCGCTCGCGCAGATCCGCGACGAGAAGGTGGTGACCAAGCTCTTCAGCGAGATCGCCGACCGCTACAAGACGCGCTCGGGCGGCTATACCCGCGTGCTGCGCGCCGGCGTGCGCTACGGCGATGCCGCCACCATGGCGGTGATCGAACTGGTCGACCGCAACCCTGCCGCCAAGGGCCAGGACAGCGGCCCGAAGCCGGAAGCGGTCGAGGACGACGCGACCGAGAACTGACGCGCGGCGTCATCGCGCGAATGCAAAAAGGGGCGGATGGGCAACCATCCGCCCCTTTCTTTTGCCCGGCGGGCTATGGCCGCGGCCCCATCGCCTCCCCCAGCGCCGGCACGAAGTCCCGCAGCCCCGGTCGCAGCGCCTCCGGCCAGGCCCGCGGGTCAGGCGGCACCGACAGGCGCACGGAACCGTTGTCGGTCAGCAGCAGGAACATGCGTTCATCCTGCGTGTCGTAGGCGAGGAACGCCCCCCCCTCCCGGCAGCCGGCCGGCAGGCAGCCGAAGCCGAACAGCCAGCGGCCCTCCGCCATCGCCACGGGCGGCCCCGGGTCGCGCAGCCGCGCCGCCAGCGCACCACGATGCCCGCCACTGTTGAAGCGCAGCCCGGTCGTCAGTTCCGCGCGCTGCGCCAGCGCCAGCACCGGCTGCCCGACCACGTCGCGGATGTCGTCCTGCGCCGCTGCCGGTCCCGCCGCCAGCAGCAGCGCCGCCAGCAAGCCGCGCCACGCCCACGGCATGGCAGGAAAGGTCGCCCTGGAAGTCTTCACACCCGCAGCATGTGCCCGATCGCCGCCGCCGCCGCCAGCCCGGCCAGCACGCGCCCCGCCGGCACCCAGCGCGCCGGGATGCGCACCAGGATCGCTAGCCCCCACCCGGCCAGCAGCAGCACCATCACCCCGGCCGCGAAGCCGGCCAGGATATTGACCGAGACCAGCAACGCGTCGTGCAACGTCTCCTCGAACAGGATCGGCACCAGCGCCTGGCCGAAGCCGCCGATGCGCGTGGTTGCGACACATGCCGCGACCAGCGGCCCCACCCAGCGCACGACCCCGCCCCGCCAAGCCAGCCCGGCCACGACCAGGCACCAGCCGGCTTCCAGCAACCGCTCGGCCGGCCGGTGATCCTCCGACGGCAGCCACCCATCGCTTCCGAGCACCCCTGTGCCCGCCCGCATCGCCACCGCCGCCACCGCGCCCAGCACCGCCCAGCCCGCCGCAGCGGGCAGCGCGCGCGGCCCCCGGTTCAGCACCAGCAGCGCCAGCAAGCCGAGCAGCGCCGGCAGACCACGCACCTCGCCCGCGCCCAGCATCGCGCCGAACATCGCCCCGAACACGCCGAACAGCAGCAGCGCGGCCAGCGCCGCGAGCGCCAGCGGCATCATCGTCGCGCGCATCATGTCCTATCGCCGCAGGAAGCCCGGCCCGTCCGGCGGGTCGGCGAAGTCCTCAATGATCTCGTCCACCCGCGCCAGCATCGGCCCGCGGCGGCAGGCCGACAGCAGCGCCTGCACCGCCGCGTCCTCGCCATCGACCAGCGCCTCGACCGCGCCGTCCGCGCGGTTGCGGACCCAGCCCTGCACGCCCAGCCGCGTCGCCTCGCGCACCATCCAGTCGCGATAGCCCACGCCCTGCACGCGGCCGCGGATCACCACGCGCCGCGCCCTCATGCGCGCACCAGCGCGAGGAAGCGTTCGGCCAGCGCGACGTCGGCGGCGGCGCGGGCACGGCGCGCGGCGGCCTCGGCATCCTCGCCCCAGCGGCCTGCCTGATACGTCTCGTCCAGCACCGACAGCGCATGCGCGCGCGCCCCGTCGACCACCCCGGCGGACAGCGCCAGCCCCAGCACCAGGCTGCCCAGCGCCGGCACCGCGAGGCCGAGCGCCACCAGCTCCTCCGGCCCGTGCGCGGCGACCGCGGCGCGCAGCGCGGCCAGGCTCTCCGGCGGCTGGGACACCGGCATGATGCCCGACGTCACCCGCAACGGCGCGCCATGCGTCGCCGCCGCCCAATCCAGCAAAGGCTGCCATTCGCGCGCCTGCATGGCGGCAAGCGCCTGGTCCTCGGCGCGGTAGCACAGCAGGTCGGTCCCGCCATACTGCGCCAGGCCATCGACCTGCGCCCCGGCATCAACGGCCACGCGGTCCTGCGCGCCGCCCAGCAGGCGGGTCAGGGGCACCGCCTCCATCGTCATCTCGCCACCCTTCTGCTCGCCGGCGGCGTCCCATTCGGCGGCGATCGCCTCGGCCAGGGGCGCGCAGGGCGTGGCCAGTGGTGCCCCGCCGGGCAGGCGCAGCGGCTTGCCGTCCAGCAGCACCGCATGCCCGCCCTCGGGCCGTCGCACCGCCACGGCGTGGTCCCAGAAGCGCTTCATCGCCGCCCACCGCCCAGCAGCCCGCCGACCGCGCCGCCCAGCGCGCCGCCGATCCCACCCAAGCCGCGCAGCACATCCTGCGTCGTGCCCTGCAACTCGCGCGGCACGCCCGGCACGAAGCGTTCCGCCGCCGGCACCGGCCCATCGGCGCCCATGCGCGCCAGCCGCAACTGCGCCGCGCAATCGCCGGCCGGCGTCCCGCCCTGCACCCGCCCGCGCAGCCATTCCACCGTCGGGTCGCGCCACAGCCGGTTCGCCACCGTGTCCTCGATCACCTGGCCAAGCGCGCGGCCCGGCTCCACGCCCACGCGCGGTGCCGCCAGCGTGCCGCCGATGCCCACCGGCGCGCGCACCCGGATGCCCAGCAGCGTGACGTCGGGCAGTAGCCGCGACGCCAGCGCCTCCGTCCGCAGGTTCACCGCCAGCACGCCCTCGATCCGCCCGGCCGAGGTCTCCGCCAGCAGCGCCTGGCTGCGCGCCATGCCGTCCTCGGCCGAGATCCGCAGCGCCACGCAGCGCAGCGCCACGCCATCCTGCGGCGCGCCGGGCAGCAGCAGCCCCAGCAGGTCCGGCCCCAGCCGCAGCATGCCCGCATGCGCCAGCCGCCCCTCGACGATGGCGAGGCCGAGTTCCCCGGTCAGCGTCCCCGCCACGGCGCGCGTGGTGGCGCCGCGCCCATGGACGTCGATCGCCACTTCGGCATGGCCCTCGATCCCGGTCGCCTCGCCGCGCGCCCGGCGCAGCGCCGCGAGGTCGAGCCCGCGCCCCTCGCTGCGCAGTGCCAGCGCCAGGCGCGGCGGCGTTGCGGCGGCGTCGAGCGTCGCCTCCCCGCGCACCGGCCCGCCCGGCGTGACGGCCGCGAAGGGCCGCAGCCGCGCAGTGCCATCCGCCATCGCCAGCGACCCGCGCACCTGCCGCCAATCGGTGCCGCCGACGATCAGGTGGTCCACCGTGAAGGCGATGGTGCCGCGATAGGCGCGCGCCGCCGCGACCGGCAGCGGAAGGTCGGGAATGACGCGCCCCTGCACGGCGGGCGCAGGGCGCGGCCCGGCCGGCGCGGGGTCGGGCGCCGGCTGGCCGGGCCGCGGTTCCGCCGGCGCCGGCGCTGCCGCCAGGCGCTCCGCCAGCGCATCCACGTCGATCCGCGCGGCGTCGATGCGCCCGTCGATCCCGACCGGCGATCCATGCGCCAGGGTCAGCGCGCCTGTCGCCTGCAACTCGGGGGATTGGATGCGGAAGGACGGGACCCGCAGCGCGCCGGTGATCGCCCCGGCGGCCTCCAGCCGAGCCTCGATGGCGAGGTCGGTCAGCGGAGGCGGCGGCGCGGGCAGCATCGGCGCCAATGCGGCCAGCGCCGGCACCGCGATCCGCAGGTCGAAGGCGGCGCCGGACACGGTGCGCGGCTGGGCCAGCGTGCCGGCGGCGTGGAAAGTCGCGCCGGCCACCGCGGCATCCAGCGTGATGCGCGCCGGCTGCGCAGGCTGCCAAGGCAGCAGCGCCGCCAGCGGTTCCACCCGGACCTCGCTGCGCGCCGCGACGCCACCGCGCGTCGTCTCGATGGTGACCTCCACCGGCCCGTCCGCCGCCGGTGCGCGCGCCGTCAGCCGCGTCAGCGCCAGCCCGGGCACATAGCTGCCGAGATCCAGCGCACCGATCGTCAGGCTGAGGTCGCTCGGCACCAGGCCCGGGCCGAGCCGCCCGGCAAGCTCCAGCGGCGGCAATGCGGGCGGCAGCGCCGCGCCGGGTGCCAGCGCCTCCACCAGCGGGCGCAGCGCGGCGGGGTCTGGCACCGCGGCGGTCACCGCCACCGGCGCGCCCAGCGCACCCTGCACGGTGATCCGGTTCGCCGCGACGGCCAGGGTGGCGCGATAGGGCCAGGCCGCATCGGCGGGCAGCGGCAGGGCGCCGGTCTCGGCCTCGATCCGCCCCGCCACGCCATGCAGCGCGACATCGCCGGCGATGGCGACAGGCCCGCCGCCGCCAAAGCCGGTCACCCGCGCCTGCTCCACGGACAGCGTGCCCAGCCGCGGGTCGGGCAGGGTGACGCGGCTGTCGGTCAAGGTGACCTCGGCGATCGCAACGGAGCGGCGCGGGGTCGGCGCGCGGGACGGGCCGGGCTCGACCGCCGCCGCCTCGGGCCGCGGCGCGGCGCGGAACACCCAGTTGGGCGCACCATCCGCCGTGCGTTCCAGCAGGATGTCGGCGCCGTCGATGGTGATGGCGCGGATATCGACATCGCCGCGCAGCAGCGGCAGCAACGCCAGGCGCACCTCCAGCCGGCGGATGCGCGCCATCTCGGGCCGGCTGCCGCCGGGCAGGTTGGCGAGCGTCGCCCCCTCCGCCGCGATGCGCGGCACCAGCCCCGGTCGCAGCGAGACGGCGCCGAGCGTCGCCGCGCGCCCCGTCGCGCCCTCGATGG
Source organism: Roseomonas sp. (assembly GCA_051860065.1). Lineage (GTDB taxonomy): Bacteria > Pseudomonadota > Alphaproteobacteria > Acetobacterales > Acetobacteraceae > Neoroseomonas. The sequence goes on from JBHYEQ010000021.1 coordinate 18,942, forward strand.
CCGCGACAATCCGCGGCGTCAGCGTGCCGCCATCCACCGCGGCCACCAGCGCATAGACCCCGCCGCCCGCCAGCAGCACGACGCCGCCCAGCCCGGCGGCCGCCCATTTCAGCGCACGCTTCGCCATGGCCTCAGCCCCGCCGCCGGCAGGCCGGCGTGCGCGGCTTGTCGAAGCCGAGGAAGGTGAAGGTGTCCTTCATGTGCTTCGGCAGCGGCGCGGCCAGTTCCAGCGTGCCGCCATCGGGGTGGGGCAGGTGCAGCGAACGGGCATGCAGGTGCAGCGTGCGGTCGCCGAAACCGTCCGGGTGCGCGGCGGCGCCGCCATACTTGCCGTCGCCCAGGATCGGGCAGTTCAGCGCCGCGGCGCAATGCACGCGCAGCTGATGGGTGCGCCCGGTCAGCGGCGTGAGTTCCAGCCAGGCGGCGCGCTTCTGCGCCGAATCGACCGTACGGAACAGCGTGACGGCGCGCGCGGCCTCCCGCGCATCGGACGGCACGGTGCGTTCGCCCTGCGCGCCGCCCTGCTTCATCAGCGCCATGTCGATGCGCCCTTCCAGCGGATGCGGGCGGCCGACCACGATGGCCCAGTAGGTCTTCTGCGCGTCGCGCCCGCGGAAGGCGCGCGCCAGGGCCGAGGCGGCGGCGGCCGTGCGCGCCAGCACCAGCACGCCGGTGGTGTCGCGATCCAGCCGATGCACCAGCCGCGGCCGTTCCTCCGACCCGAAGCGCAGTGCGTCCAGCAGCCCGTCCACATGCTTGGCGATGCCCGGGCCACCCTGCACCGGCAGCCCCTGCGGCTTGTCGATCGCGATGACGCTGTCGTCGCGATAGATCACCAGGCGCTGCATCTCGGCCGCGTCGCGTTCGTCCACCGGCTTCGGGTCGGCCTTGGGGGCCTGGCCCTCGGGCATGGGCGGGATGCGGACCTGCTGGCCGCCCAGCAGGCGCGTGCTGGATTCGGCGCGCTTGCCGTCCACGCGGATCTGCCCGGTGCGAAGCATCTTCTGCAGCGCGCCCTGCGTGAGCTGCGGGAAGTGCCGGTGGAACCAGCGGTCGAGGCGGGTGTCGCGCTCGGAAGCCCAGACGGTGCGTGTGGTGACGGCCATGCGGCGTCATATCGCCCCGCGGGGCGGCGAAGCCAAGCGCCGGATGCGGCTGCGCCACGCTTCGCCCACCGGACCTGTACGCCCACTCTGCCGCGCCGCGGCGCCCGACAGGGCCACACCCCGCCCGCCGCCGGGGTGCAGACGGCCCGCGCCGCGGCGCCTATCCTGCCCGGCGAGAACGACCACGGACACCCACGCCCATGACCCGCCAGACCGCCATCCCCTGCACCTTCATGCGCGGCGGGACCAGCCGCGGCCCGTATTTCCTGGCCGCCGACCTGCCCGAGAGCCGCGAGGGCATCGCGCAGGTGCTGCTCGCCGCCATGGGCAGCCCGGATGCGCGGCAGATCGATGGCCTCGGCGGCGCGACCACGCTGACCAGCAAGGTCTGCATCGTCTCGCCCGCCAAGGAAGGGGAGAAGCAGCAGGTCGACTACCTGTTCGCGCAGGTCTCGGTGGACAAGGCCTTCGTCGATTTCGGGCCGACCTGCGGCAACATGCTGTCCGGCATCGGCCCCTTCGCCATCGAGAAGGGCCTGGTGCCATCGCGCGATGGCGAGACCTCGGTGCTGATCCGCGCCGTCAACACCGGCGCGCTGATCGAGGCCGTGGTGCAGACGCCCGGCGGCGAGGTGGCCTATGACGGCGACACCGCCATCGCCGGCGTGCCCGGCACGGCCGCCCCCGTGGTGCTGAACTTCGCCGATGCGGTGGGCGGGGCCACGGGCAAGCTGATGCCGACCGGCAACGCGAAGGATGTGATCGAGGGGGTGGAGGTCACCTGCCTCGACGTCGCGATGCCGGTGGTGATCGCGCGCGCCGCGGACCTCGGCAAGACCGCGCGGGAGACCGCGAAGGAACTGGATGCCGACGGCGACTTCATGGCGCGCATCGAGACCATCCGCCGCGCCGCCGGTGTCGCGATGGGCATGGGCGACGTGGCCGGCAAGGTCATGCCGAAATTCGCCATGGTGGCCGAGCCGGCGGGCGGGCAGGGCATCGCCGCGCGCTACTTCACGCCGCTCGCCTGCCACGAGGCGATGGCGGTGACCGGGGGCATCTGCATCGCCACCGCCGCGATGCTGCCAGGCACGGTGGCGCACCCGCTAGCCCGCATCGGGCCGAACGAACGCGAGACGGTGGTGCTGGAACACCCGACCGGCCAGATGGAGGCGGTCATCTCCACCCGCCGCGCCGGCAACGACGCGGTCGAGGTGCTGGGCGGCGGCACGCTGCGCACCGCGCGCAAGATCATGGCCGGCGAGGTCTTCATCCCCGCGCGCGTCTGGGGCGGCCGCGGCGCGTAGCGTCGCGGGCGCACGATATTCATCCAGGCCGACGGACCGTGCTCTACCGCCTGAGCAGCCAATACCCCGCCAGGCAGGCGGCGAAGCCCAGCCCGATGCTGGCCGCGACATAGGCCGTAGCGATGGCGGGCGAGCGGTCCCACAGGATCGTCGCCTCCAGAGAGAAGGCCGAGAAGGTGGTGAAGCCCCCCAGCAGGCCGGGCACCACCAGCAGCCGCGCCTGGCCATCGAGGCCGGTCGCGGCCACCGCGCCGATCGCCGCGCTGCCGATGACGTTCACCGCCAGCGTGCCCCAGGGAAAGCCGGTGCCGAACAGCGCCAGGCCCAGCAGCGACGCCCCGTGTCGCAGCATCGACCCCAGCGCGCCGCCGGCAGCGACCAGGAGGAAGGCGGTTGGCGTGAAGCCCTGCATGGATGGCCTGTCGTGATGCGGGGGGATCATCGCGCGGGACGCGCATTCCAATCAACGCGCGCGGGACGCGCGTTCCAATCAACGCGCGGGACGCGCGTTCCGATCAACCCGTGCGGGCGGGCCGGCCTGCGGAAAGGGTGCCACAGCCCGCCGTGCAGGCGGCGCCTTCGGCCGGATGGCCGCCGCGTCAGCCCTTGCGCCGCTGGCGTCGCAGCGCGTCCCAGCGCGCCATCCGCTCGCCGATCGCCGCCTCCGCCCCGCGCTCGGTCGGGCGGTAGAAGGACGGGCGCTTCATCTCCGCCGGGAAATAATCCTGGCCGGAGAAGGCATCCTCCGCATCATGGTCGTAGGCATAGCCGGCGCCGTAGCCGATCTCCTTCATCAGCTTCGTCGGCGCGTTCAGGATATGCGCGGGCGGCATCAGCGACCCGGTCTCCTTCGCCGCCCGCATCGCCGCGCCGAAGGCGGCATAGACGGCGTTGGATTTCGGCGCTGTCGCCAAGTGGACCACCAACTGCGCCAGCGCCAATTCGCCCTCGGGCGAACCGAGCCGTTCGTAGGTCTCCCACGCCGCGATCGCCAGCGGCAGGGCGCGCGGGTCGGCCATGCCGACGTCCTCCGCGGCGAAGCGCGTCAGGCGGCGGGCGATGAAGCGCGGGTCCTCGCCCCCCGTCAGCATGCGCGCGAACCAGTACAGCGCCGCATCCGGGTCCGACCCGCGCATCGACTTATGCAGCGCGGAGATGAGGTTGTAGTGCTCCTCCCGGTCCTTGTCGTAGAGCGCCGCGCGCTTCGCCAGCAGCGTCGACAGCGCGGCGGTGTCGAGCGGCATCGTCTTCGCCGGCAGCGCGAACAGCTGCTCCGCCATGTTCAGCAGATACCGCCCATCGCCATCCGCCATGGCGCGCAGCGTGGCGCGCGCGGGGGCATCCAGCGGCAGTGCGCGCGCGGTCTCCTCCTCGGCCCGCGCCAGCAGCAGGTCCAGCGCTGCGTCGTCCAGGCGTTTCAGCACCATCACCTGGCAGCGTGACAACAGCGCGCCGTTCAGGGCGAAGGACGGGTTCTCGGTGGTCGCACCGACCAGCGTGACGGTGCCGTCCTCGACCACCGGCAGGAAGCCGTCCTGCTGGGCGCGGTTGAAGCGGTGGATCTCGTCCACGAACAGCAGCGTGCCCTGGCCATTCGACTTGCGCGCGCGGGCCTCGTCGAAGGCGCGCTTCAGATCCGCCACGCCGGAGAACACCGCCGACAGCGCGGCGAAGCGCAGCCCCGCCGCCTCGGCCAGCAGCCGCGCGATGGTGGTCTTGCCCACCCCGGGCGGCCCCCACAGGATCAGCGAGGCGAGGGAGCCGCGCGCCAGCATCCGCGCGATCGCGCCTTCCGGGCCCAGCAGGTGGTCCTGGCCCACCACCTCGGCCAGCACGCGCGGGCGCAGCCGGTCGGCCAGCGGGCGGGCGGCCTCGGCGGCGGCGGGGGCCGGGGTCTCGCCGAACAGGTCGTTGCGGTCTGCCATGACGCCATTCTGCGCCGGCCGGCAGGGTCCATCCAGGGCAGGCGGACGTCCTTCCGGCAGCGTGCCGGAAGGCCCGCCGTCACCGCGTCGATGCAGGCGCCGGCTGCACCGCCGAGACTGGGCCGACCTCGCGACCTCCGCGGCGCGCGTCGCTTCCGGCACTCAGCCCGCCGCCCTGCCTTCGCCGGCATCCGCCTCGCGTCCGCGCCGGCTCTCGGGCGCCGTGCCCTGCCGAGGGGTCACCTGCTTCGGCCCGTTGCGCCGGCGCGGGCCGGCTGTCCGTCCCGTTGCTGCCACGGGCCTGTAACTTGACGACGCGAGACAGGGGCGCGACGCCTTGCGCCATGCTGAGACGCACGCTGCTCGCCCTGCCGCTCGCCACCCCGGCCCTCGCGCAGGACCGCCCGACCCGCCTGGTCATCGCCTTCCCGCCGGGCGGGTCCACCGACATCCTCGGCCGCCTGATCGCCCCGCGCATGTCCGAACTGCTGGGCGCCACCGTCACGCCCGAGAACCGCTCCGGCGCCTCGGGCGCGGTCGGCGCAGGATACGTCGCGCAAGCCGCAGCCGATGGCACGACCCTGCTGCTCGATTCCGGCGGGCAGTCGGTGAACCCCTTCCTGATGCGCGGCCTGTCCTTCGACTACGTACGCGACCTGGCGCCGGTCACGCTGCTGGCGACGCTGCCGCTGGTGCTGGTGGTGCGCGCCGAATTCCCCGCCACCACGCTGCCCGCGCTGCTTGCCCACCTGCGCGCCGACCCCACCCAGGCGCGTTATGGCTCCGTGGGCATCGGAGCGCGCGTCCACCTTGCCATGGCGCAGCTGTTGCGCCGCGCCGGCATTCGCGGCGAGCACATCCCCTATCGCGGCGGCGCCGACCAGGTCGCCGGCCTGCTGCGCGGCGATACGCCGATCGGCTTCACCTCCCCCGCGCTCGCCACGCCGCTGGTGCGGGATGGGCGGGTGCGCGCCGTCGCGGTCTCCTCCGCCGCGCGCTTCCCCGCGCTGCCCGAGGTGCCGACGGTGGCCGAGCAGGGTTTCCCCGGATTCGCCATCGGCGACTGGCTCGGGCTGCTGGTGCCGGCCGCCACGCCCGCGCCGGTGGTCGCACGCGTCGCCGCCGCGGCCGCCGATGCGGTGAACCAGCCGGCGCTGCGCCCGCGCCTCGATGCCATCGGCCTGCTGCCGGCGGCCGAAGGGCCGGACTCCTTCGCCCGCTTCCTGGCCGCCGAGCGCGCGCAGTTCCAGGCGCTGATTCACGACGAAGGCATCCGCATCGACAGCTGATCGTGCCGCTGGACGCTGAATCCGCTTGTTTTTGCGGGTGCGAAGGCGCATAAGCTCGCCAACCGCGCGGACATCCCGCGCGCCACGCGCCGCCCGGCCGCGTGATCGGTCCCCGCCGCTTCCCTTCGCAGAAGGCGTGAAGCGCGGTGCGGGCCCGGGCCGGGGATGGCGCGCCACCCATCGGACGGTCCCAATCCCGCGGGGCATTCTGACTGCAGCGACGTGCGCGGCCATGCCCGCACGCGCCTGACAGGACTCCATCGTGACCACGACTTTCGAGGCGCTGAACCTCGACCCGCGCATCCTCCAGGCCCTGGCCGAGGAAGGCTACACCAACCCCACCCCGATCCAGGCCCAGGCCATCCCGTCGGTGCTGGAAGGGCGCGACCTGCTCGGCATCGCCCAGACCGGCACCGGCAAGACCGCGGCCTTCGGCCTGCCCATCCTGCACCGCCTGGCCGCCACCCCCGGCCGCCCGCCGCGCGGCGGCTGCCGCGTGCTGATCCTGTCTCCGACGCGCGAGCTCGCCTCGCAGATCGCCGACAGCATCCGCACCTATGGGCGCCACCTCGGCCTGTCGGTCGCGGTCATCTTCGGCGGCGTCGGCTTCGGCCCGCAGCGCCAGGCGCTGGCGCGCGGCGTCGATATCCTGGTGGCCACCCCCGGCCGCCTGCAGGACCTGCTCGACCAGAATGCCGGGCGGCTCGACCACGTCTCGACGCTGGTGCTCGATGAAGCCGACCAGATGCTCGACAAGGGCTTCCTGCCGGCCATCCGCCGCCTGGTGAAGGCCATCCCGGCCGAGCGCCAGACGCTGTTCTTCAGCGCCACCATGCCGACCGAGATCAACCGCCTGGCCGCCGAGATGCTCCGCAACCCCGAGCGCGTGTCGGTCGCCCCGGTCGCCACCACGGCCGAGAAGGTGGCGCAGCGCGTCATCCACGTCCCGGCCTCCGGCAAGCGCCGCGTGCTGGCCGAGATCATCCGCGGCGAGGGCGTCGGCCGCACGCTGGTGTTCTCCCGCACCAAGCACGGTGCCGACCGCATCGTGAAGCAGCTGGACATGGACGGCATCGCCGCCAGCGCCATCCATGGCAACAAGGCGCAGAACGCGCGCGAGCGCGCACTCGCCGCCTTCCGCGACGGCTCCGCGCCCGTGCTGGTCGCGACCGACATCGCGGCCCGCGGCATCGACGTGGATGGCGTGACGCACGTCATCCAGTTCGACCTGCCGGAAGTGCCCGAGACCTACGTGCACCGCATCGGTCGCACCGCGCGCGCGGGTGCCTCGGGCGAGGCCATCGCGCTGTGCTCCCACGAGGACCGCGACAAGCTGCGCGCGATCGAACGCCTGATCCGCCAGCAGATCCCGGCCGAACAGCGCCCCGGCGCCACGGCCGAGGAAATCGCCGCCCAGCCGAAGGAGGCCCCGCGGCCGCCGCGCCAGCAGCAGCACCGCAAGCCGCAGCAGCGCCAGGCCCAGCAGCGCCAGCCGCAGCACCGCCCGGCCGGGCATGCGAAGCCGGCCGAGCCGAAGCGTGATGCGCAGCCCGCGCGCCCGCATGCGGGTGACGCGGCGCGCCGTCGCCCGGCGAATACCGGCAGCCAGGCGGAAGCGCCGCGGCGCGACCGGTCGTGGCGCGAAGGGGATTTCCGCGACGGGTCGAGCGCGCCGGCTTTCCTGCAGCGCGGGCGGTAGGAGAAGGCCGGGGGAAGGGAACTTCCCCCGGACGCCTGCATTTCAAGGTGCTGAGCGCGCGCTATCGCCGCGCGCGGTCGCACTTGGCCTGTTCCTCCACCAATCGAAGCCCGTCCTGCGAGGCTCGCGCGAGGTCGCGTAGCGAGCCGCCGCGCCTGCTACTGTTAAGCCATAGTGCCGCCAAGTCGGGCCGTCCCGGATGCACCGCGGCGGCATAGCCCTCGGCGGTCCTGATCCGCACCTCGGCGGCGGCTAGCGCTTTCCCACGTTCTTCGTCTTCCCGTTCCGCCGCCAATAATGCCCGCTCCGCCTCTCGCCGCTTCCGCGCACCTTCCTCCGCCTCGGCGCGAGTCCGGGCCTCCTCAGCGTGAGCCTGCGCCCGTTCCTCCAGCAAGCGCGCGAGCTCCTCCCGTCGCTGGCGATCCGCCGCTTCACGGGCGGCCCGGAGCCCGGCGATCTCTGAATGCGCTGCGACCGAACGTTCGGCGAAGACGGTGTGCCATCGTGCATGCCGCACCTCGATTGGCGGCGCGGCAGCGGTGGGCACCATCCGGCTCCATACGGAAACGCTGACATGGGGGGGCGACCACCATCCGTCCTGATGTTCGGCGGGCCACGCCAGCGCGTCGGCCTTCGTAATCCGATGGGGCGGAAGAACACGCGAGCAGTAGGGGCAGGCGGCATCCCGTCCGAATTCAGAGGCGGGATGGATGGACCTGTAGCCCCCCAGGCGCTGCGAAGCCGCGTTCCATGCGTTCTTCTCCCAGCCGTTCGGCGACCCCAGGTCGTTGGCTTCCACAACGAAGGGCGTGCTTCGCTCAAACCACTCAGGCACCTGCGAGGGAGCGGCGTCACCTCCGCCGATGAGCGCCCATCGGCACACGTCCGTTTGCTGGAAGCAGGACCGGCACGTCTCGCGGTAGTGGACCAATGACGCGGGCAGGGCGAAGGCTGGCACATACGCGATCCGCCCCGTGGCGAGGTCGTTGACCAATTCGCGTGCCACAGCCTCGGGATCGGCGTCGTGAACCGCGATGGCGTAGCTTTGGACCTCTCGATACCCCCGCTTCCCCGCCCAATGCAGATAGATAGGAAGTGGCTCATCGTTGGGTGTCGGCACGCGCTCATCAGGCAACTCCGCGTCGCGCTCGCCGAGCCCTGCCATCAAGAAGATAATGCGGACGCCGCCGCGCCGGCCCAGCCCTGGCGCGTCAACACCGACGCGCATTGCACGATCCGCCAGAATGGCCCGGATGCCCCCCTGACCGGAGCATTCCTCGGCGGCAGCGCGCACCGCCTTCGTTTGCCATTCGACGCGCCGGAGGTAACTGCACGCGGCGTTGGCCGCAGCCTCGCAGCGAGCCCCGAGCCCCGACGCTTCCGGCCGCAACGCGAGGCGCCGATCCGAACCGAAGGAAGGGCGGTCGTTGTGCTGGTTCACCAGCCACACGGCGACGACACCCCCCATCGCGTATAGGGCGTCGCGGCGCCGGGTCTCCTCACCTGACTGCCGGGAAAGTTGCACCTCGAAGGCCACCGGAGGGACACCAGGGCCGTCATGCGTCGCCATCACGTCCGCACGCCAGTTGGCGGCGATGAACTCCTCCCCAGCCGCCCACCCCTCCATCGCGTTAACGGCGTTGACGATGGCCTCCTTGATCTTGCGATGGGGTTCCTTCTCTCCCTCCCAGCGGCATTCGACCTCCGCGACGTCGCGCGGCGCGTGCTGGAAGAACCGCGTCCGCAGCGGGCTCACCTTCGCGATAGCGCGTCTGCGGCAGCACGGCAGCACAAGGCGGGCTTCGCCACTCCGGCTAGCCTCCTGAATGTCCCGCCATGCGGCATCGTCACACCTCAGGGCGGAGAACGGCTGGTCGTCGAATAGCACCTTGAAGGGCATGGCCAGGAGGGTCGCAAACCCTCGGCTTGGATCGCAAGGTGCCTCGCTGCGCGTCAGTCCTGGACGTTCTTGCGTTCGTAAAGGGCACCAAACCGACCTGACGCCGGATTCCTTTCGGCTGCCGCCGCGCATCCGATGCCGCCGCGCGCCGCTGGCCGAAGGACGAAGACACGCGATATTTGCACCTGCGCGCGATTTGCAAAGGCGCGCCAGCCTCCTCGGCGTGCCGGACCTCGCCCGCCGCTTCCAGGGCGCCCCGCGCGGCGACCGCCTGCCCACCATGCTGCGGAACCTGGTCGCCCTGGGCCAGGCCCGCGCGCTGGACGGCAACCGCTTCAGCGCCTGACCCCGCCCCGATTTCCCTGGACTTCCTCCGCGCCTGCTCGCAATATAGGAATTCGGTCTTGGTGACGCCCAGCCCGCCGCTCTTTCAACCCGTTCATCCGCCCATCCTCCCCCGCCCGGCCGGGCGCCCAGGCGTGCGGCCCAACCCCGCTGTCATCCCCGCCCGGACAATGTGTCCGAAACCCACACACCGGCTGCCCAGGCTAAAGTCCTAAAGTCCTAAAGCCCGGACGTCGCGAAACCCCGGCCGGCCCATTTGTCCGAAACCCACACTCTCGCCCCACCACAACCGCCCCTCGCTTCCCCACCCCCGCCCTTTCGGTCTAAGCCCCCCTCCAACAATCCCTGGGGGGCCGGGCGTGAACCAAGCGCGTACTGAGGCGGATACCGTCAATACCGATGTCGACGAGATGGAGTTCGCCTCCGCCCGCCGAGAGCTGGCCGGCTGGCAGGGCCAGCTGTGGCGCGCCTGCGCCGCGGTCTTCGTGCTGTGGCATCTCTGGATCCTGCTGGTCGAACCGGTCGACCCCACCGTCTCGCGCGCCATCCACGTCTTCATCGGCGCCGCACTCGGCTTCGCGCTGTTTGCCCCGCGCGCCGGCAAGCCCGGCACCTCCGTCCCCTGGTGGGACCTGCTGCTGATCGTCCCCGCCCTCATCATCCCGCTGCACTACATCCTGGATGCCGACGGCATCGAGATGCGCTCCTTCATGGGCCCCAACACGCAGGACCTGGTCACCGCCGGCATCGGCATCCTGCTGGTGCTGGAATTCGCCCGGCGCACCGCGGGCCTCATCATGCCGCTGATCGCCATCACCTTCATCGCCTATTGCTTCGTCGGCCCCTGGATGCCCGGCATCCTGTTCCACCGCGGCGTATCCTTCGACCAGGCGCTGGTCGAGCTGTTCAACAACAACGGCGTGCTCGGCACCATCGTGCAGGTCAGCGCGTCCTTCATCATCATGTTCGTGGTCTTCGCGACCTTCCTGCAGACGTCGAAGGCCGGCGACTACTTCAACGACTTCGCGCTCGCGCTGGTCGGCCGGCTGCGCGGCGGGCCGGCCAAGGTGACCGTCATCTCCGGCATCCTGTTCGGCACCATCTCGGGCTCGGCGGTGGCCAACGTGGTCGCGTCCGGCGCCTTCACCATCCCGATGATGCGCCGCGTGGGCTACGATCGCGCCACCGCCGGCGCGGTGGAGGCCACCAGCTCCACCGGCGGCCAGATCACGCCGCCCGTCATGGGTGCGGGCGCCTTCATCATGGCCGAGGTGCTGGGCATTCCCTACACCGAGATCGCGCTGGCGGGCCTCATCCCGGCGCTGCTGTTTTACATCGCCAACTACATCCACTGCGACCTGAACGCGCGTAAATCGGGCATCCGGGGCCTGCCGCGCGACGAACTGCCGCGTTGGGCGCATATCGCGCGCCACGTCTACATGGCGGCACCGCTGGTGCTGCTGATCTACATGCTGGTGCAGGGCTTCTCGCCCTTTCGCGCCGCCGCCTGGGGCATCGCGGCCACGCTGGTCATCATGTACGGCACCACGCTGGTCCACCGGGTGGCGCGCCAGGGCCAGAACCCCATCACGGCGGCTGTCGCTTCGCTGGTCGAGACGGCCGCTTCCATCTACGCCACCCTGCACGGGTCGATGCGCGAGATGATGCAGCTGATCGCGGTCTGCGCCGCCGCGGGCATCGTCGCCGGCGTGATCGGCGTGACCGGCGTCGGCGGGCGCTTCGCCACCATGCTGCTGGACGTCGCCGGCACCTCGGCCTTCCTCGCGATGGTCTTCGCGATGGTGGTGGCGATCATCCTGGGCATGGGTGTGCCGACCACCGCGGCCTATGCGATTGCCGCCGCCGTGGTGGCACCAGGGCTGATCCGCATCGGCGTGCCGCCGCTCTCGGCGCATATGTTCATCTTCTACTTCGCCATCCTGTCGGCCATCACGCCGCCGGTCGCGCTGGCCTCCTTCGCCGCCGCATCCATGGCCAGGGCGGATATGTGGAAAACCAGCGTGATCGCGCTGAAGCTGGGCCTGGCGACCTTCATCGTGCCCTACATGTTCTGGATATCCCCGGCGCTGCTGGCGCAGGGGCCGATCCTGGGCATCGTGCAGGCCTTCGCCACGGCGGCGCTGGGCGTCTACCTGCTGGCCTGCGCGACCGAGGGCTGGATGCAGAACGGCCCGCTGCCCCTGCCGCTGCGGCTGCTCTCGGGCGCCTTCGGACTGGGGCTGATGGTGCCGGAACTCTGGACGGATCTCGGCGGCATCATTGTCGCGGTCGGGCTGCTCGCCTGGCAGCACCGCCGCTACCCGCAGGAGATCGCGCCCGCCGCGAGCCGGGCATGAAAAAGGGGCCGGGGCGGCGAACCGCTCCGGCCCCTCGCAGGCCGCCCTGGCGGCCCAGCCTTCAGGCCATCACGAGATTATCGGGGATGGTCTGCCCGGCCTCGCGCAGGTAGCGCGCCGCACCGGGGTGATACGGCAGGAAGGTGTTCTTGCCCGCGTTCGCGGCCAGAGTCTCGGACCCCGCCGCGATCGCCTGCTTCAGCCGGTCGTTCTGGCCGAGCACTGCCTTCACCATCTCATAGACCAGATCCTCGGGCAGCGACTTGTGCCCGATGGCGAAGTTGAACATGCCGACCACGTTGAGCGGCCGCCCGGCGGTGCGATAGGTGCTGGCCGGCAGCGTGCCGGGGGACAGTTCCGGGAAGGCCTGGGTCAGGCGCGTCACCTCATCGGCGGTGAAGTCGAGGAAGTTGACCTCCGACTGCGTCTCGGCCTCGCTGAAGGCCGGCACCGGCACGCCCGAGGCGAACAGGAAGGCATCGAGCAGGCCGTCCTGCAGCTGCCCCGACATGTCGGCACCCGAGCCGAAGCGCACCGCCGCGACGCGGATGCCCAGGCGCTCCATCATCAGCGGGAAATAGGTGCCCGGCGTGCCGCCGCGCGGCCCAACGCCGATGTTCTTGCCGGCCAGCTGCGCCATCGACGTGATGCCCGACCGCTTCAGCGCGATGCCATGGAAGGGCGTGTCGTACATCGGGAACAGCGCGCGGATGTCCTGGAACTTGTTGCCCTGCGTCCAGGCGCCCTGACCGTTCCAGGCCTGCAGCGCGACACCCATGGTCGCCATGCCGATCTCGACCTCGCGGCGCTGCACCAGGATGATGTTCTGGTTCGGCCCCTGCGTGGTGCGATAGGAGATGTTGACCCCCGTCGCTTCCTGCACGAGCTGCCCCCAGGCCGGCCCATACAGCGCATAGGTGCCGCCCGGCGCCGCGGTGCCCATGTTGAGCGCGCGCGGCCAGGCCGCGTTGCGCGGCTGCGCGGACGCGCCGCGGATCAGCCCCGTGGTGGCCAGGCCGAGCGCGGCCCCGGCCAGAATGTGACGCCTTTGCATCATTGGAAATCCTCCCGGCATTGATGACGGGGGCTTCATGCACGAAGCGGGATGCCGCTGGCAAACACGCAGCGGTTGCATTCCGCCCGAGCGGGTCAGCCGAACACCTCGCCCCAGGCGGCGCGCAGCGCGGCATCGGCCTCGTGCATGGTCGCCGGCACGCCCTGGGCATGGATGCTGGTGACCCCGTGCTCGGCCACGCCGCAGGGCACAATGCCGCCGAAATGCGACAGGTCGGGATCGACGTTCAGCGCGACGCCATGCCAGGTGACCCAGCGCGTCACGCGCACACCGATGGCGGCGATCTTGTCCTCGCCGCCCGCGCGGTTGGGCACCCACAGGCCCACACGCCCTTCGCGTCGTTCTGCGCGGATGTTGAAGCGGTCGAGCGCGCGGATCAGCCATTCCTCCAGGCCCTGCACATAGGCCCGGATGTCGCGCGCCGGCACCGATCCATGCGCGCGGTTGAGGTCCAGCATCACGTAGCCGGTGCGCTGGCCCGGCCCGTGATAGGTCCATTGCCCGCCGCGCCCGGCGTTGAACACCGGGAACCGCGCGTCGTGCAGGTCCTCGGGCCGGGCGGAGGTGCCGGCGGTGTAGGTCGGGTCGTGCTCGACCAGCCAGACGCGTTCGGGCGCGCCGCCGGCGCGGATGGCGCCGACATGGGCTTCCATCGCGGCCAGGGCGGCGTCATAGGGGGTGCGGCCCTCGGAGATGATCCACTCCAGGGCCTCTGTTGATGGCGGCGCGCTCATGGGTTATACGCCGCGCCCTCTACCCGGTTTGCGGTCGTGGCGGAATGGTAGACGCGCCAGCTTGAGGTGCTGGTAGGGGAAACCCTGTGGAAGTTCGAATCTTCTCGACCGCACCAGATTTTCTTTGATCCCTCAGACGCCGGGCGCCGCACATCCGTGCGGCTTGGCTTCGCGCCGTGCAATTTGCGTGACCCTCAAACGCTGGGCGGCCCGCATCCGCGGGCCTTGGCTTCGCGCCTTGCACTGGTGCGCTGGCGGCGAATGTCAGGCTGGGCGCGGTCGCGCTTCGCGCTCACGGCCCGAGGCAAGGCCTCGGGCCGAAAGCAGGGGGCCGCTGCATCATGGCGCCGCGGCCAGCCGCCGCACCGCCCGCCCGGTCAGGATCGGTCCGAGCACCGAGGTCGCCACCACCAGCACCAGCACCGTGTTCAGCATTGCCTGGTCCAGCAAGCGTTCGCCCGCGGCATTCACCGCATCATAGCCGACCAGCGCGGCGGCCAGCGTCGCCGCCACCTGCGGCATGGTCAGCGACGCCATCAGCAGCCGGTCATCCGAACCCATCCGCCAGATGCGCCCGACAATCTCCGCCGCCGCCCATTTCGCCGCCACCAGCCCACCCACCACCGCGACCACCAGGCGCGTCTCGTCGACCAGCGTGCGCCACAGCACCACCAGGTCCACCAGGAAGCCGGTCACCACGAAGAAGGCCGGGATGAACAGCGCGCGGCCGATGAATTCCAGCCGGTGCCGCGCCTCGGTGCCGCCCTCGGCGCGATTGACCGCGAGCCCCGCCAGGAAGGCGCCGATGATGCCCTCCAGCTGGATCGCTTCGGCGATGCTCGCGGCGATGCACACCACGATCAGCAGCACGATGAAGCGGGCCTCCTGGTTGTCCCCCAGCGCCCGCGCCAGCGCCCGTGCCGGCCGGGTCAGGCCGAACACCACGAAGACCGAGAAGGCCACCAGTTCGACCACCTGGATCGCCAGCGCCGCCGGGTCGAAGCCGCTGCGATGCGCCGCCAAGCAGGCCGCCAGCACCAACAGCGAGAGCATGTCGGTCAGCACCGTCGCCCCCGCCGTCACCGCCACCGATGCCCGCCCGCCGAGCCCGGCCGCCGTCACGATGGGAAAGGCGATCAGCGTATGGGAGGCGAGCAGCGATCCGATCAGCAGCGCCGAGACCATCGAATAGCCGAACACCACGCCGACCGCGGTGCCCGCCGCCATCGGCAGCGCGAAGGTCATCAGCCCGAAGGCGGCGGCGCGGTTGCGCTGCTGGCCGAACTGCCGCAGGTCGACCTCGAGCCCGACGAAGAACATCAGCAGCAGCTTGCCGAGATTCGCCAGGAACCCCGCGACCTCCCCGTGGCGCGGCGCGACCCCTAGCAGATGTGGCCCGACGATGACCCCCACCAGGATGTAGCCCACGCAATCGGGCAGCCTGGCGCGCCGCGCGGCGAAGGGTGCCACGGCGATCAACAGGAGGATGAAGGCGAAGCGCCCGAGCGGCGGGATCGTCTGCGACAGGTCACCGGTGTCGAACATGGTCCTCGCCGGGCGGCTGAATCGACACCATGGCCGCCATCGGGGACACCTCGGGGGGATCGCT
Organism: Roseomonas sp.; assembly: GCA_051860065.1. Taxonomy (GTDB): domain Bacteria; phylum Pseudomonadota; class Alphaproteobacteria; order Acetobacterales; family Acetobacteraceae; genus Neoroseomonas. The sequence goes on from JBHYEQ010000021.1 coordinate 34,288, forward strand.
GCTGCGCCTTTCCATCTAGCCGCCGGGCGCGGTGCCAGCAAGCGATCGGCGCGGCCTGACGCGGCGCCGCGCAACGGCTATCCTGCCCCCTGGAGGTGACTGACATGGACGAGGATTTCCGGCGCGCGGCGCTCGACTACCACCGGCTCCCGCGCCCCGGGAAACTGGCGATCGAGCCCACCAAGCGCATGGCGACGCAGCGCGACCTGGGCCTGGCCTACTCGCCGGGCGTGGCGGCCGCCTGCGAGGCGATCGCCGCCGACCCCGCCACCGCCTACGACTACACGTCACGCGGCAACATGGTGGCGGTCATCACCAATGGCACGGCGGTGCTGGGCCTGGGGGCTATCGGCGCGCTGGCGTCCAAGCCGGTGATGGAGGGCAAGGCCGTCCTGTTCAAGAAATTCGCCGGCATCGATTCCATCGACATCGAGGTCGAGGAACGCGACCCGGCGAAGTTCATCGAGGTTGTCGCCGCACTCGAACCCTCCTTCGGCGCCATCAACCTCGAGGACATCAAGGCGCCCGAGTGCTTCGTCATCGAGGCCACGCTGCGCGAGCGGATGAAGATCCCGGTCTTCCACGACGACCAGCACGGCACCGCCATCATCGTCGCGGCCGCCGTGCGCAACGGGCTGCTGCTGCAGGGCAAGCGGCTGGAGGATGTGAAGCTGGTGAACACCGGCGGCGGCGCGGCGGCGCTCGCCTGCCTCGACCTGCTGGTGTCGATGGGGCTGAAGCGGGAGAACGTCACGATCTGCGACATCGGCGGCGTCATCCATACCGGGCGCAACGACCTCGACCCCTATCGCGCCCGCTACGCGCAGGTGACCGAGGCGCGCACGCTGGAGGAGGTGCTGCCGGGCGCGGACATTTTCCTCGGCCTGTCGGCGCCGCGCGTGCTCAAGCCCGAATGGCTGAAGCTGCTGGCCCCCAGGCCGCTGGTGCTGGCGCTGGCGAACCCCGAGCCGGAGATCCTGCCCGAGGCGGTGCGCGCTGCGCGGCCCGACGCCATCGTCGCGACCGGGCGCACGGACTACCCGAACCAGGTCAACAACGTCCTGTGCTTCCCCTTCATCTTCCGCGGCGCGCTCGATTGCGGCGCAACCACCATCAACGAGGAAATGAAGATCGCCGCCGCCGACGCCATCGCGGCATTGGCGCGCGTCGAGGCATCCGAGGTGGTCGCCGCAGCCTATGGCGGCGTCGCCCCGGTCTTCGGGCCGGACTACATCATCCCCAAGCCCTTCGACCCGCGGCTGATCCTGGAGATCGCGCCGGCGGTGGCGAAGGCGGCGATGGACAGCGGCGTGGCGACGCGCCCCATCCCCGATTTCCCGGCCTATCGCCGCGACCTCGAGCGCAACGTGTTCCGCTCGGGCAACCTGATGCGCCCGGTCTTCGAATCCGCCCGCAAGAACCCCAGGCGCGTGGTCTATGCCGAGGGCGAGGACGAACGCACGCTGCGCGCCGTGCAGTCGGTGGTGGATGAAGGCATTGCCGAGCCGATCCTGGTGGGACGGCGCGCGGTCATCGAGGCGAAGGTCGCAGCCCTCGGCCTGCGGATGCATCTGGGCGACAGCGTGCGCATCGTGGACCCGGCCGCGGATGCAGCGCTGTTCGCGCCGCTGACCGAACTCTACCGCCGCAAGGTCGGCCGACGCGGCACCCCGCCCGAGGCGGCCGAACGCCGCGTGATGACGCGCCCGGCCGTTGCCGCCTCCCTGCTGCTCGAATCCGGCCATGCCGATGCGGCGATCTGCGGGGGCACCGGCGACTGGATGGGGCAATGGGCGCATGTGCTCGACATCATCGGCAAGCGCGACGATGTCGGGCGCGTCTATGCGCTGTCAGGCGTGGTCACGCGGGCGGGCGAGCACCTGTTCGTCGTGGACACGCACCTCTGCGTCGAACCCAGCGCCGAGCAGATCGCCGAGATGACGCTGCTGGCCGCCGAGCAGGTGCGCGCCTTCGGCATCACGCCCAAGGTGGCGCTGCTGTCGCATTCCTCCTTCGGCGCATCCCATGCGCCATCCGCACGGCGGATGCGCCAAGCGCTGAAGCTGGTCCGCATGCACGACAACGCGCTCGAGGTGGATGGCGAAATGCACGCCGATGCCGCGCTGATCCCGGCGATCCGCGCACGATCCGTGCCCGACAGCACGCTGGAGGGTGCGGCGAACCTGCTGGTCATGCCTGGCATCGATGCCGCCAACATCGCCTTCAACCTCGTGAAGGCGGCGACGGATGGGTTGCAGCTCGGCCCGCTGCTGCTGGGGATGAACAAGCCGATCCACGTCCTGGTGCCGAGCGTCACGGCGCGCGGCATCCTGAACGTGACGGCGCTGGCGGTGGCGCAGGCGAACGCACAGGCCTGAAAAAGCGCCGGGCAGCGACCCGGCCTTTTTGTCTTGCATATCGTTCAACGTTGAACTTAGATGGTTCTATGTTGAACGAAAGGCAGATCCCCATGTCCACCCGACGCATTCTCCTGGCCGGCGCGGCCGGTGCCTGCCTCGCGCTGCAGGGCCGCACGTTGCGCGCTGCCCATGCCGACCCCGCTGCCCCCTGGGCCGCAGCCCCCGCCACGGCGCACCCGGACTGGCGCGTGCGCGCGGCCTTCTGGGCCGTGCTGGCGCCCAACCCGCACAACCGCCAGCCCTGGATCCTCGACCTGCAGAGCGATGGCTCGGCGCTGCTGCGCTGCGACCTCGATCGCCGGCTGCCGGCGACCGATCCCTTCGACCGGCAGATCACCATCGGCCTGGGCTGCTTCGCCGAACTGTTCCGCATGGCCGCCGCGCAGCAGGGTCGTGCCGTGCGCATCGACGCCTTTCCCGGTGGTGAACCGGCGTCACGGCTCGACGCCCGGCCGGTCGCGCGGCTCGTCCCGCTGCCCGGCGCGGCCATGCCCGACCCGCTGTTTGCGCACGCCCTGGCGCGGCGCAGCGCCAAGCTGCCCTTCGACACCACGCGCACCGTGACGCCGGCACAGATGGCGGCCCTCGGCACCGCGACCGGCGGCGGCTTCGGCAGCACCACCGACCCCGCGCGCGTCGCCGCCCTGCGCGACCTCACCTGGCGCGCCTGGATGATCGAGGCGCAGACGCCGGCGGCGCATATGGAGACCATCAACCTCATGCGCCTGGGCTCGCCTGCCATCGCCGCACAGCCGGACGGCATCAGCGTCGGCGGGCCGGGCCTCGACGACCTGATTGCCCGCGGCGTGATCACGCGCGAGGGCTTCGCCACCCCCGGCACGCCCGCCTACCAGGAGATGGTCAACCGCTACCGCCCGATGCTGTCGGCCACCACCGCCCATGTCTGGCTCAACGGTCCCGACACGCGCAGCGCGGCGCTGGCGGCGGGCGCCGAATGGCTGCGGCTGAACCTGGCCGCGACGGGGCTCGCCCTTGCGCTGCATCCGGTCAGCCAGGCGCTGCAGGAATACCCCGAGATGGCCGCCCCTTTCGCCGAGGCACAGGCGCTGATGCCCGGCCCGGCCGGGACCCGCGTCCACATGCTGGGCCGCATCGGCCACCTGCCGGAGGGCGCGCGCGCGCCGCGCCCCACCCCGCGCTGGCCCGCCGAATCGCGTATCCTGGGGGCATGACGCCAGCCCCCCAGGACCCGCCCCTGTTTGCCCTGCTGAACGAGGTCGGGATCATCGAGCAGCTCGCCCGCAACCGCTTCGACGCGGCGCAGGCGGACGGGCTGCTGCTGTCCCACTTCATCCTGCTGAACCACCTGGTGCGCGTGGGGGACGGCAGCCCGCCCGCGCGCATCGCGAGCGCCCTGCAACTCGCCAAGGGTGCCATCACGAACACCATGCATCGGCTGGAGGAACGCGGCCTGATCCGTGTCGAGCCCGACCCCGAGGATGGCCGCGGCAAGCGTGTCTTCCTCACCGAGGCGGGCCGCGCGCGCCGCGCCGCGGCGGTGGCCAGCGCCACCGATGCGCTGGCCCCGCTGCTGGCCGACCTGCCGGCCGGCACCCTCGATGCGCTGCTGCCCGGCCTGCGCGCCATCCGCACGCGGCTCGACCGTGCGCGGGATGGCTGACGCGCCGCTTCAGCCGCGCGCCAGCAGCGCCGCGAGGTCCCTGGCGGCGTCCTTGTGCTCCTCGCGCAGGATGACATAGACGCATGCGGCCTCGATCGGCTGCGCGGCGGCGGGGTTCAGCACGACCTCGCCGCTTGGCGGGCTATAGGCGATGGCGGTGCCCAGACCGTTCTCCAGCACCAGCCCCGCCACGCGCGACCACGGGCCGCGAAACGGCGCCGGCAGGTCGAGCCGGAACAGCTCGTTGCCCTCGGAGGAGAAAAGGTCCTCCAGCAGCCGCTCGGCGCCGGGGGCCACCAGGGCACGGGCCAGCATCTCGGGGTAGCTGCGCAGCGGGCGCACCGCGGCGGCCGCGCCGGCGGCAACCAGCCGCGCGCGGTTGCGGTCATCGACGCATTCCGTGACCACCACGGGCGCCGCGCCGGCCGCCATGGCGCGCACCCGCGCCACCACGTCGGCGCTGATCGCGTCGCTCACGGCATCGTCCTCGCGCTCGGCCAGCACGATCACCGCGGCCGCGGTGGGCGCATCGGCCATGCGCAGCGCATCCGGGTCGGTCGGCGCGCCCTGCACATGCACCACGTCGTCGTCGCACAGCAGCTGGGGCAACCCCTCGGCGCTGCCGGCGAAGGCGCGGGTCACCAGCATGACCGGCGCGTCGCGATAGCCCGGCGACCCGCGGACCTGCCGCACCAGGGCGTGGAAGAAGCGCGCCGCGTTGCCCTCGGGCGTGCCGATCACCAGCACGTGGCCTTCCATGTCCCACCTCCAGGCTCCGGCGCGTCGGCGCGCGCGCACCTCCTCGCGCCAGTCGAACCAGTCCGACGCCACCTTCGCCACCACGAATACGCCGCCCAGCAGCAGCAGCAGCACGGTCGCGACGCGGCCGATGCCGGTCCTGGGCGTGATGTCGCCGTAGCCGACGGTGGTGAGGGTGACGATCGCCAGCCACAGGCTGTCCTGCGGCGCCATGTCCTCGAAGGCGGCCATGGCGGCGACGAACAGCGCCACCATCGCCGCCAGCCACAGCATGGCCCGCCGCAGCTTCGGCCGTCCGTGCCGCCAGCCCCGCCGGCGCCAGATCAGCCGGAAGGCGGTCAGCACGGCCCGGCCACCAGCCCGTTCAGGCCGTTGTCACCGCGATGCGCGCGCTACTGCGCCGTCGCGGTGATGCCGAGGCGGCGCTGCGCCTCCACCGGGTTGGGCGGCACGCGCTGGGCGTCCGCCATGCCGAGCGGCTGCGGCGGATTGGCGCGGATCTCGATGGTGCGCGCCTGGCCGCGGATGAAGCGCTGCACCGCGTCGCGCACCGGGTCGAGCGCCTGCGCGCCCTGCTGCGACAGCGCGCCGCCGGCCATCGCCGCCATCTGTTCGCGCAGCTGCGGCTCCGGCGTGCGGGATTCGCGCGCCTGCGCGGCGATGAAGCGCTGGAACAGCGAGGCATCGGCATAACGCACCGCGAAGGAGATCAGCCGCGCGGCGTCGAAATCATTCGCCTGCAGCCGTTCCTGGGTCAGGCCATCCAGCGTGACCGCCAGCGACAGCGTGCCCGCTTCGCGCACGGCCAGCGAGATGTCGCGCACCTCGACCCGCCCCGACCCGCCATCATAGGCGGTGGCGGAGGTGATGTCGGCGTCGATCGCCTGGTAGCCGAAGCGCGTCAGCCAGGCGGCGATCATCGGCGTCGCCTCCACGCGGATCCCACGGAAGGCCAGGGTGCCGGTGCCCGATCCGTCGGGCTTGGTGACGTCGGCGGCGATCCGCATCTCGGTCATGCGCCCGACCGGGCGACCGCCGCCGGACAGTTCCAGCCCGTCCATCTCCATCGCGGCGCGCCCGACGAGCGTGTTCGGCCGGTCCTGCCGCACCACCGCGCCGACCAGGGAGGCGATATCCACGCCGCTGAAGGCGAAGCGCGCCAGGCGCACGGCATCGACCATGCCGGCATCCTCGATGCGCGTCACCTCCAGCCCTTCCAGCGAGAAGCGCGCCGGCTGGCCGGCCACCCAGTTCTCGAACGACCCCATGGCCAGGCGGACATTCGCCTCGCCCGACGTCTCGACCCCTTCGACCCGCAGCGATTCGAGGCGCACCTGCTCGGGCTGAGGGGGCGCGCCGCTGCCGTCGCGCGGCACGGTCAGGCCGGCGATGCGGACCATGGCGACGCGCACCTGCGTGCCGTCCTCGGTGGTGGCGAAGCCGCGGATCACCGCCTCGGCCACGCCATCGTTGCGCAGGCCGTTCAGCGTGACCTCGTCGGCGGTGGCGCGCTTGCCCTCGCGTTCCAGCACCACGCCGTTCATGCGGACCTGCTCGCCGGCGGCATCGAGCGCCTGGGCGTTGCTGTAGGACAGCCGCACGCCGGGCCCGAGCAGGCTGCGGAAGCGCGCCACGGCGGCAGGTTCGTTGGCGGGCGCGGCCTGCTGCTGCGGCGGCATGATCGGCGGGTGCAGCGGTGCCGGCTGGCCGAACTGCGGCGCAGGGCGAGGGGCGGGCTGGACCTGCGCCGGCGCGCCCAACGGCGCTGGCTTGCTGGTCGGCAGCGCCTGCTGCGGCGCACCGGGCGCCGACGGCTTGCCCTGCGCCAGCGCAGCCCCGGCCAGGCCGAGCCCCGCCACCGTCGCGAGCATCGTCGCGCGCACCGTTACCCTTGCGCCAAACCTGCCTGCTGCGTGCATCCGGCGAACCCTCCTGTTGCGGCCGCGCAGTAAAGCGCGGGGCGGCGCGCGGCACCAGCATTCCCGGCCAGGCCTTGGCGTGGCGTGTGATCGGTTTCACATGAGTGACCTGATGCGCGACCATATGACCCCAGCATGACCCGCCCGCCCGCCCGCACCGGACCGACACCCGAGGTCGCCGCCTTCCTCGACCGCGTGGCGCGCCTGCCCGCCGCCCGCCCGGTCAGCAGCCGCCCTGGCCGGCTGATCTTCACCGTCGATGCCACGGCGTCGCGCCAGCCGGCCTGGGACCGCGCCTGCGCGCTGACCGGGGAGATGTTCCTAGCCACCCGCGACATCGGCGGGCTGGCTGTCTCGCTGGCCTATTGGCGCGGCTTCATGGAATTCGCGGCGACGCCCTTTCTGACCGATGGCGCGGAGCTGGCGCGGCGCATGTCCACCGTGACGTGCCTCGGTGGGCAGACCCAGGTGCTGCGCGCGCTGCGCCACGCGCTGGCGGAATCGCGCAAGGACAAGGTCGGCGCGCTGGTGCTGGTGGGCGACGCGATCGAGGAGGATGTCGACGCCGTCTGCCACGCCGCCGGCGAGCTCGGCCTGTTCGGCACCCCGGTCTTCTGCTTCCACGAGGGCGCCAACCCGGTGGCGGCCAATGCCTTTCGCCAGGTGGCGAAGGTCTCGGGCGGCGCCTATGCGCCCTTCGATTCCGCCTCGGCGTCGATGCTGCGCGACCTGTTGCGCGCGGTGGCGGTGTTTGCCGCCGGAGGGCGCAGCGCCCTGGCGGCGCTGCCCGGGCCGGCGGCCGCGCGCATCGCCGGGCAATTGCCCGCGCCCGGCGGGGGCAGGAGTCGGCGCCCATGATGTGGCTCGGGGCGGGCGCGCTGGTGCTGCTGGCGCTGATGCTGCTGCTGCGCGGCTTCGCCAGCGCATCGGTCGGCACGGTCAAGAAGACGCTGGCCTGGGTGGCGGGCGGGGTCGGCGCGGTGCTGGTGGCGGCGCTGCTGTTCAGCGGGCGCGGCGCGCAGGCGATCTGGTCGCTGGCCTTCTTCGCGCCGCTTCTGCTGCAGGCCTGGCGGTCCTGGCGCGCGGCGCGGACCTTCTCGCGCGGCGGGCAGGCCACGCCTGGCCAGGAAAGCCGCGTCGAGACGGCGACGCTCGAGATGGTGCTGCACCACGACAGCGGGCGCATGACCGGCACGGTGAAGCGCGGGCGCTTCGCTGGGTCGGACCTGGCCGCGCTCGACCTCCCGATGCTGCGCGCGCTGCTGGCCGATTGCGCGGCCGAGGACCCGGAGAGCGTGCCGCTGCTCGAAGCCTGGCTCGATCGCGCGCAGCCGGATTGGCGTGACAGCACGCCCCCGCCCAATGACGGCCCGCTGACGCGCGCCGAGGCGCTGGCCATCCTGGGCCTGGACGAGGGCGCGAGCGAGGCCGAGATCCGCGCCGCGCATCGCCGGCTGATGCGGACCGCCCACCCCGACCAGGGCGGCACCGCCTGGCTGGCGGCGCGGCTGAACGCGGCGCGCGACCTGCTGGTCGAGGGGTGAGGGAGCGTTCGGAGATGCCGGCGGCGTCCTTCTCCCCGCGAAGGATGGCCGGGTCGCGATGCACGCCGCAGCCAGGGTTCGACATGCGCCGCGAGACGCGGGCTTGATCGCTCGCTGAGCGGGCCGTCATGCAGCGTGGCCATGTCGGTGCGCCACGGCGCGCATCGGCGCAAGCGGGCCGGCGCCGCAATCCCGCCGCGGCGCGGCGCCAGGCTGCGCGCATGAACACCACCCGCCGCGCGGCGCTCGCCGCCCCCCTCGCCGCCATCGCCGCATCGCCTGCCGCCCGCGCGCAGGATGGCGTCGTCACCGGCACCGCCACCTATCGCGAGCGCATCGCGCTGCCGCCCGGCGCGGTGCTGGAGATCGAACTGCGCGACACCTCGCGCGCCGATGCGCCGGCCCCCCTGGTCGCCGCCACGCGCATCGAGACGACCGGCCAGGTGCCGATCCCCTTCACCCTCCGCTTCGACCCGGCCAGCATCGACCCGCGCGGGACCTATTCTGTCGCCGCACGGCTATCGGTGGAGGGGCAGCTGCGCTTCCGCAGCGTCGCCGCCTATCCGGTGCTGACGCGCGGCGCCGGGACCACGGCGGCGATCCTGCTGGTCGCCGCGACCGCGCCGGAGGGGCTGGCCGGCGCGCCTTGGGTGCTGCGCGAGATCGGTGGCCAGTCGGTGCCCGCCGCGCCGCGCGCCGACATCACCTTCGACGGCCAGGGCCGTGCCCATGGGACCGGCGGCTGCAACCGCTTCAATGGCGGCTATGTGCTGGAGGGTGCCGCGCTGCGATTCGGCCCGGCGGCACAGACGAACATGGCCTGCGAAGCGCCGGCGATGGCGCTGGAGGCGCGCTTCCACGCGGCGCTCGCGACGGTGCGCGGCTGGCGGATCGAGGGCGGGGAATTGCGGCTGCTCGACGGTACCGGGGCGGTCGCGCTGCGCCTGGCGCGGGCGGGATGATGCCGATGGGCGATGTGATCGGCCGATGGCATCGTCGCAGGCGAGCGATGGGCGGCTCGCTGGCACCCGGCCGCAGGCGTGCTGCGACGCGATACCCGATCGACAACACGTTGAGCCCGATCCGCCCGCTCGGCACGAACGAAAGGCGCGTGCCGCTCCGATGACCACGCGGTGCCGGGCGGACCGGGCGGTCGATCCTTCCCGCGCGCCCACCGGGATCCGGCCGCGGTTGTGCCCCGAAGGGGCCGCCCGCCATCACGCCGCGAAGCGCGCGAATTCCACGGCCAGGTCGTCGTAGATCGCGCGCTTGAAATCCACGGCCATGGCCGGCAGCTCCGCCAGCCGCGCCCAGCGCCAGGCATCGAATTCCGGATGCGGGTCGAGGTCGAGCCGGATGTCCGCATCCGTGCCGGTGAAGCGCAGGGCGAACCATTTCTGCCGCTGTCCGCGATACTTCCCGCCGAGTGCCTTGCCGAGCAGCTCCGGCGGCAGGTCATAGGTCAGCCAGCGCGGGTGTTCCGCCAGCATCTCGGCGCGGGCGGTGCCCACTTCCTCCTCCAGTTCGCGGAACACCGCGATGGCGGGGTCCTCATCCTCGTCGATGCCGCCCTGGGGCAATTGCCATCCGCCGGGGGCGCCCTCGGCATTGGGCAGGTCTGCGCGGCGCGCCACCAGCACCAGGCCGGCCGGGTTGAACAGCACGGCGCCGACATTGGGGCGATAGGGCAGCAGGGCGGTCATGGCGCGCTCGCGGGGCGGGGGGCGAGGGTGGTGCCGGCAGGTCGTGGGGGCGGTGCTTCGCCCGCGGGGCGTTGGCCCGGCGCGTCGCCGGCTTGTCGCTGGGCGGGCCCGTCGCCGACGGATCGTTGGGCCGGCGTCTCGGCGGCGGGCGCATCCGGGCGGCGGATGAGCACCGAGACAGGGGCCAGCACCAGGCCGCGCTGGTCGAGCCCCGCCGCCCAGGCGCTGATGCCCTCGACCAGCACGGAGGTCGGCGCGCCGGCCAGGCCCAGCGCCGCGCCGCGGTCACGCGCCACGTGTTCGAGCTCGGCAAGGCGGCGGTCGATCTCGTGCCGCGTGCGGGCCGGTTCGTCGAGCACGACATCGACGCTGCGCCCCCAGGCCCGCGCCGGGGAGGCTGCGCCCGGCCGCGGGTCCAGATACAGCAGGCCCCTGCGCAGCAGCGCGTCCTGCACGGCGCCGATCGCCTCGGGCAGGGCGGCGAAGCGCTCGCCGCGCATGCCCGCCACCACGCCGATAGCGCCGACATAGCCCTGGAAACGCGCCAGCGACCAGTCGAGCTGGTCAAGGTTCTCGGCGATCGGCCTGCCGGTGAGCAGCGCGCGGTCGCCAGGGTCATTCAGCGGGTAGCCGGTCGGCTCCAGCGGGATCGAGACCAGCGTCTCCATGCCGCGTTCGCGCGCGCGCTCGGCGGCCTGGGCCGGCCGCAGCGCATAGGGCGAGACTGCCAGCGCGACGGCCGGCGGCAGGCGGCGGATGGCGTCGTCGGTGGCGCTGGCGGACAGGCCGATATCGGCGACCACGATGCCGATGCGCGGGCGGGTGTCCCGGCGGTCGAATTCCCGGCCATAGGCGCGGATGGCGGTGCGGCCATCGGCGCCGATGCGCGGCAGCATGCCGTGCCGGCCCTCTTCGAGCAGCGCCGCGTCGGGCGGGGCGATCGGGCGCGGCGCGGCGCGCTGCGTGACGGATGCGGGCGCGAGGGGCGGGGGTTCCGGCGCGGGCGGCGGCGCCGTGCCGGCGGCGAGGGGCGCGACGGGACCTGGCGCGGGTGCGGCCTGGGTGGGGCTGGGGGAAGGCGCCGCCGCGGCGGGGTTGGGCGCGGGCAGTGCCGCGACGGCGCTGGGCGCGGCCGGCGTCGGCACGGTGTTGGGTGCAGCGGGCACAGCGCTGGCGCTGGGCGGCGTCGGCGCCACCGTCCCGGTCGCCGCCGGGACACCAGCCGAGGCGGCCGGCGCCGTGCCACCAGGTACGGCGGATGGCGCGGGCAAAGCGCTTGGCGCGGCTGCTGCCGCGACGTTCCGTGGCGCGGCTTCTGCCGCTACTATCGGCGCGGCTGCTGCCGCGACGGTCCCTGCCGCGGAACCGCCAGCCACGGGCGCCTGCGATGTCGGCGGCGTCGCAGCCAGCCCCTCGGGTGTCACCCTGGGCGCGGGCTCGCCGGGTATCGGCGCAGCCGCCTGCTGCGGTCCTGCCTCCGTGGCGGGCCGCGCGGTCGTGTCATCCATGGGTCCGGCAGCGATAGCGGCCGGCTCCGGCGGCCCCAACGCGGCCAGCCAGGCCACGCCGCCACCCGCCATCACGCCCACCGCCACCCAGAACAGCCCGAGCGCCCGCCAGCCCGGCACGCGCATCGGCGGGTCTGCCCTCAGCGCGCCGCGCGGCGCTGCGGGTTCGGCGCCGCCGCGATGCCGCGCAGCAGCTGGAGCGCCTGCTGCAGCTGGTGGTCGGTCTCGGGCTTGGTCGGGTCGAAGGCGGCAGCGCCCTCGGCGGGCTGGCGCACCACGCGCTCGACCAGCCCGGCGGGCAGGTTCAGCGGCGGGCGCGGCGGCGGGGGCTGCTGCGCCTGGGCGGGGGCGTTGTCGTTGCGCAGCGCGCGGCGCAGGTCGGCCTCCCGGTCGCGGCGGGCGGCGGCGGCGGTGGTGCCGTCCTCGCGAGTCGCCAGCACCTCTATGTCGGGCTCGATGCCGGTCGCCTGGATGGAGCGGCCCGAGGGCGTGTAGTAGCGCGCCGTGGTCAGGCGCATCGCGCCATTGCCCGGGATGGGCATGACGGTCTGCACGCTGCCCTTGCCGAAGGACTTCACGCCCATGACGATGGCGCGGCGATGGTCCTGCAGCGCGCCGGCGACGATCTCGCTGGCCGAGGCGGAGCCGGCATTGATGAGCACGACGATCGGCAGGCCCTGGGCGATGTCGCCGGCTCGCGCATTCCAGCGCTGCGCGTCTTCCTGGCGGCGTGCGCGGGTGCTGACGATCTCGCCCTGTTCGAGGAAGTCGTCGGAGACCTGCACCGCCTGGTCGAGCAAGCCGCCCGGATTGTTGCGCAGGTCGAGCACGACACCGCGCAGGTTGGCGCCGGCCTGCTGGCGCAACTGCTGCATGGCGCGGCGCAGCGCGGTCTCGGTCTGCTCGTTGAAGGAGGACAGACGGATATAGCCGATATCGCCGCCCTCCATGCGGAAGCGCACCACCTGCGGCCGGATCACGTCGCGGGTGATCGAGAGTTCGATCGGCCGTTCCGCGCCTTCGCGGCGGATGGTGATGCGGATGGCGGTGCCGCGCTCGCCGCGCATCTGCTCGACCGCTTCCTGCAGCGACAGCCCCTGCACGGAATTGCCGTTGAGATGCGTGATGAGGTCGCCGGGGCGGACGCCGGCGCGCGCGGCAGGCGTCTCGTCGATCGGCGAGATGACCTTGATGTAGCCACCTTCCTGCGAGACCTCGATGCCGAGGCCGCCGAATTCGCCGCGGGTCTGCACCTGCATGTCGCGGTACATGCGCGGGTTCAGGTAGGACGAATGCGGGTCGAGGCCCGAGAGCATGCCCTGGATGGCGTTCTCGATGGCGTCGCGGTCGTTGACCGGTTCGACGTATTCGGCGCGCACGCGCTCGAACACGTCGCCGAACAGGTTGAGCAGGCGGTAGGTCTCCGCCCGCCCGCCTTCCTGCGCGCCGGCGCCCATGATGGGGCCGACGACGACGCCCGCCACGAAGGCCGCGCCCACCGCCGCGAAGGTTCCGGTCCTGCGCCGCATCAGAATTCCTTCCATCCGCATCGCCGTGAGCCCTCGGCCCCGGCGCGAGTCTTGACCTTACAGCGCATCACGGGCCGGCGTGCAGCCTCAATCCGCGCAGATACGAACCCGTTACCCTGCATATCCGGCTATCCCGCCCCGGGACGACCGGTTCCGAGCCAGGCCCGCGGGTCCACCGCCTGCCCGTCCCGGCGCAGTTCGAGGTAGACGCGACCGCGCCCGCCCTCCGAATCGCCGACGATGCCGACCGGTTCCCCGGCCAGCAGCCGTGCCCCGGTGGCGGCATCCAGCCGCCCGAGCCCGGCCAGGACCACATGGTGGCCATCGGCGCACTCGACAATCAGCAGCAGGCCATAACTTCGGAAAGGACCGCTGAACGCGGCGCGGCCGGCGCAGGGGCTGACCACGCGGGCGCCGGCGGCGGCCTGGAAGGTCTGGCCGCGGGCGGGGCCGGCCTCGGCGGCGTCGCCATAGGCGCGCAGGACGCGGCCGGCGACCGGCATCGCCCTGGCACCGGCCGGTGCGGCGGCGAGTTCGGGCGGTGGCGCCGGCGGGGGTTCGGGCAGCGGGCGGCCGGCGCGGCGGGCGGCGCGTTCCTCGCGCGCGCGGGCGGCGGCCTCGGCGCGTTCGCGCGCGCGCTGGGCGGCGGCTTCGCGGGCCCGGTCGCGTTCCAGGCGGGCCAGCATGTCGGTGAGGTCGGCGGCTCGGGCCAGGGCGTCCTGGGCGCGGCGGGCGGCGTCGCGCTCGGCCTGGCGGGCCTCGGCCTCGCGGGTGCGGGCGGCGGTGATCTCGGTGTCCAGGGCGGCGGCGGCGGCGAGGGCTTCGGCGCGGGCGGCGGCGACGATGGCGGCTTCGGTGGCGGCCTGGCGGGCGCGCAGGGAGGCTTCCTGGTCGGCTTCGCGCAGGGCGTCGACCTCGCGGCGGATGCGGCGGGCCACGCCTTGCAGGACCAGCACGCCGCGCAGGGCTTCGTCGGGCGGGAGCGGCACGGCGAGCAGGGTTTCGACGGGCCAGAGGGACAGGCGGCGCATGGCCGGCATCAGGGGGGCGAGGGCGGCGGCGCGGCGTTCGACCTCGGCGCGGGCGGCGATGGCGGCGAGGGTGGCGTCGCGTTCGCGTTCCTGGGCGGTGTCGAGGGCGGCGTCGGCGCGTTGGGCGCGTTCGGCCATGGCGACGCGCTGGCGGGCGAGGCCGCGTTCGAGTTCGGCGGCTTCGCGGGCCAGGCGGGCGGCTTCGGCGGCGGCCGCGCGTTCGGCCTCGGCCGTGCGCCGCGCGTCCTGGATGGCTTCGCGGGTCGGCTGTGCGTGTGCTTGCGGGCCCAGGAGCGCCGTTGCCAGGACGGCCGCCAGGTAACGGTTTCCAAAGGCCTTTCGGCCTTTGGCGGGGAGGTCCGGAGGGGCGGCGCCCCTCCGGCTTCTAGTCGCGCCCATCGCGCAGCAGCGACTGCCCGGTCATCGCCGCGGGCTGATGGACGCCGAGCAGGGCGAGCACGGTCGGCGCGATGTCGGCGAGTCGCCCGTCGGCGAGGGTGGTCTTGGCGGGTGCGCCCAGCAGCAGGGCGGGCACGGGGTTGGTGGTGTGGGCCGTGTGGGGGCCGCCGGTGGCGGGGTCGCGCATGGTCTCGGCGTTGCCGTGGTCGGCGGTGACGAACAGGGCGCCGCCAGCGGTGCGGATGGCGTCGGCGATGAGGCCCAGGCCGGTATCGACCGCTTCGACGGCCTTCGTCGCGGCGGCCAGGCTGCCGGTATGGCCGACCATGTCGGCATTGGCGAAGTTCAGCACGATGAGGTCGTAGCGGCCCGAGGCGATCGCGGCGACCGCCTTGTCGGTCAGTTCGGGGGCCGACATTTCGGGCTGGAGGTCGTAGGTCGCGACTTTTGGGGAGGGGACCATGATGCGGTCCTCGCCGGGGTAGGGGGTCTCCTCGCCGCCGTTCAGGAAGTAGGTGACGTGGGGGTATTTCTCGGTCTCGGCCATGCGGAGCTGCGTGAGGCCGGCGGCGGCGGCGGTGGCGCCGAGGATGTCGGCCATGGATTGCGGGGCGAACAGCGTCGCGAGGTGCGGGTTCAGCGCGGCGCTGTATTCCGTCATGCCCGCGGCGGCGGCGAAGTGGATGGTGCGGGCGCGGGCGAAGCCGTCGAAGGCGGGGTCGAGCAGGGCGGCCAGGATTTCGCGCACGCGGTCGGCGCGGAAGTTGAAGCAGAGCAGCCCGTCGCCATCGGCCATGCCGGCGTAGTCGCCGATGGCGGTGGCGGGGATGAATTCGTCGGTTTTGCCCGCTGCATGGGCGGTGGCGATGGCGGACTGGGGGGTGGCGGCGCGGCCGCCGGTGCCGGCGGTCATGACGTCGTAGGCCTGGCTGACGCGCTCCCAGCGATTGTCGCGGTCCATCGCGAAGTAGCGGCCGGTCACGGTCGCGATCCGCACGCCGGGGAGGGGCGCGATGCCGGATTCGAAGCGCGCGAGGAAGTCGGGCGCCGCCTGCGGCGCGGTGTCGCGGCCATCGGTCCAGGCATGGATCGCAACCGGGATGCCGGCGGCCGACAGGATGCGCGCCAGCGCCACCGCGTGGTCCTGGTGCGAATGCACCCCGCCGGGCGACAGCAGGCCCATCAGGTGGCAGGTCCCGCCGGATGCCTTCAGGGACGCGATTAGGCCGGTGAGCGCCGGCAGCGCCGCGATCGACCCATCCACGATGGCGGCGCCGATGCGCGGCAGGTCCTGCATGACCACGCGGCCCGCGCCGATGTTCAGGTGGCCGACCTCGGAATTGCCCATCTGCCCGTCCGGCAGGCCCACATCGGCGCCGGAGGTGCGCAGGAAGGCATGCGGGCAGGATGACCACAGCGCGTCGAAGGCCGGTGTGCGCGCCTGGCGCACGGCGTTGTCCGCGCTGTCCTCGCGCCAGCCCCAGCCGTCCAGGATGACGAGCATGACGGGGCGGGGTCGGCTGGCGGGCATCGGCGGTCCTTGGGCTGGCGCGGGGCGTACGGCCTGCGGCGCGGTGCGCCCGGCTTAACCCCCGGCGCGCTCCGCACGCAAGGCCGCGACCTCGGTCCGCAGCGCGCGGATCTCGTGCAGCAGTGCCAACTGGTCGGAATGGGCGGCCGAGGCGGCGGCGTCGGACGCCGCCTGCGCGACCGCGGCATCTGCGCTGGTGCGTTCCTCGCGCAGGGTCTGGATGCTCTCGACGATCACGCCGATGAACAGATTCAACACCACGAAGGTCGCGACGATCGAGAAGGGGATGAAGAACAGCCAGGCGAGCGGCTGCTTCTCCATCGCCTGGCGGACGATGTTGCCGAAATCATCCATCGCCATGAGCTGGAACAGCGTGAAGAAGGACGAACCGAGGTCGCCGAACTGCTGGGGCAGGTCCTCGCCGAACAGCTTCGCGCCCATCACGGCGAAGACGTAGAAGATCAGGATCATCAGCAGCACGATCGAGCCCATGCCGGGCAGTGCGGCCAGCATGGCCTCGACCACGTTGCGCATGGACGGCACCACCGACACCAGCCGCATGACGCGCAGCACGCGCAGCGCGCGCAGCACCGACAGCGCGCCGGTCGCCGGCATCCAGGCGATGCCCACCACCACCAGGTCGAAGATGCCCCAGGGGTCGCGGAAGAAGCGGCCGCGGAAGGCGTAGATGCGCAGCGCGAGTTCCGCCGTGAAGGCATAGAGCAGCGCGTCGTCAACCGCCGAGAGCACGCCACCCCAGGCGGCGGTGAAGGAGGCCGAGGTTTCGAGGCCGAGCGTGACAGCGTTCAGCAGGATGAGCGCGACGATCGTGCGCTGGAACGGCGCGGCCAGGACGAAGCGCGCGACGCGCGCGCGCAGCGTATCGGCCGAATCGGCGGCCACCAGCACTTCCTGCATCGTCCTGCGAATCCCCGCTCGATCCCCGTCGGCGCGCCACATAGGGCCGGCGCGGGCGGCGCTCAAGCGGGCCGGTCAGCCCATGATGAGCGCCGGAACGCCGAAGACATGGCGATGCGCGTGCAGCAGCGCCGCCCAGGCGACCACGCCCAACAGCGGCGCGATCCAGCCGATCTCGGCCAGGACCAGCCGATTGCGCCCGGCCAGGATGGCGCCGAATGGGATGATGGAGGTGGCGGCGGCGAAGCCCGGCCAACTGTCCGGGTGGCGGCGCGCCATCTTGGCGTCGATCGAGGGCATGCCCGCCACCGCCGTCACCAGGAAGGCGCCGAAGAAGACCAGCGCGGCGCTGTCGCCATTGCCCAGCACATGCAGCGCGGCCCAGATGGCGAAGGCGTTGAGCATCGGGTGGCGCGTGACGCGCTGGATGCCGCGCGGGCCCCGCGCCAGCAACCCCGCCCCGCCCATCGCGGTGGGGTTGCCGATGAGCGAGCAGGCGAACAACACGAAGCCCGGCAGCATCGCCAGCGCCAGCAGCCAGCGCAGCCAGGGGGCCGCGAACCACAGCGGCGTGGTCTCCGCCGCGCGCCAGGCCAGCACCAGCAGCAGGATCGCCACCGCCGAACCGACCGAGAAGGCCACCGAGAAGCCGCGTTCGCCCAGCCGCGCGACGACGACATCGCGCAACGCCGTGCCGGAGATGCCGACATGCACGAAGACCCAGAGCAGCGCCGCGAGGATCAGCAGGATCATGGCCGCGAGTGTCGCCGCGCCGCGGCAGCCGCGTCCAGCATCATGGCCGCCAGGTGCGGTGATAGGGGTGACCGGTGCGGATCGCCTGGGCGCGATAGAGCTGTTCCGCCAGCATCCCGCGCACCAGGAAATGCGGCCAGGTCATGGGGCCGAGCGCGATGCGGTGGTCGGCGCGCGCCAGCACGGCGGGGTCGAGGCCCTCGGCGCCGCCGATGATGAAGCAGGGCGCGCGGCCGGCCTCGTCCCAGCGCGTCAGCAGGGCGGCGAGGCGCGCGCTGTCGGGCTGTTCGCCGCCGAGGTCGAGCGCGACGGCC
Source organism: Roseomonas sp. (assembly GCA_051860065.1). Classification (GTDB taxonomy): domain Bacteria; phylum Pseudomonadota; class Alphaproteobacteria; order Acetobacterales; family Acetobacteraceae; genus Neoroseomonas. The sequence goes on from JBHYEQ010000021.1 coordinate 52,258, forward strand.
AGCGCATCCGCGGGCAGCGCGGCCAGCAGCGCGTCACCTTCGCGGCGGCGGATCTCGGCCGCGGAGCCACGCGCTTCCGGGATCTCGGTGACCTCCGGCGGCGGGCGCAGCCGGGCGGCGTAATGCGCGTAGAGCGCCGCCTCCGGCCCCGGCTTCATGCGCCCGACGGCGAGGATCCTAGCCGGGCGGGGCGTCGGCCGCCCCCGGGCTTTCGGGGCCCCACATGCGTTCCAGGCGGTACAGCTCGCGTGCCTCGGGTCGGAACAGGTGGATCACCAGGTCGCCGGCATCGATCAGCACCCAGTCGCCGGAGGCCTGGATCGAGTCGCGCCGCAGCTGGAGCCCGGCCTTGCCCAGGGCCTCATCGAGATGCGTTGCCATGGACTGGAGCTGGCGCTCGACCTGGCCGGTGGCGATGATCAGGCGGTCGGCGTAGTCGGCGCGGCCGGTGACATCGAGCAGGACGATGTTCTCGGCCTTGTCGTCCTCGAGCGACTTCATCGCAGCATCGACCAGCAGGGCGAGGCGGTCGGGGGCGAGCTTCTCGCGCTTCTTGGTGCGGGCCGGGCGCGGGGCGGCGGGTTTCTGTGCAGCCTTGGCCGGCTTTGCCGCAGCGACTTTCGCCTTGGGGGCTACAGCCTTGGCCTTGGGGGCAGCGACCTTCGGGGCGGCGGCCTTGGCCTTCGGCGCAGCGACCTTTGCCTTCGTCGCGGCGACCTTAGCCTTGGAGGCGGCGGCCTTGGCTTTCGGCGCAGCAGCCTTCGTCTTTGGCGCAACAGCCTTGGCCTTCGGCACAGCGGCCTTCGCCTTCGGGGCGGCGGCCTTGGTTTTCGGCGCGGCAGTCTTCGTCTTTGGCGCAACAGCCTTGGCCTTCGGCGCGGCGACCTTCGCCTTGGGGGCTACAGCCTTGGCTTTCGGCGCAGCGACCTTCGCTTTCGGCGCGGCAGCCTTGGCTTTCGGCGCAGCGGCCTTCGCCTTCGGCTCGGCAGCCTTCGTCTTGGTCGCGCTCGCCTTCGCGGCGGGCGTCTTCGTCTCGGTCTTCGGCGTGCGGGCTATGGCCCCCTCCTGTCGCGCGGGCCGCCTATGGCCTGCGCCGCGCGGATGGCGGTGGCGGAGGCGGCGTGCTCTCGGGCCGGAACCAAGCACCAAGGCGCGTGCGGCGCAAACCTTTCCGCGCGAAGCGCACCGGAGGCGAGGTCTGAACGCATCTCGCCGACGGCGCGTTCGGCACCCATCGCCCCGACGGCGCGTTCGGCACCCATCGCGCGGACGGCGTGTTCGGCACCCATCGCCCCGACGGCGCGTTCTGAACGCATCGCCCCCGGCGCCCGCCGATGCCGGCGCAGCACCTGCGCCGCCTGGCCCTTCAGCGCGGCCCGCGTGAAGCCCGGCCGCGGCAGCACCGCCACCGCCGTGCGCCGCGCAATCCCGCGCCACCCCTTCCAGCGCGGCAGTTGCACCAGGTTGTCGGCGCCCATCACGAAGGTGAAGTCCGCACGCGGGAAGCGCTGCCGCAGCAGGCGCAGCGTATCCGCCGTGAAGCGCGTGCCCAGCGCGCGTTCGATATCCGTCGCGATCACCCGCCGCCCATCGGCGATCCGCCGGGCCGACTCCAGCCGCTCGGCCAGCGGCGCCATGCCCGCGCGCGGCTTCAGCGGATTGCCGGGCGAGACCAGCAGCCACACCTCGTCCAGCCCAAGCGCGCGGAGCGCATGCTCCGCCACATGCCGGTGCCCCGCATGCGCCGGGTTGAACGAACCGCCCAGCAGCCCGATGCGCCGGCGCCGCGAATCGCCGAAGCGGCCGGGTGTCACCGGGTGCGGACGCTCACGCTGACCGGCTGCGCCGCCAGGCCTTCGTAGCGTACGGTATAGGTGCGCCCGGCCTCCAGCGGCAGCGTCGGCGAGTAGCCGGCGACCGAGATCACCTGCCCGGCCTCCAGCCGCATCCCGTCCTGCGCCAGGTTCTCGACCAGGAAGGCGATGACGTTCAGCGGATGGCCCAGCGCCGCGCTGCCGGTCGCACGCGCGCGCTCCTGCCCGCGGTCATCGACCATCGTCACGACCATGTTCGCCAGCCGGTCGGCGAACGCCTGCGTGGCTTCCACTGGCATCGGCGTGCCCATGACGCCCAGCCGCGCGCCGACATTGATGGCCAGCAGCTGCGGCCCGGTGAAGCCGCCGGTCAGCACCAGGTCGGGCAATTCGATGTAGGGGATGACGGCGTCGAGGTGCCGCAGGATCGCGACATGGTCGCGCCCGGCGTCGTTGATCCCGGCGTCGCGCACGCGCAGCAGCAGGTCGCTCTCGATCACCGGCACGGCGCCGAAGCGGGCAGGGACCTCGGCGCCGTCGCGCAGGCTGATGCTGGACTGCATCAGCATGCCGCGCAGCGGCTGGTTCACGCCGAAGCGCTGCTGGACGGGTGCGCTGGTCAGCCCGACTTTCCAGCCGACGATGCTGCCCCAATGCGGCACCAACGCCGCCACCAGACGTTCCTGCGCGCAGTGCCCTTCCTCGATGGTCGCCAGCCCCTGGATGGGCGGCGAGGGGCGGTTGGCGATGAGCGCCTCCGCCAGGCTGTCCATCGCGGCCTGGGACGGGCAGGCCGCCTGCGCCGTCACGGGCAGGGCCACCAGGGCAGCGAGCAGCATTCGGCGCATGGGTCGTTCCTCCGACGGGCGGCGATGCTACCGGTGTGGCGGGGCGGACGGGAAGGGCGCGTCAGCGGAAGGACACGACGACGGCGCCGAGGCCGTCGATGGACAGCCGCCAGGTCTCGCCGCCGCGCGGTGCGATCGGCGCGGCGGGGCCCATCAGCGCCACCCGGTCGCCGGCGCGCAGCGGGCGGCCTTCCGCGGCCAGATCGCGCGCGAGGCCCGCCAGCAGCGCCGCCGGAGGCGCCACGAGGCCGAGCGTGCCCGCCATCGTGCTGTGGTCCACCTGGAGCGTCGCCGCGGCGGACAACGCGCCCGCATCGCGCAGCGGCACCGCGGCGCCGACCACGCCCAGCCTGACGCCGAGATTGCCGGCGCGCCGCGACGCCGCATCCATCGCGCCCGGCATGGCGGCGTGGTCGAGCAGCACGAGGAACGGCGCGACGGTCGCGACCGGCGGGTCGCCCTCGCCGCCGATGGTCACCAGCAGGGCCGGCGCGATGGCCGGGCGCGCGGCGTAGGCGGCTTCGATCGTGGCGCCGGATCGCGCGCGGAGATTCGCGTGGAACAGCACGCCGCGAAGCGGCGGGGTGACATCGGCGGCGAGCGCGATGCCCTCGATGTCGCCCCAGGGCTGCGCCAGCATCGCGGCCAGGCGCTGCTGCGCGCAGGCGGGGTCGGTGCCCGCCGTCCAGGGCTGCGGCATGCGGCGTTCCAGCAGCGCGCGGGCGAAGCGCGCGACCTCCGCCATCTCCGGGCAGGCCGCCCGCGCCGGCGTGGCGGCGGCCAGCAGCGCGAGTGCGGCGGCCGCCAGCCTCACGGCCGGGTCTGGCCCGTCCCGATGACCTGGTAGCGATAGGTGCAGAGCTGTTCGAGCCCGACCGGCCCGCGCGCATGCATGCGGCCGGTGGCGATGCCGATCTCGGCGCCGAAGCCGAACTCGCCGCCGTCGCAGAATTGCGTCGAGGCATTCCACAGCCCGACGGCGGAATCGATGCCGTCGAGGAAGGCGCGCGCGGCGGCTTCGTCCTGCGTGACGATCGCCTCGGTGTGTTCCGAGCCGAAGCGGCGGATGTGATCCAGCGCATCCGCCACGCCGTCCACCACCTTCACCGACAGGATGGCGTCGAGCCATTCGGTGGCGAAGTCGGCATCGGTCGCGGCGGGCAGGTCCGCCACGATGGCGCGGGCGCGGTCATCGGCGCGGAAGTCGCAGCCCAGCGCGCGCAGGTCCGCCACCAGCAACGGCAACAGCGTCGGCGCCACGGCGGCGTCGATCAGCAGCGTCTCGGTCGAACCACACACGCCGGTGCGGCGCATCTTGGCGTTCGCCAGCACGTTGCGCGCCATGGCGTGGTCGGCGGCTTCATGGACGTAGGTGTGGCAAAGCCCCTCGGCATGGGCGAGGACCGGCACGCGGGCTTCCTCCAGCACGCGCGTGACCAGGCCCTTGCCGCCGCGCGGAATGATGAGGTCGATCAGCCCCGCAGCGCGCAGCATGGCGCCGACGAAGGCGCGGTCGGCGGTGGGGGCGACCTGCACCGTGGCCTCGGGCAGGCCAGCTTCGCGCAACCCCTCGACCAGGCAGGCATGGATGGCGGCGGCGGAGCGCGTGCTCTCGCTCCCGCCGCGCAGGATCACGGCATTGCCGGATTTCAGGCAGAGCGCGGCGGCATCGGCGGTCACGTTGGGCCGGCTCTCGAAGATCATGCCGATGACGCCGAGCGGCTGGGCCACGCGGCGGAACACCAGGCCATTGGGGCGCGTCCATTCCGCCAACGCGCGGCCGACCGGGTCGGGCAGGGCGGCGACCTCCTCCAGGCCCACCGCCATCGCCTCGATGCGCGCGGGCGTCAGCGTCAGGCGGTCGCGGAAGGCGGAGGTCAGGCCGGGGGCGGCTTCGACATCGGCGGCATTGGCGGCGAGGATGGCCCCTGCGTTGCGGCGGATCGCCGCGGCGCCCTGCGTCAGCGCCAGGTCCTTCGCCGGCGACGGCGCGCGCGCGATGACCGCAGCGGCCGCGCGGGCGGCGCGGGCGGCGGTGTCGAGCAGGCGGGCGGCGTCCTGGGCGATGGCGTTCACGGCGTGGTGCTCCGATGCCGGGGTCATGTGGCGCGCGCGGCCCTTCGGGAGAAGGCCCGCCGCGCCATCAGGGGCGATAGGCCACCCAGCCGCGAAAGGTCAACGCCGCGTAGAACAGGCTGACATCGCACACGGCGCCGGGTGCTTCGACCGCGCTACTCGATGCGGATGCCGCTCTCGCGGATGATGGGTGTCCAGGTCCTGCGCTCGGCCTCCAGCGCCTGGGCCATCTGCTCCGGCGTGGACCAGCGCGGCTCCAGCCCGTTGCGGTTCAACACCGCCGTCGCCTCGGCATCCTGCAGCGCCACGCGCATCGCGGCATTGATGCGCGCGATCGCGGGTTCGGGCGTGCCGCGCGGCGCCAGGATGCCGTACCAGGACGGCACGTCGAAGCCCGGCACGCCGGATTCCGCGACGGTCGGGATCTCGGGCATCAGGCGCGAGCGTTCGGCATGCGGCACCGCGAGCGCACGCAGCTTGTCCTCGCGCACCTGCGCCAGCACCGATGCGGCGGTGGCAAAGGAATAATCGACGCGCCCGGCCAGCAGGTCGGTGACCACCAGCGCGCCGCCGCGGTAATGCACCGGTGTCGTCTCGATACCCGCCATGCGGTCGAACAGCAGCCCCGCGAGGTGCGGCCCGCCGACGATGCCGCTGGTGCCATACGAAAGCCGCCCGGGTGCCGCCTTCGCGGCGGCCACCAGGTCGGCCACGCTGCGCCACGGCCGGTCCATCGGCAGCACCAGGATGTTGAACAGGTCGACCGCGATCGAGACCGGCACAAGGTCGCGCGCCGGGTCGATCGGCAGGCGCACCACCATCGGGCTGACCACCAGCGCGCCGAGCGTGGCGAGCAGCAGCGTGTGGCCGTCGGCCGGGCTGCGCGCCACCACTTCCGAGGCGATGTTGCTGCCCGCGCCGGGTCGGTTCTCGACGATGACAGGTTGGCCCAGCGCCTCGCCCAGCTTGGGCGCGATGGCGCGCGCCGAGATGTCGGTCGCGCCGCCCGGCGTGAAGCCGACGATCAGGCGCAGCGGGCGCGAGGGGAAGGTGTCCTGGGCATAGGCGGGCGCGGCCAGCGGCAGGGCGGCGGCGCCCAGCAGGGCGCGGCGGCGGATTGCGTGGATGGTCATGGCGTGTCGTCTCCCGGGGGCGAATGTCGTTGCCCGCATGTTCGCACGAACAGGGCGCGCGCCGAAACCGTCGCGGCTATGGCCGTCATAGCGAGCGGCTATTGGCGATCGGCGCGTGACCATCCCACCTCGGCTGGCGAAGTGATTGGCAGGACGCGTCCGCCATCACGCAGCAACAAGGAAGTCAGACATGATCCGCAACACCATCCGTGCCGCCGCCGCCGTTGCCGTCCTCGCCTTCGCCGGCCAGGCCGCGCAGGCCAATGAATGGCTGCCGGGCTCGCAGGCCTATGTCGAGGGCAGCGGCGAGAATGCCTCCGTCGCGTATGTCGGCAGCCGCCCGGCTGGCGGCACGCTGCCCGGTTCCGTGGTGACCGGCAGCGGCAACAACCAGTCGGTGGTGCTGGTGGCGCCGCCGGCGCCGTCGACCCGCAACTTCATCGCGGTGGTCGAGGGCTCGGGCGAGAACCAGACCGTGCGGCACATCCCCGCCCCGCGCGGCTGACCTACAGCAGGACGAGGTCGTCCCGGTGGATGATCTCGTCCCGCCCGCGCCAGCCGAGGATGCCTTCCAGCTCCTCGGACCGGTGGCCGGCGATCAGGCGCGCGGCCTCGGCATCATAGGCCGACAGGCCGCGCGCCACTTCGCGCCCTGCATCGTCGCGCACGCTCAGCGGGTCGCCGCGTTCGAAAGCGCCTTCCACCGCACGCACGCCGGCCGGCAGCAGCGATGACCCGCGCACCAGCGCGCGCGCGGCACCCGCATCGACCGTGAGTGTGCCGAGTGGCGCCAGGCTGCCCGCGATCCAGCGCTTGCGCGCGGTGCGTCCCTCGGGTGCGGCGAGAAACCAGGTGCAGCGCGCGCCGTCCAGCAAGGCCGCCAACGGATTGTCGCGCTTGCCCAGCGCGATCGCCATGGCACAGCCCGCGCCGGTGGCGATGCGCGCGGCGATCAGCTTGGTCCGCATCCCGCCCGAGGAATAGCCGGGCGGCGGATCGCCCCCCATCGCCATGATGTCGTCGGTGATGCGATCGACGGTCGGGATATGCGCGGCCGCCGGGTCGCGCCGCGGGTCGGCGGTGTACAGGCCATCGATATCGGACAGCAGCACCAGCGCATCGGCGCTGATCATCTCCGCCACCCGCGCAGCCAGGCGGTCATTGTCGCCGAAGCGGATTTCCGCCGTGGCGACGGTGTCGTTCTCGTTGATGACGGGCACGCAGCCGAGGCCGAGCAGCGTGCTGATGGTGGCGCGCGCGTTCAGGTAGCGGCGGCGATCCTCGGAATCCTCCAGCGTCAGCAGCAGCTGCGCGGCGTTCATGCCGTGTGCTGACAGCGCTTCCTGCCAGGCGCCGGCCAGGCGGATCTGCCCGACAGCGGCGGCGGCCTGCTTTTCTTCCAGCCGCAGCGCGCGGCGCGTCAGCCCAAGCGCACGCCGCGCCAGCGATATGGCGCCGGAGGAGACCAGCACGACCTCCGCCCCCGTCGCCCGCAGCGCCGCGACATCGGCCGCGACCGACGCCAGCCAGGCGGTGCGCGGCGCGGCCGTCGCTTCCTCCACCACCAGGGCGGAGCCGATCTTGACGACGATGCGCTTGGCCTGCGCGAGGGAGGGGGCGGTCATGGGGCGGGGCTGTAGCACGCGGAACGGGCGGCCTGAAGGCAGGACGGCCGACCGCGTCTTGTCGCTTGCCCAAGCCGCGCGGACGCCTATCGTGCGCCGGGCGGCGGGGCTGCCGTTGCGGCGGCTGCGCCGTGACGCCTGCGCCCGGCGCGCCGGACCTCTGGAGGAGCAACACGACCATGGCGGACCTCATCATCGTCGCCTACCCGGACGAGAAGACGGCGGAAGCGGCCCGCGCCAAGCTGATGGAGCTGCAGAAGGAATACCTGATCGAACTGGGCGACGCGGCGATCGCGGAGCGCATGGCGGATGGGTCGGTGAAGCTGCACCAGCTGATCAACACCACCGCGGCCGGGGCCGCCGGCGGGGCGATGTGGGGCACGCTGATCGGGCTGCTGTTCCTGAACCCGCTGCTGGGGGCCGCGGCCGGTGCCGGCGCGGGCGCGCTGAGCGGCTACCTGACGGATGTCGGCATCGACGACAAGTTCATGAAGAGCGCGGCGGAATCCCTGAGCCCCGGCCAGGCGGCGCTGTGCGTGCTGGTCCGCAAGGTGACGGCCGACAAGGTGCTGCCTGTGATGGCGCAGTTCGGCGGCACCGTGCTGCGAACGAACATGACGACCGAGCAGGAGCAGAAGCTCCGCGACGCGTTGAAGGGCGCCTGAGCGGGTCGCGGGTTCCGGTTCAGGCCGGCGCCCGCACCGACAAATCCCGCATGACCGTGCGGAACACCGCGCGGTAATCCTCGGCGACGCGCAGGTCCACGCCATCCTCCAGCGCGTCGCGTGACAGGCCGGGCCAGGCGCCGAACTGCCCGCCTAGCGCGCCGCCGCGCCCAAAGGCCATGACGGTGCCGGCACGGCCGTGGTCGGTGCCGCCATTGGCATTGGCGCGCAGGCGGCGCCCGAATTCGCTCGCCACCAGCACGGTCCAGCGGCGCGGCAGGTCGGCCAGGTCGGCATCCAACGCCGCCAGCCCGCGCGAAAGCGTCCGCACCAGGTTGGTCATGCGCCAGGATTGGCCGTCATGGGTGTCCCAGCCGCCGAGGTCGACCTGCGCGGCGACCAGGCCGGGGTGCAGCTTCGCCGCCTGCGCGATGGTGGCGAGCGATGCGCCGAAGCCGCCCGCCGCGCCATAGTTGGCGCCGTTCGACGGGCGATACGCGGTGACGCGGTTCTCGGCGTCGCGCGGCAGCAGCGCGTCGAGCGCGCGCATGTCGTCGATGGCACCGCGCACGGCGAGGGAGACGCTGTCCTGCCCGCCGGCGTGCAGGGCCTCGAGCGCCGCCGCGCCCAGCCGCCCGCCGGGCAGCGAGAGACCGCCGGACAAGGACGGCAACGCCAGGGCGCGCGACAGGCCGGCGAGTTCCGGCGTCATGCCGCCCTGGCCGGCGATGGCGGCCGGCCCGGGGGCATTGCCGGCCAGCGCGGCAGTCCAGGCGGCCAGCCAGCCTTGCGCCGCGCGCGGGTCCTGGCGGGTGCCGCGGCCGCCGGCCATCAAGGCCTGCGCCTCGAAATGGCTGCGCGTGGCTTCCGGCACGCCGGCGGCGGGCCAGAGTGCCATGCGGCGATCGCGCCAGATCTCGGCCAGCCCGCCGGCTTCGGCATGCAGCCGGAAATCGGTGCCGGCCGTGGCATCCAGGCGATGGCCCGCGGCGGTGCCGTCGGCGCGCGTGCGGAGTTCGGCCGCGCGCATGTCCACGAAGGCGGCATCGTCGGCGGGCGAGAGGAAATGCAGCGAATCCATCCCGCCGCGCAGGAAGACCAGCACCAGCAAGGGCGGTGCGCCGGCGGCATCGGCGAAGGCCATCCCGCGCAGCCCCGGCAGCGCGGCGGTGGCGAGGCCCGCACGCAGCAGCGCGCGGCGTCCGAGGCGGGCGATCATGTCGTCTGGAACCCCGGGGCGAGCAGGGCGATGCCGGCCAGCGCCGCCGCATCCTGCGGGTTGCGCAAGCGGTCCGGGCGGCGGTCGACCGCCCAGGCGGAGGCCAGGCGCTGCGCGACACCCGCGGCGGCATCGCCGACCAGGCGCTGGGCGACCTCGCGCGCCGCCTCGGCGGTGGGGCGTCCGGCGAGGGTCGGGTAGAGCGGCGAGGCGCCAGTGCCCCACCAGTTCTGCGCGACGCCGAGCAGCAGGGTCCAGCGGGCGCGCAGCGCGCCGCCGCCCAGGTAATGCGCCGCATCCAGCGTCTGCCCGTCCGGCGAGGGCCAGCCGAACAGGGTTTGCCCCGCCTTGCCCATTTCACCGAGCAGCGGCGCCTGGGGGGCCAGCGGAATCGCCAGCGCGCGCGCCGCCGCGGCGGCGATGTCGAGCGGGCGGCGCACGCGGCCTAGCGTGGGGTCTGTAGTCTCCGGCCCGTCCAGCAGGGCGTGGATGGTGCGGGCGATCTGGTCGGGCGCGTCGCGGTAGCGCAGGAAGGCGGCTTCGGCGCGCGCGGCCACGGCAGGCGGGGAGGCATCGCCCAGAAAGAAGCGCGCCAGCTTGCCGCAGACATGGCGTGCCGTGGCAGGGTGGGTCGCTGCCAGCGCAATGACGCGCCGGCCATCGGACAGCGCGGGGGAGAAGGGGGCGAGTTCCTCGCCCAGCACGCGCTTCTGGTAGCCATCGTGCCAGCGTTCGACATAGGCGAATTCGCCGGCGCGCGGCAGCGTGCGCCCGCCATCGACGCGCTGGCCGGCGGCGATGGTCCAGCCGGTGAAGGCGCGCGCGGCTTCCCAGACATCGCCGTCGAAATAGCCGGCGGGGCTGCCCTGGTCGGCGCCGGGGACGTCGCGCCAGGACCGCGCGCCGGGGTGGTAGGCGGCCGCACCCAGCGTGTGCAGTTCGAGGAGCTCGCGCGCGAAATTCTCGTTCGGCGCGCCGGCGCGCGAGGCGTTGTTGTTGAGGTAGGCCAGCATCGCCGGGCTGGACGCGACGGCTTCCAGCAGCGCGGCGAAATTGCCCAGCGCATGGGCGCGGATGCGCGCGTCGTGGTCCGGCAGGCTGACCGAAACCTGCCCGCCAGCCTGGGCCGCCACGCTGAAATGGTCGTGCCAGAATTCGACCAGGCGTTCGCGCAGCTGGTCGGGCGCAAGCACTTTTCGCAGCAGCGTCGCGGCGGAGAGTTCGAGGCGCGGCCGGTCGCGTTCCGGCCAGGCGATCGGGCGGCGGTTGTCCGACATTGCCCAGCGCTGTTCGGGCGTCATGGCGAGGGCGAGCAGCGGGCGGCGTTCATCGACCATCTGCTCGCCAGGGCCGGCGACGTAGCGGATGGGCATGGTGTGGGCGGCCAGCGCCGCCGTGACCTCGGCAGCTTCGGCGGGCAGGGCGAGCTGTGCGTCGATCCACTCCGCGCGGTCGAGGCGCGCGACGGTGGCGACGTCATCCGGGCGCGGACCATAGGCGGCGCGGCTCAGCAGGCGGTGGGCGGCGTCGTCTCCGAGCGCGGGCATGGCGCGAGGCTAGCCCAGCTCGGGCCTGCATTGCGATGACGAAGGCGTCAGCAGCGGATGGGGCGGGCGCCGCGGATGTCGGCACGCCATTCCTGCACGCGCCACATGCCGGACCCTGCCGCGGATCGGAGCCGTTTCGTCCATCGGGCTGTCACGTGCGACGGCTGGCTGGCTTTGCGTCCGCGCCGGTGGCGTGGTGGCGGCTGATCGTGTCCGCTGGGGCGGCGGCGGCCGTGCGACCGCGGGCAGTCGTTCCGATCGCCCGGGGCGCAGCTGCGCCGAGCCGGCAGACCGATCCGACCGCCCGCTTCAGTCGGTGCGGCGGTTCGCGGCGATGGTGTCGGCCAGGGCGCGCAGGATGGCGGGCACGCCTTCGCCCGTCGCGCCGCTGATGACCTGGACCGGGTGGCCGCAGGCGCGTTCCAGCGCCTTCACGCGGCTGGCCTTGGCCTGCGCGGTCATGGCGTCGAGCTTGTTCAGCGCGACGATCTCGGGCTTGTCGGACAGCCCGCCGCCATAGCCGGCGAGTTCGGCCCGGATGGTGCGATAAGCACCGGCGGGGTCGGCCTGCGTTCCATCGATCAAATGCAGCAGCACCGCGCAGCGTTCGACATGGCCGAGGAAGCGGTCGCCCAGCCCCGCCCCTTCATGCGCGCCTTCGATCAGGCCGGGGATGTCGGCGAGGACGAATTCCTCCGTGGCGTTCAGGCGCACCACGCCGAGCTGCGGATGCAGCGTGGTGAAGGGGTAGTCGGCGATCTTGGGCTTCGCGGCACTGACCGCGGCCAGGAAGGTGGACTTGCCGGCATTGGGCAGGCCGACCAGGCCGGCATCCGCAATGAGCTTCAGGCGCAGCCAGAGCCAGCGTTCCTCGCCAGGCCAGCCCTTGTCGGCGCGGCGCGGGGCGCGGTTGGTGCTGGTCTTGAAATGCGCGTTGCCGTGGCCACCATCGCCGCCCTTGGCGATGACCACGCGGGCACCTGGCGTGTCGAGGTCGGCGATCAGGGTCTCACGGTCCTCGGCCAGGATCTGGGTGCCGACGGGGACCTTCAGGATGACGTCGTCGGAGCCGGCGCCGGTGCGGTCCTGGCCTGCGCCGTTGCCGCCCTTGCGGGCCTTGAAGTGCTGGGCGTAGCGGTAGTCGATCAGGGTGTTGAGGCCGTCCACGGCCTCGGCCACCACGTCGCCGCCCTTGCCGCCATTGCCGCCGTCGGGGCCGCCATATTCGATGAACTTCTCGCGCCGGAAGGCGATGACGCCGTCACCGCCATCGCCCGCCTTGATCCAGACCTTGGCTTCGTCGAGGAACTTCATGGTGCTTGCGGCCTTGCGAAACGAAAACGGGGGCCCGAAGGCCCCCGCCGACGCGACGCGCGGTGGGCGCCGTTACTCGGCGGCCTGGGCGGCCGGCGTGACGGTCACGTGCACGCGGCCTTCGGCGCGGCGCACGAAGGTAACGCGGCCATCGACCTTGGCGTGCAGCGAGTGCTGGCGCCCGGCATAGACATTGTCGCCGGGGATCATCTTGGTGCCGCGCTGGGTCACGATGATGGAGCCGGCGTTCACGACCTGCCCGCCGAACAGCTTCACGCCGAGGCGCTTGCCCGCGCTGTCGCGGCCGTTGCGCGAGGAGCCGCCTGCCTTTTTGTGTGCCATGGGGTTGGTGTCCTTACGCCGCGGAGATGGTGGCGATCTTGAGCACCGTCTGGTGCTGGCGATGGCCGTTCTTGCGCCGGCTGTTCTGGCGGCGGCGCTTCTTGAAGATCAGGACCTTGTCGCCGCGGTTCTGGGCGACGACCTCGGCGGTGACGGACGCGCCGGCCACGGTGGGGGCGCCGATGGTCAGGCCGGCTTCGGTCGCGACGCAGAGCACGTCGTTGAAGGTGATGGTGGTGCCCGGCGCGGCGTCGAGCTTTTCCACGAACAGGGTGGCGTTCGGGGTGACGCGGTACTGCTTGCCGCCGGTGCGGATCACTGCGTAGGTCATGACAGGCCCTGGATGTTTCCCGCTGCCCCTTGGGCCGGAGGCCGGGGGCGGGCGGGCAAAAGCGAAGACGGCGGAGATGGAACCCCGCCGAGAGAGCGGGCGTATAGCGGGGGCGCGGGCGGGGCGTCAACCGGGGATGCGGTGCCTGGCGGGTCGCCTGCCGTGCCAACCATGGTTGGGCGTGGCCGTACCGGACGATGGGCCGGGCGCCATCGGCGGACCGCACGGGTCGGTCACGCAGGGTACGGGCATCGATGGCGGCCGGGCGGCGTGAGGGCAGCAACGGATTCCGCGCGGCGATCATTGGCCTGTGCCACGTGGGCTGCTCGTGGGTGGACGAGCGGGGGCGGCGTGGGGCGGCACGGCCCACGGCGCTAACGTTGCATCGGCGCGGATCGGCGACCGCGCCCCTGCAGCCGGCCGCCTGAGCCTTGCCGGGACAAGCAACGATGTCAGAGCCGTCGATGGGTCGCTTGGGGGCGGGCGGGATCGAAGAATTCCGGGCATCTGCGCGTTGGGCGTTGCGCCCGGCCTGAGGTGGTACTATAGCCGCGGGCCCGTCGGAGAGGTGCCGGAGTGGTCGAACGGGTCGGTCTCGAAAACCGAAGTACGGGCAACTGTACCGTGGGTTCGAATCCCACCCTCTCCGCCAGTTCCGATACGAGCCGCACTCTCCGCCTGACCGGGCGCCGCCCTGAGTGGCAGGTTTCCTGGGGTTTTCGGGGCCGACCTGTTGACTGGCCCGGCGCGGAGAAGCTCGAAAATCGCTCTCCGGAGGCCAATTCTCTCCGGACCTCCTGACTTGGCAGATTTAGTACGGAACTCAAAATTCCAGGTGAAAGGCCGGTTTCAGCGCGGTCGACGCTTGCCGTGGTTCGAACCCCACTTGCTCGAAGTGCGTACCGAAACAGCGAACACTCGGTCCGGAGTATCTATACACCATAGCGGAGCTCCTGCGCAGGGCTGACCTCGACAGCGCAAAAGATGTCTGCGGCCGTCCGGTCTTCGCAATGACTGCGCAACTCGTCTCTCATTCTGTATTGTCCCGCCTGCGATCCAGGGGGAAGCGGAATGGCGGGACGGCGGCGGGCACAGCCCTCAGGACAACAGGGCGCGCTGCCGGTTGAGGACTATCGCCATGCTGGCGCCACCCGCCCCAACAACCCTCCCGCCGCCATCGCAGCCGAGGGCCGGACGCCGCCCGCGCCGCGGACCAGCTACGCCTATTCCCCCCGGCTTGATCCGGCGTTGCGGGCCGACCCCTCCGGCCGGGCGGACGCGTTACCGCCGCTGCTGGAAAAGGCGACGCGGGAAAAGCTGACCGCCGAGGAGGCCGCCCAGTTGGCCGATGCGCTGCGCCGGCACGAGCCCTGGCTGGAATGGGCCGGCAAGCGGGAGACGCCGGGCTTCGCTGTGGACCCGGTGGCGCTGCACATTCATGAGCGGGTGAGCACCCAGGCCATCCTGCGGGCCGCGGCACGGCAGGATGTGACGCGCGACCTGTTTGCCGACCCGACGCTGTCCTATGCGCAGGCGGTCAAGTTCTACCAGCACGACGTGGACTGGGCGAACCGACTGATCCTGGGCGACAGCCTGCAGGTGATGGCCAGCTTGGCGCAGCGAGAGAACCTCGCCGGCAAGGTCCAGATGATCTACCTGGACCCGCCCTACGGGATCCGCTTCGGCAGCAACTTCCAGACAGAAGTTGGCGAAAAGGGGGTTGGAGACAAGGCATCCGACCTGACTCGAGAACCAGAAATGGTGAAGGCATACCGAGACACTTGGACGCTCGGCCTTCACTCCTACCTTACCTATCTTCGTGACCGCTTACATATGTGTCAGAAATTACTCAAACAAACTGGCCATATATTCGTGCAGATTAGTGACGAAAATCTTCATTCTGTTCGGCAGCTAATGGATGAGGTGTTCGGCCGCAGCAATTTTATAGCGCAGATTTCGGTACAGAAAACAGGAAGTGCCACTGGCGATTTTTTGCAAGCCAATTCGGATTTCCTGTTGTGGTTCGCCAAAGACAAAACCTCTGCAAGCTCGACATTTCAAAAGCTCTACTTGCTGCGTCAGAAGGGAAATCGGGGAAGCGCCGCATACAATCGTGTGATTGAGAATTCCGGATTGCGCCGAGCTGCCATCGATGATGATTTCGACGAGGATGGTGACATCAAGCCGGATCTTCTTTTGTGGCAGAGCTATCCGCTCACCTCCGACGGATTCCGTGAAACGACCACGGTCCCTTTTAATTTCCAAGGACGGCAATTCCATCCCGGAATGAATCGGCATTGGGGAGTTCGCACTGAGGAACTCGCCAGGGCGGGACGGGCAGACCGGCTAGTAGCGGACGGCGACCAGGTTCGGATGATCAAGCTGTGGCGGGACGCCCCTGCCGCATCCATCGGCACGAACTGGGCCGATATCGGCGGTGCCAGTGGCAAGGTCTATGTCGTGCAAACCGCGGCGAAGATCGTCGAGCGATGCATGCTGATGACGACCAAGCCGGGCGACATCGTACTCGACCCAACCTGCGGGTCCGGCACGACTGCATACGTGGCTGAGCAATGGGGGCGCCGTTGGATCACGATTGATACAAGCCGTGTGGCTGTAGCTGTCGCACGCCAGCGACTGATCACCAGCACATTCGACTTCTACAAGTTGCGTGAGCCTGCTGCCGGCCTGGAAAAAGGCTTTGTTTGCAAGACTGTTCCCAACGTCACGCTGAAGGCAATAGCGCAGAATGAAGCGCTCGATGCCATTTTTGCCAAGCACGATCCGGTTTTGGAGAAATGCCTTGGCGATCTGAACGGCGCTTTGGCTGGAGTTGCCGCCCAGACCATAGCTTTGCTCCTTGCCAAACTCGTGGAGAAGCAACGGCAACAGGGTAAGCGAGCAATCAATGAGGCTGAGCGCCGTCGATGGGATCTGCCGAAACCGCCGGATGGGTTTCAGCATTGGACGGTTCCCTTTGATACTGACCCCGACCATCCCCGGACGTTTGCTGACGCAATCGTTGCCTATCGCGCAGCCTGGCGGGCGAAGCAGGACGACGTCGATAAAGCAATCGCCGACGCCGCGCATGGCGAGGTGCTGGTAGACCAGCCTGAAAAGGTGCCCGGTATCACCCGCGTATCCGGTCCATTCACTGTGGAAGCCGTGCAGCCCGCCGAAACCAGCCTGGACGAAGCAGCGCACGCCAGCCCCATCGACGGGGCGCCGCAGGCACTGGACGACACCTTCGCTGATGACGCTGCCAGCACCGCGACTGCAGACCCCCAGAACGCCGAGGCCTACCTCGACCAGATGCTGCGGCTTCTCCGACAGGACGGGGTGCGCTTCCTGGATAACAAGGAAAAGCACTTCACTCGGCTCGAACCGCTCGGCGCCCGGTCGCAGGCCATCCATGCTGAAGGCCGGTGGGTGTTGAAGGGCGAGACGGACGATGATCCCGAAGGTCGCGCCACGGTGGCCGTCGCATTTGGTCCGCAATATGGCCCGGTGACTGCGCAGCAGGTTGAGCAGCTTCTCTCCGCTGCCTCTCGCCGCGGCTATGAGGAGCTGGTGATCGCCGGCTTTACCTTCGACGGCGCCGCGCAGGCCATCATCGATGAGGATCCGAACCCGCGCGTGCGCGTCCACATGGCTTTCATCAGGCCCGACGTGAGCAGCGGAATGTCGGGGCTGCTGAAGGACACCCCTGCCGCTCAGTTGTTCACTGTCTTCGGAAAGCCGCGCTCGAAGCTCGAAACGGCCGGCAACGACGAGTGGCGCGTGGTGATGGAAGGCGTCGATATCTACGACCCGCTGACGGCCACGATCACGCCGACGCGCGCCGACAAGGTGGCCGCATGGTTCTTGGACAGCGACTATGACGGTCGCAGCTTCTGCATCACCCAGGCCTTCTTCCCGGACAAGGATGCCTGGTCGAAGCTGAGCGCTGCGCTGAAGGGCGTGGTGGATGAGGAAGCCTTCGCTGCCCTCTCCGGCACGGTCAGTCTGCCCTTCCCGAAGGGGGAGCATGCCTGCGTCGCGGTGAAGGTGATCGACCCACGCGGCAATGAGGTGATGCGCCTGCATCGGCTGGAGGGCTGAGCCAGTGGCCAAAGCCCCTCCGCAGCAGCAGGACATCCCGATCCAGCCGGTCGAGCGGCCCATCCTCTGCTCGCCCTACAAGGAACCGGACCAGCACTGGAAATACGACACCGTCACCGGTGCCGCGCGGAAGGAGCCGGGCCGCCGCCCCGCCTCCTACTGGTACAAGACGGAGCGGACCGGTAGCGCGCAGATGTCGCTGCTGGCCCAGGAACAGCAGGACGACCTGCCCCTGCCCAACCTGCTGCGCGACGATGTGCGCCGCTGGCGGGAGGCCGACTACCGCGGCGCCACGCTGGCGACGCGCGAATTGCTCCGCCACTGGAGCCGCGAGGATCGCGAGCGCCGCCTATTCTTTGGCCAGCGCGAGGCCGTGGAGACGATCATATACCTGGCGGAGATACGCTTCACCGGCCGCACCAGCCGCCTGCGCTTCGCGCCGAAGGTGACGGAGGAGGATCTCGGTCGGCTGCTGAACGGTGTGCGACCAGGGCCGGCCTTCCAACTGGCGCAGGGCGCAGAGTTCTTCCCGACCCTGGTGGACAAGCCTGCCGACCCGTCACTGAAGCCGCTGCGCCGCCTGTGCACCAAGCTCGCCACCGGCAGCGGCAAGACGCTGGTCGCGGCGATGGTGATCACCTGGGCCTTCGTGAATCGCGGCATCAGCCCGGAGAGCCGGGAATACCCGGACGTCGCCCTGCTCTGCGCGCCGAACCTGACGGTGAAGGAGCGGCTGGGCGTGCTAAAGCCCGACGCGCCAGACAACTACTACGACGCCTTCAACCTCGTGCCGGCGAAGTGGCGGCCGCTGCTCCAGCGCGGCACCGTCATCGTCGAGAACTGGCACCGGTTCGCGCCGGAAAGCCCGCACAAGGACGGCGACAAGACTTATGCCGTCGTCGACAAGGGCGAGGAAACCCCCGCGGACTTCCTGCGCCGCATCCTGGGCAGCGCGTCGGACCGGCTGCCAATCCTGGTCATCAACGATGAGGGCCACCATTGCTGGCGGCCCGCGCCCGGTGTGGCAGTCGGCTCGGGTCTGACCGGCGACGACAAGGCGGCGTTCGAGGACGAAGCGCAGGAGGCGACCGTCTGGGTGGACGGGCTCGATCGACTGAACGCGGCTGGTGGCGAGGCGCCAGGCATCTCCATGGTGGTGGACCTCTCGGCTACGCCCTTCCGTATCAAGGGCAGCGGGTATCCCGAGGGCCAGCCCTTCCCCTGGATCGTCTCCGACTTTGGGCTGGTGGACGCGATCGAGAGCGGCATCACCAAGATCCCGCGCCTGCCGGTGCAGGACACGACGGGGCGGCCGGACCCGCGGTACTTCCGCCTGTGGGAAGCGATCCGTGACGGGCTGCAGCCTGGCGAGAAGTTGCCCGGGCGCTCCGGCAAGCCGAAGCCGGATGTGGTCTGGCGCGAGGCGCAGGGCGCGCTGGTCCAGATCATGGGGCAGTGGAAGGAACGCTTCGACCTTATCCGCGCCGGACAGCCAGGCGTGGACCGGACGCCTCCCTGCGTCATAATCGTCTGTGACAACACCGACATCGCCGAGGAATTCTACCGCCGTATCAGCGGCGAGCAGGTGATCGAGACGGTCACCGAGGCCGAAGTGGTGGAGGTCCTGGAGGAGGACGAGAGCGAGGAGGTGGCGCCCACCACCAAGCGTGGGAAGAAGCCAAAGCCGCGCATCGTCTATGGGCAGGGCGAGGTTTTCTCGGACCTCTTCAGCAACACCGCAGAGCGGAAGGTCACCATCCGCATCGACAGCAAGCTGCTGGCGCAGGCCGAGGCTGGCGGCAGCGGGACAGGCAAGAAGAAGACCGACGCGGCTGAGGAGTTGCGGCGCGTTGTCGCCACGGTCGGCAAGGCTGGCGAGCCCGGCGAGCATGTCCGTTGCGTCGTCTCGGTGGCGATGCTGACCGAAGGCTGGGACGCCAACACCGTCACACAGATCCTCGGGCTGCGCGCCTTCACGAGCCAGCTGCTGTGCGAGCAGGTCGTGGGCCGCGGCCTGCGCCGGATGGACTACAAGCCGGACCCCGCCACCGGGCTGCTGACCGAGGAATATTGCGACGTCTACGGCGTGCCGTTCTCCGTCATCCCGTTCCGCGGGAGGCCGGTGAATAAGCCCGAGCCGGACGACACCCCGCCCAACCTGGTGAAGGCGCTGCCCGAGCGGGCCGCGATGGAAATCCGCTTCCCGGTGGTGGAGGGCTACGCCTTCGCGCTCCGCCGCAATCTGATCCGCTGCGATGTCGGCGCGATGGAGCCGCTGCGCATCGAGCCCAACCGCGAGCCCACCGGCACCTTCGTGCGGCCGCAGGTGGGAGTGCAGGTCGGCGGCGGCATGGCGGAGACGCAGTCGCCCTTCGGCTTTCACCAGCAGAACCGCGAGGCCTACTACGCCTCGGTCCACCTCCAGACGATCCTGTTCCAGGCGGCGCAGCGCATTGTCGAGGAGCTGACGCAGGCCGGCACGTCCGGTGCCGAGGGTCGGAAGCGGCGCGTTTTTGCGCTGCAATCACGGCACGCCCTGTTCCCGCAGGTGTTCCGCGTGGTCGAGGAGTACGTGCGTCGGAAGGTGGACTTCAACGGCGCTCCGGAGCCGGAGCTTGGCCTCGAGAAGTACGCGCGGCAGGTGGTGGAGCGGGTGCGCGACGCCATCCAGCCGGACGACTCATCCGGCGAGCCGCCGCTGCTGCCCTTGCTGAACCGCACGCAGGAGATCGGCAGCACGGCGGGCGTGGAGTTCCGCACAAAGCGCCCCGTCTTCGCGACGATGGCGAGCCACATCGGGCACGTCGTCGCCGACACCGCCGCATGGGAGCAGAGCGCAGCGTTCCGGCTGGAGCAGGCGGCGCAGCAAGGGCTTATCCGTTTCTACGCGCGGAATGAGGGTATGGACCTCAGCATCCCGTATGAATTCCTCGGGGTAGACTACGGCTACGAACCCGACTTCCTCGTGCGCATGGCGACACCGGACGGCGAGCCGGATCTGACGCTAGTGCTCGAGGTCAAGGGCTTCGAGGACAACCAGACGACTGCCAAGCACGAAGGCGCGCGACGCTGGGTACGGGCGGTGAACAACTGGGGGAAGCTCGGGCGGTGGGCGTTCCATGTGTGCCGGAACCCGCAAACTTTGGAGCGGGAACTCGCGTACACGACTCAGCAAGTCAGGGGAGCTGCGTGAGCGATGTTGAAGCGCGCCGTTCGCGTCCCGGACCCGCTCGACTACTTGGAATGCCAAATCCTCGCGCAAGACTTCCAAGGTGAACTCCGTCCCCACGATCCAGCAGACGCAACGGTCGCGGTAGCGCTCGCCCAGTTGGGCGAGGCCAGCAACGGTCGCGGGCACCGGCGCCGCCGGGGCAGAGTGCTCGCCTAGTTTCCTCTCAACGCCCATCCTGGTTCCATCCAGCGTCCAACACGGGGATCACACACCGATGCCAGGGAAAGCGCCGCCAGGGTCATCCGCGCTCGACCAACTGCGACTCAAGGATTTGGGCGCGCAGGCGCTCGATCTCTTCGGGCGCATCGCCGGGAAGGCCCGCGTGCTGCTGGACCTAAGCGACAGACCGGTGCCGGACGCGCTTACCCACCAAAATACGATCCATCGTCCCGGCGCGGCGGCGACCCTTGTGCACATCGTGCGGGAGAACCGCGAGACCTACCGGCACCTCACCATGGAGCCGGCCATCGCTCGCGTTGTCGCCCAGGACGACGAAGGGCGGCGGCTAACTTACTACATCACCCGCTTCACGCCCGTTCAGGTCGACGGCACGGACGTGAAGGTGGTCGGGTACCGTGCGCCCTTAGGGCGGCTTGCATCCCTCCCGCTCGGCATCCACCATACGATCGCGACGCCGAGCGGTGCGCTCGAGCTGGAGATCGTGGAGCGGTCAGAGTTCCATCCCAGGCTCGAGCAGACCGGCTGGGAGTCGCTGAACACGCGCGTCCTGGCCGAGGACGGCAGCGCACGCACCATCCTGTCGCTCCGTGCATTGCTTTCTGCAGGCATTGCGACCGTAGAAGAGGTGAAAGACCTCCTCACCGCGCTCCTGAACCAAGCAAAGAGCGAAGACAACGTCGTCGAGGGATTTAGGCGTGGCCAGCTTCGCAGGGTCAGTCTGCGCGAGAACCCGATCCTCGATGAGTTCCAGGACGAGGCCTTTCGCCTTCCCCTCGCCAGCCGCCTGGTCCTGATCGGGCCTCCAGGCAGCGGTAAGACAACGACCCTCATCAAGCGCCTGGGCCAGAAGCTTGACACCGAGGCCCTCGACGAGGCCGAGCTTCGTGCCGTCGGGCGTACGCGGGCCGGCCTCGATGGTCACGCGACGAGCTGGCTCATGTTCTCTCCGACGGATCTGCTAAAGGCATACGTCAAGGAAGCCTTCAACGAGGAGGGTATCCCCGCGCCCGATACGCGCATCCAAACCTGGACGGAGTATCGGCTGCACCTTGGCCGCCATGAACTTCCGATACTCCGCACGGCGACGCGACCGGTTGGCTTCGTCCTCCGCGATAGGCTCGAGAACCTGCAACCAGCGGCCATCGAAGATTCGACGTCATGGTTCACCGCGTTCGAGGCATGGCAGCAGGAGCGCTTCTGGTCGGACCTCCGCGCAGGCGCACAGCGGCTCGCGGAGGACAGCGATATGGCGGTCAATGCCATCGGAGCGCGGCTCCTTCGCCTGATGGTGCCGCCCCAGGGCGAGGCGCATCCGCCTTTGCACGTCCTCTTGGACATGCGGGACGGGATTGCCGAGAAGCTCACCGCGATCAGGACACAGGCCGACAGCATCATCCGGAAGGCTGCGAACGTTGCCTTGCATGGCAACCGGCGTTTCTTCGACGAGTTCGGCACGCTTCTCGCGGGAATGAAGGACACTTCCGGCCAAGATCCGGATGGGGCTGACGACGAAGACGACGAGGATATGGAGGAGGCACCCGCTGGCGTCGGCGAGCTAGCTGCTGTTTCGGCGTATTTTCAAGCGGTTCGTGGGATCGCCCGGGCGGCTTCCGCGAAACGGCGCCTGAAGGCCGGTACGCGCACGGCGCGACTCGCACATTGGCTCAAGGACCGAATTCCACCTAGGGCGGAGCTCGAGACGCTGGGACGCGCGCTCGAGACACAAACCGCGATCAGGAGGTTCACGAACCCGGCACGGCGCTATCTGCTGGACACCCCAAGGCGCTATGCAAGGTTCAGGCGCGAGGCCGAAGATCGCGCGAAGTGGTACCGCACGGACCAGGTGCGCATTACAGACCTGTCGCCGCTTGAGCTCGACGTGATCATCCTTGCGATGCTCGATGCTGCCGGCCGTCTCGTTGCAGAGCCGCGACTCCAGGCCACGTCGGGGGAGCCCGGCTTCGAGTTCCTCTCAAGCATCCGCAATCTCTGGCAGTCCCAGATCGTGGTTGACGAAGCAACCGACTTCTCGCCCGTACAACTGGCATGCATGTCGTCGTTGTGCGACCCGGCGCTGAACTCGTTCCTAGCCTGCGGCGATTTCAACCAGCGTCTGACGCGCTGGGGGACCCGGTCGGCCGAGGACCTGGAGTTCGTCTTCCCGGACATCGAAACCAGGGAGATCACCGTAACCTATCGCCATAGCCGGCAACTGAACGAGTTTGCGGCGCGGATCGCTGCGCTCACTGGGGACGAGGGACCGGCTGCCGGGCTGCCAGAGCATGTCGAGAATGAGGGCGTCCCGCCGGTATGTGGCTTCCGGCTGGCGGACTCTAGTATGTGTGCCGCATGGCTGGCTGCCCGGATCGTCGAGATCGAGAAGCTATCAGATGGGCTGCCTACGGTCGCGGTTCTCGTGAGTGGCGAGGATGCGGTGCGTCCATTGGCTGACGCCCTGAACGATGCCCTCGAGGAAAACAACATTCGTGCCGTCGCCTGCCCGGAGGGAAAGTTCGTCGGCCAGGACAACGAAGTCCGCGTCTTCGACATCCAGCACATCAAGGGGTTGGAGTTCGAGGCGGTCTTCTTCGTAGGTATCGATCAGCTCGCTGAGGATGAACCCGAGCTCTTCGGGAAATACTTGTACGTAGGAGCGACGCGCGCAGCAACATACCTTGGAATGACATCTTCGGGGGGCAGTCTTCCTCTCGGCATGATTGCCCTCAGCAGCAGCTTTCAACAAGGCTGGAGCACGTAGATGTATATTGTAGCATCTCCAAACCAGTGACTGTCGTATCTGATACGGAGCTCCAGCTACCCGCTATCACCTTGCGTCGAAGATGCTGTTGCTTCCGCTCCAACAGAAACCGCTCCATCAGCCATGGTAGGGTGATCGCATCCGGTTGCCGCCCGTCGAGGATCGCCAGCACCGTTCCCGTTGTGGGTATCAAACCGTCTTCTTCGATAGGGGATATAAGGCGGACATGCGCGGGAGACTTCCGAGCGGGTTCCGGTACGTGGCAGGCCTTCGATCATGCGCGTGATCTTTAGCCGCAAAGGCTTCGATTCTTCGGCGGGTGGCTGTGCGAGCCCGATCGTCTCGGGGCGTCCCGTCTCCCTGCCTATCCCTACGCGCATGCCCTCGCCAATCTCCTTCAAGGATCTCCGTGCCTGCATCGGCTCGATGGTCGAGGATCTGACCGGTGGACGCATTTCCGCGGATCGTTCCTGTCACCTGGACCCCGACATCGACGCCGAGGCACTGCCTTCGCGTCCATCAGGTTGGCGTGGCTGTCTCGGCCAAGTTGGTGCAGCCCAGGCCCATCTTGACCGGCAGGGGGTCGGCGTCGGCGACCTCTTTCTGTTTTGGGGTCTCTTTCGTGCAGCCGAGCGCCACGACGGCAGCGGCTGGAGATTCATCGGCCCGCCAGAGCACCGCAGCTTCGGCTGGCTTCAGATTGGAGACGTGCTCTGCGTCGGACCGCACGGTTCCACCGCATTGAGCGCGCATCCATGGCTGCGAGATCACCCGCACGCGCGCGACGGATGGAGCGAGTACAACACGCTGTACGTGGCAAGGGAGACGCTGTGCCTGCATGAACAGGAATTGCCGATGCCGGGCTGGGGCGTGTTTTCTCAGGGTCACCGCCTAACAGCTGCGGGCAAGAGCCCGTCCGTCTGGTCGGTTCCTGCTTGGCTCGACCCAAATCGCGGTGGATCAGGCATGAGCTACCATGGTCGAGCAGATCGATGGCAAAGCGCCGCTGGGCTTCTGTCCTGCGCTGCTCGCGGCCAGGAGTTCGTTGCCGACATTGGCACACGACCTGATGCGCTGGATTGGTTAATGGCCTTGTGGCGCGACGATCAGCCATGAGGGTGTTCACATACGTCCAGGTCTATGACGGCGGTAGCGCGCCGAACTACGATCCGCCCGCATTCACGCTCGCGGTCTGCAAGCCTCGGATCAGGATGACAGCGCGACCCGGTGATCTGATCCTGGCGTTTTCGGGCCGCAGGCTCGGCCTTGATCCGCATGGCGTGCGGTGGGCTGGCGTGGTGGCCGAAAAGCTTACCTTCGCCGAGTACTGGGACGACAAGCGCTTTGCGGGCAAGAAGCCTGATGTGAGCGCCAGCCCAGACAACATCTATCGGCCGACCGCGGACGGGCTCGTGCAGGTGCCGAACGTGACGCACGGCCCGGACGCGACGAAGACCGACGCGGACGGGCAGTACGTCCTGGTGTTCGACACCTCTTGGCGGTTTGGCGATATGGCACCGGTGATTCCGCAGCAATTTGGCTTACGGATGGCTACCGGACGTCGGGGTCACCGCGTGGCCGACCTATCGGCAGGGGACTGGACCGCGCTTCGGGATTGGCTTTCCAAATCGCATACCGGGCCAGCGCAACCAATAGTCCCGCGGGTCAGGCCCATTCGTCGAACGGGGCCATGCTCCTGACCTTCGAGGCGCGGCATCCCTGCTCAGACGATATGGCTGCGCACTGAGCGGTCCACTCCACCGGAAACGGCTCCATCAGGCCCGGCAGCGTCATCCCCTCCGGCTGCCGCCCGTCCAGGATCGCCTCGACGATTTGCGGCGCCAGCAGCGTCAGCCGCAGAAGGCGGGAGACATAGGACGAGTTGATCTTCTCGGCAGCCGCCAGTTCGTCGATCGTGCTGTAGCGGCCGGCCTCCATCATCCGCCGCCACCGGAAGGCCCGCGCCACCGCCTTGATCAGCGTGATGTCCTGCCGGCGCTCCAGCGCCAGCACGCCGGGCGTGACCATCGCCTTCCGCCCACCCCGGGGCTTCACCCGGAGCGGGATGACCACGGTCAAGGTCTGCGTCCCGTCGCTCACGCCGCAGCCCTCCCAGCCTCGGGCGCCTGGGCAGCAAGGTCCCGCACCAAGCTGCCGAGCCCCTCCAGCCGCAGCCGCACCGCGGCGCCCTCGGCCCCGACGTCGACCCGGTCCACTAGCAGCCGCACGATGCGCGCCCGCTCGGCGGGGAAGAGCTCGTCCCACAGCGGCTCGATCCGCTCCAGCGCCAGCAGCACCTCCTGCTCCGTCACGTCCGGCGCGGTGAGGCGCGCTGCCCGCCAGGTGCCGACCACCATCTCGGGCTGCCGCAGCAGCGCGCGCACCTGCGCCACCACCGCCGCCTCGATCTCTCCGGCCGGCAACCGTGCGATCGCCGGCCGCTCGGTCGCGCCGCCCTTCAGCACCGCCTGGCTGACATAGTAGCGGTACATCTGCCCGCCCCTGCCGCGACTGTGGCTCGGCGACATGGCGCGGCCGTCGCTGTCGTAGATCAGCCCGCGCAGCAGCGGAGCCGTGGTGTTCCGGGTCCGGTTGACCCGCACCCGCGGGCTGACCTGCAGGACCGCGTGAACCTCGTCCCACTGCTGCTGGCTGACGATGGCATCGTGCTCGCCCGGATAGGCCGTGCCCTTGTGCACCGCCTCGCCGAGATACACGCGGTTGCTGAGAATCCGGTACACGTCGCTCTTCGTCAGCGGGCGGCCCCGCTTCGTGGTGGCGCCCTCGGCGCGCAGCGCCTGGACCAGTTTGGTGCAGGACTCCGTCTCGACGAAGCCACGAAAGATCCGCCGCACCAGCGCGGCCTCGGCGTCGTTCACCACCAACTTCCGCTCGCGTACGTCGTAGCCGAGTGGCGCGAAGCCTCCCATCCACATGCCGCGCTTGCGCGATGCCGCCACCTTGTCGCGGATGCGCTCACCGATCACCTCGCGCTCGAACTGCGCAAAGCTGAGCAGGATGTTCAGCGTCAGCCGCCCCATGCTGGTTGTCGTGTTGAAGGACTGCGTGACGGAAACGAAGGTCACGTCGTTCGCGTCGAACACCTCGACCAGCTTGGTGAAGTCCACCAGCGAGCGGGAGAGCCTGTCGATTTTGTAGACGACGACGACATCGACCAGCCCCTCCTGGATGTCGGC
>JBHYEQ010000022.1:0-75098 GCA_051860065.1 Roseomonas sp.
CCCGGCCCGCCCGGACGGCCGCCCGCCGGGTGGAACCGCCCGCCAGACCCAGCGCGGCCGCGCGGCAGCCGGTGCAGCCGCTGGCGCGGGCGCCGCGGCCGGTGCCGCCGCAGCCCGGCCCGCCGAGCCCGCCCCCGCGCCAGCGCCCGCGCCGGACCCACAGCCCTCGGTCGGGTCGGTCACCAACCTGCCGCTGCCGCGCTTCGCCGCCCTGCGGTCGGACGAGGTGAACCTGCGCGCCGGTCCCGGCACGCGCTTCCCCATCGAATGGACCTACCAGCGCCGCGAATTGCCGGTGGAGATCACCCGCGAATTTGAATTGTGGCGCCGCATCCGCGACCCCGAGGGCACCGAGGGCTGGGTCCATCAATCCACCCTGATGGGCCGGCGCAGCGCCATCGTGCGCGGCGCGCCGAACAGCGAGACATTGCTGCGCCGCCGCCCCGAGGCTGACAGCCCCCCCGCGGCGCGCCTGCGCCCCGGCGTGGTGGTGCGCCTGCGCCAATGCGAACCGCGCAGCCCCTGGTGCGAGGCGCAGGCCGGCGAGCATCGCGGCTACATCCTGCGCTCCGAGGTCTGGGGCGTGAGCGCCGATGAGGAAGTGAAGTAGCGGCGCTGGACCGCGCGGCGCGTGGCGTCGTAGCCTTCGCGCCATGCCAGACGATCGCCCCATCCCCGCCATCCACGACATGGGCGGCATCGCCCGCTTCCATTGCACGCCGGTCGAACACGACGAGGCGCCGCCCGACGGCTTCGGCAAGCAGGTCGATGCGCTGCGCCAGGTGCTGGCCGGCAAGAAGCTGATGACGGTGGATGAACTCCGCCGCGGCATCGAGAGCATCCCGGAAGGCGAGTATTTCGCCCTCGGCTATTACGAACGCTGGCTGCGCTCGATCGCGCTGCTGATGGTCGAGAAGGGCATCGTGGAGAAGGACGTGCTGCCGTGACCGCCACCGCCGACATTGCCGCCCGCTTCGCCCCCGGCGCGCAGGTGCGCGTGAAGGACGACTGGCCCGAGCGCCGCGGTCCCTGCCACATCCGCACGCCGCACTACATCCGCGGCCGCACCGGCACGGTGGTGCGCCCGCTCGGCGCCTTCGCGAATCCCGAGGACCTGGCCTTCGCCCGCCCGGCGCCGGCGCGCACGCTGTACCATGTGCTGTTCGCGCAGGAGCCGCTGTGGAACGACGGCAAGCCCGGCGACACGGTGATGGTCGAGGTCTTCGAACACTGGCTGGAACCCGCAGCCGCCGCGACGGCGCAGGAGGCATAGGCATGGCCGCACCCCCGCGCCCCGAAAGCATCGCCCTGCTGGACCGCCTGATGGCGGCGCTGGAGGCCAAGGGCGTCGTCACCCAGGCCGAAATCGCCGAGCGCCAGGCCAATACCGACAAGGCGAGCCCGGAGACCGGCGCGCGCATGGTGGCGAAGGCCTGGGCCGACCCCGCCTATCGCGCGCTGCTGCTGTCCGATGGCAAGGCCGCGGCCGAGCAGATGGGCGTGTCGATGGCCGGCGCACCGCCGCTCGGCGTGCTCGAGAACACGCCCGGGCGGCATCACCTGGTGGTCTGCACCCTGTGCTCCTGCTATCCGCGCGCCCTGCTGGGCTATCCGCCCAACTGGTACAAATCCTTTGCCTATCGTTCGCGGGCCGTGCGCGAACCGCGCGCGGTGCTGGCCGAATTGGGGCTGAACCTGCCCGACAGCGTCGAGGTCCGCGTGGTGGACAGCACCGCCGACTACCGCTGGATGGTGCTGCCGATGCGCCCTGCGAGCACGGAAGGCTGGGACGAGGCGCGGCTGGCGGCGCTGGTCACGCGGGATTCGCTGGTGGGGGTGGCGATTCCGGCTGCGGGGTGACGGGCGCGGCCTCGGCCACGCCTTCCTCGCCCACCTGCACCGTCACATCCACATGCAGGCCGGCGAAGTCGTCGACCTGGCCGGTGAAGCCGCCGCCGACCGGCACCGCCTGTTCCGGGGTGCGGGTGGAGCCCACGCGGATCAGGTTCTCGCCCGCGACCAACCCATTGGTCGGGTCGTATTCCACCCAGCCGGCGCCGGGCACATAGACCGAGCACCAGGCATGCGTCGCGCCCCCGCCGACCACGCCCTCGCCGCTGCCGGCATCATACAGATAGCCAGTGACGAAGCGCGCCGCGAGGCCGAGCGAACGCACCGCCTCCATCATCAGCAGCGTGAAGTCGCGGCAGGCGCCACGGCCTGAGTCCAGCGTCACCACCGGGCTGTTGGTGCCCTCCGCATCGCGGCCTTC
The DNA here is from genome assembly GCA_051860065.1 of Roseomonas sp. GTDB lineage: Bacteria > Pseudomonadota > Alphaproteobacteria > Acetobacterales > Acetobacteraceae > Neoroseomonas. The sequence continues at coordinate 2,273 of JBHYEQ010000022.1, forward strand.
GTAGGTGAATTCGTCGCGGATCGCGCGGGTCATCGCCTCCAGCATCGGCAGCGTGCGCGTCTGCCCGCCATCCAGCAGGAAGCGCCGCGCCCAGGCATCGACGCGCCGCTGCGGGTCCGACAGCAGGCGCACGCGAAAATGCTCGAGGTCGGGTGCTTCCTCGGCGGCATAGGAGAAGGGGAAGATCTCGACCGAAGGGTCGAGCGTCGCGAGCGGCAATGCCGGCCCGGCCGGATAATGCGTGAGGTCGAGCGTCGAGACGATCTCGAGGTGATCGGTCCGCTCCCCCGGCGCCCAATCCAGCAGGCAGACCGAATTGCCGAACACGTCATGCGACCAGCGCGTGGCGTCCGGCGCCGGGCTGATCGACAGCGTCGCATCATGCAGGCGCAGGTCGTGACTGTCGCGCGGGCGCACCATCAGGCGATGCTGCGACAGTTCGACGGGGTTGTTGTACTCGTAGCGGGTCGAGTGACGGATGCGGACGCGGGCCATGCGGCTATTCCTTGGGCGAGAGGGCGCAGCGACGCCCGCCCGGCGCGATGGTAGCGCAGAACGACCCCGAGGGTTGCGTCGCGCCGGCGCCTCAAGCACCGCCTAAGCCGGATCGCGCTGCACAAGTTGCCTTGGCCGGACCGCCACGGAGCAACGCGCGTCGCGCGAAGAGCACAGCACCAGCGCGCGAAGAGCGCGCCATCGGCACGAAGGTGGCCGGCGCGGCAGCCGACCGGCGCCGCCCCCAACCGCCCGCGCTAGATCCCCCCATAGATGAACACCGGCATGGGCTGTGTGTCGTCCACCACCGCGCGCACGCCCGGCACGCCCTCGGCCAGCACGCGCAGCGCCTTCTGCACCGTGTCCGACCGCCGGAAGCCATGGAATGTCACGGTGCCGTCCCTGACCTCGACCATGGTGTAGAAGGTGTCGGTCCAGGGTTCCTTCTTCATCGCTGCCATCACCGCCCGGCGCACGCGTTCGTCGGACAGTTCGGCATCCTGGTGCGGCGGGGCCACCAGCGCGCGCAGCAGGTCCGCGCGGCTGACGATTCCACGCAGCCGGTCGCCCTCGGTCACCACCACGCGGCGAATGTGCTGCTGCTCCATCAGTTGCGCGATATGCGCAGCGGTTGTGTCGGGCGACACATTTACAACCACTTCCGTCATCAGGTCGCGCGCCGTCACGCCATGGGTGCGGGCGAAGCGTTCGGCCTGCCGCGCCGGGTCGGCAAACAGGGAGGCGAACCACGATGCCGGCTTGTCCTCCTCGCCCGCCAGGCGGCGGATGAGGTCGGCTTCCGTGACGATGCCCAGCACCTTGCCGTCCTTGTCCACCACCGGCACGGCGGATATTCCGCGGTCCGCCAGCAGCCTGGCCATGGCCATGACCGGCGTTTCGGGTGGCACGGTCACCACGTCGGGGGTCATCAGGTCGCGGGCGAGTAGGCCGGTCATCGGGACATCCTCCGGTTCATGCACGCCAAGGATGCGGCCGGCGACGCGCTTTCGCCTTGCGCCAGATCAACGGCGCGGGCTTCAAAGCTGGGCGCGGGGCAGCTATCTAGCGTGCAGCGACCAAGAACACCCAAAGGAGGACACATGTCCGGGATCACCCGACGTCACGTCATTGCCGCCGCGGGCGCCACGCTGGCGCTGCCGGGCCTCGCGCGCGCGCAGGCGGCGCAGCAGCTCGCCATCGCCACCGGCACCACCGGGGGCGTCTATTACCCGTTGGGCGGTGCGCTCGCGAACTACCTCTCGCGTGGCATCCCGGGCATGAGCGCTACGGTCGAGGTCACCGGCGGCTCCGTCGCGAACCTCCAGCTGCTGGGTGCCAACCGCGTCGGCATGGTGCTCACGCAGGTCGATGCCTCGGTCGATGCGCTGCGCGGCAATGACCGCTTCCGCGGCCGCCCGGTGCCAGTGCGCGCGGTCTCGGTGCTCTACACCAACCGCATGCAGGTGGTGACGGTGGCCTCGACGGGCATCCGCTCCATGTCCGACCTCAAGGGCAAGCGCGTGTCGACCGGCGCGCCGGGCTCGGCGACGGAAGTCATGGCCTTCCGCCTGATCGAGGCTGCCGGCATCGACCGCGAGAAGGATTTCCGCGCGCGTGAGCGCCTGTCGCCGGCCGAGAGCACCAACGCGATCAAGGACGGCAAGCTCGACGCCTACTTCTTCGTCTCGGGCGTGCCGACCAGCGCGATCACCGACCTCGGCGCGACGCCGGGCGTGCAACTGGTGATGATCGACCACGACCAGTACGTGCCCGCCATCGTCGAGAAGTATGGCCCCGTCTATTTCGCCGAGGAAATCCCCGCCGGCACCTATCCCGGCCAGACCACGCCGAACAAGCAGATGTCGGTCGCCAACATCGTCGCGGTGCGCGAGGACATGCCGGCCCCGCTGGTCACGCAGATCCTGGAGATCATGTGGTCCAACCGCGAGGACTGGGCGCGCGTCCATTCCGCCGCGCGCGACTTCAACCTCGCGGGCCAGAAGACGGCCGCGGCCGGCGTGCCCTGGCACCCGGCGGCCGAGACCTTCTGGAAGGCCAAGGGCGCGACGCTCGCCTGACGCCACGCCGCAACGGCATGTCATGCGGGGGCGGTCCGACCGGGCCGCTCCCGTCCTGCATTGACGGCATTGCGCATCGACGAGCCAGGCGGCTCGGACTATGCGGCAGAACAGTTTGCTGGACCTGCTGCACCGTGATCGGCGCAGCGCAACGGGCCCGGCGCCGGAGTACCGCCCGTGACCACCACGCACCACCTGCCGCCCGAAGTCGCGCCCGATGCGCTGGACGACAAGACCGCCGCGCGCGTCGAGGCGCTGATCGAGGAGGAGGAGGGCGTCCAGAACCGCTTCTCCGGCTGGCTGGGCTATGGCGCCATTGCGCTGGCGCTGTCGATGTCGCTGTTCCATCTCTGGGCGGCCTGGGACATCGTGCCGACCACCACGCTGCGCTTCGTGCATGTGGGCTTCGCGCTGGTGCTGGGCTTCGTGCTGTTCCCGGCGGCGCGGCGCTACCGCGACCGGTTGATGCCCTGGGATGTCGTGCTGGCGGCGGCGTCGGTCTACGTCATCTACTACCTGATCGCCGGCGGCGACGACCTGCAGGACCGCGCCATCTTCCCCGAGCCGATGGACATCGCGGTAGGCTGGATGCTGATTGCGCTGGTGCTGGAAGCCACGCGCCGCGCCACCGGGCCGGTGATGCCGGCGGTGGCCATCTTCTTCCTGCTCTATGCCTTCTTCGGCAACCACCTGCCGGCGCCCTGGCAGCACCAGGGCTATGATTCCGAACGCCTGATCCCGCATATCTCGATCGGGCTGGACGGGATATTCGGCACGGCGGTGGATGTCTCGGCGACGCTGATCATCCTGTTCACCATCTACGGGGCCATCCTGCAGGCCACGGGCGCCGGGAAGTTCTTCGTGGACTTCTCGTTTGCCGCCACCGGCGGAAAGCCCGCCAGCGCGGGGCGCACGGTGGTGCTGTCGTCCTTCCTGCTGGGCGGGCCGTCGGGGTCGGGCGTTGCCACCACGGTCACCATCGGCACCGTCGCCTGGCCGATGATGAAGCGCGTCGGCTACAGGCCCGACGATGCGGGCGGGCTGCTCGCGGCCGGCGGTCTGGGCGCCATCATCTCGCCGCCGGTGCTGGGCGCGGCAGCCTTCCTGATCGCCGAATACCTCAAGCTCGGCTACCTGGATGTCCTCAAGATGGCGGTGATCCCGACCATCCTCTACTACGCCTCGCTGCTGTTCATGGTGGAGCTGGACCAGCGGCGCCTGCGCGCGCGCAACGGCGGGCTGGAGACTGGCGAGGGAATCAAGGTCGACCCGATTCCGGTGATGCTGCGCCGCTACGGGTTCCACTTCACGTCGCTGATCGCGATCGTCGCCTTCATGGTCTGGGGGTATTCGGCGACGTTGTCGGTGCTCTACGCCATGATCCTGGCGGTGCTGCTGTCCTTCATCCGGCCCGAGCAGGCGCTGTGGCCGAAGCGGCTGGTCAATGCACTGGCCAATGGCGCGGTGCAGGCGGTGGGCATCGCCGCCACCTGCGCGAGCGCGGGCATCATCGTGGGCGTCATCACGCTGACCGGGCTCGGGCTGAAGTTCAGCGACATCGCCATCCAGGCGGCGGGCGGGTCCGTGGTGGTCACGGCGCTGTATACCGCGCTGATCGTCTGGGTGGTCGGGCTCGCGGTGCCGGTGACCGCGTCCTACATCATCTGCGCGGTGGTGGCGGCGCCGGCGCTGATGAAGCTCGGCGTGCCGGACTACGCGGCGCATATGTTCGTCTTCTACTACGCGGTGCTGTCGGAAGTGTCCCCGCCCACCGCGCTGTCGCCCTTCGCGGCGGCGGCGATCACCGGCGCGGGGCCGTACCGCACCACCTTGCAGGCCTGGAAATACACCATGCCGGCGTTCCTGATGCCCTTCGTCTTCGTCACCGACCCCGAGGGCGTCGGGCTGCTGCTGAACTTCCGCGATGGCATGACCTGGCTGGACGTGGTGTGGCAGACGGTGCTGGCGGCGGGCGGCCTGGCCGCGCTGGCCTCGGCGGCGCAGGGCTTCGCGCGGCGCGCCCTGGCCGGGTGGGAACGCCTGGGGTTCACGCTGGCCGGGCTGCTGATGATCTTCCCGGCGCTGCTGCAGCATGCGGCGGCGGACCTGGTGCCGTATCCGCACCTGGTGGGCATCGCGCTGGCGGCGGGGCTGCTGGCGTTGCAGCTGCGCGGCAAGGCGGCCTGACCTGGCGGCCGTTCAGCCCCGCCGATAGGTCAGCGCGACGACGCCATTGGGGAAGGGCCGTGCCTCGTGCAGCGCCAGCGCGCGCTGCACGCCATCACCGGCGAACAGCCGCAACCCGCCGCCCAGCAGCAGCGGGATGATGAACAGCTCCAGGCTGTCCACAAGCCCTCGCGCCAGGCAGTCCTGCGCCAGCGCGGCGCCGCCGAGCAGCCAGATGTCGCCCGGTGTTTCCGCGCGCAGCCGCGCGAGAACGGCGGCGACGTCGCCACGCGCCGCCTCGACTCCTGCCGGCGGGTCGGGCTCCAGCGCGCGGTTCGTCATCACCACCACACGCTTGCCGGCATAGGGCCATTCGTCGAAGCCGCGCACCTGGTCGTAGGTGGCGCGGCCGGTCAGCAGCGATCCGAGCTCGGCCATGAAGCCGGCCATGCCATAGTCCTGCGCGTCGAAGGGCGCGAGCCAGCCGACGCCGCCCTCGGCATCCGCCAGGCAGCCATCGAGGGAGATGGCGGCGTAAAGCCTCAGCCGCCCGCTCATGCGCGGCGCCGCCACTGCGCCCGCGCCGCGCGCACGCGGCCGAGAAGCGAGGTGCCGCCACCGGCACACCACGCGCGCACCGGCGCCGCGGCGCGCCGCAGCGCCGCCTTGGCGCGCGCCGCCGCGCCGCGCACCGCGCGCCAGGCCGGCGAGGCATCCAGGAACGCATGCGCGCGCGCCAGCAACGCCGCGACATGGTTCCGCCCCCAGGCGAAGACCGGGATCGTCATCAGCTTCGGCTCCGCCACCACGTAGAGCCGCGCCGAGAACGCCGTCCCCACCGACTTCGCCAGCAGAAGCACGCTCGCGCCGAGCAGCCAGTGCCCGCGGCCGATCAGCCACAGCGCCGCCAGCTTCACCGGGAACAACGCCGCGATCGGGATGGCGAACAGCAGCAGCACGATCCGCGCATCGAGCCGTAGGATCAGACGCTCCAGCGCCGCGAAGACCGGGATGCGTGCGACAAGCCCGCCGATCGCCTTCGCCCAGCCCCACAGCGTCTCCTCCAGCACCACCCACAGGAAGGCGAGCAGCAGCAGGGGCGGCTTCAGCAGGCTGCGGACGGGGCGGCGCCAATCCATGCGCGCAGCCTACACCGCCGGTGTCGCGATTTCCTCCGGCAAGGCGGCGATGCGGTGCGCACGCAGCCAGGCGGAGAAGCCCGGATCGGCCGTGACCACCGCGAAGGGAATCGCCAGCAGCAACGAGGCCAGCACCGGCACCGCCAACAGGAGCGCCAGCGGCGAGGCGGCGGCGAACAACCAGGCCATCGCCGCGCCCGCGAGCGTCGGAGGCCAGAACTGCCGTGCCGCATCGCCCCACGTCACGCCACGATCGGCGCGGTTCTGCGCCGTCCAGCCGACCTTCACGCCGAAGGGAAGTGCGAGCAGGAACAGCGTCTGCGCCATCAGCCGTGCCGGTTCCATCAGCGTGGTGAACAGGATTTCGGCCGCCGCGCCGCGCGCAAAAGCGCCGCGCCCGCCATAGCGCGCGGCCAGCGCGGGCTTCAGCATTGCCTCCGCATAGCCGGCCAGCTTCGCCGCATAGTGGCACGCCCAGGTTGCGGCCAGCAGACCCACCAGCAGCCAGGTCGGCGTTGCCGCGCCGCCGCCGGTCAGCGCATTGACCGCGGCCAGCACCAGGATCGCGCACCACAGCGGCGCGCCCAGGAACAGCAGGATCGCCTGCACCAATTGCCAGCGCGCCATCAGCGTCTGCCCCGGCAGGCGCAGCAGCGCCAAATACTGCATGTTGCCGCCGGCCCAGCGCAGGTCGCGCGTGACGAAATCCCCAAAGGTGGGCGGGTTGCCTTCGGCGGAGCCGGTATCGTCGGGCAGCACGCGCACCTTCCAGCCTGCCGCGTGCAGGCGCGTCGCCTCCACCTGGTCGTGGCTGAGGATGCGCGACCCGTCCGGCAGCGGCCCCAGCCGGCACAGGTCGCGGAAGGGCGCGATGCGGATGATCGCGTTGTGGCCCCAGTAGGGACCCTCGTCGCCCTGCCACCAGGCCTGGCCGGTGGCCCAGGCGCGCATGCCGTGGCGCATGCCGAACTGGAACAGGCGGGGAAAGGCGGCGGTGGCCGGCTTGCCGTGAATGAGCTGCTGCACGATGGCCAGGCGGTCATCGGCCTCCATGCAGGCCACCAGGCGCTGCACGGCGGCCGGCGTCATCTCGGAATCGGCGTCGAGGCACAGGAAGTAATCCAGGCCCTCGGCGTGGTGGTCGAGGAAATCCATCACGTTGCCGGCCTTGAAGCCGTCATTCGCGGCGCGGCGGCGGTAATGCGCGTTGGGGCGTGCCTGCGCGAAGGCGCGGAAGTCGGCTTCCTCGGCCATCGCCGCCTCGCCCGCCGGCGTGTCCGACAGCACCCAAAGGTCGAAGGCCGCCACCGGCAGCCCGTCCATCAGCCGGCCGAGCGGCGGCAGCACCGCGCCCATATCCTCGTTGCGGATGCAGATGGCGATGGCGGTGCGCCCGCGCGGTGGGCCGGGCCGGGCGGCGCGCAAGGCCGGCAGCACGGCGGCGGGCGGGTCGCGCGTCGCCAGCAGGATGACCAGGCCGACCAGGGAATTCGCCGCCGACAGCGCGCTCCAGGGCACCGTGCCGAGGAAGCAGGCGAGGATCAGGACTTCCCAGACCGTCCAGCCGCCCGGCGCCAGCACGGCGACGGCGAGCGCCACCAGCCCCGCCATGATGGCGAGGACCAGCAGCAGGAACAGGGCACGGCGGAGCAGCGGCGATTCGGCGGGCACGGGCGTGGTCTATGCCCCGACCATGGCGGGATTGCGAAGCCCGCCGCGTCAGATGAAGGCCCGGCCTGCCTGCGCCTGCACGAACGCCCCGGCCGCCAGCGCCAGCCAGGCCGCCGACCCCGCGGCGATCCAGGCGCGCGGCCAGGTTGCGCCGGCGCGCGCCAGCCCCCAGCCCAGCAGCGGGATCGCCTGCATGGCGTGGATGGCGACGAAATGCGCCACCCGCAGATCGCCCCCGCTGCGCGACCAGAAGAACGGCGCCAGCGCCCCGGCATCCGATGCCACGCCACCGACATAGGGTCCGAGGTTGGCGCCGATGGCGAAGCCGGTGAAGGCGCCGCCCAGCCCGGCGATGACGAATCCGGCAGCCACCGCCAGACGCATCGGCACCGCCGTGGCGGGGTTGCCGCGCAGCGCGACCAGCCCGCCGAATCCGGCCGCAAGAAGGCAGCCCACCAGCGCCGCGAAGCCCATTAGGCCATAGACGGCCGCGCCCAGCGCATCCCCGGCGAAATGCGATGGCTGGCCGAGCGCGGCGCGCAGCGCGATCCAGCCCACCTCAAAGAGGCCGAAGGCCAGCGTCCCGCCGATGATGATGCGCGCCGGCCACCCGGCACGCGCCGCCGGTGCCAGCGCGGACCAGGCCCAGGCCATGGTCAGCACCCAGATGGCGAGCGAGGCGGCGAACTTCGCCGGCTTGACCCACACACTGACGCCGCGGATCTCGCGCGGGTCGACGGCCATCGCGACCAGGCAGCCCGCCAGCACCAGCAGCATCGCGACGCCGGTGCGCGCCAGGACCGGCTGCCGCGCATCGAGGCCGCGCAGCAGCGCGATCACGACGCCACCGCCCGGCCACGCGGGATCGCGCGCAGTGCCAGGAATACCAGCAGGCCGGCCGGCCCGGCCAGGAAGGTCAGCGGCAGCGCCGGATAGACCTGCCACCAGGCGAGCCCTTCCGCGGCCGCGCGGCGGCACATCCAGGCGCCGATGAACAGGTCGAAGGCCAGGTAGTGGACCCAGCCCGCCAGCAGCACGCCGTCGCGCGCGAACAGGGCGCGCACGGCGGCGAGGGTGGAGAAGCCGCCCTCCGATCCCGGCGCATGGGTTGCGAGCAGCACGACGTAGAGCATCGCCAGGGTCGCGGGGATCGCCAGCCCCGCCACCTGCCAATGCGCCCATCGCCGGCGGGGAAAGGCCAGCAGCACCAGCCAGCCTGCCAGGGCGAGCGTATTGGCGGCGGTGAAGATCGTTTCGGGCGGCATGGGACGGCTCCATCTGACCAATGGTCAGTCTGGGGTCATTCTGACCGTTGTCAAGTTCTGCGCGACGGCGCAGGGTTCCGCCATGCCTGTCACCCGCAAACCCACCGGCAGCCACCATCACGGGTCGCTGCGCCGCGCGCTGCTCGATGCCGTCGCCGAGATCCTGCGCGAAGCCGGGCCCGAGGCCGTGACCCTGCGGGCTGCCGCGCGGCGCGCGGGCGTCTCCCATTCCGCCGCGGCGCCGCATTTCGGCGACCTGGCGGGGCTGCTGACCGCCTTCGTCGCCGAGGGGAACCTGCGCCTGGCCGCCACCATGCGCCGCTTCATGGCCGAGGACCCCGGCAACCCGTTGCTAGCGAGCGGGCGCGGCTACATCGCCTTCGCCGCCGCCCATCCGCAGCATTTCCGGCTGATGTTCGGCACCGCCGCGCTGCGCCACGACGACCCGGCGCTGGCGCAAGCGCGCAGCGAGGCCTTCGCACCGCTGCGCGAGACCATGCGCACGCTGCACCCGGGCGTCAGCGACGCCGCGCTGCGCGATCGGCTCGGCCTGGCCTGGGCCGCGGTGCATGGCTTCGCCGCGCTGCGGGCGCAGGGGGCGGGCGCCAAATTGTGGCCGGAGGCGGATGCGCTGGCCGCGGCGGAGGGGATGCTCCGGCTGCTCGTGCGGGCCTGCGAGGCGCCGGCCGGGCAGGGCGCCGACGACTCGCCATGACGGACAGGCCCGCCACGGCACGGCGCCGCGGCGGTCAGACCTCGGTGCGGGGCGCAGCCGCGGGCCGCAGCGAACCAAGGGTGCAGGGGCCGGGCGTGCAGCCTCGCGCCGCGCCCGGCAATGCCTTCAGTTAGCGGCTGCGCCGCCGGGCCGCGGCACCGCGATCACGAAAAGCCTGTGCTGCGCGGTGTCCACGCGGCGGCGCGTCTCGTCGCGCCAGATGCGTTCGGCGGTGGCGGCGTCGTGCACCGGGCCGAAGCATTGCTCGCTGCCAGGTTCGATATCCTGCCATGTGGAATCGGTGAACACACCGCCCCAGACGAACCAAAGCTTGCGTTCCGACATGGCGACCCTCGTTGATGCCGCGCGCTTATCGCCTGGATTGGTGCAGCGCAGCAAGGATCGGTACGCGCATGGCACGGCGATCCGAAGTCGCGCCGCGGGCCTTCGACGGGGCCGGGCTCCGTCAAGTGCCGTGCCGCCGTCAGCCGCCGTTCGGTCGGCGCCGGCGCAGCATCCGCAGCACCTCGCGCGGGTCGAAGGCGCGCAGCGCCAGCCCGGCACCCAGGAACACCGCGGCGCCGGCGCCGACCAGCACCGTTGCCCGCAGCGCGCGCGCGATGGAATCCGCCCCGGCCGGCAGCACGAAGCCCAGCGCCGCCACCGCCAGACCCATTGCCGCCGCCGCCGCCAGGATGCGCGGCAGCAGGCGCCGCGCCCGCCGGTCCATCACATAGGCGCGCCGGCGCAGCAGCACCCCGGCGAGCAGCAGTGCATTCACCCAGGCCGCCAGCGCCGTGGACAGGGCCACCCCCACATGTTGCAGCGGACCCATCAGCACGACGTTGAAGCCGAGGTTCAGCGCCACCGCCAGCAGCCCGATCTTGACCGGCGTGGCGGTATCCCCGCGCGCGAAGAAGGCGGGCGCGAAGACCTTCACGAGCACGAAGGCCGGCAAGCCGAAGGCATAGGCCACCAGCGCCGCCGATGATGCCGCGGTCTCCACCGCCCCGAAGGCGCCGCGTTGGAACAGCGCCGCGATGACCGGCCCCGATGCGACCGCCAGGCCCACCGCCGCCGGCACGGTCAGCAGCAGCGACAGCTCCACCGCGCGGTTGATCGACCGGTGCGCCGACAGCGCCTGCCCGGTCCGCAATTGCCGCGCCAGCAGCGGCAGCAGCGCCGTGCCCACCGCCACGCCGATCACGCCGAGCGGCAGCTGCGCCACACGGTCCGCATAATACAGGAAGGAGATCGCGCCCGAGGGCAGCAGCGAGGCGATGATGATGTCCACCGCCAGGTTCAACTGCACCACGCCGGCGCCGATCACGCCCGGGACCATGCGCTTCAACACGAGGCGCACCTCGGCGGTGATGGCGGGCGGGCGCAGCAGGTTCAGCGCCATGCCGGCCTGCGCGGTGGCCCACATCACCAGCCCCAGCTGCACGACGCCCGACGCGGTCACGCCCCAGGCCAGCGCATGGCCGGGCGTTGCCACATACGGCGTGAGGAACAGCAGCGTCGCCATCGAGATCAGGTTGAAAAAGACCGGCGCCGCCGCCGCCGCCGCGAAGCGGTCGAGCCCGTTCAGCACGCCCGCCACCAGCGCCGTCAGGCAGATGAACAGCAGGTAGGGAAAGGTGATGCGCGTCAGTTCGACCGCCAGCGCGAATTTCGCCGGGTCGTCGGCAAAGCCCGGGGCGAGCACCCGCATCACCTGCGGCATGAACACCATGCCCAGCACCACCAGCATGCCGAGCCACAACGTCATCAGCGTGCCCATGCGCTCGGCCAATGCACGGGCCTGCGCATGGCCCTGCGCCGCAAGCGTGCCGGCGAAGGCAGGCACGAAGGCAGCGTTGAAGGCGCCTTCGCCGAACAGCCGGCGGAACAGGTTGGGAAGCTTGAGCGCGACGAAGAAGGCATCCGCCACCGGCCCGGCACCCAGGCGCGAGGCGATCAGCATGTCCCGCGCGAAACCCAGCACGCGCGACACCATGGTCCAGGCGCCGACAGTCATGACGGAACGCAGCATCAGCGCGCGGTGCGGAAGGTCATGGAGGACGGGATGCGCCGGCTGCGTGGCGGATGCAAGGCGGGGAGGGCTTTGCCCTCCCCGGACCCCACCCACCAAGGGCTTGAGGCCCTTGGAACCCCTGACTTGATTGGGGGAATTCGGGGAGGGGCTTCATGGGGGGCGCGTACGCGGCCGGCGCGCTTGGCCCCCCCCAAATGGCCCCTATCAGTTTTGGGGGTCCAGCGGCCTTTAGCCCTTGGGGGTCGTGTGCGGGGGGCGGCCCCCCCCCCCCCGGCTCACTCCGCCCGGATGTTGTTCTCGCGCACCACCTGGCCCCAGCGTGCCCAGTCGTCGGCGACCACGCGGGTGAAGGCCTGCCGCGATCCGCCGGCCGGTTCGGCGCCGAAGCTGCGGGTGCGTTCGATGACGTCCGGCAGCTTCATCACCGCGTCGAGTTCCGTGTTGAGGCGGTCGAGAATCGGTTCGGGCGTGCCGCGCGGCGCCAGCACGCCGCCCCAGAAGCCGACGACGTGGCCGGGCACCGTCTCCGCGAAAGTCGGCACGTTGGGGTAGGCGGGCGCGCGCTGCGCACTGGTCACGGCGATGGCGCGCAGCGAGCCGGCCTCGATCTGCGCGCGCGGGGCGAACAGCCCGTCATGCGCCACATCCACCTCCCCGCGGATCAGCGCGGTGATCGAGGGCTGGTTGCCGGCATAGGGGACGTGCGTGACCTCGATGCCGGCCTGCTTGCTCAGCAGGATCAGCGCCAGATGGTTGATCGCCCCCGCGCCGGGGGTGGAAACGGTCAGCCGCCCCTGCCGTTCGCGTGCGACGGCAATGAATTCGGCCACCGTGCGGGCCGGGAAATCGGCGCGGCAGACCAGCGCGAGCGGCGAATTCTGGGCCAGGAACACCGGCGCGAACGCCTGCACCGGGTCGAGCGTCGCGCTGCGGTTCACCGCCAGCGCGATCAGCGTGGAGGGCGAGGTGTACATGAAGGTGGTGCCGTCGGGTGCCGCGCGCGCCACCAGGTCGGCGGCGACCTGCGTGCTGGCGCCGGGGCGGTTCTCGACGATGAAGCTGCTGCCGGGAATGCGTTCGGACAGCTTGGCGGCGAGCAGGCGGGCCATGATGTCGTTGGCGCCGCCGGCGGCGAAGCCGACCACCAGGCGCACCGGGCGGCTGGGCCAGGCCTGGGCGCGCGCGGCGCCTGCCGCGAGCAGCGCGGGTGCGGCAAGCACGGCGGCACGCCGTGCGATGGGCTGGACCATGGCGAAACTCCTCCCGCGATTTGGCGTTGCGCGGGAGCCTAGGGCAGCGCGCGAACCGGTGGAACCGTGGCGCTGCCGGAAGGGTGCTGTCCCGAAATTCACGCCGGTGTACCGTCTGGACGGTGGACATAACCGTCCGGACGGTATAGTAAAAAGCCAACATGAATGTCTCGATCGCCACACCCCCGCTCGACGCCCGCACCCGCATCCTCGACGCGGTGGAAACGCTGGTCGTGCGCAAGGGCGTGGGCGGCCTGACGCTGGAAGCCGCGGCGCGCGAGGCCGGGGTCTCCAAGGGCGGGCTGCTCTATCATTTCGGGTCGAAGGAGGCGCTGCTGGTTGGCGTCATGCAGCGCCTGGCCGAACAGGTGGTGGTCGACTACGAGGCCGGCCTCGCGCTGCAACCCGAGGGCCCCGGCCGTGCCGCCCGCGCGCAGATCGCCTGGGCCTTCGGTGAGACCGACTGCTCCCCAGGCCAGGACAAGAACGACCGCATGGCCGCGGTCTGCCTCGCCGCCTTCCACCACGATCCGGCGCTGCTCGATCCGCTGCGCGCGGTGATCGAGCGCATGAAGGCCGACCTCATCGCCGACGGCATCCCCCATGGCGTCGCCATGACCATCCAGACCGCGACCGACGGCCTGTTCATGGCGCATATCTTCAGCATGTACCGCCCGACCGAGGCGGATATCCTGGCCCTGCGCGCGACGCTCGATGCCTTGCTGGACGACACGCCGTGACGGGCCGCGGGCGAATCCTCGCCGGGCTTGCCGCGCTGTTGCTGGCCGGCGGCGGCTACGCCGTGCTGACGCGCGGCGAGGCGACCCGCCCGGCCGCGACCGTCGCCGCCGCTCCCGCCGCGCCGGTCGGCGTCGGCGCGCTGGGCCGCGTCGAGCCCGCCTCGCGCATCCGTCGCCTGACCCAGCCGGGCGGCATGGCCGTGACCCGGCTCGACCGGCTGCTGGTGAACGAGGGCGACCAGGTCACCGAAGGCCAGTTGCTCGCCGAGTTCGCCGATGCCGCGCAGAAGGACGCCGCGGTGGCGCAGGCTGAGGCGTCGGTCGCGGAATTCCGCGCCAGCCTCGACCGCATCCGCGCCGCCGCCCGCCCGTCCGAGGTCGCCGCGCAGCGCGCGCGCATCGATGCCCTCGCGGCGCAGTTGGATCTGGCGGAACGAGAGGCCGCGCGATCGGAGCGCCTGGTGCCGACCGGCGCAGGCGCCGTCGCCGCCGCCGACCGCGCGCGCGCCACCGCGGTGCGCCTCGCCGCCGAACGCGCGCAGGCGCAGGCCGATCTTGACAGCCTGATGTCCTCCCGTCCGGAGGACATCGCCCTGGCGCAGGCGCGCCTGTCCGCCGCGCAGGCCGCGCTGGCCAAGGCCGTGGCGGATGCCGAGCTGTCGCGCGTGCGCGCCCCCTTCGCCGGCACCATCCTGCGCGTCATCGCCCGCCCGGGCGACCAGGTGGGCAATGACGGGCTGATGGAGATCGGCGACCTGTCGCGCATGGACATCGTGGCGGATGTCTACGAGACCGACCTGCCGCGCCTGCGCCTCGGCGCCCCCGCCGAGATCGTGGTGCCCGGCGAACCCCAGCGCTTAAACGCGACGCTGCGCGAGATCGGCTGGACGGTGCGCCGCAACACCCAGGCCAATACCGATCCGGTCGCCGCCGTGGATAGCCGGACCGTCGAGGTGCGTTTGACCCTCGACGAGGCGGGCAGCGAGGCGCTGCGGAGGCGGTCCAACATGCAGGTCCAGGTGGCGATCCGGCCATGAACGCGCTGACCAAGACCACCTTGCTGCCCTGGGCGTCGGAGAATACCGGCGACGCCGCCGTCGCCGTCGCCGCCGCCGCACCGCCACCGCCCGCGGGCCCCGGACCCGTCGCCAGCGTCCTGCTGCCGGCGCGCCTGGCGTGGCGGCAGTTGCGCGCCGAACGCGCCCGGCTGTTCTCCGCCATGGCCGGCGTGATGTTCGCCGCCGTGCTGGTGTTCATGCAGCTCGGCTTCCGGTCGGCACTGTTCGACAGCGCCACCGCGCTGCTGACCAACATGCGCGCCGAACTCTTCCTGATGAACCCGCTGACCACCGCATCCTTCCGGCCCGAGCCCCTGCCGCGCGTGCGCGCGCACCAGGCGCTGGCCCTGCCGGAAGTGGCGCAGGCGGTGCCCGTCTACCTCGCGCAATCCACCTGGCGGAACCCGGAGGACGGATCGCGCCGCGCCATCCAGATGGTCGGCTTCGACACCGAGGCCGGCGCGATGGAATTCAACGGCCTCGATGCCATCGCCCCCGCGCTGCGCCGCATCGACGCGGTCGGCTTCGACGACCGGTCCCGCCCCGAATTCGGCGACGTGGCACGCCTGTTTGCGGAGCGCGGTCCGTTCGAAGTGCAGGTCGGCAACCGCATGGTGCAGGTCGCGGGCCTCGTCTCCATCGGCCCCTCCTTCGGCGCCGACGGCAATTTGGTGATGAGCGAGGTCAACTTCCGCCGCATGGTGCGCGAGCGCAGCGCGTCGAACACCGACCTGGTCGCCATCCGCCTGCAACCCGGCACCGATGTTGCCGCAGCCCAGCAACGCCTGCGCGAGATCCTGCCCCAGGACGTCGTCGTGCTGACCCACGACCAACTCGTCGCGCACGAACGCGCCTATTGGGAAACCGCGACCCCCATCGGCTTCATCTTCGCCTTCGGCAGCGTGATGGGCCTGATCGTTGGCATGGTCATCGTCTACCAGATCCTGTTCAGCGACATCGCCAACCACCTGCGCGAATACGCCACGCTGAAAGCCATCGGCTACTCGAACTTCTACCTGGCCCGCGTGGTCATGGCCGCCGCCCTGATCCTCGCCGTCATCGGCTTCATCCCCGGCGCCGCCCTGTGCATCTGGCTCTACGACATCGTCGCCGGCGCCACCTTCCTGCCCCTGTCCATGACCCTCGAACGCGCCACCCTCGTCTTCGGCCTGATCTTCACCATGTGCGCCGCCGCCGGCCTGCTGGCGATGCGCAAACTCCGCGACGCAAGCCCGGCGGATATGTTCTGATGGGGTTGGTCATGGGCCGCGCGGCGGGGGAGGGCTCTGCCCTCCCCCGAACCCCCACCCGCCAAGGGCCTAAGGGCCCCTGGACCCCTCGACTTGGTCGGGGAGATTGGGGAGGGGCATCGCCGGTGGTGCCGTTGGCGAAGGGCGTGCCATGCCCCTCCCCAATCTCCCCGATTCAAAATCCGCGATCCAAGGGGCCGTTGCCCCTTGGTGGGGAGGGGTCCGGGGAGGGGCAAAGCCCCTCTCCGGCAGTGCCGCCATGACCGACCCCATCAGCATATCCCGCCTCACTTTTGCGTATGGGGAGGGTGAGCTCCGCCGGCCGGTGCTGCGCGACATTGCGTTGACGGTGCATGCCGGTGAGGTGGTGTTGCTGACCGGGCCGTCCGGGTCGGGCAAGACGACGTTGCTGACCTTGATCGGCGCCTTGCGCGCGATGCAGGAGGGGTCGTGCCGGGTGCTGGGGCGCGAGTTGATGGGGGCGTCGGAGCGCGAGCGCGTGCGGCTGCGTCGGTCGATCGGTTTCATCTTCCAGAACCACAACCTGCTGGGGTTTTTGACGGCGCGACAGAACGTGGCGATGGCGCTGGAGATCGAGGCAGCGATGCCCGAGCGCGAGCGGCTGGAGCGGGCGGGGGAGATGCTGCGCGCGGTCGGTCTTGGCGGGCATGAGGACAAGCCGCCGGGCAAGCTGTCGGGGGGGCAGCGGCAGCGGGTTGCAATCGCGCGGGCGCTGGTGGCGGGGCCGGGGCTGGTGCTGGCGGATGAACCCACGGCGGCGTTGGACAAGGTCTCGGGCGCGGAGGTCGCGCATCTGCTGCGCGACATGGCGAAGTCGCGCGGCACGCCGATCCTGCTGGTGACGCATGATCCGCGCATCCTGGACATCGCCGATCGCGTCGTGGCGATGGAGGACGGGCGCATCGTGGAAACCCAGGCGGCGTGAGGGTTTGGCCCCGTTGATCTGAATCAACCCCGGGCATCGCGGCGGCTGCCATGCTGCG
The DNA here is from genome assembly GCA_051860065.1 of Roseomonas sp. Taxonomy (GTDB): domain Bacteria; phylum Pseudomonadota; class Alphaproteobacteria; order Acetobacterales; family Acetobacteraceae; genus Neoroseomonas. The sequence goes on from JBHYEQ010000022.1 coordinate 19,142, forward strand.
CGGCATGCATGGACACTTTCCCTGGCGTGGGCGCCTGGAGACGATGCGGTGAAGGATGCCGGCCCGCTGCTGTCGGCCGCGGCGCCCTTGGTGCGAGAGCGGCTGCTTGCGAAGGCGCATTCCCTGGCGCTGCCGCGCGGCGCCAGTGTGTTCCAACAGGATGTCCCGGCTGATCGTCTGTACCTGCTGCTGCAGGGGTCGGTCGGCTTGTGCACGGAGGAACCGGGCGGCGTGCCGACCATGGTCGAGATCCTCGGGCCGGGCGACGCCTTCCTGGTCGGTGCGGTGATGCTGCGGCTGGATTGCCCGGTTTCGGCGGCGACGCTCGCGCCATCCCGCCTCATGGCGATTCCGGCCGAGGCGATGCGGGCGGAGGCGCGCGCCGATGCCGGGCTGATGCAGTCGGCGATGGAGCAGATGGCGCGGCAGTGGCGCTTGCTGGTGGACCAGGTGGTGGACCTCAAGACGCGGGATTCGACTCAGCGTGCGGCGCGCTTCCTGGCGCGGCGGCTGCCCAGCCCGCGCGGCGCGGTGGAATTGCCGGAACCGCGTGCCGCCATCGCGGCGCGGCTTGGCATGACGCCGGAGAGTCTCTCGCGTGCGCTGCATGGGCTGGAGGCGGCGGGGCTGCTGCGCCTGCAGGGCCGGCGGGTGGACGTGCCGGACCGTGCGGCGCTGCTGCGCCTGGCGCTGGCGCGCACCGAGCATCGCGCGCGGTCGTCGTAGAGCATCATCCGCGCAAACGGAATCGTCTGGGTGGGTGAAGAGGCTCGCGAAGGCGGTTCTGGCACGCCCCTTCGCGCGGGCGCCCGGCCATGCTGCCATGCGGCTTCATCCGAAGGGGGAGACCGCCATGGCGCGCGTGCCGGACATGACCGTGAACGACCTGGCCGAGGCCGATCGCGACCTGCTGAAGCGCAACATCGCGCTGCATCGGGCGCTGACCAACAGCCCAAACGGGGCGCGGGCCTTCTCGGGCCTCGGGCAGTTCATCCGCTATGGGTCGAAGCTCGATCCGCGGCTGCGCGAGCTGGCGATCCTGCAGGTCGGCTGGCTGGCGCGATCGGCCTATGAATGGTCGCACCATGTGAAGATCGGCTTCGACTTTGGCGTGACCGAGGACGACATCCACGCGCTGATCGCCGAGACGGAAGGCCGGCAATCCGCGCTGGAGCCCGTGGCGCAGCTGGTGCTGCTGGCGGCGCGCGAGGCCTACCACGGCCCGGGTGTCAGCGAGGCGACCTTCGAACGCCTGCGCGCGCAGTTCGACAATGAACGCCTGGTCGACCTGGTGCTGGTCATCAGCTTCTACTGCGCGGTGGTGCGGGTGCTGGCGTCGCTCGATATCCGGGTGGAGCCGGACTACCAGCCGTATCTGGACCGGTTTCCGCTGCCGGGCTGACGGGGCGGACAGAAACCGCTTGAGGTTGCGCCGAAAGGCGGATGCTGCAATCCGGCACCGGCCCTCTCCCCAACCCGGCCACCCATCCAGGATACGGTCGTGGGTCGCGGCGTGGCGGAGAGGGCCGGTGCCGCCATTCTCAAGCGGTCTCTCAGTCCTTGCCGCCGACCACGGCGGTCCGGCCCGCGGCGAGGATGCGGTCGGACAGCGCCGGGTCGTCCACCGCGCGCGCCAGGACCAATGCGCCGACCAGCGTCGCGACATGGGCCAGCGCCTGCCGGTCGCGATCGGCGTCGGCGCCCGCCGGCATCATGGCGGCAACGCGCCCGGCCATGCGGCGCACGCCCTCGGTGAAGCCGTCCCGCACTGCGCCATCATGGCGCGGCACCTCGCCGCCCAGCGCGGCGATGGCGCAGCCGCGGCCGCTTGCGTCCCGGTGGCGCGGCGAAAGGTAGTTCGCTGCGTAGTCGGCCAGGCTGGCGAACTCCGCCGCGCGTTCGGCGCTCCCGGCGAGTGCGCGTGCAAGCGCCTCGGCCGCCAGGCGTTCCTTCGATCCGAACTGGCTGTAGACGCTGCCATGCGTCATGCCGGCGGCCTCGGCCAGCGCGTCGACGCCGACGCCGGCGATGCCGCGCTCGCGGATCAGCCGTGAGGCGGCGTCGAGGATCTTCTCGCGATTTTCCGCTGCCTGCTGCCTCGAAACCCTCATGCCGCCCGACCTCCCCCGCTTCAGAACGCGCTTGACATTATTAGTGGCGTGCGCAATCTAAGTCAATCATGACGATCGTAATCAAACGATCGCCCGCCCTTGAGGCCACCACATGCCCGCTACCGCCCTGATCACCGGCGCCTCCTCCGGCATCGGCGCCGTCTATGCCGACCGGCTCGCCCGCCGCGGCCACGACCTGCTGCTGGTGGCGCGCGACGCCACGCGGCTCGAGGCCCTGGCCAAGCGCCTGCGCGCCGAGACCGGCCGCAGTGTCGAGATCCTGCCCGCCGACCTGTCGCGACCCGACGACCTGGTTCGCATCGAGCGCCGCCTGCACGACGACACCGCCATCGGCATGCTGGTGAACAATGCCGGCATGGCGGCCGGTGGCACCGTGGCCAGTGGCGATGCGGCGAAGCTCGCGGATCTCGTGCAGCTCAACGTCGTCGCCGCCTCGCGCCTCGCCGTCGCCGCGGCGCAGGCTTTTGCGGCGCGCGGCAGCGGCACGCTGGTCAACATCGCCTCGGTGCTCGCCTTGACGCCGGAGATGTTCAACGGCGTGTACAACGCCTCGAAGGCCTTCGTACTGACCTTGACGCAATCCTTGCAGGCGGAGCTCGCCGGCACCGGCCTGCGCATCCAGGCGGTGCTGCCGGGTGCCACGCGGACCGAGATCTGGGGTCGCGCGGGCATCGACGACGCGGCGCTGCCGGCCGAGATGGTCATGGGCGTGGACGAGATGGTCGATGCCGCCCTGGCCGGCCTCGACAGCGGCGAGGCGGTGACGATCCCCGCGCTGCCCGACATCGCGGACTGGCAACGCATGGAGGCCGCGCGGCGCGCCCTGGCGCCGAACCTGTCGCGCGCTCGCGCAGCGCCTCGCTATGCCCGGCAGGAGGCGACGGCGTGAGCGCCGCGGTCGCCCAGCCCGGCGCGGTCAATCCGCGCACCCGGCTGCTGCTCGACGGGCCCATCCTGTCGACGTTGCTGCGGCTGTCCTGGCCGAACACGCTGGTGATGCTGGCCCAGGCCTCGGTCGGGCTGATCGAGACCTGGTGGGTCTCGCATCTGGGCACCGATGCGCTGGCCGGCATCGCGCTGGTCTTTCCCGGCTACATGCTGATGACGATGCTCTCGGCGGGCGCGATCGGCGGGGGCATCGCCTCCGCGGTGGCGCGCGCGCTCGGCGCCAGGCGGCAGGATGACGCGGATGCGCTGGTGCTGCATGCGCTGGTGGTGAACGGCGTGCTGGGCCTGGCCTTCGCCGCGCTGTTCATCGGCTTCGGCCGGCCGATCTATGCGGCGATGGGCGGCGAGGGCGCGGCGCTGGAGGCGGCGCTGCGCTACTCCGACGTGGTCTTCGCCGGCGGGGTGTTGCTGTGGCTGGGCAACGCGCTGGCGAGCGTGGTGCGCGGCGGCGGCAACATGGTGCTGCCCTCGGTCGCCGTGATCGCCGGGGTGGTCCTGCTGGTGCCGCTCTCGCCGCTGCTGATCTACGGATGGGGGCCGCTGCCGGGCTTCGGCGTGGCGGGGGCGGGGTATGCGGTCGTGCTCAGCACCGCGATCATCCTGGCGGTGATGGTGTGGGCCGTGGCGGCGGGGCGCAGCGTCGCGCGGCTGCGGCGGGCGCCGCTGCGCTGGCGGAGCTTTGCATCGATCCTGGGCGTCGGCGCGGTTGCCGCGGTGAACACGCTCCAGACGACGCTGACCATCGTGCTGACGACGGCGCTGGTCGCGCGCGTCGGCGGCGCCGAGGGCGTGGCGGGCTATGGCGTGGGCAGCCGGCTCGAGTACCTGCTGGTGCCGCTGGTGTTCGGGCTCGGCGCGCCGCTGGTCGCGCTGGTCGGCACCAATATCGGGGCCGGGCAGCGCGAGAGGGCGCTGCGGGTCGCGATGCTGGGCGGCGCGATCGCCTTCGCGCTCACCGAGGCGGTGGGGCTGGCGGCGGCGATCTGGCCACATGCCTGGCTTGGCCTGTTCAGCGACGACCCGACCACGCTCCAGGTCGGCGCCGACTACCTGCGGCGCGTCGGGCCGGCCTACGGGTTCTTCGGGCTGGGGCTGGCATTGTACTTCGCGTCCCAGGGTGCTGGCCGGCTGGTGTGGCCGCTGGTGGCGAGCGTTGTCCGCATGGCGGTGGCGGTCGCCGGCGGCTGGCTGGCCTATGCCATGACGGGCGAGCTCGCCTGGGTCTTCGCGGCGGTCGGTGCGGCGATGGTGATCTACGGCGTCGGCCTGGCGGCCATCATCGGCAGCGGCGCCTGGTTCCGTCGGTGACGAGAGGCCGGGCAAGCCGTCCCGTCCGGCTCGACCGCAGCGCGTCGCGGCCAGCGGCCGGGGCGCCGCACCGCGCCAGGCGCATGGCGGCGTGACCGTGGCGCATGGGCTTCGTCCTCGACGCGGTGCAGCAAGGCGGGCGAGCATCGTTCCATGAACGCGCAACTCCGCTCCGCGCTGCCGATCCTGATCGGCGTGTCCGTCATGCTGTCCCTGGCCATGGGCATCCGCCAGAGCCTGGGCCTGTTCATGGCGCCGGCCACGCAGGACCTTGGCATGGCGGTGGCGCAGTTCACGCTGGCCATTGCGGTGCAGAACCTGGGCTGGGGGTTCCTCACGCCGTTTGCCGGCGCCGCGACATCGCGCTGGGGGTTCCGGCCGGTGCTGATGGTCGGCGTGCTGGCCTATATCGCGGGGCTTGCGGTGATGGGACTGGCGCAGGGTGCCTGGTCCATGATGGTCGGCGCGGGGCTGCTGATCGGGCTCGCCCTGGCCTGCACAGGCAGCGGCATGGCGCTGGCGGTGGCGTCGCGGCCGGTGCCGGTGGCGTTGCGATCCACGGCGCTGGGCATGGTCTCGGCGGCGGGGTCGGTGGGGGCGCTGATCGCCGCGCCGGTCGGGCAGGTGCTGGCCGAGGGCTGGGGTTGGCGGGCGGGCGTGGCGGGCTTCCTGCTGATCGCGTTGGCGATGGTCCCGGCGGCCTGGATCGCCGGGCGGGTCGATGCCGTGCCGGTGCCGCCGCTGGCGCGCGGCGAATCGCCGCGCATGGGTGTCGCGCTGAAGCAGGCGATGACGCATGTGCCCTTCCTGGTCATGGCCGGGGCGTATTTCGTCTGTGGGCTGCAGCTGGTGTTCCTGACCACGCATCTGCCGTCCTACCTCGCGCTGTGCGGGCAGGACCCGATGCTCTCGGCCAAGGCGCTGGGCACGATCGGCGCCTTCAACGTGCTGGGGTCGCTGTTCTTCGGCTGGGCCGGCGGGCGGTGGAACAAGGGGATGCTGCTGGGGGCGATCTACCTGGTTCGGTCCGCCGTGCTGGGGCTGTATTTCGCCTGGCCGCCATCCGAGGCCTCGACCCTGGTCTTCGCCGCCATCATGGGGTTCCTGTGGCTGGGGGTGGCGCCGCTGGTGGCGGGGCTGGTCGCGGAATTCTTCGGCCTGCGCTTCCAGGCGATGATCCAGGGCATCGCCTTCATGTCGCACCAGCTGGGGTCGTTCCTGGGCGCCTTCGGCGGCGGGCTGCTGTTCGACCTGAACGGGGATTATGTGCTGGCCTGGCAATTGGGCGTGGGCATGGGGCTGACGGCGGGCGCGATCCAGGTGGCCTATGCGCTGCGCGGCAGCCCGCCGGACGCGCGGCCCGTCCCCGCCTGAGCAACCCATCGGCCCGATGCCCGGCATCGGGCCGGAAGCGCAAAGCGCGACCGTAACCAACCCGCCCGCCGCCGCCAACGCAACAGTGCACGGCGCGCAAGCCAAGCCCGCGCATGCGGGCGCCCGGCGCTTGAGGGCGCACAAAAACTCCTGCCGCTTTGCGGCGCGCGCGCAATCGCCTATGTGGCGATCACGAGACCGTCCTTGGGAGGGACCCCCCGCATGAATCGTCGCGCCCTGATGGGGGCTGCCGCTGTCGGCCCCGTTGCCATTGCCGCGCCCGCGCTGGCGCAGAACCAGATGCCGGAGGTGCGCTGGCGCCTGACCTCCTCCTTCCCGCGCAACCTCGATGTGCTGTACGGCACCGCCGAGAGCATCGCGCGCCGCGTGGGGGAACTGACCGACGGGCGCTTCCGCATCACCGCCTTCCCGGGCGGCGAGATCGCGCCGCCGCTGGCCGCGCTCGATGCCGTGCAGTCGGGTTCGGTCGAATGCGCGCATACCGCGCCCTACTACTACGTGGGCAAGGAGCCCGGTTTCGCCTTCTTCACGGCCATGCCCTTCGGCCTGAACAGCCGCATGTACAACGCCTGGTTCCGCCATGGCGGCGGTGGTGAGCTGTGTGCCGAGCTGATGGGCGAGTACAACGCCATCTCCTTCCCCGCCGGCGACACCGGCGCGCAGATGGGCGGGTGGTTCCGCAACGAGGTGCCGAACCTGGCGGCGCTGAACGGGCTGAAGTTCCGCATCGCCGGCTTCGCCGGGCAGGTCTTCCAACGCCTGGGTGCCGCGCCGACGCAGGTGGCGGCGGCGGACATCTATCCCTCGCTCGAGCGCGGCACGCTGGACGCCGTCGAATTCGTCGGGCCGCATGACGATGAGAAGCTCGGCTTCGTGCGGGTGGCGCGGTACTACTACGCGCCGGGCTTCTGGGAGCCGGGTGCGCGGCTGCACTTCATGGCGAACCGCGCCGCCTACAATGCGCTGCCGGACATCTACAAGAACGCCATCGCGGTGGCCTGCGCCGAGGCGGACACCACCATGCTGGCGCGCTACGACGACCTGAATCCGAAGGCGCTGCGCCGCCTGGTGGCGGCCGGGGCGCAGCTGCGCTTCTTCAACCGCGACATCATGCAGGCAGCGTGGAACGCGGCGACGGAAGTCTACAACGAGACCGCCGGGCGCAACCCGCGCTTCAAGAAGATCCTGGACTCCTACATCCCGTATCGGAACGAATCCTACCAGTGGTTCCGCGTGGCGGAGAATTCCTTCGACAACTTCGCGTTCCCCGCCGCTGCCGCGCGCTGAAGGCGCGCGGCAGCGGCGTTTGTTTGTCCCTCAGGCGGCGGGCGGCGGGCATGCGCCCGCCTTGCCTTCGCGCCATGGGCTGGTGCGCCGGGGGCGGCTGGTGGTCTGGGCGCGGTCGCGCATCCGCGCTCCCGGATCGCGGCAGGGCCGCGATCCGAAGGTTTTCGTGACCGTCAGGCGGCGCGCAGCGGGCATCCGCCTGCCTTGCCGTCGCGCCATGGGCTGGTGCGCCCGGCGGGACTGATCGTCTGGGCGCGGTCGCGCATTCGCGCTCCCGGATCGTGCCTGCGCACGATCCGCCCTTAGTTCGACCTTCGATCGTTTGGCGCGCCCCTGTGCTCGCCCGGGGCCGCGCCGCATGGGCGAAGTTTCACGCGCATCGCCCGATTCACGCCATGACCTTCAGCGCATAAGGTCGCCCTCACACCGCGCGCGGATTCGGCCATGGATTTCGGTTCGCTCTTCTCCGCCCTGCTCATGGGCATCGTCGAGGGGCTCACCGAGTTCCTGCCGATCTCCTCGACCGGCCACCTGATCCTGCTTGGCGAGCTGATCGGCTTCCGCGGCCCGCCGGGCAAGACCTTCGAGATCTCGATCCAGCTCGGCGCCGTCCTGGCCGTCGTGGTGCTCTATCGCGGCCTCATCCTCGACCTGGTGCGTGGCATGTGGAGGCGCGGTGTCGAGCGATTCTACGTGATGAACCTGATGCTGGCCTTCCTGCCGGCGGCCATCATCGGCGCCACGCTGCATTCCACCATCACCGGCGCGCTGTTCAATCCCTGGGTGGTCTGCGTCGCCTTGATCGTCGGCGGCATGGCCATCATCGCGATCGAACGCGCGCGGCCCGAACCGTCCATCCGATCGGTGCCGGAGATCGGCCCGCTCGCCGCCCTGCTGATCGGCTTCGGGCAGGCGCTGGCGATGATCCCGGGGACGTCGCGCTCGGGCGCCACCATCATCACCGCGCTGGTGATCGGCGTGGACCGCAGGACCGCCGCCGAGTTCTCCTTCATGCTGGCGATCCCGACGATGCTCGCGGCGACCGTCTACTCGCTCTACAAGGCGCGGGCCGACATCGATGTCTCCGCCTTCGGGCAGATCGGCGTGGGTTTCGTCACCGCCTTCGTCGTCGCCTACATCACCGTGCGCGCGGTGATGGCGGTGATCGGGCGGATCGGCTTCACGCCCTTCGGCTGGTACCGGATCGGGCTGGGTGTCGTGATGATGGCGGTGCTGGCGCTGCGCTGAGGCTCACGCCGCGCGCAGCGCCTCCACGCCGCCGCGCAGCTCCGTCACGCCGACCACCTGCGACAGGTTGCCGGCCACCAGCGCGACCATGCCCGCGGGCATCGCATCGAGCGCGATCTCGACACGCATCGCATCGCCCTCGCGCCGCGCCAGCAGCAGGTCGGGCACCAGGTCGCGCTTGGCGAAGGGCTGCAGCAGCCGGGGCAGCAGGCCGGGCGACGCTTCCGCCAGGAGGTGGAAACGCGCAGGGACAGTATGTTCGGAAACAGTCATGGCAGGGATCGCTTCGGTCGTTGGCAGGAGGGGCGGCGCAGGCCGAACGGCCGAGGGCGCGCCCGCCCCGGAGCGCGTCCCTAACGGGCCGTGCCGGTAATTCGAGCAGCGAAGCGACGAAGCGATGCCATGGGGCGAAGCGTAGCGATGGCGGGCGGCCTGCGCCAGCGCCGGAAGGCTCGGCGCGCCTGTCTCGTGAAAAGAACAACTTCCGTGCGGGATGGCGCCGGCCAACGCAGCCAACGAGCAGCCGGCCCGGCATGGCGCGCAGCATTCCGCCGATACGGTGCGCCCACGTCCACCCGGCGGGGCCGTGGCCTGGCCCGCAGCGCGGCTCTGGCGCCGCGGCCGATGGCGAAGCCGCGCGGCGGTTCCACTCCATCGGGCGCTGATCTAGGCTCACGGTTCCGCCATTCGGAGCCGACCCCATGCGCCGCCGCCACCTGGTCCTCGCTGCCCCCGCGCTGCTTGCCGCGCCGGCGCTCGCGCAATCCTACCCTGGCCCGGTCCGCATCATCGTGCCCTTCGCCACCGGCGGCACCACCGACATCATCACGCGGCTGATCGCCGACGAGATGGGCCGGCGCCTGGGTACCACCGTGATCGTCGAGAACCGACCCGGCGCGGGTGCGACGCTCGGCACCGGGCTGGTCGCGCGCGCCGCGCCGGATGGCACCACGCTGCTGGTCTCGACCATCTCCGGCATGGCGGTGGGGAACACGCTGTATCGCGACCGCATCCAGTGGGATGCCGACCGCGACTTCGCGCATGTCGCGACCATCCTCGGCACGCCGTACCTGCTTCTGGTGAACCCGGCCACGTCGATGAACTCGGTCGCGGATTTCATCGCCGCGGCGAAGTCGCCGCGCGGCGTCGCCTATGCCACCAGCGGGATCGGGTCGGTGCCGCATCTGGTGGGCCTGCGGATCGCGCAGGCGGCGGGGTTCGAATTGCAGCACATCCCGTATCGCGGCGGGTCGCAGGCCGCGACGGATGCGATCGCGGGCGTGGTGCCGTCCGTCATGGACAGCCTGACGGCGGCCTCGGCCTATATCCGCGCCGGGTCGCTGCGCGCGCTGGCCTTCACCACGCGCGAGCGCATCGCCGATTTCCCGCAGATCCCGACCTTCATCGAAAGCGGCTTCCCCGACATCATCGCGGATGGCTGGGCCGGCATCGCGGCCCCGGCGGGCACGCCGCGGCCGTTGCTCGAACGCCTGGCGGCGGCGATCCGCGAGGCCATGGCCGCACCGCAGGTGGCGCGCCGCTACGCCGAGACCGCGACGCTGCCCGGCACGCTGTTCCTCGATGATGCGCAGGCCTTCGTGCGCGCCGAGATCGCCGCCTGGGCGCCGGTGGTGCGGGCATCGGGCGCGACACCGGGGTGATGCGCGCTTTCGGCGCGACATGACGCGCGCCGCGGGCTGAATGCAGCATGCGCATCACCGCGATCGCGCCGCAGCATCGACGGCACGCCGCATTTCCACTGGCGCATCACGCCGCGACAGGTTTTGATTGTCATCAAGGACTGCGCGACACGCTTGCCGCACGAGGCACGCGCGCAGGTCCACACAGGGAAGGAGACCAGCATGGCACGCGTCGCACTCGTTACCGGAGGCCAGCGCGGCATCGGCGCCGCCATCAGCGAGGCCCTGCAGGCCGCCGGCCGCAAGGTCGTCGCGTCCTATGCCGGCAACGATGCGGCTGCCGAGGCCTTCACCAAGCGCACCGGCATTCCCTGCTACAAGTTCGACGTCGCCGACTACGAGGCCTGCGCCGCCGCGATGAAGAAGATCGACGCCGAGGTCGGCGCCGTCGAGATCCTGGTGAACAACGCCGGCATCACGCGCGACGGCACCATGAAGCGCATGTCGCGCGACATGTGGGATGCGGTGATCGATACCAACCTCGGCTCCTGCTACAACATGTGCAAGCTGGCCTGGGATGGCATGTCGGCGCGCAAGTTCGGCCGCATCGTGAATATCGGGTCGATCAACGGGCAGGCCGGGCAATACGGCCAGGTGAACTACGCTGCCGCCAAGTCCGGCATCCATGGCTTCACCAAGGCGCTGGCACAGGAGGGTGCCCGCGCGCAGATCACGGTGAACGCCATCGCGCCCGGCTACGTGGACACCGAGATGGTGCGCGCCGTCCCGCCCGACGTGCTCGAGAAGATCATCGCGCGCATTCCCATGGGGCGACTTGGCCGCGCCTACGACATCGCGCGCGGCGTGCTGTTCCTGACCGCCGACGATGCCGACTTCATCACCGGGTCGACGCTGTCGATCAATGGCGGGCAGCACATGTACTGAGCATGCGCGGTGCACCGCGCTGACGCGCGGCGCAGCCAGCGAAAGGGGGCGCCATGGGGTATGCTATCATCGCGCAAGACGGGCCCGACCCGGCGCGGCGCGCGGCGGCGCGGGACCGGCACATGGCCGTGCTCACGCGCTGGGCCGGGGATGGGCGGCTCGCGCTCGGCATGCCGCTGTTCACGCCGGACTGGCGCCCGGCGGGGTCGTTGATGGTGCTGGAGGTGCCGGACCGCGCGGGGCTCGACGCCTACCTGGCCGAGGAACCCTTCGCCGTGGATGGCGTGTGGGAAAGCTGGACCGCGCATCCCTTCCGCATCGCACCGCTGCCCTACCAGCCGCTGCCGCAGCCGGGCGACCCGGTCTCGACCACGCGGACCCATACCGTGATCGTGGCGCTGGACGGCACGGATGACGGCGCGCCGGCGCGGCGCCAGGCGGTGCGCGCGCAGCACATGGCGCGCGTTGCGCCGCTGGCCGAACAGGGCGTGCTGGCGATGGGCGGCGCCATCCTGGACGAATCCGGCGCGATGCGCGGGTCGATCGCCGTGACGCGCCACGCCAGCGATGCCGAGGCCCGCGCCTGGATCGCCGAGGACCCCTACGCGACGGGCGACGTGTGGCGAGACATCACCCTGCACGGCACGCGCTTCGCGGGGCTGCCGTACCGGCCCTTGCCGGGGGCCGCCGGCTGACACCGGTCGGCGCGGCGCGAGCGCATAGCCCGCGCCCGATGCTGTTGTGCGGGCGGGGCGCGAAGGCGCCGCCGGCCCTTCCCATCGACCGGCCCTTCCGCTGAACGCCGTCTTGCGCGGCCGTGTGGCGTCGGTTGTTACGCCGCCTTCGCCAGCGCAACCTCGAACGCCGCGCCGGTCTTCTCGCGCATCTCCTCCAGGGTCACGCCCGGCGCCAGTTCCGTCAGCACCAGCCGCGTCGCGCCCTTGCGCGCCAGTTCGAACACGCCGAGGTCGCTGATCACCATGTCCACCACCCGCGCGCCGGTCAGCGGCAGGGTGCATTCGGGCAGCAGCTTCGGCTTGCCGCCGGCGGTGTGCTCCATCAGCACGATCACGCGCTTCACGCCGGCGACCAGGTCCATCGCGCCGCCCATCCCCTTCACCATCTTGCCGGGGATCATCCAGTTCGCGAGGTCGCCATTCGCCGCCACCTGCAGCGCGCCCAGGATCGACAGGTCGATATGCCCGCCGCGGATCATCCCGAAGGATTGCGCGCTGTCGAAGTAGGACGACGTCGCCAACTCCGTGATGGTCTGCTTGCCGGCATTGATGAGGTCGGCATCCTCCTCGCCCTCCAGCGGGAAGGGGCCGAGGCCCAACATGCCGTTCTCGCTCTGCAGCTGCACGTTGAAGCCGGCGGGGACGTGGTTGGCCACCAGCGTCGGGATGCCGATGCCGAGGTTCACGTAGAAGCCGTCCTGCAGTTCGCGCGCCGCGCGCGCGGCCATCTCGTCGCGGTTCCAGGCCATGTGCGTGTCCCCCTTCAGGCCGCGCGCTTGCGCACGGTGCGCTGCTCGATGCGCTTCTCGTAGCCCGGCGGGCAGACGATCATGCGCTTGGTGAAGATTCCCGGCGTGTGGATGTGGTCGGGGTCGATCGTCCCGGCATCGACCAGGTGCTCGACCTGCGCGACCGTGACCTTCGCCGCCGTCGCCATCATCGGGTTGAAGTTCCGCGCGGTCTTGCGATAGGCGAGGTTGCCCTCGGTGTCGCCGGTATGCGCGTGCACGATCGCCAGGTCGGCGAAGATGCCGCGTTCCATGACATAGGTCTCGCCGTCGAACTCGCGCGTCTCCTTGCCCTTCGCCACGTCCGTGCCGACGCCGGTCTTGGTGAAGAAGGCGGGGATACCCGCGCCGCCGGCGCGGATGCGCTCGGCCAACGTGCCCTGCGGGTTGAATTCGATCTCGAGCTCACCGGCCAGGAACTGGCGGGCGAATTCGGCGTTCTCGCCGACGTAGCTGCTGATCATCTTGCGGATCTGGCGGGTCTTGAGCAGCAGGCCGAGCCCGGCATCGTCGATGCCGGCATTGTTCGACACCACGGTCAGGTCCTTCACGCCCGATTCGCGGATCGCCTCGATCAACAGGGCCGGGATGCCGCAGAGGCCGAAGCCGCCGGAATGGATCACCATGCCGTCGCGCAACACGCCGGCCAGAGCCGCCTTCGCGTCTGGATAGACCTTGCCCATGCGAACCCCCCGCAGCGTTGCTCGAAGGCTTCTCCCTACCGTTCCGCGCGCCGCGCCGAAAGGGGTTCGTGCCCCCCTTGCGGGGGTGCGAAGCTGAGGCTATACCCCGCGCCTCTTCCCTGGGGGGCCATAGCTCAGTTGGGAGAGCGCTTGAATGGCATTCAAGAGGTCAGGGGTTCGACTCCCCTTGGCTCCACCACCCCACCGCAGGGCGCCGAGCCGAACAGGCCGGCGCCCTTCGTGTGTCAGGCCACTGCCACGACCCGGTAGCTGAAGGCCGACCCGTCCGGCTCCACCACGGTGGCGTATTCGCCTGGCCGCACCGGCTCCGTGCCGAAATCCAGCTGCGCCTCCGGTGCGTCCGGGCTGTCGGCCGCCGCGCCGTAGAAGCGGATCGACCAGCCATGGTCGGGATCGTGCTGCACATCGCCCTGCACGGGCGCCGCGCCGGTGGCGACACGGTGCGCCCGCCAGGGCTCCGGGTCCGCCTCCCAGGCGGCGGCATCGGGCCTGCCGGCGGCATCCAGCGCCAGGTCGATCTCGTAGCGCCGTTCGTCGCTGCTCTCCGGGAGACCCGGCCCGGGCGCCAGCACCAGCGTGACACGCACAACCGCCATGGTCAGATCGCCACCCTCACACCCAATTCGACCACGCGGTCGGATGGTATGCGGAAGAACTCCGTGGCGGGCACGGCGTTGCGCGACATGATCGTGAACAGCCACTGCCGCCAGCGGGACATCTTCGGCACGGCGGCCGCGACCACCGTCTCGCGCCCGAGGAAGTAGGAAGTCTGCATGGGTTCGAACGGGATGCCGATCTCGCGCAGCGCCTCCAGCTCCTTCGGGATATTGGGGCTTTCCTGGAAGCCGTAGCGCAGGCCGATGCGATGGATGTCGGGCGCCAGCTGCTCGACCGTGCGGCGGCCTTCGGCGCCGACCACAGGCACGCCCTCGTTCGTGACGGTCACGAACAGCACGCGCTCGTGCAGCACCTTGTTGTGCTTGAGGTTGTGCAGCAGCGCGCCGGGCAGGTAGTCGGCCTGGCTGGTCATGAACACCGCGGTGCCCGGCACGCGGATGGTGCGTGACTGCGGCAGGCGCGCGATGAAGGACTTCAACGGCAGCCCGTCCTGGCGGAAGCGGGCGAACAGCAATTCGCGCCCGCGATGCCAGGTGGTCATCATCGCGAACAGCAGTGCCCCCAGCACGAGCGGCACATAGCCCCCCTGCGGAATTTTCAGCACGTTCGCCACGAAGAACAGCAGGTCAAGCAACAGCAGCGGGCCGAACACGCCGATCGAGGCCACCCAGGCCCAACCGAAATGCCGCCGGAACACCACGATCGCCAGGATCGACGTACACACGAAGGTGCCCGTGACGGCGATGCCATAGGCCGCCGCCAGGTTGTCGGAGGTGTGGAAGGACAGCACGAGGATCACGACGCCCACCAGCAGCATCAGGTTGACCTGGGGCATGTAGATCTGCCCCTCCTCGGTCTCGCTGGTGTGCTTCACCTCCAGGCGCGGGATGAAGCCGAGCTGCACGCATTGCCGCGCGATGGTATAGGCGCCCGAGATCATCGCCTGGCTGGCGATGATGGTCGCGGCCGTGGCCAGGAACACCAGCGGCAGGCGGAACCATTCGGGCGCGAGCAGGAAGAAGGGGTTCTCGATGGCAGCGGGGTCGCGCAGCAGCAGCGCCCCCTGGCCGAGGTAGTTCAGCGTCAGCGCCGGCAACACCAGCCACAGCCAGGCCCAGCGGATCGGGTGGCGGCCGAAATGGCCCATGTCGGCGTACAGTGCCTCGGCCCCCGTCACCGCCAGCACGACCGATCCGAAGGCGATGAAGGCGGCCAGGCGGTATTCCAGGCAGAACTGGATGGCGTAGTGCGGGGACAGCGCCAGCAGAACGGAGGGGTGCAACACCACCTCCCACAGGCCGAGCAGCGCCAGCGTGCCGAACCATGCCGCGCAGATCGGCCCGAAGACCGCGCCCATGCGCCCGGTGCCGGTGAACTGCACCAGGAACAGAGCGAGCAGGATACCGAGGGTGATCGGGATCACCGCTTCCTCGAAATGCGGCGAGACGACCTTCAGCCCCTCGACTGCGGAGAGCACCGAGATGGCGGGGGTGATGATGCCGTCGCCGAAGAACAGGCAGGCGCCGATGATGCCCACCACCGCGATCGCCCAGCGGGCGCGTTCGTTCTCGACCCCGCGTTGCGCCAGCGCCATGAGCGCCAGGATGCCGCCTTCGCCGCGGTTGTCGGCGCGCAGCATGAAGACGACGTATTTCACCGTGACCGTCAGGATCAGCGCCCAGACGATCAGGCTGAGGATGCCCAGGATCTCCCAGCGTTCGAGTCCGCCGCTGGTGAAATGCACCAGCGCGGCACGCAGCGCATACAGGGGGGATGTCCCGATATCCCCATAGACGACGCCCAGCACCCCCAGCACGAGGGCGGGGGTCAGGGCCTTGGTCTTGGCGTCGGCGGCGGTCACGGGGCCTCGCTGCGGTGCATCATGGGGCAAGGCATAGGCCGAGGGCCGGCCCCGCCGCAATCCTGCCGTAATGCGGCCCGCGCATGGCGGGGACGGCGGCGGCGGGGATGGCGGCCGCCGCGCCCGAACCCTCAGTGCCCCCGCAGGATCTGGCTGAGGAACATCTTGAGCCGGTCGGTCTTGGGATCGTTGAAGACCTGGTCGGGCGTGCCGACCTCGACCACCTCGCCGCGGTCCATGAACACCACGCGGTCGGCGACCTGGCGGGCGAAGCCCATCTCGTGCGTCACCACGATCATTGTCATGCCGGTGTCCGCCAGCATGACCATGGTGTCGAGCACCTCCTTGATCATCTCGGGGTCGAGCGCGCTGGTCGGTTCGTCGAACAGCATGATCTTGGGCTTCATGCACAGCGCGCGCGCGATCGCCACGCGCTGCTGCTGCCCGCCCGAGAGCTGCCCTGGATACTTGCCCGCCTGTTCCGGGATACGGACACGCGTCAGGTATTCCATGGCCAGTTCCTCGGCCTGCTTCTTGGGCATCTTGCGGACCCAGATCGGCGCGAGGGTGCAGTTCTCGAGGATGGTGAGGTGCGGAAACAGGTTGAAGGACTGGAACACCATCCCGACCTCGCGGCGGATGGCGTCGAGCGCGCGCAGGTCGTCCGACAGCTCGATGCCGTCCACCACGATGCGCCCTTCCTGGTGCGTCTCCAGCCGGTTGATGCAGCGGATCATGGTGGACTTGCCGGAGCCCGAGGGCCCGCAGACCACCACGCGTTCACCCAGCGCCACCTGCAGGTTCACGTCGCGCAGCACATGCAGCGCGCCGAACCACTTGTTGACGCGGTCGAGCACGATCGCCGGCGGGGCGTCGGTGCGGACGGAGGAGGCGATCTGGCCGTCCGTCTCGATGGCTGCGCTCATGAGGTTCTCGTGTCCCAGGTCGTTGTTGCGGTGAGCGGGCGCGCGGGCCGGTGCGGATCGAACATCAGCGCTTGCGGTGCTTGTTGAGGTCGTGTTCCAGCCCCGCGCTGTATTTCGACATGGCGAAGCAGAACACCAGGTAGATCAGGCCGACGAAGACATAGACCTCGACGCCGAAGCCCTGCCAGGCGGGCTCCACGATGGCGGTCTTGCCCGCGGTCAGCAGGTCGAAGATGCCGATGATCAGCACCAGCGAGGTGTCCTTGAAGAAGCCGATGAAGGTATTGACCAGCGGCGGGATCACGGTGCGCAGCGCCTGCGGCAGGATGATGAAGCCGGTCTTCTGCCAATAGGACAGGCCCATGGCGTCGGCGGCCTCGTACTGGCCCTTGGGCAGGGATTGCAGGCCGGCGCGCACCACTTCCGCGAGATACGCGCCGGCGAACAGGATGATGGCGATCTGCGCGCGCAGCAGCTTGTCGATGTTCATGCCTTCCGGCAGGAACAGCGGGAACATCACCGATGCCATGAACAGCAGGCTGATCAGCGGCACGCCGCGGATCAGCTCCACATACAGCACGCACAGCACCTTGATCGCCGGCAGGTTCGACCGCCGCCCGAGTGCCACCAGGATCGACAGCGGGAAGGCAAACGCCAGCCCGAAGGTCGCCAGGATGAGCGTGATCGGCAGCCCGCCCCAGCGTTCCTGCGGCACGTAGGACAGGCCGAACACGCCGCCCCACATCAGGATGCCGATGGCGGTCAGCGTGCCGATCCAGATCGGCACGAGGATGATCGACCAGAAGCGCCGCATCGCCGAGACGATGTACAGGCACACGAACAGGATGCAGACCAGCGCCGGGCGCCAGTGTTCCTCGTAGGGGTAGGTGCCGAACAGCATGAAGCGGTGCTTTTCGGTCACCACCGCCCAGCAGGCGCCGGCGCCGGCCAGGTCGCGGCAGACCTGGGTCTGCGCAATGCCGCGGCTGTCCACCGGCACCGACCAGATGGCGTTGATGAAGGCCCAGTCGACGAAGCCCATCACCGCGCGGATGATGAGGTAGGCGCAGGCCAGCGTGACCGCCGTGGACAGCCAGCCCGAGAACAGGTTGGCGCGCGCCCAGGCGATCGGCCCGACGACGGTGATCGGCGCCGAGCGCGGTGTCGCCTCGGGGTTCGCGGTGGCGGCGTTCAGGGTGATGTCGCTCATGGCCTAGCGCTCCACCAGCGCGGCGTAGCTGGCCCTCGGGCCAGCGAAGCCAGACATTGCGTAGCTGGCCCTCGGGCCAGCGAAGCCAGACATTGCGTAGCTGGCCCTCGGGCCAGCGAAGCAAACGGAAGGCTGCATCGCGCTCATGGCCTACCTCTCCACCAGCGCGATGCGCGCATTGTACCAGTTCATGAACAGGCTGATGCTCAGGCTGATGGTCAGGTAGACCGCCATGATGATGGCGATACCCTCGATCGCCTGCCCCGTCTGGTTCAGGGTGGTGTTGGCGATGGACACGATGTCCTGGTAGCCGATGGCGACCGCCAGCGAGGAATTCTTGGTCAGGTTGAGGTAGTTCGACGTCATCGGCGGGATGATGACGCGCAGCGCCTGCGGCATCACGATCAGCCGCAGCACCGACCCGTGCCGCAGGCCCAGCGCCTGCGCCGCCTCCCATTGCCCGGAATTGACCGACAGGATGCCCGCGCGCACCACCTCGGCGATGAAGCCGGCGGTATAGGTCACCAGGCCGATCAGCAGCGCCGCGAATTCGGGGCTGACGCTCAGCCCGCCCTGGAAGTTGAAGCCACGCAGCGAAGGCCAATCGACGGTGAAGGGCCCGCCCATCATCTGCCAGGTCAGCAGCGGCAGGCCGATCATCAGCGCGACCGCCGCCGGCCAGATCTTGCGCGGCTGCCCGTCCGCCATCTGCTTCGCGCGCGCCTGCCGTCCGTACAACCAGGTCAGCACGATGCCCGCGATGAAGGCCAGCGCCGCCGCGGTATGCGCCGGTTCCCAGACCATCGCCGGGAACATCAGGCCGCGATTCGACAGGAACACGCCCTCGACCGGGTTCAGCGCCTGCCGCGGCCCGGGAAAGCCCTGCATGATGGTGTACCAGAACAGCAACTGCAGCAGCAGCGGAAGGTCGCGGATCACCTCGACGTAGAAGGCCGCGATCTTGGACACCAGGAAGTTCTTCGACAGCCGCGCGATGCCGATGATGGTGCCGAGGATGGTGGCGAGGATGATGCCCACCACCGCCACCTTCAGCGTGTTCAGCACACCCACGGTCAGCGCGCGCAGGTAGGTGTCGGTCGGGTCGTAGGGAATGAGGCTTTCGGCGATCGGCAGCCCGGCCTCGCGCTGGAGGAAGCCGAAGCCCGTGGCGATCCGCCGGACCTCCAGGTTGTGCACGGTGTTCGACCACAGCCAGTAGATCACCGACCCGATCAGCGCGACGACCAGGATCTGGTAGACGATGCCGCGCACCCTCTCGTCGGACCATGAGAGCCGGATCGGACGGCGCGGCGGTTTGCGCCGGAATCGCGGATCGACGCTTGCGTCGGACATTTTTTCCTGTGCCTCACCCGTATCGTTGCCCGCCCCGTGGGGGCCGGAAAGTGCCGCGGGGCGAAGGGCTTTCGCCCCCCGCCCCGCGGGTCGTCACATCAGCGCAGCGGCGGGGCGTATTGCAGGCCGCCGGCGGTGGTCCACAGCGCATTGCGGCCACGCGGAATGCCGATCGGCTCCAGGTTGCGCGCATAGATCTCGCCGTAATTGCCCAGGCCGCGGATGATGCGGACCATCCAGGCATTGTCGACGCCCAGCATCTGCCCCAGGTCGCCGTTGCGGCCCAGCATGCGCTGGACATCGGGGCGGGCGTCGGTGCGCGCGGCTTCCTCGACATTGGCGGCGGTGATGCCCAGTTCCTCGGCGCCGACCAGGCCGAAATGCACCCAGCGCACCAGGTCCGCGAAGCGCTGGTCGCCGTGGCGCACCAGCGGGCCCAGCGGTTCCTTGCTGATCACGTCGGGCAGGATGACGTGGTCGGCCGGGCGCGGCTGCGCCGAACGGGTGGCGGCCAGGCCCGAGACGTCGGTGGTATAGGCGTCGCAGCGGCCGGCCACATAGGCGGAGACCACTTCCTCCAGCCGCTCGATCACCACCGGGCGGAACTGGATGTTGTTGGCGCGCGCCCAGTCGGTCAGGTTCTGTTCCGTCGTGGTGCCGGGCTGCACGCAGATGGTCGCGCCGTTCAGCTCGCGCGCGCTCGTCACGCCCAGCGAGCGCTTCACCATGAAGCCCTGGCCGTCATAGAAATTGATGCCGGTGAAGTCGAAGCCGAGCGAAGTGTCGCGCGACAGCGTCCAGGTGGTGTTGCGCGCCAGCATGTCCACTTCGCCGGATTGCAGCGCGGTGAAGCGGTTCTGCGCGGTGGTGGGCACGTAGCGCACCTTGGACGCGTCGTTGAACAGCGCGATCGCCACGGCGCGGCAAT
Source organism: Roseomonas sp. (assembly GCA_051860065.1). Lineage (GTDB taxonomy): Bacteria > Pseudomonadota > Alphaproteobacteria > Acetobacterales > Acetobacteraceae > Neoroseomonas. The sequence continues at coordinate 39,170 of JBHYEQ010000022.1, forward strand.
AATCCACGTCGAAGCCGCGCCACACGCCCTGGCTGTCCGGCTGCGCGAAGCCCGCCAGGCCGGTGTTCACGCCGCAGATCAGCGTGCCGCGCGCACGCACCGCATCGATGGTCGTGCCGCTGACCGCGGCAGGTTGCTGCGCGGCGGCCGGCAGCGCCAGCGCGGCCGCCACGGCGGTGGCGCCCACCAGGCGCAGGAAACTCGATCGTGTTGTCACAGTCACAGCATTTCTCCCAGTTCCGCTCCCGGGCCCGGTGGCCGGCAGCGTGTTCCATTGTCCGCCGGCCATGCTGCGCCACGGCCGGGCCGGGATCAACGCATTCCCATTCCGGCCCGGGGGCAGGCCGTCCGGGGGAAGGGGCCTAGCAAACCTCGGGCCGGGCAGGCAAACCTTTGCGGCCGTATCCGGGGAACCACCGCGCATGATGCATCTGGACCGCGCCGCGCTGCGCGACGCCCTCCCCTGGGATGCGCTGGTCGATGCGCTGGCCGCCATGTTCCGCGAGGGCTGCGAGGCGCCGCTGCGCCATCGCCACGGCATGCCTGGCGTCGGCGGTGCTGAGAACACCCTGCTGTTGATGCCAGCCTGGCGCGCCGGCGGGCATACCGGCGTGAAGATCGTGCATGTCGCGCCCGGCAATGCGGCGCGCGGGGAACCGGCGGTACACGCCGCCTACCTGCTGTCGGACGCCACCACCGGCGCGCCGCTGGCGCTCATGGATGGCGGCGAGCTGACCGACCGGCGCACCGCCGCGGCCAGCCTGCTGGCGGCGCGATACCTGGCGCGGCCGGACAGCACGCGCCTGCTGCTCCTGGGCAGCGGCAAGGTGGCGCGCGCCCTGGCGGAGGGCTACGCCGCGCGCTTCCCGCTGGCCGACATCGCCATCTGGTCGCCCACCGCCCGGAATGCCGCGCGCCTGGCCGCGGCACTGGCCGAGGAAGGCCTGCCCGCGCGCGCGGTGGACCGGCCGGACCCGGCGGGTGCCGACATCGTCTCCGCGGCCACGCTGTCGGTGGCGCCGCTGGTGCTCGGGGCGGCGGTCGCGCCGGGCACGCATGTGGACCTGGTCGGCGCCTATCGCCGCGACATGCGCGAAAGCGACGGCGCGCTGGTCGCCCGTGCAACGCTGGTGGTGGACACGCGGGCCGGCGCGCTGGCCGAGGCCGGGGACATCGTGCAGGCCATTGCCGAGGGCGCGATCACGCCCGACCACGTCGCGGCCGACCTGGCGGCGCTGTGCCGCGGCGACCACCCCGGCCGGCGCGACGCTGCCGAAGTGACGCTCTTCAAGTCGGTCGGCTGGGCAGGCGAGGATCTGGCGGCGGCCATCCTGGCCTATCGCCGGCAGGCGTAGGGGGCATTCGGTTCGAGGGCCTCACGCCGGGCGTGGTGGGCCGTCGTTCCCCATGCATCCTTGCCCGCCCGACGTAGCTGCCTGATCGCGCGGCCTTCTCCCTAGCGCGTCTGGAACCCTGCCGCCGTCAGGGCGAAGCGCCGCAGGTCGATGCCCTGGTGCTGCGACACCGCATCGGCAACCTCGTTCCGATAGGCCGCCAGCGCGGGCCCGGCCCCGGCCGCCTGGAGGTCTTGGTGCCGCGCGACGATGGCCATGGCGTGGAAGGCGAGGGTCTCGGCGGTTTCCTGGCGCTGGGCGTCGGTCATGTTCGCCACGTTGGGCATGCCGGCCAGCATCTGCCGCGCCTGGCCACGCACCGCGGCGATGCCCGCGGGCTGGATGGTCGCGTCGCCGCCGGTTGAGACCTCCCAGGCGATCAGGTAGAAGGCCGCCACCACGTCCGACAGGTCGCGGCTGTCATAGCCATGCTGCGCCAGCAGGCGGTCGAATTCCGACCAGGGCGTGCCATCCGCCACGGCCTGGCGCAGGCGCTGCGGATCCGGGCTGGTGGGCAGGGCGCTGGCCAGGATCTGCTGGCGCACGCGGGCCGAGACGGCCGGGTCGGTCGCGAAGGTCGTTGCGCTGCGCGGCGCGGCTGGTGCGAGGGGCGGCTGTGCCACGACCGGGCGGGCCTGCGGGGCCACGGCGGGCCCCTGGGGCGGCAAGGGCGCGGGCTTGCCCATGCTGGCCGCCACCGGCTGCGGGGCGGGGGCGGGCTTCACGGTGGGCGCTGTCAGCGCCGCCGGGTCCGGCGCGGGCGTGGGCACCGGGCCGGGCATGGCGGGCTGCTGCGCCGCGCCGGCGGGAAACAACCGCAGGCCGGCGCTGATCGCCGCCTGGCCGCCGCCGTCCAGCGTGCCGAACTGCATCACCGCCGGGCGGCTGTCCTGTCCGGACTTCTGGGCCAGCGCCAGCCCGGGCGCCGCCACGATCCCGAAGAGCACCGCATGTCGCAAGGGAAGCCGAGGCATGGCTGCGTCACCTGTCCTGCGCGTTCCGGGGCATGGCCTGGGCGGATGTCGCGATCGGTGCGGATCCCGCGGCCCCGAAAACATGAACCTGACGTCAGAAATCGGTCTGTGGGTGGCACAAGTCAAGCGTGACGAGGCAAGCGCTGTGAATCACTTCAGCAGCGCGGACCACGCCCGGCAGGCGTGGTCCGGCCGGCGGTCACTCGAAGCGGGCGGCCTCGTCGAAGTCGAGGCGCGGGCTGCGCGGGAACAGGCCTTCGGGGTCGCCGTAACCGAGGTTGACCAGGAAGTTGGTCCGCCACTGGGTGCCGGGGAAGAAGGCCTCGTCGACCTTGGCGGTGTCGAAGCCGCTCATCGGACCGGCATCGAGGCCGACCGCGCGCGCCGCCAGGATCAGGTAGGCGCCCTGCAGGGAGCCGTTGCGGAAGGCGGTCTGCTCGGCGAAGGAATAGGATCCGTTGAACCAGTTCTTGGCATCCGGGGCATGCGGGAACAGCACCGGCAGCTTGTCGTAGAACTGCAGGTCATGGGCGACGATCACGGTGACCGGCGCGCTCATGGTCTTCTCGAGGTTGCCGGCCGACAGCGCGGGCTTCAGCTTGGCCTTGCCTTCCGGCGTGCGCACGAAGACGAAGCGGGCGGGCGAGGCATTGGCGCTGGTCGGCGCCATCTTCAGCAGGTCGTAGAGCTCGCGCAGCTTCGCGTCCGGCACCGGCCGGTCGGTCCACTTGTTGTGGGTGCGGGCGGTGCGGAACAGCTGGTCCAGCGCGCGGTCGTCAAGCGTCTCGGGAGCCACGGTCGCGTCCATCTCGGTATCCTCGTGAAGGTAGGTCGATGGCATGGGATATGGCAGGCCCGCCCCTCAAGGCCATGGGCGCTGCGCAATGGTCACGATCACCACCACGAATGATGGTGAGGCGGGTCAGGCCTCGACCTGCTCCACCGCGACCACTTCCGGCACGTAGTGGCGCAGCATGTTCTCCACGCCATGCTTCAGTGTGGCGCGCGAGGACGGGCAGCCCGAGCACGCCCCCTGCATCCGCAACTTCACGATGCCGTCGCGGAAGCCGTGGAAAGTGATGTCGCCGCCATCGCCGGCCACCGCCGGGCGCACGCGGGTGTCGAGCAGTTCCTTGATCTGGGCCACGACCTCGGTGTCCGCGGCGTCGAAATCCTCGCCATGCTCGCCCTCGGCAGTGCCTTCCAGGGTCGGCATCCCGGACAGGTAGTGCTCCATGATGGCGCCGAGCACGCGCGGGCGCAGCAGCGCCCAGTCGGCGTCATCGGCCTTGGTCACGGTGACGAAGTCGGCGCCGAGGAAGACGCGCGCCACATCGCCCACCTGGAAGACCCGCTCGGCCAGCGGGGAGCGGCCGGCAGCCTCGGTCGCGGCGGTGAAATCCGCCGTGCCGCGGTCGCCCAGCACGTCGCGCCCGGGCAGGAACTTCAGCGTGGCGGGATTCGGGGTGGCTTCGGTCTCGATGAACATGGCGGGGGTCCGAGGCTGTAAGGGGGAATTCCCGACCTATGTGGTCCGGTTTCAGCGTGGCTGCAACCGTGTAGCGCACCGGCGCGCGCCATCATCGCGGAGGCCGTGGCGTGAAAAGGCGCTTCATGCACCGGTGCCGACGGCGTCACCCATGCGATGCCTGTGCCGCCCGAATGCGCGCACAGAGCCCGCAACGGGTGCATGGCGCGGCGGCGATGGCAATGCGCGCTGCAGCGCCGCGAATACCGTGGCCGGATTCTAAGCGAAGGGCGCCGGTCGAGCGCAAAACGGTAAAGCCAATGCCGACGCTCGTGTCCGCCTTGGGATATGGCGGGAGGATAAGCGCACTTGTGCTGGCACCGCCGCACCAGCCCGGCGCGGCACTGGCCGTGGAGCCACGGGACGGCTGCGCCGCATCGCGCCGTGGTCGGCTGTCTTTACCCTTGCCGCGCCAAGCGCGCGGCGAAGGGCACGGCAGGGACTGACCCGCCGTGCCCTGCTGGATCAGCCGCGCGCGGCGGGAACCGGCGCCGGCGGCGGCGGGGCGACCTGGACCGGCGGCGGCGGCGGCGGCGGCGACGCGCAGGCGGCGACGAACAGCACCGGCGCGAGCAGCGCCATCAGCGCCGTACGACGGAAAGCACCGTGGCGAGCCACCTTTTGGACAACGGCGAACATCTGTATTCCCTTCATCGAATGGCGCTTGGACAGCGCAGAATTGAATGGCAATTCTCACGCCAAAGTCAAATGTCGCATCGCATGGGTCCCCGGGAAAGAGGAACAGACGTGGTATCGAGGCCGCAAATCGAGACGGGATGCACGGGTTCGGCCGGCAATCCGGCCCAGGCGGGGCGCCGGTCGGTGTTGATGCGCGGGGCCGCGATGCTGGCCACCGCCGGGGGCCTGGCGGCCTGCGGTGGACGCCCGGCCCCGGTCACCACCCCGGCGGCGGCGCGCCCCATTGAAACGCCGATCGCCCGCGTGCTGGCCGGCGGGCCGGATGTAGTGGTCGGCAACGAGACGCTGGACGCCGAGGCTTTGCGCCGCTTCTACGCGCTCCGCCAGTTCCGGCCGGTCTGGCCGGCGCGGGAGGCCAAGGCGGATGACCTGGCCGCCCTGGTGCTGCGCGCCGGCGATCACGGCCTGGATCCCGCGACCTTCCGTGCCGCCCTGTTGCGCGGGCGCGATTCGATCGACCCGCTGGAGCGCGAATTGCTGCTGACCGACGCCGTCATGGCCTATGGCGCCGCGCTGGCGCATGGCGCCGTGCCGGCCGACCGGCGCACCAGCGCGGAGGCGATGGCCCCCGCGCCGGTCGACTTGGCCGCGGTGCTGGATGCCGCGATCGAGAGCGACGACCCGGTCATCGCGATCGAGAGGCTGGCGCCGCAGACCCCGACCTATCTTGGACTGCGCCTGGCGATGCGTGGCGGCACCTGGCGCATGCCGCGCCTGCCGCGCCAGCGCAATGCCGCGCTGGCCGCCGCCGCCGCCGCGCAACGCCAGCGCAGCATCGAGGCGAACCTGGAGCGCGAACGCTGGCTGCCGCGCGACCTGCCGCCCGACCGCGTCTGGGTGAACGTGCCCGACCAGCAACTCGTGCTGTATCGCGACCACCGGCCGGTCTTCACCACCGCCGTCGTGGTCGGCGACAATGCCGAGCGCAACCAGACGCCCGAATTCCACACCCTGATCGAAGCCAGCTTCTTCAACCCGCCCTGGGTGATCCCGCGCGACATCGTCGCCGCCGAGATCCTGCCCCGGCTGGCGCGCGAACCCGACTACCTGGCGCGCAACAACATGATCATGAGGGACAATGGCGAGATCGAGCAGACGGCAGGGCCCCAGGCGGGCCTAGGCTTCCTGCTGTTCGACATGCCCAACCGCTTCGACGTGTACCTGCACGACACGCCGGACCGCTTCGTATTCAGCCGCAGCAACCGCCGGATGAGCCGCGGCTGCATCCGTGTGCAGAACCCGCGCGAGCTGGCCGCTCTGCTGATGAACGAGCCGATCGAGGAGATCGACCGCCGCATCGCGACCGGCATCACCACGCGCGCCCGCCTGCCGGCGCCCATGCCGGTCTTCCTGACCTACCGCACCGCCTTCGTGGACCTGGAGGGCGCGATGCAGTTCCGCGCGGATTTCTACGAGCGCGATCCGTCGGTCTGGCAGCGTTTGCGGAAGCAGCCGACGGCGTAGCGCCTGGCCCGCCCCATGCGGGTCCTTCCCCCATGCGGGTCCTTCCATACCGGCGGGCGCCAGGGCATTGTGGCGGCGGAGGCAAATCCGGTGCGCGGCGACCTGCCATGCGGGAGTTGCCTTGCGCGTCTTGTTGATCGATGGCGAAGCGGAGCGGGCGGCGGCCGTCAAGGCCGGGCTCGAGGGCGCGGGTTGCCTGGTGGTGGCGGTGGCGCCCGATGCCCACGACCTCACGCGCCGGGTGCGCGAGGCGCAGGCCGACGTCATCGTCTGCGACCTCGACGATCCGGGCCGCGATGCGCTCGAAAGCATGCGCGCGCTGAACCGCGACGAACCGCGCCCGGTGGTGGTCTTCGCGGCGCGCGGCGAGCCCGACCAGATCGAAGCGGCGCTGGAAGCCGGCGTCGCGGCCTATGTCGTCGAGGGCCTGTCGCCGACCCGCTTGCGGCCGGTGATCGAGGTGGCGATCCGTCGCTTCCGCGCGCACCAGGCGCTCTGTGCGCGGCTGGAGGAAGCGCAGGCCACGCTGGCCGACCGGGTGGTGATCGAACGCGCCAAGGGGATCCTGATGCAGCGGCGCCGGCTGTCGGAGGAGGATGCCTACCGAATGCTGCGCCGCTGGGCGATGGATCGCGGCGAGAGGCTTGCCCATGTCGCGCAGCAATTCTTGCGCAATCTGTAGTCAAATGGCTCTCGTCTTGGGCACATCATGTCTGGATGCGGAGGACTTGCCCTGATTGGCGCCGTATTTCCTTTCCCTTCCTGATGCCCGCCATGCATTAAATGATGGGCCGCAGCAATGCGGCCGGGGCTCGCCGCAACGGCGTGGCGGGTCTCCGTAGCTCCTCCGGCATCATGCGCGCGCCAATGGCGGTTCGCGATCGGGACGCAAGGCGTCCTGGAACCGGTCCGCATGACGCCGCCCGTCCTTCGCATCGGCTATGTCCCGCTGACCGACGCATCGCCGCTTGTGGTGGCGGATGCGCTCGGCTTCTTCGCGGCCGCCGGGGTGCGGGTGATGCTCTCGCGCGAACGCGCCTGGGCCAGCCTGCGTGACAAGCTCGCCTTCGGCGCACTCAACGCCGCGCATCTGCTTGGGCCGATGGCGGTGGGGCTGGCGCTCGGCGCGGGCGAGCTGAAGCGGCGGGTCGATGTCACGGCGCGGCTGGGGCGCAACGGCAATGGCGTGGTGCTGTCGCACGCCCTGGCCGATGCTGTGTCGGGCTTCGCCGCGCCGCTGCCGGCCGCGGCCTTCGCCGCCGCGCTGCATGCCCGCGCCGAGGACGGCATGCCGCCGCCGACGCTTGCCGTGGTGTTTCCCTTCTCCTCCCACAACTACCTGCTGCGGCAATGGCTCGCCGCTGGCGGGCTCGACCCCGACCACGACGTGCGGCTGGTGGTGGTGCCGCCGCCACAGACCGCCCGCGCCCTGGCCGAGGGCGCCATCGAGGGGTTCTGCGCCGGCGAACCCTGGGGCAGCCACGCCGTGGCGCAGGGCGTGGGCCGCTATGCGCTGTCCACCGGCGACATCTGGCCCGACCACCCGGAGAAGGTGCTGGCCTTCGCCGAGGGCCTGGCGGAGCGCGCGCCGGAGGCGGTGATTGCCGCCACCGCCGCCGTCATCGCCGCGCAGCGCTGGCTGGTCGATCCCGCCAACCGGCTCGCCGCTGTCGCGCTGCTGGCCGAGCGCGTCTTCCCCGGCGTTGCGCCCATGACGATCGCCGCGGCGCTCGAGGGGCGGACAGGCGCCCCGCCCATTGCCTTCGATCCTGACACGCCCCCCTGCGCCGAGACCGCCACGCGCTGGTTCGACGCCATGCGGCGCTGGGACCACCTGCCCGCCGCCGCCTCCGTCGACGAGGCACGCGCCTGCTGGCGCGCCGATCTCTGGCAGCGCGCCGCGACGCTCACCCCCTGCATTCCCACCGCCCAGGAGCCCCTCGCATGACCGGCACTCCCGCGACCCGCCGCCAGGCCATCGCCGCCACCGCCGCGCTGCTCGCCGCCGCGCGCGTAACGACGCCACGCGGCGCCTTCGCCCAAGGGTCGACCGCGCCGGAAGTGCGCAAGGCCACGCTCGGCTACATCGCGCTGACCGATGCCGCGCCGCTGATCATCGCCAAGGAGAAGGGCTTCTTCGCCAAGCACGGCATGCCCGATGTCGAGGTGGCGAAGCAGGCCTCCTGGGGTGCGACGCGCGACAACCTGGTGCTGGGCGGCGAGCGCGGCGGCATCGATGGCGCGCATATCCTGACACCCATGCCCTACCTGATGCACACCGGGCGGGTGACGCAGAACAACCAGCCGGTGCCGATGATGATCGTCGCGCGGCTCAACACCAATGGCCAGGCGATCAGCGTGGCGGAGAAGCACAAGGCGCTCGGCACGCGGCTCGATGCCGCGGCGCTGCGCCCGGCGCTCACCACCGACAGCAAGTTCGCTATGACCTTCCGCGGCGGCACGCATGACCTGTGGATCCGCTACTGGCTGGCGGCCGGCGGCATCGACCCCGACCGCGACGTGCAGACCATCGTGGTGCCGCCGCCGCAGATGGTGGCGAACATGCGCGTGGGCACCATGGACGCCTTCTGCGTGGGCGAGCCGTGGAACGCGCAGCTGATCCATCAGCGGCTGGGGTATTCCGCGCTGGTGACCGGACAGCTCTGGCAGGACCACCCGGAGAAGGCCTTCGGCCTGCGTGCCGCCTTCGTGCAGCAGAACCCCCGCGCCACCGAGGCGATGACCGCCGCCTGCATCGAGGCCGCGCGCTGGTGCGACACGCCGGCGAACCATGTGGAACTCGCCCAGATCCTGGGCCGCCGCGCCTGGTTCAACGTGCCGCCCAACGACATCCAGGGGCGCATCCAGGGCATCATCGACTTCGGCGACGGGCGGCGCGTGACCGACCCGAACATCGCCATGAAGTTCTGGCGCGACCATGCGTCGTACCCGTTCCGCAGCCACGACCTGTGGTTCCTGACCGAGGATATCCGCTGGGGCGTGTTGCCCGAGGATACGGACACCGCGAAGCTGATCAACGAGGTCAACCGCGAGGACATCTGGCGCGCCGCCGCAGCACGCGCCGGCGTGCCGAATGCCGAGACGCCGACCGGCACGTCCCGCGGGCGCGAGACCTTCTTCGACGGCAAGGTCTTCGACCCCGAGACCCCGCGCGCCTACCTCGACAGCCTGGCCATCAAGAAGCTGTCGGCGGCCTGATCCGATGAACGCCATCGCACCGCCGGGGGCCCCGGCCGACATCGCCGCCTCGACCGCGTTGCCGCCACGGCGCGCACCGACGCTGACCGGCCGCGCGCGCCCGCATGTCCAGCATGCGCTGGCGGTCGTCATCCCGCCGATGCTGCTGATCGGCCTGCTGATGGCGGTGTGGGAATGGGCGTCCTCCAGCCCGACCGCCTCGCTGCCGCCGCCCTCGCGCGTGTGGGACGATGCGAAGGAGCTGATCCTGAACCCGTTCTACGACCGCGGCGGGCTCGACAAGGGGCTGGGGCTGCATCTGCTGGCAAGCCTGCAGCGCGTGGCGGTGGGCTTCGCGATCTCGGCCGTGGTTGGCGTGGCGTTGGGCATGCTGGTGGGGTCGTCGCGCCTGGCGATGCGGGCACTCGACCCGCTGTTCCAGGTGCTGCGGACGGTGCCGCCGCTGGCCTGGCTGCCGCTCTCGCTTGCGGCGTTCCGCGAAGCGCAACCTTCCGCGATCTTCGTCATCTTCATCACCGCGGTCTGGCCAATCATCATCAACACCGCGGTCGGCGTGCGGAACGTGCCGGCGGATTACCGCAACGTCGCGCGCGTGATCCGGCTGTCGCCGTTCGACTGGTTCCTGCGCATCGTGGTCCCCGCGGCCGCGCCCTACATCTTCACCGGGCTGCGCATCGGGGTGGGGCTGTCCTGGCTCGCGATCATCGCGGCCGAGATGCTGATCGGCGGCGTGGGCATCGGCTTCTTCGTCTGGGATGCGTGGAACTCCTCCAACCTCTCGGACATCATCGTGGCGCTGGCCTATATCGGGGTGGTCGGCTTCGTGCTCGACCGTGCGATGGCGCTGGTTGGCCGCGCCGTCACGCGCGGCACCTCCGAACAGTGAAGGGGCCGGCCATGGAACGCGATTTCCTGGATATCTCGCGCGTGTCGGTGCGCTTCGGCGCCGGCGCGCCGCTGGTGCTGAACGGCATCGACCTGAAGGTGCGGCAGGGCGAATACGTCGCCGTGATCGGCCATTCGGGCTGCGGCAAGTCCACGCTGCTGAACGTGGTGGCGGGCCTGCTGAACGCGACGCAGGGTGGCGTGATCCTGGAGGGCAAGGAGGTGACCGAACCCGGCCCCGACCGCGCCGTGGTGTTCCAGAACCACAGCCTGCTGCCCTGGCTGACCGTCTATGAGAACGTGAAGCTGGCGGTGGACCGCACCGCCGGGCGCGGCATGACCCGCGCCAAGCGCCATGACTGGACGATGCGAAATCTCGCCCTTGTCCGCATGGATGGGCATGCGCAGAAGCGCCCGCACGAGATCTCGGGCGGCATGAAGCAGCGCGTGGGCATCGCGCGCGCGCTGTCGATGCAGCCGAAGGTCCTGCTGTTGGACGAACCCTTCGGTGCGCTGGACGCGCTGACGCGCGCGCATCTGCAGGACCAGGTCATGGCGATCCACGCCGACCTCGGCACCACGGTGATGATGATCACGCATGACGTGGACGAGGCGGTGCTGCTGTCGGACCGCATCGTGATGATGACCAACGGGCCGAACGCGACCATCGGGGAGGTGCTGGAGGTCGACCTGCCACGCCCGCGCGACCGCCTTGCGCTGGCCTCGGATGCGCGCTTCCTCGCGGCGCGGGAGGCGGTGCTGCGCTTCCTGCACGAACGCCACGCCCTGCCGGCCGCGGCGTGACCATGCGCGTGCTGGTGATCGGCGCCGGCCCGGCCGGCGCGCGCTGCGCGGAACGGCTGGCGGAGCGCCGCGTGGACGTGACGCTGGCGGGCGCCGAGCCGGCGCTGCCCTACGACCGCGTGTCGCTCGGCCGCGTGCTGTCGGGCGAGGCGGAGGTGCCGGCGCTCATCACGCATGACGCGGCGCGGCTGCGCGGCCTCGGCATCCGCTTCCGCGCGGCGACGCGCATCACGGCGCTGGACCGCGCGGAGGGCATCGCCACCACCGCGCGCGGCGAGACGATCGGCTGGGACCGCGCGGTCTTCGCCACGGGATCGGACGCGGTGCGCCTGCCGCTGCCGGGTGCGGACCTGCCGGGCGTCTTGCTGTACCGCACCATCGCCGATGTGCAGGCGATGCGCCGGGCCGCCGCGGGCGGGGCGCGGGCGGTCGTGATCGGCGGCGGACTGCTCGGTCTGGAGGCGGCGGCGGCGCTGTCAATGGCCGGCGCGCGCGTGACCGTGGTGCATGCGCTGGGCTGGCCGATGGAACGGCAGCTCGACCCCGCGGCCGGCGCGCTGCTGGCGCGCGAGCTGGGCGCGACGCGCCGCCTGCGCTTCGTGATGCCCGCCGCGACCGCCGCGATCGAGGGCGACTATTATGTCGGTGCTCTGCGCCTCGCCGACGGCAGCCGCATCGCCTGCGACCTGGTGGTCATGGCGGTCGGCATCCGCCCTTCGGTCGCGCTGGCGCGCAAGGCCGGGCTGGAGGTGAACCGCGGCATCCTGGTGGACGACGCGATGCACAGCAGCGACGCGCGCATCCTCGCCATCGGCGAATGTGCCGAACACCGCGGCGTGGTCTGCGGCCTGGTAGCGCCCGCGCTGGCCATGGCCGAGGCCGCCGCCGCAACGCTGCTGGGCGAACAACGCGAATACGCGCCGCGCCCGGACACCGCGGCGCTGAAGGTCTCGGGCATCGCGGTCTGGTCCGCCGGCGAGATCGCCCCGCCCGATGCCGAGGCCGTCACGCTGTCCGACGAGGAGGCCGGGCGGTATCGCCGGCTCTGGCTGCGCGGCGGCCGGTTGGTCGGCGCGGTGCTGTACGGCGACACGGCGGATGCGCCCTTTTACCTCGACCTGCTGGCGAGCGGCCGCGCGGTCGCGCCGTTCCGCAGGCACCTGGCCTTCGGCGCCGCCTTCGCGGAGGCCGCGTGATGACGGATTCAGGCTTCAGCACCGAGCAGCAGGAATACCTCAAGGGCTTCATGGCGGGCGTCGAGGCGCGGCGCGGCACGCTGCTGCCCGGCGGTGAGGGTGGTGCACCACCGGACGCGCTGCGCGCCGCGCAGGACGCGACCCTTGCGCGCGGTGGCAAGCTGGTGCCGCAGGAGGAGGCGAAGCGCGCGAAGCATCCGCTCGACCGCTGGGACGAGATGACGGTGCGCGCGGCGGCCGACACCTTCCCCAAGCCGATCGATGACTTCATCGGCCGCTACCACGGGCTGTTCTTCGTGGGGCCCGCGCAGAATGCCTTCATGTGCCGGCTGCGGATTCCGGGCGGCATCCTCTCGGCGCACCAGCTGGATGGCATCGCCGACATCGCGCAGGACTGCGCCGGCCCCTATGCCGACATCACGACGCGCGCCAATCTGCAGCTGCGCGAGATCCCGGCTGCGAAAGGCGTCGAGGTCGTCGCGCGGCTCGCCGAGCTCGGCATCATCCCGAAGGGCACCGGGGCGGACAACATCCGCAACATCACCGCGAGCCCCACTGCGGGCATCGACGCGCAGGAGCTGCTGGACACGCGCCCGCTGGTGCGCGCGCTGCACCACCACATCCTCAACACCCGCGACCTGTTCGCGCTGCCGCGCAAGTTCAACATTTCGGTCGCCGGCGGCGGCGCGGTGGAGGTGCTGGAGGAAACCAACGACATCGCGTTGCGCGCCGTCGGCACGCCGGACGGGCCGCGATATCGGCTGACGCTGGGCGGCATCACCGGACACCGTGACTTCGCGCGCTCGACCGGCGTGGTGGTGAAGCCCGACGACGCGGTGCGCGTCTGCGACGCCATCCTGCGCGTCTTCATCGCCGAGGGCGACCGCACGGACCGCAAGACGGCGCGGCTGAAATACGTGCTCGACCGGCTGGGCGTGGGTGCGTTCTTGGCGCTGGTGGAACAGCGCCTGGGAACAGCGCTGGAACGCATCGAGGACGCGGTGCTGGACCACGCGCCGCCCCCCGCCAAGCACGGGCACCTGGGCATCCATGCGCAGAAGCAGGACGGGCTGACCTACATCGGCATCGTCACGCCGGTCGGGCGGCTGGATGTGGCGCAGCTGCGCGGCATCGCGGCGCTGGCGCGGCGCTTCGGCAGCGGCACCATCCGCCTGACCGTCTGGCAGACCCTGATCGTCAGCGACGTTCCCGACAGCGCGATCGCCGACGCCTGCGCGGCCATCGACGCGCTCGGCCTCGGCTGGCAGGCGTCCAACATCCGCGGCGGGCTGGTGGCCTGCACGGGCGCCGCCGGCTGCAAATTCGCCGCCAGCCACACCAAGCAGCACGCGGCGGCGCTGGCCGAGTTCCTCGATGCCCGCATCGCCGTCGATGCGCCGGTCAACATCCACCTGACCGGCTGCCACCATTCCTGCGCACAGCACTATGTCGCGGATATCGGCCTGCTCGGCGCCAAGGTCGAGCGCGGCGAGGATCTCGTCGAGGGCTACGACCTGCATGTCGGCGGCGGCGCCGGGCCGGAGCAGAAGATCGGCCGGCTGGTCCTGCCCAAGGTCGCGGCGGATGTGCTGGGCCCGACCGTGCTCGCGCTGCTGTCCGCCTGGATGCGCGACCGCGCGCCGGGCGAGAGCTTCCAGGCCTTCACCGCGCGCCACGACGACGCGGCACTCGCCGCCATCGCGCAGGCGGAGCACGCCCCCGCATGAACGCCATCCTGCCGCCCGGCCTGCCGCCCGCGCCGGTGCCGCTGATCCCGGACAGCGCGCCCTTCACCGCCGCGCAGCGCGCCTGGCTGAACGGGTTTCTCGCCGGGCTCTATGGCGGCGCCGCGGGCGCGGCTAATGCCTCCGCCGCACCGCCGCCGCCGGCGGAGGACTTCCCTTGGCACGACCCGGGCCTCGAGCTCGACGAACGCATCGCGATGGCCGAGGGCCGCCCGCTCAGCCGGCGGCTGATGGCCTGCATGGCGCAGCTCGATTGCGGCCAATGCGGCTATTTGTGCCAGACCTATGCCGAGGCGCTGGCGAGCGGCGCGGAGACATCGGCGTCGCTCTGCGTGCCCGGTGCAAAGGCGACGCAGAAGGCGCTGAAGGCGTTGCTGGCGGAGGCACCCGCGGCGACGCCGAAGCCCGCTGCCGCGGCGCCTGCCGTGCCGTCGGGCCGGCCGGTGCGCTTCGTCGCGGCGCATCGGCTGACCGGCGCGGGCTCGGCCAAGGATGTGCGCCATGTCGTGATCGACCTGGCGGAGAGCGGCCTGGCCTACGAACCCGGCGACAGCCTCTCGGTCGTCGCGCCGAACGACCCAGCGCTGGTCGATGCGGTGCTGGTGGCGCTGGGCGCGCCCGGCGACGCGACGCTGCGCGAGGAACTGCTGCACCGGCGCGACATCGCCCGCCCGCTCGACCGCACGATGGACCTGCTGGCGGGCGCCGCGAAGCACGCGCCGCATGCCGGCGCGTTGCGCGCGCTGGCGGATGGCGATGACGGCGCCGAGCCCGTCGATGCCGACCTGCTGGATCTGCTGACGGCCTTCCCCTCGGCGCGGCCGCCGGTGGCCGATCTGATCGCCTCGCTGCCGACGCTGAAGCCGCGGCTGTATTCCATCGCGTCGTCGCCGCTCGCCTGCCCGGGGCGTGTCGAACTCTGCGTCGGCGTGGTGCGTGACGAACGGCGCGGGCGGCTGCGCGACGGTGTGGCCTCCTGCCACCTGGCGTTTCGTGCCAATGCCGAGACACCGCTGCTCGCGCATGTGCAGGCCAGCCATTTCCGCCTGCCGGCGGATGGCGCGACCCCGGTCATCATGGTCGGCCCCGGCACGGGCATCGCGCCCTTCCGCGCCTTCCTGCAGCATCGCGAGGCGACCGCCGCCAAGGGCCGCGCCTGGCTGTTCTTCGGCGACCGGCGCAGCGCGACGGATTTCCTGTTCGGCGACGAGATCGCCGCATGGAAGGCGAAGGGCGTCCTGACGCAGCTCTCGCTCGCCTGGAGCCGCGACGGCGCGCAGAAGGTCTATGTCCAGCACCGCATGGCCGAGGCCGCGGCCGACCTGTGGCGCTGGCTGCAGGATGGCGCGCATGTCTACGTGTGTGGCGACGCGCTGCGGATGGCGAAGGATGTCGACGCAGCGCTGCGCGGCATCTCGCAGTCCGAGGGCGGCATGACCGCGGACCAGGCGCGCGACTGGATCGTCTCGCTGGCGCGCCAGGGCCGCTATCAGCGCGATGTCTACTGACATGCCGCGCCAAGCCGCTTCGCGACCCGAGCTTCCGATGCCCGGCCGATTCACGCTGCGCGGTGTCGCCGCTTCGCGATCGGGCCGGTGATGGACGGCAGCATCTCACCACGCGCGATCCGCACCACCTGCCCCTATTGCGGCGTGGGCTGCGGCGTGGTCGCCATCCCGGACGGGCGCGGCGGCGCGTCCATCGCGGGCGACACGGCGCATCCCGCCAATGCCGGGCGGCTGTGCAGCAAGGGCACGGCGCTGAGCGAGACGATCTCGCTCGATGACCGCCTGTTGCATCCCGAGGTCGGTGGCAAGCGTGCGTCCTGGGATGCCGCGCTGGACGCGGTGGCGGAGGGCTATCGCCGCGCACTCGCGCAGCATGGGCCTGAGGGTGTCGCGCTCTATGTCTCGGGGCAGTTGCTGACTGAGGACTACTACGCCGCCAACCGCTTCGCGAAGGGTGTGCTCGGCACCGCCAACATCGACAGCAATTCGCGCCTGTGCATGGCGAGCTCCGTCGCCGCGCATACCCGCGCCTTCGGCGAGGATGTGGTGCCGGGCATCTACGAGGACCTCGACCTCGCCGACACCATCGTACTGGTCGGCAGCAACCTCGCCTGGTGCCATCCGGTGCTGTTCCAGCGCATCCAGGCGGCGAAGGTGGCACGGCCGGCGATGCAGGTCATCGTGGTGGACCCGCGCCGCACCGCCACCTGCGAAGCTGCGGACCTGCACCTGCCGATCGCACCCGGCAGTGATGTCGCGCTGTTCGCCGCGCTGCTGGTACAGCTTGATGCGCGTGGCCTGGCGGATCGCACGTATCTCGAAGGCCATGCCGAAGGCGCGGAAGACGCGCTCGCGGCCGCGCGTGCCGTCGCACCTCGCGCGGCGGAAATCACCGGGCTCGATCCAGCGTTGATCGCGCGCTTCTGCGACGCCTGGGCGGCCAGCCCACGCACCGTCACGCTCTGGAGCCAGGGCGTGAACCAATCCAGCGCAGGCACCGACAAGGCCAATGCCATCATCAACTGCCACCTGCTGAGCGGGCGCATCGGCACGCCTGGCGCCGGCCCCTTCAGCGTCACCGGCCAGCCCAATGCGATGGGCGGGCGCGAGACCGGTGCGCTCGCGACCATGCTGGCCGGGCATCTGCGCTTCGATGTGGCGGCGGAGCACGCGGCGCTCGCCGCCTTCTGGCGCGCGCCGGCGCTGCCGACGAAGCCGGGGCTGAAGGCCACGCAGCTCTTCGCCGCGCTCGGCGAGGGGCGAATCGGCGCGCTGTGGGTGATGGCGACCAACCCCGCCATGTCCCTGCCCGATGGCGATGCGGTGCGCGCGGCGCTGGCTCGTGCGCCGTTCCTGGTGGTGTCCGACGTCACGCGCCGGTCCGACACCGCCGCCTTCGCCCATGTGCGCCTGCCCGCACTCGCCTGGGGCGAGAAATCCGGCACGGTGACCAACAGCGAGCGCGTCATCAGCCGCCAGCGCGCCTTTCTGCCCTGGCCGGGCGAGGCGCGCCCGGAGTGGTGGGCCATCGCGCAGGTGGCGGCGCGGCTGGGCACGCGCTTCGACTGGACCGGTCCGGCGGCGATTTTTCGCGAGCACGCCGCGGTGACGGGGCTCGCGCGACCTGCCGCGCGCGCCTTCGACATTTCCGGCTTGGCGAGCCTGCAGGACGACGCCTACGACACGCTGCCGCCGACGCGCTGGCCGGTGCCCGCGCAGGGCCATGCGCCAGTGCGCTTCTTCGCCGCCGGCGGCACGCTGGCGCCGTGCGCGCGGCTGGTGCCCACGCCCTTCCGTGCGCCGGTCGAGGATGTCTCGCTCGACTTCCCACTGCGCCTGCTGACCGGGCGGCTGCGCGACCAGTGGCACAGCATGACGCGCACCGGCGCGGTGCCGCGGCTGATGGCGCATGCGCCCGAACCCATGCTGACGCTGCATCCGGACGACGCCGGCGGTCTCGCGCAGGGCGGGTTGGTCGAGGCGCGGTCGGCACGCGGCACGGCGGTGTTCCGCCTGGCGCTGGACGACGGCCAGCGCCGCGGCACCGCCTTCGCGCCGATGCACTGGACCGCGCAATTCGCCCCCGCCGCGCGCGTCAATGCGCTGGTGGCGCCGCATGCCGACCCGGTGTCGTTCCAGCCGGAACTGAAGAACGCCGCGATTCGCGTGATGCCCTTCGCCGCCGCCTGGCATGGCTTCCTGCTGATGGGCAGGCGTCTGCCCGCCGACATCGCGCCCTGGTGCGCCGCCATTCCGGTCGAGGGCGGCGGGTGGCGGCACGAACTCGCCGGCAGCGAGGCGCCCGCGGCGGCCTTCGCGCGGTTGCGCGCGCTGATCGCGCCGGCGGATGCCGCCTGGCAGGTGCTAGAGGATGCCGCGGCCGGACTGTTCCGCGCCGCTGCCTTGCAGGATGGCAGGTTGGTCGGTGCGGTGGTGCTCGGCCCCGATGCGGCGCTGCCGCCGCGCGCCTGGCTGGCCGCACTGATGGCGGGCGAGGGGCCGATCGGCGCGGCCGATCGCGCGGCGCTGCTGGCTGGCGGGCGGCCGGGCGGGCCGCCGCCCTCGCCGCTGGTCTGCTCCTGCCATGGCGTCAGCGCGGCAGCCATTCGCGGCTGCGGCGCGCGCGACGTGGCGGGCGTGGGCACTGCGACGGGTGCCGGGACCGGCTGCGGGTCCTGCAAGCCCGAAATCGCTGCGCTGCTGCCGCGTCAGCCGGAGGATGCGTGATGCGGCATTTCCCCGCCTTCCTGGATCTGCGCGGTCGCACGGTGCTGCTGCTGGGCGCGGGCGAGACCATCGAACGCAAGGCCGAGCCGCTGCGCCGCACCGGCGCCGTGCTGCGCCACGCGCCGCGATTCGACCCCGCGCTGCTGGACGGCGTGGCGCTGGCGGTCGGCGCCGATGCGCCCGATGACGACCTGCGCGCGCTGTCGGCGCAGGCGCAGCGGCGCGGCATTCCGGTGAACATCGTCGATCGTGCGGAGCTGTGTTCGTTCATCATGCCGGCGATCGTCGATCGCGACCCGGTCACCATCGCGGTGTCCACCGGCGGCGCGGCGCCCACCCTGGCGCGGATGGTGCGCCAGAGGATCGAGACCGTGCTGCCGCCGCGCCTGGGCGCGCTGGCGGCGCTGGCGGCGCGTTTCCAGGCGGCAGTGCGGCGTCGGCTGCCCGACCTGCCGGCGCGACGGCGCTTCATCGACGCGGCGCTGACGGGGCGGCCGGGGGAACTCGCGCTGGCCGGTCGCGACAGCGAAGCCGAATCCGCCTTCGCCCTGGCACTGGATTCTGCCGATGCCGCGCCGCAGGGCGTGGTCCACCTGGTCGGCGCCGGGCCGGGTGCGGCCGACCTGCTGACGCTGCGCGCGCTGCGGCTGCTCGGCGAGGCGGATGTCATCGTGCATGACCGGCTGGTGTCGGACGCCGTGCTCGACATGGCGCGGCGGGATGCCGAACGCATCTTCGTGGGCAAGGCGCGCGCCAATCACTGCATGCCGCAGGAGCAGATCAACGCGCTGCTGGTGCGCCTGGCGCGGGACGGCAAGCGCGTGGTGCGGCTGAAGGGCGGCGACCCCTTCGTGTTTGGCCGCGGCGGCGAGGAAGCCGCCGCGCTGGCCGAGGCCGGCATCCATCACGAGGTCGTGCCCGGCGTCACCGCCGCCCTGGCCTGCGCGGCCGAGATGGGCATTCCGCTGACGCATCGCGATGCGGCGCGGATGCTGACGCTGGTGACGGGGCATACGCGCGAGGGGCGGCTCGACCTCGATTTCGCGGCGCTGGCGCGGCCGGGGCAGACCGTCGCGGTCTATATGGGCGTCGCGACGCTGGCGGAATTCGCGGCGGGGCTGGTGGCGGCGGGGCTCGATCCCTCGACGCCGGCGGCGGTGGTGGAGGATGGCGGCACGGGGGCGGCGCGCCGGCTGGATGGGACGCTAGGCAGCCTGCCAGGGCGCGCGCGCGGCTGGGCCACCGGCCGGCCGGCGCTGGTGCTGGTCGGCGAGGTGGTGGCGTTGGGTCGCGTGGCCAGCTGCGGAGTGCGGCCTGGCGCTGAGGATGGCGGGGTCCCATCGGGGGAATGGCCCGGCGCCGCCGCTGCCTGAGCGGCGCGGCAGGGCTGGCTCATGGTGCGGCCAGGACCGACGGGCATGCTGCGGCGCGTGTCGATGCCAGGGCTCAGGGTCGGCGTCAGCCGAGGTCGAGGACCCTAGCCGGATGCCCGCAGCCGGCGAGAAAGCGCAGCAGGTCCGCCGGTGCGAGGCCGGTGCTGGCTGCATTGGTCAGCGGATGCACCCAGATGCGGTCGAAGCCCTCGGCCAGGTGGCGGTCGATGACGAAGCGCACCGTGCCGGGCGCGGCATTCACCAGGCCGAAGGGCGTGACCGAGCCTGGCGGCACGCCCAGCACGGCCTGTAATTCATCGGCGCTCGCCATGGTCACCTTGCCGGCATCCGCCAGGCGGGCGAGCGCGTTGACGGAGACCTGCCGGTCTTCCGCGAGCGTGGCCAGCAGGAAGGGGCCGGGACCCTTCGTGGGCTTGAGGAACAGGTTCTTCGTGTGGCCGCCAGGCAGGTCGCCGCGCAGCGCGCGGCTTTCGGCCACCGTGAAGACGGGGGGGTGGTGGCGGGTCAGCGCGGCGATGCCGGCGGCGTCGAGGCGGGCCAGCAGGCCCTCGGGCGTTTCCGGCATTCAGCCCTGGCGAATGTCGTTGTCGCGCACCACCGCCGCCCGGACCTCGATCTCGGCATTGAGCAAGCGACGGAGGCTTCCGGGGCCCTCGGCCTTGTTGACGGCGCCGAGCGCGACGATGCGTTCGGCCGTGGCGGGGACGGCCATGGCGGCGGGCAGGTCGTTGGACAGGCGGGTCACCATGGCCGGCGGCGTGCCGCCCTGTGCCAGGACACCCTGCCAGGTGCCGGACTGCGCGGCGGGCCAGCGGCGCTCGGCGAAGGTCGGCCCGTCGGGGAAGTCGGGCTGGCGGGCCGGGCTAGTCACGGCGATCGGGCGCAGCGTGCCCTGGTTGCAGAAGCGCGCGGTGGCGGGGGCGCCGTTGATGATCATCTGCGCTTCGCCGGCTGCGACGGCGGTCAGTGCGCCGCCGCCATAGGGCATCTGCGTGAGGACCACGCCCCGGTGTTGCGCGACCAGCAGGCCGGTGAGGTGGTTGCCCACGCTGATGCCGGCATGGCCGACCTTCATCCGCTGCGGGTCCGCTTGCGCACAGGCGACGGGTTCGGCCGCGTTGCGCGGTGGCACGGATGGCTGAACCGCCAGGATGTAGGGCGCGTGGATCAGCATGGTGACCGGAGCGAGGTCCCGTTTCAGGTCGAAGGACAGGCGCCTGTCGAGCGAGGGCGGGGTGGCGAGCGTCGAGACGTCGATAGGGAGCAGGTTGTGCCCATCCGGCGGCGACTTTGCGACGAGGGCGGCGCCGATGATGGCGCCGGCGCCGGTGCGGTTCTCGACGACCACGTGCTGGCCGAAGGAGTGGGTGAGGTCCGGGGCGAGGATGCGCGCCAGGATGTCGGAGGTGCCGCGAGGGGCATAGGCGACGACGAAGCGGACCGGTCGGTCGAGGATCTGCGCGGTGGCGTGCAGCGCGGGCAGGGCCAGGATGGCGGCGCCGAGGCTGAGCGCGGTGCGACGATCCATGATGGTGTTTCCTCCCCGCGAACTGCCGTGCAACGCACGATCA
Source organism: Roseomonas sp. (assembly GCA_051860065.1). Classification (GTDB taxonomy): domain Bacteria; phylum Pseudomonadota; class Alphaproteobacteria; order Acetobacterales; family Acetobacteraceae; genus Neoroseomonas. Next base: position 60,278 of record JBHYEQ010000022.1, read on the forward strand.
CGCAGTCCGGGCGTTGGTGTCGAGAGGGGGGTCCGTCGGGCGATGACGGGGTGGCTTGCATTCTCCCGCGGAGCATGCGATTAGCCCGGCCCGCACGGAGCGCGGGCGTAGCTCAGGGGTAGAGCACGACCTTGCCAAGGTCGGGGTCGAGGGTTCGAATCCCTTCGCCCGCTCCAATCTTCTCTCTCACAACCTGTCTCTCCTGGTCAGAACACTGCGCTGAGCCGCAGGTTTGGCCGGGGTTTGCGCGCGGACCTTGATGGTTCGAGGGCGAAACGGCAGCCAGTTTTGCCCCGGAGAGAGCGGAGAGTCTCCGAACCTTGAGGGTAGGCCGATTTTACCCTCAAGCTTAAGGCGTTGAATTCGTGCCTTGTTTTTCAGGCATTGCTCGGTCAATTCAGTAACTCTACTGCTCACCAATCCTCGTTGCAGCGAATCGTTGATCCGACCCCAAGGTCCTCGCGGCGCTTGAGGGCCACGCTGCTGCAAAGTTTGGATGTCCATGGACGACAAAGACTACGTCTTCGCCCGCTTCAAAGACGACAAGCTGGCTTCGGCTAATCGGCGTGAGACGCTGACCATTCCGCGACGCGCCGGCGCTAGCGGCAGCAGGGTTGTGGAGGTGGTGCATGTGCGTTCGGGCGGCGCTGTGAAAGACAGGCCACAGCGCAAAGATCACTATGTCCGAGCGGCGACCTGGGACGGTGGGTTCCCGACAAAGCAGACGCCGCGCGTGTCCATGCCCATCGAACCAGCGGCTCCTGATGCTGCAGAGCCTGTCACCCACGTCATGCCGGCTTGGGCGCCCGCGACCGCGGAGATCGATGCGGCCCCTGCTGAGGGGCTTGGTGCTGAACCAAGGCGGGGCCGAGGGCGGCCCCGCAAGCAACTCTCCTTCGGGCCAGGTGCCACAACGGCCGGCGCAGCACGCGCTGAGGAGGCCGATGTCTCGCCGAACCGCGGCTCAGTCCGGCCTCGCGAGCAGCCGGTCAGCATCGCGACCCGACGGGTCGCTGACCCGTTCAACCCCTCCGACGATGGCGCGAACTGCATGCGCTGCGGTTATGCGGTCGAATTGGCGCGCGAGAAACGGGGATTGATGACGTGTGCAGCGTGCGGTTGAGGTTCGGCAGCTCCAGCATCGATTCGAGTGTCCGTTCGCGGGGCAGCAGCACGGAACCAGAGGTTGATTTCGGTTGGCCAAACATCCGGATTGTGTAACGCTCCCGTGAAACGATGGGGGCGCGATCAAGAATGTTTGTCAAGAAAATCACAAAAATTAAGCACGTCGGGAAATTTAAGCAGGCCGGCATTCGTGGTGGCGAATACAAAAAGTACACCCTCATATACGGAGGCAACGGACGCGGCAAATCCACGCTCTGCGCGATCCTCAGGTCGCTTCAGCAGAATGATCCTCAGATCATCAGGAAGCGCCGCACATTTAAGGTGACGACGCCGCAAGAGGTGCAGCTACTTCTCGACAGCGGCACGGTGAACTTCAATTCATCCGGGTGGTCCGCCCAACACCCTGACATCCACATGTTCGACCAACAGTTCATCCTCGAAAACATCCACACCGGGAACGAGGTGGGCATCAACCAGCGGCGCAACTTCTACCGGGTCGTCGTCGGCCCCAAAGGGGTCGCCCTCGCCACAGCGATCGATGACCTGGATACCCAGGCAACCACGGCTCAAACGGCAATCAATGCGGAGAAGAAGACACTGCAGCAGCACGTGCCGAAGGGCATGGCGTTGGAGACGTTCCTTTCGCTGGCGGCTGACAAGGACATCGCGACGAAAATCATTCAAGCGAAGGCCGCGGTGACGGCTGCCGAGAATGCAGCGGAGATCGCGACGCGGTCCGCGTTCATTCCAGTCAACATTCCTGCCCTCCCCGCGACGTTCACCACTGTGCTCGCGATGTGCCTGCCGGAGCTCGCTGCGGAGGCCGCTGCTCGGGTGACGGCGCAGATGGCGAAGCACGGCTTCCACGGTGAGGGAGAAGCCTGGCTGTCTAAGGGCCTTGAACGCATCGTCGACGGGGACTGCCCCTTCTGTGGCGCGCCGGTAGCTGGCAACGCGTTGATTGAGGCGTACCAGGGGTACTTCAGCGAAGCCTACGCGGCGCACGTGAAGGCGCTGCAAGCCGCTCTGGCGGAGATCACAACTGCGATCGGTCCGACGTCCGCGGTGAAGATCACTCAGGCCATCGCCGCGGCAAAGGCTGGCGCCGAGTTCTGGGTGAAGTACTGCCCCCATACCGTCGCGGTGGGGACGGAACTGGAAGGCGCAGCGGCGGCCCTTTCAAAGCTCCATGACGCGGCCAAGGCGCAGATGGAGCTCAAGGTGGCATCGCCTCTGGAAACGCCTCCAGCGTCCATTGCCCTCGATGGCGCGCTGAAGGCGTGGAAGGAGATGGAAGCCGATATCGCCGCACTGAATGCGGCCATGACCCCGTCCAACGTCCTGATCCAGAGGGTGAAAACCAGCAGCGCATCATCCAGCCTGGCCGCAGCTCAGGCCGCGCTTGCGCTCCTCGTGACGACCGAGAAGCGACACACAGCCCAAATCGTGGCGCTTGCCAAAGCCTACTGGGACCAGGTCGGAGCGAAGAAAGCTGCTACCGATGCCAAAGACGCCAAGAAGGAGGAACTCGACAAGCACGATGAAGCGGTGCTCGGGGGATATGAGGCCGATATCAACAAGTTCCTCGTTACCTTTGGTGCCCCCTTCAAGCTCACAAAATGCGGGAAGAGCTATCAGGGCAGGATTCCGCAGTCTGCCTACTGCCTGCAGTTCGATGGGCACGACGTCGATGTCACGGCAAACGCGGAGAGCAATGACCCAACGTTCCACACCACCCTCAGCGCAGGCGACAAGAACACCTTCGCCCTCGCCTTCTTCTTGGCGCAGCTCAAGCGGGATACCGACATCGGCAAGAAGGTGGTGATCTTCGATGATCCGTTCACCAGCCTCGACGATTTCCGCCGGGAGGTGACGGCTAAAGCTATCTACCGCGTCGGTGATGCCGCGCCTCAGGTTATCATTTTTTCCCATGACAAGTACTTCCTCGATGCAGTGCGCGATAAGATCAAAACTGCCTCCGACTGGATGGCGTTGCAGATAGCGATCACCAAGGGCAGCGCTGCTATTGAGAACTGGAACATCGAAAGGGAGGTGAAAGAAGGCTACCTGCAGGAACACATGGCGATGTGCGAGTATGCAGAGGGCATCACCAACGACGCGGCTTCGATGCGCACCCGCATGCGCCCGCTACTCGAAAGCTACATCCGCTATCGATTCCCGAATCAGATCCTGGACGGCCATTGGCTTGGCGACATGCTTGCCGTCATTCGAGCAGATAAAGACCATCCGCTCAGCAATATTTACAGCGAACTTGATGACATCAACGAGTACACCAAGCCCTTCCATCACGATGCCAGCAAACCCTTCAATGCAGATGAGGTGCTGACTCACGTTAAACGCACGCTCGTGATCGTGGGAGGCTGGTCTAGCTAGGTTTTCTGTCCCGCCATTCGCGGCGCGGACCTATTCGTACATTCGCCTGCGGGCGCCCGCGCTCTCAGCCGCCATACTACGGGACGGGGCAATAATGATTGCCTTGGACTTACACGTTTCGATATCGTCGTGCCATCCTGCAGAGGAGCCTTACCCGTGGTCGACAGGCGCATCATGGGCGAGGTCGAGAACGTCGTCCGGGACCGACTCAAGCGGACAAGATCGAAGATCCAGGAATCGCTCGCCCACATCGCTGAGGGCAACCCGCTCGCCGCTGAGACACAGATCTCGCGCCGCATCGACCGGCTGCAGGCCAAGGCATCGCTGACCCGCGAGGAGGCGCTCCTGGTCTCTGCCGGGATCGACGCGGCGGCCGGACGTGCGGCGGTAGCCAAGCCGCCCGGCGCCGAGGCGATCCGCGGCTCGACGCTCGACTTCGTCGGCGTGGCGTTTCTCGAGCGCGGGCGGCGTGCGGCGGATGCGGTGGGGCGCGTCGCCTTTCTCAACGACGGGCCGCAGGGCACCGGCTTCCTCGTCGCGCCCCGCCTGTTCCTGACGAACCACCACGTCATCGAATCCGCCGCCGCCGCGCGCCGCTTCCAGGTACAGTTTGACTACGAGCACGACCTCGTCGGCCGTGCGCGCAGCGCCTCCGCCTTCCTGTTCGATCCCGATCTCTGTTTCGTCACGGACCACATAGAGGGGCTGGACTTCACACTGATCGGCATCGGCGAGCGCCGGTCCGGCCGCCGCGCGCTCGGCGATTTCGGCTTCCTGCCGCTGTCAGACAGCCCGGACCGGCACATGCTGGGCGAGATCGCCAACGTCATCCAGCACCCGGACGGACGCTTCAAGGAACTCGTCCTGCGCGAGAACCACCTGGTCGCGCGCGACGAGACGGTGGAGGTGCTACACTACGTCGCCGACACCGAGCAGGGCTCCTCCGGCTCGCCGGTCTTAAATAACCAGTGGCAGCCGATCGCGCTGCATCACTGGGGCGGCCCGTGGCACGAGGTGATGGGCACGGATGGCAGCCCGCTCTCCCGCGAGATCAATGAGGGCATACGGATCAGCGCGATCGTCAGGGACCTGCGCAGCCGTAAGCTCAGTGGCGCGACGGCGGCTGAGGTGCGCCGCGCGCTGCAGCTCTGGGATGCGGCCGGCAGCCAGCCGGAAGCGACCGCGGCCGAACCCGACGACGAGGTCGCGCGCCGCCCCGGCGCGCAGGCGCTCGCCGCGCAGACCGAAGGTAGGCTTATGGCCAGGATCAACCCCGACGGCTCGGTGACCTGGACCTTCCCGATCGAGATCAGTGTGCGCGGGCCGCAGGCCTTCTCGGCGCCCGCCGTCCCGGCCGCCGCGCCGGCAGCACCCGGGCCGCGCGCGATGGACGCGGCCGCTGGCCCGGAGAACTGGAAGACCGAGGATTTCAGCGACCGCAGCGGCTACGAGCCAGGCTTCGTCCCCAGGCTGTTCCTGCCACTGCCCGAAGCCCGCGCCGACATGCCCTGGCAGCTGGCGAAGAACCAGCTCGCCGAAGCGGGCAACGACCCACACGAACTGCGCTACCACCATTTCTCGATCCTGATGAACGCCGACCGGCGGCTCGCCTGCGTCACCGCCGTCAACATCGACGGCGCGCGTATCAAGGCGGTGAACCGCACGGACAAGACGGTCATAGACCGGCCGACGCTTGGCGACCTCGGGGTCGAATCGCTCGGCGGCGAGGGCGCGGAAGCGACTGACGATTTCCGTCCGGACCGCCGTGTCCTGCCTGACGAGCAGATGAACAGGCCGTTCTACGAAAAACAGAACGTGCCGGGATTCCTGGACCCGAAATCGCCCGAGCGCACCGCGCGGATGTTCCAGAAGGGCCACATCATCCTTCGCAGCGATCCGGCCTGGGGTATCGAGGCGGAGGCGCTAGCGGCGGAGCGCGACACCTTCTTCTACACCAACGCCGCGCCGCAGGTCGGCTTCTTCAACCAGGGCAGCGCGCTCAACCGGCCGGGCTCGAAGGGCAAGCTGCGCTGGCGCGCGGTCGAGACCTACGTGTTGCGCAACGCTGTCACCATGCGCCGCCGGGTCAACGTCTTCGCCGGTCCGGTCTTCGACGACAAGAAAGACCCAGTCTACCGCTTCGACGCGAAGGTTCCGATGAGGTTCTGGAAGATCGCGGTCTGGCACGACGGCCGCGCAGCGCGCGCCATCGCGCTGTTGGCCGACCAGCGGCCGGTGCTGAAGGTGATGCCCGAGGCGATCGGCGCTGAAGCGTTCGACGACGAGGACGAACTCGCCCGCGTCTCGGAGTTCCTGTCCTCGGTCGAGGAGATTGAGGCACTTACGCATCTCGATTTTGGCAGCGTCGTCCGCAACGCTGACATCCGTGCCGGCGCCGAGGCAGCCTCCACGCCGGCGTTAGCGCTGGAGCCCGAGGCACTCGCCCGGGACCGCCCGACCCTGGCTGTTGTGAAGTCGAAGGCCCCCCGCTCCGGCGTCAAGTCCGCGCCCAGGCGCTGACCGCGGCGGCCGCGCGCGCCAGGAATTCGGATTTGCGTCGCGCTCCTTCGGCTAGTGCTTTTGTTGGGCGAGCGCGTCGTGCTGCGCGACCCAAACGAGCGGGAACGGTTCCAGCAGCCGTGGCAGCGTCACGCCGTCTGGCTGCCGCCCGTCCAGCATCGCCTGCACAAGACTCGGCGCAAGAAGCGTCAGCCGCAACAGTGAGCCGAGATAGCCGCGCTCGAGTCGCTCGGCCTCCGCCAGCTCGCTGATCGAGCCGTACCGTCCTTCGTCCAGCAGCTTCTGGTACCGGAACGCCCTGGCCAACGCCTTCACCACAGCCGGGTCCGCGCGCGTCGAGATGGCGACATCGCCGCCTTGCTCCGCCACCGGCGTCACCACCAACTTCCGCCCCGGTGGGCGCCGGATGTTCAGCGACACCCGGACCGTGATGCTGTTAGCGGCGGTCATGCGGCAGCCCTCTGCGCTTCGGGTGCGATGGCGGTGAGGTCGCGAACCAACCCCGCCAGCCCCTCAACGCGGAGCCGGATGTCGGCACCAGCGGGTCCGACCACCACCCGCTCCACCAGCGCCCGCACGATCCGCGCCTGCTCCGCCGGGAACAGTTCCTTCCATAGCGGATCGAGCCGATGCAGTGCATCGCGGACCTCGCGCTCCGTTAGATCAGGTGCCTCTCGCCTGGCGGCCATCCAAGTGCTGACCACGATCTCCGGCTGCCGCAGCAACGCCCGCACCTGGTCCACCACCGCGGTCTCGATCTCCGCCGCCGACACCCGCCGCACGATGCTGTCGTCGCCGGCGGCATCCCCCTTCAGCACCCGCTGCGCCACGTAGTAGCGGTAGAGGCGGCCATTCTTCCGGGCGTGCGTCGGCGACAGCGCTCGGCCGTCGATTCCAAAGATCAGCCCCTTCAGCAGCGCCGGCGTCTGCGCCCGATTCTGGTTGGCGCGCACTCGTGGGCTGATCTGCAGCACGGCATGCGCCCGGTCCCACAGTTCCCGCGACACGATGCCCTGGTGCTCGCCGGGATAGACCTGCCCCTTATGCGCGGCCTCGCCGACATACGTCCGATTGTTCAGCAGCTTGTAGACATCGCCCTTGTCCAGCGGCCGGCCCGCCTTGCTGGTGGCGCCCTCCGCCCGGAGGCGAGCCACCGTCTCGATGCCCGATCCTGTCTCGACGAAGAGCTCGAACACCCGGCGCACCCGAGGTGCCTCCTCCTCATTCACGATCAGCTTGCGCGCCACCACGTCGTAGCCGAGCGGCACCTTGCCCCCCATCCACATGCCGCGGGCGCGCGAGGCTGCGAATTTGTCGCGAATCCGCTCGCCAATGACCTCTCTTTCGAACTGCGCGAAGCTGAGCAGGATGTTCAGCGTGAGCCGGCCCATCGACGTGGTGGTATTGAAGCTCTGCGTCACGCTGACAAACGTCACGCCATGCGCGTCCATCACCTCCACCAGCTTGGCGAAATCCATCAGCGAGCGGGAGAGGCGGTCGATCTTGTAGACGACGATGACGTCGACCAGGCCCCGCTCGATGTCGGCCAGGAGCCGCTTCAGCGCGGGACGCTCCAGCGTGCCGCCGGAGAACCCGCCATCGTCGTAGCGGTCGCGAATCAGGACCCATCCCTCGGCCCTCTGGCTGGTGATGTAGGCCTCACAGGCGTCGCGCTGGGCGTCGAGGGTATTGAATTCCTTCTCCAGCCCCTCGTCCGTGGACTTCCGGGTGTAGACCGCGCAGCGGAGCTTCTTCGTGGTGGCCGGCATGACGTCGCCGCCGGGTGCCTTTCGCCTCATGCGCCCGGCCTCCCCTTCAAGCCGAAGAACGTCCATCCATTCCAACGCGTGCCGGTGATGTGCCGCGCGATAGCAGAGAGCGATCGGTAGGGCCGCCCCTCGTACTCGAAGTCATCGCCGCGGACCGTGACGACGTGCTGCACGCCTTCATGCTCGCGGATCAGCCTCGTGCCTGGAAGTGGCCGGCTGTCGGCGCGGATGCGCCGCAGCACGATGTTCCCGCCGTCCAGCTGCTCGCCCAGCGCCTCCAGCCGTGCCCGCGTCTCTGGCTTCAGCCCGCCATAGGCCAGTTCCTGGACGCGGTAGGCCAGCCGGCTGGTGATGTAGCTGCGGCTGAACGGTGGCGGCTCCTTGCCGTAGAGCCGGCGCCATTCCTCCTTCAACTCCGCAATGGGCGCCGTCTGGATCCACGCCAGCCGACTGAGCACCTGGTCCTTGGGGAAGGCGGTGATGGCGGCGGGGGTGGGCTGCGCGGCGGCAGCGATGGCGGTGCGGCGCCTCATGCGGAACTCCTGTCCAACGGGTCCGCATGCACGCTCTGGTGGGCGGTGAAGTGTAGCGAAGTCTCTCCACCGGCCCCGAGGTAGCGGTCGAACTCCTGGGCAGTGCGACGACGAAGCCGCAGCGGCGACGAATGTCGGCACGGTGCGGAAACCGCTGTCCCGGTGGCGCGCTGGTCGCATACTGGTTCACCAGCCGATCGGGAGATGTCCGGCATGCTCAAAGGCGGATGCTTATGCGGCCACGTCCGGTACGAAGCCGGGGGCGCGCCGTTCCATTCGACCATCTGCCACTGCTCGATGTGCCGCCGTGCAGCAGGCGCGCCGATGGTCGCCTGGTTCAGCGTTCCGCGCGCGGAGTACCGCGTGGTGGCTGGCGAGCCGACGCGGTTCGCCTCCAGTTCCAAGGCATGCCGCACCTTCTGTCCGCGGTGCGGGACGACGCTGACGTTCGAGGCGGCGTACGCGCCGGACGAGATCGACATCACGACGGTGAGCCTCGACGATCCGGAGGCGATGCCGCCCGCCGACCATACCCAGGCGTCAACGCGGCTGAGCTGGGTGCGGCTCGACGATGGGCTGCCGACTTTTCCCGGGCTGCGGCCTTAGGGCTGATCAGCGCGGCTGCGTCGATGGCTTCCGCCTCTGGCCCGGCATCATTGCTGCGCAGCCGCAGCAGGCCGCGGGCGAGGATGTCGCAGATCTCGCGCAGGTGGGGCGGCAGATGGCTCGTGGCGTGATTTTGTTGCGCTGCTGCGGGCGCTTGGCGTCGACTACGAGCGCACATGGATTCGCACGCTTCGCTGTGAGGACCCGAACGCTCGATGCCGCCCATTCCTCCGCTTGGTCCAATGCCGCTGATCGAGGCCCTGGTCGCGTATGGCGATCCGGCGGCGATTGCCGATCGACGCAACGTGGAGAAGTACACAAGAGAACACGTCTTGCGGATCCACGCCGACTTCGTGCTCACGAGGCCCGAAGAGCGCGATACCACGCAGGCATACACCGTCGATGACGACGCAGCGAAGGGCCTGGCGCGAACGCGCCAATCGCTCGTAGACGCTCTCGCCAGCTTGGTTTTGGCGGAACAGCTCTTCTTGCGTGGTGTGCCGGCCGGGATGCCGCCCGGGTCGCCGGACGAACTGATCCCGAACGGATGGGCGATGGAGTTGGAGCTGCGGATCGGAGATTCGTCGATCCGCCGTCTCACCGATCGCTGGGTCTCGGTGGTTGCAACCAAGATCGTGCCCAGGGCCGACGAACTTGCGACGAGCCGGCGTCTTGTCGAAGAGAGTGAGCGCGCGGTCGTCGGTCACATGCCCGACGGCGCTCGTCCGCTGAAGCAGGCACTGCTGGCTCTCACGGATCCAGCACTCGCGGGTGCCTTTGCCGCGGCTGAGACGGAAATGAACCGCTTTCGTCAAATCGCCGCTGGTCGGATCCCGCCCGACCTGCAGGGGAAGGTGCTGATCGGCTTGGATACGGTGAGCCGGGACCTCGCCGAACACAGGCTGGCGGACAGCCTGCGGCGGGCCAGATCGGCAGTCACCGCAGATTTCCTGGCGCGTGTGCAGGATAGCCGAATCGTCCTGACGGGACTGCAGACGCAGCCGCAACTGGCGCCGGGGCGAACCCGCCTCTCGCCCGACTGGGCGCCCCACATGATTTTCGACTGGGACCGGCAGGCCGTTCGCGTGGTCGAGAACGTGTTCGTGGACGTGCAGGGCGAAGCACGCAGGCCAGCGCCGACGAGGAAGCTTCCCGCAACCCGCCCAAAGGCGGCGCAGGGGCGTGGTCGACCGAGTTTCCCGTTTGACCTTTTCGTTGAAATCGCGTCGACGCCGTCGTGGCGTCGCGCCAGTCACAACAAGATCGAGGTCGACCGCCTGCTCGCCGAATATCGGCAACGCTATCCCGGAATCAAGCTGCCCAGCGAGAGCACGGTGATGTCTCATATCGGTAGGATCTACGCGGCCGTTGCGGACGCCGCAGCAGCAGTAAAATCACGGAAGCCCGAATAGCTATTTGCGGTATTTTACTGTCGTCGCGACCGGCATGCGCTGCATGCCATCACTGGCGGCATGCTCTGGAACAACCACGCCAACGCGACTTCTGCCCACGCCTATGACGGCGACGAGCCGTGCGGGGCTTTGCCGGCATGAGCGGGTCCGCGATGCCGACGAGCGCATATGGTGCTAGCCCCATAAACCGCCGTGCCCGGGCGAGCCGCACCGAGATGGCGGATCGCCATGAAGCGCTGGTTGCCATCACGCGGCGCGTCCAGCCCGCCACCGTGAGGGCGGTATTCTACCAGGCGAGCGTCCATGGCATCGTTGGCAAAGACGAGGCCGGATACCGCCGCGTTCAGCGTGATCTCGTCACCCTCCGCCAGGAAGGCCGCATTCCCTTCGGCTGGATCGTCGACGGCACCCGCTGGATGCGAAAGCCGCGGACCTTCGATAGCCTTGCCCACGCGCTGGCCGACACCGCCCAGTTCTACCGCAGGTCGCTCTGGCAGCGCGCGGACACGTATCTGGAAGTCTGGATCGAGAAAGACGCGCTGGCCGGCACCATCTTCCCGGTCACCTCCGAGTTCGACGTGCCTCTCATGGTCGCGCGCGGATACGCCAGCCTGACCTTCCTGCATGAGGCCGCGGAGGCCATCGCCGCGCAGCAGCGCCCGGTGAGCATCCTGCACCTCGGCGACTATGACCCCTCGGGTATCAATGCTGCGGAAAAGATCGAGGAGACCCTGCGGACCTACGCGCCGGAGGCTGACATTACTTTCCGCCGCCTGGCCGTCACGGACGAGCAGATCCAGCGTCTGAACCTGCCGTCGCGCCCCACCAAGGCCTCCGACAGCCGGGCCGCGGGCTGGGGCGACCGTGGCAGCGTCGAGCTGGACGCCATCGATCCCAGGGTCCTGCGCAATCTGCTGCGCGGGGAGATCGAGGCGATACTGCCGGAGCATGAACTGGCTGTGCTGCGCGAGGCAGAGGCCAGTGAGCGAGAACTGCTGCAGGCGATCGCGACGCAGTACGAAGCAACTGCTGACGGTAGTGGGCCGTGAACGCGCCGTTTGAACCCTGGCCCGATGACTCCCGGCCAGCAGGCGCGGAACCAACCGACGCGCAGTACACTTTCACCTTCGGCCACTACACCCAGGCGACGCCCTGGATCGATCGGCAGTCCCTGACCTGGTCGGCGCTTACAGAGAAGCTGACGACGCATGAGGTCGGCCCCAAGACGGGCACCTGCATCGTCCCGGCGGTGTTTCGCGGGACCCGCCGTCACAAGAACGACGCCGACCAGATCGACGTCGCGTTCCTCGACAGCGACAGCGGGGCAACGCTGGAGGAGATCCATATCGCTGTTGCCGCGAAAGCCTGGCGCGCGATCATCTCGTCCAGCCATAGCCATCTGACCACGACGACCACCTGCAAGCGCGGCAATTGGGACAAATACCGCGCGGAGCATGGCGACGACCCGGCCGGCTACCTGGTCCACGATAAGGGCTATCTCCCGCGCGTGGCGGACGATGCAGTGGTTGCGGCTGAGGACGAGAAGGATGTGACCTTCAGCCACCAGCCGTGCCCGAAGTTCCGCATCGTCATCCCGTTGGCGCGGCCCTGGCGTGCCGCCGCCTACGACAATCAGAACGCCGCCAATGCTGCCTGGAAGGAACGTATCGAAGCCCTCGCAGCGGCGCTGGGCCTGCGCCACGACCAGTCCTGCGTCGATACATCCAGGCTGTTCTATCTCCCGCGCCGGCCCGCCGATGGCCCGCCGCCCGAGACCGCCGTACTGGACGGGGCTCTGTGCGACATCTTCGCGCTGCCGAAGGCGACGACGTCCGATGGCAGGAAGCGTCGTAGCAAGGATCGCGGGCACCCCTTCGATCCCATGGAGGTGATTGATCCTGGCACCGGCGAGGTGATCGACCTGCGCCGGTGGGAGCGCCGCAACGCCGGCCGGTTTCAGGTTGTGGCCGCGCTGCAGGCCCGGCAGCCTGGCGTGTTCCGCGGCAAGGTTGTCGGCCCAAAGCATCATCTCCGCTGCGTCAACGCCTCCGCACACACATCCAGCGAGGACGACTTCGCCACCATCGCAATCAACGCCTCGGAGGCAGACGAGAAACGCTTCATCGTTCACTGCCTGCACGGCCACTGCGTGGAGCGCGAGCACCTCGCCTTCCTGAAGCAGATGATCGAGGAGAAGTGGCTTTCGGTCGCAGACCTGACCGACCCGGCCTTTCAGGTCGATGGCAAGCCTCCGCCACCGACCATCCGCTATATTGCGGGCAAGTTGCCCGAGGTCGTCGACCAGGCAGAACGCGCGCTGATCCAGGCGGAGCTCGGCCTTTATCAGCGTAGCTCGTTCATCGTCCGCGCTGGAATCCTGCGCGCCACGCCGGACGAAGCCGGTCAGGCTGATCGTCGGCGCATCATCCCGCAGGGCGAGCGGGCCATCGTCGAGGCCATGACCCAGGCGGCGAACTGGGAACGCTTCGATGGCCGCAGCGAGGAATGGGTCAGCATCGATGCCCCGCTCGCCGTTGCCAATACCTACCTCCAGCGCGTGGGTCGCTGGCGCCTCCCGGTGCTGAGCGGCTTGCTCAACGCGCCGACGCTGCGGGCCGACGGCTCGATCCTGTCCGGCCCCGGCTACGACACCGCGACAGGGTTGCTGCTGGACGCCAATGTGCGGCGCTTTGCTCCAGTGCCGGACGAGCCAACGCGCGACGATGCCCGCGCCGCTCTCGATCTGCTGGCCAGTCTTATTGCCAACTTCCCCTTCGTCGGCGGGGTCGACCGGTCCGTCGCGCTGTCGGCGATGCTGACCGCCTGCATTCGTCGCAACCTTCCGACGGCTCCGCTGCACGCATTCGACGCGCCGGTGGCCGGATCGGGAAAGTCGAAGCTCGTCGATATCGCCACGCTGATCGCGACGGGCCGCGTGGCGGCGGTGATCGCGCAGGGGCAGAAGGAGGAGGAACTCGAGAAGCGGCTCGGCGCCCTGATGCTGGCCGGCGAGCAGGTGGTCGCGATCGACAACTGCGAGGCACCGCTGGGGGGTGACTTCCTGTGCCAGATGCTGACCCAGACCTCGCTGCGCATGCGCATTCTGGGCAAGTCGGAGGTGCCGGAGCTTCCCACGACGGCGCTGGTCACGGCGACGGGGAACAACCTCACCCTCATCGGGGACATGACGCGGCGGGCGATCCTTTGCCGTCTTGACCCCCGATGCGAGCGGCCGGAACTGCGGCGGTTCAACAGCGACCCGGTCATCCTGCTCCAGGAGGGTCGGGAGCCCTACCTCGTGGCGGCGTTGACCGTCCTGCGAGCCTTTCACGTCGCGGGCCGGCCGCTCCAAGCGGACCCGCTCGGGTCCTTCGAGGTGTGGAGCAACTGGGTGCGTGGCGCGCTGCTCTGGCTCGGCGAGGTCGATCCGGTGGACAGCATGGAGGACATTAGGGCCGACGATCCGCGACAGGAGGCGATCACCGCTGTGCTGACGCAGTGGTGGGAGGTGCTGTCCGACAGGATGGTCACCGTCCGTCAGATCATTGATGCGGCGACCGCGCAGCGGACGGCGGTGGACTCCATCCAGTCGCGCCATGAGTTCGCGCACCCTGACTTTCGAGAAGCGCTGCTCACCGTTGCGGGTGAGAGCGGGGCGATCAACAGCCGCCGTCTGGGTCGATGGGTATCGGGTCTGAACGGCCGTGTCGTCGGGGCCTGGTGCCTGGAGCGCGGGAGCGATGTCGGCGGTGTTGCGACATGGCGCATGAAGCTCGTGAACAAGGACGCGAACAATGCGTCGTGACCCGGGCGCGCGCGCCACAACCGATGATCCGGTTAGGTGGTTTAGGGGGTTTTTTGGGTTTCCTACGGCCAACGCGGGGAAACTGTCAGCGACGTCTTCTGCTCATCACGCACACACGTGTGACAGTTTTATAGGAGTGGCAGCGGGAAAGCCCCAAAACCCCCTAAACCCCCTAAATCCCCTTCCGCTGGCCCAGCAGCCGAGCCATCGCGCGCGCGGCCCACCACGACGCCATCGACGCTCCATTCCTTTCCCTCTCGCCGATGGAGGCGTGTCATGGCTGATGACGGCCCTGTGCCCCAAGACTTCCCCTGCTACAAAAGGGTCAGAACACGTGACCTAGTTCCATATGCCAGGAACGCGCGTACGCACAGCGACGACCAAGTCGCGCAGATCGCGGCATCGATCCGGGAATTCGGCTTTACCAACCCGGTCCTGACGGACGGCGACAACGGCATCATCGCTGGCCACGGCCGCGTGCTGGCGGCGCGCAAGCTCGGCCTGGCCGAGGTGCCGGTGATCGAGCTGGCGCATCTCACCCCGGCCCAGCGCAAGGCGTACATCCTCGCCGACAACAAGCTGGCGTTGAACGCCGGCTGGGACGCCGACCTGCTGCGGTTGGAATTGGCCGAGCTGCAGGACATGGGCTTCGACCTC
>JBHYEQ010000022.1:75108-75390 GCA_051860065.1 Roseomonas sp.
GACCGACCCGGATGACATTCCCGCGCTGCCCGAGACGCCGGTCACGCGGGTGGGCGATGTGTGGATCCTCGGCCGCCACCGCCTGGCCTGCGGGGACTGCACCGACGCCGCTGTCGTAGCAGCAGTGCTAGCGGGCGTGCGCCCCCACCTGATGGTGACGGATCCGCCTTATGGCGTTCAGTACGATCCCGATTGGCGCAACCGCGCCGGATTGGGGTCCACCCGCCGGACCGGCAAGGTCGAGAATGACGACCGCGCCGACTGGCGGGAGGCCTGGGCGCT
>JBHYEQ010000023.1:0-63077 GCA_051860065.1 Roseomonas sp.
CGTCGGTGCCACCGACGCGGCGGGCACGCCATGCCCCTCCCCAATTCCCCCGATCAAGTCAGGGGTTCCAAGGGCCTTAAGCCCTTGGTGGGTGGGGGTCCGGGGGAGGGCAAAGCCCTCCCCCGCCGCGCATGACCGCCCTTCGCCTCTCCGCCCTGATCGTCGCCCGCAACGAGGAGGCGCGCCTGCCTGATTGCCTGGCGTCGGTGGCCTTTGCGGATGAGGTGGTGGTGGTGTTGGACCGCAGCACGGATGGCAGTGCGGCGATTGCCGCGGCGGCTGGGGCGCGGGTGGTTGAGGGCGCCTGGGAGCTGGAGGGCGAGCGGCGCAATGCGGGGATTGCGGCGTGTACCGGCGACTGGGTCCTGGAAGTCGATGCGGATGAGCGGGTGGATGCCGCGCTGGCGGCGGCGGTGCGCGAGACCATCGCGACCAGCACGCATGCCTGGCACCAGGTGCCGGTCGACAATTACGTGGGCGATCGGCTGGTGCGGTTCGGCTGGGCGGGGAGTTTCGGCACCACATCCGTGCCGCGGCTGTTCCGGCGCGGGGCGAAGCGGTGGCGGGCGCAGCGGGTGCATCCGGGGCTCGACTGGACGGGGGCTGAGGGGCCGAAGATCACGCGCGGCGCGCTGGTGCACCTGGTGGATCGGGACATCTCGGACATGCTGCGGCGGCTCGATCGGTATTCCAGCGCGAAGGCGGCGGATCTGATCGCGGCGGGGGATATCGGGACGCTGCGGGCCAATGTGCGGCGCTTCTTCTCGCGCGGGTTCAAATCCTATGTGTCGCGCAAGGGATATCGGGAGGGCGGCTGGGGCGTGCTGCTGGCGCTGTGCACCGGGGCGTTCCCGCTGCTGTCCTACCTGAAGGCGAAGCTGGAGCCCGACAGGCACGGGGGTGGGCCGTGAGGGTCGCGCAGGTGATGGCCGGCGCGCAGCATGGTGGCGCCGAGGCCTTCTACGAAAGGCTGACGCTGGCGCTGCATGCGGCGGGGGAGGAGGTGCTGCCCATCATCCGCCGCGATGCCGAACGTGCGGCGCGGCTGCGCGCGGGCGGGCTGGCGCCGGTGGAACTGGGCTTTGGTGGGGCGCTCGATGTGCTGACCGGGTTGCGGCTGCGCCGCGCGCTGGCGGGTTTCGCGCCGGCGGTGACGGTGGCCTGGATGAACCGCGCGGCGCGCTTCACGCCGAAGGGCTCCTGGACGCTGGTGGGGCGCATGGGGGGCTTCTACGACCTGAAATACTACCGCCGCTGCGACCACATCGTGGGGAATACGCAGGGCATCGTGCGCTGGATGGTCGAGCAGGGCTGGCCGGCGGCGCGCGCGCATCACGTGCCGAATTTCGTCGATGACCTGGCGGGCGCGGCGCCGGCGGAACTGCCTGCGCCGCCGGGTGCCCGGCGGCTGCTGGCGATGGGGCGGCTGCATCGGAACAAGGGCTTCGACATTGCGTTGCGGGCGCTCGCGCAACTGCCCTCGGCGCATCTGTCGATCGCCGGTGAGGGGCCGGAGCGCGCGGCGCTGGAAGCCCTGGCGCGGGAGCTGGGCGTGGCGGATCGCGTGGCCTTCCTGGGCTGGCGGGACGATGCCGGCGCCTTGCTGGCGGCGGCGGAGATCTTCGTCTGCTCCTCGCGCCACGAACCCCTCGGCAATATCGTGCTGGAGGCGTGGTCGGCGTCGCGCCCGGTGGTGGCGTTGGCGGCGCAGGGGCCGGCCGAGCTGGTCACCGATGGCGTCGATGGGGTGCTGGTGCCGGGCGAGGATGCCGGCGCGCTGGCCACCCAGATCGCGCGTCTGCTGGATGACCCGGCGCGCGCGGCGGCGCTCGGGGCGGCGGGGCGCGCGGCGTATCTGCGCGACTTCACGGAATGTGCGGTGGTGGCACGCTGGCGGGATTTCCTCGTCGCCGTCGCGCCGCGCCGGCAGGCGGCCTAGCGCGATGTGCGGCATCGCCGGCCTCGCGCTGAAACCGGGCGCCACGCCCGATCCCGCCGTGCTGGACGCGCTGACGCGCGCGCTGGCGCATCGCGGGCCGGACGGGCATGGGCATCATGTGCAGGGCAATGTGGCGTTGTCGCATACGCGCCTTGCCATCATCGACCTGGTGACCGGCGACCAGCCGCTGCATGCCGGCCCGGCCAGCCTGGTGGGCAATGGCGAGGTCTACAATTACCGCGAGCTCCGCACGGAGAATCAGCTGGCCTGCGCGACCGGGTCGGATTGCGAACCGCCGCTGCACCTGTTCCGCCGCGATGGCGCGGGCTTCGCCGAGACGCTGCGCGGCATGTATGCGCTGGCCATCCATGACCGTGCCTCGCGCCAGGTGGTGCTGGCGCGCGACCCGTTCGGCATCAAGCCGCTGTACCTGACCGAGACGGCGCAGGGCATCGCCTTCGCCTCCGAACCGCAGGCGCTGATCGCCGCGGGGCTGGTGGCGCCGCGGCTGCGCCCGGCTGCGCTGAACGAAGTGCTGCAACTGCAATTCACCACGGGTGCGGAGACCATCTTCGAGGGCATCCGCCGCCTGCTGCCAGGCGAGACGGTGGTCATCACCGACGGCGCGGTGGTGGAACGCCGCCGCCGCGAAGCGCTTCCCGAGGGCGGTCCGGAATCCATCACCGAGGACGCCGCGCTGGCGCGCCTGGACGCCGCGCTGGAGGCCAGCGTGGACCTGCACCAGCGCAGCGACGTGCCCTACGGGATGTTCCTCTCCGGTGGGACGGATTCCGCGGCGGTGCTGGCGATGATGGCACGGCTGAACGACCGTCCCGTTCAGGCCTACACCGCCGGCTTCGACGTGCCCGGCGCGGCCGATGAACGCGATGCCGCCGCCCATGCGGCCCACGCCGCCGGTGCGCGCCACGTCACGCTGGATGTGACGCGGGAGATGGTGTGGAAGCACCTGCCCGAGATCGTCGGCGCGATGGACGACCCGGCGGCGGACTACGCCATCATCCCCACCTGGTTCCTGGCGCGGCGCGCGCGGGAGGAGGTGAAGGTGGTGCTGTCCGGCGAGGGCGGCGACGAGATCTTTGGCGGCTATGGCCGGTATCGGTCCGCCATGCGGCCCTGGTGGCGCGGCGGCAAGGCGATGCGCGCGCATGGCGCCTTCGACCGGCTGGACGTGCTGCGCGCCCCCCCGCGCGGGTGGCGCGACGGGATCGAGGCCGCCGAGGCCGCCGCCGCCACACCCGGGCGCACGCGGCTGCAGGCGGCGCAGGCGCTGGATGTCGCGGATTGGCTGCCGAATGACCTGCTGGTGAAGCTGGATCGCTGCCTGATGGCGCATGCGGTGGAGGGGCGCACGCCGTTCCTCGATGCCGGGGTGGGGGGCGCTGCCTTCCGCCTGCCGGATGCGATGAAGGTGCGTGACGGGCAGGGCAAGTGGATCCTGCGGCAGTGGCTCGCGAAGCACTTCCCGGCCAGCGAGCCGTTCCGCAAGAAGCAGGGCTTCACCGTGCCGGTCGGCGCCTGGATCGCCGAGGCGGCCGAGAAGCTGGCGCCGCTGGTGGCCGCGCAGCCGGGCGTGGCCGAGATCGCGAAGCCCGACCGCATCCTGCCGCTGTTCCGCGCGGCTGGCGGCAAGCGCGAGGGCTTCGCCGCCTGGCACCTGCTGTTCCACGCGCTGTGGCACAAGCGGCATGTCGAGGGCATCGTGGCGCAGGGCGACGTGCTGGCCTATCTGGCGGAACGCTGAGATGGCAAAGGAGAAGACCCGCTTCGTCTGCCAGTCCTGCGGCGCGACGCATCCGAAATGGCAGGGCCGCTGCGAGGCCTGCGGCGAATGGAACACGCTGGCCGAGGAAGCGCCCGTGCCGCGCGGCCCCGGCCCTGCTGCTAAGGCCGGCGGCGGGCGGCGGGTGGAATTCGTCGGGCTGAAGGGCAGCAGCGCGCCGCCGCCGCGCATCCCGACCGGGATCGCCGAACTGGACCGCGTGCTGGGCGGCGGGCTGGTCGCGGCCTCGGCCGTGCTGGTCGGCGGCGACCCGGGCATCGGCAAGTCCACAATCCTGTTGCAGGCGGCAGCGCGGGTGGCGAGCGCCGGGCGCCGCGTGCTGTATGTGTCCGGCGAGGAGGCGGTGGAGCAGGTGCGCCTGCGCGCCTCCCGGCTCGGCCTGACCGACAGCCCGATGGCGCTGGCGGCGGCGACCGCGCTGCGCGACATCGTCGCCTCGCTGGAACAGGAAACCGACGCCGCGCTGGTGGTGATCGATTCAATCCAGACCGTGTGGCTGGATGCGCTCGATTCCGCGCCGGGCACCGTGGCGCAGGTGCGCGCCTGCGCGGCGGAGCTGATCCGTCTGGCCAAGGCGCGCGGCTTCGCCATCGTGCTGATCGGCCATGTCACCAAGGAAGGCACGCTGGCCGGGCCGCGCGTGCTGGAACACATGGTCGATGCCACACTGTATTTCGAAGGCGATCGCGGCCACCAGTTCCGCATCCTGCGCGCGGTGAAGAACCGCTTCGGCGCCACCGACGAGATCGGCGTGTTCGAGATGACCGGCACGGGGCTGATGGAGGTCGCGAATCCCTCCGCCCTGTTCCTGGCGGAACGGCGCGGGAATGTCTCGGGCAGCGCGGTGTTCGCCGGCATCGAGGGGACGCGCCCGGTGCTGGTGGAGATCCAGGCGCTGCTGTCGCCCAGTTCGGGCGGATCGCCGCGGCGGCAGGTGGTGGGCTGGGATTCGGGGCGGCTGTCGATGCTGCTGGCGGTGCTGGAATCGCGCTGCGGGATGAACCTCGGCCAGAACGACGTGTACCTGAACATCGCCGGGGGCTTGCGGATCAATGAGCCGGCGGCGGACTTGGCCGTGGCGGCGGCGCTCGTTTCCGCGGCCACGGATCGGCCAACCGACCCCGAGCGCGTCTATTTCGGCGAGGTCGGGCTGTCGGGCGAGGTGCGGCAGGTCTCGCAGGCCGAATCCCGGCTGCGGGAGGCGGCCAAGCTCGGCTTCACCGCCGCCACCCTGCCGCGGCGCGTGGCACGCGGCGGCAAGGCGGCTTCCCCGCCCGAGGGCATCACCCTGGCCGAGACCGGCCACCTGGCCGACCTGGTCGCGGTATTCGCCGAAAAGACCGTCAAACGCACCCGCCCGGCCCCGTGACGACCCGCCCCCGCACCGCTATAGGGGCGCCATGACCTGGGTGGACGGTGTCCTGGCGGGGGTGGTCGTGATCTCGGCCGCCATAGCCTTCTTCCGCGGCCTGGTGCGGGAAGTGCTGAGCCTTGGCGCCTGGGTCGGCGCCGCGGCGGCGGCCTTCTTCGCGCGGCCATACCTGCTGCCGTACATGATCCAATGGATCGACACCGAATGGATCGCCGATGCGGTCGGCGCCGGCGCGGTGTTTTTGATCGTGCTGGTGGCGCTGAAGCTGTTCACCAACGCCATCGCGGACCGTGTGCAGGATTCGGCACTCGGCGGCCTTGACCGTGTGTTGGGTCTGGTATTCGGCGCGGCGAGGGGTGCGGTGCTGGCCGTCCTTGCCTATATCCTCGCCGGGATGTTCGCGCCCGAGACCGCGACCTGGCCCGATGCGGTGAAGCAGGCGCGCAGCCTGCCCTTCGTCGCCGAAGGGGCCCGGATGGTGGTGGAGCGGGTGCCGGACGCCTATCGGCCCCGCCTGGTGGCCCCGCCGGGGCCGGGCGGGCCGACCATGGATGAGCTGCTGCGCCCCCCCGCACGCAGCCGGATTTGAGGTTCGCGATGAGCACCCCCTTCGACCTCGACGACGACAAGCCGCATGAGGAATGCGGCGTCTTCGGCGTGTGGAACGGGGGCGATGCCGCCGCCCTGACCGCGCTCGGCCTGCATGCGCTCCAGCACCGCGGGCAGGAGGCCGCCGGCATCGTCACGCTGGACGAGAAGGGGCTGTTCCACGCGCATAAGGGCCTGGGGCTGGTCGGCGACAATTTCGGCGAGGCGAAGATCATCGCCTCCCTGCGTGGCGGCGCGGCCGTCGGGCACAACCGGTATGCCACGACCGGCGAGACGGCGCTGCGCAACGTGCAGCCGCTCTATGCCGACTTCGAATTCGGCGGCTTCGCGGTGGGGCACAACGGCAACCTGACCAACGCGCAGGCGCTGAAGCGCGCGCTGGTGCGGCGCGGCTGCCTGTTCCAGAGCACCACGGATTCCGAGGTGTTTGTCCACCTGATCGCCATCAGCCTGTATTCCACCGTGCTGGACCGGCTGATCGACGCGCTGAAGCAGGTGCAGGGCGCCTACAGCCTGGTGGCGCTGCACAATGGCGCGCTGATCGGCGCGCGGGATCCGCTGGGGGTGCGCCCGCTGGTGCTCGGGCGGCTGGCCAATGGCGGCTGGGTGCTGGCCTCCGAGACCTGTGCGCTCGACATCGTCTCCGCCGAATTCGTGCGCGACATCGAGGCCGGCGAGGTCGTCATCATCAACGATGATGGCGTGCGGTCGGTGAAGCCCTTCGGGCGCCAGGCGGGGCGCTTCTGCATCTTCGAATACATCTATTTCGCGCGGCCCGATTCCGTGATGGAAGGCACGCCGGTCTACGAGACGCGCAAGCGCATCGGCGCCGAGCTGTCGCGCGAATCCGGCGTGGCTGCGGATGTCGTGGTGCCGGTGCCGGATTCCGGCGTGCCGGCCGCCATGGGCTACGCGATGGAGGCGGGCATTCCCTTCGAGCTGGGGATCATCCGCAACCACTATGTGGGCCGCACCTTCATCGAACCCACCGACCAGATCCGCCACCTGGGCGTGAAGCTGAAGCATTCCGCGAACCGCCCGATCCTGGAAGGCAAGCGCGTCATCCTAGTGGATGATTCGATCGTGCGCGGCACCACCAGCCGCAAGATCGTCGAGATGGTCCGCCAGGCCGGCGCGAAGGAGGTGCACATGCGCATCTCCTCCCCGCCCACTACACATTCCTGCTACTACGGCATCGATACGCCGGAGCGGTCGGAACTGATGGCCGCCAAGCACGACCTCGAGGCGATGGCGCGCATCATCGGCGTGGACAGCCTGGCCTTCATCTCGCTGGACGGGCTGTATCGCGCGCTGGGGCAGCAGGCGCGGGACCCGGCGAAGCCGCATTACTGCGACGCCTGCTTCACCGGCGACTACGCGATCCCGCTGACGGATTGGCAGGACAATTCCGACAAGCAGTTGTCGCTGTTGCAGGCGGCGGGAGAGTAGCCGCGCGCTACAGCCGCGGCAGCCGGTCGATCGGCAGGCGCAGGATCAGCCGGATGCGGTGCAACGCCTCGCGCAGCAGCGTCGCCTTGACCCGCCAGGGGGACAGCGCCGCCAGCCGCGCCGTGGTGCAGGCGGCGACGGCATCGCGCGATGCCGCCGTCCCGAACACCGCGCCGGGCGCCTCACCAGGGCGCATCGGGCGTTGCAGCAGGATGAAGGCCTCACCCCACAGGGCATTCTCGGGCCAAGCGTAGCTGTTGTCCCAATGCTGTTCGACCACGGCCAGCCCGGCATGCGCGGCGAGCGCAGGCAGCCCGTCGGGGTAGAAGCGCCAGCAATCCTTCGGGAAGCGATGCACCGGCCCGGCGGAAGGCGCGATGATCGCGGCAAGGCCATTGCCGCGCAGCACGCGGGCGATCTCCGCCATGGTCAGCCACGGCCATTCGATGTGCTCGAAGGCCTGGCCCGACACCACCACATCGACCGAGGCATCGGGCACTGCCGTCCAGGCATAGGGGTCCGCCGCCACGACATCGACATTGGGCCCCGGCGCCATGTCGAGCCCCGTGTAGCGCCAGGGTGCCCCATCGAACAAAGGCCGGTAGCTCGCGCCATCCACCGCGACCGCGGCACTCCCGACATCGAGGATGGCGAGCGGCGCATCGCCATGCGGGGCGAGGTAGGCATCGCGAAACGCCGCCATCTTCTCGAAGGAGGAGCGGTGCATCAGGGCATGGTCCCGACATGCGTCAGCACGGGCGGGGCGATCAGCCGCTTCTCGATCACCACCAGGGCAGGGTGGAAGTGCACGCCTTCGAGGTGCCGGCCGATGGCGCCGGTCTCGTCGGCGAAGCCCTCGCGCCAGTACCAGCCATTGATCTCGTCGATCAGCGATTTCAGGAATTCGGCATAGGTGCCGGGCACACCCGCGCCGCCGCCGTAGTCGTCGTGCCAGTAGGAACTGCACAGATCCTCGCAGGCATAGACGCCGCCGTCGCGGATATGCGGGAACAGCGTGCGGAAGCTTGCGAGCTGATGGGCATGGGCGTGGCTGCCATCGTCGATCACCACGTCGAAGGGGCCGTGGTCGCGCGCGATGCGTTCGAGGAAGGCCGGGTCGCCCTGGTCGCCGATCTCGACGCTGACATTGCCGCCGGCATGGCGCAGGCAATCCGGATTGACATCGATGCCCAGGATGTGCGCCGAGCGCCCGAAATAGCGCCGCCAGAGCGGCAGCGACCCGCCGAAGCCGATGCCGATTTCCAGCACGCTGGCGCCGCGCCGGCGATGGCGGCGCAGATGCGAATCGTAGATGCGGTAGTAATGCTGCCACTTGAACAGCCGGGGCCCGCGATGCAGCGCGACCAGCACCTCCAGATGCGACCGGGCCGCCAGCAGCGCCCTCAGGCGGCCGCGCCCGGAGAGGCCGCGCTCGATCAGGCCGGGCCTCAGCATGGCGTCGCGGTGGCTGGTGTCACGGGCGGCTCCCTGCGGTGCCGCATGACGCTATGGGCGACCCCGCCGCTTGGCAACGCGGGCGCAGCCTGGCGATGACGGAGGACGGCGCGGTCCTGGAGATCGGCCATGCGCCGTTCCTGAGCCAGGTCCGGCCGCGCCAGGTGCGGTTTGTCGCGGTCGGCACCGCGGACCCGCCGCCGGATGCGGCGCTGGTGCTGGCGGGGCCATCGGCGGTCGCGCGGCTGCCTGTGTTGTTGCGCCTGCTGGGCGACCCGGCGCTGCGGCTTGTCGTCTGCCGCATCCATCACCATCCGGGGCGGTCGTGGCGCCTGGTCGCGGCGCTGCTGCGGCGCGCCTGCCGGGTGCCGATCGCGGTGCTGGATTTCGAGGACGAGGACATCATCCACCCGGCCCATCGCCCCCTGATCGTCGTCGCGCAGCGTGTGTTCAAGCGCGAATTGCCGGTCGATCGCTGGCGCCTCGCGCGCCGGGAGCCGGCGGCATCTGTGAACGAGGCACTGCTGCGCCAGGACCCGGCCGCGCGGCGGCTGATGGGTGTGCTGCGGCCTTTGCCGCTCGGCCTGCCGCTGGGCGCGCCGGAGCCGCCATCTGTAACGCCCAAGAACCACGACGTGTTCTTCGCGGGCGCCGTGGACGGCAATGCCTGGCACCGCGTGGCGGGCGCGGCGGAGTTGCGGGCGCTCGCCGGCCAGGGCATCGCCGTGGACATGCCGGCGCAGCGGCTGCCTGCGGAGGCCTTCCTGCACCGCTGCGCCGCTGCGCGCCTGACCTGGTCGCCGGCCGGCCATGGCTGGCAATGCTTCCGCCATGCCGAGGCCGCGGCCTGCGGATCGGTGCCGCTGATGCCGTATCCGACCATCGAGACCCATGCGGGCTTCGTCGATGGCCAGACCGCGATCTTCTATGATCCGCGGCCGGGCGGTCTGTCAGCCGCGGTGCGCGCGGCGCTGGCGGATCCTGCGAGGCTCGATGCGATGGGCGCGGCGGCGCGTCAGCATGCGCTGCGCCACCTCACGCCCGCCGCTGTCGCGGACTACGTTCTGGACGACGCGCTGGGCGCCGGATCACGCTGTCCGGTCGACGCCCCCGCCTGACGCCAGCGCCGCCTGCGCCGCCGCCAGCCGCGCCACCGGCACGCGGTAAGGCGAGCACGAGACGTAATCCAGCCCGACGCTCTCGCAGAAGGTGATCGACGACGGATCGCCGCCATGTTCGCCGCAGATGCCGAGCTTGATGTCGGCCTTCACGCCGCGGCCCTTCTCGGCCGCGATCCGCACCAGCGCGCCCACGCCGTCCGGGTCGATCGACACGAAGGGGTCCTTCGGGAAGATGCCTTTTTCGATATAGAGCGGCAGGAACTTGCCGGCATCGTCGCGCGACAGGCCGAAGGTGGTCTGCGTCAGGTCGTTGGTGCCGAAGGAGAAGAAATCCGCCGCATCGGCGATGGCATCGGCGGTGAGGCAGGCGCGCGGCAATTCGATCATGGTGCCAACGCTGTATTCGACATGGTAGCCGACCTCGGCGAAGACCTCCTGCGCGATACGGTCGATCTGCGCGCGGGTGATCTCGAGTTCGCGGCGCGTCGCCACCAGCGGGATCATGATCTCGGGATGCGGCGGCTTGTGGGTGTCGCGGCCGATCTGGCAGGCCGCCTCGAAGATCGCGCGGGCCTGCATTTCGTAGATCTCGGGATAGGAAATGCCGAGCCGGCAGCCGCGATGGCCGAGCATCGGGTTGGCTTCGCTCAGGTCCTGCGCGCGGCGGCGCATGTCGTCCACATTGGCGCCGAGCGAGGCCGCGACCTCGGCGATCTCGGCGTCGCTATGCGGCAGGAATTCGTGCAGCGGCGGGTCGAGCAGGCGGATGGTGACCGGCAGCCCCGCCATGATGCCAAACAGGTCGATGAAATCCTGCCGCTGGAAGGGCAGCAGGCGCGCGAGCGCGCTGCGGCGGCCCTGCTCGGTCTCGGCCAGGATCATCTGGCGCACGGCGCCGATGCGCGCGGGGTCGAAGAACATATGCTCGGTGCGGCACAGCCCGATGCCCTCGGCGCCGAACTTGCGCGCCGTCTCGGCATCGAGCGGCGTCTCGGCATTGGCGCGCACCTTCATCCGGCGCACCTGGTCGGCCCATTCCATCAGGGTGGCGAAGTCGCCCGACAGCTGCGGTTCGATCATCGCGACGGGGCCGACGAAGACCTCGCCGGTGCCGCCATCGATGGTGAGGATTTCGCCGCCGCGCACCTGCACGCCGCCGGAGGAGAGCACCTGGTTGCTGTAGTCCACGCTGACGCCGCCGCAGCCGGCGACGCAGGGCCGGCCCATGCCGCGCGCGACCACCGCGGCGTGGCTGGTCATGCCGCCGCGGGTGGTCAGGATGCCCTTGGCGGCGTGCATGCCGTGGATGTCCTCGGGGCTCGTCTCGATCCGCACGAGGATGACGGATTCGCCCTTCTGCGCGCGCGCCTCGGCCTCATCCGCGCTGAACACGACGATGCCGGAGGCAGCACCTGGCGAGGCCGGCAGCCCCTTGGCCAGCACCTTGCGCTTCGCTTTGGGGTCGAGCGTGGGGTGCAGCAGCTGGTCAAGCGCGGCGGGGTTCACGCGCTTCACGGCCTCGGTGTGGTCGATCAGTCCTTCGCGGGCCATGTCGACGGCGATCTTGAGGCTGGCGGCCGCGGTGCGCTTTCCGCTGCGCGTCTGCAGCATGTAGAGCTTGTTGCTCTGCACCGTGAACTCGATGTCCTGCATGTCGCGGTAGTGGCGTTCCAGCGTCTCGCGCACCTTCACGAGTTCGGCGTAGGCCTGCGGCATGGCGAGCTCCATGCTGCGCTCATCCGGCTTGGCCTTGAGCTGCGCCATGGGCTGCGGCGTGCGGATGCCCGCCACCACGTCCTCGCCCTGCGCGTTGA
The DNA here is from genome assembly GCA_051860065.1 of Roseomonas sp. Taxonomy (GTDB): domain Bacteria; phylum Pseudomonadota; class Alphaproteobacteria; order Acetobacterales; family Acetobacteraceae; genus Neoroseomonas. Next base: position 11,561 of record JBHYEQ010000023.1, read on the forward strand.
TCAGGTATTCGCCGTAGAAGATGTTCTCGCCGGTGGAGGGATCGCGCGTGAAGCAGACGCCGGTCGCGCAATCCTCGCCCATGTTGCCGAAGACCATCGCCTGCACGTTCACCGCCGTGCCCCATTCGGCCGGGATGTCGTTGAGCCGGCGATAGGTGACGGCGCGCTGGTTCTGCCACGATCCGAACACCGCCGTGATGGCGCCCCAGAGCTGTTCCCACGGGTCCTGCGGGAAGGGGTTGCCGGTGACTTCCTGCACCATCTCCTTGTAGCCATGCACCACGCGGTGCCATTCGGCGGCGGTGAGCTCGGTGTCCTCGTTCTTGCCGGTGTCGAGCTTGATGTGCTCGATGATTTCCTCGAAGCGGTGGTGGTCCACGCCGAGCACGACCGAGCCGTACATCTGGATGAAGCGGCGGTAGCTGTCCCAGGCGAAGCGCGCATCGCCGGAGGCGGTGACGAGGCCCTCGACGGTCGCGTCGTTCAGGCCGAGGTTCAGCACCGTGTCCATCATGCCCGGCATGGACACGCGCGCGCCGGAGCGCACGGAGACCAGCAGCGGCTTGTGGTGGTCGCCGAAGCTGTTGCCGACCGCCTTCTCGATGCGCGCGAGCCCGGCGCGGACCTGGGCGTCGAGGTCGTCGGGGTAGCGTTCGCCATTGGCGTAGTAGGCGGTGCAGACCTCGGTCGTGATGGTGAAGCCGGGGGGTACGGGCAGGCCGATGCTCGCCATCTCCGCCAGGTTGGCGCCCTTGCCGCCGAGCAGGTTGCGCATCTCCGCGCGGCCCTCATTGTGGCCGGCTCCGAAGGAATAGACCCACTGCGTCATCGGCGGCTCCCGCTCAGCTTTCGATCTTGGAGAAGTCGGCGACCGCATCCATGGTTGCGCGGAGGCGGGCGAGTAGTTTCAGGCGATTGCGGCGCAGTTCGGGCGCCGGGTCATTGACGATGACCTTGTCGAAGAAAGCGTCAACGGGCGCGCGCAGCGTCGCCATGGCTTCCATCGCACGTTCGAAGTCTTCCGCCGAGAGGTCGAGGTCGATGCGCGCGGCGGCGGCTTCAAGGGCGGCGGCGAGGGCTTGCTCCGGCTCGGCCTTCAGCAGGTGGTGCTCGTATCCGGTATCGTAAGTGTGGCCGTCGCGCTTTTCCTCGATGCGGAGGATGTTGGCGGCGCGCTTGTAGGCGGCGAGCAGGTTCGCGCCGGCGTCGGATTCGACGAAGGCGCGGACGGAATCGGCGCGGGCGAGGAGGCGGACCAGGTCGTCGTCAGGGGTGGCGCCGAGGATTGCGGTGACGACGTCGTGACGGGTGCCCTCGGCGCGGAGCTGGACGCGGAGGCGGTCCAGGAGGAAGTCGAGCACGTCGGTCGCCACGACATGGTCGGCCGGATCAGTCTCAGAATCACGCGCTATCGTCGCGGGGCGTGTGTCTGGGACGCCCGTGACGCTCTCCAGCTCCTGCTTGAGCGTGCCAGCCTTCTCGAAGCGTCGTGAACTTTCCTGCCAGCTATGGGCGGAGTTCGCGCGACCAAGGAGAGGCGCCAGCTCAAGCCGAAGCCCGCTCTCGCGAATTGTCCTGACTATGCCGAGCGCTGCGCGACGCAAGGCGAAGGGATCGCCAGATCCAGTTGGCTTCTCGCCGTGCCGGAAGAAGCCGACGATCTGGTCAATCTTGTCCGCCAGCGCCACCGCAACCGCCACCGGCTCGCCCGGCACTTCATCTCCCGGCCCCAACGGCCGATAGTGCGCCCCAATCGCCTCCGCGACCCGCGGCGGCTCCCCCTGCGACAGCGCGTAGTAGCGCCCCATCAGTCCTTGCAGTTCCGGGAATTCGCCAACCATCCCGGACGCCAGATCCGCCTTCGCCAGCTTCGCGGCACGCGCGGCGTCATCGGCCACCGATGCATCACCCGGCCACAGCGTCTCCGCAATGACCCGTGCCAGCCGCTCCAACCGCGCAACCCGCTCGCCCTGCGTCCCCAGCTTTGCGTGAAACACCACGCTATCCAGCTTCGGCAGGAAGCTCTCCAGAGATTGCTTGCGATCCAGGTCCCAGAAGAACCGCGCATCCGACAGCCGCGCGCGCAGCACGCGCTCATTCCCCGCGATGATCGCCGCCCCGCCATCGGGTGCCGCCACATTCGCCACCAGCGCGAACCGCGGCGCTGCCTCGCCATCCGCCGTGCGCAGCGCGAAATACCGCTGGTTCACGCGCATCGTCGTGCGCATCACCTCCGGCGGCAGGTCCATGAACGCATCGTCGATGCGCCCGAGCAGCGGCACCGGCCATTCCACCAGCCCCGCGACCTCGTTCACCAGGCCCTCGTCCGGCACCACCGTCAGCTCCTCGGCCGCGGCCAGCGCCCCGATCCCCTCGCGGATCAGCCGCGCGCGTTCGGCCGCATCGAGCACCACGAAGCGTTCGCGCAGCCCTTCCTGGTAATCCGTCAGCCCGCGCACCGCGAAGGCACCCGGCGCCATGTTGCGGTGCCCTTCCGTCACATCCCCCGACGCCAGCCCATGTCCGTCATCATCACCGAGCCGCAAATCGAACGGCACCACCGCCCCATCCAGCACGCACAGGATGCGCTTGAGCGGCCGCACCCAGGTCATGCCGGACGTGCCACCCCAGCGCATCGACTTCGGCCAGGGAAAGCCGCGGATGATCGCCGGCACCGCGGCGGCCACCAGCGCGCGCGCCTCCACCGTCTCGCCGGGCTTCTTCAGCACCCAGAAGGCGCCTTCCTGCACCAGCGCCTCGCGCGCCGCGCCGTGCTTGCGCAGGAAGCCGTCCAGCGCGGCATCCGGCGCGCCCACGCGCGGGCCGCGTTCCTCCTTGCCTTCCGTCGTGACGGAGGCGCGCAGCAGCGCCGACAGCCCGATCCGCCGCGGCCCGAAGAAGGTCAGCGGCGGCGCCTCGATCAATGCCGCGCAGCGTTCGGCGAACAACCGCGAAAGATCCTCCGCCGCGCGCGCCTGCATGCGCGCCGGCATTTCCTCGCAGAACAGTTCGAGCAACAGTTCAGCCACTAGATCGCCGCCTTCACATCGGTTTGGGCGAAGTCATCGCCCTTGAACAGCAGGGCTTCGTCGCGCGCCACCGCGAGCGCATAGGCGAAGCAGTCGCCGAGGTTCAGCCCCGCCGGATGCCGACCCTTGCCGAAGCGCCGCCACGCATCGCGCGCGAGGGCAGCGTGCTCGGCGGTGAAGGGCACGATCTCGGCATCCACAGCGCCCAGCAGGTCGTCGAGCTCGCTGGCCATGCCGGGGCCGGCGCGGCCTTCGGCTACCATCGTCGCCTCGACCACGGTCGGCGCCGCAACGGCGCAGGCGCGGGCGTCGCGCAGTGCGGAGGCAAAGGTCGCCGCATCGGCCTCCTTGAACAGGATCGCGACCAGGGCGGAGGAATCGACGATCACTTCGGCAGGCCGTTCTCATCGTAGAGGTCGCGGTGGTCGCTGGTCACACCCGGCGGCACAAGCTTGGACGCACGCTCCGCGATTGCCATGATCGCCTCGAACTTCCGCCGCTTGCGCTCGTCGTGCTCGGCCTTTTCGCGCAGCAGCCGCTCATGCACGGCCTCGCGCACCGCGCCGGTGGCGGAGGTGCCGAGCAGCGCCGCCAGTTCCTTCGCCTCGGCGATCAGCGCGTCGTCCTTGATGTTCAACTGGCCCATGGCAGCCTCATGGTAGAATGCTGCGTTGATATGGTAGAAATCCGCCGCGACGCAAGGCTCACGCGGCCTCGCCGGCCAGCCAGGCCTCGCAGCAGCCCTTCGCCAAGTCGCGCACGCGGCCGATATAGGCCTGCCGTTCCGTCACGCTGATCGCGCCACGCGCATCCAGCAGGTTGAAGCGGTGCGACGCCTTGATGCACTGGTCATAGGCCGGCAGGGCCAGCTTCTGTTCCAGCAGCGCGGCGCATTCCTTCTCCGCATCCTCGAAGTGGCGGAACAGCATGGCCACGTCGGCGTGCTCGAAGTTGTGCGCGGAGTATTCCTTCTCGGCGCGCAGGAAGACCTCACCGTACTTCACGCCGTCATCGTTGAAGGCCAGGTCGTAGACGTTCTCCACGCCCTGGATGTACATGGCCAGGCGTTCCAGCCCGTAGGTCAGCTCGGCGCTGGGCTTCTCGCAGGCAATGCCGCCGACCTGCTGGAAATAGGTGAACTGCGTCACCTCCATGCCGTCGCACCAGACTTCCCAGCCCAGGCCCCAGGCGCCGAGCGTCGGGCTTTCCCAGTCATCCTCGACGAAGCGGATGTCGTGCAGCGCGGGGTCGATGCCGAGCGCGCGGTAGCTCTCGATCAGCATCGCCTGCGGGTCGGGCGGCGAGGGCTTCAGGATCACCTGGTACTGGTAGTAGTGCTGCAGCCGGTTCGGGTTCTCGCCATAGCGGCCGTCGGACGGCCGGCGCGAGGGCTGCACATAGGCGGCCTTCCAGGGCTTCGGCCCCAGCGCGCGCAGCGTGGTCGCCGGGTGGAAGGTGCCCGCGCCAACTTCCATGTCGTAGGGCTGGAGGATGACGCAGCCGCGCTCCGACCAGAAGCGATGGAGGCGCAGGATGATGTCCTGGAAGCTCGGGGGCTTCTGCGGCATGGGCATTCCGGGGGTCTGGCGCTACGGCGTGTGGCGGGGCACCTATAGGCGCCAGGGGCCTGACCGACAAGGAAACCGGCCGTGACGCCGCGCGAGCCATGGGGGAACACCACCTTGCACACCGCCACCGACCTGGTCCGCGCTTATCTGGAGGCCTTCAACCGCGGCGACCGCGCCGCCATGCTGGCCCTGCTGGCGGATGACGTGGCGCATGACGTGAACCAGGGCGGGCGCGAGGTCGGCCGCGACGCCTTCGCCGCCTTCATGGCGCGGATGGACCGCTGCTACCGTGAACGCCTGGCGGATATCGTGGTGATGGCGGATGCGACGGGCACGCGCGTCGCGGCCGAATTCACCGTTCATGGCGAATACCTGGCGACGGATGATGGCCTGCCGGACGCACGCGGACAGCGTTATGTCCTGCCGGCCGGCGCCTTCTACGCCGTCCGCGACGGGCGGATCGCGCGGGTGACGATGCACTACAATCTGCCGGACTGGATCGCGCAGGTCTCCGCCGATGCGTGACCTCACCACCGATGCGCTGCTCGACGCCGTCCGCGCCTGGGTGGATATCGAAAGCCCCACCAACGACGCCGCCGGCGTGAACGCCGTGGCGGATCACGCCGAAGCCCTGCTGCGTTCCATCGGCGCCGCCATCGAACGCACACCCGGCCGCGACGGCTATGGCGACATCCTCATCGGCCGCGTGCCGGGCGAGGTGAACGGCCCCGGCCTGCTGCTGCTCGGCCACATGGACACGGTGCACCAGCGCGGCGCCTTCGGCTTCCGCGTCGCGGGCGACCGCGCCTACGGCCCCGGCATCTACGACATGAAGGGCGGCAACGCGATGGCGGTGGCCGCGCTGCAGCACCTGCACGCCAACGGCCGCCGCCCGCGCCTGCCCATCAGCGTCATGATGATCCCGGACGAGGAAGTCGGCAGCCCGTCCTCGCGCGCCGCCATCGAGGCGGAAGCACGGCAGCACAGCGCCGCGCTGGTCTTCGAACCCTCCGGCGAGGGCGGGAAACTCACCATCGCGCGCCACGGCATCGCGCGCTGGCACATCCGCACCATCGGCCGTCCCGCCCATGCCGGTGCCTATCACGCCGAGGGCCGTTCCGCCGTGCGCGAGATGGCGCACCACATCCTGGCGCTGGAAGCGCTCACCGACCACCCGCGCAACTTCTACGTCAACATCGGCATCATCCACGGCGGCACGCATGAGAACATGGTGCCCGCCGAATGCCGCGCGATCTGCTACGCGCTGGTGCCGACAGCGGTGGAGGAAGCGGAACTGCGCGCCGGCATCCACGCCCTGCCGCAGCACGACCCCGACGTGACCACCGAGGTCACCCCCGGCCTCGGTCGCCCGCCCTTCGTGAAAACTCCGGCGATCCAGGCGCTGTACGACCACGCCGCGGCGCTGGCGGCGGAGTGCGGGCTGCCCTCGGCCGGGGAGCGCGTCGCCGGCGGCGGGTCGGACGGCAACTTCACCGGCGCGCTCGGCGTGCCGACGCTGGATGGCCTCGGCGTCATTGGCGGCGGGCCGCATACGCGCGAGGAATACATCGAACTGCGCTGCCTGGTGCCGCGCACGCGCATGCTGGCGAAGCTGTTCGCCACACTGGGGCCGGGGGTGGGCGGGCTATAGCCCAAGACGCGCCCAGGCGGCGCGTTCCTCCGCAGCGGCGGCGATCGCTTCCACACCCTCCCGCGCGCCCGGGATCAACCGCCACGGGAAGGGCCGGCGGCGCTGGCCGAGCCGGATGACCTTCACCTTCTCCCCGAAGCGCCGCCTGGCGTCGCCCTCCGCATCGCCGAGTCCGTCCGCGAGGCCGAGCGCCACCGCCTCGCGCCCGATCCAGAAGCGCCCGCTGAACAGGGTTTCCTCCGGCGCCTGGAACTTCGCACCGCGGCGCCCACGCACCCAGTCCTTGAATTCCTCGTGCAGCTTGCCGAGCACGTCCTGCAACCGCGCCGCATCCTCCGCGCGCTCGGGTCGGAACGGGTCGAGGAAAGACTTCTCCGTCCCCGCCGTCCGCAGCCGCCGTTCCACGCCGATCCGCGCCATCGCCTGGTCGAAGCCGAAGCCGCCGCTGATGACGCCGATGGATCCGACGATGGACGCCGCATCCACCACGATCTCGTCCGCCGCACAGGCGATCCAGTAGCCGCCCGAGGCCGCCGCATCCTCCGCGACCGCGATGACCGGCACCTTCTTCCGTTCCGCCAATCGCCGGATGTGCTGCGCGATCAACGATGACTGCACCGGCGACCCGCCCGGCGAATTCACCACCAGCATCACCGCCGCCAGGCGCTTGATGGCGAAGGCACGGTCCAGCAGCGGCCCGATGCCGGCCGCGCTCAGCCCGCCCGAGAAAGGGTCGGGCCGCGCGGCAATGACGCCGGTCAGGCGGATCAGCGCCACGCGTGGCGAGCGGTCGAACAGGGCGAAGGGCATCACCCATACATGCCGCCGCGGCGCGCCCGATCAAGCCGGCTTGCCGCCGCGCCCGCCGCGCGCTGCAATGCCGCCATGACCGCCAACCGCATCCTGATCGCCGGCGCCGGCCCCGCCGGCCTCGTCGCCGCCGCCGTGCTGGCCGACGCAGGCATCCCCGTCACCATCGTCGAGCAGGCGCGCGACCTGCCCGATGATCTGCGCGCCTCGACCTTCCACCCGCCCACGCTCGACATGCTGGAACGCTTCGGTGTGGTGCAGGCGATGATCGACCAGGGGCTCATCTGCCCGACCTGGCAGTTCCGCGACCGCCAGGCCGGCGTGATCGCCACCTTCGACCTGGGTCGTCTGCGCGACGACACCGCGCATCCCTATCGCCTGCAATGCGAGCAATGGCGCCTGACGCGCATGCTGCGCGACCGGCTCGCGACCAATCCCGATGCCACCTTCGTCTACGACGCGAAGGCCGTGGAGGTCGCGCAGGACGCCGATGGGGTGACGCTCACCATCGAACGCCCTGACGGTTCGCGCGAACCGCTGCGCGGGCGTTTCCTGATCGGCGCGGATGGCGCGTCCTCCGCCATCCGCAAGTCGCTCGGCATCGGCTTCGAGGGCGAGACCATCCCCGAGATCTTCCTCACCCTCTCCACCACCTTCGCCTTCCACGACGCGATCGCGGACCTGACCAACATCGCCTACATCTCCGACCCCGAGGAATGGTTCGTGCTGCTGCGCACCGCATCCCTGTGGCGCGTGCTGTTCCCGACCGACCCATCCGAACCCGAGGCGCGCATGATGGACCCCGCGCGCATCGAACATCGCCTGCAGGCCGTGGTGCCCAATCCCGCCGGCTACGAGCTGCGCCACCGCACCGCCTATCGCGTGCATGAGCGCGTCGCGGAACGCTACGGAAGCGGCCGCTGCTTCCTGGTGGGCGATGCCGCGCACATCAACAACCCGCTGGGCGGCATGGGCATGAATGGCGGCGTGCACGACGCCTTCAACCTGGCCGAGAAGCTGAACCAGGTCTGGCGCGGCGCCGATGCCTCGCTGCTCGACCGCTACGAACGCCAGCGCCGCAAGGTGGCGCTGGAGACGGTGCAGGCCACCACCACCCGCAACCGCCAGATCCTGAACCAGCGCGACCCGCAGGTGCGCCGCGCCTACCACGACGAATTGCGCGCGACAGCCGCGGACCCGGCGAAGCACCGCGCTTTCCTGCTGCGCAGTTCGATGATCCAGTCGCTGCGCGACCTGGAGCATGTGGCGTGACGGCGCCGATGGATGACGCTGCCCTTTGCGTTCCCCGCTTGGCCGGGTGCGCCGAAGCCAACCCCGCCTGGAGCGCACCGCAATGAGCCTTCCCGACCTGCGCGAGGCCGACGCCCCGCCCGCCATCACCGCCATCTACGACGCGCTGCGCGCCGCCAGCGGCGTGCCGCAGGTCAACCTGATTTGGCGCCACGCCGCCGCGCTGCCGGGCGTGCTCGACTGGCTCTGGGCGCAGGCGCGCCCCGCGCTGGAATCGGGCGCCGTCGCGGGCGCGCGGGACCGTATCGCGGCGCAGGTCTCGCTGCCCGCGCTGCAACCCGCCACCGCGCCCGAGGGCGTCGCCGCCCTGGTCGAGACCTACAATCGCGGCAACCTCACCAACCTCGCAGTGCTGACCGCGGTGCGCGCGCGCGCCGAGGGGCAGGCGCCCGGCCGCGTTGGCGCCAGCGCCCCCATCGGCGCGCCGCTTCCGCCGCCACCGCCGCTGCCGCGCCTGGCCGACTTGCCGCTGGACCTCGCCGCCGTCGCGCGCGCCCTGGCGGCGGAGCACGGCCTGTCCGACCCGGCCGTGATGCCCAGCCTGTACCTGCATTTGGCGCAATGGCCCTCGGTGCTGGAGGCGCTGCCAGCGATGCTCGCGCCACTGTTCGCCGATGGCGCCTTGGTGCGTGCGCGCGACGCCGGCATCGCCGCGGCCGAGGCGGAGGCACCCGGCCTGATCGCCGCCCTCGGCGCCGCGCCGCCGGCGCCCGCCGGGCTGCAGCCCTTCCTCGCGACACTCGGCGTCTTCACGCGGGAAGTGATCCCCGCGATGGTCCCGGTCGGCCTGGCGCTGCGGCGCGCGCTGGCGCCCTGACGCCGCTCAGTTCGCCTGCGCCCCGGTGGCGCGCACGATCGCGCCGACGCGCTCGCTCTCGCCCGCCATCCATTGCGCGAATTCGGCGCGGCGCATGACGCGCGGGATCGACCCGCCGGCGACGATGCGCTCGCGCAGCGCGGGTTCCTCCAGCGAAGCCGCCAGCGCCTCATCGAGCCGCGCGAGGATCGGCTCCGGCACGCCCGCAGGGGTGCACAGGCCGAACCAGCCGGTCGTGGTCACGTCCACGCCCTGTTCGCGCATCGTCGGCAGGTCGGGGAAGGCGGGCACGCGGTCGGGGCCGCTGACCGCGATCGGGCGCATCCGCCCGGCCTGCGCCATGCCGCTCACGGCAGAGATGGACTGGAACAGCACATCCAGCCGCCCCTCGATCAGGTCAGTGTTCATCTGCCCGGCCTGGTTGTAAGGCGCGTGGACGATCTCGATGCCGGTGATCTGGCCGAACTGCGCCGCCGCCAGATGCTGCGAGGACCCGATCCCCACCGACCCGAAGTTCAGCGGCCGCCCTAGCGCCTTCGCCCAGGCGACGAAGGCCTGCAGGTCGCGCGGCGGGATGGAGGGCGGCACCACCACGATATTGGGCACCAGCGCGATCAGCCCGACCGCGGCAAAATCCTTCTGCGCGTCGAAGGGCATGTTCGCATGCAGCCAGCGGTTGGCGGCGTGGGAGGCGATCGACGCCAGCCCGATCGTGTAGCCATCCGGTGCCGCCCGCGCCACCGCCGTCATGCCGATATTGGTGCCCGCGCCGGGCCGGTTCTCGACCACGATCGGCTGGCCGATGCGCACCGACACGCGGTCGCCGACCAGGCGCGACAACACGTCCCCTGCGCCGCCGGCCGGGCCGGGGTTGACCCAGCGCACCGGCCGGTCGGGCCAGGCGCCCTGGGCACGGGCGGCAACCGGCAGGGCAAGGGCGGGGGCGGCGATCAGCAGGGCGCGGCGGTTCATCGGCGGCGGTCTCCGGGCGGGGCGCTGCGCCCCTGTGTCGCCCGCATGCCTAGCACGCTGCGTGCCGGGCCGCCTTGCCCTTCGACCGGGCGCGATCGGTGCGCCGAGGGCTGGCGCCCGCGCACGCCTGTGGCACGCTGTGCGCGCGACGCATGAGGAGCAGGGCGATGGGCAAGGACGCATTGGGCTGGCGCAGGCTGTTCGGCGTGATGGGTCCATCCACCAACACCATCGTCCAGCCGGATTTCGACATGATGCGCCCAGCCGGCGTCACCAACCACTATTCCCGCATCTACACGCCCAATGCCGATGCGGTCTCCAACGAGACCTTCCGCGCCGGCGCGGAGCTGATCGGCGCGAATACGCTCGATGCCGTGAAGTCCGTGATGACCTGCGAACCGGACTACCTGGTCATGGGCATGTCCGCCGTGACCTTCTTCGATGGCGCGCGCGGCGCCGATCGCTTCATCGCCCAGGTGAAGGATTTCTCCGGCCTCGACATCTCCGTCGGCAGCCATTCCTGCACCGCGGCGCTGAAGGCCTATGGCGGGGTCAAGCGGCTGGCGGTGCTCTCGCCCTACTGGCCGTCGATGAACACGGAAGTCGCGCGGTATTTCGGCGACATGGGGTTCTCGGTCGTGCGCGACATCGCCATGCAGGCGCGTTCCTGGACCGGCATCGCGCAGATCACGTCGCAGCAATGCGTGCAGGCGCTGAAGCAGATCGATGGCGACGACGTGGACGCCATCATCCAGGTCGGCACGAATCTGTCGATGGTGCGGCTCGCGGCGATGGCGGAGCTGTGGCTCGGCAAGCCGGTCATCGCCATCAACGCCGCGACCTATTGGCACGCGCTGCGGACCAACGGCATCACGGACAAGGTCGAAGGCTGCGGGCGGCTGCTCGAGGAATTCTGATGCCGATCCGCCCCGCGACCGAGGCCGACCTGCCCGCCATCACCGCGATCTTCAACGACGTCATCGCGACTTCGACCGCGATCTACGCCGATGATCCGCTGACGCTGGAGGACCGCACCGCCTGGTTCGCGCAACGGCGCGCTGCCGGCTATCCGGTGCTGGTCGCGGATGACGGCACCGTCGCGGGCGTGGCCTCCTTCGGCGATTTCCGCGCCTGGCCCGGCTTCCGCCACACGGTCGAGCATTCCGTGCATATCCGCGCCGATGCGCGCGGGCGCGGCCTGGGCTCGGCGTTGGTCGCCGCGCTGTTCGAACCGGCGCGCGCGCTCGGCAAGCATGTGATGATCGCCGGCATCGACGCGACGAATGCGGGCTCGATCCGCATGCATGAACGCCTCGGCTTCCGGCGCGGCGCCGTGCTGCGCGAGGTCGGACAGAAATTCGGCCGCTGGCTCGACCTCGAATTCATGCAGAAGTTCCTCGACGAAGCAGGGCTCGCCCGATGACCGACGACGCGATTCGCGACCTGCTGCTCTCGACGCGGCGCATCGCCGTGGTAGGCGCCTCCGACCGGCCCGACCGGCCGAGCAACGGCGTCTTCCGCTTCCTGCTCGACCGCGGCTACGACGCCGTGCCGGTCAACCCGGCGCTGGCCGGGCGGCCGGTCCATGGCATCGCCGCGCTGGCTTCGCTGGACGATGCCGCGCCGCTCGACATGGTCGACATCTTCCGCCGTTCCGCCGAGGCCGGCGCGGTGGTGGACGACGCCATCCGCCTGCGCGCGCGATCGGTCTGGCTGCAACTCGGCGTGATCGACGAGACCGCGGCGGCCCGCGCCCGGGCGGCCGGGCTGGTCGTGGTGATGGACCGCTGCCCGGCGATCGAATGGCGCCGCCTCGGCCTGCCGCCGCGCATCGTGGCGGGCGGGTGACAGCCGCCGCACCGCATCTTGAATCCCCACGGACACCGGGCCATGTCGCGCCGCGTCGGGAGAGCGGGTCGAGAACAGGCGGCGCCCCCAGCCATGTCGGGAGAGGATTGAAGCGATGACGGACGAGGAACGGCGGATCATCAGCGCCTTCGTGGAGCGCATGAGCGGCTCCGCGGCGATGGCGCAGGCGCCGAGCGGCCCCTGGGGCGCCACCGGCCCCGCCCGCAAGCCGGACCTGCCGCCGATGGACCCCGAGGCGGACCAACTGATCGCCGAGCTGTTCACCCGCTACCCCGAGGCGCGCTACCGCATCACGCAGTCCGCCTTCGCCCAGGAAGCGGCGCTGGTCGAGGCGTCCAACCGCATCCAGCAGCTGGAATGGGAGGTCGAGAACGCCCGCCGCCAGGGCCAGGCCCAGGCCGCGCAGGCGGGTGGCGGCGGCATGTTCGGCGGGCTGTTCGGCGGCCGTTCCAACGCGCAGATGCCGCCCCCGATGCCGCCCCGCCCGCAGCCGCAATTCCCGCCGGGCTACAACCCGCAGGCCATGCAGCAGCAGGGCCGCGGCGGCATGGGCTTCCTGGGCACCGCGGCCGCTGCGGCGGCGGGTGTCGCCGGCGGCATGCTGCTGGGCAACATGCTGATGGGCGCGCTGGGCGGTGGCGGCGCGGCGCAGGCCGCCGCGGCGGACCCCTTCGGCACCGGCGGCGCGGATGCCACGCCGACGGCCGGCGCCGATGCGGGCGGCTGGGGTGGCGACAAGGCCCCCGCCGACACCGGCTATGGCCAGGATGCCGCGGCCGAGCCGCAGGACGCCTGGGGTGCCGCCGATGATGGCGGCGACTGGGGCGGCGACGAGGAGATCTGATCCTGCCGCGCCGCGACCGCGGCGCGCGGGCCACCCTGGATGGGCCGGGTTCAGCCGAACCCGGCCCATCGCACGCCTGGGCATGAACGACGCGACCGATCCTCTCGCGTCATTCGCGCCCGGTATTTCGATGTGTCATTGACGCGACGTGGCGCATGATGGTTCCTCATGCCATGCGCGTCCCCGACCTCGACCTCGACCTGCTGCGCGGCTTCGTCACGGTGGCCGAGCGCGGCGGATTCACCGCGGCCGGCACCGCGCTCGGCCTCACGCAATCGGCCATCAGCCTGAAGGTCAAGCGGCTCGAGGAGATCCTCGGCAAGCGCGTGCTCGACCGCGGCGGCCGCGGCGTGGCGCTGACCCGCGATGGCGAGACACTGCTGGCCTATGCGCGGCGCATCCTGGCGCTGAACGACGAGGCGGTGCGCCGCATGATCGCCCCGCCAGTCGCCGGCCGGCTGCGGCTGGGCGTGGCGGACCATTTCATCCCGCGCAACCTGGCCCCGGTGCTGGCGCGCTTCGCCCAGACCTATCCGGAGGTGCGCCTCGAAGTCGAAGTCGGGCGCAGCCACGAATTGCGCGCCGCCATGGCCGATGGCGCGCTCGATCTGGTGCTGGGCAAGCGGCGCGACGGCGAGACGGAAGGCCGGCCGATCTTCACCGAGACCATCATCTGGGTCGCCGCCCCCGGCTGGACCCCGCCGCCCGACCGCGCCCTGCCGGTGGCCATGCTGCCGCAGGGCTGCATGTTCCGCGACCGCGCGCTGGCCGCGCTGGCGCGCGCGGGGATCGCCTGCGAGGTGCTGTATGCCTCGGCCTCGTTGCTCGGCGTGGCGGCGGCGGCGCAGGCGGGCTTCGCGGCCACCGTGCTGGGACGCTCGGGCCTGCCGCCGGGGCTCGAGGAACTGCCCGGCCTGCCGGCCTGCGGCACCGCCGAGATGTGCGTCTTCGGCGATGCCGAGGGACGCTCCGCGCTGGTCGAACCGCTGGTCGGCTTCATCCGCGACAGCCTGGCGCCGGGCGCCGCCTGATCAGGGCTGCCAGACGCCGTCGGCGGGCAGCACGCCGTCCAGCAGGACCTCCTCCAGGAAGCGCGCCAGCGCATTGTGCTGGAACAGCCCCGCCATCACGCCATGCAGCGCCACGTCGCGCACCGCCAGCACCTCGCAGCCGGGCACCGTCATGGCCAGCAGGCGGCTGCGCACGCAGTCGCGGTGGAAATCCTCGCCATGGGCACAGACCAGCCGCGTGGCCGGCGGCGGCGCCGCGGCGCGCAGCTTCTCGAAGGCGAAGCGGTCGACCGGCGCCTCGGCGTTGCGCAGCCTCATGGTGCGCGGATGCAGCCCGCCCAGCGACAGCGCCAGCCGTGCCCCCACCAGCGGGCCGAAGGCCAGCGCGGGCGCCCCGCCAGAACTGGTGCCGATACACACAGTGGCGGTATGGCCGCGCACCGGCAGGTCCGTCGCCAGGCGCGCCGCCAGCGACGGGAGATCCGCAGCATAGCCCGCCACGCCGTTCAGGAAGCCGAGGCGGTCGGCGTCACGCAGCACCACCACGTCGCAGCGGTCCGCCGGCAGGCCCTGCATGAAGGGCGCGAGCGGCAGCATCATGCGCTGCGCCACGCCGGTGAAGGCATGGACCAGCACGCGCGGCGCCCCCGGCGGCGCCGAGCCTTCGAGGAACGCCACGCCGGGCCCCAGCGCGTGGCGGCGGAACGGCTGGATCCTGTTGCGGATGCGCCGGCACATGGCGGCCAGCTTGTCGATCCAGGGGCGCGAATCCTCCGGCAGGTCCAGGGCCGCGCGGTGCAGCGCGGCAACCTCCGCCGGGGTCAGCTCGTTCTCGGCGTCGATCTGCACCCGGTAGCGGTCGGCGGTCGTCTCGCACCGCGCCAGCGCGGCAGCGACATCCATCAGCCGCGCGCGGCGAGATGCGCCGCGAGCCGACCCACCGAGGGATGGTCGAGCACCTCGGCCTCGGTCACCTCGAGCCCCGCCTCGACCTGCATCCAGATGCACAATTCCATGCGCGCCAGGGAATCGAAGCCGAGTTCGTCGAAGGTGCAATCCGCCGCGGGGTCGGCCAGCTGCGCGAACAGCGTCGGGTCGCTGACCGTGACCACGGGGTTGGCCCGCACCGCCTCGGCCACCAGGGCGCGCAGGCGGGCGGCGTCGCGCAGGGCGGGTGCGGGCTGTTCGTCCATGGGTTAGGGCTGGTCCGGCGGTTCGTTGGCCGGGCAATGTGCCGACGCGCACCAGCCTCGGCAAGCACGCGACACGATGCGGCGCAGGTGCGCAGGCCGGGCGCAACCCGGCGGTGACCGGCGCGTCAGCGCAGCAGCCCGGCCAGCCGCGGCAGGTCGCGCCGCAGCACCTTGCCCGCGGCATTGCGCGGCAGCACGTCCAGCACCACCACCTTGCGCGGCGCCCGCAGGCCGAGCCGCGCGCGGCACAGCGCGAGCAGCGCCGCGGCATCGAAGGCCTCGCCGGCGACGCAGGCCAGCATCGGAATCTCGCCCAGGCTGCCCGAGGGCAGCGCGAAGGCGGCGCAGTCGCGCAGGCCGGGAAAGCCTTCCGCCACCGCCTCGATCTCGGCCGGAAATATCTTGATGACGCCGAGGGTCATCATGTCGTCCTGCCGCCCGGCGATCCGCAGCGCGCCATCCGGCATGAGGCGCCCGACATCGCCGGGCTGGAACCAGCCCTCGGGGAAATAGCGCGCATCGGCCGCCGGGTCGTCGAGATACCCGCGCACCGCGCCCGAGGAGCGAAAGCGCAGCAGCCCTTCCTCGCCGATCGGCAGCGGCGTGCCATCGCCATCGACCGTCGCGACGTCGATGCCCGCGAAGACGCGCCCGACCGCATCGGGGTGCCCGGCATGGTCGGCGGGGCCGGCCAGGCTGACCATGCCGACCTCGGTCGTGCCGTATTGCACATGCACCGCGACGCCAAGCGCCGCCTGCAACTCGAGCCGCAGCGCCTGCGGAATCCGCGCGCCGGTGGTGAACAGGTTCAGGCCGCGCGGGAAGGCGCCGGCGCGGCCGCGATCGGCCAGCAGCGCCGCAGCGGCCTGCGGCTGGAGGTGCATGCGCTGGATGCCGAAGCGGCGCGCCAGGCCGGCGAATTCCTCGGGCGTGGCGCCTTCGGCCAGCACCTCGGTGCCGCCGCTGAGCAGGCCCCGCAGCGTCAGCCGCTTGCCATGGTTGCCGTCGAAGCCGAGCGCATGGAGGAACACGCCGCCATGCGCCGCCAGGATCGGCGCGCGATCCACCATCATCGCCTCGTTCGCCGCCATCAGCTTGGGGCGGCCGGTGGTGCCGGAGGTGCCGACCACCAGCTCCGCCGTGCCCGGTGGGGGCGGCGCAGCCTGGTCGGGTGCGGCACGCGCGGCATCGATATCGGCGCGGATCAGCGTGGCGCCGAGCGCATCGGCGGCGTCGTCGCCGATCACGGCGGACAGGCCGAGGCGCCGCGCCAGGTCCTCGCGCAGCGGCAGCGGGTCGCGCGCCGGCAGCGCGACCTGCCGGCAGCCCAGGCGGATCAGCGCCAGCGCAGACAGGATGTTCGCGACATCGTCGCGCTGCGTGATGCCAACAGAATCGCCGGCGCGCAGGCCGGCCGCGGCGAATTGCACGGCGAGCGCACGCACTTGGCGCACCAACGCGCCATAGTCGAGCACGCCCCGGCGATGGACCAGCGCCGGCCGGCCGGGTGCCTGCGCCGCCACGGCCTCGACCGCGGCGAGGATGGGCGTCGTGGCGCCGCGCATCATCGCCGGCGTGTCATGGATGCGCGGGCGCGATCGGCCGCGGCGGTCCGGCAAGCGAGCACACCGTCACGACGACGCCCGCGGCCGGGTTCAGCAGCCTTTTCAGCGCTGCGACCAGGGCGTGCGCTGGAACAGCGTCCGGTAGCCCTCCTGCAGGCCACGCAGGCGGGTGAACCAGGCCTCGCCACCCTCGGGGCGCGGCTCGGTGAAGCGGGCGCGGAAGGCGGCGACGAAGGCGGGGTCGCGCACGACGTCGGCCATCGCCTCGCGCAGCTTCGCCAACACCGCGGGCGGCACGCCGGCCTGCGTGACCAGGCCGCGTTCGGAGGCCATCTCGACATCGAAGCCCAGTTCCTTGAGCGTCGGCACATCGGGCCGGAAGGAACTGCGCGCCGCACCCGCCATGGCCAGCGTGCGCAGCTTGTCGCGATTGGCCGAGACCGGGCCGAGGTTCAGCCCCATCGAATCGACCTGCTTGCCAAGGATCGCGGCCATCAGCTGCGGGTCGCCCTGGAACACCACATGGACCCAGCGCGTGCCGGTCGCCGCCTGCAGCAGCACCAGCTGCAGGTGGTCGTCGGTGCCCACGCCGGGCGAGGCGTAGGTGATCGTCTCCGGCCGCGCGCGCGCCGCGGCGATCAGGTCGGGCAGGGTGCGGTACGGGCTGTCCTCGTGCACCGTGATCGCGGTCGGGTCGGTCACCATGTTGGCGATGCCGGCGAAGTCATCGAGCTTGAACTGCGCGGTGCGTTCGATCGGGATGGTCAGCAGCCCGGGCATGTTGGTGGTGCCCAGCACATGCCCGTCCGGCCGCGCGCGCGCGACGGAGGCCAGCGCCACCTCGCCGCCCGCGCCGGGGCGGTTCACCACCACCACGGAGCCGCCGATGCGCCGTTCCAGCATGGGGGCGATGGCGCGCGCATCGAGGTCGGTGGCGCCGCCGGGGACGAAGCCGACGACGATCTCGACCGGCTTCTCCGGCCAGCGATTGGCCTGCGCGAGCGCGGGCGCGATGCCGGGCGCGGCAAGGCCGGCGCCGGCGGCCAGAATCGTGCGTCTTGTCGTTGTCATGACGTCCTCCATGCGGGTCTTTCCGGCAGCATGCCATGCGCCGCACGAACCCGCGAGGTCACGGCGCGCCGATGCCACGTGCCAGTTCGCGGCGCAGCACCTTGCCCTGGGCGTTGCGCGGCAGGGCCGGCACGACATCGATGCGGCGCGGCGCGCGCATGCCCAGCCGCGCGCGGCAATGCGCCAGCAGCGCCGCGGCATCGAAGCCCTCGCGCGCGACAACCGCGAGCACGGGTATGTCGCCCAGGCTTGCCGAGGCGATCGGATAGGCGGCGCATTCCACGACGCCGGGGAAGCCCTCGGCCACCGCCTCGATCTCGGCGGGGAAGATCTTGATGACGCCGAGCGTCATGCGGTCATCCGCGCGCCCGGCCACCAGCAGCACCCCGCCGGGCAGGCGCCGGCCGATATCGCCGGGGTGGAACCAACCGTCGCGGAAATACGTCGCATCGGCCGCGGCGTCGTCGAGATAGCCTTCGACCAGGGCAGGGGTGCGGAAGCGCAGCAGCCCGTCCTCGCCCTCGGGCAGCGGGCGGCCGGCATCGTCGAGCGCCTGTGCCTCCACGCCGGGCAGGATGCGGCCGACGGAATCCGGATGGTCCTCGTGGTCGTCGGGGCCGGCGATGCTGACGATGCCGGCTTCCGTGGTGCCGTAGACGACATGCAGCGCGCAGCCGAGCCGGCCCTGCACGTCGCGCCGCACCGCCTGCGGCACGCGGGTGCCCGTGGTCACGATGGAGGTGCCGGCCGGCCAGGCGGCGCCGCCCAGCGCATCGGGCAGCGCCGCGACGTCCCGCGGCGCGAGGTGGACGCGCGTGACGCCGTGGCGCGCCACCAGCGCCGCCAGGTCGCGCGGCGGCAGGTCGCGCGCCAGCACCTCGGTCCCGCCGGTGACCAGGCTGCGATACGTCAGGCGCCTGCTGTGGTTGCCGTCGAAGCTCGGGCGATGGACGAAGACGGCGCCGAAGCCCGCGATGCGCTCCGCCTGGTCGAGCAGCATGGGTTCGCGCGCGATCATCAGCTTGGGCCGGCCGGTGGTGCCCGACGTCGCCATGACCAGCTCCCCATGGCCGATCGGCGGCAGGCTGGCGGGCGCGCCGCGAGCGGCGGCCTCGTGGTCGGGGCGGACCAGCGCGGCGCCACCGAGCGCATCCTCCGGCGTATCGCCGATGATGGCCACGACACCGATCCGCCGCACCAGCTCCTCGCGCAGCGGCGCGGGGTCGTGCCGCGGCAGGCCGACCTGCCGGCAACCCAGCCGGATCAGCGCCAGCGAGCACAGGATATGCGTCCATTGGTCGGCCAGCGTGATGCCGACCGCATCGCCGGGCGCGATCCCGGCGCGCAGCATCTGCGCCGCATGGGCGCGCACGAGGCGCGCGACGTCCCCATAGCCGACCGCCCCATCGCCGCGGATGAAGGCAGGGCGGTCCGGCGTGGCGCGGGCGATGGCCTCGACCCGCGCCATCATGGGCGTGTCAGGCGGCACGGGCCTCGTTGCCGTCGATCCAGCGCATCAGGCGGGCCAGGCCTTCCTCCATGCCGACTTCAGGCTTCCAGCCGATGGCCTCGAAGGCCTGTTCATGCGCGATGCGGAAGGCGCCGCCGGAGGTCAGGCGCACCTTGCCTGGCGTATCGCCGACGAATTCGGGTTCGATGTCGGACCCCGCCAGCTTCGTGACCAGCCGCACCAGTTCCAGCGTGGTGACCGGCTGCGGACCGGAGGTGTTCACCGCCACATCCGTCGCCGGCGACTCCAACGCCATGCGGTTGGCGCGCGCCAGGTCGCCGACATAGACGAAGTGCTTGGTCTCCGACCCGTCGCCGAACACCTGCGGGCGCTCGCCCTTCTTCACCTTGTCCCAGGTCTCAATGATGTAGAGCGCATTGGCCGCGCGGTAGTGCTGGCGTTCGCCGTACACCGTGGAGTAGCGCAGCACGACATAGTCCTGCCCGAAGCGCCGGAACGCGTCGCGGCAGAGCTGTTCGCCGATGATCTTGGTGGCGCCATACAGGATGGCGGCCGGCGGTGCGCCGACGGAATGGAAGGGCGTGTCCTCGACCAGGTCGCCCTTCACGCCGGGGCCGTAGCCATAGACGGCGTTGGACGAGGCGAAGACGACCTTCTTCACCTTGTTGACGCGCGCCGCCTCCAACGCGTTCTGCACGCCGCGGATGTTCACGTCCAAGCCGCCCCAGGGGTCGGTGTTCATGTTCAGCGTCATGTAGGCCGCCAGCAGCACGGCGCCGTCGCAGCCTTCCATGGCGCGCAGCAGATCGGGCAGGCGCATCACGTCGCCGCGCACGGTCTTCAGCCGCGGATTGTCCTTGATGTGCGCGATGGCCTGCTCGGAGCCCATGGAGAAATTGTCGAACAGCACCACCTCGCGCGCGCCGGCGTCGAGCAGCTCGGCGGCGGTGGCGGAGCCGACGAGGCTTGCGCCGCCCACGATGATGAACTTGTGGCCGGCGATCGGCACTGCTGCGCTCATGCGCTTCCCATCCCTCGACAGTGATGCTGGTTGGCTCCCACCATCGCGCGGGATGGGCGGTTCGGCTAGAGCAGATCCCGATCAGGTGGAATCACCTGATCGGGTGAAGATCCTCGCGAAACCGATATGCTCTACGGCGGTCAGTCCACCGTGATGTTCGCCTGGCGGATCACGGTGGCCCAGCGTTCGCGTTCCCAGCGGATCAGGCGGGCGAAGGCCTCGCCGTCCATGTTGGACGGTTCGGCGCCTTCGTCGCGCAGGCGGCGCACCACGTCGGGGTCGGACAACGCCTGGCGCATGGCGGCGAACAGGCGTTCCTTCACCGGCGCGGGCGTCCCGCGCGGCACCAGCAGGCCGTACCAGGCGGTCGCCTTGTAGCCGGGGATGGTGTCGGCCACCGTCGGCACATTGGGCAGCACCGACATGCGCGTCTCGCCCGTCACCGCGATGGCGCGCACCTGGCCACCCTGGATCAGCGCCACGACGGAGGGCAGCGTCGTCACCATGAAGTGCAGGTGGCCGGCCACCACGTCGGTCAGCGCCGGGGCGGCGCCGCGGAAGGGCACGTGCTCGGCCGTCAGGCCCGCCATCTGCAGCATCAGCGCCGCCGCCAGGTGGCTGGCCGACCCGTTGGAGGCGCTGGCATAGGTGGTGTTGCCGCCGCCGGCGCGGATCTCGGCCAGCAGCTCGGGCAGGGTCTGCGCGCGGGATTTCGGGCCGACCACCACCACCAGCGGCGCATCCGCCACCAGGCCGATGGGTTCCAGCACGCGCTCCGGGTCGAAGCGCATATTGCGGAACAGCGAGACGTTCACGCTCATGGGCCCGTGATTGCCCATCAGCACCGAGTAGCCGTCGGGGCGTGCATTGGCCACATTCTCGGTGGCAATGTTGCCGCCCGCGCCGGGCCGGTTCTCGACCACCACGGGCTGGCCGAGCACGCCCTGCATGGCGCCGCCCAGCGTGCGGGCAATGAGGTCCGTGCCGCCGCCTGGCGCGAAGGCGAGCACGATGCGGATCGGCCGATTGGGGAAGGGGCCGTCCTGCGCCGCGGCGGGCCGGGCGAGCAGGGCGGGGGCGGCGGCGAGGGCGCCGATCAGGCTGCGGCGATGGGTCATGCTGGCGGTCCTCTCTGCCGGTTCGGCCGGCGCTTCTGGCATCCGACGTCCCGCGCAGGGACGTCGCGCGTCCGTCGCGACGCACGCGCGGAGCAGTGCATACACCTTTCCCCGGTCTGGGCCACCGGCAAGCTCAGGGCGCTGCCGCCCGCCGCGCGCCGGCCGCAGGGCAGGGGCGCCGCCGCGGACGCATGCAGGGGATTGATCCGCGCCGGCGCAGGGTCTCACCTGTGCGGGCATGACCGACGAACCGCCCCGCCCCGTCCCGAGCCTGCTCGACCTGTTCCTCACCTACGGCAAGATCGGGCTGATCGGCTTCGGCGGGATCAACGCCTGGGCGCGGCGCGTGCTGGTCGAGGAAAAGCGCTGGCTGACCGACCAGGAATACGCCGAGACGCTTGGCCTGGGGCAGGTGCTGCCCGGGCCCAATGCGCTCAATGCCGCGATCATGGTGGGCGACCGGTTCCACGGCACGGCGGGGGCGATCGCGGCGCCCGGCGCGATGTTCGGCGGGCCGCTGATCCTGCTGGCGGGGCTGGCGATGTTCTACGACGCCTATGGCGAGGTGCCGCTCGTCAAGGCGGTGCTGGCCGGCGTGGCGGCGGCGGCGGCGGGGATGGTGCTGGGCACCGCCGCCAAGATGACCCAAAAACTGAAGCCGCCGCCCACGCTACTGGCGGTCGGGCTGTGCGCGCTGGTCGCGGCGGGAGTGCTGCGCGTGCCGCTGCCCTATGTGGTGCTGGGCCTCGCGCCCTTCGGCATCCTGGCCGCCTGGCGGGTGCTGACCACGAAATGACCGCGACGATCTTCTGGCAATTGCTGCTGGGCTTCGGCGCCATCTCGCTGGTGTCGGTCGGCGGCGGCATCGCCGTGCTGCCCGAGATGCACCGCCTGGTGGTCGATGTGCATGGCTGGATGAGCAGCGCCGATTTCGCCCAACGCTTCGCGCTGGCGCAGGCCGCGCCGGGGCCGAACGTGCTGGTGGTCGGGTTGTTCGGCTGGCATGTCGGCGGCGTGCTCGGCATGCTGACGGCCACGCTGGCGATGACGTTGCCGACATCCTTCATGGCCTTCGGATTCTCGCGCCTGCGCGCAAAGCTGGCCGGCAGGTTCTGGCTGCGGGTGGTGGAACGCGGGCTGGTGCCGATCGCGGTCGGGCTGATCGGCGCATCGGGGCTGATCCTGGCGCAGGGCACGGCGACGGGCTGGCTGCCGGCGCTACTGACGGCGGCCTCGGCGGTGTTCGTGTGGCGGACGGATTTCTCGCCGCTCTGGGTGCTGGGCGCCGGGGCGGTGGTCGGCATGGCGTTCCTGTGACGCTGGCCGCGCCGCCGCTGCGGCAGGCCGCGCCGCGCGGGCTGTGCACGGATTGCGGTGTGTCGCGCATGGCGGACGACAAGGCCTGCGGGGTGGCGTGCCAGTTCATCCGGCCGGAGTATGCGGCGCTGGAGGCGCGCGTGCATGGCCGCGCACGCGACCCGGCACGGCCGGACGAGGCGCATTTTGGCCCGTTCCGGCGCATGGTCCGCGCCGCGCTGAAGCGGCCGGCCGAGGGCGCGCAATGGACCGGCATCACCACCCGCATCGCCGAGCGCCTGCTGGAAACGGGCGCGGTGACCGCCGTGCTGACGATGGCACCCGACCCCGAGGACCGCTGGAAGCCGGTGCCGGTGCTGGTGACGGACGCGGCCGACCTGGCGCAGTGCCGCGGCATGCGGATGGGCTATGCGCCGCTGCTGGCCCTGCTGGAACCGGCCGCGGCGGCCGGGCACCGGCGTGTCGCGGTGATCGGCATTCCCTGCCAGGTCTATGCGCTGCGCGCGTTGCAGGACCGTCTCGGCTTCGAGGAGGTCTTCGTCATCGGCACGCCCTGTTCCGACAACACGACCACCGAGAATTTCCATCGCTTCCTGGCGCTGGTTGACCCCTCGCCGGCGACCGTGACCTACCTGGAATTCCGGGCCGACTACCACGTCGAAATCCGCCACGAGGATGGCCGCAAGCGCGAGATTCCCTTCCTGCTGCTGCCGCTGGCCGATTTGCCGGGCGACTTCTTCCCGCTGACCTGCCGCACCTGCGTGGACTACACGAATGTGCTGGCCGACATCACGGTCGGCTACATGGGCGGCACCGGCGCGCAATGGCTGATCGTCCGGAACGAACGCGGCGAGGCTCTGCTGTCGCTTCTGGGCGACGACGTGCTGGTGGAAGCGCCAGGCGATGCCGGCCGCCGCACCGCCGCCGTGCGGGGCTTCATGGCGAATACCGAGCGCGCCGCCGGCGGGCTGCCGCTGCGCCGCATGCCGAACTGGGCGCGCCCTATCGTCGCCTGGCTGCAGCCGCGCATTGGCCCGCGCGGGCTGGAATTCGCCCGCGCCCGCGTTGAGATGAAGGCGATCGAGACGGTGCTGCACCTGCGCCGCCAGCGGCCCGCGATGATGCGCAACATGATCCCGCGCCATGTCTGGGCGCTGGTCGAACGCTATGGGTTGAAGCCCGCCCCGGGCGAGGCGCGCGACGGCCTTGCGCCGCCATCGCCCGGCGCGCAGAAACCCGCCACACCCGAAGGACCACGCCGATGATGGACAAGGACGCGCTGACCGCCTGGGCGCTCGCCAATGGCTGGACGATGATCGGCGGCAACCCCTCGCTGACCAAGCCATCCTCGCCCAAGGAGGCGATCGTGCGGATGCTGCTGAAGGCGACGGTGGTGACCATCGAGGCCAAGAAGCCCGCCGGGAAGTGGGAGAAGCTGTCCTCCGAACCCTACGGCAAGATCGAGCCCGACCCCGAGGGCGGCCCGCCCCAGGGCCTGGGCTTCGGCAAGTTCCCCAGCCTGACCATGCTGATGCAGGAAAACCGCGACCGGCAGGTGTTTGCCCGCATGGGCGGCGGCTGATGCCGGCGGCCCGAAGGGCCGTGCGGCATGCGCGCAGGGCGGCTGCGCGCGTCATGACAGTCATGCCCGCGGTCGCGCGTCCGCGTCCCGCGTCACCGCGCGCGGCCGCCGGTATGAGATTGACCGACACGCGCCCCACGCGGCACATCGGCTGCCATGTCCGACCTGCCTGATGCCCTCGCGACCCTCCTCGGCCCCAGCGGCCTGCTGACCGACCCCGCCGACATCGCGCCCGCGCTGTCGGATTGGCGCGGGTTGTACCGCGGCGCCGCGCTGGCGGTGCTGCGCCCGGCGAACACGCAGCAGGTTGCGGATTGCGTGCGGATCTGCGCCGAGGCCGGCATCGCCGTCGTCCCGCAGGGCGGCAATACCTCGATGGTCGGCGGCGCCACGCCGGAGGGCAACGGGCGCTCCGTCGTGCTTTCCCTTGCACGGCTGAACCGCATCCGCGACCTCGACCCGATCGACATGACCATGACGGCCGAAGCCGGCGTGGTGGTGAAGACCGCGCAGGATGCGGCGGCCGACAGCGGCTGCCTGTTCCCGCTCTCCTTCGGCGGGGAGGGCACGGCGATGATCGGCGGCATCCTCGCCACCAATGCCGGCGGCAACACCACGGTGCGCTACGGCAATGCGCGCGAGTTGATGCTCGGCCTGGAAGTGGTGCTGCCGGACGGGCAGGTCTGGAACGGGCTGCGCCGGCTGCGCAAGGACAATACCGGCTACGCGCTGCGCCACCTGTTCGTGGGGGCGGAGGGCACGCTCGGCATCATCACCGCCGCCACGCTGCGCCTGTTCGCCCGCCCGCGCGTCAACGAAGTGCTGTTCTGCTCGGTGGCCGACGAGGACGCCGCGCTGGCCGTCTTCCGCCGCTTCCGCGACGTGGACGAGACGGCTATCCGCGCCTTCGAATACATGTCGGGCCGCGGCGTGGACTTCGCCGTGAAGCACATCCCCGGCGTGTCCTGGCCGCTCGCGGAACGGGCCGACCACACCATCCTGGTGGACCTCGCCTCGACCCGCGCCGATGCCGACCTCCAGGGCCTGGCCGAACAGGTGCTGGGTGCGGCGATGGAATCGGGCGAAGTGATCGACGCCGTCATCGGCGGCAGCGAGGCGCGGCGCCAGGCGCTGTGGCGCATCCGCGAGGAGCACCCCGAGGCCCAGCGCAAGGAAGGCGCTTCGGTCAAGAACGACGTCTCCGTGCCGGTCTCTAAGGTGCCGGAACTGATCCGCCGCGCCTCGGCCGCCTGCGAAGCGCTGATCCCGGGCATCCGCCCCGTCCCCTTCGGCCACATGGGCGACGGCAATATCCACATGAACCTGGAACAGCCCGTGGGCATGGACCCCGAGGCGTTCCTCGCGCGCAGCCACGACATCATGGACACGGTGAATGAGGTGGTGCGCGACCTCGAAGGTTCCTTCAGCGCCGAACACGGCATCGGCCGACTCAAGACCGACATGATGGAGGCCTGGCGCGGCGGCGCCGAGCTCGCGACCATGCAGCGCATCAAGGCGGCGCTCGACCCGCGCGGCGTGATGAACCCGGGCAAGGTGCTGCCGTGAACAGGCTGCGCCGCCGCCGCGCGTGAGCGCCGCCGCGCGTGTCACGGTGGTGACCGTGACGCATCGCAGCGCCGGGGCGATCGGCGGCTTCCTGGAATCCCTGCCGCCGGGCCTGGCGCTGGTCGTGGTGGACAATGCGAGCGACGACGCCACGCCGGAGCGCGTCGCCGCCGCGGCTCCGCAGGCGCGCATCATCCGCAACAGCGTCAACCGCGGCTTCGGCGCCGGCTGCAATGCCGGGATCGACGCGGCCCGGACCGAATTCGTGCTGCTGCTGAACCCCGATGCGCGCCTGCGGCCGCGCGCGATCGACACGCTGGTCGAGGCCGCGGATGCCTGGCCCGATGCCGCGATCCTGGCACCATCCATCATCGGCGCGGATGGCCGGCGCCTGCGGTCCTTCGATGCCGCGCAATGGCGCCGCCGGCGGCTGCCGCGCCGGCGCGACCACGAAGCCTGGCCCGAGGGGCCGGCCTGCGTCGAATTCGCCTCCGGCGCGGCGCTGCTGCTGCGCGCCGCCGAGGGGCTTCGCTTCGACGAATCCCTGTTCCTGTTCTACGAGGATGACGCGATCTGCGCCGAGGCACGCGCCCGCGGGTGCTCCGTGATCCATGTGCCCGGCGCCGAGGTGGCACATGCGGGCGGCCGGTCCTGCGGGCCTTCGCTGCGAATCCGCTGGCGCAAGGCGTTCCACATGGCGCTGTCACGCCAGATATTTCGCGCGCGGCACGACAGCACGGATGCCGGACCAAGGCTGCTGCACCATGCCGGCAAGGCGCTGTGCCACGGCCTGACGCTGCGCGCCGGCAGAGTGCTCGAGGACCTGGGGGGTGCTGCCGGCACCCTCGCCTGGCTGCGCCGCCCGCGCACGGGTCCGTGAGGCTTTCGGCGCCGCCCACAAACCTCTAGGTTCCCGCCGCCGATGACCAGGATCGACCGCTACCTGTTCCGCCAGCTTGCCATTGCCCTCATTGCCGTGACGGTGGGGCTGGCGGCGCTCGTGTGGCTCACGCAGTCGCTGCGCTTCATCGAACTGGTGCTGGACCGCGGGCTGTCGCTGGTGGTCTTCGTCGAACTCACCTCCCTGATGCTGCCGTCGTTCTTCGCGGTGATCCTGCCGATCACCACCTTCGTGGTGGTGCTGTTCGTCTATGTGCGCCTGGCCGGCGACCGCGAACTGGTGGTGATGCGGGCGGCGGGGCTGTCGCAATGGCGCCTCGCACGGCCCGCGGTGCTGCTGGCGAGCCTGGCCACTGCCGTGTGCGTGTTCCTGAACCTGTGGCTGGTGCCGGTCAGCCATACCGCCTTCCGGCAATGGCAGTTCGAGATCCGCAACCAGCTGGTCGGCGTGTTGCTGCAGGAAGGCGTGTTCAGCCAGGTGGGCAACGACCTGACGGTCTATGCGCGCTACCGCGACCCCGACGGCACGCTGCGCGGCATCCTGGTGCACGACCAGCGCGATCCCGGCGCGCCGGTCACCATCCTGGCCGAGCAGGGGCGCATCAGCACCAGCGCCGGCGCACCGCGCGTCACGTTGCTGAACGGCGTGCGCCAGCAGGTGGAACGCGCCCCCGCCAATGCCGCGCCGGGTACGCCGCCGTTGCGGCTGAACACGCTGTCCTTCACCGAGAACAGCCTCGACCTGGCGCGCGCCTCGCGGGGCGAGGAATCGCGTTCGCGCGATTCGCGCGAACGTTCGGTGGCTGAACTGCTGAACCCCGACCCCGAGGAAGGCCTGCGCGATCGCGAAGTGCGCCGCTACTACGCCGAGGCGCATCAGCGCCTGTCCGGGCCGCTGAGCGCGTTGTCCTTCGCGCTGGTCGGCCTCGCCGTCGCGCTGACCGGCGAGTTTCGCCGCCATGGCGGCGGGCTGCGGATCGCGGTCGGCATCTCGATCGTGGTGGGGCTGCTGGCGCTGGGGCTGACCGCGGGCAACCTCGCCGCGCGCGACAACGCCTGGGTGCCGCTGATCTGGCTGCAGACCGTGCTGCCGGGCGTGATTGCCATCTGGTGGCTCGGCGGCGCGCCCGGCTGGCCGCGCGCCGCACCGCCCCGGGTGCCGGTCGCGCCATGACCTTCGCCCGCACGCTGATGGTCTATGTCGCGCGGCGCTTCGCCGCGATGACGGTGGCGATGCTGGCCGCGCTGGCGGGGCTTGTCGCGCTGTTCGACCTGATCGAGCTGCTGCGCCGCGCCGCCACGCGCCAGGACGCGACCTTCGCGCTGGTCGGCCAGATCGCCGCGCTGCGCCTGCCCTTCGTCGCCATGCAGATCCTGCCCTTCGCGATCCTGCTGGGCGGCATCATCGCCTTCTGGCGGCTGACGCGGTCCTCGGAGCTGGTGGTGGCCCGTGCCGCCGGGGTCTCGGCCTGGGGGTTCCTCGCGGGGCCGGTGGGGGTGGCAGTGATGCTCGGCGTGATCGCGACCACCGGCATCTCGCCGCTGTCCTCCGCGATGCTGGCGCGGGCGGAGCGGCTCGATTCGCAATACCTTCGCAATGTCAGCGGGATTTCGGCCCTGGCGGGCGGCAGGCTGTGGCTGCGGCAATCCGATCCGGGGCTCGATCCGCGCGGCGTGGCCATCCTGTCCGGCCGTCCGGTCGCGCTGCGCGACCTCGGCCCTGGCGAGGCGTTCCGGCTGGACGATGTCAGCGTCTGGCGGCTCTCCGCTGACGACCGGCCGCTCGCGCGGGTCGAGGCACCCTCCGCCGTGCTCGCCCAGGGCCGCTGGATCATCCGCGATGCGGTGGTGTTTGGCGCCGACCGCCTGCCGGCGCCGGCGCAGACCCTGGAATTCCCGACCGACCTTACGCCCGCGCGCATCCAGGATTCCTTCGCCAGCCCCGACACGCTGTCCTTCTGGGCGCTGCCCGGCTTCATCGAGGTGCTGGAGAATGCCGGCTTCTCCGCGGTGCGCCATCGGCTGCATTTCCAGTCGCTGCTGGCGCTGCCGCTGCTGGCGGCGGCCATGGCGCTGCTGGCGGCGGGATTCTCCATGCGATCCTCGCGCCGCGGCGGTGTCGGGCAGATGATCGGCGGCGGTGTCGCCGCCGGCTTCGCGCTGTTCGTGGTGGACCGCATCACCGGCGAATTCGGGGAGGCCGGCACGCTGCCGGTGGTCTTCGCCGCCTGGGCGCCGGCGGGGGCGGGCTTCCTGCTCGCCACCGCGCTGTTGCTGCATCTGGAGGATGGCTGACCGTGCGTTTCCACCGGGCTGCCCTCGCCGTCCTGACGATCGCCGCCGCGCCGCCGGCGCTCGCGCAGCAGGGCGCGCTGCCGCCCATCGTGGCGCCGCAGAACGTCGCACCCGTGCTGCCCGGCATGCCCGCCCCGGCACCGGCCGCCGCCGCGCAGCCCGCCCAGGACCAGCCGGTCACCTTCACCGCCGAGGAAGTGGAATACGACCAGAACCGCGCCCTGGTGATCGCCCGCGGCCGGGTCGAGGCCTGGCAGGGCAACCGCGTCGTGCGCGCCGATGAATTCACCTACGACCGCAATACCGGCGTCGCCACCGCGCGCGGCAATGTCCAGCTGATCGAGGCCGATGGCCAGGTCATCTTCGCGGACTCGGTCGTTCTCGAGAACCAGTTCCGCGATGGCGTGATCGAGGGGCTGCGCGGCCTGCTGGCGCAGAACGGGCGCGTCGCGGCGAACAGCGCGCGGCGCACCGGAGGGTCGATCTTCGACCTCTCGCGCGTCGTCTATTCATCGTGCGACCCCTGCCAGGACGACCCGCTGGCACCGCCGCTGTGGCAGGTGCGCGCGCGCACCGCGACGCTCGACCAGCAGGGCCGCCAGGCGCGCTACCGCGACGCGGTGGTGGAATTCGCCGGCATCCCGACCTTCTGGACGCCCTACCTGCAGCACCCTGCGGGCGACGCGCCGCGGCAATCGGGCTTCCTGAGCCCGACGCTCGGCATCACCAACTTCCTCGGCGGCTTCATCGAGACGCCCTATTACTGGGCCATCGACGCGTCGCAGGAACTGGTGCTGCGGCCGCAATTCGCCACGCGCCAGGCGCCCAATCTGGGCCTCGAATATCGCCGCCGCTTCAACTTCGGCGAGATCGAGGCCGAGGGCTCGATGGGCTACCTCAACGGCGACGAGGACACGCCGGAGGGCTTCGCCGGGCACATCTTCTCGCGCGGGCGTTTCACGCTGGACGAGACCTGGCGCGCCGGCTTCGACTTCAACCGCGCCTCCAGCGAGGACTACCTGCGCATCTACCGCTACGGCGCCCGCCGGCGGCTCGATTCCAGCGTCTTCACCGAGGGGTTCTGGGGCACCGATGCCTATGCCCGTGTCGATGCGCGCATCTTCCAAGGTCTGCGCTCGACCGACGACAACAGCCTGATCCCGACCGTCGGGCCGAACATCTACCTCGACTGGCGCGCGCCGACCGACTCGCTCGGCGGCACCTTCACCTTCGACACCTGGAACTTCGCGGTGTTCCGCAGCCAGGGCACCAACACGCAGCGCGGCGCCTTCCGGCTCGGCTACGAACTGCCGATGAACGACCGCCTGGGCGGCATCTGGACCGTGCGGGCGCAGTCCGATGTCGCCTCCTATGCCTTCACCAACCTGGCGCTGGCGCCCAATAATTCGACCACCGCGAATGACGGCACGGCGGCGCGTGCCAATATCCGCGCCGCGCTGGCCTGGCGCATGCCCTTCATCCGCCCGGCCGGCGAGTACGGCCACCAGGTGATCGAGCCGATGGTGCAGGTGGTCGGCGGGCCGCTCACCGGCAGCCAGACCTCGGTGCCGAACGAGGACAGCATCGACTTCGAATTCACCGACGCCAACCTATTCAGCCTGAACCGCTTCTATGGCCGCGACCGCCAGGAAGGCGGCACGCGCATCGACTACGCGCTGCGCGGCGCCTGGTACTTCCCCAATGGCGGCATGGTCGAGGGCCTCGCCGGCGCGTCCTACCGCACGCAGCGCGACGGCGGGCCCTTCTATGCCGGCAGCGGCGTCGAGGACCGCGCCTCGGACTACGTGGCGCGGGCGCGGGTGATGCCCACGCCCTGGCTGGAATTCCTCGGCCGCGGGCGCTTCGGCAACGAGAATGGCGACCTGCGCTTCATGGACCTCGCCACCAATGTCAGCTTCGAGACACGCACCACGGTCACCGCCGGCTACCTGTTCACGCCCGCCACGCCCTACCTGACGCCTGTGCAGGAGCGCAACGAGGTCGCGCTCGGCGTCCAGCAGCAATTCGGCAATTGGCGGTTCGGCGCCTTCGGTCGCTACGATATCGAGATCAACCGCCCGGTCGTGGTCACGGCGTCCGTCGCCTACGAGGACGAGTGCTTCCTGTTCGAAGCCCGCTTTCTCAAGCGTTTCGCCGAGGATCCGACGACCAACAACCTCTATCCCGCCAATACGGTCCTGCTGTTTCGCATCGGTCTCAAGACCATCGGCGATGTCGGGTTCCGGGCGATCTGATCCGCACCGCGCTTCCCCGGACCCGTCCCGGGTCCTATGTAGGCGGGGTGATGACCTACGCGAAGCAAACCCCCCTCCGCACACCGCTCCTGGCCATGCTGGGCGCGGCGATGATCAGCCTTGGCGTCCCGGCCGCGCCGGCGCGCGCGCAGGCCAACCGGGTGGCCGCCGTGGTCAATGGCGATGTCGTCACCGCCAATGAGGTCGCCAGCCGCCGCCGCCTGCTGGCGCTGACCGCCGGCATGACCGGCGAGACCCCCGGCCGCGCCAACGACCAGATCCTGCGCCTGCTGGTCGATGAACGGCTCCGCACGCAGGAGGTGGCGCGCCGCCGCATCCCCGTGACCGATGCCGACATCGCCGGCACGGTGGGCGACATCGAGAACCGCAACGGCCTGCCGCCCGGCGGCCTGCGCGAGAACCTGCGCCGCGCGGGCATCGACCCGCGCGTGCTGTACGACCAGATCCGCGCCCAGATCGGCTGGAACCGGCTGCTGCGCGGGCAGCTCGGCAACCAGGCGCAGATCTCCGAGGCGGAGATCAACGAATACCTCGCCGCCGCGCGCGCGCGCACCGGCCAGCCCGAATACCTGGTGAGCGAGATCTACATCCCCGTCACCAACCCAGGGCAGGAGGCCGAGGTCCGGCGCTTCGTCGACGACGTCATCACCCGGCTGCGCCAGGGCGCGCCCTTCCCGATGGTGGCAACCCAGTTCAGCCAGTCCCAGACGGCGCTGCTGGGCGGCGACCTGGGCTGGGTGCAGCCCGAACGCCTCGACCCTGAGGTCGGCGCCATCGTGCGCCAGATGCCCGAGGGCGCGATCTCGAACCCCATCCGCGTGCCCGGCGGCTTCGTCATCGCCCAGCTGCGCAGCAAGCGCACCGCCGGGCGGGACATCGCCACCATGCTGACGCTGCGCCAGGCCTTCTTCCCCTTCGAAGGCCAGGTGAACCCGGCGGCGCCGACGGCCCAGCAGCTGCGCCAGGTCGAGGCCGCGCAGCGCCTGTCGGAATCGGCGCGCAGCTGCGACCAGGTCGAGGCCGCGGCGCGCGGCGGCCCCCGCCCGGCCGACCCCGGCCCGGTCCGCCAGGACACCGTGAACCCGCCCGAACTGCGCGAATTGCTGACCAGCCTGCCGATCGGGCGGCCGACCCAGCCGATCATCTCGCCCGATGGTGTGCTGATCATCGCCGTCTGCACGCGCGAGACGCGCAACCTCGCGGAACTCACGCCCGAGCAGGCGCGCGACCGCATCCTGCGCGAACGCGTGGAGTTGATCTCCCGCCAGGTCCAGCGTGACCTGCAGCGCCGCGCGCAGATCGACATCCGCAACCAGGCGCCCGCCGCGCCCGGCGCCGCCACGCCGCCGCAGCGGCGCGGCTGACGCCTTGACCGCCGATGGCCTGCCCAGCCTGCGCGAGACGGTCGCGCGGCACGGGCTCGATGCGCGCAAGGCGCTCGGGCAGCATTTCCTGCTCGACCCGGCGGTTTGCGAACGCATCGCCGGGCTGGCGGGCGGCCTCGATGGGCGGCATGTGCTGGAGATCGGCCCCGGCCCGGGCGGGCTGACTCGCGCGCTGCTGGCGACCGGCGCGGCGGAGGTGGTCGCGGTGGAACTGGACCGCAGGGCCGTGACGGCGCTGGCGGACCTCGCGGCGGTGCATCCGGGCCGGCTGCGCGTGATGGAGGGCGATGCCCTGCGCATCGACCCCGCCGCGCTGCTGCCGGCGCCGCGGCGGATCATCGCCAACCTGCCCTACAACGTGGCCTCGCCGCTGCTGGTCGGCTGGCTGCGCGGCGCGGCGGCGATCGAGGGCATGACGCTGATGTTCCAGCAGGAGGTGGCCGAACGCATCTGCGCCGCCCCCGACACGCCGGCCTATGGGCGCCTGGCGGTGCTGGCGCAGTGGCGTTGCCGGTGCGACCTGCTGTTGCGCCTGCCGCCGGGCGCATTCTCGCCGCCGCCCAAGGTGTGGTCGGCGGTGGTGGGCTTCACGCCGCATGCGGAGGATCCGGGGCCGGCGCTGTTCGCCGCCATGGAACGGACCACGGCGGCGGCCTTCGGGCAGCGGCGCAAGATGCTGCGCGGGTCGTTGAAGTCGCTGGGGGACGCGCCGGGCCTGCTGGCGGCGGCGGGCATCGATGGCGCGCGGCGGGCCGAGACCCTGACCGTGGCGGAATTCGACACGCTGGCGCGGCTGGTCGCCGCTGGCGGCGCGGGTCATTGAGCGCTGGCGGCGCGGGTCATTGAGCGCTGGCGGCGCGGGTCATTGAGCGCTGGCGGCGCAGATCATTGAGCGCTGGCGGCGCGGGTCATTGGGCGCTGGCGGCGAGGGACCACGAGCGCTCGCCGCGAGGGGCATCGAGCGCCGCGCAACCGCCAGCGGGCTGAAGGCGGCGCCGCGCTTCGGGGCGACCGCGCCAGCTGGCACCTTGGAACGGTTCGCCGCGCCAGGCGAGGCGCCCTGGAATCGCGCCCAGCATCGGACCCGACGCTACGCCGGAAGTTCGTAGCCAATCGCGGATTCGGCAGCGATGGTTCGCTGCACGGCGGGCCGCGCCATCATGCGTGCGTGATGGGCCTCCAACGCCGGGAATTGCGTCGGCGCGCCGCCACGCAAGCGCCAGAACAGCCGGAACAGGTGGATGTCGGCGATGGTCATGCGCTCGCCCACCGCCCATGCGCGGCCCGCCAGCCTCGCTTCGGCAATGGCCCAGACGGTCTTCGCGTGGTCAGCGCCCTGCCGCCGCGCCGGGTGCACCGTGGCGGCGAGGAACGACATCCAGGCCACGACATGCGCCTCGGCCTCGGCATCGTCCTGCGGCAGCAGCGCGGCCTGCGGGTAGCGCCGCGCCAGGTAGAACAGGATGCCGGCCACCTCGGTCAGCGCGCGGCCATCCACCAGCAGCACCGGCACGCGGCCTTCCGGGTTCAGCGCCAGGAAGGCCGGGTCGCGCTGCTCGCGCCGCGCGAAGGAGACCGGGCGGATGTCGAAGGCGGCGCCCACCTCGTGCAACGCGATATGCGGCGCCATGGAACTGGACCCGGCTGCGAGGAACAGCGTCAGCATGGCCTCACCCCCGGAACCAGGCCAGCACCGCCGCCAGCGTGAACACCGACAGCACGGTCGAGACCAGCACCGTCGCCCCCGACCGTTCCGCCCCCACGGCGTAGCGCCGCGCCAACATGAAGGCATTGGCACCGGTCGGCAGCGCCGCCGTGGTCACCGCCACCGCGGTCTCCAGCGCGCCAAGGCCGAAGGCGATGCACAACCCCCAGACCAGCAGCGGCAGCACCGCCAGCTTCAGCACCAACCCCCATGCCACGTCGCCCAGCGACCCCGCCAGGCGGAACGACGCCAGCGACCCGCCGAGGCAGAACAGCGCCAGCGGCGGGCTCGATGCGCCGAGCAGTTCCAGCGTGCGCCGCATCGCGGATGGCACCGGCAGCCCCAGCGTGCTCCAGGCGAGTGCGACGACCACCGACATCACGATCGGGTTCCGCAGCACGCCCGAGAGCGTGGCGCGCACCACGCGCCCCAGCGGCGCATGGCGGTGCAGCCCGAGTTCCGCCACGACCGTGCCGAGGCTGAGCAGCACCATCGAATGCAGCGCGATCAGCGCCAGCAGCACCGCCACCCCCGCCTGGCCATAGGCGGCGGCGATCAGCGGGATGCCCATCATCACGGTGTTACCGAAGGTGCAGTTCAGCGCGAACAGCCCGGCCTCGGCCAGGTTCAGCGAGAGCTGGCGCAGCGCCAGCCACATCGCCGTGCCATAGACCACCAGCGCGGCCAGGAAGAACGCGAAGGCCGCCGGCCCACCGCCGACGCTGCCCGAGGTGCCGCCGGCAAACAGCAGCGCCGGCGAGGCGATGGTGAAGGTGAACCAGATCAGCGTGCGGAAGCCCGCTTCCTCGACCCATTTGCGCGCCGCCGCGGCCCAGCCCAGCGCGATGATGGCGAAGACCGGCGCGACGATCTCGAGGATGATCGCCACGTGCTAGCGCCCAGTCCGTTCGCCATGGCTCACGGCAACGCCTCCTTCAGTGCGCGATCGGCGGTCGGCATTGGATCGGAACCTGCCCTAGCCGGCCAGCAGCCCGGCGATGAAGCCGGCCATGCCCGGCTGGCGCCGGCGCTCGCTGCGCGCGGCGTGCAGGATGGCGCGCACCTGCGCCACCGTCGTGTCGAAGTCGCGGTTCACCACGACGTGGTCGAATTCGTCCCAGTGGGTGATCTCCTCGCGCGCCGCGGCCATGCGGCGGGCGATCTCGACCTCGCTGTCCTGGCCGCGGCCGCGCAGGCGGGCTTCCAGGTCGGGCAGGGAGGGCGGCAGCAGGAAGATGCCGACCACGTCCTCGGGCAGGGAGGCCTTCATCTGGCGGTGGCCCTGCCATTCGATGTCGAACAGCACGTCGCGCCCGGCGGCCAGCGCGGCCTCGACCGGGCCGCGCGGGGTGCCGTAGGCGCGGCCGAGGAAGCGGGCGTGTTCCAGGAATTCGCCCTCCGCCGCCATGGCGTCGAAGGCCGCGTCGGACTTGAAGAAGTAGTGCACGCCCTCCTGCTCGGCCGGGCGGGGGGCGCGGGTGGTCGCGCTGATCGACAGCGACAGGTCGGGTTCGGTCGCCAACAGCGCGCGCGAGACCGAGGTCTTGCCCGCGCCCGGTGCGGCGGCGAGCACCAGGCACAGGCCGCGGCGTGCGATCACGACGCCTGGCCCCTTGTATTGTGCATTGCACCAATCCAGATTGTCGAAAGGCTTAGGGGGGAACGCAGCACAAAGGGCATGACCATGCTGTACCCGACTTTCGCGATCATCCTTGCCACCTTGGTGGGCCTCCAGGTGGCCGCGGCCATCCTGGTGGACAGCGACCCGTCGCTGCCGCTGCGCCTGTCGGAGGACTGATCCGCACAGCCGGCGCTCCGCCGGGCCGGCGCGCCGCGGACGCCGGGCGCGTCACTCGACATTCGCCGACTGTTCCTTCAGCCGCTCGATCGCTGCCTTGAGTTCAAGCCCGATGCGGGTGAGGGCCGTCGAGGCCGATTTGCTGCACAGCGTATTGGCCTCGCGCACGAATTCCTGGGTGAGGAAGTCCAGCTTGCGGCCGATGGCATCGCCCGAGGTCAGCAGCCGCCGTGCCTCGGCGATATGGGCCGAGAGGCGGTCGAGTTCCTCGCGCACATCCGACTTCGACGCCAGCAGCGCGACTTCCTGCGCTAGGCGGTCCTCCGGGACGCGGCGCTCGCCTTCCAGCAGGGCGCCGAGGCTCTCTCGCAAACGGGCGGCGTGCAGGGCGGGCTGGCCGGCGGCTTCCGTCGCGGCGAGGTCGCGCAGCGCGGCCACTTCGTCGAGCAGCACGCCCAGGATGTCGGCCAGCTTCGCACCCTCTGCGCGTCGCGACGCCACCAGCCCGTCCAGCGCCTGGGCGAAGGCGGTGGCGACGATAGCGCGCTTGGCCTCCTCCTCCGCCTCGTCCGGTTCGACGCTTTCGGCGCGCAGCACGCCGGGCAGGGTGAGTAGCGCCTCGGCCCGCGGCGGCGGCGCGCCTGGGATGCGGGCGGCCAGGTCCAGCGCGATCCGCAGTGCCTGGTCCAGCGCGGCGGGGTCGGGCGTCAGGCGCGCCGCGGTGCGGTCCTCGCGCTTCACCGTCAGCGTCGCGTTGACGTTGCCGCGCTTGAGCAGCCGCGCGGCCGCTTCCTTCAGCGGCGCCTCCAACGCGTCGTAGCCGTTCGGCAGGCGCAGCCGCACGTCAAGCCCACGCCCGTTGACGGAGCGCAATTCCCAGATGAAGGAGGACCCGTCGGCCAGGCTGCCCCCCTCGCGGGAGAAGCCGGTCATGGAGGAGAGGGGGTGCGTGGCCATGGCGCCGCTTCTCCCCCCGGAAGGGGCGCGATGCAAGCGGGCTGGACGCATGTGCTGATCACAGGGGCGTCCTCGGGCCTGGGGCGCGCGCTGGCGGAGGCCTGCGCCAGGCCGGGCGCGGTGCTGCACCTCTCCGGGCGCGACGGGGCACGGCTTGAGGATGTCGCCGCGGCCTGCCGCGCCAAGGGTGCCGAGGTACGCCCGGCGGTGCTCGACGTGACCGATGCCGATGCCATGGCGGGTTGGATCGGTGGGGCAGGGCGGCTCGACCTGGTGATTGCCAATGCGGGCATCTCGGCCGGCACGGGCGATGGGACGGAACCACCGGCGCAGTCGCGCGCGATCTTCGCGACCAATGTGACCGGCGTGCTGAACACCGCCCTGCCGGCGATCGAGGCCATGGCGGCGCAGCCGCCGGGCCCGGACGGCGTGCGCGGCCGCGTGGCGGTGATGGCCTCGCTGGCGGCCTTCATCGTCGCACCGGGCGCGCCGGCCTATTGCGCCACCAAGGCCGCGGTGCAGCGCTGGGCGGAGTCGATGGACGTCACGGAACGCCGCCGCGGCATCCGCCTGCATGCTGTCTGCCCGGGCTATATCCGCACGCCCATGACGGCGCTGAACGCCTTCCCCATGCCCTTCCTGATGGATGCGGAGGAGGCGGCGCGGCGGACGCTGGCGGGCATCGCGGGTGGGCGCACGCGGGTGGCGTATCCGTGGCCGACCTATGCCATGGCACGGCTTGTGGGGGCGCTGCCGCAGGGGCTGGTGAACCGCATCTTCGCCCAGGCGCCTGCGAAGGGGCAGGCTGCCGACGTTCGCACTGGCCCGCGGTAGCCTATCCAGCGCCACGCTTTCGGGTGCGTCCGCTCGCGCGGCGTCTGCGCTATCGCCGACTGGTGACCAGCCACACCGCCGCCAGCACCACCGCGCCGCCGGCCACCACCTGCCAGGACGGCACCTCGCCCAGCCAGACCGCGGCGATGGCCGTGGAAAACACTGGCTGGATGTAGCCGACCATCGCCGAATCCGCCGCCCGCGCGCGAGTCGCCAGGCCCAGGAACAGGGTCAGCGGCACGGCCGTCGCGAAGATCGCGAGGATAACCGCCACCACCCAGACATCCATCGGCAGCACCAGCGCGCCCGGCCCATCCACCGCCAGCGCCAGGCTGCCCGACAGCACGCCCGAGACCACCTGCTGCCCGAGCGCGAGTGCCGCCGCCGGCCCGCGTTCCGCCCGGCGCACCCAGATCGTGCTGAGCGCGTAGGAGAACGTCGCGCCCAGGACCAGCAGCGACCCCGTGATGCTGCCCCCGCCCAGCCCGCCCGACCCCACCACCATCGCAATGCCGACGAAGCCGAGCGCGATGCCGGCCAGCATGCGCGGCGTGGGTTTCTCGTTCTTCAGTAGCAGGCCGGCCATCAACGTCAGGATGAGCGGCCCGGCCGCCTGCACCAGGGAGGCCGGCGCGGCCTCCATGCGCTGCAGCGCAAGCGGGATCAGCGTGTTCGGGATGACGCCGGCGAGCAGCCCGAGCACCACCGCCGTCACCATCACGCTGCGCGAGATGCCGCCCAGTTCGCGCCGGAACCACAGGAAGGCGAAGACCGCGACGGCCGCCAGCACGCCGCGCACCCCGGCCACCGCGAAGGGCGGCATCTGAAGCGCCAGGTAGCGGATGAGCGGAAAGGCCGCGCCCCAAAGGGCGCTGATCAGCAACAGGCGCAGCCAGAGCGCGCGGCCGGTGAGGGGTTCCATCGTTCCTTGCGGGGCGCGGCGTGGGATTGCCGCGCCTCCTCCCTTCTTCCTGTTGCGGCCGGCGGGCTGTCCGGCCGGGTGGTCGCAAGCCGCTCAGGCGTGCCGGCGCCGGGCGGTCGACTGCGCCGCACCGTGGATCGCCTGGCGGCCCTTCAGTCCTCGCCCCAGCCGCGGAAGGCGCAGAATTCGGCCGCCGGGGCGCGCTCCGTCACCAGCGTGTTCTCCGGCGCGGCCGGGTCGGCATGGCCGAGCGCCATGCCGCAGACCACCACCTCAGTGTCCGGGATGGCCAGCATGACGCGGATGGTCGCGTGGTGCGGCGCGAAGGCGGCCTGCGGGCAGGTGTCGAGCCCCATGCCGCGTGCCGCCGTCGTGACGTTGCCGAGGAACATGCCGTAGTCGAGCCAGGAGCCAATCTCGAGCCGCCGGTCGATGGTGAAGATGATCCCGACCGGCGCGCCGAAGAAGGTGAAGTTGCGCGCGTGCTGGTGGCGCATCTTCTCGGTTTCCCCGCGCGCGATGCCGAGCAGGCCGTAGAGATCCCACCCGACCTTTCGGCGGCGCGACAGGTAGGGTTCGAAGAATTCGGCCGGGTAGTAGCGGTATTCAGCCTCGACCTTGGCGCCCGCTTCCGCGACCAGCGCATCGCACAGCGCGCGCAGGGGTTCGCCGGCCAGCGCATAGCCGCGCCAGGGCTGCATGTTGGTGCCCGAGGGCGCGCGCGCGGCGATGTCGAGGATGCGCTCGACGACGTCGCGCGGCACCGGCGTGGGCAGGAAGGCGCGGATCGACCGGCGGGAGGCGATGGCCTCCTCGGCCGTCACCGATGCGTCTCGGCGAAGGAGACCGGCTTGCCGATGGGCGCGCCCAGCACCTCGTCCTCGCGCATCACCGCGCGGCCGCGGATGATGGTCGCGACCGGCCAGCCGGTGCAGACCGTGCCGTCGAAGGGCGTCCAGCCGGCGGGCGTGGCGAGCCAGTCGTTGCGGATCATGCGCTGGCGCTTGAGGTCCACCAGCGTGAAGTCCGCATCGTAGCCGGCGGCCAGCCGCCCCTTGTTCAGCGCGCCGTACAGGCGCGCTGGGCCGGCGCACATCAAATCCACCAGGCGCGAGATCGACAGGCGCCCGGACGTGACGTGATCCAGCATCAGCGGCACCAGCGTCTGGATGCCCGTCAGCCCCGCGGCGGTGTTCGGCCAGGGGCGTTCCTTCGCTTCGCGCGAATGCGGCGCGTGGTCGGAGCCGATGCAGTCCACCGTGCCGTCCGCCACCGCCGCCCAGGCGGCATCGAGGTGACGCTGGTCGCGGATCGGCGGATTCATCACCGCGTAGCCGCCGAGCCGGTCATACGCCTCGTCGGTCTGCGTGAGGTGGTTCAGCAGCACCTCGACCGTGCAGACATCGCGGAAGTCGCGCAGGTAGGCGAGTTCCTCGGCCGTCGAGACATGCAGGATATGCGCGGCGCGGCCGGTCTTGCGGGCGATCGCCATCAGGCGCTTGGTGCCGAGCATCGCGGTCTCGACATCGCGCCAGACCATGTGGTTGCGATGCGGCATCCCCGGCGTGAACATCGGCTTGCGTTCCTGCAAGCGATACTCGTCTTCCGAGTGGTAGCAGATGCGCCGGCGGCCGGCGCGCATCACGGCCTCCAGGCTCGCGTCGTCCTCGACCAGCAGGTCGCCGGTGGACGACCCGGCGAAGACCTTCACCGCGCAGACGTTGGGCTGGAGCTCGAGCTCCGCCAGCTCACCGATGTTCTTCTTCGACGCGCCGACATAGAGGCCGACATCGCAATACGCGCGCCCTTCGAGGAAGGCGCGCTTCTCGTCCAGGATGTCGCGGTTCACGACGGACTTCGCCGTGTTGGGCATGTCGAACACGGCAGCAAGCCCGCCCAGCACCGCCGCCTTGGTGCCGGTCTCGATCGATTCCACTGACGGGTCGCCCGGATCGCGAAGATGCACATGCGGGTCGATCAGCCCGGGCAGGACATGCAGCCCGGTACAGTCGATGGTCTCCGCAGCCTCGGCGCCGCGCAGGCTGCCCAGCGTGGCGATGCGGCCGTCGCGCACCGCGACATCGGCCGTCTCGACACCCCAGGGCGTCACGACATGGCCGCCTTTCAGGATGAGATCGTAGCGTTCCATGGCAGCCCTCCGTGCGCGGTGCCCCTATGTCGCACCGCTGCGCGCGCGCGGGAAGGCGGGGCGGGACCGGAGAGGGGCTTTGCCCCCCTCCGGACCTCCCCCCACCAGGGGGCTACGGCCCCCTGGACCGCGGGGTTTAATCGAAGAGTTTGGGGAGGGGCATCGTCGGTGAGCCTGACGCGACGCGCACGCGATGCCCCTCCCCAAACTCTCCGATCAAGTCGAGGGTTCCAAGGGCCTTAAGCCCTTGGTGGGTGGGGGTTCCGGGGGAGGGCAAAGCCCTCCCCCGCACGCGTCACGCCGCCTGCTGCTCCAGCGTCGGCGCCACGTCGGTGAGCGTCACGCGGCGCATGTCGCGGGGGTGGATGCTGTCTTCGTAGGCGCGGCCGCGGTGCAGGGTGCAGCGGTTGTCCCACATGACCAGGTCGTTCGTCTTCCAGGCGTGGCGGTATGTGAAGGCCGGCTGTGTCGCGTGTTCCGTCAGGTCGCGGATCATCATCATGCCCTCGGGCACCGGCATGCCTTCCACGCGGCCGATATGGGCGGACAGGTACAGCGAGGTGCGCCCCGACCCCGGATGGCGCCGCACCAGGCGTTGCTGAACGGGGGCGAAGGCGAGCTTTTCCTCGGCGGTGTATTCGTCGAAGCCGAGCTGGGCGCGCGAATAGATCAGGGAATGCCAGGTGGTCATGCCCTTGATCTTGGCCTTGGTGCGGTCGGGCAGGGCGTCCCAGGCGGCGCGCATGTCGGCGAATTCGGTTTCGCCGCCTTCGGGCGGGATCACGCGGGCGTGCAGCATGGAATAGAGCGCCGGCGTCTCCTTGAACGACGAATCGCTGTGCCACAGCCGGTTGCCCAGCGCGAACATTCGGCGCCGGTCGTCAGCGGCAAGCAGCTTGCCGTCGGTGTCGAGGTTGGAGATGTCGTTCATCTCCTGGTGCTTGAGCCGGTGCTTGTGCGCGTCGACCACGCCGCGCGTGGCTTCCAGCGTGCCGAGTGCGCGGCCGACATTCATCTGCTGCTCGTCGTCCATCGCCTGGGCGGGGAAGACCAGCACGGCGTAGCGGTCCATCGCGTCGTGGATCTCGGCAGCGAGGTCGGGGCCGATCGGGGCGCGCAGGTCGATGCCGGTAGCCTCGGCGACGAAGAGCGGATGAAGCGGCTTGAGCGTGAGCGGCATGGGCGGCGTTCCTCGGATGCGGCCCGATCCGCCGGCGCGGCCGGGCTTCGTGGGGGCAGCGTCGCGCCGTGCAGGCCCGCGGGTCAAGGGGCGCGTTGGCCCTACCGCCGCAACTCCATCTGGATCGGCCCTTCGCGCTCCCCGCGCGCGAACTGGTCGACCACCGCGTTGCCGGTATCCCCCAGCGCCGCGGCGGCGCCGGTCCAGACGATGCGCCCCTTGTGCAGCATGGCGGCGTCGTCGCCGATACGCCGCGCGCTCGCCATGTCGTGGGTGATCGACACGGCGGTTGCGCCCAGCCGCTTCACGCAATCCACGATCAGCCCGTCGATCACCGCGCCCATGATGGGGTCGAGCCCGGTGGTCGGTTCGTCGAAGAAGATGATGTCCGGTTCGGCCGCGATGGCGCGCGCCAGGCCGACGCGCTTCTGCATGCCGCCCGAGAGTTCCGCCGGCGACAGGTCGCCAACCGAGGCCGCCAGGCCGACCTGCGCGAGCACCTCCGCCGCCTTGTCGCGGGCCTTCGCACGGCTGATGCGCTTCTGCGCCAGCAGCTTGAAGCACACGTTTTCCCAGACCGGCAGGCTGTCGAACAGCGCGCCATTCTGGAACAGCATGCCGATGCGGTCGGCCAGCGCCTCGCGCTCGCGCCGCGGCATCGTGCCCAGGTCGCGCCCGTCCACCTCGATGCTGCCCGCATCGGGCTGCACCAGGCCCAGGATGCACTTGATGGTGACCGACTTGCCCGATCCCGACCCGCCCAGGATCACCATCCCGTGCCCGGCGCGGATATCGAGGTCCACGCCATCGAGCACGCGCTTGTCGCCAAAAGTCTTGGACAGGCCGCGAAGGCGGATCTTCGGCGTGGCGTCGGTCATGTCGCGAAGAACATCGCCGTCAGCAGGTAGTCGAGTGCCAGGATCAGGATGGAGGACGACACCACCGCCGCGGTGGTCGCGGCACCCACGCCCTGCGCCCCGCCGCGTGAATTGTAGCCGCACCAGCAGCCCATCAGCGTGATGACGAAGCCGAAGACCGCCGCCTTCACCAGCCCCGAGACGACATCCGACACCTGCAGGAAATCCATCGTGGCCTTGAGATAGGCCGCCGAACCGAAGCCGAGCTGCGTGGTGCCGATCAGCCAGCCGCCCATCACGCCCAGGATGTCCGCCACCACCACCAGGAAGGGCAGCGCGATCACGCCCGCCAGCAGGCGCGGGGCCACCAGGTATTTCATCGGGTTGGTGGACAGCGTGGTCAGCGCGTCGATCTGGTCGGTCACGCGCATGGTGCCGATCTCGGCGGCGAAGGCGGCGCCGATGCGCCCGGCCACCATCAGCCCGGCCAGCACGGGGCCCAGTTCGCGCGTGATGGACAGCACCACCACGTTGGCGACGGCGCCCTCGGCGTTGAACCGCGCGAAGCCCGTATAGGATTGCAGCGCCAGCACCATGCCGGTGAAGATCGCGGTCAGCGCCACCACGGGCAGGGAGAAGAACGCGATCTCCGCCAGGTGCTTCAGGAACAGCCGGCCGTAGAAGGGTGGCCGCAGCAGATGCGACACGCCGGCCAGCGCGAACAGCACGACCGCGCCCACCGTGCGGCAGCCGCCGATCACGCCGCGCCCGACCGCGGCGACGGGGTTCAGCACCAGGTCCAAGCGATCAGCCCCGGAGGTATTCGCGGTGGTAGCGGGTGCCGAGGCCGGTCAGCATCTCGTAGCCGATGGTGCCCGCGCGCGCGCCTGCCTCGTCCGGCGTGCAGCCGGCGCTGCCCAGAACGGTGATGCGCTGTCCCGGGGCGATGGCAGGCAGGTCGGTCACGTCAAAGGTCGTCAGATCCATGGACACCCGTGCCACGAGGGGAACCGGCCGGCCCTGGTATTCGCCCATGGCACGGCCCGAGAGGCTTCTCAGGTAGCCATCCGCATAGCCCACCGCAACCGTGGCGATGCGCGACGGGCGTTGCGCCACCCAGGAGGCGCCGTATCCGACGCTGGCCCCTGCCGGGATCTCGCGGATCTGGAGCACCGGTGCATCCAGGCGCATGACCTGCCGCATCGGGTTCGGCGCACCGGGCGTGGGGTTGATGCCGTAGAGCGCACAGCCCGGCCGAGCCAGGTCGGAGGCGAACTCCGCGCCCAGGA
Organism: Roseomonas sp.; assembly: GCA_051860065.1. Lineage (GTDB taxonomy): Bacteria > Pseudomonadota > Alphaproteobacteria > Acetobacterales > Acetobacteraceae > Neoroseomonas. Next base: position 55,893 of record JBHYEQ010000023.1, read on the forward strand.
ACATGCCCGATGAGTTGGCGAAGGACCGCCGCATCGGCGGCAGACCTGCGCAGGCTGCGGCGAAGCGCGCCGCCTGGTCGGCGTTCATCGGATGCTGCGGTTCATCGGCGCAGGCCAGGTGCGTCATCACATACAGGAGGTCGAGCCCCGCCAGAATCCCGTGGTCCTGCGCGACCCGCGCCTGTTCCCCGGCATCGAGGCCGAGCCGAGCCATGCCGGTATCGACGTGCAGGATGACGCGCCGCGCCACGCCCGCCGCCCGCCCGGCCGCCGCATGCGCCACCACGTCGCCGAGCGCATTGAGCACCGGCACCAGCGCCGCATCGCCATCCTCGCCCGGCGCGAAGCCTTCCAGCACCGCGATCATCGGCCCGGCGCCGAGCGCGGCGCGCAGCGCCAGCCCCTCCGCGATGCAGGCCACGAAGAAGTGACGGCAGCCGGCGGCGCGCAGCGCGCGCGCGACCTCGATGGCGCCCAACCCATAGCCATCCGCCTTCACGACGCCCGCCACCGCGCCGGGCGCGCCGCGCGCCGCCAGGTCGCGCCAGTTCGCGGCGATGGCCGTCAGGTCGATGGTGAGGACCGGCTGGCCGGTCTGCGGGCTCACGCCAGGTCCATGCGGTAGACGATGAAGCCGGAATTCTCCGCGATGCGGTCGTACAGCAGCCGTGCCGTCGCGTTGCCCTCCTGCGTCTGCCAATACAGCCGCGGGGCGCCCGCTTCCTTCGCACGCGCCGCCGCGGCCTCGATCAATGCGCGGCCCACGCCCTTGCCGCGCAGGGACGGGTCCGCGAACAAATCCTGCAGGTAGCAGGTCGGGCCCATCATCACGGTGTTGCGGTGGAAGATGATGTGCACGAAGCCGACCAGCGCGCCGGCGTGTTCGGCGACCATCGCCTCCATCGCTTCGTAGCCATCGAAGAAGCGCGCCCAGGTGGTGCGGGTCTGTGCCTCGCTGACGGCGGTCGGGCCACGGCGTTCGTAGAAGGCGTTGTAGCCTTCCCAAAGCGGCAGCCAGGCGTCGAAATCCTCGGGCCGCGCGGGCCGGATGGTCAGCGCGTCAGTCACGCATCGGGTCCTCGTGATGGGTGTCGAGGTCGCCGAAGCGGGTGAATTCCGCCTCGAAGAACAGCTTGATGGTGCCGGTCGGGCCGTGGCGCTGCTTGGCGATGATCAGCTCCGCCTTGTTGTGCGCCATCTCCATGTCCTTCTGCCACTTGTCGACCGCCTCGTGGAACTTGTCGGGGTTGTCGAAGGCCAGTTCCTTCGGCGCGCGCTGCATCAGGTAGTAGTCGTCGCGATAGACGAACATGACCGAGTCGGCGTCCTGTTCGATCGACCCGGATTCGCGCAGGTCGCTCAATTGCGGCCGCTTGTCCTCACGCGATTCGACGGCGCGCGACAGCTGCGACAGCGCGATCACCGGCACCGCGAGTTCCTTCGCGATCGCCTTCAGCCCCTGCGTGATCATGCTGATTTCCAGCACGCGGTTCTCCGGCCTGGTGCCCGCCGCCGGGCGCATCAGCTGGAGGTAGTCGACGATCACCAGGTCGAGCCCCCGCGTGCGCTTCAGCCGCCGGCAGCGCGTCCGCAGCGCGGAAATCGTGATGGCCGGCGTGTCGTCGATGTAGATCGGCAGCGCGGCGATCTCGCGGCTGACCTCGACGAACCGGTCGAAGTCGCGTTGTCCGATCTCGCCGCGGCGGATGCGGTCGCCGGAAATCCGCGCTTCCTCCGACAGCAGGCGCGTCGCCAGCTGGTCGGCGCTCATTTCCAGCGAGAAGATCGCGACACCGCCCTTGGGCACCGCATTCGGGTCGCTGTCGCGCGCCTGCCGCAGGATGGATTTCGCCGCGCCAAAGCCGATCTTGGTGGCGAGCGCCGTCTTGCCCATGCCCGGCCGCCCCGCGACGATCATCAAATCCGACTTGTGCAGCCCGCCCATCTTGGCATCGAGGTCGCGCAGCCCGGTGGTCAAGCCCGAGACACCGCCGGGCGTGGAGAAGGCCTTGGCCGCTGCCTCCACCGCCGTCGCCAGCGCGCGGTCGAAGGTGACCATGCCGCCTTCGCCCGCCGCACCCTCCTTCGCCAGGTCGAACAGCGCCTGTTCGGCGGCCTCGAGCTGCTGGGTGGCATCGAGCTCGGCCTCCGCGCCGAAGGCACGGTTCACCACAACCTCGCCCAGGTCGATCAACTGCCGCCGCAGCCAGGCATCGAACACCACGCGGCCGTATTCACCGGCATTGATGATGCCGACCATGGCCGACAGGAGCTGCGCGAGATAGGCCGGCCCGCCAACCTCATCGAGCAGCCCGGAATGTTCGAATTCCGCGCGCAGCGTCACCACGTCGGCCAGTTGCCCTGCCTCCACGCGGCGCTGGATGGCCTGGAAGATGCGGCCGTGGATCGGGTCGGCGAAGTGTTCGGGGGCGAGGAATTCGCTGACCCGCTCATAGGCCTTGTTGTTGGCCAGCAGCGCGCCGAGCAGCGCCTGCTCCGCCGCCAGGTTGGAGGGCGGCAGGCGCTGCGACAGCCCGAGCAGCGAACTGCCCGCGGGATCGATCTCGTTCATGGCGCCATCCTAGCCCGCCGGGCGGCGCGGCGCGCGGGTGCATCGCCTGTGGATAGGGGGGATGACGGGGATGGCTGCCCGGCCTGCCGGGATCAACCCAGCGGCACCAGCACCAGCGCATCGCCGCCGCGCTCGGCGCGCCAGGGCGGGTCGGGGGCCGGCTGCCACGCCAGTGCGGCAGCACCGACTCCGCGCCGGGCAGCCCCGCCGGCAAGCCATCGAGGCGCCCGGCCGGGGTGACGGCGATCGTCTCGACCCGCGCACCGCGATTCGCGCTGCTCGGATAGGCCGGGCCATGGCGGCCAACCGGGCCAGGCCGGCCCGTCGAAGCCGTCCGGCCGATCCGCGAGCACGGCGCCACTGCTTGCGCGACCCGGCTTGCCAAGCGGGCGTGTCGGCCAGCGACCGCGCGCAGCGCGGCCTTCCGCACGAAGCTTTCGCGGCAGGGCGGCGCGACCAAGCGGGCCGCGCTGGCGCGGGGGCGAGATATCCCCCCGCGCCGTCGGTATCAGTCGTTGTCGGCCTGGCCGGCGGCCAGTTCGGCGGCGAGTTCGGCCTCGAGGCTGGCGGCCTCGGCCTCGTCCTCGGCCTCGACGCGCTCGCCGCGCGCCTGCTTCTCGGCTTCCTCGACCGAGCGCGCCACGTTCACCACCACCGGGATGGAGACTTCCGGGTGCAGCGCGACCTGCACCGTGGTCAGCCCCACGGTCTTGATCGGCTGGCCGAGCAGCACCTGCTCGCGGTCCACCGACAGGCCCGAAGCCTTGCAGCCATCGGCAATGTCGCGGGTCGAAACGGAGCCATACAGCGCACCGCTCTCGCCGGCCTGGCGGATGATCACGACGGACAGGCCCGACACGCGCTCGGCGGTGCGCTCGGCCTCGCCGCGGCGCTTGATGTTCTGCGCTTCCAGCTGGGCGCGCTCGCGCTCGAAGCGCGCGAGGTTGTCCTTGTTGGCGCGGATCGCCTTGCCGGTCGGGATCAGGTGGTTGCGCGCGTAGCCGGGCTTCACCTTCACCAGCTCGCCCATCTGGCCGAGCTTGTCGACGCGCTGCATCAGGATGAGTTCGATCATGTTGTGCCTCCGGGCGGGCTCGAGGGCCGCCCCCATTGCTCGTAGAAACCGAAGGCCGTCACCGCGATCGCGGCCGGCACGCTGAGGATGACCAGCCCGGTGTAGAACACGCCGAGCATGAAGTTGCGGCCCGGCCGCCCGGCCGAGCGGCGATGCACCGCGGCGATCCCCTGCAGGAACACCGGCAGCAGCAGCACCAGCAGGATGGACAGCGACACCACGTCGCCATCGCCCCCGAAGACCAGCCAGGCGGCGGCACCCGCGCCGGTCAGCGGCGGATACCAGCCGGGCAGGCGCACCTGGCTCCAGTGCGGGGTGGGTGCGAGCGCCCAGCCCGACCGCGCCAGGGCCGATTGCGCCGCCGCGCCGTTGACCGACAGCGACACCGCCGCCCAGAAGCCGAGCGCGGCCGCCATGACCTGCACCAGCTGGTCGACCGGCAATTGCGCGGAGCCGGAGCCCATGCGCCGCAGCCCCTGCTCCACAGCCTCCCGCATCGCGCCTTCGAGCCCGCCCGGCAGGCCGGAGAAGGCAACGGCGCAACCCAGGATCACCACCGCCGGCCACAGGCCGAGGATGGCGAGCGGCAGCGATGGTTCGATGCGACCCTGGCGGAAGCCCGTCGCGACCACCAGCACCGCCGGCACCGCGAAGGCGATGAGGAACACCACCATCGGCAGCATGCCCGCGAGCGCGACATGGATGACCGCGGCGACCCCCGCCGCGCCCGCCATCGCCCCCGGGCCGAAGCCCAGGCCGGTGGCGAAGAGCGGCAGCGGCGTCAGCCAGAAGGCGGCAAAGCCGAGCGGCAGCCCGCGCATCGCCCACAGCGACAGCACGGCGGCCGCAAGGCCCCCTGCCATCGCCGCCAGCGCGCGCGGATTGCTCAGCATCGCAGCCTTCGCCTGGTCAGTCGTTGATGACGTAGGGCAGCAGCGCCAGGAAGCGGGCGCGCTTGATGGCCTGGGCCAGTTCGCGCTGCTTCTTGCCGGACACCGCCGTGATGCGGGACGGGACGATCTTGCCGCGCTCGCTCAGGAAGCGGGACAGCAGACGGACGTCCTTGTAGTCGATCTTCGGCGCCTGCGGCCCGCTGAACGGGCAGGACTTCTTGCGGCGGTAGAAGGGGCGGCGCGCGCCGACGGCGGGGCGGCGGCCGGCGGGGGTCAGGTCGCTGGATTCGGACATGATCGCTTACTCCTCGTGCCCGCCAGGGCCGTCCATCTCGTCGCGCGGACGCGCGCGGAATTCCTCGCGGTCGTCGCCACGCTCGCGGCCACCGCCGGTGCGGCCGGAGCCGAAGCGGCCGGCCGGACGCGGGCCACGGAAGCCGCGGTCGCGCTCGCGGTCGTCGCCGCGCTTGGCCAGGACGGCGGAGGGCGCCTCGTCGATCGCCTCGACCTTGATCATCAGCGAGCGCAGCACGTCCTCGTTGAGGCCGAGCTGGCGCTCGACTTCCGGCAGCGCGGTGCCCGGCGCGTCGATACCCAGGAGCATGTAGTGCCCCTTGCGGTTCTTCTTCACCTTGTAGGCGAGGCCGCGCAGGCCCCAGTATTCGCGCTTCTTCACCTCGCCACCGCCTTCGGTGATGAGGCCGGCGACCTGCTCGGCGATCGCCTCGACCTGCTGCTGGGTGATGTCGTTGCGCGCGATGAACACGCATTCATACAATGGCATGGGAGCTCCCTTTGGCTGGCTCAGCCCTGGCCCCGGGACGGGGCGCGCAAACGGGCATAGCCGGACGCTTGCCTAGCGCCCGGCAGGGGAGCGCGGCGTAAAGCACGCCCGCTGCGCCAGTTCAAGCCCGTTGGCGTGGCCCGGGTCGGCGTCGCAGACCCAGCGTGTCGGCCCGGTCGGAACCGGGCCGCCCGGCGTCAGGCCTGGCGGCGCATCGTCCATTCGCGCGGACAGCGCGGATCGATGTAGCTGCCCGTGAAGCTGTCGCCGGTGAATTGCCCGCGGAACATGCGGGCGCCGGCCTGCAGGGAGAGCGATCCATCCGGCCCGACCGGGCCCGACAGGCGTTCTCCGGTGCGCGAACCGAATTCAAGCTGCGCCTGGCCGCCGGCCACCCGCATCGTGCCCGTCTGCGTCGGCTCCGAGCAGCTCGTACCGCCGCGCGAGACGAGCGTCCCGGTGCCGCGCCAGGTGCCGTCGAAGCTGCTCGGTGCGCTGGCGGCCGCGCGTGGCGCTGCCGGCGGCGGGGCGGCGCCGTCCGTGGCGCAGGCCGCGAAGGCCAGAAGGGCAAGGCATGACAGCGACGGGTGGATCCGCATGACTGATCTCCTGGAGCGGCAAGCCGGCTGGGCGGCGCGCCCGAACATTATGGAACGCCCGCGTAACCGTCCGCGAGTTTGGGCCGCCCGTCAATGCGCGTGGGGCATGCGGGCTGCGCAACGCATTCATTCGTGCTGTCATGCATCCCGTCGTTCCGGGAGAAGCTTATGCATCGCCGCAGCCTGTCGATCCTGCCGCTGGCCGCGCTTGCGCCGACGCGCGGCGCCCTGGCCCAGCCCGCCTGGGCGCCGACCCGCCCGATCGTGCTGGTGGTGCCCTTCGCCCCGGGCGGGCCGAATGACGTGGTGGCGCGGCTGGTCGCGCCGCATGTGCAGGCCACGCTCGGCCAGAACGTGGTGGTCGAGAACCGCCCGGGTGCGACCGGTGCCATCGCCGCGCGCCATGTCGTGGCGCAGCCGGCCGATGGCCATACGCTGATCGTCGCGGCCTCAGGCACGATGACCATCAACCCGGCGGTGATGCGCCAGCCGGGCTACGACCCGGAGAAGGACTTCGCCCCGGTCACACTGGCGATGTCGGTGCCCAACATGCTGGTGGTCCACAAGGACGTCCCCGCCCGCAATGTCGCCGAGGCGATCGACTGGCTGAAGCGCGAGAATGGCCGCGCCTCCTATTCCTCGGGCGGCGTCGGTTCGACCGAACAGCTCGGCATGGAACTGTTCCTGCGCGCCACCGGCACCCAGGCCACGCATGTACCCTTCTCCGGCGGCGCGCCGGCGGTCACCGCCATGATCCAGGGCACGGTGCAGTGCTCGATCCTGAATGCGGCGACGGTGCGCCCGCATGTGGCGTCCGGCGCGCTGCGCGGGATCGCCATCGCCATGCCGCGCCGCTTCGCGCCCCTGCCGGATGTGCCGACCATGACGGAGGCGGGCTTCCCGCAGGTGGTCTCGGCCTCCTGGTCGGCCTTCCTCGCACCGGCGGGCACGCCCGCGCCGGCGATCGCCCGGCTGCACGAGACCATCACCGCCGCGCTGCGCCTGCCCGAGACGACGCAGCGCCTGACCGCCGCCGGCTTCACCATCGATGCCAGCACGCCTGCGGAACTCGGCCAGACCATCTCGACCGAGCTGGCGCGCTGGAAGCAGGTGGTGCGCGATGCCAACATCCAGATGAACTGAAGAACCGATCGAGAATGCGCCGTCCGGCGCATCCCGCAGCCGGGCACCGGCCCGCTCCCCCACCCGGCCACCCAACGACAGTATTCTGGATGGGTGGCCGGGTGGGGGAGCGGGCCGGT
>JBHYEQ010000024.1:0-62335 GCA_051860065.1 Roseomonas sp.
GCAGGCTTCGGCGCGGTGGCGCGCGCCGCATCGCATCTGTTCAACACCGAGCAACGACCGTTGGTCGGTGGTGAACAGGCGGCGGCGACAACCCCCAGCGCAAGATTGCGCGCTCTCGACCCTATGCAGACATACGCTCAGCGATGGCTTTGGCCAATCAGCGCCGCCCGTAGCACTTTGCCCGCCGCCGTCCCCCGCTTCAGCTCTGGAGTTCGATGTCGCCCGGCTTCCAGCTCTTGTCGAACCAGGGCTGCAGCGGGCCGTAGAGCCTGAGAATCATGAACCACGACTTACCCGGGATGGTCTGCACCCAGTTGCTTTCCTTCCCCGCCGGCGCGGTCGGGCTGAACCAGACGTCAACCGAGCGGTCGAGGTTCGCCTGCAGGCCCGGATTCTGGCTGCTGACCGAGGGGAAGCGGTTGTCGGTCTGCAGCATGGAGCGTGTCTGCGTGTCGTAGACGATGGTGGACCAGAAGGTGCGCACCGGCACCGGGCCCGGCAGGTGCAGGCGATAGGTCTTGCCGCCATCCAGGGCGTTGCCCTGCGCATCCTCGGCCGTCCAGGGATAGGTCGAGCCCTCGCCCACCACCTGCGTGTCCATCGCTGGCGTCACGCCGGTCGCCAGGAAGAAGAAGAAGGCGCGCGCATCCAGGTTCGCGACACCGGGTTGATGCAGGAACTGGTAGCCGCCCTGGAAGGCGAAGCGCCAGCGCCGGTCGCTGAAGATGCGTGCTTCCGGATCGCGCGCCCGATAGGCCAGCGCGCGGGCCGTCGCATCGCCGGCCACGGCTGCCTCCGTCAGGATGCGGCGCATGCGGGCGTCGGGCTGGAAGGGCTTGCCCTTCTGGATGCCGATGGAAGCGAAGAAGCCGAGCGTCACCGGGTCGGACGCGCTGCTGGGCTCGACCTGCACGACGTCGTTCAGCATTTCCCAGAAGCGGAAATCGGACGGGCCGACCATGTTGAAGGGCCGCTCGGACATGTCGACGAAGGTCAGGCGCGGCGGGTTGGACGCGCTGGACTGGGGATAGATCTTCGTGCGGCGCTTCACCGACTCCACGGCGGGGCGGAAGTCGCCGTTCACGGGAAAGCTGCGCCAGGCGATCCAGTTCTGGAAAGTCTTCGGGCGCACGATGGTGTAGCCCTGCTGCGGCAGGCGGCCGGCATGGCCCGGCGGCACCAGCAAGTACTTGCCGCCACGGCCGCGATCGGCACCCGTAATGCCGACATCGGCCACCCAGGCATAGAACATGTCGTTGATCAGGCCGAGCACGCCCGGCGGCACCTCGACGACGAGCGGTCCGCCCCGCAGGTCCACCCAGAACCAGGTGTAGGGCGTGTTGTTATTGGCCGTCAGCTCGACCGTCCGGCTGTCCACCAGCCGTTCCCAGATCGGCACTGTCGTGTTGATCGGGCCGACGCTGAGGATGGCGTTGCGGTTCGCCGCCTGGTTCACGGCCGGCAGGGCGAGCAGGTAGGCCTGCAGGGCGCGCTGCCGGTCGAGATTGTCGTAGATCAGGCGCGTGCTTTCGGCATCCGGCACGCCGTCGAAGAAGCTCAGACGGCCGAAGCCGGTCTCGACCGTGGCGGGCACGACGACACCGGACGGCATCGGCGTGGTGTAGCGGAACAACGGCGGGGCTGACGTGCCCGTGAGGGGCTGCGCCAGCACCGCGCCGGGCCCGAATGCGCCACGAAGAGCCGCGGCGGCGGCGACGAGCGCGGCAAGCTCGCGTCTGGTGGTCATGATGCGCTCCCCAAGGTCGATTGAGCGGGGGAACGTATCGGCAAGGATCGGCCTCGTCGTTGACGCAGGTCAACAAGGTTTAGGCTGACAGGCTATTCGCTTTTAACGGGCTCGGTCGGAGGCGAACGGAACGAGCGCGGTAGCAGCGACGCGGGGGGGATCGGCCTTTGCGTATCTCTCGCACATCCGCGGACGCTACCACGCGGAATCTCCGCTTTCCGCCCGTCTCGGCTCTTCACGGTCCGCCCACGGTAGCAGCCGCCTGAGCCATCCGCTCCAGGATCCTCGCGACAGTTGCGTGCGTCCACGCGCCCCCACCGCGCGGGGTGGGCACGGCGTGTGCGTTCAGAGTTCGCGCCATCGCCGCGTGGCCCGCTACGCCCTCGGTGCTCAGGCGCACCAGTTTCAGCCCGAGCCGATGCGCCGCCCGTTCGGCCTTCTCGCGCCGCGCCCGCGCTGCCGCTGCGGCGTCTGGGCCCACAGTCGGCCGGTAGCCTCGATCCCCACCCAGCACCCGCCCGCGCGCCTTTGCGGCCGCCAGCGCCGCCTTTGTCCGCTCGCTGATCAACTCGCGCTCTTTCTGCGCCATGGCGGCGTAGATGCGCAGCATCAGGTCGTCGGCGCCGGGCATGTCCGCCGCCCGGATCGAGACGCCATCCTCCAGCAGCTGCGATAGCGTGTGGGCTCGACGCGTGATCCGATCCAGCCGCGCGGCCACCAGCACGGCGCCGAGCTGCCGACAGCGTGTCAGCGCCGCCTGGAACCCCGGCCGCCGGTCATCCTTGCCCGAGGCGATGTCGGAATACTCCGCCACCATCGTCCAACCCTGCGCGGCGACGAAGGCGCGGATGCTGGCCTGCTGGGCCTCCAGGCCCAGGCCGCTGTTGCCCTGCTCGGCGGTCGAGACCCGGATGAGCCCGACCGCCAGGCGGGGCGTGTTCGCGCCCAGGCGCATCAGCTGGCCTCGGCGATGCGGTAGATGGAGTAGGAGCCCTTGGCCCCCTGCTTGTTTGGGCCGTCCTGGCGGACGCGCTCCAGCACCTCGACCGTCACCCCCGTGCGCTTGAGCCCGGCGAGGAAGCCGCGGACGGTGTGCGGCTGCCAGCCGGTGGCGTCGATGATGTCGGCGATGGTGGCGCCCTCGTCGCGGCGCAGCAGGGTGAGGACGGCCTCCTGCTTGGTGCCGGTGCGCGGCTGGCGCGGGGCGGCGGGGTCGCGCGGCTGGCGAACGGCGCGTTCGGCCCGCGGCGTGGCTGCCAGGGCCGCGCGCAGGACCGCCACCGCCTCGTCGAGCCCGTCGCGCTCCGGGCCAGGCGACCAGGACCGTCGCGGCGGCCATGCGGAGGGCAGCGGGGCGACCGATCGGCCCGTGCTGACTCACAGGCGCGCGCTGGAGCCCCTCTGGCGCCTCGCCGCTGGGTGAGGGCGGTGCGGGCGGAAACGCCGCCAGTGAGTCTCCCTGGGGCGCTGCGGGCAAGAGCGCCATTTCCGGCGGGGCCGGCTCACCGATGGACCCTGCGAGGTCGCCGATCACCAGGGCGGGATCCACCCCGTTGCGCTCGTCGCGCGGTCGGTCGTCCGCCTCCTCGTCGTCAACCTCGGTCCCGGCCGCTGCCTCCGGCTCCACGCCGATGGCTGCCAGTCCGGTCGCGGTGATCCGCAGCGCGCTCGACGCACCATCCTCATCCTGCCGCCAGCCCAGCGCGACGGCCTCGCGCGGGGCGGGCACCACCTCCAGCAGCCCCTTGCTGATCATGCTGCGCAGAACCGCCTGGCGCGCCGCGGCGGGGAGCTTGGCAGGCGGGGTGGCGAGCAGCGCCTTGTGCTGCGCGGCCTTGCTGAGGATCACGCGCTGGGTGTCGGAAAGCTTGGTCATCTCCGGGCTCCGGTTCGGCACCCGATGATCCGGGTGCTACGAGCCCGAGCCCCTCAGCGGGGCAGCGCGCTGTTGTGCGCGCCACCGACCATTCGCTCTGTCGCCGTATGAAGCCAAGCGAAGTATTTGATCAGCTTCGCGCCTGAGAACCGTGGCGCACGTTGGTGTATGGGGGCACGTGATGCGGTATGCCGGAATGATGAGCTTGGGGCTTGGATACGACGGCGATCCCGTCAATGGAGCATCGAATAGGTGGCATTTGTTGGTCGGACGCATCTAGTGGAGTGTGGCCTAGGGCCGCAGGGCAACTGCCATGGCCTCAGCCATGATTGCGTCTTCATCGAGGGCGGCTCCGCGCGCCGCAAGACGATCCAATTCGGCTTGCGGGCGCGAGCTCCCGCGCAGAACCGTGACGAGCCGATCATGGACGGTCTTGGAGCCGAAGCTTCGCACCACTGAACTCTGCGTCAGTGCGGCCTCCACATAACCGAGAAGCCGCGCTGCGCTTTCGTGCCTTCCTTCGAGCGCCGCGATGAGCGCCAGCCGTTCAATGTTGGCGAGAATCTCGTGCGCCAGTCCCATGAGCCGGGCCGCTGTCAGCCGCTCCACGATGATCGGGCGTGCAGCTTCGACGTTGCCCTCTGCGAGGCGATACGATGCGATCGAACCAGCGATGTGCTGCACCCAGGCGGAGCGGGCCTGCGACGGTCCAAGGCAGGCAAGCGCCTCCTGCGCAACCGAAATGGCAACCGCGATCCGGCCCTCCGCGCAGTGGAGTTCGGCCATGCTGCCCAACGTAAGCGCGACATCGCGCGGACTGCGGATATCGGTGGCGATGGCGAGCGCCTCCTGCAGATTGGCTCTGGCAGCGTCTGGCTCATCGCCGCGCATGCGCGACGCGGCGCGCGCCCTCAGGCATGAGACCAGCGCTTTGCTCGCCCTGCCGCGCCGCAACAGGTCTTCTGCTTCGTCGAAAAGTACCTCGGCTGCGGCGACATTCCCGGCCAGGACGTGCTGCCAGGCCTGACGCCAGAGCGCCCGCGCCAGGTCCAGGCGCGCGCCTGCCTTTCGGAAGAGCGCCACGGCGCGCTGCGCCGCGTCGAGCGCTGTCGGCCCCCTGGGCGCGACCCACCCGCAGCGGCCGAGCCACAACCGCCCCGCAACTTCGGGCGGCGTCGCCTCGTCGATCCGGGAGATCGCGAGGTCGAACCATGCATGCAACTCGCCGGTCAGCGACAGCTCTCCCCAAACATGCTCGGTGAGGCTCACGAGTTCCACGCCGAGGCGTTCGTCGCCGTCCGCGCCGAAGGCCCATGCCAGGCCTGTACGCAGGTTCTCGATCTCCGGAGCATAGAGCGAGAACCATTCGTCATCGGCCATGAAGGGCCAATCGACCTCGGCCCGTTCGTAGGCCCGTGCAAGCCACCGGACGAGGTTCCTGCGCCCCTCCGCCAGATCATGTGCTGACAGCCGCTCGGCGGCATAAAAGCGCGTCGGAACCAGCAGTCGATAGCGCGCCTGCACGCCCGTCAGGTCCGCCTGCACCAACGACTTATCCACCAGCGCCGCGATCAGCCGACACACCTCGTCCTCCGTCGCAGCGCCGCCCATCACGAAGGTGGCGGACTCCGAAGTCCAACCACCACCAAACACCGCGAGGCGTAGCAGCAGCGCGCGCTCCGCAGGCTCCAGCAGGTCGATGCTCCAGCCGATCGCGGCTCTGAGCGTCTGTTGCCGCGCCAGCGCGGTGCGGCGTCCGGCGGTGAGCAGCCCGAAGTGGCGCTCCAAACGCATGCGAAGCTCCGGCAGGGTCATGGCCTGCAGCGCCGGCGCTGCGAGTTCGATCGCGAGTGGGATGCCATCGAGACGCTGGCAGATTCGCATGACCTCGACGGCGTCAGTATCGCCAGGCGCGAACTCGCCCAGCGCGGCGCGCGTGCGTTCGACGAAAAGAGCGCTGGCCGGGAATTCCGCGAGCTGAGCGGCGGTGACGAGAGTATCCGGTGCCGCCGTGGCCAGCGGCAGAAGGCGGTGAAGCCGTTCGCCATCGGCGCGAAGCGGCTCGCGGCTGGTCGCGAGGATCGCGATACCGGGACAGTTACGCAGAATCGCCTCTGCGGCATCCGCGGCCGCGCGCAACAGGTGCTCGCACCCATCGAGCAGTAGCAGGCCGCGTCGATCTGCCAGCCAGGCCGTGACCACGCGCAGCGCATCGCCGCCGCCGACATCGACACCGAGGGCAGAGGCGATGCTCGGCAGGACCAGGCGCGGGTCTTCCAGCGGGCCCAGGTCGGCGAGCCAGGCGCCGTTGGGCTGGCAGCTCAGGGCGCGGTCGGCGACCGCCATGGCAAGCCTGGTCTTGCCCACGCCGCCTGCCCCGACCACCGTCACGAGACGCGCTTCGCGGAGCCGCGCCTCCACGGCGTCTACGTCGCCATCCCGACCGATCAGCTTGGTCAGCGGGCGCGGCAAGTCGCCCGGCCATGGCAACGCGTCGGCCGGTTCCCAAGCCCGCACTGCGGTCGATGCGTGAATGCGTTCGGCGGGCGGCGCGTGGTGCGCATCTTCGGCGCGCAGTTCCGTCACCGGCGCCACGAAGCGGTATCCGCGCCCCGATATGGTCGCGATGATGCCGCTCCCGAGCAGCTTGCGCAGGCTGGCGATGTGGACGGTGAGGTTGCCTTCCTCGACCACGCGGCTGGGCCAGACCCTGGCCAGCAACTCGTCCTTGGACAGGATGCGGTCGCGGCCCTCCACCAGGGCCAGGAGAAGGTCGAAGGCCCGCCCACGGACGGGCACCTCCCTCCCGTCGCCGACCAGGCTGCGGCGCTCGGGGACGAGGCGGTAGGAACTGAAGGCAAAGGTCTTAGCCCCCGCTGCCATAGCGACCCCTCACTTGGAAAATTTCGGAATTCTTCGCTCGGTCGAGCCACGCCGCGGTGGCCATCCTTCCCCCGGTAGATACCATGCCGGGTGGCCGTCCAGCACGCTCCCGTCGGAGGTCGTGGGGAGGTGAACGTTGGAACCGTTGTACGTAGCGCGCGTCGAGGTCATAGGCGGCCGAGATGGCCACGCCGAGATACCCGGCGGAATGCCCCCCTTGACCCTGAAAGACCCGCCCGCCGTCGGCGGCGCAGGCGCGGGCGTCAATACTGAGCAGCTCCTGGCCGCAGCCTTTGGCGCCAGCTTCGGCAGCGCGCTCGATCTCGAGGCACGGCAGATCGGCTGGGTGCTCGACCCGCTGCGCGTGACGGCGGTCGTCAGCTTCGGACATGGCGACGGGGGTGGCTTCGCGATAGGCATCGAGCTGCGGTGCCACCTTCCGATGCTGCCGCGCGAGACGGCCGAGCGCTTGTTGCGGGCAGCGCATGCGGCATGCCCGTACTGCAGGATGGTGCGCGGCAACCTGGACCTGGTGGTCGCGCTGGCGGGCGTCGACGCGTCCTGACGTCCGCCTTCGAAGATCTTGGAAGTATTTGGCGGCGCGACAAGGAATTCGCGCCGCCGGAATGGGAGTGTGCGGCCGCCGTCGCCGGGTGGCGCACGGGCAATTTCGGAGACACGACCATGGACATCCATCCTGATCGACGAGGCTTCGCCTCCGGGCTTGTCCTTGCGTCGGCCGCCGTCGCGGCAGGCCTGCCGCGCCGCGCGTCGGCGCAGGCCGCTTTCGCAGGCCGACCCCCATCACAGCAGCAAGGAGCCGCGACCATGAGCACGATCGTCACGCAGGACGGTGCGCAGATCTTCTTCAAGGATTGGGGTCCAAAGGACGCCCAGCCGATCGTCTTCCATCACGGCTGGCCGCTGAGCGGCGACGACTGGGACGCGCAGATGCTGTTCTTCCTGCGCCAGGGCTACCGCGTCGTCGCGCATGACCGGCGCGGCCATGGCCGATCGAGCCAGGTCGCGGATGGCCATGACATGGACCACTACGCGGCCGACGTCGCGGCGGTGGTCGCGCATCTGGACCTGCGCAACGCCGTCCACATCGGCCACTCCACCGGCGGCGGCGAGGCCGCGCGCTATGTCGCGCGGCACGGCCAGGCGAATGGCCGCGTGGCGAAGCTGGTGATCATCGGTGCCGTGCCGCCCATCATGGCAAGGACCGCGGCCTATCCGGGCGGCCTGCCGATCGAGGTGTTCGACGGCTTCCGCACGGCGCTCGCGGCCAACCGGGCGCAGTTCTACCTCGATGTCGCCAGCGGCCCCTTCTTCGGGTTCAACCGGCCGGGCGCGCAGGTTTCGGCGGGCGCGATCCAGAACTGGTGGCGTCAGGGCATGATGGGTGGCGCCAAGGCTCACTACGACGGGATCAAGGCCTTCTCCGAAACCGACTTCACCGAGGATTTGAGGGCCATCGAGGTGCCCACGCTGGTCGTGCATGGCGGCGACGACCAGATCGTGCCGATCGCGAATTCCGCGCTGCTCGCGGCGCCGCTGCTCAGGCGCGGGACCCTCAAGGTCTACGAGGGCCTGTCGCACGGCCTGTGCACGACGCACCCGGATGTCGTGAACCCCGACCTGTTGGCCTTCGTGCGGACCTGAGCCGTCGGCCCTGGAACGAAAGACACGCCGGTGCCGGGGTCGTCCCGGCACCGATCGACGAGAACAGCCGGGCGGACCCGCATGAGCGTTGGTGGTCGCAGGCGGCGAGCCGGCGCGCGCGTGCCGCATGCGAAGACGCACGGCCAAAGGAACGCAGCCATGAACGACAACGTCGCCCCCAACAATCGCGATTTCGCTGTGCGCGCGCACGAGAATCAGTCGCGCCTCGTAGCCACCTTGCGGCGCAGCTACGACGTCATCGTTTGCGGCGCCGGCGCGTCCGGTTCCGTCATCGCGCGGCGCTTGGCCGAAAGCCCCGAGGTGCAGGTGCTGCTGCTGGAGGCCGGCGGCAATGACGCCGCCGAAGCGGTGCTCAACCCCGCGCTGTGGCCCACGAACCTGGGCAGCGAGCGGGACTGGGGATTCCAGGCCGAACCGAGCCCGCACGTGAATGGACGCCGGCTCCCGCTGTCGATGGGCAAGGGCCTCGGCGGCGGTTCGAGTATCAACGTGATGGTCTGGGCGCGCGGGCACCGCAGCGACTGGGATTTCTTCGCATCGGAGGCGGGCGATGCCGCATGGGGCTACGAGAACGTACTGGACATCTACCGCCGCATCGAGAACTGGCAGGGCGCGCCGGACCCGCAGTTCCGCGGCACCGGCGGTCCGGTCTGGGTGCAGCCCGCCGCCGATCCAAGCCCGATTGCCCAGGCCATGCTCGATGCGGCCGGCGAGATCGGTATCCCTGTCTTCGACCACCCGAACGGGCGCATGATGGAGGGCGAAGGTGGCGCCGCGATCAGCGACATGCTGGTGCGCGATGGCCGCCGGCACTCGCTGTACCGCGCCTATGTCCATCCCTGGCTCGACCGGCCCAATCTGACCGTTCTCACCGGCGCGCTGGTGCGTCGTGTCCTGTTTGACGGCCGTCGTGCGACGGGCGTGGAGATCCTGCGAGATGGGCAGGTCGCGACGGTGGGCGCGACCGCCGAGGTCGTGCTCTCCCTGGGCGCGATCCAGACGCCGAAGGTGCTGATGCAGTCTGGTATCGGCGACCGCGAGGAGCTCGGGCGCGTCGGAATCCCGGTGCTGCAGCACCTGCCGGGCGTGGGCCGGAACTTCCAGGACCACGTGTCCTTCGGCTGCACCTGGGAGTATGCCGAGCCGATCGCGCCACGGAACAGCGGCAGCGAGGCGACGCTGTACTGGAAGAGCCGGCCCGGGCTCGAGGCACCCGACCTGCTGTTCTGCCAGGTCGAGTTTCCGGTGCCGAGCGACCGCACTGTGGCACGCGGCGTGCCGGCGCATGGCTGGACGATGTTCGCCGGGCTCGCGCATCCCTTTAGCCGGGGCCGCTTGCGCCTGCTGGGCGCGGACCCTGCCGCGGCGGTCGCCATCGACGCCAACTTCCTGTCCGAGCCAGCGGACATGGCGGCGGCGCGGGCCTGCGTGCAGATCTGCCGTGCGCTGGGCAATGCGCCGGCCTTCCGCCCCTTCGTGCGCGGCGAGGTGATGCCGGGCGCGCTGACGGGCGACGCTCTCGATGACTACATCCGCGACGCCGCGGTGACCTATTGGCACCAGAGCGGCACGGCGAAGATGGGGCGCGACGAGATGTCGGTCGTGGATGGCGCGCTGAGGGTCTATGGCGTGGACGGGCTCCGAGTGGCGGACGGGTCGATCATGCCGCGGGTCACGACGGGGAACACGCAGGCGCCCTGCGCGATCATCGGCGAGCGCGCGGCCGACGCGATCAGGCAGGCGCACGACCTGCGGCCGGCAGCGATGCGTCCGCACCGCGGTCCTGTGGAAGCCGCCGGCAGCGGCGGGGCTGCCGATGGGCGTGCCGCTGTGGTGCCAGCCGCACGTTCGTGACCGCGGCGCCGCGGAGCCTGGCTGAGGCTTCGCGGACATGGGGCTACCGTGCGGATGCAGTGCCGCGCGCGCCTGGATCGCCGCTAGGCGCCCCCCTGTGCAGGCATCGCCGTCCCGCCGCCGGCGTCCTCGCGTCCGGCGGATAGGGTGCGTCACCTTGTCAAACCGTCGGCACGGTGCCGCCATCGATGACGTATTCCGCGCCAGTGATCGTCGCGGCGCGATCCGAGACCAGGAAGGCGATCAGGCTCGCGACCTCCTCCGGCGTCGATGGCCTTCCGATGGGAATGCCGCCCAGCGAGTCCATGATCATCCGCCTGCCATGCGCGATGTCGGTGCCGGCCTCGTGCGCGAGCCTCTGGGCGAGTTGCACCGACGCCTCGGTCTCGATCCAGCCAGGCGATACGCGCACAACGCGCACGCCCTTGGGCGAGACTTCCTTCGAGAGGCTCTTGCTGTAGGTCGAGAGGGCGGCCTTCGCGGCGGCATAGGCGGTCGTCGCCTCGGGCAGCGGCAGGATGCGCTGGATAGACGACACATGGATGACGACGCCATGGCCCTGCGCCACCATCGCTGGCAGCAGAGCCCGGTCCAGCCGCACGGCGGGCATGAGGTTGAGGTCGATTTCCCTCGCCCATTCCGCGTCCCCCAGCGCGGCGAAGCCGCCCGCCGGGCTCGACGATCCACCGAGCATGTGAACCAGGATGTCGACGCCGCCGAGACGATCGCCCACGGCCGCAGCGAGCTTCGCGCAGCCCTTCGGCGTCGTGAGGTCGGCCGCGACGAACATCGCCTCGTGGATCGCGTCCGGCCGCGTGCGCGCCGTGGTCAGCACCTGTGCGCCGAGGTGGCGCAATACGGCGACGGTTGCCGCGCCGGCACCGCGCGTGCCGGAGGTGACGAGCGCGCGCTTGCCTTCGAGGGTGAGGAACGGCGTCACGCGCGGATCTCCAGCGCCGCGATCCGGTCGCCCGCGAGCCGGAACGCGAAGGTCAGCGTGACGGGGCTGCCCGGAAATTGCCCGGAGACCCGGGTGCGAACTTCGGTCCGGTCGGCCGTCCCGACCGCCGCGATCGGCGTATTTCGGTGCTGAGCCTTCGCCTTGGCGTCGCGCCACCATGCCTCGATCGCCGCAAGGCCGGCGTGGGAACGGCCTTCATCCGCCACGACCGCATCGGGTGCGGAGGCCCGCGCCAGGGCCTCGCAGTCGTTCCTGTCATCCGCGTCGAAGTACCGTTGGACGGGCAGGGGCAGCAGCATCGGGCTGTCTCCTCGGTTGGGGTGATCAATGCCCTTCACCTGGTGATGCCCATCTGTTCAGATAATCGGGACAACGAGGGATGTGGCATGCCGAAAAGCGGGACAATCTATCGCCCCGCGGTGCAGGACCTCGAGGCGGTCATCGCAATCGCGCGACGGCTGTCGTTCCGCGCAGCCGCGCTTGACCTGGGCGTGTCGGCGACGGCGCTCAGCGTGGCCGTAGGACGGCTCGAGGCGAGCCTCGGCATGCGGCTGTTCAACCGCACAACTCGCAGCGTCTCGCTGACCGATGCGGGGCGCGTTTTCATTGAACAGGTAGGTCCTGCCCTGCAGGGATTCCACGGCGCCATGGACGCGGTGCGGTCACAGCAGGCGACGCCGTCCGGCACGCTGCGCATCAATGCCTTCGCATCCGCGGCGCGCGAGATCCTCGCGCCCCTGGTGCTCGAGTTCCTGCGCCGCAATCCGCAGGTCCACGTGGACATCGTCACCGAGGGACGCCTGGTCGATATCGTCGCCGAAGGCTTCGATCTCGGCGTGCGGGTGGCCGACCTCGTGCCCAGCGACATGATCGCAGTGCCGCTTCGGCGTGCCCGGCGGTTCGCCGTGGTCGGAGCGCCCGCGCATCTCCAGAAGCATGGCAGTCCGCGCGTGCCGCCCGATCTTCTCCAGCATCCCTGCATCCGTGTCCGGCTGCCCAACGGCGCGCTCTACCGGTGGCAGTTCGAGAAGGGCGGGCGAGCGGCTGTGATCGACGTGAAGGGCCCCATCACGCTGGACGAGGCGAGCCTCGCCCGGACCGCGGTGCTGCACGGCATCGGCCTAGGCTACTTCTTTGAACAGGACGTTCACGCCGATATCGAGGCCGGGCGCCTGGTTCGCGTACTGGAGGATTGGACGCCGCCGCTTCCCGGGCTTTGTCTGTATTACCCCAGTCGGCGAAATCCTTCGGCCGCGCTCAAGGCGCTTGTTGCCTTGGCTCGCGAACTCGGTGCGAAGCGCGACGGGATCGCGCGCAGCACGGTGCCAGGCGCGACAGACCAACCGCGGCGGAGGCGTGGACCATGACGGAAAGCGTTGGTGGGCGGGCCACCGGGCCGATGCCGTTGCCCGCATGGCGGAGTGGACCGGGCAGACAAGAGACCGTCTGTGCCGCCTATCTTCCGATAGCGTCGCTGGACCCTACGTCTGTTCTCACGACGCGTTGCTGCGCCCGAGGCCGGGTTCGGCCTGCGGGACGCGATGCCCGATCCACGGAATTGTCCTGATGCGATTGCTTCTGCCCCTGCTTGGTGGCTCGCGCCGCCGCTTCGACAGCCTCTCCGCGCAGGAGATGCTGGCGCTAGCCATCTCCTCCGAGGAGGAGGACGGCCAGATCTATGCCCTCTACGCCAGCCGACTGCGTGACCAGTATCCGGCTTCGGCGGCCGTCTTCGACGGCATGGCAGCCGACGAGAACGAGCATCGTCGCCGGCTGATCGAACTCTACCGCGCGCGCTTCGGCGATCTGATCCTGCCGATTCGCCGCGAGCACGTGGCAGATTTCTACGTTCGCAAGCCGGTGTGGCTGGTCGAGACCCTGGGCCTGGATCGCATCCGCGAGGAAGCGCGCGCGATGGAGGAGGCTGCGCGAGCCTTCTATGTCGCGGCGGCGGGCCGCACGACGGACGCCGAGGTCCGCACGCTGCTCGGCGACCTCGCGGCGGCCGAGGCTCAGCATGAGCAAGGCGCCGACGCGCTGATCGAGGACCGTCTCGGCGGCGGCGCTGGTGCCGATGAGGACAGCGCCGCCAAGCGTCAGTTCGTGCTGACCTGGGTGCAGCCTGGCCTTGCTGGCCTGATGGACGGATCAGTCTCCACTCTGGCGCCGATCTTCGCGACAGCGTTCGCGACGCAGGACCCCTGGACGACCTTCCTGGTCGGCCTGTCCGCCTCACTCGGCGCCGGCATTTCGATGGGCTTTACCGAGGCTGCGCACGACGACGGGAAGCTGTCGGGTCGGGGTGCGCCATGGAAGCGCGGGCTGGCGTCAGGCGTGATGACGGCACTCGGTGGGCTCGGTCATGCGTTGCCCTACCTCATCCCACATTTCTGGACCGCCACGGCCATCGCGCTGGCAGTCGTCTTCGTCGAACTCTGGGCCATCGTCTGGATCCAGAACCGATACATGGAGACGCCGATCGGACGTGCGATGTTCCAGATTCTGCTCGGTGGAGGGCTCGTGCTTGCAACGGGGATCTTGATCGGGGGGGTATAGCCAATCTGCCAGACTGCGCTAGCTGGCGTGCGCAGCGGTCGCGTGATCAGGCGTTGTCGCGTGACTACCGGTCCCGCGACGGTTCGAACCCGGTCGCACACCCTCCGCCAGAAATTGAATTAGGTCAGACGCTTCTGGTTCGGTCGTCCTCACGTCCACAAAGAAGTCCACAAGATGCAATGCGCCGCGCTCTTGCGCCCGCCCCCCGCAGGCCGGGGGGGGCGGGGGAGCGCGACTTAGAGAGTGTGAAGAAGGAGGAGTGGGAGGTCACCTGACACCGCCCCCCGCTTTCCAGGTTGCCGGGCTGCCGATCGCCCGCAATTTTGTCGGCATGTCCGGTGGTTGCCGTGACGGTGGTGGAGTATGGGGCGGCACGCTTCAATGCGCCATGTCCTACCGCGACGAACTCGAGCAAGCGCCCGGCGTGCCGCTTGGCCACTACGCCGCCCAGGGCTCCTACTTCCTCTCGCTGGCCTGCCGCGATTGCCGGCGCAATGTGCACATCACTTTCGCCGGCGCGGTCGTGCGGTTCGGGCCTGCCATGGGCGTGCGCGAACTCGCGCGTCGGCTGCGCTGCGCCGGCTGCGGCCACAAGGGTATGGTTCTACGCCTGGATGTCATGCGCGCGCCAAGCTACGTGGAGCTCGATGGTGGCGACATTCCCCTGGATCACTGGCCCGCTCACATTCCGTCCGCCGGGCAGTGATGGCTGAGCAGCCAAAGACCATCCGCGGTGAGGAGGCTCTGCTCCTTGTTCCTCCGCCGCGTAGAGTGATGGCTACGATCGGAACCTTCTTCGTCTCGTGGTCATTCCTCGACTTCGCAATGGAGTAGGCAACCCGAGCTTTGGACGACGGCACGGCACCGCGACGCCCCAAACCCCTCCATCGCATGACCTCCGGGGATCTGGTGGGCTGCTTGGAGACACACGCCGCATCCATGGATGGGCAGGCGAAGGAGGATCTCGAAAGCATCCTCCGGGTGATTGGTACCCTGCTACCGACCCGCCGCTACCTCGCCCACGCGGTAATCCTCTGGGACCCGATCCCCGACGCACTCGCGTTACGCAAGAGTTCCGATCAGCCGTCGGATGAGACGACGCGCCTGCGGATGCAGAAGCCGAACGAGGTGTTGAAGGCTGCCAGCGCCGCGTCTCGGGCTGGCGAGGCGTTGCTGACGCTGGTCAATCGTGTGCCCAACGCATAGGGGCAGTCGGGCCATCCATCGAGCTCCGGCACGTGGGTTAGCGCCGGGGTTTCCGGCGCTTCGCCTTCGCGCTGGCGGGCGTCGGCGCCGTTCCGTCCAGGATAATATCGCGCCAGGCGCTTGTGGTGGGCGATGTCGGGCGGTCGGCTTGTCGTGCGGCTGGCCCTGCCTCGCGCGCCTCGTATCGCGTGATCCGCCAATCGGTCGAGGCAACAAGGCGCCTGTCGTCGAGGGGTGAAGCGTGGCGCGGCCATTGTGCGGCGGCTGGCCATCGGTCCGCGCGACCGGCGCACGCCGCGGCTGGCGGCGACACGCGCCGGGGGGCGCACCCACCCCCCCCGGCATCCATCGTCGGGCCACCCCCCCTGTCGATGGGCACCCCCCGAAAAATTCGCCTCTGGCCTGGCCCGATTTGCGTGCGGCCTACGGACATCGGGATATTCTGCTGACGAACAGGTTGGAGAACGCGGATGCGCGGGCGGGCCATGGTTGCCCTCGGCGGCACGCTGGTGTCCGTCTTGGCGTGTGCTGGCCCGGAGCAGTTGGACAGTGCAGTTGCGTTCCGGTCCTTCCCGGCGGAGTGCGCCTATCAGGCACGCTTTCCAGCGGGAGTGGTTCGGTCCGAACCCGTCGATCTTGGTGCCCCCGAACTCGGTCCCGGCACCTCGGCCAGGATGGTCAGTATGAGGATCGAACCCACAGGCGCCAGCGTGGCAGCGATGTGCGCCTGCGTGCCTGAGGGCTCCCGCGCGCTACTCGACCTCGAGAAGGTCATGTGGGAAGCGATGCAGCGGCAGCGCACCGGAGCGGCTTCCCTGTCGTTTCCCGTCCAGACGCCGCGCTTCACGACGAACGTCTATGGCCACCGCGTCGCGCGGGTTTCGGGGAAGCTGCAGGTTCCGCCCGCGGCCAGCGCAGCACTCGATTCGACGATGGTGATCCACGGTCGCTGCGCCACCGTTTTCGCCGCCGCTGAGAGCAATGGCCTGGGCCCGGTCGCGCAGCAGTTCCTCGCATCGGTGACGAATGTCAGCGCCCCGGGCGTTGGTTCAGGTGAGCGCGGCGCGTCCGTCGCCGCGACGCTCGATCGGTTGCGCGCGGCGCAGGGAAGTCAGCCTCGACCAGTGGCGTCGCCGGCCGCGGCAGGCATACCCGCGGGACCTATCGAGGGTCGGCTGTTGGAGCTTCAACGGCTGCGCGCCCGCGGGCTCATCACACCAAGCGAATACGACGCGGCTCGCGCTCGCATTCTGAGGGATCTGTGAAGCACATCGCCGCAATCCCTGCCGATCTGGACTGGCCGCTTCCCGGCAACCGGCTGATGGCATGGCTGCCGCGCAACTGCGCTGGCATCAACCTTGGGGATTACTCAGACCGTACTCTGTGCTGAAGGTAGGTACGGCTGGGACCGCGACCGAGCGAAGCGCTGCTACGAAACACGCGGCAACGATTGCCGTCGTGGTCTCAGAAGGAATTGGCGATCTCCTGCTTCGTCAGGCGGGTTCTACCGTCCGCCGAAAACGTGATGACCTCGCGCAGCCGCACTGTGCAAGCAGTACCCCGAACGACACCGTCTGCGCTTCCCGCTCGAATCGCATCGAGCGACACGCCGTCTCCGTGAAGCACAAGGCGTGTGCCGCCGCGTTCCTCCCGAACCAGCACTACCCGCAATAGGCCCGCCTGCGCCGGCGCGGGTGCCGCTACCACATCCTCCGGGCGCACGAAGACCTGCACTGGCCCGTCCGGCCAGCCCACCTCGCGCCGCGGGATGCCAAGGCCCGGAATCTCGAGCCGGCCATCGCGCACGACGCCATGCAGGCTGTTCGCATCCCCAACGAACCCCGCCACGAAGGCGTTCTGCGGGGCGTCCAGCAGCTCCCGCGGCGTGCCGAACTGTTGCACCCGCCCACGATCCATCACCGCAATGCGGTCGGCGAGCTCCATCGCTTCCTCCTGATCATGCGTGACCAGGATGGACGTGATGCCGAGCCGGTCGTGCAGCCCGCGCACCCAGCGCCGCACATCCTTGCGCACCAGCGCGTCCAGCGCGCCGAAGGGTTCGTCCAGAAGCAGCAGCTTGGGCTCGATTGCTAGCGCGCGGGCAAGCGCGACGCGCTGGCGCTGTCCGCCGGAGACCTGGCTCGGGTAGCGCCGCGCGAGCTCGGGAATCTGCATGAGCTCCAGCAGTTCCGCCACGCGCCGCGCGATCTCGACCTCGGGAGGCCGGGTTCGGCGCGGGCGCACGCGCAATCCGAAGGCGACGTTATCGGCCACTGTCATGTGGCGAAACAGCGCGTAGTGCTGGAACACCACGCCCACACCGCGTAGGCGCGCCGGCACGTCCGCGACATCCTCGCCCGCGATGCGCACGCTGCCGGCGTCGGGGAAGTCGAGCCCGGCCAGGATGCGTAGTAGCGTCGTCTTGCCCGACCCCGACGGCCCGAGCACCGCGGCGAATTCGCCCGGCCTCAGCGACAGGCTCACGCTGTCCAGCGCGGCGGCGGTACCGAAGCGACGGACCAGCCCTGCGATCTCGACCGTCATGACGAACCTCCGAGGCGCCGTTCGGTGAAGCCCTCGAGCAGCGTCTTGGCCGCCAGCGTCACGACGCCGAGCGAGGCCAGCAGCGCGGCCACCGCGAAGGCGCCGACGAACATGTATTCATTGTACAGGATCTCGACATGCAGCGGCATCGTGTTGGTCTTGCCGCGCACATGGCCCGAAACGACCGAGACCGCGCCGAATTCCCCCATCGCGCGCGCATTGCACAGCAGTACGCCGGCCAAAAGCGCCCAGCGGATGTTGGGCAGCGTGACACGGCGGAAGGTCTGCCAGCCGGTGGCGCCCAGCGTGGCCGCGGCTTCCTCCTCCTCGCGCCCCTGTTCGTGCATCAACGGGATCAGCGTGCGCGCGACGAAGGGGAAGGTGACGAAGACGGTGGCCAGCACCAGGCCAGGCAGCGCGAAGATGATCTCGATGTCGTTCGCGCGCAGCCAGGGGCCGAGGTAGCCTTGCGCGCCGAACAGCAGCACGAAGACCAGCCCGGAGATGACCGGCGAGACCGAGAAGGGCAGTTCGATCAGGGTGATCAGCAGGCGCTTGCCGGGGAAGTCGTTCTTCGCGATGGCCCAGGCCGCGGCGATCCCGCCCAGCGTGTTCACGGGAACCGATATTGCGGCGACCAGCAGCGTCAGGCGGATGGCGGCGAGCGAATCCTCTTCCCGGATCGCCGCCAGCGCGGGATCGAGGCCGCGGCGCAGCGCCTCGGCGAACACCGCCACCACCGGCAGCACGAAAATTAGCGCTGCCAGGACCAGTGCCAGGAGAATCAGCCCGACGCGCGCCGCAAGCGGATCGCGCGTCGCCGGACGCAGCGCCCCGCTCATTCGTGCCCCCGCCGCAGTCGACGCTGCCACATATTGAGCAGCAGCAGCACCATGAAGGAGAGCACCAGCATCGCCAGGCCGATCGCCGCCGCCGCCGCATAGTTGAACTGTTCGAGCTTCACGACGATTAGCAGCGGCGCGATCTCGCTGAGCATCGGCATGTTGCCGGCGATGAAAATGACGCTGCCGTACTCGCCGACCGAGCGCGCGAAGCCCAGCCCGAAGCCGGTGATGGTCGCGGGCGCGAGTGCGGGCAGTACCACGCGCAGGATGGTCTGCAGCCGTGTCGCGCCGAGGATTGCCGCCGCTTCCTCGGTATCCAGCGACAGGTCACGCAGCACCGGCTCCACCGTGCGGACCACGAAGGGAAGGGCGACGAAGAACAGCGCGACCACCACGCCGGTCGGGGTGTAGGCGACCTTCCAGCCGGTCAGCGCTTCGATCGGCGCGCCGAGCCAGCCATTGGGCGCGAACAGCGCCGTTAGCGCGAGCCCCGCGACCGCCGTGGGTAGCGCGAAGGGCAGGTCGAGCACCGCATCCAGCGCGCGCCGCCCGGGGAAGCGGTAGCGCGTGATCACCCAGGCGAACAGGATGCCGACTGGCACACTCGCCAGCGCCGCGATGGCCGCACCGCCGAACGACATGCGCAGCGACGCGAGCACCCGCGGCTCGAGCAGCGTGTCGATTACGCCGGCCAGGCCAAGCTCCCAGGGCTTGAGCGCCAGCGCCGCCAGCGGCACCAGCACGATCAGCCCCAGCCAGGTGAGCGTGATGCCGAGCGTCAGGCCGAGCCCCGGCAGGGCCTGGCGCGGCCATGTCCTGCGCGGGGCTTCGGCCAGTGTCGCCATGCCTCAGCGGCCCGGTCGGTAGATGCGGTCGAACACGCCGCCATCGTCGAAATGTGTGCGCTGCGCCGTGGCCCAGCCGCCGAACACGTCGTGGATGGTCACCAGGTCGATGCGCGGGAAGCGCTGCGCATTCGCCGCCAGGATCGCCGCATCGCGTGGACGGTAGAAGTGCTTGGCCGCCAGGCGCTGGCCGTCCTCGGAATAGAGGTGGTTGAGGTAGGCCTCGGCCAGCGCGCGCGTGCCGCGGCGGTCGACATTCTGGTCCACCACCGTGACCGGCGGCTCGGCCAGGATCGAGAAGGAAGGGTAGATGATCTCGAGCCCCGCCTGCGCGAATTCCTGCGTCGCGAGATGTGCTTCGTTCTCCCAGGACAGGAAGACGTCACCCTGGCCGCGTTGCACGAAGGTGGTGGTCGACCCCCGTGCCCCGGTGTCGAGCACCGGCACCTGGCGGAACAGTTGTGCCGTGGCCTGCTGGGCCGTGGCGGCACTGCCGCCCGGCTGGCGCAACGCCCAGGCCCAGAAGGCCAGGTAGTTCCAGCGCGCGCCGCCCGAGGTCTTGGGGTTGGGCGTGATGACGGAAACACCGGGCTTCAGCAGGTCGCCCCAATCGCGGATCGCCTTCGGGTTGCCGCGCCGCACCAGAAACACGATGGTGCTGATGTAGGGGCTGCTGTTCTGCGGCAGGCGCTTCTGCCAATCGCGCGCGATCAGCCCGCGCTCGGCGATGGCGTCGATGTCGTAGGCGAGCGCCAGCGTGACGACATCCGCCGCCAGCCCGTCGATCACGCTGCGCGCCTGGCGGCCGGAGCCACCATGCGAGGTGTTGATGGTCGGCCGCGGATTGCCGCGCGCCGCCCAGGCTGCGCCGAAGGCCGTGTTGAACTCGCGGTAGAATTCGCGTGTCGGGTCGTAGGAGACGTTGAGCAACGTGGGCGCCTGCTGGGCGCGCGCGGGGGCGGCGGCGAGCGCGGCGGACACGGCGAGCGCGCCGCGGCGGGAGAGGGTGGCGGAGTTCATCGCGTCAATCCTCCAGGACAGGATGTTGCAACGGATCGCGGCGCATCGCGCGGCCGTTCAAGGGAAGGTGATGGTCAGGCATCGGCGGGGGTGATCCCGGCGGCTGCGACCACCTCGGCGAAGCGCGTGGCGGTGCCAGAGAGCACCTGCGCGAAGCGGTCGGCCGGCGCGCCCACCACGCCGAAGCCGAGGCCGGCCAGGCGTTCGCGCACTGTGGCGTCGTCGAGCGCGGCGCGTGTCGCGGCATGCAGCGCCTCGCGCACTGCGGGCGGCGTGCCGGCAGGCACCAGCACGCCCATCCAGGTCACCTGCTCGAAGCCCGGTGCGATGGTCTCGGCCACGGTCGGGATGACGGGTGCGGAGGGCGCGCGTGCGGCCGAGGTGACGGCGAGGCCCACCAGCCGGCCGTCGCGGATCTGGTCGGACGCCGCGCCAAGCGTGACCAGTGCCGCATCCACCGTGCCCGCCAGCAGGTCGGCCAGGAGCGGTCCGCCGCCGCGGTAGGAGATATGCTCCGGCCGCGCGCCGATCGCCTGCGCAATCAGTTCGCTGGTGAGGTGATGCGAGGTGCCCCAGCCCGGCACGCCGACATTCACACTGCCCGGCCGCGCCCTGAGCCGCGCCGCATAGGCCTGCATGTCGGCGATGCCCGACCGCGGATGCGTCACCAGCAGGTTCGGCGCATCGATCGCGAGCGTGACCGGCGCGAGGCCCGGCAGCAGCGCCGTCGCACCCCGCGGCGGCAGGGCTTCCACCGCCGCCAGCGTGTCGTTGGTGACCAGCAGCGTGTGCCCGTCCGGTGCGGCGCGCAGCGCCGCCTGGGTGCCGAGGCGCGAGGAGGCGCCGCCGATATTCTCGATCACCACCGTCTGGCCGAGCCGCGCCTGCAGGGCGGGTGCGACGGCGCGGGCGAAGACATCCACGCCCCCGCCCGGCGGGAAGGGCACCACGATGCGGATGGTCCGCGTCGGGAAGGCCTGCGCCTGCGCCCGCGCCGCGGCGGCGGCGAGCAGCGAGGCGACCAGCAGCGTACGACGACCATTCATGGCGTTCAGCCTCCGGCCTGGCGGATGCCGGCGGCGCGCACGACGCCACCGAAGCGTTGCGTGGAGTCCTCGGTGCGGCGGGCGAAGACCTCCGGCCCGTCGGCCACCACCTCGAAGCCGAGGCCGGTCAGGCGGTCGCGCACCGCGGGTTCGCGCAGCGTCGCCGCGATCGCCTTGTGCAGGGCCGCGACGAGGGGCGCCGACACCCCCTTGGGCACCAGCAGCCCCTGCCAGGATTCGACGTCGAAGCCGGGCGCGACGGTCTCGGCCAGGGTCGGCACCTCGGGCAGCGCCGCATCGCGCGTAGGGGTGGTGACCGCGAGCGGGACGATTGCCCCCTGGCGCACCTGCTCGGTGATGGCGGGCAGGGTGATGACCAGCGCATCGAGATGCCGCGCGATCAGGTCCGCCGTGGCCGGTCCGCCGCCGCGATAGGTCACGTATTCCACGCGTAATCCGCCGGTCGCCTGCGACAGCAGCTCGTGCACCACATGCGCGATGCCGCCCCAGGCTGGCAGGCCGACGTTGAGCCGGCCGGGCCGCGCGCGCACCGCTTCGATGTAACCGGCGATGTCGCGGATGCCGGAGGAGGGATGCGTCGCCAGGATCTGCGCCGCACGCACCGCCTGCGTCACCGGCGTGAAGGACCCGCGCACGGTGAAGCCGGGATTGGGCGCGATGAGCTCGGCCAGCACGATGGCATCGCCGGTTACCAGCAGCGTGTGGCCGTCGGCTTCCGCGCGTGCGACCTGCTGCATGGCGATCAGGCCATTGGCGCCGCCCTGGTTCTCGACCAGCACGGACTGGCCGAGGCGCTGCGACAGCGCGGGGGCGAGCACGCGCGCCAGCGTATCGAGACTGGCCGCGGGGGCCGAGGAGACGACCAGGCGCACAGGGCGCGTCGGCGTCCATGAGGTGGCGCGCGCGGTCCTGGTTGCGCCCAGTGTGGCAAGTGTGGCGCCAATCGCGGCGCGTCGATGGATGGTCATGTCATGGTCTCCGGTGAGGGGTCTGTCGCGTCGCATCGCGCCGCGCCGTCGGACCCCGCGGAGCGCCCCTGGTCAGGCGTCCGCGGGCGGCGCGGCGGGGCGACATCGGGCCCCGTCACCGAGCGGCGCCCAGCCGGTGGCGGCCAGATGGTCCTCGACGCCCCGGATGACCTCGCGCGGGCCCGCACCCTGGGCGCGCAGCGTGGCGCGCAGGCTTGCGACTTCCTCGAGATGCGCGGCCCATTCAGGGCCGAAGGAGTCCTCGAGCCAGGCGCGGATGGCGGCAGAGAGCGCCGGCGCGCCGCCGGCGGTCGAGACGGTGAGCGTGAGGCCGCCACGCCGCACCATCGCGGGGACGTGGACATCGCACAGCGGCAGCACGTCCTCGACGTTCACCGGCACGCGATGCGCCCGCGCGGTCGCGGCGAGCGCCGCGGAGGCCGCGTCGTCGAGCCCGGCCACGAAGAGCAGACGCGCAGCCGCGATCTCCTGCTCGCCCGGCAGCCAGGCGCGCAGCGCGTCGTCGAGGCTCGCCACCAGCTCCGCCGAAGGGTCGTCGGTATGCACGCGAAGGTCGGTCAGTCCCGCGGCCCGCAGCAGGTGCAGGCGCTTCAGGAAGGCCGGCCCGCGCCCAGCGAGCAGCGTCGGCGTCTGCGGCAGGAAGACCAGCGGCAGCATCAGGCGGCCACCCGCGTGGCGAGCAGGGCGCGCGCCGCTTCGGCGCCGATGCGCGTGCAGAAATCGCCGAAGCCTTCGCCCGCCTGGCGGTCGCGCGCCCAGGCCGCGAGGACGGGTTCCAGCGTCGCGGCGATCGCCGCCTGCGGCACCTTGTCGGCCAGCTGGAAGGACAGCCGCGTGCCTTCGAAATCGCCGCCAACGAACAGCGTGTAAAGACCGGGCGCGCGCCCGACCACGCCGATATCCCCGGCATAGGGGCGCGCGCAGCCGTTCGGGCAGCCGGTCAGGCGCAGGCTGATGCGCTCGCCGGCCAAGCCGTGGCGCGCGAGCACCGCCTCGACATCGGCGACGATGGGCGCGCGCACGCGCTCGCCCTCCGCCAGTGACTGGCCGCAGGTGGGAAGCGCGACACAGGCCAGCGCCCAGCGTGCCAACGGGGTGAGATCCTCGGGGAAGGTCACGCCATGGGCGCGCAGCATGGCCTCCACCGCGCCGCGGTCTTCGGGCGCGATGTCGGTGAGCAGAAGGTCCTGCTGCGCGGTGACGATCGGGCGCGCTGCGAAGCGGGCGATCACCTCGCGCAGCGCCACGCGCAGCTCACCGGCGACGCGGCCGGCGGCGATCGGTAGGCCGAGCCACAGGCGGCCATCGCCCTGCGCGTGCCAGCCGAGCAGCTCGGGCACCTGCAGGCGCGGCAGCGGGGGTGCGGGCGGCAGCGCGCGGCCGAGGTCGGCGGAGAGCCTGTCGCGCACCCAGTCCACGCCGCGCTCCGCCACCACATACTTCAGCCGCGCATGCTTGCGGTCGGTCCGGTCGCCATTGTCGCGCGACAGGCGCACGACCGCCCTCGCAGTCTCCAGCACATCGTCCGGGCCGATGACGCAGATGGCGTCCGCCAAGCGCGGGTAAGTGGCGGGCTTGTTGTGCGTCATGCCCATGCCGCCGCCGACCGTCACGATCCAGCCGGTGATGGCGTCCCCCTCGGTCAGCGCGATGAAGCCGAGGTCGTTGGCCAGTACGTCGGGCGTGTTGTCCGCGGGATGCGCCAGCGCGATCTTGAACTTCCGCGGCAGGTAGGTCGGGCCGTAGAGGGGTTCCTCCTCGACCAGCGCGGTCTCCTCCTCACCGAGGAAGATCTGGTGATGCGCGCGTGATCGCGGCAGCAGTTCGGAGGACAGGCGGAAGGCCTCGACCTCGAGCCGCGCATGGATGGCATCGACCCGCGGCGCGGCGGTGGTGACGACGTTGCGCACCACGTCGCCGCAGGCGGCGAGGGTGGTCAGCAGCGCATCGTGGATCGCGGCGATGCTGCCCTTGAGGTCGTGGCGCGCGATGCTGTGGAACTGCACTCCCTGGCGCGTGGTCAGGCGCAGCGTGCTGTCGGCGTGGTTGTCGGCCAGCGCGTCGAGCGCGAGCCACTGCGCGGGCGTGAGGCGGCCGGCGGGCGCGCGCACGCGCACCATGAAGAACCAGTCCTTGTCCTCGCCGCGCTGCTTGCGCTCGGTCGCGGTGTCGCGGTCGAATTGTTCGTAGGTGCCGTGGAATTTCAGCAGTGTGTAGGTGCCTTCCGACACGCCGCCGCGTACCTCGTCCGCAGCGATCTCCGCGGCGATGGAACCGCGCAGCGCACGGCTGTCCGCTTTGATCGTCTCGGCTCCGCTGAGCTTACCGGCCATGTGTGTCGAAGGCTCCGCAGCACGTTGTGCACCTGCGGCACGATATCCGGATCAAGAACCACGATGTCAAACTGCAAAATCAGTCAGCCTGCCCGCTGAGGGTGCCGGGACGTGGGTTCAGGGTGGTTGGTGGGGCAGGTGACGATAGATGTTTTCCAGCAAGTTCCTTGTCTGTGCGCAGGCTTCCTGTTGTAGGCGCTCCGCAGAGGAACGGATTTTTCTGCTAGTGAACGACGTGGAATCGATTCAGCGCGATTGACATAACAACATGGAACACTGTGTAATTGCGTCATCGATGAGCGTGGCCGACGCCCCGGGAGAAGCAGCATGATTGACGCCACGCGCAAGGACACGCCGCAGCGACCGGGCCCGACCAGCGCCTGTCGCCGCTGTCCGCCGCGTCGAATGCGTCGGGGTGGCTAAGCCACCCGACCGCGCCGCCTGCCGCCTTGCCCTTCCGACTGTCATTCGACCCGGCGCGCTGCGCCGGCGGAGGTTCCCTATGATCGTTTCACGACCCATCACCGAGAACGGCCAGATGGTCGGCGTCGCCACCACAGGCGACCATGGTTGGCTCTTTACCGCAATCGACCCGCGCGTCGAGGACCTGCACGGCGCCAACTTCCCATCGCCCGCCGATGCCGAGCGCGTTGCGCGGCTTGTTCTCGCGCGCGGCCGCAGCCCGGCCGGGGGGCTCGCATGATCTCGCTCGCACTGCGGACGGCCGTCGCGGGCGCCGGGCTGCTCGCCATCCTGTCCGCCACCGGCCTGCTCCAGCGGAGCCTGCCATGATCGGCCTGGTCGTCTCGCCTGCTCTCGATCCCGCGGCGCTGGCCTGGTTGCCGGCCGTCTTCGCCGCTGCCAGTGGCCTCGCGCTGCACCTCATGCTCCCGCCGCCGCAGCCCGATGTGGCTGAGGCGCTGCTCAT
Source organism: Roseomonas sp. (assembly GCA_051860065.1). GTDB lineage: Bacteria > Pseudomonadota > Alphaproteobacteria > Acetobacterales > Acetobacteraceae > Neoroseomonas. The sequence continues at coordinate 25,341 of JBHYEQ010000024.1, forward strand.
CGCCGCGGTGCATCCGTGAGCGCGCTGCACGGGCCCACCGAATGGGCCATCACCAGCGCGCTGCATCCAGCCTTCGGCGCTGAGGTCGAGGGTGCCCTGCTCGGTGCCGAGACACCCTCGGCGACACTCGAGGCGCTGCGCGGCCTGGTGCGGGGTCTTGGCCTCGTGGTGGTACGAAACCAGGCCCTGCCGCCCGCCACGCAGGCTGCGCTGACGCGTCGGCTCGGCCGTCCGGAAATCCACGCGCTGGCGCATGCGCGGCACGCCGATGTGCCGGAGATCGTGGTCGAGGGAAACGCCGGCACGCCCGAGGGGCTCGGCGATGCGGGCCTGGCCTGGCACGCCGACCTGTCCTGGCGGGCCGCGCCGTCGCGGCTGTCGTTGATGAGCGCCGCGCACCTGCCCGAGGCCGGCGGCGAAATCCTGTTCGCTCACCAGGGGGCGGCCCATGACCGGCTTGACCCCTGGCTGCGCTGGCGCATCGAATACCTGGATGCCGAGCACGAGCACGATCGCCGGCTAGTGGGCGCGCAGCCGGGGTGGCGCCCACGCCCGCCGCTTGCCGGTGCCGACCGTGAGGCCAATCCCACCGTGGTCCATCCGGTCGTGCGGATCGATCCGGCCACCGGCCAGCGCAGCCTGTTCGTGAACGAGGGCACCACCACGCGGCTGCTCGGCCTGCCGGAGGAGGAAGGCGCACGGCTGCTGCCCCGCCTGCTTGCGGCCGCCACCGATCCGGCAGTGGTGTACCGGCATCGCTGGCAGGCCGGCGACCTACTGCTGTGGGATAACGCCCTGCTGCTGCATCGTGTCGAGGCCGCGGCACCGGGCGACGTGATCCGGCTTCATCGCAGCGCCGTCAGCGGCGAGCGGCCTGTCGGGCCGATCTCCGTGACGCAGCCCTGGGTGGTGGCTGGCTAGACCTCCGCCTGTCGCCAGCGGAGCGGCCTGCCGCGTGGTGGGCCGAGACTTGGCGGCCGAGTGACGGGACGTTTCCTCCCGAAGAAACTCCGGCCGGGGCTCCCTGCGGGTCCCGGCCGTCTTTTCGGTCAGAGCCCCGCGAACAGACGCGTGGAGAGGTAGCGTTCGGCGAAGGACGGTGCGATCGCCACGATCAGGCGCCCGGCCATCGCAGGTTCGCGCGCGACCGTGATGGCGGCCGCCAGCGCAGCACCAGAGGAGATCCCGATCGGCAGCCCTTCCTCACGCGCGCAGCGCCGCGCCGCGTCGAAAGCTTCGCGCTCCGGGACGCGCAGGACGGCATCGATGCGCTCCAGCTCCAGTACCGCTGGCTTGAAGCCCGCGCCGATGCCCTGGATGTCGTGCGGGCCGGGTTCGTCGCCGGACAGCACCGCGCTCTCGGCCGGTTCCACGCCGAACACGCGCAACCCCTTGCGGCGTGGCTTCAGCACGCGCGCTATGCCGGTCAGGGTGCCGCCGGTGCCGATGCCGCCGATGATGGCGTCCACTTCGCCGCCGGTGTCGGTCCAGATTTCCTCGGCCGTGGTGGCGGCGTGGATGTCGGGATTCGCCGGATTATCGAACTGGCGCGGCATCCACGCGCCCGATGTGGACGCCAGGATCGCCTCTGCGCGGGCGATGGCGCCGGCCATGCCGCGCTTGGACGGTGTCAGTTCCAGCTCCGCACCCATCAGGCGCATCATGCGCCGGCGTTCGATCGAAGCGCCGTCGGGCATCACCACGATCAGCCGATAACCTTTCGCCGCCGCCACGAAGGCGAGCGCGATGCCAGTATTTCCGGAGGTCGGCTCCACCAGCACGGACCGCCCTGGCGCGATCAATCCCTCGCGTTCAGCCGCTTCCACCATCGCCAACCCGATCCGGTCCTTGACCGAGCCGAGCGGGTTGAAGAATTCGAGCTTGAGGGCGATGCGCGCGGCCAAGCCCTCGGCCGCGGCGATGCGCGGCAGCAGCACCAGCGGCGTGCCGCCGATCGTCTCCAACACGCTGCCGAAGATCCGCCCGCGCGGTGGCGCAACGGTCGCGGCAAATGCCGCGGGGGCGGACGTGCTGCGCCGGCTCCGGCGCGGAGGGATTTTTCCTTTGGCCATGCCTTCGCCTAACACGGATATGCCGGATGGTTCAGTGGGGCGGAGGTTCGCCCTCTCGCATTCCACAGCGATGCTGCGTAGAGAGGGTGCCTGCTACTGCGTCACCAAGAGGGAATCGCCATGCTGCTGCGCCGTGAGCGCGCGCTCACCGCCATCGCCATCATGCTCGATGTCGCTTTCCATGCCGGGCGTACCGGCGAGTTCGCCGGTGGGGCGGAGGTGGCGGAGCGGCTGGGCACTGCGCGACGCGGCGCGGAGCCGGTGTTCCAGGCGCTCTCACGCGCCGGGCTGCTCGATAGCGTGCGCGGCCCGCGCGGCGGCTATCGACTCGGGCGACAGCCGCGCGACCTGTGCCTCTCCGACATTGTCGCCTGCGTGCAGGACGATGCGGATGCATTGGCTGACCTGACCGGTCGCCTTCAGACCGCGGTACTGCTGCCGATGTGGCGTGAACTGGATGCGGAACTGCGGACGCGCCTTGCTGGCATCACTATCGAGGACCTGTTGCGCCGCGCCCAGGCGGCCGGCCTTCGGCGCGCGGCGTTGGAACCGCTGAACTTCGCTATCTGATTGTCAGCGGGCGGCGGCGTCCCGCGCCAGCCTGGGCTCCCGCGTGGCCGCAGCGGCGCCCAGCACCCCCATGCCGGCGGCGACCTGGCCGATCACGACCAGCGCCGGCGTCGGCACGTCTGCTCGGCGCGCGGCCAGCGTGCAGGCCCCTAGCGTCGAGGTGAGCGTCATCTCGCTCGGCATGGAGGCGTGCGAAACGATCGCCACCGGCGTCCTGGGCGACATGCCGGCGGCGAGCAGCCGCACCGCGATCTCGTCGAGAGCCGTCAGCGCCATGAAGGCGACCAGCGTCGCTCCGCTACGCGCCAGCGCTTCCCAGTCGATCGAACCCGGCAGCCGCCCGGTCTCGTCATGGCCGGTCACGAAGGTGACGGCGCTCGCCACGCCGCGATGCGTCACGGGGATACCAGCCGCAGCGGGCGCGGCGATGCCGGCTGTGACACCGGGCACGACGCGCCAGGGGATGCCGGCGGCGGTTAGGGCGATTGCCTCCTCCCCGCCGCGGCCGAACAGGAATGGGTCGCCGCCCTTCAGGCGGACCACGCGCTGACCAGCGCGCGCGCCTGCGATCATGCGGCTGATGATGCTGGCCTGCGGCGTGGCCTGGACCGCCTTGCGCTTGCCGACCGCAATGACCGTCGCGCCCGGGCGCACCAGGCGCAGGACTTCGCGTCCCGGCAGCGCGTCGTGGAGCACGAGATCGGCCTGGCGCAGCGCTGTTGCCGCGCGCACCGTCAGCAAGTCAGGATCGCCCGGGCCGGCGCCGACAAGCCAGACTTCGCCCGACCGCGGTGCATCGGTGACGGCAAGGTAACCCATGGGCGGGCAGCTTTCCTGCGTGAATTAGGCCGTGCGAGTAGGGCGGAAAACTACAATTCTCAAGCGTGAGAAATTCAGGCTGACTGCCTGCCACCATACGGCAAGCCCTGCTCCCGTCATGGGCTATAAACGAATGAAGAACTCCCTGGCCTCACAGATGCGGAGGGGCTCGAGACACAAGCGCATTACGGGGAGCGGACAACGTGTTGTTGCCCCCGAAAGAACGGGCAGGTCAGGTTGTCAGGATGGCACGGATGAACTGCCTGGGGGACCGGTATCCCAGGGCGCGATGGGGGTGGATCTCGTTGTAGTGGGTGAACCAGGCGGGCAGTGAACGCAGGACGGTCTGCGCATCGGGGCAGTCGCTGACGCGGACATAGTCGCGCTTGAAGGTCCGGACGATCGCCTCGGCCATGCCGTTGCTCTGCGGGCTTTCGAGCGGCGTGGTCTTTGGCAGCAAGCCGATGTCGCGGGCAAAGGTCCTGGTATCGCGGGCGACATAGGGGCTGCCGTTGTCGCTGAGCCATTCGATCGGCTTCGGCAGGCGGTTTACGCGGCCGAACCTCTGCTCGACGGCGGCGACCATGAGGTCGCGCACGTCGTCGCCGGAGATGCCGGCGGTAGTGCCGACGAAGCTCATTGCCTCGCGGTCGCAGCAGTCGAGCGCAAAGGCGACGCGGACGCGCTCGCCATTGTCGCAGGCGATCTCGAAGCCGTCGGAGCACCAGCGGGTATTGCGCTCCGGGACGGCGACGCGGCCGTCATGCCGGCGCTCGGCGCCGCCGGCGTGGCGGGCCAGCAGCAGGCCGTGGGTCTTCATGAGCCGCCAGACCCGTTTGTGATTGGGCGATGGTCGGCCCTCTTCCTCGGCCTGGCGGCGCAGCAGGGCGTGGACGCGCCGATAGCCATAGGTCGGCAGCGCCGCGATGATGGCCTTGATCCGCGCGACCAGTTCGTCCTCCGGCGCGGGCGGCCGGCCACGGCGTTGTGCCGGTGCAGGCTTCAGCGTCAGGCTGGAGCGCGCCACGCCGAGGGTCCTCGCCACGGCCTCCAGCAGATCCTTCGCAATCATGCTGCGCAGGACCGCCTGGCGCGCGGCGGCAGGCAGCTTGGCGGGCGGGGTCGCCAGCAGCGCCTCGTGCTGCGCGGCGCGGCTGAGGATCACGCGCTGGGTGTCGGAAAGCTTGGTCATCTCCGGGCTCCGGTTCGGCACCCGATGATCCGGGTGCTACGAGCCCGAGCCCCTCAGCGGGGCAGCGCGCTGTTGTGCGCGCCACCGACCATTCGCTCTGCCTCCGCGCAAAGCCAAGCGGAGTGTGCCGTCATCTTGTTGGTATTCGGGAAATATCCCGCGGCGTCCGCTATTCGATATTGAAGGGCCGGGCCGGCGACCACTGCCTCGTCACCACCCAAGACGCGTCGCAGACCCGACGGACGCCTCCGACAGCCGCGCGGACTGCGCACGCTGCGGCTAGGCGATCGCGGCGAAACGGGAGAAGTGCGGGCAGCGGCCTTGTGCGACCTGTAGACAGGGCAGCGGCCGTACTGTCCTTCGCCCAACGGACCGGAACCTACTTGAGCTGGCTGTCCTTACTGCCACGCCGGTTGATACCGAAGGTCACCGGACGTCTATCGCGCTCGGCCTGGCAGCGTACGCATGTCCGCACGCCGGGGATCGCCCGGCGCCGCGCTTCGGGGATTTCCTCGCCGCATTCGACGCAGTGTGTGTGGCTTGCGCCAACCGGGATACCCGCGCGTGCGCGAAGCACACCGTCGGTCACCGTATCGTCGATCTGGGATTGTACCGCTCCGTCCGGAGCCCACCCCGTTGCCATCGTCCGTCTCGAGGTTGCCTTCGCTTGGACAGGATATGGCCTCGCAACGGCATGATTCAATCACGATCGGGTCCGCCCGCGCCCGGCGTCCATGAGCCGAGGGTCCGTGCCAACCAGGCCGATCCGGCCCCGGGCCATCCCGATACAAGCATGCCCCAGGCTGCGGCACCGCCGGGGATCGTCGATCTCCGGCCTGGACCGCCGCGGACACGACCAAACACCGTCCGGCCAAACCCCGAGGGCGGGGAACCTTGGTTTGGCTGGGGAGCATCCCGCTTTGCCGAAGCTGTGCTTCGAACGTCTCATCTACGACGATCGATCAACGAACCAAGCGGATACCGTCCCGGCGATCGATCCTGCCGACCAGGTGTTCGTCGCGGCGCGGGAGGTGCTCGTCGCCATATGGACCGCGAGCGGTGTAGATGCGGAACGCGTTCATCGTGCGCTCATCCACCTGCTTGAGGCGGTGGTGGACGCGGGTCAGCCTGGCGGCGCCGACCCCTAGGATGGCGCTTACGGCCAGGGTGGACCCTGAGGGGTGCTGAACCTCAGGCGCTGGTTGGCGCTGGAGCGCTTCGGCAGGATCGACACCCGTGACCATCTCGCCGCCCTCGAAGAGGCCATCGAGCGCGCCTCGACCCCTGGCCATCAGCGAAGGTCAGGCCGCCTGAGGCATTGCATGGGGCGCAGGCCTCCCGCAAGCGCCCGATGGCGCGCGAGCAACGCATGAAGATCCGGCCGGGCGGGTCGGACGACTCCGTCGGCGCCTGGTGTCACGCGCCGGGTTCAGCTCCATTCGCGCGGTGACGGAACTCGCTAGGCGTGACGCCAAAGGCGCATTTGAACGACCGGCCGAAATGGGTCATGTCGGAGAAGCCCCAGGCGTAGGCGATCTCGGACACCGTCCTGCCCGCCTGCGACGCGTCCTCCAGCGCCTTTCGGCAGCGCGCAAGCCGACGCGCAAGGATGAGCCGCCGGATCGACGTTCCTTCCAGCGCCAGCACGGCGTTCGCGTACCGCACGCTGACCCCGGCGGCGGCGGCCACGGTCGGTGCGTCAAGGTCTGGATCGGCCAGCCGTGACTCGATCGCGGCACGCACATTCATGAGCACGAGCATCTGCGCCGGCGAGCCGGCAAGGTGCTGCTGATCGATCGAGCTCGCCAAGGCCTGGGCGACCAGATCGAGCGCATTGGCCTTGACGACCTCCGCCGCCGCCGGCGCAAGCCTGGCGGCGTAGGTCGGCAGCATCCCCAGGAAGGCGGATACCAGGCCGCCTTCGCCGCCCGATGGCCGGATGGGATGCAGGATGGCCTTGCGCACGCATCCCATGCGAGCCTTCAGGTCGCGCCGTGGCACCTTGGCCACCAGCAGACGGGACCCTGCGTTGAACTGCCCGGCATAGGGCAATCGGGGATCGAGCAGCACCACGTCGCCCGGCGCGAGGATGGCATCGCGGCCGTCCTGCTCAAGCGCAAGCGTCCCGGCAACCTGCCGGCAGACGAAGATCTCGTTGTCGTTGGCGTGCGCCGCATGGCGCTCCGTATGCTCGACCCGCATCGCCGAGTTCTCGAACAGAATGAGACTGGCGTCTGCAAGCGTCGCCGAACTCAACTCGGCTTGGAATGTGGTTCTGCACTCAGGTCGGGAATCGTGCTTCACGAGATTCTTGTTGGCAACGCTGTGCCAGTAGTCGAATCGGTCGCGCGCCGAGACATCTGCCGTCGAAAACAGCTTTTGCATGTGATGGTCCAAATGCCCGAAAGCCGAGACTGAGTGCCGACCAGGCCGATCGCCCGTCCCACCATCCCGGTACAACCAGAGCCGCAGGTGGTGTCCGTCGAGCCCGTGCGGAAGGGCAATGGACAACATGGCTGATAGGTGGGGACAGGATGGCTCATGGTTGTGACGCGCCGACCGCAGCCGATGGCGCGGCGGCGGAGCCGGTCGCGCTGCCCAGCGTCCTGGCGCAGCGCATCCTCGATCTCGCGCCGGTCGGCGTCTGCATCGCCGAACTGCGGCAGGGCGAGCCGCTGGTCTACATCAACGAGGCGTTTGCCGAGATCACGGGCTACGGGCCGGCGGATGCGCTCGGCCGCAACTGCCGCTACCTGCAGGGCAGCGACCGTCTCCAGCCCCAGATCACCACGGTCCGCGACGCGATCCGGCGGCGCGAGGCGGTCTCCGTCCAACTGCGGAACTACCGCAAGGACGGCCGCCTGTTCTGGAACGCGCTGCACCTGGCGCCGGTATGTGCGTCCGGCACCGAGCCCACGCACTACGTCGGGCTGATGCAGGACGTGACCGCCTTGAAGGACACGACGGCGCGTCTGGAGGAAGCGGTCCGCTTCGATCGCCTGACCGGCGCGCTGACCCGATACGCTTTGCTCGATCGGCTCACCCAGCTCAGTGCCGAGGGGGCGGCGCGGCTGCTCGTGATCAAGGTCGATATCTCGCGGTTCCACGACATCAACAGCGGCTTCGGCTACGATTCGGGCGACGCCCTGCTGGCGCAGGTTGCGGAGCGGCTGCGCGGCCTGTCCGCCGAGGCCGTCGGGCGGGTCGGGGGCAATGAGTTCGTCGTCGTCTACCGTCTCGGCGAGGGCGAGGATGCCGAGGCGACCGTCGCCATCGTTGCCGCTGTCCTGGCACCGCGCCAGATCCTGCCTGGCGCCGTCGTCAACGCCCGATTCGCCATCGGCTACGTCGTCGGCGAGCCGGGCAGCGATCCGCTGACGCTGCTCCGCCGGGCTGGCACGGCGCTCCACGAATCCCGCGCGACGCCGCTGCGCGAGGTGCGGAGGTTCGACAACGAAAGCGAAGAACGGTCGTGGAAGCGCATCCGGCTCGCCAACGAATTGCAGTTGGCGGTGTCGAACGGCGACTTTGCGTTCGACTATCAGCCCAAGGTCGAGCTCGCGACCGGCAAGATTGTCGGTGCGGAGGCCCTGCTGCGCTGGAAGCATCCGCTGTTCGGCCTGCAGATGCCGGACCGCTTCATCGAATTGGCCGAGAACACCGGGCTGATCGTCGACATCGGCGCCTGGGGGGTTCGCGCGGCCGCCGCATTCGCGGCGCAGTTGGACCGAGACGGCGCGCCGTCGCTGCGCATCTCGGTGAATGTCTCGGCGACGGAGTTCGTTCATCGCGACATGATCAGCTTCATCACCGCGATCCTCGAGGAGACCGGTGCCAACCCGCGGTCCCTGACGCTCGAACTCACCGAAACCCTCATGGCCGAGCCCACGGCGCGGATGCAGCAGAGACTTCGCGCGCTCCGCGACCTGGGGGTGGGGCTGTCGATCGACGACTTCGGGACTGGCTACTCCAGCCTGCGCTACCTCGAGACGCTCCCGATCACCGAGATCAAGATCGATCGTGGATTCGTGCAGTCGATGGCGGAGAGCGCGACGAAGCGCATCATCGTCGAGGCGGTCGTCCGGCTCGGCCAGGAATTGGGCGCCGAGGTTGTCGCGGAGGGTATCGAGACCGAAGCCGAGCGGGCGATGTTGTGCGACATCGGATGCCCCTACGGTCAGGGCTACCTGTTCAGTCGGCCCTTGTCGCCGCAGGCCTTCCTCGATCTTGTCGGCAGCGGCCGCCCGCTCGGAACGGCTTGCTGAGGCCGTGTCCCATCGGATGGCGCGGGGCCGAAGATGCTCGGTTGGATGAAGCGCCCCGGCGCGCCGGCGAGCGGTGCGGTCGATCCGCAGGGCGTGAGCGGGAGCCAGCCGTTCGGATCGCGGTCGCAGGCCCATGAGGAAACCGGCACCGCCGATGACGGCGCTGCGATGACCGCGGCGCGCCTGGCCGTATCGCACTGGAGCTGGGTTTCCGCGGCGCTTGAGGAGGACGGCCTGGCGCTCGCGCTGCTGCGCTGTCGCGATCGCAGCATCATCGGGATGAACACGGTGCTCCCGAAGCTCTCCGGCCATTCCGAATCCCTGCTGCTTCGGCAGGGAGTCGCCTGCCTGGCCGGCGCGGCGACGGATGCGGCGGCCCGGGCCTCTCTCGATGCGGCGATCGGCGCAGGAACCGGGCTGCAGGGCGAGATCTGCTGGTCGCGGGCGGACGGGACGCCGTTCTGGTTCGGCTTCAGCGTCGTACCGGCCGGCGCTATCGACGAGTTCGGAGCGGCGGTCGTCCTGATCGGCCGCGACATCACGGAGAGGCGCCGCGCGTCGCGACAGGACGCGATGACGCAGGCGGTGCTCGCCGCGGTGTTCCGCCGGCTCGACGTTCCCGCGGCCGTGTTCCGACCCGACGACAAGCTGCTGGTCGCGAACGCCGCCTTTGCCGAGCTGACGGGCTATGGCTTGCGGGAGCTGAACGGCATGCACATCGGCCGCCTGATCGGCGAGCGGAGCGTGGCGGAGGCGCGGCGCAGCTGGCTCGCCCAGCGCCAGCCCGGTGAATCCTGTCGCATGAGCCTGCTGGTGCGGCGCAAGGATGGCGCGGAGACGGAGGTCAAGCTGACCGCGGCGGTGATCGACCAGGAGAGCGCCGTGGGCTGCCGCGTCGTCACGCTCGTCCCGGACGGCAAGCCGGTCAACGACATCCGCATGCCGTGCGAGTCGGTGGTCGGACGCGTTCGCCTGGTACAGCTTGAGCCGCTGAAGAAGGCCTTTGGCGAACGCTGGGCCAATGTCGCCCCGCGCCTGATGATGCTGAGCGAGGCCGTGATCAAGCGCCGCCTGGATCGCGACGATGTCTTCGCGCGCACCGAGGATGGCGGCTTCGCGATCTGGTTCGCGCGCGGCAGCGAGACGGAGAATGCCGACCGCATCGCCGCCATGACGCGCGAGATCAGGATCAAGCTGCTCGGGGAGTTCGAGGGCGACACGGCACCCGATGTCACGGGGCTTGTCGCGACGGTGCCGACGGATGACCTGTCCCACCCTCCGCAGCCGGCGGAACTCGCGGCCGCGCTGATGGACCGGCTGGAGGCGCGCCGCAGCGCGCTGCGTGTCCAGGTGCTCGGCGAGTTGCAGCAGGCGCTGGCCGCGCCGGAACTCCTGCAGGAGCAACTGGCCGCCGGCGGCGGAGCCGGCACGGGACTTGTCTGGATCGACTTGGCGGCCGTGCTGCGGCGCCGGCTGGACGGCGCGCGCGCCCTGGTCGAGGCCGGCGACGCGGCGGTGCCCGACCCGGAATTCGTGCTGCTCGCCGCGGTGGCGGAGCAGGCCTTGTCGGCGCTGGCAGGGGGCAGGCGTTCGCCGCACCTCGTCCCGGTCTCGTATGGCGCATTGGCCGAGGCGGCCCGGCGGCGCCGCTTCGTCGCCGCCTGCCGCGCCTTGCCGCAACCGGTGCGGGAGGTCGTGACGCCCGTGCTGGGTGGAATTCCCGCGGCGATCCACCCGACACGGCTGCTCCAACTCGGTCAGGAACTTTCGCCGCTCTTTGCCGCGGTGGGGCTTGCGGCAGAGGCGCCCGCCCTGCCGCAGATGTTGCCGGGGGTCGGCCCGTTCTCGCTGGTGCTGTTCGAGCCGGGCGCGCTGAAGGGCGTCCCCGACGGCACTCTCGCGAAGCTGTTCGGCGAGGCCCGCGCGCGCCGGCTCAAGGTCGCGGTGCGTCGCGCGGACGCGGATAGCGGTCGCCTTGCGCGGCTCGGCGTGCAATTCCTCGGCATCGCGCCTAGCTGAGCGCGCGGCTCAAGGCCGGTTGACGGTCCGGCTGTGATCCCGCCTCACGGTGAACCGCCACCCGCGTCCCGCCCGTCCTCGTCGGCCGCGGCCGCATGGCGGTCCTGGTCGCGCACCAGCCAGTAGACGGCGCCGAGTGCCAGCACGGACGCCGCCAAGCCCATGATCGTCGCCGGCGCAGCATGCGATGCGTCGATGATGATGAACTTCCGCACCAGCGCCAGCAGCGCGATCAGGATGACCGTCCGCAGCTGGACGATGCCGTGGCGGCGCTCCAGCACGCCAATGATCGCATGGTTGAATTCCAGCGCGATCAGCAGAATCATGACCATCCCGAAGACCGCCTGGAAGGTCTGCTGGTTGGCCGGATCCACGAAGTCGAACAGGATCAGGTGGGCGATTCGGAAGGTAAGGTGCGCAAGCGCCACGACGATGAGCGCCGACACGAGCAGGGAAAGGACCAGGGACACCACCTGTTCGAACCGCTCGTAGATGGTCATCACCGGCCAGGCATTGCGTGTCGTCCGGAGCGTGCCGGAGGCCGCCACCCTGTAGCGCTCGAGGAGCCCGGCGGCTTGCGGTCGATCTGCGCTCATGCCTGCTCTCCGGGTTGTCGCGGCTTCGCTTGCCCTCCTCACCCGACACTGCGGATCGGCGATCAGCGCGATCCGGCAGCGCAGCTTGCATGCAACATGGAACGATTGCAGATCGAGATGGCGGACAATGCGCAGCCTAGCACCGGACAAACCTGGCGCGGCTCCAAAGTATGATCAGGCCGGCGCGGTCGCGAGTTCAATCTGGTAGGGACCTCAGGGATGGGTGCCTCGATCTCGGCCACCGGGAGGCCGAGCGCCAGCGGCACCTCGGCGGTGAGCGCGAGTCGCGCGCCAGAGCAACGATGCTTCCGGGGCAGGCCAGGCCGCCCTAGCGTTGCGCGATGGACCGGCTGACCACGCTGCGGCTCTTCCTGCGCACTGTCGATCGCGGCGGCATCGCTGCGGCGGGGCGCTCGCTCGGGTTGTCGGCAACGGCCGCATCGCGGGCGCTGCGTGAACTGGAGGAAGACCTCGCGCTGCGGCTGTTCGACCGCACGACGCGCCATGTCTCGCCGACCGAGGCAGGGCGGCGCCTGGCGGCCCGCATCATGCCCCTGCTCGAGGGCCTCGACGCCGCCATGGTCGAGGCGCGCGAGATGCACGAGGAAGCGACCGGCACGCTGCGCATCGTCGCGCGGCGCTCCTATGCGCTGCGCCACGTGGTGCCGCATCTCGCCGGCTTTCGCGTCGCGCATCCGCGCGTCGAGATTGACCTGGAGCTGACCGAGCAGACCGGGCTGGTGCCCGCGCATGGGGTGGACCTGGTCATCCGCCTCGGCCTGCCGGCAGGAAAGTCGTTCACCGGGCACCGGCTGGCATCCGGCCAGCGTATCCTGTGTGCCAGCCCCAGCTACGTCGCGGCGCACGGGGCCCCGGCCACGCCCGACGCCGTGCTGCACCACCCCTGCCTGACCTATCGCGAGGCCGATGAGGCGCCGGTCTGGGTCTTCACCACCGCCGACGGCACGCGGCAGGAGGCCGCGGTGTCCGGGCCGTTCCGCTCCAACAGCGGGGAGGCGCTGCGCCAGGCCGCGCTGGACGGCATGGGGTTGGTGCTGCTGCCCGAATGGATGGTCGGGAAGGATGTCGCGGCCGGCCGCCTGACGGCGCTGCTGCCCGGCCTGCCGGCCTGGCCCGGCCGCTACCTGGCCGAGATCCATGCCGTGCATGTCCGCGCCGAGCGCCTGCCGGCCAAGATCGCCGCCTTCGTCGCGCACCTGCTTGCCATCGCGGATCCTGCCGCCTGACGGCAGAGTGTTTTGCGAAGATGCCTGCTGGCGCCGCAATGCAACACGGCGCCAAGGTGGGGGGCAGAAGGAAACGCCCCCATGATCGAGACAGCCCCGCTCACCCCCGCTCTCGGCGCCCGCATCACGGGCATCGACATCGCCCGCGGCGTAGACGCGGCGCGAATGACAGAACTGCGGGACGCGCTCGATCGCTTCTCGGTGCTCGTCTTCCCCGACCAACGGATCGACGACGCGGCGCAGATCGCCTTCAGCGAGGGGTTCGGGCCGCTGGAACGCACCCGCGCCGGCGCCCCAGGCGCGGGCAGCCCGGTCATCATCCTGTCCAATATCGGCCCGGACGGCGCGATCACGCCGCCGACCGACAAGCAGGTGCTGAACAACAAGGCGAACCGGTTCTGGCACCATGATTCATCCTTCAAGCCAGTGCCGGCGCGGGCCTCGCTTCTCTCCGCGCGGGAGATTCCCTTGGCAGGCGGGGATACCGAATTCGCCTCCATGCGCGCGGCTTTCGCGGCGCTCGACCGGGCCGAGCAGGACGCCTTGCGGGGTCGCGTCGCCATCCATGACTTCGGCTGGTCGCGCAGCCGCGTCGATGCCGCGCTGGTGACCGAGGCCGAACGCAGCCAGCACCCGCCGGTGCGCCAGGCGCTGGTGCTGGAGGAGAATCCGCACGGCCCGGCCCTGTATCTTGGCGCCCATGCGCGCAGCATCGAGGGGATGGGCGAGGCGGAGTCGCGGGCGCTGATCGATCGGCTGATGGCGCTGGCGACGCAGCCCGCCTTCACCTACGCGCACAAGTGGCGGCCCCATGACCTGGTGATGTGGGACAACCGCGCCGTGCTGCACCGTGCCACCCCCTTTGCGACGACGACGGAACGCCGCCACATGGTGCGCACCTGCGTCGCTGGCACCGCGCCGACCCTCGCCGCCGCGGCATGACGGCGGAGGCTTTCGAGGGCGACTGGGACCACATCATCGTCGGCGCGGGCAGCGCCGGCTGCGTGCTGGCCAACCGCCTCTCGGCTGACCCGCGCCGCCGCGTGCTGCTGCTGGAAGCGGGCGGCGAGGCGCGGCATCCCTACCTCCAGGTGCCGGCCGGCTTCCTCAAGACCTTCCGCGATCCGCGCTTCAACTGGAACTTCGTCACCGAGCCCGGCCCAGGCGTGGACGGGCGGGCGATCCATACGCCGCGCGGGCGGGTGCTCGGCGGGTCGTCGGCGATCAACGGGCATCTCTGGGTGCGCGGATCGGCGCGGGATTTCGACGATTGGGCGCAGGCGGGCTGCCGCGGCTGGTCGCATACGGATGTGCTGCCGCATTTCCGCGGCCTCGAGGACTACCGCGACGATGCGCATCGCGGCGCCGGGGGGCCGCAGCATGTCTCGGACATTCCTGCGCTGCATCCGATCGTGGCCGACTTCCTGGACGGCGGCGCCGAATGCGGACTGGCGCGCAACCCGGACTACAACGGCGCGGCGCAGGAGGGCGTCTTCACCTACCAGCGCAGCATCCGCCGCGGCAGCCGCTTCAGCGCAGCGAGCGCCTTCGTCGCACCGGTGCGTCGCCGCGCCAATCTGCGCATCGTCACCGGCGCGACGGTGCTGCGCATCGAGACGGAAGCGGGTCGCGCTACGGGCGTCACCTTCGCGCTGGACACGCGCGTGCTGACGGCGCGGGCCGCCGGAGACATCGTGCTGGCCGCGGGCGCGATCGGGTCACCGCATCTGCTGCAGGTCTCGGGCCTCGGCCCGGCGGCGCTGTCGCGGGCGCTCGGCCTGCCGGTCATCGCCGACAATCCCGGCGTCGGCGAGAATCTGCAGGACCATTACGCCATGCGCGTCGTCCATCGCGTCACCCGCCCGGCCACGCTGAACGAGCAGGCGCGGCCGCCGCGCCTGTGGTGGGAGATGGCGCGCTGGCTGTTCACGCGGCGCGGCATGCTCGCCTTCAGCCCCGCCCATGCCGGCGCCTTCGCCCGATCGCGCGAGACACTCGACGAGCCGGACCTGCAATTCGTCTTCACCCCCGCCTCCTATTCCGAGGAAGGCGTGACGGGGCGCCTGCAGGACGTGCCGGGCATGACCGTCGGCGTCTGGCAGTGCCGGCCGGAGAGCCGTGGTTCCGTGCGCGCCACCGGCGCCGATCCGCGCCAGGCGCCGGCCATCCAGCCGAACTACCTGATGGCGCCGGAGGATCGCGCAGCGGCCATCGCCGGGCTACGCATGGCGCGGAAACTGTTGGGCACGCGCGCCCTCGCGCGCTGGTCGGCGGGAGAAACCGCACCTGGTCCGGAGCAGGTCGGCGACGATGCGCTGCTCGCCTATGCGCGGGCGAAGGGATCGACCGTCTATCACCTGTGCGGCACCTGCCGCATGGGTGGCGACGGAGCGCCCGTGACGCCGGAGCTTCAATTGCGCGGCGTCGGCGCGTTGCGCGTGGCGGATGCCTCGGTCATGCCGCGTATTGTCTCGGCCAATACGAATGCGACGACGATGATGATCGCGGCGAAGGCTGCGGCGATGATGCTTGGTCAGCACACTACGAAGCCGTAGGACAGGCAGGCGCCGCCGACGCTGCGCATGCGGGCTGACCGGGCGATGCAGGCAGTGTGCCCGGCCTGGCCATGCCCTGCTTGATTGGTCATCCTAGGCCAGCTCGCCGGCTCGGGCAGCGCCAGCACCCGAGTAATGCCCGCAGAGGCCTGTTTTTCCGGTTCCCTCCGCTGCAGCGAGCCGCTGCGCCGGCAAGTGGAGATGATTCGAACCCGGACGCACTCCCTCCGCCAGTTCCCATGTGAGCCGCACTCGCCGCCTGACCAGACGCCGCGCTGAGTGGCAGGTTTCGTTGGGTTTTCGCGGCAGATCTGTTGACTGGCTCGGCGCGCAGAAGGCGGAAATCCGCGCTCCGGAGACCAATTCTATCCGGACCTCCTGACTTGGGCGTTTTGGTACGGAGCTCAAGAATCTAGGTAAATGGCTGGTTTCCGCGCGACCGGCACTTGCCACGGTTCAAACCCCGGTTGCCCGAAATCCGTACTTCGAGAGCGAACACTCTGTGCGTTTGAATATCGTCCAGGTCCGCTTTGCCGGGATCGCATTCGTGAGTCCGCCCCGCCGCGCCGACGGCGGGGCGCGCCCGTCAGACCGGGCAGTTCTGCGGCGTGAACGGCACCTGCGTGACCGCGTAGCGGCCCTGGCTGGTGACGACGCGCAGGCAGGTCCGCGACGGCGCATGGTTCCAGAACTGGGTCAGGCCTTGGCGGCGGGAGAGTTCGAAGCCGCGACGCTGCAGTTCCCCCTCGCCGGAGGAGGCGCGAGCGCCGTTCAGGTCCTGCCAGGCGGGCGCGGCCTGCGCGGCGGGTGCGGAAGCGGCCGGAGGCGCCGAGGCCGTGGGCGGCAGTGGCGAACCGCCGCAGGCAGAAAGCCCGAGCAGAGCAAGCAGCGCCGGCGCGGCAATGACGACACGGAGGTTCATGGATGATCCCTTCCCTATGTAACGCCGCGACATGGTGCCGCGTCCCGGGCGCCTTCGCGATCCGGATCGCGAAAGGACCGTCCGATCCGCGATGCGTTGCGTGAAAATCGGTGAGGATCCGCCATCCGGAGCGCGCGGTGTCCATCCGATCCGCGACGAAGCCGACGGTTCCTGCCCCCGAGACGCGCCCGCCGGCGCGCCATCCGCGGGGGAGTCTGACTACCTCCGCCGGCGCCGCAGCGTCTCGGAGGGCGCCTCGTCGAACTGGCCGCGATAGGCGGCCGCGAACCGGCCGAGATGGACGAAGCCGCTGAGGAAGGCTGCCGCCGCGACGCCGGGCACCGGATGATCGAGCAGCAGCCGCTCCCGCGCGCGCTCGAGGCGCGTCGTCGTCAACATCGCGAGCGGCGTGGTGGCGCGGCAGTCCTGGAAGGCTGCTTGCAGGGCGCGCAGAAGTCACGTCGAACGTCGCGCTGTTCGGCACGGTGGGCGGGCAGTTGAACGCGAACGGCTCGGAATGGGGCGTCAGCGGCGGGGTGCGGGTGGCGTTCTGACGTCGCGCGAAGCTGCGTGCGAAGACGAAATGGCATGCGGTTCCTGGCGCAGGAGCGCTGCGGCGCGAAAGCGCATGTGAGCTTCGACCACCAGCCAGGTCGTGCGCAAGCGCATCGAGGAGGTCTTCGGCTGGACCAAGCCGCGCGCGCGCATGCGTCAGACGCACCATTGCGGCATCGAGCGCATCGGCTGGAGCGTCACGCTGGCGGCCGCGGCCTACAACCTGGTGCGCCTGCCGGCACTGCTGCGCCCGGCCGCATGAACAGCGCGCGAACGCCGCTCCGCCCCCACCGCGCAACCCCCTCACACCACCACCACTCGCCACGGCACGCAGCGGAGAAAATCCGACGGCGCGTGCGGGTTGTTCAGCAGGCTGCTAGAACGGCGCGCCGGGCCATTGCTTCGCAGCGCAGGGGAATCACGCCTGACCCGCATCCCGTTCCATCGGCTGGTCGTGCCGGTTGCCGTCGCGCTCGCCGCACTGGTGCCGCATGTGCTGCTGCCGGCCGATGGCGCGGTGGGCGCGCTGCGGCTGGCCGCCGGCACCGCCTTCTGGCTGGCGCTGGCCTGGGCGGCGGCGCGCCTGGCCGCCCTGCTGCTGGCGCAACACCCCAAGCTGCTGAGCGACCTGATCGGCGCGGCGCTGTTCATCACCGCCGGCGTGGTGGTCACGCAATTGGTCTTCGAATTGCCGGCAACCGGGCTGATCGCGACATCCTCGGTGCTGATCGCGGTGCTCGGCTTCGCGCTGCGGAACACGCTGGGGGACATCTTCTCGGGCATCGCGCTGGGGATGGAATCGCCCTATGCGATCGGCGACTGGATCGAGGCGACCGAGGGCTGCGCCGGTCGTGTCACCGGCATTTCCTGGCGATCGACGCGGCTGGTGACGCGTGACGGCGTGGCGCTGGTGGTGCCCAACAGCCTGATCGCCGGGCACCGCATCGCGGTCTACGGATCGGGCGCACGCGGGGATGGCGCCGGTCGCTACCGCGCGCAACTGCTCGTGCCGGTCGATGCCACGGTGCCGGCGGCGCGCGCCCGGCGCCTGCTGCTGGCCGCCGCGATGGAGGCCGGGCGCGAGCAGCCTGGCTTCGCCCCCGATGTCGTGCTGGTGGATGTCGCGCAGGGCGTCGCGTCCTATGCGGTGCGCTTCCATGTGCCCGACTACGGCGCCGAGATGCGCTGGCGCGATGCCGTGGCCGGCGCGGCGCAGGCAGCGTTGCAGCGCGCCGGGCTGGAATTCGCGCGGCCCGGGCGCGAGGTCGGCGTGGGGCGCGCCTGGCAGCCGCCCGCACCTCCGTTGCCGGCGCTGCTGCTCGGCAGCATCGACCTGTTCCGTCCCTTCACGGACGAGGAGCGCGAGGGCCTCGGCGCCGCCATGGCACCGGTGACGCTGGCGCCTGGCGACACCGCGATGCGCCGGGGCGAGCAGGGCGACAGCCTGTTCCTGCTGGCCGAGGGCGTGCTGGAGGTCCGCATCGCCCATCCCGACGGCGCCGAGGTCGCGGTCGACCGGCTGCATCCCGGCGCGGTGTTCGGCGAGATGTCGCTGCTGACCGGCCAGCCGCGCAGCGCGACCATCCTGGCGCTGACCGATGCGCTCGCCTTCCGGCTGACGCGCGAGGCCGTCGAACCCGTGCTGCGCGCCCGCCCGGCGGTGCTCGAGGGCCTCACCGCCATCATGGCGGCGCGCCAGGCGCGCAACCGGGTGCTCCCGGGCGCCACCGGCCGCCCCGTCCCGGCGGCGCCGACGCGCGAGGACATCCTGGCGCGGCTGAAATCCTTCTTCGCGATCCGGTAGAACCATATCCGCGCCCGTTGAAACACGGCGCGATCGGTCAGCGCATGAAGCGGCTCGCGACGCAAGGCCTCGACCGTGACCCGCACGCGCGGATCGCGGTTCGGGTGGGGCGGCCCGTCAGGGCGGCCAGACCAGCAGGATCATCGGCACCGCCACCGCCACCACGATCACCTCCAGCGGCAGGCCGAGCCGCCAGTAATCCCCGAAGCGCAGCCCGCCTGGCCCGAGGATCAGCGTGTTGTTCTGGTGGCCGATCGGCGTGAGGAAGGCGCAGGACGCGCCGATCGCCACCGCCATCAGGAAGGCGTCGGGGCTGGCGCCCAGTTCGCCCGCCATCCGCATCGCGATGGGGCACATCACCGCCGCCGTCGCCGCGTTGTTCATGAAGTCCGACAGGGTCATCGTGACCACCAGCACGAGCAGCAGCGCCACCGCCGGATGCCCGCCCGGCGCGCCGGCCAGCAGCAGCCGGGCGATCACCTCGGCGGCGCCGGTGCCGGCCATGGCGTCGGCCACCGGCATCAGCGCGCCCAACAGCACGATCACCGGCCAATCCACCGCGGCATAGGCGCGCCGCGGCGCCACCACGCCGGTCGCCATGGCCAGCAGCACGCCGGCGACGAAGGCGATGGCCGCCGGCACCAGGCCGAAGGCGGCCGCGCCGATCGCACCCGCCATGATCCCGCCGGCCGCCCAGGCGCGGCGGCGGTCCGGGATCACCAGGGCGCGTTCGGCGAGCGGCACACAGCCGGCCTGGCCGGCGAATTCGGCGATGCGCTCCGGCGCGCCCTGCATCAGCAGCACGTCGCCCGCTTCGATCGGCGTGTTGCGCAGCCGCGCCACCGACCGCCGCCCCTGGCGCGACAGCGCCAGCAGATTGATGCCGTATTGCGTGCGCAGCCGCAGCGCCGCGGCGGATCGCCCGACCAGCTCGGCATTCGGCAGCACGGCCAGTTCGACCAGCGCGACCTCGTCCGAACGGATCGCGCTGGCGGGCTCGTCGTCGGCGTCCTCGGCCTCGGGGGCGACATTCTCCTCGAGCGCCAGGCCGAGTTCGCTCAGCGCGGCGGCCAGCGCCTCGGGCTCGGCCTCGATCACCAGGATGTCGCCGGCCTCGACGCGCCGCCAGGGGCTCGGGGCGGGGATGCGGGCCTCGTGGCGGACCAGGCCGACCACCTGTGCCTCGGCGGCATCGAGGCGCTGCTCGACCTCCTGCAGGGTCAGGCCGACTGCGGCGCTGTCCTGGCCGACGCGCGCCTCGGTCAGGTAGGCGCCGGTCTCGAAGCCCTCGGCGCCGGCGACCTCGCGGCTGGGCACGAGGAAGCGCGCCGCCAGCGCCAGGAAGCCCAGCCCGGCGAGTGCGACCGCGAGGCCGACCGGCGTGAAGTCGAACATGCCGAAGCCGGTGCCGCCCTCGGCGGCGCGGAAGCCCGAGACGATCAGGTTCGGCGGCGTGCCGATCAGCGTCGTCATGCCGCCCAGGATGGAGCCGAAGGCGAGCGGCATCAGCACCTGGCCGGGTGCGAGGCCTTCGCGCGCCGCGAGCCGCAGCGCGACGGGCATCAGCAGTGCCAGCGCGCCGACATTGTTCATCACCGCCGACAGCGCGGCGGCCAGCGCGGCCAGCAGCGTCGCCGCCATCCAGCCGCGCCCGAAGACGCTGTCGGGCGAAGGCAGCACCGCGCGCGCCAGCGCATCGACGGCGCCCGAGGCCTGCAAGCCGCTGCTCAGGATCAGCACCGCAGCGACCGTGATGACCGCCGGATGCGCGAAGCCGCGGAACGCATCGGCGGCCGGCACCAGCCCCGCCAGCACGCAGGCGAGCAGCGCGCCGATGGCGACCATGTCGTGGCGGAAGCGCCCCCAGACGAACAGCGCGACGGCGCCGCCGAGGATGGCGAGCAACAGAAGCTGGTCGGTGCTCATGCGTGGCGGTTCATGACAAGCGCACGACGGTCCGCCCTGCGGCCCGCGGGGCCGAGCGGCCGAATGGCCGCCGCGGCAGGCGCCGCGAAGCCAAGGGCTGCGGATGCGGCCCGCGTCACGCCGAAGGCGTGCCTCCGGCACGACGCGTCTGAGGGGGACGAGGGTGAAACCTTCGTGCGCTCGGTATTAGCGCCACGCCGCTCCGCTCACCGGCATTCCAGCACGCGGATATCGTAGACCGGATGTTCCAGCATGCTCACGCCCGGCGAATTGGCAAACATCCAGCCGCGGAAGGCGGGCGGGCTGCCGGGGGCGGCGCGGCTGTCGGTGATCTCCATCCAGGCGGCGGCGTCGGGGACGTCGTCCGGTCCGCGGCCGTTGCAGGCACGCAAGGCAATCGACAGCGTGCCGAAGGTGGCGGTCTCGTTGACCCGTGCCTCCAGGATGGTGATGCGCGCCGTCACCTTGTCCAGCGCCTGCAGCCGCGCGGCGCGCATCGGCACCCAGTCCTGCGTCGCCGCGGGGAGCGGCGCCAGCAGCAGCGCGGCAGGTGCCGCGGCCAGGGCGGCGAGCAGGATGCGTCTCATTGGGCCCGCTTCGGGCTGACGAGGCCGGCCACGAGGTCTGCCAGGATGCGGCGCATGGCGGCCTCATCGACGCCCATCAGCACCGCGTCCTCGAAGGCGTCCTGCAGGACCTGTCGGGCCTCGGCGTGGTTCTCGGCCAGCGTCTTCAGCTTTTCCCGGCATGACACCGGCGCGCCGTCAGCACCGGGCCAGGTCATGGGCGCGGCAGTCATTGCGGTGCGGCCGGCGGGGCCGGGGCCGGCTGCTCGCGCTGCTGGTTCATCTCGGTGACCGAGAAGATGAAGCGGCCAAGCAGGCTTTCCAGGCTGACCGCGCTGGCGGTCTGGGTGATCTGCCCGCCGTCCCGCAGGAAGCGGTCGGCGCCGCCCGGCACCAGGGCGATGTACTTGCCCCCCAGCAGGCTCTCGCTCTGGATCTCGGCGGAGGTGTCGGTGGGCAGGTTCAGGCCCGCATCCACGCGCAGGGTCAGCACGGCCAGGAAGGTCTCGGGGTCGATCCGCTGGGCGACCACCTGGCCGATCTTGACGCCGGCGAGGCGGACATCGGCGCCGGCGTTCAAACCGTCGATGCGGTCGAAGCGCGCGGTAAGAGAGATGCCCGGCCCGCCGGTCAGCGACCGCCCGCTGCCGGTCACGGCATGGACCAGGAAGGCCCCGGCGATCAGGAGGACGATGGCGCCGGTCAGGATCTCGGCAAGGCTGCGCTTCTGCATGGGGAGGCTATGTCGGGGTTCAGCGCCCCGGCGTCCAGGCCTCGTAGTCGCCGGCGGTGGGCGGGCGCTGGCCGCCGCGCGCATCATGCCCGGGCGGGTGCCAGGCCGCGGGCGTGCCGGTCAGGTTGGGGCGGTGCTCCTTCTGCCAAGCGCGGCGGGGCGCGTCCTCGGGCAGCGGGGCGGCGGTGGTGTGGTGGATCCAGCCCCACCATTCGGGGGGCACGGCGCTGGCCTCGGGCACGCCGGCATAGAGCACGCGGCGGATCGGGCGGCCCTGCACGTCGCGCTTCGACCGCGCCTCCCAATAGGTGTTGCCGAAGCGGTCCTGCCCGACGCGGCGGCTGGTCAGGCGTATGAACAGGGTGTCGAGGAAAGCCATGGCCAGGTCCTTGGGGGCGTCCCGGAAAGGCGTGTGATGCCACAGCGCCGGGTTGCGCGCAAAACACGCGGCCGCTGGCGGCCAGGATGCCGCGGGTGTTGCGGCTATCCACAGGATATTGGGGGTGGCCAGCCAAATCGCCACAAGATGCGCCTTTCGCCGGCCGACGAGTCTGGCTAGCCTCTCTCCCATGGCAGGCATCCTCGGCACCCTCTGGGACGGCGTGGCACTTCGGCGGGAGCGGATCGGCGCCGATCCCGACGCCGCCCCACGCGCGGTCGCACTCCCCGCGACCTGGGATGACGGGGCCGCCGCGGCGATCGCCGGCCTGGCGCCGGGCAGCGGGCCGGTCACCCTGCCCACGCTGGCCGAAGGCTGGATCCGCCGCGTTACCACTCGCGGCCGTCGCCTGGGCCTGCTGGAAAGCCCGGAGGAAGCCGATGCGCTGGCGCAGGCGCTCCGCGCCCTGCTCCTCGCCCGCCGCGGCGCCCCCGGCACCGAGGTCTGGCGCGACCGCAAGGACGAGGCGCGCTTCGTGCTGAACCTGCCGGCCTTCCTGGATGCCGAGGGCGGCTTCGACGCGCCGGCCTATGCGGCGGCGGTGGCGACCGGCGTGCGCGTGCTGGACATATTGGGCCATGGGCGCGCCGCGCGGCTGCGCCTGGGCTTCGCCGACCTGGCCGGGCTGCTGGCCGCCTTCCGCCTGCCTTATGGCGAGGCCGAGGCGCAGGCCGTCGCGGCGGCGGTCGCGGCGCTGACGCGCGGCGCCGCGGAGGCGGAATCCGGCCGCCTGGCCGCTCGCCACGGCGCGCTGCACCCGGTCGCGCTGATCTGGCCGGAACCGCCCGCGGACACCGCGGTGCCGGGGCTGGCCGAGGCGGCGCGCGACGCGCTGGATGCCGCCGCGGCCTCGCCGGGGCTGCGCCATGAGGGCTGCGTGGCGCTGGCGCCGGCCGATGCGGTGGAAGCCCTGCTCGGCGCCGAGAGCGCCGGGCTCGCCCCGGCCGCCGGCCCGCTGGTGCCGACGCGCGATGGGGCCGGGCGCTTCGTGCTGCGCCCGACCCGCGCGGCCGAACGCGCGGGGGAGGATGCACCGTCCCTCCTGGCCCCGCCGCCGCCCGGTGCGCGCGCGGAGATGGAAGCGGCCGTGATGCCCTTCCTGGATGCCGCGCCACCGGCGCCGCAGGCGGTCGCGGCGCCACCGCAGGCGCCGCGCCGCGCGTCGCCGCGCCCGGTCTCAGCCGCGCCGGCGCGCACCTGGCGTGTGGCGGTGGGTGGGCTCCGCGTGGCGCTGCGGGCCACCGAGGACGACCGCGGCCGGCTGCGCGAGATCGCCTTCAGCATACCGCGCGAGGGCGCGGCGGGGCGCGGCTTGCTCGAGGCGCTGGCGCAATCCGTTTCGCTCGGCCTCGCGCATGGCGTGCCGCTGGCGGCCTTCGTGGAGGCGCATGCCTATAGCCCGGGCGCCGGCGGCTTGGTGGAGGGCGATGCCGCGATCCGCCGTGCGACCTCGGTGCTGGACTGGGCCTTCCGGCGCCTGGCGCTGGACTACCTCGGCCGCGGCGACCTGCCTGACCCGGTCGAGGAGGAAACGCCCATGGCCGAGGAGGCCCAGCCGCCGCTGCTGCCGCTCGACCTGCCGGCGCAGCCGGCGCCGCGGCGTGGACGCGCCTGGCGCCACGCGGCCTGACCCGCCTTCGCCGCGACATTGGCTGACGCCCTGGGCAACGGTTTCAGGCTTTAGTGTTGGCGAGCACCTTCACCCGATCCGGTGATCCCACCTGATCGACATCTGTTCCAGCGGAGAGACCATCATGGCCGGACGCATCGACCAGCGGCTGAACGACCTTGGCATCGTGCTGCCGACGCCGGCGGTGCCGATCGCCAACTATGTGCCCTTCGCGGTGTCGGGGAAGCTGGTGGTGATCTCGGGGCAGATCCCGATGCGCGACGGGGCGGTGGCCTTCACCGGCAAGGTCGGGGTGGATGTGACGTCCGAGCAGGGCAAGGACGCCGCGCGGCTGTGCTTCATCAACCTGCTGGCGCAGCTGAAGGCGGCGGCGGGGGGTGACCTCGATCGCGTGGCGCGGGTGCTGCGCCTGGGCGGGTTCATCGCCGCGCCGCCGTCGTTCACGCAGCATGCGGCGGTGATGAACGGAGCCTCGGACCTGGCGGTGGAGGTGTTCGGCGATGCCGGGCGCCATGCGCGCAGCACGATCGGCGTGCCATCGCTGCCGGCGGATGCGGCGGTCGAGGTCGAGGGGATGTTCGAACTGGCGTGAGCCGGCCGGGCATGGCGTGGCGGCTTGCGCTGCGCCGCAACAGCGCGACATTGGTGTCATGCCCGACGGATCCGCCGCCCTGTCGCTGAGCCTGCATCCCCGCATCGCGGAGATCCCGGCCGACGAATGGAATGCCTGCGCCGGGGCGGACAACCCCTTCGTCAGCCACGCCTTCCTCTCGGCGCTCGAGGATAGCGGCAGCGTGACGGCCGAACGCGGCTGGCTGCCGCAGCACGCGGCGCTGCGTGATGAGGCCGGCCGGCTCGTGGCCTGCGCGCCCTGCTACGCGAAGTCCCATTCCCAGGGCGAATACGTCTTCGACCACGGCTGGGCGGATGCGCTGGAGCGCGCCGGCGGGGACTACTATCCGAAGCTGCAGGTGTGTGCGCCCTTCAGCCCGGTGCCGGGGCCGCGGCTGCTGATGAACCCGGATGCCGGGGTGCCGCCGGGCGCGCTGGCGCAGGCGCTGGTGCAGGCGGCGCGGGCGGTGGGGGCGTCCTCCGTCCATGTCACCTTCTGCACGGAAGGCGAATGGGCGGCGCTGGGCGCGGCGGGCTGGCTGCGGCGGATCGGCACGCAGTTCCACTGGGCCAACCAGGGGTATGGCTGCTTCGACGATTTCCTCGGTGCGCTGGCGTCGCGCAAGCGCAAGGCGCTGCGGCGCGAGAGGCGGGACGTGCAGGCCGCCGGCCTGGCGTTGCGCTGCCTGCGCGGCGCCGAGATCACCCCGCGCCACTGGGAGGCCTTCCACCGCTTCTACCGCAGCACGACGGACAAGAAGTGGGGCCGCAGCGCCTACCTGACCAAGCGCTTCTGGCCGCTGCTGGGCGAACGCCTGGGCGATGCCGTGGTGCTGATGGTGGCGGAGCGCGACGGCGAACCCGTGGCCGGCGCGCTGAACCTGGTGGGCCGGGACGCGATCTATGGCCGCAACTGGGGTGCGGTGGTCGACGTGCCGTTCCTGCATTTCGAGCTCTGCTACTACATGGCCATGGACTTCGCGATCGCCCACGGCATCCCGCGCGTCGAGGCCGGCGCGCAGGGCGAGCACAAGATCCAGCGCGGCTACCTGCCGGTGCCGACCTTCTCGGCGCATTGGATCGCGCATCCGGGGCTGGCGCGGGCGGTGGCGGAGTTCCTGGATCGCGAGCGCCCGGCGATGCAGCGGGAGATGGCGGCGCTGGCGACGCTCTCGCCGTTCCGGCAGGAGGGCGAGGCTTAGCCTGTCCCTGCGCGCCGCCATGGCGGCGACGGCGGTAGGAAGCGGCGCCGTCTCGCGATAGGCTCGCTTCGTGCGCCTCGCCTATCTCCAGCTCGCGCTGTCCATGATGCTGGTCGGCGCCAATGTCGCGGTGGCGAAGCTGCTGGCCGAGGCGCTGCCGATCGCCATGGTCGCCTTCCTGCGCTGCGTGCTGGCGATGGCGGTGCTCTGGCCGCTGGCGCGCTGGATGGACGGGCGCGTGCGCGTGCCGCGCGATGTCGCGCGCAACCTGGCTTTGCAGGCGGTGTTCGGCACCGCGATCTACAATGCCGGGCTGCTGGCGGGGCTGCGCCTGACCACGGCGCTGGAAGGCGGCCTGGTGCTGGCGACGTTGCCCGCCGTGGTGGCGATTGGCGGCGCGGTGCTGCTGCGCGAACGCCTGCCGGGCCGGCAATGGGCGGCGGTGGCGTTGGCGGCGGGCGGCATGGCGGCGATCACCCTGGCGCGGACGGTGGGCGGGGCGGGCGGGTCGGCGCTTGGAAACCTGCTGGTCTTCGGCGGGGTACTGGGGGAAGCGGCCTATGTGCTGCTGGCGCGGCGGATCGCCGGGCGCGTGCCTGTCGTGACCGCCAGCCTGTGGATGCAGGGCTTCTCCGCGCTGGTGCTGCTGCCCTTCGCGCTGCCGGGTATGGGGTCTGTCGCGGCGCTGGCCGATCCGTCGCTGGCGGCGCTGCTGGTGTTCCATTCCCTGACCGCGAGCGTGGTCTGCCTGTTGCTCTGGTACGCAGGCTTGCGCCACGTGCCGGCGGGGATGGCCGGTGTTTTCACGGCCTTCCTGCCGGGGACGGCGGCGCTGGTGGCAGTGACGTTGCTGGGCGAGGCGTTCACACTGACCCACGCGGCGGGGTTCGTGCTGATGATGGGCAGCGTGGCGGTGGCGACCTGGCCGCGGCGGGGTGGGGGCGGATGAGGGCCTGGCTGTCGCGCAGCGGCGCCGCGCTGCTGGCCGAGCATCCGGCGGTGACGGCCGGTCTGCTCGCGGCCGCGCAGGCGGTCCGCGGGTATCCCGGCACGCCACAGCAGCAGGTGGCCTGGAGCGATGCGATCGGCGTGCTGCGCGAGGGGCTGCGCGAGGCCGGCGGCGCGGCCTGGACCGTGGCGCTCGAATACGACCTGATGCGCCTGGAGAAGCGCGCCGACGCGGTGGTGCTGACCGACCGCGCCATCCTGGTGCTGGAATTCAAGCAGGCCGACGCATCGCCCGCCGCGCTGGCCGAGGCGGAGGATTATGCGCTCGACCTGCGCGACTTCCACGCCGGCAGCCGCGCGCATCCGATCATCCCGGTGCTGGTGAGCGGCGGCGTCGCGGGCTTCGCGCCGCCGCGCCAGGCGCCGTTGCTCTGGCACGGCGTGCTGCCGCCAATGGCGTGCGGGCCGGACGGGCTCGCGGCGCTGTTGCGCTGGGTGCAGTCCACTGCACCGCACGCGCCTTTGGATGGCGCTGATTGGCTGGGCGCGCCCTATCGCCCCGTGCCCGGCATCGTGGAAGCCGCGACCATGCTGTTCGCGCGCCACGGCGTCGCCGAGATCGCCGCCGCGCGGGCCGATGCCGCCAACCTGCGCGAGACCGCGCAGGCGATCGCGCGCGCGGTGGCCGAGGCACGGCGCGACCAAGCGAAGCGCGTGGTGTTCGTCACCGGCATTCCCGGCGCGGGCAAGACGCTGTGCGGCTTGAACGCGGCCTTCGGCGTGGCGCGGCAGGATGGCGCGGCCTTCCTGACCGGCAATGCGCCGCTGGTCGCGGTCCTGCGCGAGGCGCTGGCGCGCGATGCCGTCGCGCGGCGCGGTGCCGCCAAGGCGCAGGCGTTGCGCGAGGTGAAGGCGGCGATCCAGAACGTGCACCGCTTCCTGGAAGATGGCGCCGCACCCGGCGCCGGCGCGCCACCCGAGCGCATCATCGTCTTCGACGAGGCGCAACGCGCCTGGGACGAGGCGAAGGCGCGCCGCGGCACGCAGAACCGGCCCGGCACCCTGAGCATGAGCGAGCCCGCCCATTGCCTCGACATCATGGGGCGCCATGGCGGCTGGGCCGTGGTAGTCGCGCTGATCGGCAATGGCCAGGAGATCAACACCGGCGAGGCGGGGCTGGCAGAATGGGGCCGTGTGATCGCCGCCGATCCGCGCTGGGGCGCGGTGGCCGCACAGCGCGTGGTCGATGCGCCGGACGCGATGCAGCGCCTGGCCGCGGCCGCACCGCCCTGGCTGGCGATCGACCCCGCGCTGGATCTGACCGTGCCGCTGCGCGCGGTGCGTGATGCGTCGGTGGCGCGATGGGTCGAGGCGGTGCTCGCCGGCGATGCGCCCGGCGCGGCAGGCATCGCGGATGCCGCACCCGACTTCCCGGTTTTCGTCACGCGCGACCTGGATGCCGCGCGCCAGGCGTTGCGCGGTTTCGCGCGCGGGCGGCGCCGCGCGGGGCTGCTGCGGTCCTCCGGTGCCAAGCGGCTGCGCGGCGATGGCCTGGCCGCCGAGGTGCCGGCGGAGGATGTCGCAGACTGGTTCCTCAACCACTTCCAGACCCCGCCGGAGGGCGCGCCGCGCGACGTGCGCGCCAGCGATGCGCTGGAAGCCGCGGCGACCGAATATGCCTGCCAGGGGCTGGAACTCGATGCTTGCGGCCTGGCCTGGGGCGGCGACCTGGTGCGGCGCGACGGCGCCTGGGCGGCGCGGCGCTTCGCCGGTACGCGCTGGCAGGCGGAACGCAGCGAGGCGCATTACGTGGTCAACACCTATCGCGTGCTGCTGACTCGCGCGCGGGGCGAGACGGTGATCTGGGTGCCGCGCGGGTCGCGGCGCGCGGACCCGCTGCACGATCCGACGCGCGATGCCGCGGCCTATGATGCCGTCGCGGAATTCCTGTTCGCCTGCGGTGCCCGCCCGCTGACGGCAAGCACCAGCCACCCCGCGCGCGCCGAAGTCGCGACGCTGCTATGAGGGCCGCCATGCGCCCGTTGCTGATCGCCGTGCTCGCCCTGTTCGCCCTGCCCGCCGCGGCGCAGGAGATCAAGCTCGCCGCCTGGAACATCGAATGGCTGACGACGAAGCCGGCCGGGCATCCCGACCTGCCCTCCGGCCTGCGCCCGCGCACCGCGGAGGAATTCGCACGCTTGCGCGCCTATGCCGACCGATTGGCCGCCGACGTGATCGCCATCCAGGAGATCGACGGGCCGCTCGCCGCCGCGCGCGTTTTCGACGCGACGCGCTACGACTTCCACTTCCCGAACGAGACCGACACTCAGCGCGCCGGCTTCGCCTGGCGGCGCGGGCTGAGCGTGGTGCGCAACCCCGACCTCGCTGCGCTCGACCTTCGGCCGGCTGCGCGACGGTCGCTGCGCCGCGGTGCCGACATCACGGTGCGATCCGGCGAGGGGCCGCCGATCCGCCTGCTGTCGGTGCATCTGGATGGCGGCTGCGCCGTCGGGTCGATCCGGCAGCCGAACTCGCGCGACTGCCAGGGCCTCGGCCAGCAGGCGGAGATCCTGCGCGACTGGATCGCGGCGCGCCGCCAGGAAGGCATCGCCTTCGCGATCCTCGGCGACTTCAACCGGCGCATGGGGCGCGGCGACGAGTTCTTCGCCACGCTGACCGAGGCGGCGCCGCTGGCGAGCCCGGCCAGCGCCTTCCACAATCCCTGCCCGACGCGCCACGGATCTGCCCGACCCTTCATCGACCATATCCTTCTGGGCGGGCCGGCGCGCGACTGGGTGGTGCGCGACAGCTTCCGGGTGATGGTGTTTGTCGAGCGCGAGCCGGCAATGCTCGAACGGCTTTCGGACCACTGCCCGATCAGCGTGCGGCTCGACCCGCGCTGATGTCCGCTTCACCGGGCTTCGCGCGCATCACGCTGCCGCTGGCGGCGATCAATTTCCTCAACCAGTGCAATCGCGGGATGGTGGCCACCATCGGGCCGCTGCTGGCGATCGAGTTCGGGCTGTCGGCCTCCGGGCTCGGGCTGCTGGCGGCGTGTTTCTTCGCGGCCTATGCGCTGGCGCAGCTGCCGATCGGCGTGGCGCTCGACCTGTATGGGCCGCGGCGTGTGCAGTCGACGCTGGCAGTGGTCTCGGCCAGCGGGTTCCTGCTGTGCGCCGCGGCACCCGACGTGGGGGTGCTGGCGCTCGGGCGCTTCGTGTGCGGCATCGGGCTGGCGGCGGGTCTGATGGCGATGCTGAAGGCGAATTCGCAATGGTATCCGAAGGAACGCGTGGCCGCCGTGACCGGCGCGGGGCTCTTCCTGGCCGGCATGGGCGGCATGACGGCGACGGTGCCTGTGCAATCGGCGCTGCCTTTCTTGGGCTGGCGCGGCATCTTCGTGTTGCTGGCGGGGCTGACGGTCTGTGCGGCGGTGTGGATCCTGACCGTGGTGCCGGACCGCCCGCCCGGTGCGACGGTGCCGCAGCGGCGCAGCCTGTTGCGCGAGATCGGCGAGTTCGGGCGCATCTTCCGCGACCGGCCTTTCCTGCGTTTCCTGCCGGCGATCATGGTGCTGTCGGCGCTGAACTTCACCTTCCAGGGCCTCTGGGCCGGGCCGTGGCTGCGCGATGTGGGTGGGCTGGCGGACCAGCCGCGCGCGGTGGCGCTGCTGATCTACGCGATGGGGCTGGTGACGGGATCGCTGGTGACCGGGCAGGCGGCCTGGTTCGCGCAGAAGCGCGGCTTTTCGCCGATGTTCGTGCCCTATATCGGCATGGCGGGCGTGCTGCTGGCGCAGGCGCTGCTGATCGCGGCGCCGCCCGACGGCTTCTGGCCGATCGTGGCGACCTGGTTCCTGTTTTCCTTCTGCGGGTCGGTCGGCGTGGTGGGGTATGCGGCGGTGGGGCAGGGGTTCCCGCCGGAACTCCAGGGACGGGTCGCGACGGCCATCAATTTCTCGATGCTGGTGCTGGTGTTCATCCTGCAGATCGGGATCGGCGCGATCCTGGACCTGTGGCCGCGCACCGCGGATGGCGGGTGGGATCCGGCGGGCTATGCGGTGGCGTTGTCCGTGACGTTCCTGTTGCAGGCGCTGGCGGCGGGGTGGATCGTGGTGGCGCCGAAAGGGAAGTCCGCATGATCACCAAGCGAGTCGGAAACATCCTGGACCGCTACCGCGTCGATGCCGGCAAGGGCTTCCGGCTGAAGGATTTCGACCCGGGCGACACCGCGGGCCTCAGCCTCGAGAAGGACCACGCGGCGGAGCTGCTGCAACAGGGCGTGGACCGCCTCGCGGAATTGCAGGACATGCTCTATGCGCAGGACCGCTGGTCGGTGCTGTGCATCTTCCAGGCGATGGATGCGGCGGGGAAGGACGGGGCCATCAAGCACGTCTTCTCCGGCGTCAATCCGCAGGGCTGCCAGGTGCATTCCTTCAAGGCGCCGAATGCGAACGAGCTGGACCACGATTTCCTGTGGCGTCATTCGACGGCGCTGCCCGAACGCGGGCGCATCGGCATCCACAACCGGTCCTGGTACGAGGAAGTGCTGGTGGTGCGCGTCCACCCCGACTACCTGGCCGGCCAGAAGCTGCCGCCGCGGCTGGTGGGCAAGTCGGTGTGGGACGAGCGCCTGGAGGATATCGCCGCCTACGAACGCTACCTGGCGCGGCAGGGCACGGTGGTGCTGAAGTTCTTCCTGAACGTCAGCAAGGCAGAGCAGAAGAAGCGCTTCCTGGCGCGCATCGACGAGCCGGAGAAGAACTGGAAGTTCTCCGCCGGCGATGTGGCCGAGCGCGGGCATTGGAACGCCTACATGGCGGCCTATGAGGCGGCGATCCGCGGCACCGCGGCGAAGCACGCGCCGTGGTTCGTGGTGCCGGCGGATACCAAGTGGTTCACGCGCCTGGTGGTGGTGGCGGCGATCGTGCAGGCGCTGGAAGGGCTGGGGCTGCACTATCCGAAGGTGACGAAGGCGCAGAAGGCGGCGCTGGAGGGGGCGAGGGAGGCGTTGGGTTAGCCTTCGTTCGCCCGATCCAGCGCATGCAGCGCGTAGGTAAACGCCGCCCCCGCATTCAGCGCGATCGCCACCCCCAATGCCTCCGCAATCTCCGCCTTAGTCGCCCCCGCCGCCATGGCCTTGCGGACATGCGCGTCGATGCAGCCCTCGCACTTCGTGGTGATGGCGACACCCAGCGCGATGAACTCCCGCGTCTTGGCATCCAGGTGCTGCGTCTTGGCCGCGCCGTTGGACAGCGCGACGAAGCCCTTCACGATCTCCGGGTGCAGCTGGCCCAGTTCCTTGCCGCGTTCGCGCAGCGCCGCGGAATAGGCGTTCCAGTCCTTGATCGCGCTCATCGCTTCATCCCCTGAACGGAAAACGGGCGCGGAGGGATGCCCTCCGCGCCCGTTCATCATCGCCGCTGTCGCGACGCGGCGCTACTCGGCCGTCTCGGGCTCGCGGTCGGGCTCGCCCTCGCCTTCCTCGGGCTTGGGCAGGGCAGGGGGCGTCGCCTCCATGATGTCGAAGGACAGCGCGCCGTCCTTCAGCCCCACCTTCACCGAACCGCCCTTCGCCAGCTTGCCGAACAGCAGTTCCTCGGCGAGCGGCTTCTTGATGTGCTCCTGGATCACGCGGGCCAGCGGCCGCGCGCCATAGAGCGGGTCGTAGCCGCGCTCGGCCAGCCATTCCTTGGCGGCGCTGCTCAGTTCGATCGTCACGTTGCGGTCGGCGAGCTGCGCCTCGAGCTGCATGACGAACTTCTCGACCACGCGCCCGACGATCTCCGGCGTCAGCGCGGCGAAGGGCACGATGGCGTCCAACCGGTTGCGGAATTCCGGCGTGAACAGGCGCTTGATCGCTTCCTCATCCTCGCCGATCCGCGTCGGGCGCTCGAAGCCGATGGTCGACTTCGCCATGTCCGACGCTCCCGCATTCGTCGTCATGATGAGGACGACGTTGCGGAAATCCACGGTCTTGCCGTTGTGGTCGGTCAGCTTCCCGTGGTCCATCACCTGCAGCAGGATGTTGTACAGGTCCTGGTGCGCCTTCTCGATCTCATCGAGCAGCAGCACTGCATGCGGATGCTGGTCGATGGCGTCGGTCAGCAACCCGCCCTGGTCGAAGCCGACATAGCCAGGCGGTGCGCCGATCAGCCGGCTGACGCTGTGCCGCTCCATGTATTCCGACATGTCGAAGCGGATCAGCTCGATGCCGAGCGTCTTGGCCAGTTGCTTCGCGACCTCGGTCTTGCCGACGCCGGTAGGGCCGCTGAACAGGTAGTTGCCGATCGGCTTCTCCGCATCGCGCAACCCGGCACGCGCCAGCTTGATCGCGGCCGAGAGCGCGTCGATCGCCTTGTCCTGGCCGAACACCATGGCCTTCAGGTCGCGCTCCAGCGTGCGCAGCTGCTCGCGGTCGTCGGTCGAGACCGATTTCGGCGGGATGCGCGCGATCTTGGCGACGATGTCCTCGACATCCTTCAGCGTGACCGTCTTCCGCCGCTTGCCTTCGGGCAGCAGCATGCGCGAGGCGCCCACTTCGTCGATCACGTCGATCGCCTTGTCGGGCAGCTTGCGGTCGTGGATGTACTTGGCGGACAGCTCCACCGCGGCGCGGATCGCTTCCGGCGTGTAGCGGACCTTGTGGTGCTTCTCGTAGTTGGTCTTGAGGCCCTGGAGGATCTTCACCGCATCCTCGACCGTCGGCTCGTTCACGTCGATCTTCTGGAAGCGGCGGACCAGCGCGCGGTCCTTCTCGAAGTAGTTGCGGTATTCCTTGTAGGTCGTGCTGCCCACGCAGCGCAGCGTGCCCTGGGCCAGCGCCGGCTTCAGCAGGTTCGACGCATCCATCGCCCCGCCGGAGGTCGCACCCGCACCGATCACCGTATGAATTTCGTCGATGAACAGGATGGAGCCCGGCTGGGCTTCCAGTTCGTTCACCACGGCCTTCAGCCGTTCCTCGAAATCGCCGCGATAGCGCGTGCCGGCCAGCAGGCTGCCCATGTCGAGCGCATAGATGGTCGACTTCAGCAGCACCTCGGGCACGTCGCCCTCGACGATCCGCTTGGCCAGGCCCTCGGCGATGGCCGTCTTGCCGACGCCCGGATCACCCACATAGAGCGGGTTGTTCTTGGTGCGCCGGCACAGGATCTGGATGGTGCGCTCGATCTCCTGGTCGCGGCCGATCAGCGGGTCGATCTTGCCCTGCTGCGCCTTCTTGTTGAGGTTGACGCAGTAGTTGGTCAGCGCGTCCTGGCCGCGGCCACCGCGCGGCTTTTCCTCCTTCTCCTGGTTTTCCTCCCCGGAGTTGTTGGACGAAGCCTGCGGCGAACCCTGCACCGGGCGCGGCGTGGAACGCCCTGGCGCCTTGGCGATGCCATGGCTGATGAAGTTCACCGCATCGAGCCGCGTCATGTCCTGCAGCTGCAGGAAGTACACGGCATGCGATTCGCGCTCGCTGAACAAAGCGACCAGCACATTGGCGCCGGTCACCTCGTCGCGGCCGCTGCTCTGCACATGGATGGCGGCGCGTTGCACGACGCGCTGGAAGCCAGCGGTCGGCTTCGGGTCCCCCGTGCGTTCCGTGACGAGACCGGCCAGGTCCTTGTCCAGGAATTCCGAGAGATCGCGCTTGAGGCGGTCGAGATCGACCCCGCAGGCGCGCAACACCGTCGCCGCATCCTGGTCGTCGCCCAGGGCCAGCAGCAGGTGTTCGAGTGTCGCGTATTCGTGGCGCCGTTCGCTGGCCAGTGCCAGGGCCCGGTGGAGCGTCTGCTCGAGGTTGCGGGACAGCATGTCAGTGACGCTCCCCTGTCGGTGGCGCGTCAGCCTCATTGGGTCGGCGCGGCACCAGGTATCCAGTCTTGATGATGTGGGATTCCTCCCGGGGTTCTACGACCCCTGTCCCCCTATTCCTTCTCGATCGTGCACTGCAGAGGGTGCTGGTTCTGGCGCGCCAGGTCCATCACCTGCGTGACCTTGGTCTCCGCAACCTCGTAGGTGAACACGCCGCAGACGCCGACTCCGCGGCGGTGCACATGCAGCATGATGCGCGTCGCCTCCTCCCGGTTTTTCTGGAAGAAGCGTTCGAGGACGTGCACGACGAACTCCATCGGCGTGTAGTCGTCGTTCAGCATCAGCACCTTGTACATGGCGGGCTTCTTGGTGCGCGGGCGCGTCTTGACGACGACCCCCGTCTGGGGCCCGTCGCCGCCCTGCCCACCGCCGGGGCGCTTGTCCTGATCGCTCATGGCCGAAGAAGTGGTTTCCCTTGGGCGGACCGGCAATGGCGCGGCCCGCATGGCAGGATATCGGAGGGCGCGGCCGGCCGTGAAGGGGCCAGCGCGCCCGCTGGGCAGATAGTTGGCCCGAAGGCATTAAAAAAGGCCCGGCCCGGCACCGACCCGGCCGCTCGCGCGGCTGGATCGGCCCGGACCGGGCCCTGGTCGACCGCCCCGGCGCGGGGGGAGGGGGATGCGCCGGGGTGTCGTTCCGGCTCAGGCCGCGAGCGGCTTCGCCATCTTTTCCATGGCGATGGTCATGCGAGCGGAGATCGGCGCCACGGCCTGCTCGGTCAGCTTGAACACCGCTTCCTGCATCTTGGCGGATTCGGCGACGGCCTTCTCCATAGCGGCCTTGGCGAACTTCGCCTGCAGCTCGGCGGCCTCGTTCAGCGACTTCACGGCGGCCAGCGCCTTGGCGCTTTCGAGCGACTGGTCGGTCATGCCCTGGGCCAGCGCCATCATCTGGCGGGCCAGGTCCTGCGCGCCGACGGTCCAGGTCTGGGCGGCCTTGGTGAAGGCCTCCATGTTGCCGCGGCCGAACTCGGTCGCTTCCTCGACGGCCTTCATCACGCCTTCGGCACCCTTGCTCATCTGCTCCATGCCCTTCTCCATCGCGACGCGGGCCTGCGCCGCGCCGTCGGTCACCATCTTCTGCGCCTGGGCGGTGCCCTCGGCGGCCATCTTCTTCATCTCGGCGGTCTTGGTCTCGGCCATGGTCTGGTCCTCTTCCATATTGGGGGCGGGAACCGGCATGGCCCCGCTCTGCTTGGATGGCCCGGGCTTCCGGGCCGCTTTGCTGCGCTGCAACATGACGGGGCTTTAGACCGTGGCGAAAGCAGATTGCAAGAAGTTTTTGCACTGCACCATGACATTGCCGACGCGGTCTGACGACCGGGCGCGGGCGCTGGTGGGGGGCGTCGCAACACCTCATTGTAACCCATTGCTGAACAAGGAACTCACGACGGTTTCGGCTGGACGTGCGGGCCCGGGCGTCGCTATCCTGCCGGCCAAGTGCTACCGCCCATCCTGTCGGATCGGGCCGCAGGGGGATTGCCTTCATGACGCACAGCCGCGTCGACCACCGCGCGAGCGCGCCCATCCGCGCCCGCCGAATCGCCGTTGCGGCCGCACTTGCCATGGTTGCGGGCTGGCTGCTGCCCGGCACGGCCCGCGCGCAGATCGGCAGCGAACGCTACGCCGCCATGGTGGTCGAGGCGCGCACCGGCCGTGTGCTGATCGCCGCCAATGCCGACGAGACACGATACCCTGCCTCGCTGACCAAGATGATGACGCTCTACATGCTGTTCGACGCGCTGGCCGAAGGCCGCGTGCAGCTGACCACGCCGATCCGCATGAGCGAGGAAGCCGCCTCCCGCCCGCCCTCGAAGCTCGGCCTGCCGGCCGGTGCCACGCTTACAGTGGAGCAGGCGATCCTGGCGCTGGTCACGAAAAGTGCGAACGACGTCGCCGCCGCGGTGGGCGAGCACCTGGCCGGCAGCGAGGAACGCTTCGGCCAGGTGATGACGCTGCGCGCGCGCGCCATCGGCATGACGCGCACCACCTTCCGCAACGCGTCGGGCCTTCCCGACCCGGACAACACCACCACGGCGCGTGACATGGCCACGCTCGGCCTGCGCCTGATCCGCGACCACCCCACCCGCTATCACTATTTCAGCCGGGTCCACTTCAACTGGGGCCGCGCGATGATCCGCAACCACAACCGCATGCTGGGCGACTATGACGGCGCGGACGGCATCAAGACCGGCTACATCCGCAGCTCCGGCTTCAACATCGTGACCTCGGCCATCCGCGACAATATCCGGCTGGTGGGCGTGACCATGGGCGGGTCGTCCTGGGTCGAGCGCGACCGCCACATGGGCGCGCTGCTGGACCAGGGCTTCGCGCAGATGGGCGTGGCGCCGCGGGCGCCTTCCTCGCTGATGGCGGCGGTGCCGGCGGTGGGCGCGGCGCGCGCGGCCACCGCGGCGCGGGCCGCCGTGCCGGACCGCCGCGCGAGGACCGCCCGGGCCGCGGCGACG
>JBHYEQ010000025.1:0-51957 GCA_051860065.1 Roseomonas sp.
CCCACCCGGCCACCCATCAGGATAGTGTCGTTGGGTGGCCGGGTGGGGGAGAGGGCCGGTGCCGGCATTCTCAAACGGTCTCTCAGCCCGCGCGCACCAGCACGTGCCGCTTGCGCCCGGCGGAGAGCTTCGCGGCGCCGTCGCGCAGGTCGGCCTGCGTGACGCTCAGCGCGACATCGCTCACCACCGCATCGTTCAGCCGCAAGCCGTTCTGCGCGATCAGCCGCCGTGCCTCGCCCTTACTGGCGGCGAGGCCGGCGGCCACCGCCAGGTCCACGAAGGCCGCCGGCAGCGCGGCAGTGATCGACGGCAGGGTGTCGGCCGCCGCGCCTTCCTCGAAGGCGCGCCGCGCCGTCTCGGCGGCCTGCTCCGCCGCCGCGCGGCCATGCAGCAGCGCGGTCGCCTCGGTGGCCAGCACCTTCTTCGCCTCGTTGACCTCCGCGCCGGCCAGCGCGCCGAGGCGCCGCACCTCGTCCATCGGCAATTCGGTGAACAGCGCCAGGAAGCGCGCGACATCCGCATCCTCGGTGTTGCGCCAGAACTGCCAGTAGTCGTACGGGCTGAGCCGGTCCGGGTTCAGCCAGACCGCACCCGCCGCGGTCTTGCCCATCTTCTGGCCCGAGGCGGTGGTCAGCAGGTGGGTGGTGACCGCATGCGCCTCGCCGCCCGCCATGCGGCGGATCAGGTCGGCGCCAAGCACGATGTTCCCCCACTGGTCCGACCCACCCATCTGCAGCACGGCGCCGTGGCGGCGGTGCAGTTCCAGGTAGTCGTAGGATTGCAGCAGCATGTAGTTGAATTCGAGGAAGCTCAGCGGTTGGTCCCGTTCCAGCCGCAGCCGCACGGAATCCATGGTCAGCATGCGGTTCACGCTGAAATGGCGGCCGACATCGCGCAGGAACGGGATGTAGTGCAGCGCATCCAGCCATTCGGCGTTGTCGAGCATCATCGCGCCGGCGTCGAAATCCAGCAGGGCTTCGAAGGTGCGGCGGATGCCGACCTTGTTGGCCTCGATGGTGGCCTCGGTCAGCAGCTGGCGCGCCTCGTCCTTGCCGGACGGGTCGCCGACCTTGGTGGTGCCGCCGCCGATCAGCGCGATGGGCTTGCCGCCGGTGCGTTGCAGCAGGCGCAGCAGCATGGTCGGCAGCAGGTGCCCCACATGCAGGCTGTCGGCCGTGCAGTCATAGCCGATATAGGCGACCAGCCCGCCCTTGTTCAGCGCGGCATCGAGTGCCGCCTCGTCCGTCGTCTGGTGGATGTAGCCGCGTTCCTTCGCGATGCGCAGGAAGTCGCTGGTGGGGGCAGTCATGGTGTCGTCCTGGTCACCCGGGGGCTCTCGCCCGGAGGGCTGGGGGGCTAGCACGGTTTTGGGGATCCGGCACCAGCCCCGCTGCCCCGCCCGGGCACTCGCGAGCGCATCCTCGATGGATCGCCGCGTGGGAGCGCGGGCTTGTGCCGCTTCCGGGCGGCGGGAAAGCGCGCTAGCAGGGCAGCAGAATGCTGAGAACCATCGGGCTGATGAGCGGCACCTCCCTGGATGGGGTCGATGCCGCCTACCTGGAGACGGATGGCGAGGCGATCCTGCGGATCGGCCCACGCCTGACGTTGCCCTACGACCCGAAGCTGCGCCGCGCCCTGCGCGGGCTGCTCGACCGCGCCGAGAGCCTGAGCGAGACCGATCCCGACCTGCTGGATGCCATCCGGCGCATCACCGACCGCCATGCCGAAGCGGTGGAGGCGCTGGGCCTCGAGGCCGACCTGATCGGCTTTCATGGCCAGACCATCCTGCATCGCCCGCCGGTGGCCGGGCGCAACATCACGCCCTTCACCTGGCAGGTCGGCGACGCGGCGGCGCTGGCCAAGCGCACGGGCATGACGGTGGCGTATGATTTCCGCAGCGCGGATGTGGCGGCCGGCGGGCAGGGGGCGCCGCTGGTGCCGGTGTTCCACCGCGCGCTGTCGGCCCCGCTGCCGAAGCCGCTGGCGATCCTGAACCTGGGCGGGGTGGGCAATGTCACCTGGCTCGGCGCCGATGGCGAGATGCTGGCCTTCGACACAGGCCCGGCGAATGGTCCGCTGGACGACTGGGCGCGCCAGCACACCGGCAAGGACTACGACGCGGCCGGCAGGTTGGCGCTGGCCGGGCAGGCGGATGGCGCGGTGCTCGGGCGGTTGATGGCGCATCCGTATCTGAGCGCGCCACCGCCGAAATCACTGGACCGGCTGGATTTCGACCGGGCGCTGAAGGAGGCGGGCGCGGCGGAACTGTCGGCCGCCGATGGCGCGGCGACGCTGTGCGCCTTCTGCGCGGTGTGCGTGGCGGCCGCGGCGCGGCTGTTCCCGGAACCGCCGCTGCAATGGCTGGTGGCGGGCGGCGGGCGCCGCAATCCGGCGATCATGAAGGCGCTCGCCGGCGCGCTGGAGGAACCGGTGCGGCCGGTGGAGGTCGCGGGGTGGGACGGCGATGCGCTGGAAGCGCAGGCGTTCGGCTTGCTGGCGGCAAGGGTGGCGCGGGGGATGCCGATCACCTTCCCGGGCACGACCGGGGTGCGGCGGGAGATGACCGGCGGGCGGATGGTGGGGGCGCTGTTGTAGCGCCCCTCACTCCCGCCACGGATGCTGCGCCCACAGCGCCTCATACCGCGCCTTCAGCGCCTGCAGTTCCGCCGCGTATTCCGGCGGTGCGAGGAAGCGCAGCGGCAGGTTCTGCTGCACCGCCAGGCGCTTGAAGTCCTCGTCCTCCACGGTGCGGCGCACCGACAGCGCCAGGCGCTCCAGCACCGCCGGCGGCATGCCCGCGGGGGCGGCCATGCCGCGCATCGAACCCTCCACGATGTCGAGGCCGGCTTCCTTCAGCGTCGGCACCTCGGCGGCCGGTTCCCAGCGTGTCGCGCCCATCTGGATGATCGGGCGCAGCACACCCTGGCGCCATTCGTTCATGCCCTCGGCCATGTTCATCACGGCCAGCGGGATCGAGCGCGACATCAGGTTCTGCTTCACCTGCGCCGACCCCGCGAAGGGGATGTGCAGGAACTGCGTGCCGGTCGCGCGCTGGATCGCGAGGATCGCCAGGTGGTCGTCCGAGCCGATGCCCGTCGTGCCGTAGCCGATGGTGCCCGGTGCGGCGCGCGCCGCCGCCAGCAGCCCGGCAAAGTCGCGGATCGGGTTGTCGTTCAGCACCCAGATGCCGCCGGGATCGTCCACGATGTTCGCGATCAGCGCGAAGTCATCCAGCTTGAAGCGGGCGCGGCGCTCGATCGGGATGGTGACGATGGTGGGCGTGTTGATGAAGCCGATCGTGTAGCCATCGGGCCGTGCGCGGGCCAATTCGCTGAAGCCGATCTCGCCGCCGGCGCCGGGGCGGTTCAGCACCACCACGGGCTGGCCCAGGTCGCGTTCCATGAAGCGCGCGATGGTGCGCGCCGCGGCATCGGTGCCCCCGCCGGGGGCGAAGGCGACGATCATCGTGATCTGCCGGTCGGGCCGCCAATCCGCGCCCTGGGCCTGCGCAATGGCAGGAACGGCGAGCGTCGCGGCAATCAGGCCGCGGCGAGTCGGGCGATGCGCCATGGCGCGAGTCCTCCGGTTGGTTGCGCGCAGGATGCCTGCTGTCGCGACCGCGCGGAAGCCATCGCGCGCGGCATGCCCGCCGCATCGGCAGGCGACCGGGGTGTGATCTGGATCAAAGACAGGCCTGGCGCCGTCGCGCAGGCTGCCCCCGGTTCCGGTGATTGGCCCCGCCCAGGGGCATACAAGGGCATCGTCGGCTCGAACGACGATGCCCACGAAGACAAGGGCTGGAGTGCGCCGGAGTCTCGCTGCTGGCGCGCCGCGGCCCGGACATGACAAGGGCCGCCGGTGTGCCCGGCGGCCCTGCCTGATGCGCGGCGGCGATGCTGCCGGTCAGTCGGCGGCGAGCGCCATCCGGCTGCGGTTGAGCACGCCCATGACATGGTCCTCGGCGGCGTCCACCGCCTTCTCGGTCTGCTCGGGCGTGTAGACATGGCCGGCACCCGGCATCACGCGGTAGTCGATGGTGATGCCCTTCTGGGTGTTCAGCTTGTCCACCAGCTTCCGCACGGACGGCTCGGGCACGAGTTCGTCATCCGCGCCGTGGAAGATCAGCCCGTTGCAGGGGCAGGGGGCGAGGAAGCCGAAATCGTAATGCGAGGCCGGCGCGCTCATGGAGATGAAGCCGCCCATCTCGGGCCGGCGCATCAGCACCTGCATGCCGACATAGGACCCGAAGGAATACCCCGCGACCCACAGCATCGACGCATTCGGGTTCACCGCCTGCAGGAAGTCGAGGCCGGAGCACGCGTCCGACACTTCGCCGATGCCGCCATCATAGCGGCCCTGACTGCGGCCGACGCCGCGGTAGTTGAAGCGCAGCACCGAGAAGCCCATCGCCTGGAAGCGCTGGTACAGGCTGTAGGTCACCCGGTTGTTCATGGTCCCGCCATGCAGCGGGTGGGGGTGCAGGATCAGGGCGACCGGGGCATTCGGGCGCTTCGAATGATGATAGCGCCCCTCGAGCCGGCCATCCGGCCCGGCGAACATGACCTCGGGCATTGTGCATTCAGTCCAATGTGCTCTGCCGCGGGCCGCGTGGTCCGGCCCGAAAGCCGGCAACCGCGGCGACCTGCCGCACGTTTGGGGAACCTCGCTCGGCGGGCGCGGGGGTGCCCACCAGGGAATGCGGTCGATGCGGCCAAATTCTTGACCGCGGTAGTCGGAAAAGGGCATCCTTCATCCGGAAGCGCCGCTTCGCAGGAAAAAAGATGCTCCTTCAACATGGATTCAGAGCATTCCGTGGTGCCCCGGGGAAGGTTCCCGTGTCCCGAGGCCCGCGCACTATACGGATGCCGGTCGGGTTTTCATAACAGAATCACGACAGGCACCCCATGTGAGCCGTGCCGGTCTGGGTTGCGAGGGGAGCGGAGTAGACGATGCGCTTGTCCACCCGCGGGCGCTACGCCGTGATGGCGATGGTCGAGATGGCCGCGCGCGAAGGGCTCAACCAGGGCTGCGTGCATGGCCGCCCGGTGACGCTGGGCGAGATTGCCGCGGCGCAGCACCTGTCTGTTGCCTATCTGGAGCAATTGTTCGCGAGGCTGCGCCGCGCCGGCCTGGTGGCCTCCGCCCGCGGGCCCGGCGGCGGGTATCGCCTGGCGCGCGCGCCGCACGAGATCCCGATCGCCGCCGTGGTCGAGGCCGCCGACGAACCGATCGTCGCCACCCGCTGCGAGGAAGGCGGCCCCGGCTGCCTGGCCGGCGGGCGTTGCCTGACGCACGACCTGTGGGCCGAGCTCGGCGACCAGATCCGCCTGTTCCTGGGCGGCATGACGCTGGCCGACGTGGTCGGCGGCAAGGTCACCGGCCGCGCCCGCCCGCCCGCCGCGCCGGAGGCTGCGCGCGGGGAGGCGCCGTGACCGGCGCGCTCAACCTCGATGCCAATGCGACCGAGCCGCTGCGGCCGGAGGCGCGCGCGGCCGTGCTGGCGGCGCTTGACCTGCCGGGCAACCCGTCATCCGTCCATGCCGAGGGCCGCGCGGCGCGCCGCCTTCTGGAAGACGC
This sequence comes from Roseomonas sp., assembly GCA_051860065.1. Classification (GTDB taxonomy): domain Bacteria; phylum Pseudomonadota; class Alphaproteobacteria; order Acetobacterales; family Acetobacteraceae; genus Neoroseomonas. The sequence continues at coordinate 5,578 of JBHYEQ010000025.1, forward strand.
GCGCGCCACCATCGCCCGACGCTTCGGCGCGCGGCCGCAGGACGTGGTCTTCACCGCCGGCGGCACCGAGGCCAATGCGCTGGCCGTGCAGGGCCTGTCCGCCGGTCGCCGCATCCTGGTGGGCGCGACCGAGCACCCGGCGGTGTTGCGCGCCACGCCGGATGCCACCCTGCTGCCCGTGCTGCCTGACGGCACCATCGATCTGGCCGCGCTGGACGCCGCGCTGGCCGGCGGCCCGCCCGCTCTGGTCTGCCTGATGGCCGCCAACAACGAGACCGGCGTGCTGCACCCCATCGCCGAGGCCGCCGCGCTGTGCCGCGCCCATGGCGCGCTGCTGCATGTCGACGCCGTACAGGCCGCCGGCCGCGTGGCGCTGCCGGAGGGGGCGGACAGCCTGGCGCTGTCCGGCCACAAGATGGGCGGCCCGAAGGGCGCGGGGGCTCTCCTGCTGCGCCCGGGGCTCGACCCCGCGCCGCTGGTCGCCGGCGGCGGGCAGGAACGCGGCCGGCGCGGCGGCACCGAGCCGCTGCCGGCCATTGCCGGCCTGGCCGCCGCCGCCGAGGCCGCGCAGCCCGACCCCCGCACCGCCCGCCTGCGCGATGCCATCGAATCGGCCATCGCGGCACTCGCGCCCGAGGCCCGCTTCCCCGGCGCGACCGCCCCGCGCCTGCCCAATACCAGCGCCATCACCCTGCCGGGCGTGCTGGCGGAAACCCAGGTGATCGCGCTGGACCTGGCGGGCGTCCGTGTCTCGGCAGGCGCGGCGTGTTCGTCGGGGAAGGTGGCGCAATCGCATGTGCTGGCGGCGATGGGGCTGGGCGGCGATGCCGGCTGCACCATCCGCGTGTCGTTGCCGTGGAATGCCCCGGACGACGCGGCGGAGCGCTTCGTCACGGCCTGGGCGGCGATGCGGCAGCGGGTGCGGCGCCAGGCGGCGTAGCGGTGGCGCCGCCGGCCCGGTTCGCCCGGCCCGGTCACGCTCCGGCGCATGTCGGTCGCAGGCGCTCGCGCCATGCGCTGCAACCGCTGGCCTTGCGAACGTCCTGACGCGCCCGGCGCTTCTGTTCGCGCGCCCGGTGCCCTACCGCGGCGGCGTGGCGATGCAGTCGTTGCCGCGGCTGGTGAAGCTGGCGACGCGCCCGTCCACGATCTCGAATGTCGTGTCGCATTGCCAGGTCTGGACGCTGACGCCGCCGCCCCAGCCCCAGCCAGGCAGGGCATCGGCGGTGACCAGCCGGCGTTCGTACTGCACGAAGCTGCGGTTGCCGACCTGGAAGCTGCGCACCGGCACGCCCAGCGCGGCGATCACCTCGGCCTCCGGCTTGCCGACATACTGGTGCATGCGGGCTTCGAAACCCTCGCGGGAGGCGCAGCCCTGCAGCAGCAGGGCGGCGCCCAGGGCCAGTGCCGTGATGTGCCGCTTCATGGGGATCGCCCTTCTTCCGCCGTGCTGGATGCCTGCCCGCGGCGGACCGCCAAGCCCGCGCCATCGGCAGGGGCCGGGACGGCGCCGACGGTGCATCAACAGAATAAACGCAAATGCGATGCGTTCGCAATATAGCGTCGACTCGTGATGGCGCGGCTGGATTGGGGCGCCCGCGCGGTTGGCCTGGGCCGCCCCAGCGCGGCGGGGCGTCGGCAATGGGGCGCCGAAAACGCTGCCGCGCCCATCGCACTGCCCCCGCGCGGCGGGGCTTCGCGCGCGCGGGAAGGCGCCAGCCGCCCGTTCCGCCGCGCTACTGCAGTTCCGGGATCACCCAGAGCGGCGCCTCGCCCCGCGCCACCCGCTGGCAATTGTCGAAGGCGTTGCGGAAGCGCGCCGGCTGGTTGTCCCAGGTGGGTCCGGCGTAGTGCGGCGTCAGAATCACGTTCTTCATCCTGAACAGCGGATTGTCGGCGGGCGGCGGTTCCTGGTCGAAAACGTCGAGCCCCGCGCCGGCGATGACGCCGCCATCGAGGGCCGCGATCAATGCCGCCTCGTCGATCACCGGGCCGCGGCAGGTGTTCACCAGGAAGGCGGTGGGCTTCATCATCGCCAGCGCCTCGGCGCCGATCATGTGCCTCGACGCCGGCGTCAGCGGCACATGCAGGGAGACGATGTCCGATGTCCGCAGGATCTCGTTCAGCAGGCGGAAGCGGACATGCAGCGCATCCTCCTCGGCCTCGCTCACGCGCTTGATGTCGTAGTACTGCACGCGCATGCCGAAGGCGTTCGCCAGGCGCGCGACCTTCTTGCCGATGGCGCCGAGTCCGACCAGGCCCAGCACCTTGTCGCGCAGTTCGAACAGCTTCACCGAGCCGGGGTCGTTGCCGCGCCAGCGGCCGGTCACCACGCTCTCATGCTGCCAGACCAGGCGGCGGCAGACCGCCATCATCAGCATCATGGCGTGTTCGGACACCGCGGTGGAATTGGCTCCGCCATTGTTGCAGACCGGGATGCCGGCGCCGCGCGCGGCCTCGATGTCCACCGTGTCGTAGCCGGCGGACAGGAGCTGGAACAGCTTCAGCTTCGGCGCGCTGGCGTAGAAGGCGGCATCGACCGCCTTGTTGCCGAAGCCCACCAGGAAATCGGCGCCGGGCAGGGCGGCCTTGAAGGCATCGGAGCCGAAGGGGGCGACGACCAGCTCCATGCCGGGGGGCGCGATCTCGCGCGCGGTGGGGATGTCGGAGAGCGGGCTCTCCATCATGAGGATGCGGGGCGGCATGGAGGGGTTCCTGGACGGTGTTGCCGCGCAGGATACGGGGTGGGGGACGGAAGGGAAGGCCGCGGGAAGCGCAACAGCGCTCGGGGCGGCATCCGGTATGCGGGACGACGCGGCCTGATCCGCCATGGCCGCCCTCGCCACCGCGCCCGCGCCGCCCCATCTTCCCCGCATGACCGCGCCGCCGAACCGCCCCCTCTACCTCGACAACCACGCCACCACGCCGGTCGACCCGCGTGTGCTCGCGGCCATGCGCCCATGGTGGGAGGAGAACTTCGCCAACCCCGGCTCGGTCGAGCACGCCATGGGCCGCGCTGCCGAGGAAGCGGTCGAGGAAGCCCGCGGCCACATTGCTGCTTTGGTCGGCGCGGACCCGCGCGAGATCGTGCTGACCTCGGGTGCCACGGAAGCGAACAACCTCGCCATCAAGGGTGCCGCGCGCTTCGCCGAGTCGCAGGGCTCCGAGCGCCGCCGCATCGTCACCGTCGCGACCGAGCACAAATGCGTCCTGGAATCCGTGAAGTCCCTGGAACACGAGGGCTTCGAGCCGGTCTTCCTGCCGGTGGACGCCGATGGCCTGCTGGACCCCGACACGCTGCGCGACGCCGTCGATGACCGGACCCTGCTGGTCTCCGTCATGGCTGTGAACAACGAGATCGGCGTGATCCAGGACCTCGCGGCCATCGGCGCCATCGTGAAGCAGGCCGGCGCGCTGTTCCACAGCGATGCGGCGCAGGCGGCCGGGCGGATCCCGCTGGACGTGGCGGAGATCCAGGCGGACCTGCTCTCGCTGTCGGCACACAAGATCTACGGGCCGAAGGGTGTTGGCGCGCTGTATGTGCGCCGCCGGCCGCGCGTGCGGATCGCGCCGCTGCTCTCGGGGGGCGGCCAGGAACGCGGCTTGCGGTCCGGCACGCTGCCCGCGCCCCTGGTGGTCGGCTTCGGGGAGGCGGCGCGCATCGCCGCCACGGAAGGCATGCTGGATGCCGGGCGCATCGCCGGCCAGCGCGACCGTTTCCTGGCCGCGCTGGCGGCCGCCGTGCCCGGGGTCCAGGTCAACGCCGAACACGCCCCGCGCGTCGCCGGCAATGCCAATATCGCCTTCCCCGGCGATGTCTCGGCGCAGGACATCATGGCGGCGGCGCCGGGGCTGTGCGTCTCGACCGGCTCGGCCTGTTCCTCGGCCGAGATCGAGCCCTCCTACGTGCTGCGCGCCATCGGCCTGGACGAGGCCCGGGCGCGCGCCACCTTGCGGATCGGCATCGGACGCTTTACCTCGCCCGCCGATGTGGACCGCGCTGCCGCCATGCTGGCGGAGGCATGGTCGCGCGCGGTTTCCGGAACAAGCAGGGCGGCGGAGTAGCAATGCCGAAGATGGTCTTCATCCAGCGCGACGGGACGCGCAAGGAAGTGGATGCGCCGCTGGGCCTGTCCGTGCTCGAGATCGCGCATCGCCACGGCGTCGATATCGAGGGCGCCTGCGAGGGCTCGCTGGCCTGTTCCACCTGCCATGTGGTGGTCGATGCCGCCTGGTTCCCCAAGCTGGCCAAGCCGACCGAGGACGAGGAGGACATGCTCGACCTCGCCTTCGACCTGCAGGAGACCTCGCGCCTGGGCTGCCAGCTCATCATGACCGATGCGCTGGATGGGCTGACCGTGAAGCTGCCCGCCGGCAGCCGCAACGCGGGCGGCTGAGCCCGTGGAAGCGCCGCGCTGGGACACCGATTTCGGCGCCGAGGGCGGGTTGTTCCGCCGCCTGCGCGCCGCCGCGGCGGGCGACTGGGCGGGCTACACCTGGCACCCCTTCGTGCAGGCGCTGTCGGCCGGGACGCTGCCGCTGCCGGCCTTCCAGACCTACCTGGTGCAGGACTACCTGTTCCTGATCCATTTCGCCCGCGCCAAGGCGCTGGCCGTGGTGAAGGGCGAGAGCATCGCCGCGATGCGCGAGAAGGCCGCCGCGGTGCTGGCCATCCTCGACGAGACCAAGCTGCACCTGAAGTACTGCGCCGAATGGGGCCTGTCGGAAGCCGATGTGCTGGCGACGCCCGAGAGCGCCGAGACGGTCTCCTATACCCGCTGGGTGCTGGATCGCGGGCTGCATGGCGACATCCTGGACCTGGAGATCGCGCTGGTGCCCTGCACGGTGGGGTATGGGGAGGTCGCGCTGCGCATCCTGGCCGACCCGGCGCGCAAGGTGGCGGGCAACGTGTATCAGTCCTGGATCAATACCTATGGCGCGGCGGACTACCAGGCGATGGCGCGCGGTGCCGCCGCGCGGATCGACGCGCTGGGTGTGAGCCATGGCGGGGAGGCGCGCTTCGCGAAGCTGGCGGCGGATTTCGCCGAGGCGGCGCGGCTGGAGCAGCGCTTCTGGCAGCAGGGGCTGGATGCGGCGGGCGCCACCATGCGTGTGGCCGGCGGCTCCAGCGTCGGCAGCGGCTGAGGGGCGGGGCGCGATGAGGGTCCTCGTCGCGATGTCGGGCGGGGTCGACAGCTCGGTCGTCGCCGCGCTGCTGGCCGAGCAGGGCCACGAGGTCGTCGGCGCCACGCTACAGCTCTATGACCACGGCGCCGCGGTGCAGAAGAAGGGTGCCTGCTGCGCCGGGCAGGACATCCATGACGCCCGCGCTGTCGCCGATCGCCTGGGCATCCCGCACTATGTCCTGGACCGCGAGAAGGTGTTTGCGCGCGAGGTGATCGGCGACTTCGCCGACAGCTACGCCCGCGGCGAGACGCCCATCCCCTGCATCCGCTGCAACCAGACGGTGAAGTTCCGCGACCTGGTGGCGCTGGCGCGCGACCTGGGCTGCGAGGCGCTGGCCACCGGCCACTATGCCCGCCGCGTGGACGGCCCGGCCGGCGCCGAGCTGCACCGCGCGGCCGACGTGGCGCGCGACCAGTCGTATTTCCTGGCGGCCACCACGCGCGACCAGTTGGCGCTGGCGCGCTTCCCGCTCGGCGACATGCCCGACAAGGGAGCGGTGCGCGCATTGGCCCAGCGCTTTGGCCTGGCGGTGGCCGACAAGCCCGACAGCCAGGACATCTGCTTCGTGCCCGAGGGCCGCTACGACGCGCTGGTCGGCAGGCTGCGCCCGGATGCGCTGGCCGCCGGCGAGATCACCACTGCCGATGGACGCGTCCTCGGCGCGCATGAGGGCATCGCGCGCTATACGGTGGGGCAGGGCAGGGGCCTCGGCGCCGCATCCTGGGACGGCGCGGACCGGCTGTATGTGGCGGGGGTGGATGCGCCGCGCCGGCGGATCATCGTCGCGCCACGCGGGGCGTTGGCGACCCGCCAGGCCATTGCCGGCGAGATGAACTGGCTGATCGACCCGCCTGCCGATGCCCTGCGCTGCACGGTGAAGCTGCGCGCGCGCGAGGCGCCGCGTGCCGTGACCCTGACCTGGGATGCGGCGGCGGGGCTGGCGCGGATCGCGCTGGACGAACCGGGGATCGTGGCACCAGGCCAGGCCTGCGTGTTGTACGACGGGGACCGCGTGCTGGCCGGCGGGTTCCTGCGCGCGCAGGCCGCGGTGGATGGCGCCCGCGACGCGGCGTGATGGGCGCGGTTGCGATGGGGTGCGACAGGCACGCCACGCAGTGGGTTCGCGGCACGGTGCCCGGCCTGCCATGCGCCCTGCCGCACCGCGGCACAGCCGGGCGCCGCGCAGCAACGCGCCTTCGCTCGACAGCCATGGCCTGACGCTTGCATGCCGGTGTCACAGGCCGCCCGCACCCGCGGCCCGCGATCCAACGCCGCGAGGGCCCCATGATCCGACGCCGCCACCTCATCGCCGCCGCGCCGGCGCTGGCGATCCCCGGTCTCGCCCGGGCGCAGCTCATCGCCGGGGGACGCCCGCTGCGCCTGATGGTGCCGTTCAACCCGGGCGGGTCCGCCGACGTCCTGGCGCGCCATTATGCCGAGGCGATCACCAGCCAGACCGGCCAGCAGGTGGTCGTCGAGAACCGCGGCGCCGCCAACGGCATCCTGGCAGTCGAGGCGGTCGCGCGCGGACCGAATGACGGGTCGACCCTCGGCGTTCTCAGCGTCACCTTCTTCGCCGCGCTGCCCTTCATGATGGACCGCCCGCCCTACGACCCGGCGCGGGACCTCGCGCCGATCGCACGCATCGCCAATTCGACGGTCCTTTGCGTGGTGACGCCGGAGCGCGCGCGCGAGCGCGGCTGGACCGATTTCCGCAGCATGATCGAATGGGCGAAGCGGCCAGCCAACCGCGTGACGACCGGGTCGGCGCGCGCCACCGCATCGCACCTCATCAGCGCCACCATCGCCAAGCGCAGCGGCGCCAACATCGAGCACATTCCCTATCGCGGCGGTGCGCCGGCCGTCGCCGACTTCCTCGCCGGCACCATCGACATGATCTTCGACGCCATGCCGCAGCTCATGCCGCATGTCGCCGCCGGGCGCGCCATCCCGATCGCGGTGGGCAGCACCGCGCGCTCGCCCTTCTTCCCCGAGGTGCCGGGGATGGGCGAATTCGCCGACCTCAACCTCTCGACCATCGACCAGCAGAGCTGGTCGGCGCTGGCCGGCCCGTCCTCCATGGCGCCGGCGACCGTCGCGCAGCTGTTCGAGGGCATCCGCAAGGCCGGCCAGGCGCCGGGGCTGGAGGATCGGCTGAAGGCGTCGGGCCTCGTGCTGTCGGTCTCGGAGAGCCCCGATGCCGTGCGCGCGCAGATCGAGCAGGACACGCCGCGCTGGCGCGAGATGGTGACGGCCTCGGGCGCGCGGCTCGATTGATGGACCGCCTGGCCGCGGGCCGCTTCGTCGGCCAGCTCGTGCCGTCCTCGAACCGCACGGTCGAGCGCACGACGGAGGTGCTGTTGCGCGCCTATCCCGGCGTCGCCTCCTGCTATTCGCGCATTGCCTATCGGCCGGATGGCAGCGGCCAGCCCGAGAGCGGCTACGACGCGCCGGCCGTGCTCGCCGCCGCCGAGCTGCTCGCCGATGCCGAGGTCGAGGCGATCTGCTGGAACGGCACCAAGGGCGCCATCGACGGCTTCCAGGTCGATCGCGACCTCTGCGCGGCGGCGCGGGCGCGGCTTGGCATCCCGGTGACCAGCGTGTCGCTCGATGCGCTGGAGATTCTGCGGCGCCTCGGCGCGCGGCGCATCGCCCTGATCTCGCAGGGGACGGAGCAGCGCGCCACGTTCATCGGCGGACGCTTCGCCGCGCAGGGGTATCCGACGGTGGCGGTGCGCGGGCTCGGCGTGGCGTCCAACCTGGCGGCGGCGCAGCTCACGGCGCAGACGCTCAGTGCCGCGGTCCGCGGTTGCGTGGCGGATGGCGCGCCGGATGCCGTGCTGATCTGGGGCACCAACATGCCGGGCCTGCCGGTGATCGCGCCGCTGGAGGCCGAACTCGGCGTCGCGGTGATCGATTCCTGCTCGGTCGGGATCTGGGGGTGCCTGGCGGCGCTTGGCCTGGCGGGGGCGCCGCTGGTGCCGCAGGGGCGCATCTTCGGTCTGCTGTAGCGGCCGGCGCGCTGTTGGCCGGTGCCCGACTTACGTGGTTCCCTGGCGCTTCCACTCGGGACGACACCATGCATCCTCGCGACCTCAACATCCCGCCAGGCCGGCCGTTGCCCGGCGCCGTGGGCCACAACCGCGGCGTGGTGCGCGCCAACTATGCCTTCATGCCGCCCGAGGGCGTGCTGAAAAGCCGGCTGCCGCACTACGAGGCGACGGATGTGCGCTTCCTTGCCGCGCCGGCGCTTGGCGCGCGCTTCGCGCAATTCGTGCTGGAGGTCGCGCCTGGCGGGGGCACCCGCGCGCCGATTGCCGAACCCGGCATCCAGCATTTCTATTTCGTGCTGTCAGGCAGCGCCGTGCTGCAGGTCGATGGCCGGGCCGAGGAGAAGGACCGCGGCGGCTTCCTCTACGCGCCGCCCGGGGTGCCGGTGGCGATCCGCAACGAGGGTTCGGCGCCGGCGCGCATCCTGGGCCTGCGGAAGCGATACGAGGCGATCGACCGCGCCGCGCCGGCGCCGATCCTGTCGCATGAGCGCGACGTCCCGCGCACCAACCACACGGGGCTGGAGGGCCGCGGCTTCCAGCACCTGCTGCCCTTCGGCGACCTCGCCTTCGATTTCGAGATGAACCTGATGTGGTTCGGGCCCGGCACCTTCTTCCCGGCGATCGAGACCCACATCATGGAGCACGGGTTGTTCATGCTGCAGGGGCAGGGGCTGTACCTGCTCGGCACCGAATGGCACGAGATCTGGGCCGACGACTTCATCTGGATGGGTGCCTTCTGCCCGCAGCAATTCTACCCGACCGGGCCGGACGAGGCGGCATACCTGCTCTACAAGGACGTCAACCGCGACGTGGCGCTGTAGGGCGCGCGGCCGCGAATGGTTGACAGCGCAGGGCCCGCGGCCTAACTCGCCGTCCTCGCGTGGATGGCGGCGTAGCTCAGCTGGTTAGAGCACGGCACTCATAATGCCGGGGTCAGCGGTTCAAGTCCGCTCGCCGCTACCATCGCGGTCAGTCGCGACATCCTGGGGTCATTTCCCGCGCGCGCGTCAGGCAGATCTGCGAGCCGCGGTCAGGGTCCATTGCGGCGCGAGCGATCCGGTCTCTCGGCGCAGCGCCAACGCGACGACGCGGGCATCGATATCCGAGACAATCCGGCCTTCGTGTCGGGCCTCCGCACGCCATCCTCTGGACAGGCGCGTTCGAGGCTCCGGAAAGCAACGCGCTGCGACCGCTCCAGGCGGTTCGCCGACAGGCTTCGTTGCATTTCGCCAGCAAAGTTTTCCGAGCGCGGTGGTCACGATGCAGCGGTGCTCCTGCTTCGATAGGTGGTCGGCTTTTGGCCGTCGGTCGACCCTGATGCGTTGGAGCCGTGGCCTGCACTCGCACCGGTCGGCCGACCCACGGGGCTTGGTGCGGGGGATGCATGACCAGTCGGATCGCTGCCGGGAATGCCATGCTGAAGGACTGGCGCGCCCTTGGCGCCGCCAACGCGTCCGACGCGCGCGAGGGGCGATTCTGGGCCGCGGACTGGCAATGGCTCTCGACGGTGGCCTTCACCTCGGCTCTGGACGGGGAGTGGTGGCAGGATGCCGCCGGCGCCGCACCGGGTACGGAGCGGACCAACGCGCAGAACGCCGGATTCTACCGCACCGAGAGCAACGACTTCGCGACCGGTGTTTCCTTTGCCGGCGGCCAGAAACTCGGCGTCGATGCCCGTGACGCCAAGGCCTTGAGCGACGTCTTCGGCGTCGTTCGGGCAGCGCAGGATACGCCCGGCGAGGGCAACGGCCTGTCCCGCTTCGGCACCGTCGGCAATGACCTGCCGTCCAACGCCTGGATTGATGTCACCTTCGATTCGGCCGGGTCGGCGGGGAACACGGCCCCGGCGATGACCTCCGGCGCGGCCTTCAGCCTGCCGGAGACGGCGAGCATCATCGGGACGATCACCGCGGTCGACTTGGTCAGCGACGCCATCGCCGGCGGCCCCGATGCGTTCCGCGCCATCACCATACCGACGAACAGTCTTCTCTCCCCCGAACCCGCGCCCGGCTTCGAGGCACCATTCGACCTGAAGGGCACGCTTGGCGACACCGCCAACGAGGCGATCGTCAGCGCGGCCGACACCGTCGCCGCGCCGATCGAACAGACGATCCTGGTGACAGTCACCGATGACCAGGCGCCGGGAGGCGGCGGCAGCCTCCCTGCCGCTGCGGTCGCGACCGGCGCGAGCAGCGATCCCAACGCGTCCGAGCCCGGGTTGCGTCTCACGGCCGACGAGGGCGGCGCTGCCACGCTGCAGAGCATCGGCGCGGCGAATACGATGGCCAGCCGTATCGTCGCCGAGAATGCCAGGCTCGACGGAGTCGCCGACAAATCCTACTGGGACGTGGCGCATAGTCGGCACATCGAGGGTTTCGCGACCGATATCAGCGTCAATGCCGGCGGCCGTGTCGACTTCAAGATCAACGTGAATGCCGACACCTTCGGCGGGGCCGGCAGCGACTACAAGATCGAGATCTTCCGCCTCGGCTATTACGGCGGCGCCGGCGCGCGCGAGGTCGCGGAACTCGCCAATGCCAATGCCACGGTGCAGCCCGATCCGCTGGTCGACAGGACGCGCGGCCTGGTCGATGCCGGCAACTGGTCGGTCACGGACAGCTGGGACGTGCCGGCGGACGCGGTGTCCGGGGTCTACCTCGCGCGCCTTCAGCGCGTTGACGCGTCGGGCAATCCGATCGAGGGCGCGGTCAACCAGATTCCGTTCGTCATTCGGAACGATGGCGTGCCCGCCGACATCGTGCTCCAGACATCCGACACGACGTGGCACGCCTATAACGGCTGGGGTGGCAATAACGGCCAGCTCGGCGCGAATTTCTACGGTGATGCGGGGGACGTGGCGGATGCGCGCTTCGATCTCGAGGATCCGGGTCCGTTCGGCCAGGACCGCGCCTATGCCGTCAGCTACAACCGTCCGTTCATCACCAGGGGCATCGAGGACAACCCCACCTCCGGCGGACCGGCGGCCGGTCCGCAGGACTACCTGTTCGGCGCCGACTACGCGGCCATCCACTGGCTCGAGAAGAACGGCTACGACGTCACCTACATGTCCGGCGTCGACACCGACCGGCTGGGCACGTCCTGGTTCGAGAATGAAGCCGGCGAACGGATCCGCGACGCCTTCATCTCGGTGGGGCACGACGAGTACTGGTCCGGCCAGCAGCGCGGCGCGGTCGAGGCGGCCCGCGCCGACGGCGTCAACCTGCTCTTCTGGAGCGGCAACGAGGTCTATTGGAAGACCCGCTGGGAAGTCAGCATTTCCCCCGACGGCACGGAATACCGCACCCTTGTCTGCTACAAGGAGACCTGGGCGAACGGTGACCCGAATGCCGGCCCCGAGGACTACGCCAACCTCGACCCGAGCAACGTATGGACGGGGACGTGGCGCGACGACCGCTTCAGCACCAACCCGCTGGCCGGCGCCAATGATGGCCTGGTGACCGATCCGCTGTCCGGCCTGCTGCCGTACTGCAACTGCGCCGAGAACCACCTGACCGGGCAGTCCTTCGGACCGGACGGCACCGGCGAATTCGGCGCGGCGATCGATGTGGCCGCACCCTTCGCCGCGCTGCGGGTGTGGCGCGACACGACCGTCGCGCAGGGCGGGGCGCTCGACATCGCGCCGGGCATTCTCGGCTACGAATGGAACACGTCGCCGGAAGACGACAAGCGGCCCGAGGGGCTCATCAAGCTCTCGGACACCACGGCGCCCTGGAGCGGCATCCTGGTCGACCAGGGGAACCGGACCCAGCCGGGCGAGGCCACCCACAACCTGTCGCTCTACCGCGACGAGAGCGGCGCGCTCGTGTTTGGCGCCGGCACGGTGTTCTGGACCTGGGCGCTGAGCGACCTGCACGACAACTGGCCCTATGGCGCGCAGATCGAGAACAGGGATCTGCAGCAGTTCACCATCAACATGTTCGCCGACATGGGCATCTTCCCGGCGGTCGACCCGGTCATCGACGCGATCCTGGCCTCGCAGGGGCTGATCCGCGCGACGGGATCGACGGATTTCGTGGCGGCGACGGCGACGATCGCCGACCTGCCCGACCAGGTTGCGGCGCTGCAGGCGGTGCTGATCACCGGCACCGCCACGGATGATGACGGCAACGCGGCGACCGCGGACGGCCGCGTGGCCGTGGTCGAGGTCTCGGTGGATGGCGGGCTCAGCTGGCGCGTCGCCGAGACGACCGACGCCTGGGCGACGTGGAGCTACCTGTGGCGGCCCGCGGCGGAGGGTGAATACCGGGTCCTCGCGCGCGCGATCGACGACAGCCTGAACATCCGCAACGCGACGCCCGACCAGGAGATCGTGACGGTGACCGCGCCGGTGATGCCGGACACCTTCAGCGTGTTCGGCGGCCTCCCCGTGCTGGGCGCGGTGGCCAGCAACGACGGCACGCCAGTCGAACTCGGCATGAAGTTCTCGGTCGACCGCGCCGGCGCGATCACCGGGCTGAAATACTGGCGTGCCGCCAGCGATGCCAACGATACCGACCTGCGCGAGGGGCGGCTCTGGGGTCCGGACGGGCAATTGCTCGCGACGGTGACCTTCACCTCGGCGCCGGGCGCGAGCGGCTGGCAGACCGCCGCCCTCTCGGCACCGGTCGCGGTGCTGGCCAACACGCAATACGTCGTGTCCTACCACACCGAGAACAACTACGTCGCAACCAGCGGCTTCTTCGCCGGCGGCAATGAGGTGGCCTTCGACGGGCGTGACGACAACGCTTTCGGCGACTACTTCGGCGTCATCCGGGCGCCGCAGGATGCGGCGGGGGCTGCCAATGGCGTGTACCGCTACGGTAACGCCGGCTCCGCCCTGCCGACGGACACCTTCCAGGCGTCCAACTACTGGGTGGATGTCACCTTCGACCCGGCGGACACGTCGGGGAACGGCCCGCCAGTCATCACCTCGGCGGCGACCTTCAGCCTGGCGGAGAACACCAGCGTCGTCGGGACGATCACCGCGACCGACCCGGACGGCAATGCGATCGTCTATGCCATCGCCGGTGGTGCCGATGCGTCGCGCTTCGTGATCAACCCGACGACCGGCCTGCTTTCCTTTGTGTCCGCGCCCAATTTCGAGGCGCCGGTCGACCTGGGCGGCACGCCCGGTGACAACGTATACGAGGTGGTGGTCAGCGCGACCGACAACATTTCCGCGGCGGTCACGCAGGCGGTGCTGGTGAGCGTCACCGACGTCGAGGAACCGGATGGCGCCATCAGCCTGTTCGGCGGCGCGGCCGCGACGGGCGCGAGCAACGATGCCAATGACTACGAGCTCGGGGTCCGTTTCACCGCGAATGTGAGCGGATCCGTCACGCAGTTGCAGTACTTCCGCACCGCGCAGGATTCGGGCGATGTCGACCTGCGCACGCTGACGCTGTGGACGTCCGATGGCACCAAGCTTGCCTCGGTGAACGTCGGGTCGGAGGTCGGCGCGGTGGGCTGGCAGGTGGGCACGCTGGCGGCACCGGTCGCGCTTGCGGCGGGCGGCAGCTACATCGTGTCCTATGGCTACAACTACGACGGCGTGGCGGATGCCTATGCCTATACGCTTGGCGGGTTGAGTGCGCCGGTCAGCAGCGCGGGCGGCGCGCTCACGGCGCCCGCCAGCGGCCAGCCGACCGGGCTGAGCGGTGGCGGGATCGGCAACGGCCTGTTCAACGAGACACTCGGTCTGCTGCCGCAGCAATCCTTCAATGCCGCGAATTATTGGGTGGATGTCACCTTCGACCCGGCGGACACGTCGGGGAACGGCCCGCCTGTCATCACCTCGGCGGCGACCTTCAGCCTGGCGGAGAACACCAGCGTCGTCGGGACGATCACCGCGACCGACCCGGACGGCAATGCGATCGTCTACGCCATTGTCGGTGGCGCCGATGCGTCGCGCTTCGTGATCAACCCGACGACCGGCCTGCTTTCCTTTGTGTCCGCGCCCAATTTCGAGGCGCCGGTCGACCTGGGCGGCACGCCCGGTGACAACGTATACGAGGTGGTGGTCAGCGCGACCGACAACATTTCCGCGGCGGTCACGCAGGCGGTGCTGGTGAGCGTCACCGACGTCGAGGAACCGGATGGCGCCATCAGCCTGTTCGGCGGCGCGGCCGCGACGGGCGCGAGCAACGATGCCAATGACTACGAGCTCGGGGTCCGTTTCACCGCGAATGTGAGCGGGTCCGTCACGCAGTTGCAGTACTTCCGCACCGCGCAGGATTCGGGCGATGTCGACCTGCGCACGCTGACGCTGTGGACGTCCGATGGCACCAAGCTTGCCTCGGTGAACGTCGGGTCGGAGGTCGGCGCGGTGGGCTGGCAGGTGGGCACGCTGGCGGCACCGGTCGCGCTTGCGGCGGGCGGCAGCTACATCGTGTCCTATGGCTACAACTACGACGGCGTGGCGGATGCCTATGCCTATACGCTTGGCGGGTTGAGTGCGCCGGTCAGCAGCGCGGGCGGCGCGCTCACGGCGCCCGCCAGCGGCCAGCCGACCGGGCTGAGCGGGGGCGGCATCGGCAACGGACTGTTCAACGAGACACTCGGCCTGCTGCCGCAGCAATCCTTCAATGCCGCGAATTATTGGGTGGATGTCGGCTTCGCACCGACTGTCGTGCAGAATACCGCGCCGACCGTCACACCGATCGTGCTGAGCACGAACGAGGACGCGCCAGTGCTCGGCATCGACCTCCTTGCCGCGGCGCAGGATCCCGATGGCGATGCGCTCGGCCTGACGCTGCAGGATGTGGTTGCCTCGGATGGCCGGGTGGTGGTGTTCAGCCTGGCCGCGACCGGCGTGGTGAGCCTCGATCCGAATCAGTTCAACGACCTCAAGGCCGGTCAGAACGTGACGGTGACGGTCGCCTATGCGGTTGGCGACGGCGTCAACGCCGCGGTGAGCACCACCGCGACGCTGGAGGTCGCCGGGCGCAACGACGCGCCGATTGCCGCCCCCGACGTCGCGACGACCACCGAGGCCGCGACAGTGTCGGGCAACGTGCTGACCGGCGCCGGTGCCGACAGCGATCCCGACGGCGATGTGCTGACCGTGACCGCCGTCAATGGCGGTGGCCTGTCCGGCCCGATCATCCTCGCATCGGGTGCGCGCGTGACGATGTCGGCGAGCGGCGACTTCGTCTACGATCCGAACGGAGCCTTCGACGCGTTGCTGACAGGCCAGTCTGCGACGGACAGCTTCACCTATGTCGTATCGGACGGGGTCGCCGAGGCCACAGCGGTGGCGACCGTGACGATCGAGGGCATCGGCGTGTCCGGCCTCAGCCTCGTCGGCAACAACAGCAACAACCTGCTGAATGGTGGCGACGGCGACGACACGCTGTCGGGCCTTGGCGGCAGAGACACGCTGAACGGCGGCGGCGGAAATGACACGCTGTTCGGTGGTACCGGCAATGATGTGATGAACGGCGGCGAGGGTGACGACCTGTTCATCGTCGCCGGGATCGAGGGGCAGGCCGACACGATTTCCGGCGGCGCTGGCATCAATACCCTGCGTGTCGAAGCGGCCGGCGGGGCGCCCACCCTGACTCGTACCACGCTCTTCTCCGACATCACGGTGTTCGAGGGCTCGGGTCAGGCCGTCAGGGGAACGAGCGCGGCCGATGTGCTCGACTTCTCGGTCTTCGCGACGGTGACCGGCGTATCCGCGATCGAGGGATTGGGCGGCAGAGACCTCATCGTAGGTACCTCCGGCAACGATGTGATCGACGGCGGATCCGGAAATGACACGCTGATCGGCGGCGAGGGCGATGATCTGTTCGTTGTCCGTGGCGTGGAGGCACAGGCTGACACCATCGAGGGCGGCGCGGGCGTCAACACCGTCCGGGTCGATGCAGCGGCGGGGGCGCTGACCCTCACCAACACCACGTTGATGTCGGAGGTCTCGGTCTTCGATGGCTCCGGGCAGATCGTTCGCGGCACGACCGGTTCCAACGTGCTCGACTTCTCGGTCTTTGGCACCGTCACCGGTGTGGCCGCGATCGAGGGTCTCGGTGGCAGCGACCGCGTCATCGGCACTTCGGGCAATGATGTGATTGACGGCGGGTCCGGCAGGGACACGCTGAACGGCGGCGGCGGCGACGACACGATGACCGGCGGCACGGACGCGGACACCTTCCTGTTCCGCGCCGGGATCGCCACCGGTGACACGCTGATCCTGGATTTCGATGCGGCGGGCAACGACATCATCCGCTTCGAGGGCTACAGCTTCGGCGCGGCGGATCCATCGACGCTATCGACGCAGGCGCGGCGCGATGCGGTCCGCAACGCCACGACCTTCGCGGATGGGGACGCGTTGATCGACCTGGCGGCACTCGGCGATGCCGGCACCATCCGCCTGGCCGGCGTGGCCGCGCTGACCTTCACCAGCACCGAGGATTTCGTGTTCGGCTGAACCACGACGGCACGCCGGCGCGTGGTCGGTCACGGACCCGGCGCCGGCGTGGCGGGGGGGCACCACGCAGTGGCGCAGGTCAGGGCGGCGCAGGCCCTTCCGCGGGCGTCGGCGAGAAGGGATCGTTCGGCACCCGGACGCTGCCAAGGGGAAGCGGCCCGGTGTTGCGGACCAGGCAGGCATCGAGCGCTGCGCTGATCGCGCCGCGATCCATCCCGGTGCCGATGAAAACCAGCTCCTGCCTGCGGTCGCCGAAGGGTTCGCGCCAGTTCCGTCGGATGGCGTCGCGTGTCGCGGCGTCCTTCGGCCAGACCCCGCGCGGCAGCGCCGCCCACCAGCGGCCCGTTGGCTTGAACGCGGTCATGGCGCCGGTGAGGCTGAACCCGAGTGCCCAGTCGGGCTGGCTTGCGACCCAGAATGTGCCCTTGGCGCGGATCACGCCGGGCAGGGGCGCTGTCAGCAATCGATGCACGGCAGTGGGGTGGAAGGGCGCGCGGGCGCGATAGACGAAGGAGTCGATGCCGTAAGCCTCGGTCTCGGGCCGATGGTCGGCGAAGCCGTGCAGTTCCTGGAACCACATGGGCGCGCGCCGGGCACGCTCGAAGTCGAACCGATGCGTGTCGAGCACGGCATCCAGTGGAACCTCGGCGAAATCCGTCGCAATCACCTGCGCATGAGGGTTCAGGCTTCGGATGATCCGATGGGACGCTTCGGTGCGTTCGGCGCCTGCGGCACCGACCTTGTTCAGGATGATGGTGTCAGCGAACTCGATCTGGTCCACCAGCAGCTCGACGAGCGTGCGGGTGTCCTCGGCGTCGCGCGTCGGGCCGCGGTCGCCCAGGGCGTCGCGGCTGTCGAAGTCGAGCGGGAGGCTTGCGGCGTCGACGACGGTCACCATCGTGTCGAGCCGCGCGACGTCCGACAGGCTCGTCCCGGCCTCGTCCCGGAAGTCGAAGGTCGCGGCGACCGGCAGCGGCTCGGCGATGCCGGTGGATTCGATCAGGAGGTAGTCGAAGCGCCGCTCGGCGGCGAGCCGCCGCACTTCGTTCAGCAGGTCCGCGCGCAAGGTGCAGCAGATGCAGCCATTGGTCATCTCGACGAGCGCCTCCTCCGTATGGCTGAGGCCGGCGCCGCCCGACCTCACGAGGTCGGCGTCGATGTTGATCTCGGACATGTCGTTGACGATGACCGCCACGCGACGGCCCTCGCGATTGTTCAGAACGTGGTTGAGCAACGTCGTCTTGCCAGCCCCCAGAAACCCGGAAAGAACCGTGACGGGGATGCGCGGGTCGCTGCTCATCGTCTGGAGTCCTTGTAGCGCGGTCGCAAGCTTTTCGTTTGGTCGAGCGGGCTACGCGGGCACTCGCGCGATATGGAACCGCGGCGGGGCAGCGCCTTGGCCGCAGGCGCCACACAGGGCGGTGGCTGGCCTTCCTGGATCCGTTCTCGGGCCGGTGCCGTGCTCGACTTCACCACGCTGTAGCGGCCTGGGACGGTGCGGGTTCGCGTCCATGAGGACGCACTTGGATCGTGGGGCGCCATGTCGCCACTCCCTCAGCGGTGCCAGAGCGCGTGCGACGCGATCGCTCACGGCATGCACACCAGCTTATTCCATGTCCGAGCATCATTGCTCGATCAAACGGGTCCGTTTTGACGGGCGATGCTCCAGTAGGCTGTGGAAGTCGGTGGGCATCCGACGAGGGCCATGGGGTGGGTGATCTTCTCGACCTGGCGATGCTGGTTTGATTGCATGCTCCTTGATCCGCGCCGTTGCGGCGTTCTTGCATTTGGCGAAGCGGCCGAAGCGGATCTTGAGCTGAAGCCCGTCGATAACGTACGGATCGACGTCGCCCAAATGGCTCACGAGCATGGCGGAACTCGCGGGGGAAGCGATCCGACGCGCGAGACGCGAAGGGGATCGCGGCGGAAACGACGAAACAGTGAGTGCTGTCGGTGTCTTCGGCATGCTGCGAAGGCACGGCGAGCCGTGCCCCTGCGGATCAACCTTGAAGGGCTTGAGGAATCAGGAAGCCGCATTTGGAGATAGAGGAAGCCGGTCAGGGGATTCTAGGGACCGTCATGGACGCAGCCGGTCCGGCTTCAGTGCGCTGCGCCCACGCATTGCGATGCCATTCCCGCAGGCGCCCCAGCGTGTACCAGAAGCGGATGAAGAACTCCTGCCGAACTGGTGAGAATGGGTAGAGCACGCCGAGCGCAGCGAGCCGCGCCAAAAGTTCCGCTCCATCCATCTGCGCCGTCCGCTGGCCCATGATGGCGCGGATGCGCTCGTCGCTGAGGCCATCCCAATAGGCTCGCCGTGCCGCCCACCCGCGTTCGAGCCGCGCAGCCGCGATCCTGTGCCCGACACGCAGGCGGTGCGAACGTCCCACTGTCCAGCCGCTCCGCACAGCAACGTCCCGGACTAGTTTCTCTTCACCGCTGAGCAGGTTGGTCCCGATCCGCCCGAGTGTCTCCGGAAAACCACCGACGTCGACCAGGCAGCGCCGGCGATAGATCGAGTTTGCCCCGCAGATCGATGCGCCTGCCGCGTCAAAGCATTCTTCAGGCTGTTCGACCAGCGAGAGGAGCTGGCGCCAACGTCGGCCGAGCTTCGGAGTTGCCCCAGCTGGAAACACCGGCGCGACATCACCGCCGATGATCGCACAATCGCCAGGCGCCTCGGCAATCAGGCGCAACGCCTGGGTGAACCACTGACGATCGGGAATGGCATCGTCGTCCAGGAAGGCGACCCATCCATCCTTCGCGACCTGCACCGCAGCGTTCCGCGCACGGGAAAGCCCCGCCTCTTCCAGTCGGATCAAGCGCACGCCTGGAAAGGCTTCGACCATTCCCGCCAGCAGTCGCGCATCGGCGGGGCCAGATCCACTATCCACCAGCACCAGCTGCGCAACGCCAAAGTCGATCTGGGGATGCAGGTGCTCCAGGCAGCACTGCACGTCCGAAGCGCGATCATGGGTGCATATCGCAATCGTCAGCACGCCGCTCAGCACCTTTCGGCTACGCGCGCCCTCGGCGCAGCGGGAATGTCGATCGATCGCGCCGGGTTACCCACCACCACCGCGCCACTCGGCACATCGCGCAGCACCACCGCGCCCATGCCAATCAGCGCGCCTTCCCCCACAGATATGCCCGGCCGCAACGTCGCGCCCGAGCCGACATACGCTTGTGCTCCGAGCTTCACCCCACCGGCCAGCGTCGCCCCCGGCGCGATCGTCGCGCCGGCGCCGACCACCGTGTCGTGGCCGACGACAACGTGCGCGCCGAGCCAGCCATGGTCCCCGATCACGACATGGCCCGAGACCGCGCAGCCCGGCCCGACGCAGACGCCACGACCGAGAGAAGCGCGCCGCGACACCGCAGCGAGCGGATGCACCAGCGTCACGAAGCGCTCGGCCACGATACCGGTGGCCGCGATGATCTCGATCTTGCGGCGATGCGTCCGCTCGCTCGCGATGGCATTGATGAAGACCACATCCTCGATCGCCGGCGCGTCCGTAAGTCGCCCCAGCACCGGAAGCCCCGCGAAGTCGGACCCGGTCGGACGCGCATCGTCGAGGATGCCGGCCGCCTGCCAGCCATCGCCCAGCGCCTCGATCACGTCGAGGATGTCGAGCGCATTGCCCGATGCGCCGAGGATGACGATGCGCCGGATATCCATGCTCAGTACCAGGCGGATTCGCCGAACGCGGCCACCGCCTGGTGCTGTCCGGCCTGTGACGTCGACGGGTGGAGCGGCAACGCGATGGGCCGATCCTGCGCTTCCTCCGAGGCGGAGAAGCGAAGGCCGGCCTTCCTGGTGTAGGGCGTTACTTGGTGCCTGCACATGATGCCGCGGCGCGTCACCAAGCGCTCCGGCGCCCCCACGTCGCCGCTGGGATAGGCGACGCGCGTCGCAACGTGGTCGGGCCCCTGGCCGATGCAGCAGCGATCGACGATGACGAGGTCCGGATGGGCGAGAGGGACGCCGTGGCCGGGCTGGACGTTGGCGGTGCGCATGGCCCGGAGCATCCGACTTTGTCGCGCTGCGGGAACGCCATACCGGGGGAAAGAATGCGATCGATCTCGGCAGTGTGGCAGAAGGTCACCCAGGCGCGCCAGAAGAGTGCGTAGCTGAAGTCGACGCCTCGCTCATCGGAGGTGCTGCCGGGCCACCCGCTTCCGGATCGTGCGGCACCGTCGCCACGTCTCAGACGAAGGGACCGCAGCCCGCCTGGTCCGCCGTTCCATCGGTGCGACGACGGCGCCGTCGAGAGCGACCCGCTCGCGTGGTCGACCCGATCGCCTTGACTGCGGCTCGCCGTCGCTCTCATTCGGTCACTGCACGACTTGTAGCGGCGCCGCCCGTCCACCCTGCCGCTAGAGCATCGGTCTACCCGGAATGCGGCAGCCGCGCGGGTGGTGCGCTCCGGGTTTCGACAGACATCGCGCGGCGTCGCGACGCGGCAGCTCAGCGCGCAGCGACGGCATCTCGCACAACGTCTCGTGTGCGCTTCGCCATTCTCCAAAGTCGTGGTCCGGCGAGCCGGCGTGCGTGGAATCGCCACATCAGGGGGTGGCGCAAGGGGCCTGGAACAATCGCGCGAACCAAAGCCAGAAGCGGGTCCACATTCGCGTCCGGGTTACGCTCCAGGGTCTGGTTGGCCAAGCGCAGCATCTGGGCCGCGAGCCGACGGAGGGCAAGCGCCTTCAGCCTTGCGGCGTGGGGAATGCGCGCGGCATGGGCGGCGAAGAACTCATCGAAGACCGCGATTCGTTGATGAAAATCCTGCGGCACCAGCCCCTCGCCATAGGCGGTCCGCATATTGGTGGCGTGCATCCGCACGAAGGCCTGCAAGGACTCCACAAATCCCACATCGCCCACGGCAGCGAGCCGCAGCCACATTTCCATGTCGCCCGCATGCGGCAGGTTCGCGCGGTAGTGGCCGACCTCCTTCTGGCACCGTGTCCGCACGATCGCTGTCGCGGTCTCGACCGGGTTTCCGGGATCATTGCATTGGGCGCGAATATAGGCCGCTCCGCTGCGTACAAACGTCTGCCCGGCCAGGTCTGTCGATGCTGCTGGAGGTCCCGCCTGATCCGAGAAATGGATGCTCGAACCATAGACGAAGGACACGGACGGATTCGCCTCCATCAAGGCGATCGCGCGCGCAAAGGCCCCCGGCGCCACCAGGTCGTCGGCCGAGAGAAGCAGCATGTAGGGCGCCGTGACCCAGTCGATTCCCTCATTGTAGGTGGCGATGTGGCCGCGATTGACCGAGTGCGGCCGCAGCGTCACCCGGGGCTCGGTCGCAGCCACCGCTTGCGCCAAGACGAGGCTGTCATCGGTCGAGCAGTCGTCGATGATCAGCACGCGCACGTCGCAGTCTTCCTGGGAAAGCGCACTGTTCACGCAGGCGCTCAGGTAGCGGCCGTAGTTGTAGCAGGGAACAATCACATCGATGCGGTGCATCATTCGCCTCATCACGTATTGCCGCGAATCCTGCGCCATGACGATCGGCTGCAGCCGTGGCGCGTCCCACATTGCCCGCGCGCTGCCCTGACCGGACACCGCGGCGGAGGAAAAGTACCGCAGGTATCCGCCCGATACAGGTTCGAACCCTGGAATGCTGCCGGGGCTTCGACCACCTCACGCCACGCGCCGCTGCCAGCGCAGAAGGCGCAGGACGACCGCCTCGATCTCGGCGTAAAGCGGATGCCCGATCAGGCGCAGCGCCGCGACGTGGCCCACCGCCGCAAGCGGCACGGCAAGCAATAGCGACGATACCGGGAGATCGAGCCGGAAACCGTGCAGCGCCATGACGACAAGCGGACCTGTCGCGGCACCGGCGGCCGCCGTCAGGCCCGGCGCGACGGCCGCAAGAATCTCTCGCCAGCGGATCCCTGTGTACCGGCGGATGACCGAGACGATGACAAACACCTGGAACGGCGCAGTGATCCAACCTGTCGCCGCTACGGCTTCGAGACTGTGCTGCGAGGCGAGTGCGATGGCGGCAATGCTCGGCGGAATGGTGATGAGACTGGTCGTCAGCGTGTCGCGGATCCGGCCGAGCGCAACCAGGGTCGGGTAGCTCAGGGATGCGGCAACAAGCCAGAACATGCCGCCCGCCGTGATGCGCACCAGGTGCGGCACGTCCGGCCATTGCGGACCAAGGAGCAACTGGACGATCGGATCGGCGAGCAGCACCAGGCAGATCAGCGCCGGCCACTGAACCGCCGCCATGTATCGCAGCCCGAGCAGATATGGCTCCCGTACCGAACCGCCACGGCGGACATGTTCGGACAGCGCCGGCAACAGGACCGGATTGAGGGCGCTGACGATGAGGCGATCGGGCAGCTGGCAGATGATGCGGGTGCGGTCGTACAGGCCGACCGCTCCCACGCCGAGCAGGCGCCCGATGATGAGTTGCGGCATGGCCCCGTGCAGAATGTTGGCGAAAGCGGTTGCGCTCGACCACGCTCCGAAGGTGAATGCGGCGCGCGAGGCGGAGAGGTTCGGCACAAGGGCCCAGGGCATCGGTCGGGCGACATTCGCCGCGACAGTGTGCGCGAGAGCGCCGGCCAGACCGGCGTAAGCCAGCGCGAGGGACCCCCAGCCAAGCCAGGCGAGACTGATGAGCGTCGCGGCGCTGACCGCCGCCGAGAGCAGGCTGATCGCGGCCAGCGTGGCAAAGGCCATGGTCCGGCGCAGCATGGCCAGGGGTGCTGCCGAGAAGGGGATGATGATGCAGGAGCCCGCGAGCACCAGCAGGACGTCGGCCACGCCTGGCTCGCCATAGAAGCTCGCCGCGGGTCTGGCCGCGACGATCAGCAGGGCTGTGCAGGCAAACGCGACGATGAACGACACCGTGACTGATGCCCGTATCACCTCTCGCGACGCTTCGCGCACCTGCACGAGGTAACTGCCGGCACCGAAGTCGCGCAACCCCTCGACGAGCAACATGAGCGTCGCGCCCAGCGCGAAGATCCCGAATTCCTGCGGCGTCAGCAGTCGTGCGGAAACGGCCGTGGCAATGAGGCCGATCCCATAGGCCCCGTAGCGCTCGATTGCGGAGAACGCGATCGAGCGATGCAATATCGTCATCGCGAGATCCGCGTTGGTTGCGTCGGTGCGGCCTGCGCGAGGAAACGCCCCATGCGCGCCGCATAGCCGGCCTGGCGTAGCCGGTTCGCTTCGAGAGCGAGGGGCTGCCACCACGGGCGTGGCACGGCGGCATCACCGAGCAACCCGGCAATATGGCGGACCAGTGCCCATTCGCGCGCATCACTGCGCCATGGCTTCAGCGGCAGGAACTTGGTGGTGCCGCAGTAATGGCGCAGCCGCGCACCGCGCCAGGCGGGGTTCGTCCGCGCGCTCGCCTGCATGTTCAGATCAAGCGGCAACGGCGTCCAGCGGCCGCGGAACATGTGGTTCAACGCGCATTGTTCGGGGGAGGTGCAGTCGACCTTCAGGCTGCACCCGGCCTCGTGCTCCGCCAGCAGGCGAGCGTATTCCGACTCCTGCTCATCGGCGCGCCAATCCGTGGTGTCGAAGACCAGCACGCCGGAATTGAAGTAGCGATCGCCAGGAGCGGCCGCCGCCTCCGTCCAATCCCGGTATACACCGGTCGGCGCGATGTCCATGTCCACCACGGCGCCGAGCGGCCCGCCAGCCAGGTCCAGCGTTTCGAAGGCCGGATCGCCGAAGGCGAGGATGTCGGTATCCAGGCAGACCACGCGATCATACGCCCCGGCCAGTCGACGGATCGCGGCCAGACGCAGGAGGCTCGCCGCGGTGACATGACCGTAGGTGCGGTGGTGCTCGACCGCACTCGGCCCGAGGACATCGGTCGCGTAGCGGCAGCCGAGACGGTCCATCACCTGCCGCAGCGCGCCGTCGGCCGACGCATCGAAGCCATGGCCGAAGAAGCGGATGTCCCGCGCACCGCCTGGTGCCAGTGCGAAGGACAGCATCGCGTAGCGCGCGAGGCGGTAGCCTGACTGGTCAGAGATGAAGACGTGCGTCGTTCGCATCAGGCTACTGGCTCTCTCCGCAAGGTGGCGAGGGTAGGCCGCACATCGGATGCCCTCGTAGCCGCGTGCCGGGAAAGTCTGTCGGTGATCGCGTCTGCGCCGGCGTGCGAAGGCCTTTCATTTTTTGCGCCACGCGGGCTCGCGATGTCCGTGTCCGCCAGGCGGGGCCGGTCGTCTGTGCGCCTTGCGGCATCGGCTGACTCCTCGTCAGCGGTGCTCCCGACGTCAGCCTGCGGGCCGCAGCGCAGCGACCCCGGCGCATGCCCGCCCAGGACACCACGGCGCCCGACACCCCATGGCGCGACATGACCGGTCGTCGCCTGATCAGGCGTATGCTGCTGGCGCGGCCAGCCCCGGCCGGCCCTCCGGACGATCCATGCGACATGCACGGGAGAAACCGCCTGGCTGCGGCGCACCGCGCCACGGCGCAGCGCGATCCGGCATTGCCTCTGGGTCCAGGACCCGTGCGGCCAGCGTCGCGAAGGCATCCATGCCGACCCTGACGCGGCGCACGCCTTGTTCACTCAGGGACAGCATGCGTCCGTCGCGGCGAATCATGCCCCGCTGCTCCGCGCGCCGCAGCAGGTTGCGGATCGTGACCGGGGTCACGTGCATCCTCTCCGCCTCGCGTCGGATCAGGTCCGTCGTCGCGAGCGGGCTGTGCAGGTGCAGGTCGAGCACAGCGAGCATGAAGCTGAGGCTGCCGACGCCACGGTCCTCGAGATCGAGTCCGCCCAGCAGCTGCAGCATCATGTCGATGAAGTGGCGCTGGGCGGCACGCCCGTGGGCCATTGTCGCCGGCGCGCGGCGCCCGATCAGCGCGGGTGCCGATTCGTGGAAGTCCTCGACGAGCCTGTCGAGCAGATCGAATGCCCGCGCGCTGGGTTCGATGACATACTGCCGCGCGTCGCGCGGATCCCGCCGGCGTTCGAAGTCGCCGGTTGCGTGCGCCATTTCCAGCAGCTGTGCCAGGCGGGCGAGCGAGAGCTGCGAGCGTGCCGCCGCCAGCGCGAAGGCGATGCGCCCGGCCTGTCCGTCCCGCATCCTCTCGGACTCGCGCAGCAGATGAAGAAACAGGCAGAAGCGTCGCAGATCGGAAAGCCAGAACCGCTCCATCGGCGCCTGGCGCAGGAAGTTCGCGACGAACGGACCCTCGCGGAAGGCTCGGAAACGGGCGTCCTGCTCGGCCGGCCGGGCGGCCGGCCACGCCGCGGCCAGGCGCGGCAACAGCGTTGGGGCTGCGTGGCCCATGATGTCATTCTCCCCGCCCTCGGGCCGAAGCCCTTCGTGCGTTGCTTTGTTCGACACGAAGGATCGAGGCAGCGCCGTGGCAGCGCACTGACATCGGTCATTGCCGCAGGGTTGAACACGCGACCGACGCTGCATCCATGGCTCGCAACGACGGCGGCGCGGATACCGCGCAGGGGAAGCGCGAGCGTTCGATCAAGCCGTGAGGCCGAAATTTCAACTCATGGCTGCAGCGGTTGGCGCATGCGACCGTCGCTTGGGGGTGCGCGATGCTGCATTCGCACGACAAGTTTTTCGCGAGTCCGTTCCGGAACGCGAGAGTGCGGCCTGGCCGGCCAGCCTCAGCAGGCGCCGCGCGCTCGCAGCACCGCGAGCGGGGTCCTGCACAGTATCTGGAGGTCGAGCGCCAGCGACGCGCTGCGGACGTACTGGACATCGAGCCCCACGCGCTCGGGGTAGCCGAGCCCACTACGGCCGCTGACCTGCCAAAGGCCTGTCACGCCGGGCCTGACGCTGCAGTAGAGGTGCGCGGCCTCGCCGCGGTAGTGCTCGTCGAGCTCGGCCTGCACCACGGGTCGCGGGCCTACCAGGCTCATCTCGCCGCGAAGCACGTTCAGGATCTGCGGGAGCTCGTCGAGCGAACTGCGGCGGAGCAGGCGCCCGACCGGCGTCACGCGCGGGTCTTCCGCGAGCTTGCGATACTGACGCCATTCGCGCCGCGCCGGTTCGTTGTGCTCGAGATGCGCGGCGAGGACCCGATCGCCATCAAGCACCATCGTGCGGAACTTGAGGCACCGGAAGACCGCGCCGTCGCGACCAATGCGCGGATGGCGCACCAGCACGCCCGGTCCGTTCGTGATGCGCAGCAGCAGCGCGATGGCGCCGAGCACAGGGATCAAGGGTGCCATGAGCGCGGCCGCGAGGATCAGGTCCATGATGCGCTTGCCGCCGTCCGACCAGGCGGGCTTGGCTCTCGGTAAACGGGTTACGCGGGACGGCGCCGATACCGTCCCATCAAGTTCCGCCGCACCGTCTGTCGATCGCATGCCATCCATGCGGCGGAAGGTGCGATGCGGCGCATGCGCCGATCAAAGATGGCACGCAAAAACTCTTGGCGGCATCCGCGTGTTGGCGCCGGTGAGCGCGCATCCGCCGCGTGTCGTCAGATGCCGGGGCGGCGTCAGAAGTATCGCTCGAAGACCGTCACGACGTCGCCGGGCTGCAGCATCGCGGCGCGGTCGGCGCGGTACTCGCGGCTGCGGCCGTCCGCGTCGAGCCGCGTGACCGAGACACGGTTCTGCACGGCGCGATAGTTGAAGCCACCCGCGAGGGCGACGGCCGAAAGCACCGTCATCCCGGGCTGGTAGGGGAATTGCCCGCCGCGCTCGACCATGCCGAGCACGAAGATCGGGCGATACGCGATGACCTGCACGGCGACGCCCGGATCCTGCAGCAGCTGGCGCCGCTGGAACTCCTGCCGGATGAGGGCCTCCGCTTCGGCCACCGTCAGGCCGAGCACGCGCACGTTGCCGAGCAGCGGGATCGCGACCGTGCCGGAATCCGCCACGCGGAACTCGCCTGACAGGCGCGTATCCTCGAAGACAGTGATGCGCAGCTGGTCCTCCGCCGCGAGCCTGTAGAGGCCCGTTGGCGAGTCGGGCAGTGGCGGCAGGTCCTCGCCTGGCCCGGTGCAGCTGGCGAGAAGAAGGACGATAGGCAGGAAGCCCCTGCGGCTTAAGGACGTGGTCACGGTATCGAGTCTCTCCCGTTCTGCGGTCGGCGCATCATTCGCGCCTGCGATGCTCCATCACGAGCATAGGGCGACGACGCAGGAGAATTCCATGCATTGATCGCCTGTGCGCTGTCGGCCGCGTGGATGCCACGATGGCCGCCGGCCGCGGCTTTCGCGTCGCCGAGCGCGCTTCGAGGTAAGACTTTTCCGTGGCGCGGTTTGTCGCGCGCCACCACGCGCCACCATCAATGCGCATGACATCGGACCAGCAGCCGACGATGCGTGCGCGCCCGTGCAGGGGCCGCCGATGAGTCCCTGGAAGACGCGCCTCAAGCCAGCGCTCGCGCAGGCCTACTCGCTGGCGTGCGCGCAGTTCGTGCGGCTTTCCGTCGGCAGCGCCCAGGCTGAGCGCAGCTTTCGACGCGTCGCCATCGTGGCTGCGCTTGGGCGCAACAACGGCATCGCCAACGGCGCTCGACTGCAGCACGCGTTGCTGCGGAGCATGGGGGTCGATGCCGAGCTGATCGACGCCGACGCGGCGCTGCACAACCCGCTGTTCCGCGCGCGCCATGCGCCGGCATCCGCCTATGTCGTGCATTGCGGCGGTCCGCAGACGGCGCAGCTGCTTGTCGCCATGTTGCCGGCCGCGGCCCGGGCGTGGCGCATCGGCTACTGGGCCTGGGAACTGCCGGACCCGCCGCGGGACTGGCAAGGCTTCGACGCCTTGCTGCACGAAGTCTGGACGCCGAGCCGCTTCTCGCAGCGGAGCCTGCTGCGCCTGACGGACCTTCCGGTGGAGGTCGTGCCGCATGTCGTGCCGGTGGCGCGGCGGCGCATGCGGGACGCTGCGCGGCCCTTCACCGTGCTCTGCTTCGGCGACAGCCGGTCGAGCTTCGCGCGAAAGAACCCCATGGGCGCGATTGCCGCATTTCGCGCAGCCTTCGGCGACAGCCCGGCAGCGCACCTGGTGGTGAAGCTAAATGGCGGTGTGGTGGGTGAATGCCAGGTGGCGCGTGCCGCCGCCGGGTGCGCGAACATCACCATCCTGCGTGACTTCCTCGATGCCGAGTCGCTGGCGCGCCTGCATGCATCCGCCGATGTGCTCCTGTCGCTGCATCGCGCCGAGGGGTTCGGTCTGCCGCTGATCGAAGCGATGGGGCACGGGGTACCGGTCGTCGCAACCGCCTGGTCGGGCAATCTCGACTTCATGGACGCGACGAACGCGGTGCTGGTTCCCGCGCGCCTCGTGCCGGTCGCGGACGATGCGGGCATCTACCGCGACAGTGTCTGGGCGGAACCCGACCTGGATGTCGCGGCCGCTGCGCTGCGCGTGCTGGCTCAGGACCGGGAACAATGGTCGCGGCTTTCCATCGCGGCTCACGCTGCCGCGTCGGCGCTTGCACGGCAGGTCCCGACGGCGCTGCTGCAGCCGCGCCGTCGCCGCGACGAGATCCGCGCGACGGTCGCCGCGCGCATCGCCGGCCCGAGCCAGACAGCATCCACGGCCCTGCGCGGTGCGCCGGCGGCCTGGGAACCGGTCCAGGGAGAACACGGATGAGGATCGCCATTGGCATTCCGACCTTCGGCCGCGCGGCGGTCCTCGCGCAGACTGTCGCGGACCTCGCGAAACAGGCGCGTCGGCCGGACCGCATCGTGGTCTGTCATGCGCGCGCCGAGGACGTGCCCACCGGACCCGCGCGCGCATCCGGGGTCGAGTACGTCCGCACCGAGCCCGGGCTGACCCGCCAGCGCAACCGCATCATCGATCATGTGCGGGACTGCGAGCTGCTGCTGTTCCTCGACGACGACTTCCTGCTCCGCGAGGACTACGTCGCCGTCATGGAGCGCCTGTTTGCGCGGCGGCCCGGCCT
This sequence comes from Roseomonas sp., assembly GCA_051860065.1. Taxonomy (GTDB): domain Bacteria; phylum Pseudomonadota; class Alphaproteobacteria; order Acetobacterales; family Acetobacteraceae; genus Neoroseomonas. Next base: position 35,125 of record JBHYEQ010000025.1, read on the forward strand.
CGTGGTCGCGACCGGCACCGTGCTGGCAGACGGGGCGACCGGCAGGGGGCTCAGCGTGGCCGAGGCGCGCGCGATCCTCGAGGCCGCGCCACCCTGCGCGGATCCGGTCGCCACGACGCCGGTCGCCAATGGCTATGGGTGCAACATGGCGCTCTGCCTCGAGACGCTCCGCCGGACCGGCCTGCGCTTCGACGAGCGCATGCCGCTCTATGCGTGGCAGGAGGATGCCGAACTGTCCTGCCGGCTCGCCGCGCATGGCGAGATCCTGCGCGTTGCGGGCGCGCGCGGCGTCCATCTCGGCGTCAAGGGCGGCCGGACCGCGGGTGTTCAGCTCGGCTACTCGCAGGTGATCAATCCCTTCTATATCGCGCGTGGCGTCCCCGCCTACGGGCTGCGCCGCGCGGCCCTGCAGGTCGGGCGCAACCTGGCGGCGAACCTGGTGCGCGCGCTGCGGCCCGAACCCTGGATCGACCGGCGGGGCCGGCTGCGCGGCAACTTGCTCGGGCTGGTGGATCTCGCGCGCGGGCGGCTGACGCCGGAGAGGGTCCTGGCGCTCGGCCCATCGGGCGACGGGCACGCGGCGCGCAGGATGATCGGGACCGTGGCCTCCGGCGTCGGCGCGGGCCACGGCGGAGTGTCGCGCTGATGACCTTGCCTACCTTGACCCTCGCCCCCTCCCGCCAGGACGCCGATGCGTTTCGCGAGGACGAGCCGCTCGGCGTGCCGGCGCGGCGGCTGCTCGCCGTCCTGATCCGCCGGGCCTGGCTCGTGCTGCTGGTGCTCGTGGCCGGGCTCACCGCGGCCGTCGTCTGGCTCGAGCGTTCGCCAGCGGTTTACCGTGCCGAGGCCTCGGTCCTCATCGAGCCGCGCAGCACGCAGGTGAGCGACCTGCAGGCGATCTCGGCCGATGCGGGCAGCGGCAACGTCATGCGCACGCAGATCGACATCCTGACCTCTCCTGCGATCTCGCGCCGGGTCGTCGACCAGCTCGGCCTCGCCGGGGAGCCCGAATTCACGGGCGGCCCGGGCATCATCGGCCGCGTCAAGTCGATGCTGCACGAGACCTTCGGCCTGTTCCCCGCCACCGTGCGGATGCCTTCGGCGGGCGATGCGCGGGAGATGGCGGCGGCGATCCTGGCGTCGCGCATCGGTGTCCAGAACCAGCCGCGCTCCAATGTGCTGACCGTCTGGATCGAGACCCTGTCGCCCGAGCTGAGCGCCAGCATCGTCAACGCGCTCGCGCAGGAGCTGCTCGAGTTCCGGCGGCGCCAGAAGGGCGCCGCGATGGAGCGCGCCCATGCCTGGTTCAACGACCGCCTCGGCGAGCTGGCGGAGCGCATGCGCGAATCCGATCGCGCCATCGAGGCCTATCGGATCGAGCACGGCCTCACCGAGATGATCGGCGCGCGCGCCGGCGTCGCTCCCGGCCTGACCGTCAACCGGCAGCAACTCGACGAGATCGCGCGGCAGCTCGTGACCGCCGAGGCGGACCGCCTGCGCAAGGAAGGCCAGCTCGCGGAGGCGCAGGCCGCATTGCAGGCCGGCGGCCGCGCGGACGCGCTGCCCGAGGTGATGAACTCGCCCATCATCCGCGCGCTGCGCGACCAGGAAGCGCAGGTCGCGGCGCGCGAGGCGCAGCTGTCGGCGCGGCTGGGTGCCCGCGCGCCCGACATCATGGCCGCGCGCGCCGAACGCGCCGGGCTGCAGCGGCGCCTGCGCGAGGAGATGGCCAATTCGATGGCCGGGCTGCGCAGCGAGGTCGCGGCTGCCCGCGCGCAGGAACAATCCCTGCGCAGCCGCATGGCCGCGCTGCGCTCGACCGTGGCCGGGGACAACATCGCCGAGGTGCGCCTGCAGAGCCTGCAGTCGGAAGCGCAGGCCAACCGGGCCATCTACGAAAGCTTCCTGAACCGTGCCACGCAGCTCGCCAACGCGTCCGGCATCCAGGAGGCGGATGCCGAGCTGGTCTCGGAGGCGATCCCCGCCGATGCACCGAGCGGCCCCAGGCGCGCACGCCTCCTCGCACTCGCTTTCGGAGCCTCGCTGGTCGTCGGCATCCTGCTCGCCTTCCTCATCGAGCGGCTGCGCGACGGGTTCTCGACGCCCGACGCGCTCGAGGGTGCGCTCGGCATCGCGACGATCGGGTTGCTGCCGAAGGTCCGGCCGCGGGCGATGCTGGGGGGCAAGGGAGTCGCTGCCGCGCAGTACGCGGCATCGGTCGCGCGGCTCAGGGGCATCATCCAGGTGCTCGGGCGGGAACGGCGAATCCGCACCGTCGCGATCACCTCCGCCCTGCCGCGCGAAGGCAAGTCGGCGCTGGCGCTCGGACTCGCGCGCAGCACGGCGCGCGGTGGCTCGCGCGTGCTGCTGGTGGGGGCGGACATGCGCCACCCGATGATGACCGGGGCAGGGGAGGCCGATCGCGGTGCCGGCCTGGCCGAGATCCTGGCCGGGAACCATGTGGGCGACGGGCGCGACGTGCTGCGCGAGATCGAGAAGGGCCTGTACCTGCTGCCGAGCGGTCGCCTCGCTGGCGATGCCCAGGAGCTGCTGGGCTCGCGCCGGCTCGGCCAGTTCCTGGAATGGGCGGCGCAGAACTTCGACCTCGTCGTGGTCGACACCCCGCCCGTGCTGCCGACGGTCGACGCGCTGCTGCTCGCGCGGGCGGCCGACGCGACGATGCTCGCTGTCCGATGGGAGCACACGCCCCGCGCGGCGGCGCGCGACGCGCTGCGCCTGCTGCAGAGCAGCGGCGCGCAGGTGATCGGCACCGTGATGACGCAGGTGAAGCTGCCGCATTTCGCACGCCAGGCGGATGACGGCCTTGCCCACCTGTTCCGGCACCATCGCGGCTACTACGGGCATCCGACGGATGGGCGCGTGTGACACCGACGCCGATCGGCATCGTCGTCCTCGCGCTTTGCGTCCTCGCGGCAGGCAACGCCACGCGGCTCGCCCAGGTGATCCTCGTGGCCGGGGTGTTCGAGGCCGCGGCGGCGGTGATCGTCGGCTCGCTCGGCGTGCAGCCCGGCCTGCTGCCGGCGGCGGCGCTGGTCGCATTTGTGGGCGCGCAATACCTGGCGGGCCGGCGCAGCCCGACGGAAGGGCCGGCGCTGCGCATCATGGCGCCGCTGCTGGTGATGTTCGCCTATGCCGGGGTGAGCGCCCTGCTGCTGCCCGATGTCTTCGCCGGGAAGATCATCGTGTGGCCACAGAAGGTCGACCCGCTGTGGTCCGACCCGATCCCGCTGGCGCCCGGGCAGGGCGGCATGAACCAGGTCGTCTACCTCGCCGCCAATGTGGCGCTGGCCTGCGCCGCGGCGATCGCATTCGGGCGCGCCGGAACGGCATGGGCCGCGCTGGTCCGCGCCTACCTGTTCGGGGGCTGGATGGTCGTCGGCATCGCCGGGTGGGAGTTGGTCGCGCGCACGCTGCGCCTGCCATTCCCGCGTGAGCTGTTCTACTCCAACCCTGGCTGGGCGATCGTCGAGCAAAATCTCGGCGCCATGCCGCGCCTGCAAGCGACCTTCGCCGAGCCGTCCGCGCTGAGCTTCTACCTGGTTGGCGTGGCCTTCGCCTGCACGGGCCTCTGCCTGCGTGGCCGAACGGTGATGCGCGCCGACGTCCTGCTGGTGCTGGTGCTGGTCGCGATCTTCCTCTCGACCTCGACGACCGGCATCGCCGCGGTCGTGCTCGGCCTGCCCGCGATGCTGGCGATGGCGGCGCTGCGCGGCCGCCGCGTGGCACTGCGAAGGCTGATGCGGACGCTCGCCATGCCGCTCGTGGCCGCGACCCTGGGGGGCGCGGCGCTGCTGGTGTTGCGCCCGGAACTCCTGCTGCAGATCGGCGATGTCGTCGCGACGACGCTCAGCAAGGGGGAGTCCGACTCCTTCGCCGAGAGAAGCGCCATGAATGCCGCCGCCTGGGACGCGTTCGTGGCGAGCGGCGGACTCGGGATCGGCTGGGGGAGCACGCGCGCATCGAGCGTCATTCCCGGCCTGTTGGCGGGCGCCGGCCTGGTGGGACTGGTCGCGGTTCTGTGGTTCGCGCTGCGCCTGCGGCGGGCGGTCCGCGTGGCCCGCAGGCTGCCGCCGCATCCGTCCGCGATCGCCATGGATGCCTTCGGCGCCGCGCTCGCCGGGCAGTTCCTCGCCGCACTGCTCTCGGCGCCGGTGATCACGAGCCCGATCTTCTTCGTGCAACTCGGAATCCTGGTCGCTGCCGCGGTCCGCGCGCGCATCGATGCGTCGCGGGCGCGTGATGCGCTCGCGCCCGTGCCGATGATGCCGGGCTACCCCGCGGTCGGCGCGCTCAGCGGCCGATGAATTCCAGCGAGGCGCGGTGCAGGATCCGCACCACATGGCTCTCGGGCAGCGCGACCAGCCCGTCCGCCACCATCTGGGTGAAGTTGCGGCACACGGTCTCGGGCGAGAGGCAGAGATAGTCGGCGATGTCGTAGCGCGACATCGGCAGAATCACCTCGTTGCCGCCGCCGGCGATCCGGTCGGCCATCTCGATGATGAAGGCGGCGAGCTTTTCGCGCGCGTTCTTGTGGCCGAGCATGAAGACCTTCGCCTGCAGCACGCCGAGCCTGGCGTTGTAGAACTCGGTCGCCTGCTCCTCATCCGCCGGGTCGGCCCGCTGGAGGGTCATGGCGGCGGGTGTCACCGCCTCGATGCTGCCATTGTGGGCGCGCACCTCCGCGAGGCCGATTCGGTCGCCGGCAAAGAGGAACTCGGTGATCTGCCGGCGGCCATCGGAATGGGGATGGCAGACCCGCAGGCAGCCATGCTCGACCTGCATGGACCAGCCGGCGCCGCGGTCCTGTGGCCGCAGCACCTCGCCCCGGCGCAGGCGCTTCGCGATGCCCGTGGCGAGGGGCGCGGACGACCGCAGGTCGTTCAGGAATTCAGGATCGTGCTGCCTGATCAACATGGTGTCCTCCGTCGCGGGGGCGGCCTCGAACGCCGGGCGTGGGCAGGACCGTATGCAGGGCTATGCTGCACCGCCATACGGGAGAACACTGACGAAATTATAACGTTCGTTTCACGCTGCGGCACGCGTTAAGCGTGTGTCGGGGCTGGCGTTTCCTCCACGATCCCGGCGGCGATCGCCATGCGCACGAGTTCGGGCACCGAACTCGCGCCTGACTTCCGGACGATCCGCGAACGATGGACCTCGACGGTGCGCGGGCTCATCTGGAGAGCATTCGCCACGCCCTTGTTCGACCCGCGCGCCACGAAGCTTGCCAGCACCTCGCGTTCGCGGGGTGTCAGGGCGTTGAGGCGCTCGGCGGCGGCGAGATCCCTGGGCGCGCGCTGGTCGAGGTCCACGAAGGCCTGTTTGACCGCGGTGAGCAGGATGTCGGGATCGGCCGGCTTCTCGATCACATGGGCCGCCCCGTCGCGCATGGCCTGGACGGCCAGCGGGACGCAGGCGTGCCCGCTCAGCAGGATCACGCTCAGCGCCTGTCCTGGCCCCTCCTGCCCCGGCCGCAGGGCGCTCAGCAGGTCAAGCCCGCTGCGCCCCGGCATCGCAATATCCGTGATGACGACCATCGGGCTGCAACCGGCGCGATCGGGCAGGGATCCCGCCATAAATCCATCTGCTGAAGCGTGCTGACAGACGGAATACCCGTTTTGCGCGAGCAGAATGCCGAGCGACTCGCGGACATCGGGGTCATCGTCGATCAGATGCACGGCTCTGTCTGTATTCATAGAAACGTCCTCAACGAACGGATGAGATTCGACCAAGCCCCCTTTGGCCTTATACCATACGCTGCGCTGAAGAGGAAAATTCTCATTTGATCTGGATCACAAGCCAGGTGCTCTGCTAACTTTAAATTCGTGCTGCTTTCTGTCACTCGATAGCGAAAAATTGTACTGATGAGGGGGTGGAGGTCGCCTGTTACATGAACATGCACCATCAGGGGGCGCGGGCTTGATGTCGCGACTTCATGCGCCAGGATCGGAACGTCACCGTAGCGATGGCGGCCGCTTTTCGGGCGTAGGTCATGGCGGGCGCGATGCGAGCGTGCCTGCCTTCCGCGCGGCGGTGGCGCGGCGTGCGTCGCGATGGCCCGTCACCCTGTTGTCCGCGATGGCGGGCTGCATCGCCGCGGGGGGGCTGGCGATGGTCCTGATGCCGGCAACGCGCCCGGCCCTGCCCCTTGCTCCTGCGGCGCTGAGCGCCACGGTTTCGCCGCCGGTCATCCTGGCCGCGATCCTGGGTGGCCTGCTCGGCGTCCTGGCGTCGTTGCTCGGACGGCTTCAGCAGGATCGGCGGGAGCTCTCCGCGACGCTCGCTAGGACCCGGCGGGACCACGACGCGGCGATCCGCGCCCTGGCCAAGCGGCAGGACCTCGAGACCCTGGGGCGTCTGACGGCCGGCGTCGCGCACGACATGGGCAATGTGATGCAGGTGGTCGAGACCTACCTCAAGGCCATCCCCGGCGCCGCCGCCGCACCGGCCGAGATGGCGCGCCTGGTCGAGAAGGCGCGCAGCGCCGCGCGTCGTGGCGCGGATGGCGCACGCGACCTGCTGGCCCTCGCGCGGGGCAGCAGCCGCCGGCCGCGCCCGGTCGACCTGCCCGCGCTTCTTGGCGAGATCGCCGACGTCATGCAGGAACTGCTGGGCGAGACGTTCACGGTGCGGCTCGACGTGCCGGCCACCCTGCCACCCGCCCTCGCGGATCCTGGCGACCTCGAGGCGATGCTGGTGAACCTCGCCACCAATTCGCGCGACGCGATGGCGGCGGCGGGCGCGGGCGTGCTGACCATATCCGCCGCGCTGATCGGAGCACCGGGCTCGGCCGAGCCCCCCGGCGCACCGCCGGGCGGCGAGTGGATCCGGATCGATGTCATTGACACCGGCATCGGCATGGATGCCGAGACGCTGCGCAACGCGATGCAGCCGTTTTTCACGACCAAGCCGCGTGGGCGCGGCACGGGCCTCGGCCTCGCGCTGGCGCGCGAGTTCGCCGAACGCTCGGGCGGCATGCTGCGGATCGACAGCACGCCCGGCGTCGGCACGCGGGCGAGCCTCTTTCTGCATCCGGTTTCGCACGAACACTTGGCGGATGACGCGGCTGCGCCGGACAGCGGCGTCGCGTTGAATGCGGCGCGACACACTGCTCCCCCGCCGGGGACGATGCACATTAAGGGGTAGGCGACACATGCGGCATGCGGTCAACTCTCTCCCAGGCTTGGCGCTTGCGGCGGGCATCGCTGCAGCCTCCGTCGTACCCGCGGCCCCGGCGTCGGCACAGGAGGACATACGCGCGGTGCCCCCGCGCGGTCAGCCTGTCATGGACCGGCCGCGCCCCGAGGTCGACCCGGCCGGCGTCCGGCTCGGCGGCTTCAGGCTCGACGCCGCTGCGTCGCTCGGCATCGGCTACGACGACAACCTGCTCGGCACGCCAGGCAATCGCATCGGCGACGGCTTCGTTGAGGAATCCGTGCGCGCCAGCCTCGTGAGCACCTGGTCGCTGCACCAGCTCGGCATCCGCGCCGGCGCCGTCAACCGAACCTATTTCAGCGAGAGCAACTTCGACTGGACCGACTGGGACGTCTCCGCTTTCGGCCGCTACGACTTCGGCAGCGATACCTCGGTCACCGGCTCCTACACGCATTCACGCCTGCACCTGGCACCGCAGAGCGTGGACGTTCAGCAGGCCGGCCTCGCGGAGCCGGTGCCCTACAATGTCGATCAGTTCGATGTGGGTGGCACGACGCGCTTCAACCGCGTGACGCTGGGCCTGTCCGCGACCTATGCGATGTACCGCTACGACAACGTGGCGGGGCCGGGCGGCGACGTGTCAGTCTACGACTATGATTCGGCGGTGGTTCGCCTCGACACCGGCTACGAGTTCGTTGAGGGACGCGCCGTGACCCTCGGCCTGCGCTACCAGGACGTGAACTACATCGATGCCGCGAGCAGCGACCGCGACAGCCAGACATGGGCCGCGCTGGTCGGCTTCCGCTACGATTTCGATGGCGTCTGGGCGGCGCGCATCGCCGTCGGCTACGCCTGGCGCGACTACAGCGGGACGCAGTTCAAGTCGCTGGGCACGCCGGCCGTCGAGGCGAGCGTCACCTGGAATGTCACCAGCCTGACGACGCTGAGCTTCAGCGCGGGCCGGCAGATCCAGGAATCGATCCGCAGCAACACGGCCAGCTACGTGACCAATGCGACCCAGATCCGTGCCGACCACGAGCTGCTACGCAACGTCATCGTGTCCGCCTGGGCCGGCGTCGCCGGCCAGGAGTACCAGCAGCCGACGCAACGCGCCGTCGATCTCACCGTCGGCGCGTCGGCCACCTGGCTGATCAACCGGCACCTCGCGCTTACCATCGACTATCGCTACCTGGATCGGGTTTCCGCGACGGGCGGGCTGGAGGAGTACAACGAGAACGTCGTGCTGCTGCGCCTGCGGGCCGCGCTCTAGGCGGCCCAACCCTGAGGTGGAGTGGTGCAGCGCAGGACGAGCCGGGACGGCAGGCCATTGGCGGCCAGGGTTTCCGGCTCGGTGGAAGGCGGTTGGGGGCGACGCGTGCGCGCCGATGGTCATCTCCGGCCAAGGAACCGGACACCCTGACCCAGCGCGACGGCAAGCGTGACAGCGATGCCGTCACCAGCCGTCCGCAGGCACGGCCCGTCGGGGCGTGCACCGGCATCCATCCCGCCGATGCCGGGCGCATCGCCCGGCCTACAGTCGATCGCGATTCAACGCAGTCAGTGCCGCACGGCCTCGCCGAGGGCAGCCACGACGCGGTCCTGCTCGGCATCGGTCATCTGTGGATAGAGCGGCAGCAGGATGGTGCGGTCCTGCGCCGCTTCCGACACCGGCAGCGCAAAGCGGGCCGAACCGGCATAGGGTTTCTCGCGGTGGATGCACATGATGCCCCGGCGCGTGGAGATGCCCGTGTCGAGCATGTCCTGCATCACGGCGCGCTGGTCGGCACCATCGGGCAACCGCACCGCATAGGACTGCCAATTGGTCCGGGCGCGGTTGGGTTCGGCCGGGGGCGCGACCTCCGGCACCTCCGCGGCGAGGCGCTCGTGGTAGCGCATGGCGAGCGCCCGGCGGCGGTAGACGATCTCCGGCAGCCGCTTGAGCTGCTCGGTTCCAACCGCGGCCTGGATGTCGGTGAGCCGGTAGTTGAAGGCTTCGGCTTCATAGCTCTCGAAGATCACCTGCGGGCTGCCATGGCGTACCGTGTCGGGCACCGACATGCCGTGCTGGCGGAGCAGGCGGAAGCGTGCGTCAAGCGCGGGGTCGCGCGTGGTGATCATGCCGCCGTCGCCGACCGTGATGACCTTGCGCGGGTGGAGGGAGAAGCAGGCCACGTCGCCCGCCGGATCCCCCACCTTTCGCCACGCGCCCTCGTACAGCATCTCGGAGCCGAGGGCGCATGCGGCGTCCTCGACCACCGCCAGGTTGTGCCGGCGCGCCACCACCATGATCGCATCCATGTCGCACGGCATGCCGATCTGGTGGACGCAGAGGATGGCGCGGGTCCGTGGCGTGATCGCGTCGGCGATCAGCGCCGCATCCATGCCGTAGCCCAGCGGCTCGATGTCGATGAAGACCGGCTCGGCACCGCATTGCCGGATGGCATTGGCGCAGGCGATGAAGGTGTGGCTGACCGTGATGACCTCGTCGCCAGGCCGGACGCCAACGCCCAGCAGCGCGAGGTGCAATGCCGTGGTGCAGTTGGACACGGCGCAGGCGTGCGGGGCGCCGGTCGCGGCGGCGAACTCCGCCTCGAAGCGCGCGACGCGCGGTCCCTGGGTGAGCCAGCCGGAACGGATCACCTCGGCGGCGGCTGCTGCCTCCTCCTCGCCGATCAGCGGCTTGGTGATGGGGATCATGCCGCAACCCCGGCGAGGGCCGTCTGGTCGCGCCACCAGCTGACCAGTTCGGCGATACCGTCGTCGAGCGGATGGGTGGCTGTGAAACCAATCAGTTCGCGCGCCTTCGACACATCGGCGAGGCGCTTCGGCACGGGGTTGACCGACCGCGCCTCCTGATGGACGGGCACGAGCTGGCCATGGCCCATGACGCGCGCGAGCAGCCGTGCGAGATCGAGCAGCGAGGTCTCCGTCCCGCTCGCGACATTGAGCGCGACGTCCGAGCACGGCGCGACGGCCGCGAGGATATTGGCGCGCGCGATGTCGCGCACATGGACCATGTCCATGGTCTGCAGCCCGTCGCCGAAGATGATCGGCGGCTCGCCGCGCGCCAGCCGCTCCATCCAGCGCACCAGCACTTCCGTGTAGCGGCCGTGGATGTCCATGCGCGGGCCATAGGCGTTGAAGTAGCGCAGCGCGACATAGTCGAGGCCGTGCATGTCGTTGAAGGCTCGCAGCAGGCCCTCGTTGAACACCTTGGCCGCGCCATACAGCGTGCGGTTGTTGTAGGGGTGCTGATCCTCGGTCGTCGGGAAATGGTCGGCCATGCCATAGACCGAGGCGGTGGATGCGGCGACCATCTTGCGGATGCCGGCGGCGAGGCAGGCCTCCACGAGGTCGTAGGTCGCCGCGACCATGACCTCGAAGGCGGCACGCGGCTCCTGGGCACATTGCGTGATGCGCAGCGCGGCCTGGTGGAACACCGTGTCGCAGCCCTCCACGAGGGCCTTCATCTGCGCGCCGTCGCGGATGTCGCCCTCGACCAGGCGCACCCGGTTGCTCGCGAGCGCGCGGGCGAGGTTGGCGCGCCGGCCGCGCACCATGTTGTCGATGACGCGCACCTCGGCCGCGCCAGCCTCGATGAGCAACTCGACGATGTGCGAGCCGATGAAGCCGGCCCCGCCCGTCACCAGGCAGGTCTTCCCGGCCAGCACGCCGTTGGGATCGAGATTGGTGCGAGGATCAGGCTGCATGGCTGGACACCGGTTCGCTGGCGAGCAGGCCGTGCAGGACTTCGCAGATATGGGCCTGCTGCGCGAGCGTGAGTTCGGGAAAGATGGGCAGGGAAAGGAATTCCGACGCCAAGGCTTCCGAGACCGGGAAACTGCCGGGGCCCGCGCCGAGATTCCTGTAGGCCGGCTGCAGGTGAACCGGGCGCGGATAATGCAGGCCGGTGGCAACGCCCGCCTCGGCGAGGCCCCTGGCCAGCCGGTCGCGATCCGGGTGGCGGATGGCATAGACGTGATAGACATGCTCGAGAGCCGCCGGGCGCGCCGGCGTGACGACCGGCGAGTCCGCCAGCAGCTTGTCGTAGCGCGCGGCGACCTCCCGCCGACGATCGGTCCAGCGCGGCAGATGCGCGAGCTTCACCGACAGGATCGCGCCCTGGAGCCCGTCCATGCGGTAGTTGTAGGCGTGCTCGACATGGTTGTACCGGCCCTCCTGGCCCCAGTCGCGCAGCCTGCGCATGCGCGCCGCGAGGTCCGGGCTGTCGGTCACCGCGCCGCCGCCTTCGCCGCAGGCGCCGAGGTTCTTGCCCGGGTAGAAGCTGAAGCACCCTATGTCGCCGATCGTCCCGGCGCCGCGGCCGCGCCACTCGGCGCCATGCGCCTGTGCTGCATCCTCGATGACGAACAGGGAGTGGCGCCGCGCGAGCGCCATGATCGACTCCATATCCGCCATCCGGCCGTGCAGATGGACCGGCATGATCGCCTTGGTCCGCGGCGTGATGATGCGCTCGACCGATCCCGGGTCCAGGTTCCAGGTCAGCGGATCGACGTCGGCCAGCACGGGCGTCGCGCCGGCATAGCGGATCGCCGCGACCGTCGCGACGAAGGTCATGGCGGGCGCCACCACTTCATCGCCCGGACCGACGCCGAGCGCCATCAGCGCCAGATGCAGCGCGGACGTGCCGGAGTTCATCGCCACGGCTTCGCTGGCACCGCAATAGGCGGCGAAGCGGCGTTCGAAGGCATCCACCTTCGGACCCGACACATAGGCGCCGCTCGCCAGCGTCTCGAGCACGGCGGCATCGAGCTCGTCCTTGATGCCGGCATACTGGGCCTTGAGGTCAAGCAGCGGGATCATGACGCCATCCTCACCGGTGCGATTTCAATCGGCTGGCCGCGTCCACGGAGCGAGGCCATGGCCGCCTCGAGCGTCTCCACGACACCGAGGCCGCTGCGGCCGGAGGTGAGCGGCTCCACCCCGCGGTTCACGCAATCGGCGAAATGCTCCATCTCGGTCAGCAGCGCCTCCTTCACCGAGAGCTGCGGCGCCCACATGTCGCCGCTGCGGTAGGAGATGCGCGTGGCGACGAGGTCCGTCCCCTCGCCGCAGGTCACGCCGCGGTCGTAGACCTTGACCTTCTCGCTGGGCTCGAGGTCGTTCCAGACGATCATCTTGCGGCTGCCGCCGATCAGCGTCTGGCGCACCTTCACGGGGGCGAGCCAGTTGACGTTGAGATAGGCCACGGTGCCGGAGGGATAGAACAGGCTGAGATGGGCCATGTTCTCCTGCCGGCCGCGAATGTGACCGGCACCGCTGGCGGAAACGGCCAGGGGCTTCTCGCGGAACAGGAAGTCGAGCACCGACAGATCGTGCACGGCCAGGTCCCAGATGACGTTCACGTCCTGCTGGAACAGGCCGAGGTTCACCCGCGTGCTGTCGTAGTAGTAGATGTCGCCGAGATCGCCGGCACGGATGATTTCACCGATCTTCCGCACCGCGCCGGTGTAGACGAAGGTGTGGTCCACCATCAGCACGAGGCCACGGCGCGCGGCCTCGTCGATCAGGCGGCGTGCATCGTCGGCGCAGGTGGTGATGGGCTTCTCCACGAGCACATGCTTGCCCGCGCGCAGCGCCGCGATGGCGAGCTCGTAGTGGGTGGCGACCGGTGTCGCGATCAGCACCGCATCCACGCTGGGGTCGGTGATCAGGCTGCGCGGGTCCTGGTGCAGCGCGATGCCGGGATGCCGCTTTCCCGCGCGTTCCAGCGCGGCGGCGGAGAAGTCGGCCACCGCGACGAGGCGCGTGGCGTCCGTCTCGGCGGCTGCGCGCGCGAGGTTGGGGCCCCAGTATCCGTATCCGATGACGCCGATGCCGATCATGGGTTTTCGCGGCCTGTTTCGAGGAGGTCCATCCGGACGGGGTCGCGGGTGTCGCCGATCACCCGGGCGGGGATGCCGGCGACGATCGCGTGGTCGGGCACGTCGCGGGTCACCACGGCGCCGGCGCCCACGAGCGCCGCGCGCCCGATCGTCACGCCGCAGATGATCGTGGCGTTGGAGCCGATCGAGGCGCCCCGGCGCACGAGCGTCGGCACCACGGTCCAGTCGGCCTCGGTCTGGGCACTGCCGGCGTCCGTCGTGGCGCGTGGGAAGAGGTCGTTGGTGAACATCACGCCGTGGCCGATGAAGACCTCGTCCTCGATCGTCACGCCCTCGCAGACGAAGGTGTGGGACGAGACCTTGCAGCGTGCGCCGACGGCACTGTTCTTCTGTATTTCAACGAAGGGGCCGACCTTCGTGCCGGCGCCGATCGTGCATCCGTAGATGTTCACAAGATCCGGGTGGGTGACGAGGACGCCGTCGCCGAGTTCGGTGTTCGTGATGGGCATGTGGCCAAGCATCGGCCTTTGCCCTGTTGGAAGAACCTGGAGTGCGGTGAAAGATTTCCGTCGAATGCGTCGCGGCCTTGCCTCCGATCCCAGCCCGAGGCGTGCCGCAGCAGCGATGATCGCAGGCAGGGTGGGCCGCATCGCCCGCGAGCGATGGTCGAGCGACGCCCCCTGATCGTTGCATGACGCCGGACCACGGCCAGGTCCGCCAGCGCCATGCGCGATCCGGTCGCGCACCGGCCGGGCGCGGCCTTGACGGCGCCGTGGATGCGGTATCGGGTTGCCGTGCCATCATCCCGCCGGCAGCGCCGTCTTGAAGCCTTGCCATCCTGCTGTTGTCGCGACCGTCCTTGCGATCCTCCTGGCCTGGCCGGTGGCCGGGCAGGCGCGTTCCGCCGGCTGCCCGGCGGCCGGCGCACGCTACGAGTCCAACAACTTCGTGCGGACCAGCATCGTCGTCTCGCTGGGCGGCGACCGGGACGATACGCTCGGGTGCCGCTGGCGGCGGGAGGAGGACGGCCAGGTCCTGTGGCTCGAACCCGACAGCCCCTCGATACGCCCGCTGGCAGGGGCCGGGTCCGGGGCCGGCGGCGCCGGGGGACAATCGCCGGCGCCCCTTGTCGGACCGGAGCGCGCGGCGGCCGGCGCCGACGCGGTGCAGACCGGAGTCTACGAATGCGACGCGCCCGCCAACCTTGCCGGCGGCATCGTGGGGGCACCGCAGACCGGGCTGATGTTCGGCGTGACGGCCCCCGGCGCCTATCGCGCCTTCGATGGTGGGCGGGGCACCTTCCGCATGGAGGGCAACGTCCTGGTCATGGCCAGCGGACCGTTGAGCGGAACACGCTACCGCCGCGATGGGCCAACGCTGTTTCGCCCGCTGGACGCTCGTGGCCAGGTCGGTTCGATCCGCTGCGTGCTGAACCGGTCCAAGCCGCTCGACGGGCGTTGGTAGGGCGGCTGCGACGCGCGCCGCCGAAGGGGGCGCGAAGACCCGGCGGATCCGTGACGAAGCGGGAAGGACACCGCGGCGCCATGCCCCGCGCGCCTGGACGATCGCGGCCCGGTTGATGCGGGCTGACCGCTCCCGTATCCATGAGTGGCTGGCCCGACCCGCCGGGGCGCGTGCCGGCCAGGCGGCGGCGCGGCACCGCGCCATCGCATCATGCCGCGCCGGTCCGCTCCGTGGGCACGTGCCATCCGGCCCTGCCAATGCCCTGGGGATCACGCCATCATCGACCGTCGCCAGCCACAGCCGAAACTGCGGAAGGCCTGGCAGCGCCTGCGCGCCGGTCTGCGCCTGCCGTGGTGGCTGCGCTGGCCCGCAGCGCTGGCGCTGGCCGGCGTCTCGGTCGTGATCGGCCTGGAGGCCGGGCTGATCCGCCCCATCGAATCCCTGCCGCGCGTCGTCTATGGCATCCCCGAGGGCACGCCGGCGCCCAGCGCGCGGTTCACCGCGCGGGTCGGCGTGGTCGATGGCGACACGCTGTCCATGGGCGGCGAACGCCTGCGCATCCACGGCATCGACGCGCCCGAGATGGCGCAATCCTGCGAGCGCCGCGGCCGCCCCTATGCCTGTGGCGAGGCCGCACGCAACGCCATGGCGGGCATCGTCGGCCGCGCCGTCGTCTCGTGCCGGCAGCTCGACACCGACCAGTACCGGCGGCGCATCGTGCGCTGCCACGACGAACACGGCCGCGACATCGCCGCCGAGCTGGTCCGCCAAGGCTGGGCGGTGGCCTTCACCCGGTATTCCACCGCCTATGTTGCGCAGGAATCGGCCGCGCGGGCGGCCCGGCGCGGCCTGTGGGAAGGCCGCTTCGACGCGCCCTGGGACTGGCGGTCGCGCCAGCGGCCCTAGCGCTTCATCGGCACGCGCGGGATCCTTCGCGCGGCCCGCGATACCCGGGAAACCAAGGGTTGGCGCGCGTGTTGCGACGCCATTGCAGCCCGGCGGGACGCCCCGTTGCGGCGACGCAACCGGCCTCCGGCGCCGGCCCGCCCGGGTTGACGCATGCCCGCGTCCCGGCCAATGCAGATGCAGGACAGCCCCGACAAACGCGGGCTCGGGCTTCACGAACGACACCGGAACGGAGAACACCCCGCATGCGCCAGACGCGCCCGACCACGCGCCTGACCTCCATGCGGCGCGGCATCGCCGGCCTCGCCGTGGCGACCGCGTTGCTGCCGGCCACCGCCCAGGCCGCACCCTGCCCGATCGCGCTGCCGGTGGTGGGCGAATATTCGTCGGGCTTCGGGTCGCGTGGGCGCGGCTTCCACCCGGGCGTCGACCTGCGCGCCCCGCATGGGTCGCCGGTGCGCGCGGCGGTCGGCGGCACGGTGGTCTTCACCGGGCGCTGGTATGCCTATGGCACCATCATCGACATCGAGCACCGCGACGGCACGGTTGCCCGCTATGCGCACCTGTCGCGCATCGACCCGCAGGTGCGCCCGGGCGCGACGGTGCTGCCGGGGCAGCTGATCGGCGCCGTCGGGCGCACCGGGCGCACCACCGGGGCGCACCTGCATATCGAACTGCGCCGCTTCGGCCGGCCTGTCGACCCCTGGCCCTGGCTGTCGCGCACCGCCTGCACGGATGACGGCACGCAGCTGGCCGAGGGTGCGGCGCCGATACGCCGGTAGTCCGGCGCGGCGCCCGAAGCCGCGCCGGCGCCGGGTCAGCCGGCCTCGCGCGCGCGCTTCAGCGCCGCCTGGGCCATGGTGTCGAGCGCGTTCAGGAAGCGCGACTTGTCGGCGCCATCCATCGGCGCCGGCCCGCCGCCGCCGGCGCCGATCTCGCGCAGGTGGCGCGCCACCTCGCGCCCTGCCAGCGCCTGGCCGATATTGTCGGTGGTCCAGGGCCGCCCCTTGAAGGACAGCGCGAAGGCGCCCTTGGCGAGGCAGCGCGCCGCCAGCGCGATGTCGGCGGTCAGGCAGATGTCGACCGGGCGCGCTTCCTCGGCGATCCAGTCGTCGGCCTTGTCGGCGCCCTCGGACACCACCACCAGGCGCATGCCGGGCAGGCCGGGCGGGCGCACCGGGCGCGCGCCGTTGGTCACCAGCACCAGCCCCAGGCCGAGGCGAGCGGCGACGCGGATCGCTTCGTCGCGCACCGGGCAGGCATCGGCATCGACCAGCAGGCGGGGCGGGGTGTCCATGGTCGCGATGTGCGGGGTCCCCGGCGCGGAAGGCAAGGGGCGACCGCTTCGGCCCAGAGACCGTTTGAGAATGCCGGCACCGGCCCTCTCCCCCACCCGGCCACCCATCCACCTAACTGACTGTGGGTTGGCCGGGGGGGGGGG
>JBHYEQ010000026.1:0-49408 GCA_051860065.1 Roseomonas sp.
GATGCCCCTCCCCAATTCCCCCGATTAAATTCCCGCGGTCCAGGGGGCCGTAGCCCCCTGGTGGGGGGAGGTCCGGAGGGGGGCAAAGCCCCTCTCCGGCAGCGCGCGCCGCCCTCACGCCGCCACCGCCTCGGGTCGTGCCAGCAGCGCGGAGGCCTGCTCTGCCACATGGCTTGCGGTCAGGGCGCCCATGGGGGCAGCGCCGCCGGGCCCTTTGGCCAGGACAGCGAGGGCGCGGGCGCCGATGGGGGCGTATTCCGAGGCGGGCGTGGGGCCGAACAGGCCGATGGTGGCGCAGCCGGTGGCGGCGGAGAGATGCATCAGGCCGGAATCATTGCCGATGAACAGGGTGCAGCGGGACAGCACGGCGGCGGCTTCGGGCAGGTCGAGCTGGCCGACCAGGTCGATGGCGCCGGGCAGCGCGCTGAGCACGGGCGCGGCCATTGCGCGTTCCTGCTCGCCGGGGCCGCCGAGCACGGCGATGCGCGCGCCCTCCAGCGCGCCGCCGGGGCCGGTCAGCAGGCGCGCGAGGGTCAGGAAGCGGTCGGCCGGCCAGACCTTGCGGACCCAGTTGGCGGTCGGGCCTAGGGCCAGCACGGGAGGGCCGGGTGGGATCAACGTCGCGGCGCGGGCGGCCTCGGCGGCGCCGAACCAGGCGACGGGGCGCGGGGCGGGGCTGATACCCAGCGTCTGCGCCAGGTGCAGCAGGCGGTGGCCCGGGCGGCGGCCGCCGCGCATCACGGCGCGCCGGCGGGCGGGCAGCAGCCAGGCGATGGCCGACCCGCGCAGGTCCACCACCAGGTCCCAGCGGGTCGCGGCCACCTGCGCCCAGAGCCCAAGCCAATGCAGGCCGTAGCGCTTCTTCTCGATCGGGATCAGGCGTTCGAGGTTGGGCATGCGCGCGAAGACGCCCTCGGCCACGCGGCCGCAGGCGATGGTGAAGCGGGCCTCGGGGTGGGCGTGCATCAGGTGGTCGAGCAGCCCAGTGGACAGCACGGCATCGCCGATTCGGGTCGAGGTGATGAAAAGCACGCGCACGGCGCGCCTGTATCACGCCCGGCCTGCGGGGGGGAGGTTGCGCGCGCGTCGCGGAATCGAACCGCGCGGCGGGCGATCGGACCGGCAGGTTCGAGAAGGCGCGCAGGAAAGCCCGACCGCCCGTTTCCGGCGAGTTGGCGCAGGCACGCAGGAAGGAGGTTGCACCGCGCCCTCCGCCGGCACACCTCTTGGGGCATGAGCCTCGCCCTTCTCCCCGACCGCGGCGTGCTGGAGGTCACCGGCCCCGACCGGGTCGCCTTCCTGCAAGGCCTTGTCTCCAACGACGTGGCGGGGCTGGCACCCGGCCATGCGAGCTGGGCCGCGCTGCTGACCCCGCAAGGCAAGTGGCTGGCCGATTTCTTCGTGCTCGCCGCCGATGATGCGCTGCTGCTGGATGCCGAGGCCGCTCTGGTGCCCATGCTGGCGCAGCGCCTGGCGCGGTTCCGGCTGCGCTCGAAGGTCGAACTGCGCGACGTGTCGGCGGATTGGCGCGTCCATGCCGCCTGGGGCGCGCCGCCGGACGCGCCCGGCATCATCGTGCCCGACCCGCGCCTGCCGGAAGCCGGCTGGCGCGTCCTGGCACCCGAACCCCTGCCCGCCGACGCCACCCCGGCCGACTACGACAGCCACCGCCTGGCACTCGGCCTGCCGGACGGGTCAAAGGACCTCGACAGCGAGAAATCTGTGCTGCTGGAGGCAGGCTTCGACGAGCTGCACGGCGTCTCCTGGTCGAAGGGCTGCTACATGGGGCAGGAGCTGACGGCGCGCACGCGCTATCGCGGCCTGCTGAAGCGCCGGCTGGTGCCGGTGCGGATAGACGGCGACCTGCCGACACGCGGCACCGCGGTGACCGACGCCGCGGGGGCTGAGGTCGGCGAGATGCGCTCTGGCCGCGACGGGCAGGGGCTTGCGCTGCTGCGCCTCGATGCGCTGGACCGTGCGCCCTTCACTGCCGCCGGGGCGACGCTCACGCCGCGCATCCCGGCCTGGATGGTCCTGCCGGCGCGCCAGGACGCATGAACGCGGCCGACCACGGACCGGGCGTGAGAATCCCGCCGCCGGTCATGGTGGCGGGGTTGCTCGCGGTGGCCTGGCTGCTGCGCCAGGTGGTGCCGGTGCCGATCGGCCCACCGCTGCCGGGTTTTGGCGCGCTGGTCATCTTCGCCGCGCTGGGGGTGATCGGCTGGGCGGTGCTGGTCATGGTGCGCGCGGGCGTCGACCCGCGGCCCGACAAGCCCGATGCCACGATGGTCGAATCCGGCCCGTTCCGCTTCAGCCGCAACCCGATCTACCTCGGCTTCCTGCTGCTGGTCGCGGGCTTCGCGCTGCGCTGGGGGGACCTTTGGGGCTGGGTGGCGCTGGCGGCCGCGCACCTGGTGCTGGACCGGCTGGTCGTGGCGAAGGAGGAAGCCTACCTCGCGACCCGCTTCGGCGCGGCCTACGAGGCCTATCGCGGGCGGGTGCGACGCTGGGTGTGATGGCCCGCTTCACTTGGCGTTGACACTTGCCCGGCAAGATATGCCGGCATGACCAGCCCGACCGCCCCCCGCCCGGCCGGCCAGCCCGCCGCACCAGCCCCCGCGGCGCGCCGGGCGCCGAAGCACCGGGACTTCAAGCCGGAACTGGCACGCGCCACCCCCGCTGCCCGCCCCGGCCCGGCCGCCCCGCCACGCCCGGTCGTGCAGCCCGCGGTCGCGCGCGGCGCACTGCCGACGCCAACCCCTGCTGCGGCGCGCCCCACCGCCCCCGCCGCGCTGCAATCGCCCAGCCTGCGGCCCTGGGAAGGCCTGTCCAACGCCGATTTCCGCCAGCGCATCGCCGAGGCCGAGCGCAGCGCCGAACACCCGCGCGACGGCTACGCCCTGCGGAACCCGAATTCCGGCGCGCTCGGCCGGTACCAGTTCCTGCCCGTCGCGCTGCGCGACATTGGCTGGATGGACGCCGCTGGCGCCTGGACCGACGCCGCCGCCCGCCACGGCGTGACCGACGAGGCCGGCTTCCTCGCCAGCCCCCCCGCGCAGGAGGCGGCGATGTCCGCCTACCTGGCGCGGCAGGAGGCGATCCTCGACCGCGGCGGCACGCTGGGGTCGGTTGGCGCCACCATCATTGGCCTGGATGGGCGCGAGATCACACTCAGCGAGGGCGCGCTGGTCGCCGCCGCGCATCGGCGCGGTGCCGGCACGCTGGCGCGCTACCTCACGCACCGCGCGCAGACCCCGGACGCACCGCTCAGCCCGTCCCAGCGCGCCGCCTTCGAGAGCATCGAGCACCGCCTGCGCGGCTTCGCGACGGTCGGCTATACCAGCGAAAGGCCGGGCAACCGCCTGATGGCACGCCGCGCCGGCCCGGCCGGCTGAACCTTCCGGCCGGCCGTCGGGCTTTGACTCGGGCCGCGGTTCGGTGAAAGGACAGCGCGGCGCCTGCGACCGCGCCGCCGGCACCCAACCCTCCCAGGACAGAGCACCCACCCCGCCATGCCTTCACTGACCGGCCAGGTCGCCCTGGTCACCGGCGCGTCCCGCGGCATCGGCGCCGCGCTTGCTGTCGAACTCGCCCGCCGCGGCGCGCAATGCGTGCTGGTTGCGCGCACCCAGGGCGGGCTGGAGGAGACCGACGACGCCATCCGCGCCGCAGGGGGACTGCCGGCCACGCTGCTGCCGCTGGACCTCCAGCGCCGCGCGCAGGACATCGACATGCTGGGGCCTTCGATCGTCGCGCGCTTCGGGCGGCTCGACATCCTGGCGCATGGCGCCGGCGTGCTGCCGAAGCTGACGCCGGTGGCGCATATCCAGCCGCGCGACATGGAGGAATCCCTGGCGGTGAATCTTTCCGCCGCCTGGCGCCTGATCCGCAGCTGCGACCCGCCGCTGCGCGCCGCACCCGCCGGCCGCGCCGTGGTGCTGACCGATTCGGCCGCGGCCACGCCGGCCGCCTATTGGGGCCTGTACGGCGCCGCCAAGGCGGGCATGGAGCACCTTGTGCGCTGCTGGGCGGCCGAGGTCGCGACCACCCCGCTGCGGGTCATGCTGGCCGACCCCGGCCCGGTCGCCACCAGCCTGCGCGCCAATGCCTTCCCCGGGCAGGACCCGGCCGCCATGGCCAGCCCGCTGGATGTCGCGCCGGGCCTCGCGGATTTGTGCGAAGCGGCCGAGGCGCGGCACGGCGAGACCATCCGGTTGGCCGCGCAGCCGGCCCGCTAGGGACCCGGCGCCGCAACCAGCCAGTTGACGGCAGCCGGGCAACGGCCCGGGCGCTGCGCCGCCTTCGACCGAGGGCGCTGGCCGGTGCCATGGCGGTTGGTTGGTGCGCGCCAAGGCGCGGTTCGGCTGACGGACCTCAGCCAATCGTGCCGTCGGCGTTCACACGGCGGAACGCTGCTGCGCCGAAGCCCATCTGGCAGGATCGGACCGGTTCGTCGTTGGCCGAAGGTGCCGGCGAACACTGGGCAGCCGGCCCTGTTCCCGCGCCCATTGCGTCAGCGGGCCGATGGCGCGGCCCCGGCCGGCACCAGCGCCCGCACCGCAGCGCCCGCCGCCACGCCCTGCGGCGGCGGCACTGGTACGGCACGCGCCGCGGCCTCGGCCGCCACGGCCTCGATCGCCGCCGATGGCGCCGGTTCGAACACCACCACCGGTGCCGGCACCACGACCGGCACCGGGGGCGGCGGCGGCGGTTCGGGCGGCGTCGCGGCGGCCGTGAAGGCCCGCCCGACCCGCCTGGCCCAGCCGATGCGGTTGTTCTCCTGCGCCTCGGTCAGGGTCGATGGACCATCCGCCACGCCGCGATAGGCCGGATAGGCCGCCGGCGGCACGGTCCAGCAATCCACCGAGCCGAGCGACCGCGTGCACATGGGCGGCGGCGCCGGCGCATTGTCCTGCCCGCAATAGGCATCGCCGCGGCCGATCCGGGCGATCGAGCAATCCTCCCCGGTCACCAGCGAAACGAGCCCGTCACCCACGGTCCGCCCGAAGGCGCGCAGCGACACCGCCTCCACCGCCGCCGGGATGGCCAGCAGCGGCGCCCCGGGCGCGCCGACCGCCGCGCAACCGGGCACCAGGGCAAGCAACAGCAGCATCGCGGAAGGTCGCATCGGGGCATGAAACACCGGCCGGGCTTAACGCCCCGCCAACGGCCCTGTATGGTCCGGCCCCTTTCCGGGATGGGCCCTGCCCGCCCCGCCGCAGCCAGAGGTGCCACACTTGCCCGATATCTTCGACGAGGTCGCGGAGGATCTCCGCGCCGAACGCGCCGCACGGATGTGGAAGCGTCTCGCCACGCCGATCATCGGCGCGCTCGTGCTCGTCATGGCCGGTGTCGCCGGCTGGCAGGGCTGGCAGTGGCACGAGACCCGCCAGCGCGACGCCGCCGCCGCCGCCTTCCTGGCCACCCACCGCGCGGTCGAGGCCGAGGGTGCGGACCTGCCCGCCATGGCCGCGCGCTTCGAATCCATGGCCCCGGAGGCTCCGGCCGGCTATCGCGCCATCAACCTGATGCGCGCCGCCGCGCTGAAGGCCGAGACCGGCGACCGCGACGCCGCGCTCGCGCTGTATGATCGCGTCGCCAACGATACGGCGATCGACCCGCTCTACCGCGACCTCGCCTCGCTGATGTGGGTGCTGCGCTCGCTCGACAGCGGCGAGCCCTCGGTGCTCGCCGCGCGCATCGCCCCGCTGGCGGCCGCCGGGCAGCCCTGGAGCGCCTCGGCGCGCGAACTCGCCGCGCTGGTCGCGCTGCGCGCCGGCCAGCCGGCGGAGGCGCGCCGCTCGCTGGAAGCCCTGGCCGCCGACGTCACCGCGCCGCGCGCCATCCGCGATCGCGCGGGGCGCATCGCCGCCGGGATCGCCGGCTGATGCGCCGCCCCGTCACGCGCCGCCTGGCGCTGCTCGGCACCGCCGGCCTGCTCGGCGGCTGCGAGACCTTCGACAGCATCTTCGGCGAACGCCGCGACCGCTTCGAGGGCGAGCGCCAACCTGTGATGACCATGCGCGAACGCACGCTGGAGGCCGATTCAGCCGGGCAGGCCGGCGCCATAGCGCTGCCGCCGCCCGCCCCGCGCGCCGATTGGCCGCAGCAGGGCGGCGATGCCGCGCATGGCGGCGGGCACCCGGCGCTGGGCGGGTCGCTGGCGCGGTCCTGGAGCAGCGGATTCGGCAGCGGCACCGCCTATCGACGCCGGCTGGCGGCCGGGCCGGTCGCCGGCGGCGGCGTGGTCTATGCGGGCGATGCCTCGTCCGACGTCTCGGCCTTCGACCTCGCCACCGGCAGCCGCCGCTGGCGGCGCGACGTCAGCCGCGAGAACGAGAGCGCGGGGTCGATCGGCCCCGGGCTGGGCCTGTCTGGCGAGACGCTGTTCGTCGCCACCGGCCTGTCGGAACTGCTGGCGCTGAATGTGGCGGACGGGTCGATCCGCTGGCGCGTGGACCTGCCCGCGCCGGCGCGCGGCGCGCCCACCATCTCCCAGGGCCGCGTCTTCGTGCCGACCGTCGCGAGCCACCTCGTCTGCCTGTCGGCCGAGGACGGCAGCCGCGCCTGGACGCACCGCGCCACCCCCACCGTCACCATCCCCTTCGGCCTGCCCGCCCCGGCGGTCGAGGGCGAGGTGGTGATCTGCGGCTTCCCGTCGGGCGAATTGTTCGCGATGCGGACGACAGACGGGCGCGTGCTCTGGAGCGAGAGCCTGGCGGCGGCCGGCACCGGCGCGCTGTCGGATATCGCGGGCGTGCGTGCCAGCCCAGCGATCGGCGGCGGGCGTGTCATCGCCGTCGGCGTCGGCGGGCTGACGATCTGCGTGGACATCCGCTCCGGCCGGCGCCTGTGGGAACAGGAGACCGGGGGCACCGAGGCGCCCTGGCTTGCCGGGGAATGGGTCTTCCTGACCAATGATGCCGGGCAGGTCGCCGCGATCGGGCGCGACAGCGGGCAGGTGCGCTGGGCGACCTCGCTGCGCCCGCCCGCGCGCGGCAGCCGGCCGCAGGACCGCATCGGCCTGTCCTCCCCCGTGCTGGCCGGCGGGCGGCTGCTGGTGGGCACCAGCGCCGAGGAGCTGGTGGCGATCGACCCCAGCACCGGCGTGGTCGCCGGGCGCATATCGCTGCCCGGCGCGCTGTCCCTGCAACCCATCGTGGCCGGCAACCTGCTGGTGGCGGCGACCGACGACGCCACGCTCGTCGCCTTCGCCGGCGCCGGCTGAACCCGGCACCATGACGCCCACCGTCGTCATCCTGGGCCGGCCGAACGTCGGCAAGTCCACGCTGTTCAACCGGCTGGCGCAGCGGCGCATCGCCATCGTGGACGACACGCCCGGCGTCACCCGCGACCGCAAGCAGGCCGAGGCGCGGATCGGCGGGCGCGACGTCACGCTGGTGGATACCGCAGGGCTGGAGGAAGCGCCGCCCGACACCGTCGCCGGGCGCATGCGGGCCAGTTCGGAAGCCGCGCTGCGTGCCGCCGATCTGGTGCTGTTCGTGGTCGATGTCCGGTCCGGCCTGACGCCGGCCGACCGCGCCTTCGCCGCCTGGCTGCGCAAGTCCGCCCTGCCGGTGCTTGTGGTGGCGAACAAGGCCGAGGGGCGCGGCGGGATCGCGGCGGCCATGGAAGCGTTCGAACTGGGCCTGGGCGACCCCGTCGCGGTCAGCGCCGAGCACAATGAGGGCCTGGGCGCGCTGCACGAGGCGGTGGCCGAAGCACTCGGCGCCGAACCCGAGGAGGAGCCCGAGGACGAGAACGCCGAAGCGGACCCCGACCGCCCGCTGCGCATCGCCATCGTCGGCCGCCCCAATGCCGGCAAGTCCACCCTTCTGAATGCCCTGATGGGCGAGGAACGCATGATCACCGGCCCCGAGCCGGGCCTCACGCGCGATTCGGTTGCGCATGAATGGCGCGATGGCACCGGCGGGCGGGTTCGCCTGGTGGACACCGCGGGCATGCGCAAGAAGGCGCGCATCCAGGAGCGGCTCGAGCAGATGTCCGTGGCCGCCACGCTCGGCGCGCTGAAGGAAGCCGAGATCGTCATCCTGGTGATCGACGCGCTGCTGGGCATGGACGAGCAGGACCTGCGTATCGCGCGCCTGGCCGAGCGCGAGGGCCGCGCCATCGTCATCGCGTTCAACAAATGGGATGCCGTGGAGGACCGCGCGGCGGCGCGCCGCGTGCTGGACGACACGCTGACGGCCTCGCTGGCGCAGCTGCGCGGGATCTCGGTGGTCACGCTGGCCGCGCAGACCGGGCGCGGCGTGGACAAGCTGATGCCCGCGGTGCGTGCCGCCTATGCGCTGTGGAACCGGCGCGTGGGCACCGGGGAACTGAACCGCTGGCTGGAAGGCGCGCTGTCGCGCCACCCGACCCCGGCCGTCGAGGGGCGGCGCGTCAAGCTGCGCTACGCCACCATGCCCAAGGCGCGGCCGCCCACCATCGCGATCTTCGGGACGCGCGCCGAGACGCTGCCCGAGGATTACCGGCGCTACCTGGTGAATTCCTTCCGCGAGACCTTCGACATGCCCGGCATGCCGATCAGGCTGCAGCTGCGCGGCACCAAGAACCCCTACGCCGAGGAATAGCATCGCCGGGGCCCGGCGACGCGCCTTGCTTGCCGTATTCAACCCCTGGTTTATACCACGACCGGCCAAGATACGCGCCGCCGCAGGAGAACCTCTCCGGACATGGATGCCGACCCGAATACCCCGCCCAGCCTCGGCGCGCGCCTCACGGCGATCGAACAGCGCCTGGACAGGCTGGCGCATCGGCTGGAGGAGGCGATCGGCTATTTCGCCGTGCGGTCCAACCGGCTGGTCGAAAGCCAGACGACCTACCTTGGCGACAACACCGCGGTGACCTTCCTGGAGGACGGCACGCGAATCCTGGTGGATACGAAAAGCCTCGACATCGGCATCCACCTGCTCACGCTGGGCCGCTGGGAGCCGCCCTATACGGCGTTGTTCGCGCGGCTGGTGCGGCCGGGGGACACCGTGCTCGACCTCGGCGCCAACCACGGCGTCTATGCGTTGCTGGCGGCGCGGCTGGTCGGTGCGACGGGCCGGGTGCACGCCTTCGAACCCAATCCGCGCCTGGCGCAGCTGGTGGGCATGTCGCTGCGGATCAACGGCTATGGCGGATGGGCGCAGGTGCACCGCATCGCGGCATCGGACCGCACCGGGACCGCGCGGCTGTTCTTCACGGAAACCTATTCCGGCGGCGGCTCGCTGTCCGGCAACGCCGACCAGAGCGACGAGACCGGCGCGTCGAAGCATGCGGTGGATTGCCGGTTGCTGCCGATCGACACGCTGTTCCCCGACCCCGCCGCGCGCGTCGATGTCATCAAGATGGACGTCGAGGGCCATGAGGGCCCGGCGCTGCGCGGCATGCACCGCCTGCTGGCCCGTTCGCCCGAGGTGCGGATCATGATGGAATTCGGCCCGCAGATGATGCGGGGCTCGGGGATGGCCGCGCCGGAGGTCGTCGCATTGCTCGAAGGCCTGGGCCTGTCCGCCTGGACCATCGACCATGAGGGTGGCATCGCGCCGGTGGCGTGGCCGGAGCTGGCGGCGCAGACGGGCGGGCTGCAGAACATCCTGGCTGCCCGGCAGGCGCCGTTCTGACGGGCCGCCCGAGCATGCCGGCCCCATCCTGGCCCGTGCCGCGCAGCGGCGCATGCCCGACCATCGCCTGAACGATTGCAGCGCCCCGGCGCCGCCCGCGCGCATACTGAGGAATGCCATGGACTTGCCCGCCGCAGCCGAATCGAGGATCGCCTTCGTCCACGTGCCCAAGACCGCGGGGACATCGCTCACGACGGTGCTCGCCGCGGGCTGGGGGCGCGTGAAGATCGTCGGCCAAGCGAAGGAGGTCGATGCCCTGACCGACGAGCAGGTCCGCGACCTGACGCTGCTCTCGGGGCATTTCTTCGCCTACCAGCTGCGCCGCCCCTGCTTCCGCGACTTCGCGAAGGTGACCGTGCTGCGCGACCCCTTCGAACGCGCCGTCAGCGCCTGGCGCTTCGGCAAGGAATGCGTGGCGCGCGGGCAGACGGTGGGCCCCGCCATGGCCTTCGCCGCGCGCGTCAGCTTCTCGGAATTCGCCTTCTCGGTCTTCGGCGCCTATGACCGCCATTCGCAGATCTACAACCTGGCGCGCGCACCCGGCATGAACCCGCAGCACCATTCGATGCGCCGCATGCTGCGCCGTGCCAAGCGCCAGATCGAAGCCATGCATGTCGGCACCGCCGACCGGCTGGACGACTTCGCCCGCGCGCTGTTCCTGCGCTTCGGCCGCGGCGAACCGCCGCCGATGCCGCGCCTGAACACCACCGCCATGGTGCCGGACGACGAACTCGGCCTGACGCCGGCGCGCCGGCGCGCGCTGATGGAGATCCTCGAACCCGACTATGAATTGCTGGCGCATGCCCGCCAGCTGATGGAGGCGCAGATCGCCGGCGCCGGCACGGCATGAACGACATCGTATTCGCGCTGTCGAAGATCCTGTGGTTCCCGGCACGGCCGGGCCATTTCGCGCTGATCGTGGGCTTCGTCGGGCTGTTCATGGTCTGGCGAGGCCGGCGCTTCGGGCGCTGGCTGATCCTCGCCTGCCTGGGCTTCTTCCTGATGCTGGTGGTCACGCCGGTGAACCAGTGGATGCTGCTGCCGCTCGAGAACCGCTTCGCCCGCCCCGCGCAGGCGCCCACGCAGGTGGACGGCATCATCGTGCTGGGCGGCGCGGTGGACCAGAACATCACCGAGGCGCGCGGCATCCCCTCGCTCAACGGCGCGGCCGAACGCATGACCGAGGGCCTGATCCTGGCGCGCCGCTATCCCGATGCGCGCGTGGTCTTCACCGGCGGCCAGGGGTCTTTCGTGCATAGCGGCACGACCGAGGCCGATGTGGCACGCCAGCTCTGGACCACCATGGGCCTGCCGCCCGAACGTGTGATCTACGAGGACCAGGCCCGCAACACCCACGAGAACGCGGTGCTCACCGCCCGGCTGCTGGACCCGAAGCCGGGGCAGGTCTTCCTGCTGGTCACCTCGGCATCGCACATGCCGCGGTCGGTCGCGGCGTTCCGCGCCGCGGGGTTCCGCGACATCGTGCCCTGGCCGGTCAACTATCGCACCGGCACCAGCTGGCAGTCCTGGTACGACGCGCCCTTCCCCGAGCGCCTTGGCCAGTTCGAATGGGGCTTCCGCGAATGGATCGGCTTGGTGGCCTACCGGCTGATGGGCCGCACCGACAGCTTGCTGCCGCCGCGCGAGGCGCCGGCGCAATAGGCGCCTTGCCGGAACGCGCGACGATACCTGCGCGTCACGGCGCGAGGGCAGGCGGACGGGGCATGCCGGGGGCTCAGCGCGCGCCGCGCTGGCGTTCCACCTCGCGCCAGCGGGCCACGGCGCGGTTGTGTTCCTCCAGCGTGCGCGAGAACGCATGCCCGCCGCTGCCATCGGCCACGAAATACAGGTTGTCGGTCGCGTCCGGCCGCGTCGCCGCCACCAGCGCGGCCCGGCCGGGGCTGGCGATCGGCCCGGGCGGCAGGCCGCGGATGCGGTAGGTGTTGAAGGGGTGGTCGCGATCGAGGTCGGCCCGGCTGATCGGCCGGTCCATCGGCGCGCCCCCGGTGGCGGCATAGGCCACCGTCGGGTCCGATTGCAGCGGCATGCCGCGGCGCAGCCGGTTGACGAAGACGCCGGCGACCTCGCCGCGCTCCTCCGGCTTGCCGGTCTCGCGCTCAACGATGGAGGCCAGCACCAGCGCCTCGCGCGCCGAGGCCAGCGGCAGGTTGGGCGCGCGCGCGGCCCAGGCCTCGGCCAGCGCACGGTCCATCGCGGCATCGGCGCGTCGCAGCAGGGCGGCGCGGGTCTCGCCCCATTCGAACAGGTAGGTCTCGGGCAGCACCGCGCCCTCGGCGATGGCCGGGACCTCCCCGGTCAGGCCCTCGGTGCGCTCCAGCAGGGCGCGGATCTGGTGGGCGGTCAGGCCCTCGGGGATGGTCAGGCGGCGCTGGACAGCGCGCTCCTCGCGCAGGATGCGCAGCACCTCGCGGACCGGCACGCCGGCGGGGAAGGCGAATTCGGCGGCGCGCAACGGGCCCTCGCCGCGCGTCAGCCAGGCGGCGACGGCGAAGGTGCGCGGATCGGCGATCACCCGCGCCTCGGCCAGGGCGGCGGCGATGCGCTCGGTGCCGCCGCGCGGGATGACCACCTGCGAAGGTTCGGGCAGCGGGCCGGGGCCGGTATAAGCGCGCCAAGCCAGGGATGCGCCGTAGCCGCCGCCCAGAAGGACCGCCAGCGCAAGCGCCAGGAAGATCAGGCGGCGGCGCATCGGCGCCAAACGGAGGGGCTCTGCCCCTCCGAACCACCCCGCCAGGAGGCGACGGCCTCCTGGACCACGTCAACAAGACGGGCCGATGCCTCGCAGCGGGCCGCGAGCGCGAAGCGCGAACGCGCCCAGACCATCAGCCGCCGCCAGCGCGCCAGTGCACGGCGCGCAGCCAAGCGGCCGGAGGCCGCGCCCGGCGATTGAGGGCGCAAAAAAAGCTCAGGGCGCAGCCCTGAAAACGATGCTCGCATTCGTGCCGCCGAAGCCGAAGGAATTCGACAGCGCGACCTCGATCTTCCGCGGCTGGGCCTGCAAGGCCACACGGTCAATCGCGCTCTCGCGCGACGGCTTCTCCAGGTTCAGCGTCGGCGGCGCGACATTGTCGCGGATCGCCAGGATCGAGAAGATCCCCTCCACGGCGCCAGCCGCACCCAGCAGATGCCCGACCGCCGACTTGGTGGACGACATCGCCAGGCCCTTCGCCTCATCGCCCCACAGCCGCTCGACCGCCTCGAGCTCCAGGTCGTCGCCCAGCGGGGTCGAGGTGCCATGCGCGTTGACATACTGCACATCCGCCGGCGTGACCTTCGCGGATGCCAGCGCCGCCTTCATCGCGCGGAAAGCCCCCTCATGCCCCTCGGCGGGCGCGGTGATGTGATAGGCATCGCCCGACATGCCATAGCCGATCACCTCGGCGTAGATCTTCGCGCCGCGCGCCTTGGCGTGTTCGAATTCCTCGAGCACCAGCACGCCGGCGCCCTCGCCCATCACGAAGCCGTCGCGGCCCTCGTCCCAGGGGCGCGAGGCCGCCTGCGGCGTATCGTTGAAGCCGGTGGACAAAGCACGCGCGGCGCAGAAGCCCGCCACGCCCAGCTCGCACACGGCCGCCTCGGCGCCGCCGGCCACCATGACATCGGCATCGCCCAGCGCGATCAGCCGCGCCGCATCGCCCAGCGCATGCACGCCGGTGGCGCAGGCCGTCACCACGGAATGGTTCGGCCCCTTGAAGCCGTACTTGATCGACACCTGGCCCGAGGCGAGGTTGATCAGCGCGGACGGGATGAAGAAGGGCGAGATGCGCTTCGCCTTGCCGGTGACGGCCAGCATCGCCGCCTCGTGGATGGTCTCGAGCCCGCCGATGCCGGAGCCGATCATCACGCCGGTGCGGCAGCGGCTTTCCTCATCGGTCGGCGCCCAGCCGGAATCCTCGACCGCCTCGCCCGCCGCAACCAGCGCGAACTGGATGAAGCGGTCCATCTTCTTCTGGTCCTTGATCGGGATCCATTCGTTGATGTCGAGGCCGCCATCCGCCTTTACGCCGGTCGGGATCTGCCCGGCGATCTTGGCGGGCAGCACGGTCGTATCGAAGGACTGGATGCTGCCGATGCCCGATTGCCCGGCCAGCATCCTTTTCCACACATGCTCGACCCCAAGGCCGAGCGGGCAGGCGATGCCCATGCCGGTCACGACAACCCGTCGCGGCTGGAAACCGTTCTGGAACACGCGCGCTACCCCCCAACCCAGTCCAGGCGTTACTCGCCCTTCTGCTTCTCGATGTAGTCGATCGCGTCCTTCACGGTGGTGATCTTTTCCGCCGCATCGTCCGGGATCTCGACGCCGAAGGCCTCCTCGAAGGCCATCACCAGCTCGACCGTATCCAGGCTGTCGGCGCCCAGGTCGTCGATGAACGAGGCTTCCGGGGTCACCTTCGCCTCCTCGACGCCGAGGTGCTCGACGACGATCTTCTTCACCTTCTCGGCGGTGTCGCTCATCGCGTTACTCTCTCCGTTCTGCCGGGCCGCGCCCGTGCGAAAATGCCGACTGCGTTCCGCCCGGTGCCGGCCGGACTCGCGCCCCGGGCCCCCGCGGAGTCCGGCGCTTAACATGGAAGCGACGCGGGGCCTAGGCGCTCATGGCGACACCGGTCAAGGGACCGGGACGGCATGAACCGCCGGCCGGCGCCGTGACGCCACCGCATGTAGCCACGGCGCAACACAGCGGCAAGGACGGCCAAGGCGCCGCTACAAGCCGGCCCGCGCGCCCAGCGCCGCCAGTTCCTCGTGGAATCGCGCCGCCGCCACATCCGGCGTCCAGGGGCGCCACGGCGCGTCGCCGTAGCGCACGGCCAGGGGGTCCGTCGCCATGACGGCGGCGCGGATGCCCAGCGTCTCGCGCACCTCGGTCGCGGTCCAGCCGACCACATGCACCGCCTCGGCCGCCGCCACGGCGATGTCGACGGCCTTGTGGGCGCGCTTGTCCTCCACGGTCCAGGCCGGCAGGCGGTAGCGCGTGGCGATCACGCCCGACAGCCGCGCCTGGAGATCCGCGAATCCTGGCCCGAGAAAGGGCTTCAGCGGCGAGATGCAGTCGAAGTTGATCAGCCCCTCATCGGCGTCGTGCAGCAATTCGCGCAGTTCCTGCAGCGGCGTCAGGCGGTGGCGCGTGCGGGTCCGGCGCAGCGCCAGCACGCACAGCGAATGCTGCGCGACCGACAGCGGCTCGGGCCAGGCGGAATGCCCGCCCCAGCGGAAGGTGCGGGCCAGCCCCGTGGCCAGGTCCGCATCCGTCCAGTCAAGCGGCGTGGGCGCCAGCAGGTCGAGGCGCCGGCCCGAGGGCAGCCGCACCCAGGCACGGTCAGCCACCGCGCCCACCGTCAGTAGGTAGCAAACACGCGCTCCAGGTCGGTCATGCCATGCGCCAGCGCCAGCGCCAGCAGCACGCGTGCCTTCTGCGGCGTCAGGTTGTCAGCCGTGATGAAGCCCAGCGCGCTGTTCTTCGTGGTCTTCGCAGCACGCCCGGACATGGCGCGCGAGGACGTCACGACCACGACGCCCTGCTTCACCGCCGCCGCCATCGCCTCCGACATAGCGGGCGTGACGTAGCCCGGCGCAAAGCCGGCGGCGACGATGCCCTTCGCACCCGCGGCGACAAAGGCCTCGATCGCGGTGCCGTCGGCGCCGGCATAGGTATAGGCGATGTCCACGCGCGGCAGCGCGTCCATGCCGCGGATGTCGAATTCGGTGTCGGGTGCCATGCGGCGCAGCGGGCGGCGATACCAGGCGATCTGGTCGGCATCGGCATGGCCCAGCGCGCCGAAATCCGCCGTACGGAAGGTCTGCATGCGCAGCGTCGAGGTCTTGGTGACCTCCCGTGCCGCCTGGATCTCGTCGTTCAGCAGCACCAGCGCACCCAGGCCGCGCGCGCCGGGGTCGGCCGCCACGCGGCAGCCATTGAGCAGGTTCATCGGCCCGTCGCCGGCCAGCGCGGAGGCCGGGCGCTGCGCGCCCACCACCACGACCGGTTGGGGAATCTTGAGCGTCAGCGAGAGAAAATACGCCGTCTCCTCCAGCGAGGCCGTGCCATGCGTCACCACGATCCCCGCCAGGTCCGGATGTTCGGCCGAGAGCCGGTCGCAGATCAGCACCAGCTCCTTCCATTCCGGCCAGGCCAGGGCGGTGGACGGGATCGCCTTGAAGGGCACCGGCAGCACATCGGCCACCAGCGCCAGTTCCGGCACGCGCGCGATGACGGCGTTCACGTCCAGCACTTTCCCGCGCGAGGCATAGTCGATCAGTTCCAGCGGCCCCTGCCCCATCGAGGAAATGGTGCCGCCCGTGCCGATGATGGCGACCTTCGGTTTCGTGCTCACGCTGCTGCCTTTCCCGCCGCGCCGATGCGCAGCCTGTCGATCACATGATCCGTCGTCATCACGTCGCCGAAGATGTTCCAGAAGCTGGCGAGCGAGGCGTTGTGCTCGGCATCGCTGTTCGCCGCGTTGCAGTCGGCGACCATGATGGTGCGGAAATTCGTCATCATCGCGTCGCGCGCGCTGCTCTCGCAGCACACGTTGGTGACGGTGCCGCCGATCAGCACCGTGTCGAAGCCACGGGCGCGCAGGCGGTCGGGCAGGTCGGACGATCCCTGGATGAAGGCGCTGAAGCGGTGCTTCTTCACGCGTTCATCCGCGGGCCGGACATCGAGTGCGGGCCACAGCGCGTGACCGGGCGAGCCCTCGGTCATGGCGGCGACGCGGCGGGCACGGGCGGCGGGTGTGGCCATCCGCTGCATGACCGACCATTCATCGTCGCAGCGCGAATCATGGGTGTTCTGGATCCAGAAGACGCCGCCGCCGGCGGTGCGGACGGCATCGGCCAGGCGGTTGACGGCGGGCACGATGCGCTCGGCCATCGGGCAGAAGGCATGGCTGATCGCGGGGTCCATGAAGCCGACCTGCAGGTCGATCACCACGAAGGCGGTGCCGCGGGGGTCGAGGTCCTCGAAGGGATGCGCCCGCCCGCAGCGCGCCTGCACGCGGGCGATGATCTCGGGCGGGATGGCAAGGGGGTGCATGCGGGCGGTCTCCCGTGGGCGGGCTTTGCGCCGGCGACGATGCGCGCTTCCTGCCCGGCAGGCTATCGGCGGTCCCGCGACGCGGCAACCCGCGCGGCGGTCAGTCGCGCCGGTCCACCACCGCCGTGGTCAGCCGCGACACGCAGGCGAGTCGCCCATCGGCGCGGCGGATCTCGGTCTGCCAGACCTGGGTGGTGCGGCCGACATGCAGCGGCCGGCAGATCGCCGTCACGACATCGCCCTTGGGCACCGGCGCGATGTGGTTGGCGTTGACCTCCAGCCCGACCGCGCGCTTGCCCTCGGGCAGGGTCAGGGTGCTGGCGATGCTGCCCAGCGTCTCCGCCAGCACCACCGATGCCCCGCCATGCAGGATGCCGAAGGGCTGCACATGGCGGTCGTCCACCGGCATCTCGGCGCGCAGGAAATCCTCGCCGACCTCCAGGATCCGGATGCCGAAATGGCCGGGCAGGCTGCCGGCAAAGCGGGCTTCGATCTGGGCCGGCTCGGCAAGGAATCGCCAAATTTTCATTAAATTTCCCAATTTTTCTACATTCTCGCG
This sequence comes from Roseomonas sp., assembly GCA_051860065.1. Classification (GTDB taxonomy): domain Bacteria; phylum Pseudomonadota; class Alphaproteobacteria; order Acetobacterales; family Acetobacteraceae; genus Neoroseomonas. Next base: position 17,249 of record JBHYEQ010000026.1, read on the forward strand.
CAAACGTGTCGTTGCTAATGGATGCCTTTGGCGCGGTTTTCGTTCAATATGCGAGCTCCTTCATGTTATAGCTCGCATATTATCAACTTGCAGTAGAACTTCCGCAGTGTATTTTGACGTTATAGACCAACGGGGCCGTGCTGGTCCACCGCGCCGAAGCGGCACGGGACGTGCGTTGAGTGCAGTGCAATGAGGGCGTCAAGCCCGTGAGCCGGGATTGGACAGTGACATCGTGCATGTCGTGATGGACGTCTCAAGGTTCCTGGCATGCGGCCGCCGCCTGGCGCCGTCGGGCATCGATCGTGTCGAGGCCGCCTATGCGCGCCGCTGGCTCGATGCCCCGGCGAACGCCGTCACCTTTGTCGCCCGTGGTCCGCGCAACGGCTATTCCGCGGTGCCGCGCAGCATGGTCGCCGACCTCGCGGACCGGCTGGATGTCGCCTGGTCGGGCGGTCCCGATGCCGCGGCGGCGCTGCGGGGCGCCCGCAGGATCGGCATGCTGGCCATGGCGCGCATGATGGTCGGGCGCGGCCGCGCCAAGGTGGCCGACGTGCTGGCCCGCGAACGCCGCACGATGTTCCTGCTGGTCTCCCACCGCCTGATGGAGCAGCCCGAGCCGATCTCCGAACTGCGTCGCGCCGGCGCGGCCTTCATCCCGCTGGTGCACGACCTGATCCCGGCGACGCACCCCGAATACGCCCGGCCGGGCGTGGCGATGCAGCACCTCCAGCGGCTCGAGACAGTGGCGGCGCTGGCCGATGCCATCATCGTGAACTCCGCCGCCACGGCCGCGGTGGTGCGCCCGCACCTGGTGCGCCAGGACGCACCCCCGCCGCTCCTGGTCGCGCCGCTGGGCATCGGCCGGCCAGCTCCCGCGCCGGCCGCGCCGGACGCCGGCGCCGTCCCCTACTTCGTCGCGATCGGCACCATCGAACCCCGCAAGAACCACCTGCTGCTGCTGCACCTGTGGCGCGAATTCGCCGCCAAATGGGGTGCGGCCGCGCCGCGCCTCGTGCTGGTCGGGCGTCGCGGCTGGGAGAACGAGAACGTCCTCGACCTGCTGGAACGCTGCACGCTGCTGCGCGGTCTGGTGCACGAGGCCGGGTCGCTGCCCGACCCCGAGGTCGCTTCGTTGCTCGCCGGCAGCCGCGCCTTGCTCTTCCCCTCCTTCGCGGAGGGCTACGGGCTGCCGCTCGCCGAGGCGCTGGCCGCCGGCGCGCCGGCGATCTGTTCGGACCTCGCGGCTCTGCGCGAGGTCGGCGGCGCGGTGCCCGAATACCTCGACCCCCTGGATGGCGCGGCGTGGCGGCGGGTGGTGCTGGACTATACGGCGCCCGACAGCCGCGCGCGGGCCGCCCAGCTCGCCCGCCTGCGCGACTGGCACGCGCCCTCCTGGTCGGATCATTTCGCCGCGGTCGACGGGCTGCTGGCGCGGGTCGCGGCACGCGGCGCGTCTGCCCTGCCCGTGCCCCAGCGCGCCGAGGCGCGCGTCGGCATCGCCGCGGCGGACGCCTTCACCGCCTCGCCATTCGGCCTGCGATGACGCGCCCCGGCGGACCGGGCATACTGCCTGCATGAGTGCTGGACGCCGGCGGCGCACGACAGGACCGGGCGAGGCCGCGCAGGAATCCATCGCCATCGTGGGCGCCGCCTGCCGCCTGCCCGGCGCCCCCGACCTCGATGCCTTCTGGTCGCTGCTCGAACACGGTCGCGACGCAGTCACCACCATCCCGCCCGACCGCTTCAACCAGGCGCGCTGGCTGCATCCCCGCAAATCCGAGCCCGGGCGCAGCTACACCTTCGCCGCCGGCACCATCGGAGACGCCGCGGGGTTCGACGCACCGGCCTTCGGCCTGTCCCCGCGCGAAGCCGTCGAGATGGACCCGCAGCAGCGCGTGCTGCTGGAAGTCGCCGCCGAGGCCTTCGAGGACGCCGGCTGGCCCGGCGAACGCCTGGCCGGACGCAACGTGGCGGTGTTCATCGGCGGGTCGTCCACCGACTACGCGGAACTCCGCCTGTCCGACCCGGCCGCCGGCGACCGCTTCTTCATGACCGGCAATGCGTTGTCGATCCTGTCGAACAGGATCGGCAACGTCTTCGACCTGCGCGGTCCGGCGCAAACCATCGACACCGCCTGCTCCTCCTCGCTGGTCGCGCTGCACCTGGCGGTGCGCGCGCTGGCCGATGACCCGGCGCTGGAAGCGGCGGTGGTGGGCGGCGTGTCGATGCTGCTCTCGCCCTATTCCTTTATCGGCTTCTCGCGCGCCGGCATGCTGTCCCCCACCGGGCGCTGCCGCGCCTTCGACGCCACGGCGGATGGCTATGTGCGCGCCGAGGGCGCGGGCGTTGTCATCCTCAAGCGCCTGCCGGATGCCATCGCCGCCGGCGACACCATCCGCGCCGTGCTGCTGGGCAGCGGGGCGAATGCGGCCGGGCGCACCATCGGCCTGTCGCTGCCCAATCGTGCGGCGCAGGCGGCGCTGATGGAGCGCGTCATCGCCCGCGCCCGCATCGCCCCCGACCGCTTCCTGGCCTTCGAGGCGCATGGCACCGGCACCCGCGTGGGCGACCCGGCCGAGACCTGGGCGATCGGCACCACCATCGCGCAGCGCCGCGCGGCGCCGCTGCCGATCGGGTCGGTCAAGACCAATATCGGGCACCTGGAAGCGGCCTCGGGCATGGCGGGGCTGCTGAAGGCCGTGCTGATGCTCGAACGCGGCGCCATCCCGCCCTCGCTGCATTTCAACGACCCCAATCCCGAGATCGACTTCGACGCGCTGAACATCGCCGTGCAGACGGGCCATGCGCGCGTGGCGCCGCAGCCCGACGCGGTGGTCGGCATCAATTCCTTCGGCTTCGGCGGCACCAACGCAACCGTGCTGGTCGGCCGCGCGCCGGCGCCACGGGCGGGGCGTGCCGAACGCGCGCGCGGCAATCCGCCGCTGGTGCTCTCGGCGCGCTCGGCCGCCGCGCTCGGCCTGTTGGCGCAACGCTGGCGGGACCGGCTGGATGGTGCCGAGGCGCCGGCCATCGCGCGGGCGGCGCGCGGCGTGGCGCGGCATCGCGACCTCGCGGCCCATCGCCTGGTGCTGCGCGGACCGGACATCGCCGGCGCGATCGACGCCTGGCAGGCCGGCGAGAAGACCCAGGGCGCCGAGCAGGGCGAGGCGGTGCGCGGCAGCCTCGCCTTCGTCTTCTCGGGCAATGGCGCGCAGCATGCGGGCATGGCGAAGCAGGCGCTGGCGGCCTCGCCGCCCTTCCGCGCCGCGTTGAAGCAGGCCGATGGCGCGCTTGCGCCGTTGCTCGGCTGGTCGCCGCTGGCCGTGCTGAAGCGCGGCGTGCCGGCCGAGGCGCTGGCCGGCACCGACATCGCGCAGCCGCTGCTGTTCGCCATCCAGGTGGCGGTGGTCGGGGCGCTGGCGAACCAGGGCCTGCGACCGGCTGTCGTGCTCGGCCATTCGGTGGGTGAGGTTGCGGCCGCCTGGTGCGCCGGGATCCTGCCGCTCGACCAGGCGGCGCGGCTGATCGTCGCGCGCTCGCGCCACCAGCATGCCACGCGCGGCACCGGCCGCATGGCGGCGATCGGCTGCTCGGCGGAGGCCGCGGCGCCGCTGCTCGAAGCCTGCGGGCCGGGGCTGGAGGTCGCGGCGGTGAACGGCCCCGCCGCCATCACCGTGGCTGGTCCGGCCGAGGCCATCGCGCGGCTATGCGCCGCCGCCGAACCGGCGCGCATCACCGCCGTGCCGCTCGACCTCGACTACGCCTTTCATGCCGCGGCGATGGACCCGGTGCGTGACGGGCTGCTGGCCGACCTCGCGTCGCTGGCGCCGACGGCCGGCGCGGTGCCGATGGTCTCGACGGTCACCGGCGCGCCGCTGCCCGGCGAGTCGGCCGGCGCGTCCTATTGGTGGCGCAACCTGCGCGAACCGGTGCGCTTCCGCGATGCGGCGCGCGCCGCCGGCGGCCTGGGCGCGCGGCTGTTCCTCGAGATCGGCCCGTCCCCCGTCCTGCAATCCTACCTGCGCGAAAGCCTGCGCGAGGATACCGGCGAGGCCGCGGTGCTCGGCTCCTTGTCGCGGCGCGACGGCGCGGGCGACCCCTTCCCCGCCATCGCCGACCGCGCCATCGCCCGTGGCGCGGACCCGCGCGCGGGCGCCGCCTTCGCCGGGCCGGCGGAACGCGCCTTGCCGCTGACGCCCTTCGCGCGCAGCCCCACCTGGTTCCCCCGCACGGTGGAAAGCGCGCGGCTGACCGACCCGCAGCGCGACCACCCCCTGCTGGGCATCCGCCAGGGCGCGGAACCGGGCCGCTGGACCGCCTTCCTCGACACCGACCTGATGCCCTGGCTGGCCGACCACCGGCTGTTCAACGAGGCGGTGCTGCCCGCCGCCGGCATGGCCGAGATGGCGCTCGCCGCCGCCGCCGCGCTGCACCCGGACGCCGCGGCGCTGGAGGTCACCGACCTCGCGATCCTGCGGCCACTGACGCTCGAACCCGACCGCGGGCGCGAGGCGCGCTGCACCGCCGATGCCGAGGGCGGCTTCACGCTGGAAAGCCGCCGCCGCCTCGCGGAGGAACCGTGGGGACTGTCGGCGCGCGCGCGTGTCGCGGCGCTGCCGCGCCTGCCGGATGCGACGGTGGGTGCCGCCGCGCCGCCCGGCGGGCGCACCGTGGGCGGGGCCGAGGTGGTCGCCCTCGCTGCCCGCTGTGGCCTCGACTACGGCCCGGCCTTCCAGCCGGTCGACCGCGTGCTGGTCGCGGAGGCCGCGGCCAGAGGCGTGGTCACGCTGCGGCTGCCCGCCGCCGCCCCGCCGCCGGATGGCTTCCTGCTGCATCCCGTGCTGCTGGATGGCGCGCTGCAAGGGTTGGTGGCGCTGCTCGCCGGCGTCGCGCGGCCGGAAGGCCAGGCGCTGGTGCCGGTGCGGATCGGCCGGCTCGCGGTGCTGCGCGGCGCGGCGGTGCCGGCCAGCGCGGCCATCGCCGTGACGCGGCGCGGCGAACGCTTCCTCGCCGCAGACCTGGTGCTGCGCGATACCGAGGGGGCGGTGGTCGCCACCTGCCAGGATGTCTGGCTGCAGCGGGTGCGGCTGCCCGGCCGGCTGCCGGCGGCCGACCATGCCTTTCGGCTCGACCCCGTGCCGGCGGCGCCGCTGCCCGCAGCACCCGCGCCGATCGATGCCGAGGCCGCGCTGGAAGCCGCCCGCGCCGCCGATGCCGCCGCCGACATGACCGAGGCCGCGCTGCTGCTGGAAGGCTTCGTCGCCGCCGCCGCATCCGCCGCGCTGCCGGCGGCGCCACCGCTCGCCACGCCCTATCGCCGCGCGCTGTGGCGCGGCCTGGCCGAGAGCGGCCTGGCCGAGGAATCCCCCGCCGGCTGGCGCCTGGCTGATGACCAGCCACTGCCGCCGCCCGAGGAGATCTGGCGCGCCGTGCTGGCCGAACAGCCGCGCCTCGCGCTCGACATGGCCTGGCTGGCGCGTGCCGCCGAGGCACTGCCCGCCGCGCTGGCCGGCGAAGCGCGCGCCGCCGCGCCGCCGCCCGCCGAATCCGGCGCCCTGGCCCGGCTGGCCGGGGTGCTGGAAGCGGCGATCGGCGCCATCGCGGCGGCCTGGCCGCAGGGAAGGCCGCTGCGGGTGCTCGACCTAGGCGCCGGCGGACCGCTGACGCGCCGTGCGGTGGCCGTGCTGGCCGCCAGCGGCCGCCGCGTGGAATACCGCGCCGCCGGCGAGGCCCGCGCCGGCGCCGCCCCGCCGGCCGCCGAGGGCATCGACTTTGCCTGGACCGCCTGGGACCCGCTGGCCGGGACCGGCGCCCCGGTGGTCGCGGACCTGGTGATCGGCCTGGCCCCGGGCGCGCGGGCGCGGTCGGGCACCGCGCTGGCGGAAGCGCTGCGTCGCGCCGCCGCTCCGGGCGCGCTGGTGTTGCTGGCCGAACCGGCGCCGGGCCGGCTGTGGGATTTCGCCTGCGGCCAGGATCCCGACTGGTGGCAGGGCATCGAGGGCGCGCTGCCGGACGCCCACGCCTGGACCAGCGCCCTGGCCGATGCGGGCTTCGAGATGCCCGAGGCACTGCCGCTCTCCGCCGCGCCCTGGCCGGCGCTGCTGGTGGCGGCGCGCATGCCCTCGGTGGTGCTGCCGGCGGAGATGCCGTCGCGGCGCGTGCTGGCGCTCGCCGCGCCGGGTGCCACGCGCCTGGGCGCCGCTCTGGTGGCCGCCCTGCTCGCCGAGGGCCACGACGCCGCGGTCATGCCGCTCGATGCCGCGCCCGCCGCGATGCAGGGCCGCCTGGTGGCCGTGCTGGCCGGCGACGACGACCTGCCGGCGCTGCTTGCCGCCGCCACGCGAATCGCCGCGGTCGCGCAGGGCGCCGCGTCCGGCTTCGCGCTGGTCGGTGCCGGCGATGCGGTGCGCGCGGCGGCGCTGACGGGCCTTGGCCGGGTGCTGGCGAACGAGATGCCGGACCTGCGGCCGCGCCGCATCAGCATCGACGCCGCGCTGCCGCCGGAACTCGCCGCCCGGCGCCTGGCCGCGGAACTGCTGCGCGATGCGCCGCAGGAGGCTCCCGAGGTCGCGATCACCGCGCAGGGCCGCATGACACCCATGCTCGCCGCCGGCCTGCGGGTGCCCGTGGCCCGCGGCGCGCGCCGCCTGGCGGTGGGGCAGCCCGGCCAGATCGGCTCGCTGGCCTGGGAGGCCGAACCCGCCCTGCCCGCCCCCGGTCCCGGCGAGGTCCGCCTGTCCGTTGCCGCCGCCGGGCTGAATTTCCGCGACCTGATGTGGGCGCAGGGCCTGCTGCCTGAGGACGCGCTGATGGACGGCTTCGCCGGCCCGACGCTCGGCATGGAATGCGCCGGCGTGGTCGAGGCCGTCGGGCCAGGCGTGGCGCTGAAGGCGGGCCAGGCGGTATTCGGGTTCGCGCCGGCCGCCTTCGCAAGCCATGCGCTGACCCGCGCCGAAGCGCTGGCACCGCTGCCCGATGGCCTGGCGCCGGAGGCCGCCGCCACCATTCCGGTCGCCTTCATCACCGCGTCCTATGCGCTGGAGACGCTGGCGCGCATCCGCCCGGGCGAACGCGTGCTGATCCATGGCGGGGCGGGTGGCGTGGGCCTTGCGGCCCTGCAGATCGCGCAGGCCGCCGGGGCGCTGGTGGCGGCCACGGCCGGCACCGAGGAAAAGCGCGCCTTCCTGCGCCTGGCCGGCGCCGACCTGGTGCTCGACAGCCGCGATGCCGGCTTCGCCGACGCGCTGCGCGCCGCCTGGCCGGAGGGCGTGGATGTCGCGCTGAATTCGCTGGCCGGCGAGGCGATGGAGCGCACGCTGGGGCTGATGGCGCCCTTCGGGCGGTTCATCGAACTGGGCAAGCGCGACTTCGTCGAGAATCGCCGCGCGCCGCTGCGTCCGCTGCGGCGCAACGTGTCGTATTTCGCGGTGGATGCCGATGCACTGCCGCGCGCGCGCCCGGACCTCGCGCAGGCGCTGCTGGCCGATGTCGCCGCGCGCCTGGCCGATGGCGCGCTGCTGCCGCTGCCGCACGCTGTCTTCGCGCCGGAGGAGGTCGAGACCGCCTTCCGCACGCTCCAGGCCTCGACCCATATCGGCAAGCTGGTGGTGCGCCCGCCCGCCGCCGATGGCGTCGCCGCCGCGAAGCCTTGGCGGCCCGACCCCGATGGCACCTATGTCGTGGTCGGCGGTGTGCAGGGCTTCGGGCTGGAATGCGCCAAGTGGCTGGCGGCGAACGGGGCGGCGCATCTCGCGCTGGTGTCGCGCCGCGGCGGCACGACGCCGGGTGCAGAGGCGACGTTGCGGGCACTGGCGGCGCTGGGCGCACGCGCGCGGATCGAAGCCTGCGACGCGACGGATGGGGCGGCGCTGGGCACGCTGCTCGGGCGGCTGCGGCGCGAGGGTCCGCCGATCCGCGGCGTGGTGCAGGCCGCCGCCGCCTTTGCCGACGGCGCCGCCGCCACGATGGATGCCGCGCGCTTCGCCGCCGTGCTGGCGCCCAAGGTCACCGTGGCCGAGCACCTGGACCGGCTGACGGCCGATGACCCGCTGCACCTGTTCCTGCTGTTCTCCTCGGCCACCACGGCCTTCGGCAATCCGGGGCAGGCCAATTACGTCGCGGCCAATGCGGCGCTGGAGGCGATCGCGCGGCGCCGGCGCGCGGCCGGGCGGCCGGGCCTCGCGGTGGGCTGGGGGCCGATCGCCGATGCCGGCGTGCTGGCGCGCGATGTCGGCACGGCGCAGACGCTCGAACGGCGTACCGGCGTCGCGCCCATGGCCGCGCAGGATGCGCTGGGCGCGCTGCCCGCGCTGATCGGCAGCGGGGCGCCGGTGGTGCACCTGGCGCGGGTGACCTGGGCGAGCCTGTCCGCCGCGCTGCCCATCCTGGGCGAACCCGCCTATGCCGCCATCCGCACCGCACGCCAGGATGGCAGCGAGGGCGCCGACCTGCGCGCCGAACTGCGCGCCCTGCCGCCCGAGGACGCTCGCGCGCGGCTGGTGCGCCTGGCGCAGGAGGAGATCGGCCGCATCCTGCGCCTGCCGGTCGAAGCCGTCGGCGCCGATGCGCCGGTGGCCGGCCTCGGGCTCGACAGCCTGGGCGGGCTCGAACTGCGGATGGCGCTGGAGCGGCGCCTGGGCGTACAGGTGCCGTTGGCGGCGGTGACCGAGGACCTCACCATCGCCGTGCTCGCCGGACGGATCGCCGGCGTGGTGCTGGAGGACCGGACGGAGCAGTCGGTGCAGACGCTGATGGACGCCTACGAGCCAACGCCGACGCAGCCGGAAGCCGTGACGTGACCCACGGCTTCGGCCTGTCCGCCACGGCGCGGCTGGCGCTGCTGCAGCGCCTGTCGAAGCGGCGCGAGGACAAGGCCCCCGCGCCCGGCGCGGCGCGCGCCTTCCGCGAATTGCCCGGCCAGCGCGACATGGAGCTCATCCGCGAGGCCGCCGGCGCGCTGGGGCTGGAGAACCCGTTCTTCCGCCCGCACGAAGGGATCGCGGGGGCAACCACGCGCATCGGCAATCGCGAGGTCATCAACTTCGGCTCCTACAACTACCTCGGCCTGAATGGGGATGCGCGGGTGCAGGCGGCGGCGCAGGCGGCCATCGCGCGCCATGGCGTCTCGGCCTCGGCGTCGCGCATGGTGTCGGGCGAAAGGCCGGTGCATGCGGCGCTGGAAGCGGCCGTCGCGGCGCATTACGGCGTCGATGCCGCGCTCGCCTTCGTGTCGGGGCATGCCACCAACGTCACGGTGCTCGGCCACCTGATGGGGCCGCGCGACCTGATCCTGCACGATGCCGCCATCCACAATTCCTGTGCCGAGGGGGCACGGCTGTCGGGGGCGCGGCGCATCGCCTTCGCGCACAATGACTGGCGCGCGGCGGAACGCGAACTGGCCGCCGCGCGGCGTGGCGCGCGGCGCGCGCTGATCGTCATCGAGGGGCATTACTCGATGGATGGCGACATCCCCGACCTGCCCCGCTTCATCGAGATGGCTCGCCGCCACGATGCCTGGCTGATGGTGGATGAAGCGCATGGCATGGGCGTGGTGGGTGCGACCGGCCACGGCATCCACGAGCATCACGGCGTGGATGCGCGCGAGGTCGACATCTGGATGGGCACCTTTTCCAAGACCCTGTCGGGCTGCGGGGGCTACATCGCTGGCAATGCAGACCTGGTGGCCTGGCTGAAGCATTCGACGCCGGGCTTCCTGTACTCGGTGGGGATGGCGCCGGCGCTCGCGGCCGCGGCGCTGGAAGCGCTGGGCATCCTGCATGCCGAACCCGAACGCGTGGCGCGGCTGCAGGCCAATGCCGCGCTGTTCCTGCGCCTGGCGAAGCAGGCCGGGTTCGATACCGGCACCTCCGCCGGCTTCGCGATCGTGCCGGTCATCGTGGGCTCGTCGGTGGGTGCGGCGCGGCTGTCACAGGCGCTGTTCGACCGCGGCATCAACGTGCAGCCCATCCTGTATCCGGCGGTGCCGGACAGTTCCGCGCGGCTTCGGTTCTTCCTGTCGGCCGACCACACCCCGGCGCAGTTGCACGAGACCATCGCCGCGCTGCGAAGCGCGATGTCGGGCGCGCAGCCGGCGGAGCTGGCACGGTAAAGCGCATCCGGTTCGCAAGGGCTCACGTCATGCTCTCCAGCCTGTCGATCCTGCGAGCATCCGTCATGCCGTTTGAGCGGCTCGTCCGCTAGCCATGGCCCAGCGGCTTGCCTGCGTGCTGCGCGCACAAGCGTCCCGGGCGCGCCCCACCGGCCTGCCATGCGCCTCGCGATCCTGACGCTCGAGAGCACCGCGAGCGCCGAGGCCGCCGCGCTGCTGCTGCGCGAGACGCGGCACCAGGTCGTCTTCCTCGGCCTGTCGGACCCCTATCGCGGAGGCGTCGCGCGCACCCGCGCACTGGTTGCGCGCAGCGGGCCGCGCATCCTGCCCTGGCTGTTCGTGGAATTCGCCGCGCCGCGCCTGCTGCGCCGCAGCGGCGGTGGTCCGCTGGCGGAGGCGGCGCGCCCGCGTGGCGTTGCGCCGGTCATGCTGGAGGACGTCAACGACGAACGGTCACGCGCCTTGCTCGCGCAGGCGCGCCCCGACGTGATCGTCACCTGCCATTTCGACCAGATCCTGGCGCCGGAGGTGATCGCGATCGCGCCGCGCGGCGGGGTGAACCTGCACCCTTCGCTGCTGCCGCGCCATCGCGGGCCGATGCCCTGCTTCTGGGCCGCGGCCGAGGGCCAGGGCGCCTTCGGGGTGAGCATCCATCGCCTGGCGGCGCGCATCGATGCGGGCGCGCTGCTGGCGCAACGCGCCGTGGCGCCGCCGGGGGGCGCCAGCGTGTCGGGCGCCGCACGCGCACTGCACCTGGCGGGGGCGGCGATGCTGGTCGGGCTGCTCGACGCGATCGCCACTGGCAGCGAGGGCGGGCGCGACCTGCCGGTGCTGCCGTATTGCCCCTTCCCTGATCGCGCTGCGCTGGCGGCGGCGGCGCGACGCGGGGTGCGGTTGGCGGGCGTTTCGGATCTGCGCGCCGCACGCGCGCTGGGCGGCGTAGCGGCGTAGCAGGCGGGCCCGCAGCGCCGCCGCCACGGGAACCGCGCTACCGCTCGGCGATGCCGGTCGCAGCGCGCACGGCGCGATGCAGCGCTGCGGCATCGAGGTCCTTGGCCGCGCCGTCGCCCGCCGCATCCGAACGCCAGATCAGGTAGTCCGTGTCGGTGCCGCCGCGCGCGATGGGCAGCGACGGGCGATGGTCGCCGAAGGCCACGAGCACCACCGGGCGCGCGCTCCGCCGCGCACCATCGGCCACCGCGCCCAGCATCGCGTCCGTCGCCGCCATCCGCGCTGCCCAGGTGGCGGCCGGGTCGGGACCAGGCCAGGGGCCATGGCCGGCGACGGAGATGGCGTAGAGAAACAGTGGCTCAGTGGCGGCCTCGATGCCGGCGACGATGTGCTGGCCCAGCGCGGCATCCGTGACCAGGCCGCCCTCGCGCGGCGCATCGGCGAAGGCCGCCGCATCGTCGAAGCGCCGGAAGCCGAGCGCGGGGAGCACGCGGTCGCGCCCGAAGAAGCGCCCGTCATAAGGGTGCAGGCAGGCGGTGTCCCATCCCGCCCCGCCCAGCGCCCAGGCCAGCGACGTGACGGGCGCGCGCGCGAAGCGGAAATACGGGTTGAAGCGGTCGAGGCCGAGGGCCGCATCGTCGAGCCCGGTCAGCACCACGAATTCCGTCCGCATCGTATTGGCGCCGAAGCCCGGCACGGCGAGGCGCCCGCGCGCGAGGGCCGCGCCTGCCAGGGCATCCCAGCACGGCAGCGCCTGCGCCACGCCGAGGCGCCGCGGGTCGCAGAAGGATTCGAGCTGCAACAGCACCAAATGCGGCCGCACGGCGCCGGGTGCGGGGTGCGCCGGTGTCGGCGGATGCGCGGCACGCCGCGACGGGCGCTCCACTGCGGCGATGCGCGCATGCAGCGCGAAAGTGGCGAGCATCCCGAAGCGTGGCGTGTCGCGCGAAGGGTCGCGCGCGGGGGACAGGTCGCGCGAAGGGTCGCGCGCGGTGGACAGGTCGTGCGATGGATCGCGCGCCGAGGTCGCCTGCAGCGACGGGTCGCGCACCAGCGTCGAGCCCTGCGGTGGATCGCGCACGACGGTCGAGTGATCCGACGGGCCAAGCCCCGCCCCCGCGCCCCGCAGCAACACCAGCGGCCGCAGCACCAGCACCACCAGCGCCACCGCCACGCCCATCAGCACCGCGCGCGCCACGCCGCTGAGCGGTAGGCCAGGCTCGAGCGCCGCCAGCGCCACGAAGGCCACCACCCCGGCGCCGATCCCGCCCAGCACCGTGCGCGGCACGAATGGGAAGTAGAAATGCGGATGCGCCGCCAGCTGCCACAGCAGCCCGCCATCGGTGAAGGCCAGCGGTTCGGCCAGCGCCGCGCGCTTGGCGCGGTCCGACAGCACCAGCAGGATGCACAGGCCGGCCACCAGCGCGCCGGCCAGCAGCGGGCGCGCACTGACCGCCAGGATCGCGCAGAAGGCCGCCACCAGAGGCGCCGCATCCAGCAGCATCCAGGCCGAGACCGGCGCGCCGCGCCGCAGCCACCACCAGGCCGGCAGCGGCAACAGCGCGCCGGCCAGCAGATGAAGCGCGGGGCTCACGCCTCGGGCGCGATGCGGAAGCGCATGCGCCGCACAGCCCAGTCCGAGACGCCGGCCGGCAAGGCATCCAGCACGCGCAGCAGCGCCGCGAGCGGCAACGGGAAGGCGCAGCGTCGCGCGCCACGCAGGATGGCGGCGTGGGTGATTTCGGCAGCGCGGTCCAGGCCCATTGCCAGCGGCCGGCGCCCCTGCCAGCGCGCGCCCATGGCGCTGTCGAAGAAGCCCGGCAGCACCACGGTCACGGCGATGCGGCGTGGGCGCAGCGCCGCGCGCAGCCCTTCGCCATAGACGCGCAGCCCCGCCTTCGATGCCGCATAGCCAGGCGCATCCGGCAGCCCGCGATAGGCAGCGACCGACGCGACCAGCGCGATGCGGCCGGCACGGCGTTCGCGCAAGGCGGGCAGCAGCGGTTCGATCGCGTGCATCGCGCCGAGCAGGTTGACCGCGACCTGCATGGTCGCACCGTCGAGCCCCTCCGGCGCGCCATCCGGGCCGGTGCCGCGCGAGATGCCGGCATTGGCGATGATGGTGTCGAAGGGTTGCGCGGCCTCCCAGGCCAGCAGGCGCGCCGCCATGGCGGCCGCGTCGCGCACGTCGATCGCGGCGGTATCGACCTCCGCGCCGCGCGCGATGCAGCGCGCGGCGGTGGCGGCCAGGCCCTGTTCGCCGCGCGCCACCAGCCGCAGCGCCACGCCGGGTGCGGCGAAGCGTTCCGCCAGCGCGGCGCCCAACCCGCGCGAGGCGCCGGTGACCAGAATGCAGCGCGGCGGCGTCACTGCGCGGCGGCGGCGGAGGCGGCGAAGTCCGGGCGGTCGAGCCGCGTCACGGCATTCGCCACAGCCTCGTTGATGCCGGCGTCGTGGAAGAAGCCGCCGCGGATCAGGCAATGCGCGGCGAGCACGCGGCGCAGCGCATCGACCAGCGCGGGATCGGGTGGCGTGGCCTCGGTCCAGAACCGGTCGAGGCCGTGCTGGAAGGTCAGGCCGGGCATGTCGTACAGCGCGCGGCCCAGCACCACGACCGGCTTGCCCTCGCGCAGGGATTGCAGGCCGGCGGTGCTGTTGACCGTGACCACCCCGGCGGCTGGCGCGAGCACCGGGCCGAAGGGCAGTTCCGGCAGCCAGGCCAAGCGGTCGCCCGCACCGGCCGCGGTGGCGGCGCGCTGCGCGACGCGCCCCCAGTCGGTCAGCCCGTTGTCGAGCGGATGGCCCTTCACCGCCAGCAGCGCATCGCGTGGCGCATGCGCCGCGAAGGACGCGACGATGTGCCCGATGGCGTCGCGCAGGCTGGGGAAGGGCGAATGCAGCCGCAGCTGGAAATCCCCTTCGAGCTGCAGGGGCAGCACGAAGACCGGCCCGCGCCAGGCTGCCACCGCCGCAAGCCGGCGCCACGCCGCCGCGCGCCTGACAGGCCGCCGCATACCGCGCCACAGCCATCCGGCATATTCGTGAAACGCGTTCCATTGCCGGTGCGTGCGCCAATGCGGGAAGCGCCCGCGCCCGAGCAAGGTGGCGGTGTTGTACCGCACGTCGTCGGTGGCGCGGCGCAGGAAGGACCCGCCGGACAGCGTCTCGGGTGCGGCTGGCGGCAGGCCGCGCGCCATGGCACGGATGCGCGCGGGGTCGCGCGGCAGGGCGGAGTTGGCATTCACCCCGCCCTGTTCGAGCGTGATGTAGCCGGGGCGCAGATAGGCTTCCTCGAACACCCAGGCCGCCAGCCCGTGGCGCTTCGCGACGTCGATCGCGGCGATGTGCAGCGGGCGGCAGTCGCTGAACATCACGAGGTCGGTGACGCCGTGCGTGACGATCAGCGCGGCCAGCGTGGCGGACCATTCGGCGGGCGCGCCGGTGAAGTCGGTGGCGGTGGGGCGGCGCCAGAACAGCCGGTCGCCGGCGTTGAAATTGACGCGGTGGACGGCGTGGCCGCGCGCCGCCAGCGCATCGCCCAGCCGTGCAAACAGATGCGTCGCCAGGCCCTGCAGAAAGAGGAAGGAGCGTCGCGCCATCAGGCGCGCTCATGTGTGAGGGGCGCCATCAGGCGCGCTCATGTGCGAGGGATGCCATCAGGCGCGCTCGCTTGTGCGGGGCGCCATCAGCCACGGCCTCGCAGCCATCGCGCCATCGCCCTGCCCTGCCAGCGGCGCAGCCTTGCCAGCATGCCGCCCTTCCAGGGCGCGGCCTCCGCGAGGCGATCCAGCAGCACTTCGGGCGAACAGGGCAGTTGCGTCACCGGGTCCTGATAGCGGGGATAGAGCAGCAACGCACCTGCGACCAGTTCATCGAGTGTCAGCCGCCGCACCCGCCGCGCGATCGGCGCCCGGTCCTGCGTCAACCCCCAGCCGGCGTAGAAGGGCTGGCCCCAGCAGGTCACCGCGCGCCCGCGCAGCAGCGCCTCGAAGCCGGTCAATGACGTGATCGTGTGGACCTCCTCCACCTGGTCGAGCAGCGGGGCGATCGGCGCGCGGGCCAGCACGATGTTGGCCACGGCGCGTGCCTCGGCTTCCGGCACCGCTCCGCGGCGGTAGCCGGCCTCGACATCCGGGTGGGGCTTGAAGGCGATGAAGGCATCCGGCGCGGCCGCGCGCACTGCCCGCAGCAGATCGAGGTTTCCGCGCACCCCGCCGGCGGCGCCGCGAAGGACGGACAGGTCGTCCTCGACCTGGCCGGGCACCAGGATGCGTCGCCGGCCGGGGGTTTCGGCCAGCACGGGTGCGCTGCCGCGGAGGTTGTACTTGGTGACGCCGCGCGCGACCAATTCCGCCCGCAGCGCCGCCGCGCGGGCCAGCAGCGCGGGCGGGAAGCTGGCGGTCGCGAGCAGGATCTCGAGGTCGCTCGGCCCAGCCGGGTCGAAATACGGCCGCCTCGCGTCGAGCGTCAGCGAGGCCGCCGGCAGGAACCCCGCACCCAGCCCGGCCGAGCGGATGAAGCCGTCCTCGACCCACAGCACCGGCACGCCGGCAGCGGCAGCACGCGGCGCGAGGTCCGGGGGCGCGCGGCTGGGCCAGGCGGCGATGGCACCGCCGCGCGCCAACGCCTGCGCCACCGCATCGCGCGCATCCTGCGCGAAGCCTGGCGGACCGGCGGCCGAGGCCAGGGCGCTGGCCATCCGCCGCCGTTTCCAGAAGGCGATGCCCAGGCAGACCGCGACGCGGCGGTTGGCCGCTTCCTCGGCACGCCAGGCGCCGAGCAGCGTGATCGCCTGGTCCAGCGCGATGGGCTGGGCGCGGACCGGGTCGGCGCAGCGCGCGGCGGCGGCCAGCGCGGACCAGGCCGCGTCGCCGTCCGCAGCCGCGCCGCCCGGCCCGTGCACAGCAACGCCGGCGAGACGTGCGATCAGCGCGGTCGGCCCCGGCAGGGCGAGGATGACGGCGGCGGCGTCGACCAGCGTCCAGGGCGAGACGATGCCCGGCCGCGTCGCTGGCAGGACCGGTGCCGCGCCTGCCGGCGCCTGCGGATCGCGCACCGCCAGCACCGGCCGCCCCGCCGCGGCGGCGATCGCATCGCGCCAGAGCCCCTGCGCGGCTGCGCGAAAGGCCAGGTCGCAGGGGTCGATAACCAGCAGCGCCTCGTTCGGCCCGCACCCAAGCGCGGCCGGCCCCGGATCGGCCAGGCCGGTCGGGCCGCCGATGCGCGCCAGCCGAAACGCCGCGCGCAGCGCCGCATGGCTGGCCAGTGGGGTGAGCTCCGCCAGCACCCGGTCGACCGGGTCGGCAGCCTCGGCGGCAAGCAGCACGGCGGGGACGCAGCGCGGCCCGAAAGCGGGCGGGGCAAAGGGGCCGGCAGCCAGGCGCAGCACGCGGCCATCCCATCGCGGCGGCACCGGCTGGCCGGCGGGCAGCGCCAGCAGGTCGCCGGGCGCGGCCAGCGCCGGCTGCGCCAGCACGCGGGCATCAGGCCAGAAGGCCGGCAGGTGCGGCCAGCGGCGCAGCAGCGCCGGCGGCACCACGATCCGCGCGTGGGCTGTGGGCCGCCCGCCGGCGTGCATATCGCGCGGCAACATTCGCGCGCTAGGCTGGGCCGCGCACATCGCAGGTGCGAAGGTCTTGCCGATACGCCGTATGGGCGATGGATCGCATGAGCTTGTTTTTGCGTAAGTCGCGTCGAAACGCTAGGTTGCCCGCTGGACTATCATGGGATTGCTACGGAATGGGTCGCAGGCCGAAACGGTTCGGAGCCGGATTGACCTTCGCGCTGGCTGCCTCGGCGCTGGTCGTGGGCTGCGCCGATTCGACGGCGGTGATCGCGCCGGGCAGCGAGGCGCCGGCGCCGATCTCCGACCCGGTAGTGGCCTTCGCCGCGAATGGCCTGCCGGGCGCCGAGGACAGCGTGGTGCTGCCATCCACCGGGCAGACCGCCCGGCTGCGTATGGTGCGCTCCTACGCCGCCGCCAGCGGGCGCGAATGCCGCGAAGTGCAGGTGACCACCGGCGGCGGGTCCTACACGCGCCTGCTGTGCGGCGTGGGCACCGGATGGCGCGAGGCGCGGCCGCTGATGCGCGACGCAGTGGCGCGGCCGTGAGCCAGGCGGCGCCCCGCCCGCCTCTCATCGACTGCGCCGCGATGCAGGTGCGCGTCATCGGCGCGCTGATCATCCGCGAGATGCATACCCGCTTCGGCCGCCAGAAATACGGCTATCTCTGGCTGTTCTTCGAGCCGCTGCTGCTCGGCCTGATGATCGCGGTGATCCACCAGTTCCGCGGTTCGGAATCGATCCGCAGCAACTTCGAGTTCTTCGCGATCGGCTATATCCTGTTCTTCAATTTCCGCGGGATCATCAACCGCGCCAGCAGCACCATCCAATCCAACATGGGCCTGCTGTATCACCGCCAGGTGACGCTGCCGGACCTGTTCTATGCGCGTCACATCATTGAATCGATCGCCTGCACCGGCGTCATGGCGATCTTCACCATCGGCGCCATCGCCTGGGGCGGCACGGTCCCCGACAGCGTGGTCAAGATGCTCTGCGCCATGCTGCTGATGTTCCTGTTCGCGCAGGGCATCGCACTGATGGTCGGCGCGGCGACCAGCGAATGGGACGGGCTGGAGCGCATCGTGCACGCCATGTCCTACCTGATGCTGCCCTTCAGCGGGCTGTTCTTCATGGTGGAATGGCTGCCCGGCTGGATGCAGGACATCGTGGTCTGGATCCCGACCGTGCACATCTTCGAACTGCTGCGCGACGGGCAGTTCGGCGACCAGTTCCGCGCGACCTACGACCTCTCCTATGTCGCCGGCTGGATCCTGGTGCCGCACCTGATCGGGCTGTCCGGGCTGCGCCTCGCGCGCAACCGGCTCGGTCTCGAATAGGGGGCGGCGGTGTCGCTCGACCTGATCGACGTCCACAAATCCTACCCGATGAACATCGGGCGCAAGCATGTGCTGCGCGGCGTGACCGGCAGTTTCCGCAAGGGCGAGCGCGTCGGCGTGCTGGGCCGCAACGGCACCGGCAAGTCGACCCTGGTGCGGATCCTGGGCGGGATCGAGGCGCCCACGCGCGGCACCGTCCGGCGCTCCATGTCGGTGTCCTGGCCGATCGGCATGGCGGCGGGCTTCCAGTCGGCGCTCTCGGGGGCCGACAATTCGCGCTTCATCGCCCGCATCTACGGCAAGCAGCCAGCGGAGACGGTCGAGTTCGTCGAATCCTTCGCCGAACTGGGCGAATACCTGAACATGCCGGTGAATACCTATTCCTCGGGCATGCGCTCGCGCCTCGGCCTCGCGATCTCGCTGGCGGTCGAATTCGACTGCTTCCTGATCGACGAGGCGCTGGCGGTGGGCGACACCAAGTTCGGCCGTGCCTTCGCCGCCCGGCTGCAGAATGCCGGGCTCATCATCGTCACCCATCAGCCGTCCCTGGTCCGACAGCTCTGCAATCGTGCGGCAGTGCTGGATCAGGGGACGCTGACGTTCTACGAAGACATCGATGAAGCTCTCGCCACCTACAACAGTCTTTGAACCTGGCCGCGCCGAGCCGGTCACGACCTGGAGCGAGGCCGCGCCCACGCCGCCGCCCAAGCCGCAACCGCGGCTGCTGCGGTTCCTGCGGCATCCCTTCACCTGGTTCGTGCTGGTGCCGACCTTGCTGGTGGCAGGCTATTTCTACGGCATCGCCTCGCCGCAATACGTCTCGGAGGCACGCTTCGTTGTGCGCTCGCGCGCCGATGCGCCGCAGCTTTCGCTCGGCGCCGTGATTTCGGCGGCCGCCGGCGGCGGCGGCGGCGCCACCGCCGAGGCCAACAGCGTGCGGGACTTCCTGATGTCCCACGACGCCGTGATGCGAACCCAGGACCGCGTCGACCTGGTCGGCATGTGGTCGCGCGACGACGCCGACTTCTACGCCCGGCTGCGCCACGATGACCCCGAGCGCCTGACCAAGTTCTACAACGGCATGGTCTCGGCCAGCTTCGACACCTCGACCAGCGTCACCACGCTGCGCGTCCGCAGCTTCCGGCCGGAGGATTCGAGGGAAATCGCCGTCACCCTGCTCTCGCTTTCGGAAGCCCTGGTGAACAGCCTGTCCGAACGCGCGCGCGAGGACGCGCTGCGCATCGCGCGCGCCGAGCTGCTGGTCGCCGAACAGCGCGTGGCGGAATCCCGCGCGGCGCTGACCCGCTTCCGCGAACAGCAGCAGGACCTGGACAGCGCTGGCACCGCCACCGCGGCGGCGAGCACGATCACCGCCATGGAAAGCGCGCTGACCGCCGCCAATGCCGAGTTGCGCGAACGCATGGCCTTCATGCGCCCCGACAACCCGGCACTCCAGGTGACCCGCAACCGGATCGCCGCCCTGGAACGCCAGATCGAGGTCGAGCGCGCGCGCCGCACCCAGGGCGAGGGAACGCTCGCCCAGCAGCTCGGCAGCTTCGAACGGCTGATGCTGGAGCGCGAATTCGCCGACCGGCAATTGGCCTCGGCCACGGCCAGCCTGGAGGCCGCGCGGGTCGAGGCGCAGCGCCAGCAGGTCTACATCGCGCGCGTCGTCGAACCGAACCTCGCCGTCTATCCCCTCTATCCGCGGAAACTCATCAGTGTGGGCAGTGTCTTCCTTGGGCTTTCGGTTGCGTTCGGCATCGGCTGGCTGCTCGTTGCCGGCATGCGTGAACATGCGATCTGACGCGTTGCGCGGCGCGATCGCCGCCGTGCTGGTGATGGCCGGGCTGGCCCTGGCCGGCGGAGCAGCCGCACAACAGAACCGCACCCTGGCGCCGGGCATTGGCGGCGTGCCGGGGCAACTGCCCGGCTTCCCGCTGCTGGGCCAGAGCGGCACGCCGGCCACCGGCGGCGTGCCGGTCCCCGGCGCCGCGCCCGCCACCCAGCCCCCACCCACCTTCGACCAACGCTCCCTTGCCGACATCCCTGGCCAGCAGCGCGGCACGGAGCGTCTCGGCAGCCCGACCCAGGCCGAGGGCGGTGCTTCGCTGGTCGCGCCGCTGGGCGACCAGGCGCGCATCGCCGGGCCCGCCACCGCGGTGTTCGGCGCCTCCCTGTTCACCGGCCAGCAGCAGAGCTCGTCCGAAGCGCCCAACCCGAACTACGTGCTCGCCCCCGGCGACCGCGTCTCGGTGCGCGCCTGGGGCGCGGTGGAATCCGAACTGGTCGGCGTGATCGACCCGGCCGGCAACCTGTTCCTGCCCAATATCGGCCCGGTGCGCGTCGCCGGGGTGCGCGTGGGCGACCTCCAGGCGGTGGTCGAGGGCGAGATCCGCAAGGTCTACACCACGCAGGTGCAGGTCTACGCGACCGTGCTGTCCACCCAGCGTATCGGCCTGTTCGTCACCGGCTTCGTGCGCTCGCCAGGCCGCTATGCCGGCGTGGCGTCGGACAGCGTCCTCGACTTCCTGGTGCGCGCCGGCGGCGTCGACCCAGGCCGCGGGTCGTTCCGCGAGATCACCGTGACACGGTCGGGCGGCACCATCGCCAGCATCGACCTCTATCGCTTCCTGCTGCAGGGCCAGTTGCCGCAGATCCGCCTGCAGGAGGGCGACACCATCATCGTCGGTCGCCAGCGCGCCATGATCGGCGCCGACGGCGCGGTGCGGAACAACTACCTGTTCGAGAGCACCAGCCGCGCCAATCTCAGCGGCCGCGAACTGATCGACCTGGCGCGGCCGCTGCCGGCGGCCACCAATGCGGTGGTGCGCGGCGTGCGCTCCTCGCAGCCCTTCTCGCGCTACATGACGCTGGCGGAACTGTCGCGCCAGACGCTGCTCGACCAGGACACCGTGACCTTCGTGGCCGACGTCGCGGCCCGCACCATCCGCGTGAATGTCGAAGGCAGCCGTCTGTATCCGTCGGTGCTGGTGACCGATCGCGACATGACGCTGTGCTCCATCCTTGACCACATCGCGGTGGATGCGCAGCTGGCCAATACCGAGGGCGTCTTCCTGCTGCGCCCCTCGCTCGCGATCTCGCAGAAGCGCGCGATCGACGAGGCGCTGGACCGCCTCGAGCGGCAGTTGTTCCTCGCCCCCTCGGCGACCACGCGCATCGCGGAATCGCGCGCGCAGGAAGCCAACCTGATCTCGCAATACATCTCCCGCGCGCGGCGCGTTCAGCCCGAGGGGCGGGTGGTGGTGATGGGCGCGGGCGGTGCCTGCGCCCCGATCCGGCTCGAGAATGGCGACGTGATCGTCATCCCCGAACGCGCGCAGACGGTGTTCGTGCAGGGCGAGGTCAACATGGCCCAGCCGGTCATCTGGCGCGAAGGCTGGAGCATCGACCAATACCTCGATGCCGCCGGCGGGCTGACCGCGCGCGGGGCGCGATCCACGCTCATGCTGCGCCGGCCCTCGGGCCAGGTCATCCTGGATCCGCGCGAGCCCCCGCGCGCCGGTGACGAGCTGATTGCGCTGCCCTATCTCGACCCCAAGTATTGGCAGATGGGCACCGACCTGGTCACGGCTCTGTTCCAGATCGCGCTGGCCGCGCGCGTCTTCATCAACAACTGAGGCCCCGCCATGCGCCTCGCGATCCTCGCCGACGTGCATGCCAATCTCGAGGCGTTCCGGGCCTGCCTGGACCATGCGCGCGACCGTGGCGTGCAGCGCTTCGTGCTGCTGGGCGACCTGGTGGGCTATGGCGCCAGCCCCGAGGCGGTGCTGGAAATCGCCATGGCGCTGGTCGCGGCGGGTGCGCTGGCGCTGCTGGGCAATCATGACGAGTCCGCCGCCTCCGGCAATACGCGCGGCATGTCCGACATGGCGGCGCTTGCCCTCGCCTGGACGCATCGGCGGCTGGACGACCGGCAGCGCGCCTTCCTGGCGCAACTCCCTTTCACGCATGAGGAGGACGGGCGCCTGTTCGTCCATGCCGACGCCTCGGCGCCGGAGCGATGGCACTACGTGAACGATGCCCAGAAGGCGCGGCGCAGCATGGAGGCCACTCACGCGCAGGTGACCATCTGCGGCCATGTGCATCGCCCGGCGCTGTTTAGCCTGGGCGAGACCGACAAGGTCAATGCCTTCGACCCGGTATCCGGCGCGCCGGTGCCGCTGGCCCGCGGGCGGCGCTGGCTGGCGGTCATGGGCGCGGTCGGCCAGCCGCGCGACGGCAATCCGGCCGCCTGCTACGGCCTGCTCGACGGATGCGAATTGTCCTGGCAGCGCGTGCCCTACGACATCGATGCCGCGGCGGAGAAGATCCGCGCCGCCGGGCTGCCCTCCAGCCTGGCGGACCGGCTGTTCCTCGGGCGGTGAGCGCCGGCCGCGCCATGCCGGCCACACCCCGCGCGCGCGTCTGACCCATGCCGCTCGGCGGGCGGATCATCGATGGCTTCGCGGTCGGCCCGCTGCTGCATGAGGGCGGCATGGCGCTGCTGCACCATGCGTCCCGCCCTGGCGAGGACACCCCGCTGCTGATGAAGGTGCCCCGCCTGCGCGAGGGCGAGGACCCCGCCGCCATCGTCTCCTTCGAGATGGAGCAGATGATCATGCCGCGCCTGTCGGGCCCGCATGTGCCGCGCTTCGTCGCGATGGCGGGCTTCGACACCTCCCCCTACATCGTCATGGAGCGCATCGAGGGCCCGACGCTGTCGTCCCGCCTGCGGGAGATGCCGCTGCCGGTCGACGAGGTGGCCGCGGTCGGCGCCGCCATCGCCGATGCGCTGGACGACCTGCACCGCCAGCATGTCGTGCACCTGGACGTGAAGCCGGCGAACATCATGTTCCGCCCCGACGGCACCGCCGTGCTCGTCGATTTCGGCCTGGCGCACCACGACCAGCTGCCCGACCTGATGGCCGAGGAATTCCGCCTGCCCTACGGATCGACCCCCTACATGGCGCCGGAGCAGGCGCTGGGCGTCCGGCACGAACCGCGCTCCGACCTGTTCGCGCTGGGCGCTGTGCTCTACCAGCTCGCCACCACGGAGACGCCCTTCGGCGAGCCACAGCACCTCAAGGGCGTGAAGCGCCGGCTGTGGCGCGACCCGGTGCCGCCGCGCCGGCGGCGCGAGGCGATCCCGCCCTGGCTGCAGGAGGTCATCCTGCGCTGCCTCGAGGTCAGGCCCGACCGGCGCCACCCAACCGCCGCGCAGCTCGCCTTCGACCTGCGCCACCCCGACCAGATCGCCCTGACCGCGCGGGCGGAACGACGCCGGCGCGACGACTTCATCACCGTGCTTCGCCGCCGGCTGCGGCCCGAACCGATCGCAACGCGGCGCCTTGGCGCGGCCGGGCGTGTCGCCGCGGCGCCGATCCTGGCGGTGGCGATCGACCTGTCGCAGACCTCGAACGACCTGGCGGACCTGCTGCGGAACCAGGTGCAGAAGATGCTGGGCAGCCGGCCCGGGGCACGGCTCGCCTGCATCAACGTGCTGCGCCCGCGCGCGCCGGAGGATGGCAGCGGCAACCGCCATGTGCGGCGGCTGCTTGAACTGCGCCACTGGGCCACGCCGCTGAACCTGGCCGAGGGCCGCGTAACCTTCCATGTGCTGGAGGCGCCCGACGCGGCCGAGGCCATCCTGGACTACGCACAGGCGAACCGGGTGGACCACCTGGTGATGGGCGCGCGCGAGAGATCCCTGACGCGCCGGCTGCTCGGCTCGGTGTCGGGCAAGGTGGCGGCCGAGGCGCCGTGCTCGGTGACCGTGGTGCGGCGCCTGCGCATCGAATAGGGGCAGGGCGCGCCAGCCTTGAAGACCGCCGCGGTTTCGGTCCAAATCGTCCCGGCAACGTGACGGCTGCGCGCGGCCGCAAGGAAGACCGCATGGCGTCCCTCAAGGGCCTCGACCTCAACCTGCTGCTGGTGTTCGAGGCGCTGTACGACACCCGGTCCGTGTCGCGCGCCGGGACGCGGCTTGGCCTCAGCCAATCGGCCACCAGCCATGCGCTGGGGCGGCTGCGCGACGCCTGCCGCGACGAATTGTTTCTGCGCGCGCCCGCCGGCATGACACCGACGCCGGTCGCCAACCGCATCTACCCCGAGATCAGCCAGGCACTCGACTCCCTGCGCCATTCTGTCGAGGAAGCGCGCGGCTTCGACCCCGCCACCAGCACGCGGCGCTTCGAACTCGCGATCCCGCACCCGATGGGCCCGATCTATGCGCTGCGGATCCGCGACGCCGCGCTGGCCGAGGCACCGAAGGTGACGCTGCGCTTCGACACCCGCACTCTGGCCGACGACGCGCCGAACCTGATGCGCGAAGGGCTGCTCGACATGGCGGTGGACTGGATCCCCGCCGCCGATGACCGCTTCGTCAACAAGCGCCTGTTCGACGACAGCCTGGTGATCTCCGCCCGCGGCGGCCACCCGCGCGCCTTCAAGGGCATGGGGTGGCGGCACCTCCAGCAGGAGGAATTCGTGCGCTGCCACCGCCGCGCGCCCGAACGCCGGCCCCGCGCGCTGTCCGGCAAGCTGTGGGACCTGATGGCCGAAAGCAAGCTGACGGTCAGCGAATACCTCGAAGTGCCCTTCGTGGTGCTGCGCACCGACTACCTGGGCGTGCTCCCACGCACCATGGCGCTGAAGGCCGAGACGGAATTCGGCATGATCATCACCGACGTGCCCGGCCCACCCATCCGCATCCCGATCTGGCAGGTCTGGCACGAAGGCCGCCGCCGCGACGCAGGCCACGCCTGGCTGCGCAGCCTGGTGGCGCGCGAGATGCAGGCCGCGGCAGCGGATGCCGGGCTGGGCAAGGCGGCAGCGCTGCCGGTGGCGGCGGAGTAGCGGGAGGGCTCTGCCCTCCCGAACCCACGCGGGCTCCCATTGCAGATGCTCTGCATCTGCGATGGGTCCCGACGCCGGGGGCATACGTGCCCCCGGACCCACGATGACTGAAGGGCTGGTTGGGAGGAGGGGCATGGCGCACGTGTCGCGTCAGGCGCTCCGGTGAGCCCCTCCTCCCAACCAGCCCTTTAACCCCCCGCTGGGAGGCGGTCGCCTCCCAGCGGGGGGTCCGGGGGGGCAGGCCCCCCGGCTGCGCGCCCTCACCCCGCGCCCGCGTCCTCCAGCACCATCGCCGCTGCCTTTTCCCCTATCATGATCGCGGGTGCGTTGGTGTTGCCCGAGGTCAGCGTCGGCATGATCGACGCGTCGGCCACGCGCAGTCCGGCGATGCCGTGCAGGCGCAGGCGGGCATCGACCACGGCCATGGCGTCCTGGCCCATGCGGCAGGTGCCGACGGGGTGGTAGGTGGTTTCGCCGGCGCGGCGGACCCAGTCGAGGATGTCGTCGTCCGATTGACGTGCATCGCCGGGTGCGATTTCGCTGAGTCCCAGCGGTGCCATGGCCGGGGCGGTCATGATGCCGCGCGCGATGCGGATGGCGCGCACGGTCAGCGCGCCGTCGATCGGCGAGGACAGGAAGTTGAAGGTGATGGCCGGTGCGGCGCGCGGATCGGCGGAGGTGATGTGGATATGCCCCTTGCTCTCCGGCCGCATCGGATGGGCGTAGCAGGTCATGCCCGATTGCGCGGCGATGCGCGGTCCCTTCGGCCCCGGTTCCGTCAGCATCGGCACCCAGCCAAGCAGCAGGTCGGGCGCTTCCAGGCCTTCGCGTGAGCGCACGAAGGCGCGCAGCGGGGCGGCGACCATCGCCAGCATGCCCTGGCCGGTCAGCGCGTAGCGCAGCGCCTGGCGCATCAGGCCGAGGCCGCGCCCTCGATCGTTGTAGGTCCAGCCGCCCGCGCCGACCGCCCAGCGGGTGCGCGGCGCGTAGTGGTCGCGCAGGTTCTCGCCGACGCCGGGCAGCGCGTGGGTCACGGCGATTCCCAGCGCGCGCAGGCGGTCCGGCTGCCCGATGCCCGACAGTTCGAGCAGCTGCGGAGAATTGATCGACCCGCCGCACAGGATCACTTCGCGTCGCGCTGTCGCTTCTTGCAGCACGCCGCCTTGGCGGTAGCGGATGCCGGTGCAGCGCGTGCCCTCGAAGACCAGCGCCTCGGCCAGCGCGCCGGTCTCGATGCGCAGGTTCGCCCGCCGGCGGATGGGGTCCAGGTAGCAACGCGCGGTGCTCATGCGCTGACGGGACGCGATGGTCGCCTGGCTCATGGCGATGCCATCCTGGACGGCGCCGTTGTAGTCGGGGTTGTGGGCGATGCCGACCTGGCCGGCGGCCTTGATGATGGTCGCGAGCAACGGGTCGGTCGGCGGCGGGTCGGTGACGCGCAGCGGGCCGTCGCGCCCGCGCAGCGCGTCGTCGCCGCCGCCTTCATAGCGCTCCATGCGCTTGAAGAAGGGCAGCACCTCGGTGTAGCTCCAGCCGCTGTTGCCCATCTGCGCCCAGGTGTCGAAATCCTGCGCCTGGCCGCGCACGAAGGCGAGGCCGTTGATGGCGCTCGACCCGCCCAGCATGCGGCCGCGCGGGACGGGGATGCGGCGGTTGTGTGTGCCCGCTTCCGGTTCGGAACTGTACAGCCAGTTCACCGCGGGGTTGGCGACGAGCTTGGCGTAGCCGACCGGGATGCGCGACCAGGGGTGGCTGGCCGGCCCGGCTTCCAAGAGCAGCACCGAATTGCGCGGATCGGCCGAGAGCCGGTTCGCCACGACGGCGCCGGCCGATCCGGCGCCGATGACGATGTAGTCGCTGGCCTGCATCCGCTTCCCCCGCAGTATTCGGTGCAGTGTCGCGCCGAACGCATGCGGTGGCGAGACGCGGGGACGCCGTCGGCGTGACGCGGAACGGCCGGCACCCGGCCCTGCGGGCTCCGGCCTGCGCCGACGCGTCAGGCCGGCGCCAGCCCGTGCTGTTCGCGGACGGGCAGGAAGCGGATCATCGGCCATTCCTCCTCGGCGCGCTTGCGGCGCCAGTCGGAGGTGAAGAACGCCACCTGCTCCGCATCATGGTCCTCGGCCATGTCCATGCGGTTGGAGGCGGCGAAGCGTTCGATGGCGTCGCGGTCGTCCGACGCCATCCAGCGCGTCAGCGCCCATGGCGCGGCCTCGAACGACGCCGGCACGCCGTATTCCGCCTTCAGGCGCGAGGCCAGCACATCGAGCTGCAGCAGCCCCACCACGCCCACGATCGGCTGCGATCCATCCAGCGGACGGAACAGCTGCACCACGCCCTCGTCGGCCAGTTCGTCGAGCGCCTTGCGCAGCTTCTTGGCCAGCATCGGGTCGTCCAGGCGCACCCGGCGCAGGTGTTCCGGCGCGAAGGAGGGCACGCCCTGGAAGTTCAGCGTCTCGTTCTCGCTGAGCGTGTCACCGATGCGGATGCCGCCGTGCGTGGCGATGCCGACGACGTCGCCGGGCCAGGCTTCCTCGGCCACCTGGCGGTCCTTGGCGAAGAAGAACAGCGGCGCATTGACCGGCACCAGCTTGCCGGTGCGGACCTGGCGCAGGCGCATGCCCTTTTCGAGCCGACCGGAGCAGATGCGCAGGAAGGCGACACGGTCGCGATGCTGCGGGTCCATGTTCGCCTGGATCTTGAACACGAAGCCGGACAGCTTGGGTTCCTCCGGGCGGACCAGGCGCACATCGGACGGGCGCGGGCGCGGCGGGGGGGCGAAGCGCGCGATGCCTTCCAGCAGATGCGCCACGCCGAAGTCGCGCAACGCCGACCCGAAATAGACCGGCGTCAGCGAGCCTTCGAGGAACTTCCCAAGGTCGAATTCGGCGCAGGCGCCGGCGGCGAGTTCCGCCTGTTCGCGCAGCGTGGCCGCCCGATCGCCGGGCACGCGCGCCTCGATGGTCGGGTCATCGAGGCCGGTCAGCGGGATGACCTCGTCGGAATCCACCAGCCGCAGGGACGGGTTCAGGATGTCGTAGACGCCGCGCAGGTCGGCCCCCTGCCCCACCGGCCAGGCCACCGGCGTGGCTTCCAGCGCCAGCGTCTTCTCGATCTCGTCCAGCAGGTCGAAGGGGTCGCGCCCCTCGCGGTCCATCTTGTTGACGAAGGTGATGATCGGGATGTCGCGCATCCGGCAGACTTCGAACAGCTTGCGGGTCTGGCTCTCGATGCCCTTGGCGGCATCCAGCACCATCACCGCGGCGTCGACGGCCGTGAGCGTGCGGTAGGTGTCCTCGGAGAAATCCTCGTGGCCCGGCGTGTCCAGCAGGGTGAAGACCGTGCCGTCCTTCTCGAAGGTCATCACGCTGGTCGCGACCGAGATGCCGCGTTCCTGCTCGATCTTCATCCAGTCCGACCGCGTGCGCCGGGCATTGCCCTTGGCGCGCACCTGGCCGGCGAGCTGGATGGCGCCGCCCTTCAGCAGCAACTTTTCCGTGAGCGTCGTCTTGCCGGCATCCGGGTGGGCGATGATGGCGAAGGACCGGCGCCGCGCGGCCTCGGCGGCCACGCGGGCATCCGCGGGGAGGGGCATGTCCATGGTGGGTCGAGCCTATAGGCCAGAACGCCCGTGGGATGAAACCGCCAGATGCAGCCCGCAACGCGGTGCCGCGACCACGCGTTGGGACCCGGGGACAGCGCCGCCCCGCTCACGCCTTGTTCGCGACCTTGCCCCATAGTCTGCTATGCCCATCCCGACAGCATCGAGGAACCGCCCCCAGTGCCATTGAAGCCGCTCAAGAAGGCCGTCCTGCCCGTCGCCGGTCTCGGCACCCGCTTCCTGCCCGCCACCAAGGCCATGGCCAAGGAAATGCTGCCGGTCGTCGACAAGCCGCTGATCCAATACGCGGTCGAGGAGGCGCGCGCGGCGGGCATCGAACAGTTCTGCTTCATCACCGGCCGCGGCAAGACCGCGATCGTCGAGCATTTCGATGTCGCCTATGAACTGGAACGGACGCTCGCCGACCGCAGCAAGACCGCCGAGCTGGAGGCGCTGCGCGCCCAGGCGATGGTGCCGGGCTCGCTGGTCACGGTGCGCCAGCAGGTGCCGATGGGCCTCGGCCACGCCATCTGGTGCGCCCGCGCCTTCATCGGCGACGACCCCTTCGCCATCCTGCTGCCCGACGACCTGATGATGTGCGACGTCTCCTGCACCGCGCAGCTGGCCGCCGCCTACCAGGAGACCGGCGGCAATGTGGTGGCCATCGAGGAAGTGCCGATGGAGCGCGTCAACCGCTACGGCGTGCTCGACGTGGCTGAGGACAAGGGCCGCCTGGTCTCGGTGAAGGGCCTGGTCGAAAAGCCGCCGGTCGACAAGGCGCCTTCCAACCTCACCGTGATCGGCCGCTACGTGCTGATGCCCGAGGTGATCGGCCACCTGTCCAAGATGGAGAAGGGGGCGGGCGGCGAGGTCCAGCTGACCGACGGCATGGCCAAGCTGATCGGCCACCAGCCCTTCCACGGCCTGCGCTACGACGGCAAGCGCTTCGATTGCGGCGACAAGGCCGGCTACCTGGAGGCGCAGGTCGCCTTCGCGCTGAAGCGCCCGGACATGGCGCCGTCCATGCAGGCGATCCTCAAGGCCTATGGCTGAGGGCGCGCTGCCCGGCGGCATGCCGCCGGCCGATCGCGACCTCGCCGGCTACGCTGGCAATCCGCCCGACCCCGCCTGGCCGGGCGGGGCGCGCCTCGCGCTGTCCATCGTGGTCAATGTCGAGGAAGGCGCGGAGATGTCCATCGCCTCGGGCGATGAGCGCAACGAAAGCGGGCCGGAGACCGCGCAACTGGTCCAGGGCGCGCCAGACCCCTGCATGGAATCGCATTTCGCCTATGGCTCGCGCGTCGGGCTGTGGCGAGTGATGGAGGTGCTCGATCGCTATGGCGTGAAGGCGACCTTCTCCTGCTGCGCCCGCGCGGTGGCCGTGACGCCTGCGCTGGCCGCCGCCCCGGCCGCGCGCGGGCACGAGGTCAGCGCCCATGGCTGGCGCTGGGAAATGCACGCCAACATGCCCGAGTCGACGGAGCGCGCCGTGATCGCGCAGACCGTGGCCACGCTGGCCGAACACGCCGGCACCCGCCCGGTCGGCTGGCACACCAAGACCGCGCCGTCGGTCAACACGCGCCGGCTGCTGCTGGAAGACGGCGGCTTCCTGTACGATTCCGACGCCTATGACGACGACCTGCCGCGGCTGCTGCCAGGCACCCGCCACGTCATCCTGCCCTATGCCTTCGACACCAACGACATGCGCTTCCGCCCCGGCCAGGGCTTCGTCTTCGCGGAGGATTTCTCCCGCTACTGCATCGCCAGCTTCGACCGGCTGATGGCCGAAGGCGGGCGGATGATGTCGGTCGGGCTGCACCTGCGCACCATCGGGCGGCCGGGGCGCATCGCGGGGCTGGAGCAGCTGCTCGACCACGTCGCGAAAGCGGGTGATGCCGTCTGGGTGGCGCGGCGGCGCGACATCGCCGAGCATTGGCTGAAGCGCTTCGGATAGGCGTCGGCGCGCCACCGCTATCCTGGCCCCTGACGCAGGGGATGAACGCGATGATGCGCGCGATGATGGCGGTGGCGATGGTCGCGGGGCTGGCCGGCCCCGCGCTGGCGCAGGAGCGCCGCTGCGGCTGGCTCGACAACCCCACCCCCGGCAATTGGTGGCTGGAGGATCGCGACGGGCAGTGGACCCTCTCGACCCAGGGCCGCGCCATGCCACCCGGCATGGATCCGGTGACGGACATGACCGCGCGCGACTGGGTCCGCCCGCACGGCAATTACGGCTATGGCTGCGCCTGCCTGACCGTCCAGGCGGACCCTTCGACGCGGGTGGTGACCCGCATCATCCAGGCGCAGCAATTGCCAATCGCGCGCTGCGCGGCGGACAGCGCCCTGCCGCCGCGCCGCTGAGTGCCTCAGCTGGCGTTGGCCGCGCGCACCACCGGCGCCCAGCGGGCGGCCTCCCGCGCCACGAAGGTCGAGATCTCCGCCGGCGTCGGGTCGCCCAGCGAGACCATGCCGATGCCGGCCCAGCGCTCGCGCGCCACGGGCTCTGCCATGGCGGCCGCGAGGTGGGTGCGCAGGCGGCCGACGATCTCGCCCGACAAGCCCGCAGGACCCGCCAGCAGGAACCAGTTCGACGCCACCGAACCGGGGAAGCCGGCCTCGACGATCGAAGGCACGTTCGGCACCGAGGACAGGCGCTGCTCGCTGGTCACCGCCAGGCCGCGGATCGACCCGCCCGTCACGCCGCCGGTATGCGCGCCCACCGTGTTCCACAACGACGTGGTGTTGCCGCCGAGGATCGACTGCTCGGCATCCGCCGCCCCGCGGAAGGGCACGTGCAGCAGCTCGACGCCGGCCTCCTGCGCCCAGAGCATCCCCGCCAGGTGACCGACGGAACCGACGCCCGACGACCCGAAGGACACAGCATCGCGCCGCACGGCGGCGGCGGCTTTGTAGTCGGCCATCGTGCGGATCGGCCCGTCGCCCTTCACCGCGCACAGGATGGGCGCGCCGCCGAACATCGTGACATAGGCGAAAGACCGTTCCGGATTATAGGCCGGCGGCGGCGTCATGCTGACCGACACCGCCAGCGGGCCGGTGTTGGTCACCAGCAGCGTGTAGCCATCCGGCGCCGCGGCCGCGACCTGCGCGGTCCCCACGGCGCCGCCGGCGCCCGGGCGGTTCTCGACGATGAAGGGCTGGCCGAAGGCGCGCTCCATGCCCGCCGCCAGGAAGCGCATGACGATGTCGGACGTCCCGCCCGGCGCATAGGGGTTGATGATCCGCACGGGGCGGTTCGGCCAAGCGCCCTGCGCGTGCAGCGCGCGCGGCGCGGCCAGGATCGCGGGGGTGGCGAGAAGCAGGCGGCGACGCAGCATGAGGTGCCCTTTCCGGTGGCGGATCATGGCCGCGCTGCCTGCATGCCGGGCAATCCGGTGCGTCAGGCCGCGGCGGTCACGCCGCGGCGTGGTCCGGAGCGGGCGTGAGCAAGCGCCATGCCGGCGCCGCAAGCGCCATGCCGGCGCCGCAAGCGCCATGCCGGCGCCGCAAGCGCCATGCCGGCAGGCAGCGCGGCGCGCGCAGCGCGTCGGTCATGTGTCGCTTGAGACCATCCAGGCGGCCCGGCGCATGCGCCATTCGGCGCCTTCGCAAGCCGTCGTTCAGCGCTGCGCGGGCCTGCGCGGAACCGGGCGCGGCAGGGCCGGCGTGCTGGAACGGCTGCCTTGCTCGATGCGCGCGGCCGTGGGGCGCGAGGCCGTGCGCGCCGGGGTCCGCGCGACGGGCTG
>JBHYEQ010000027.1:0-48769 GCA_051860065.1 Roseomonas sp.
GGCTCGCCGGTGCGCCTTGCACGACGCGCGCGCCATGCCCCTCCTCCAAACCTGCCCTTTTGACCCCGGGTCTGGGAGGCGGTCGCCTCCCAGCGGGGGGTCCGGGGGGCTGGCCCCCCGCGGCGCCTCACCCCGCCGGCGCATCCTTGCGCCGGTGGTCGAAGTTGGTGCGGTTCAGCTTCATGCGGTGGTCGAGGTAGCGCAGCGGTTCGTAGCGTGTCGGATTGTCCGGGCTGGCGCAGCTGGGCACGACGCGGATCACTGCCTCGTTGTCCGGGCCGTAGAAGAACGGGATGGCGTAGCGGGCTTCGTTCGCCTGGTTGATGACGCGATGCGGCGTGGGGGCGAAGCGGTCGTTGGAATAGCGGCCGAGCATCTCGGCGGTGTTCACCACGAAGGTGCCGGGGATGGCGGGCGGGCGGATCCAGGTGCCTTCCCTGGTGCGGACTTCGAGGCCCGGCAGGCGCGACTGCGCCAGGAAAGTCGTGAAGTTGGTGTCGATGTGCGGGGCGAAGCCGAATTGCTCGCCATCCACCGCAGGCTGCGGTTCGTAGCGGATCAGCCGCAGCGTGCAGGTGGGGTCGGTGAAGTCGCCGTTGAAATAGTCCGGCGGCAGGTCGAGCGCGGTGGCGAAGGCTGGCAGCAGCCGGTGCGCCAGCGCCTGCATCGCGGCGAAATACGCCAGGGTGGCGGTGCGGAACTCCGGCAGCGCGGGTGGCCATTTGTTCAGCCCGACCATCGGATGCCCGGCCAGGATCTCCGGGTCGTCGGGCGTGCGGTCGCGCACGATGTAGAAACTCTCGTTCAGGTTCGGCCGCTTGTTGGCGTGGATGGTGGAGGTGCGGATGGTCTGCGCGCCCATCGGCAGGTAGCCGATGTTGATGTCGCCGATCTTGAGCGCGAGCTTGTCCTCCATCGGGAGGGCGAAGAAGCGCGCGGCCTCGGCGAAGGTGTCGGACACCATGCGCTCGGGCACGCCGTGGTTGGCCAGCACCAGGAAGCCGGTGTCGCGGCAGGAGCGCGCGACGTGCCGCGCCAGGTCCTCGCGCGCACCGGGCGCGCCTGCCAGGTAGGGGCCGAGGTCGAGCACCGGGATGCGGCCCTCGGGACCTGGGATGTCGGCGTGCTGGGCGATGGCGCTCATGGGGCGTGTCCTCGGCTTGGCCGCGCGTTGATGCGGCGGCGCAGCCTTCCATGAACGCGCGGTGCGCGCAAAGCGGCGGGCGTTACTCCGCCACGCGCGTCCAGCCCGGGCCGGGGTCGAAGGCGGTGATGGCGGCGGCCTCGCGCGCGGTATTGGGCCCGAGGTCCTGCTCCCACACGATTCCGTGGTGGCTGACCAGGAACGTCTTGATGCCCGAGACGCCATAGCGTGCGGGGGTGGCGATCGCCGCCCAGCCGCCGATCATGCGCCCGTCCACCGTGTAGTCCACCGCCCCGCCCGGCGCGGCCGCGCCCTGCCGGTCCAGCATCCGGTAGACGTAGCCGTGGAAGGGCGTGGGCGCATCGCCGCGCCCGAGCGCATAGCCGCCGGCGCTGGCAGCGGCAAAGAGCGGGCCGAGCGGGCTCGGCGCCTCGCCCTCGGCGGTCGGCCAATACAGCCCGTCGCGCTGGCCCGGCGCGGAGAAGAACCGCCGCGCATAGGCGCGCAGCGCGCCGTGCCGACCGGCGGTGGCGGCGTAGTCGTCCTGCGCGTCCACCAGGGCGCGCAGGGTCTCGATGGTGTCGAGCTCGTTGCGCCCGATCCGGCGGTCGATGATCTCCTGCGACGCGGCGGCGGTGTCGAAGCGCCAGGACCCGCCGCGCTGCACCATTGGCACCGGCAGCGGCCAGCCATCGGCACCGACCTGCAGCACGGCGCGGTCCGGGGTCGGGCGCAGGATCTCGGCCTTGGCGTCGTATTCGCGCAGGAAGCGCTCGCGCGCATTGCGGTCGGCGACAGGGTCGCCGGAGCGCACCAGCCGCAACCCGGCGCTGCCGAGCACCCGCAACATCTGGCGGTCGTTGCCCGACCGCAGCGCGGCGGCCAGCGCGGCGGCGGCTTCCTCGGGTGTGCGGAAGGCCTGGGGCGGGACGGGACGCGGCGCGGCCTGGGCAACGGGCGGGGCGGCCGGCGCGGGGGCCTGCGCCAGTGCGCCGGTGGCAACCAGCGCGGCAAGGCCGGCGGCGAGGGTCATCCTGGTCATGGCGTGCATCCTCAGCGCCTCCCGCCCCGTCCGCCACCGCCGCCACCTGCCCGGCCGCCGCCGGCCCGGCCGCCACCGCCGGAGGGCCGGGCGGCGGCGCGCTGCTGCGCCTGGGCGCGCGCAGCGGGCTGGGCCTGGCGGCTCTGCGCGCCACGATTGGCGGCGGCGCGTTCCCGCCCACCATCGCCGATGCCCTGGAGCCCCTGCGGCGCGGGCCGCGTCGGCGCTGCCGGGCGGGCCTGCGGGCGGCCGGCCGCATTGTGCTGGACGGCCGGGCGCTGGGCTCCCTGCGCGCGATCAGCCAGCGCCTGGCCGCCTCCGGGCCGTTGAGCACCGGTGCCCGGACGGTCGGTCCCGCCAGGCCGGTTGGCGCCGGGCGCGCGGTCGCCGGGGCCGGGTCGATCGCCGGTTCCGGGGCGGCTGGCACCGGGGCCGCTGCCGGGGCCCCGGTCGCCGAGCCCAGGGCGATCCCCCGCGCCAGGCCTGTCGGCACCGGGGCTGCTGCCAGGCCCGCGATCGCCGAGGCCCGGCCTATCCCCCGCGCCCGGCCGTCCGGCACCGGCTCCACCGCCCGGCCCACGATCGCCGAGCCCTGGCCGGTCGCCCGCCCCTGGCCGTCCGTCGCCAACACCAGGCCGCCCGTCACCAGCGCCGGGCCGATTGCCGATCCCCTCGCCGCGCTGCACCTGGTCCATCCGGCCGCGGAACTGGTCGCGGGCCGCCGCGCGGTCGCCGCCCGTGCCAGGCCGCGTCGCGCCGACGCGGTTGCGGACGTCGTTGCTGCGATAGGCGACGCCCTGGCGATGCGTGGTGTCGTGCCGCCAGGTATTGCCGCTGATCTGGTTCCGGTTGACGTTGATGTTGTTGTAGCGGTTCGCATTGACGCTGATGTCGCCGCGGCCCCAGTTCGGACTGCCCCAGCCCCACAACGACCCCACGATGGCCGCGCCGCCGGCGAAGGCCATGCCGGTCAGCAGCGCATTGCCCACGCCCCAGCCGACCGGCGGCGGGAAATAGGTGGGCGGATAGCCGGCATGCGGCCAGGTGCCGAACACCACGTTCGGGTCATAGGCCGGCACGAAGACCGTCTCGGGCTGGGTCGGCGCGATGGTGATGATCTGCGGCGGCGGCGCCACCACGGCACCGGCGGCCGGCGCCACGTTCACGTTCTGCGTCACGCTGACCGTCTGCTGCGGGCCGGTGGCGAGCGCGCCATGTGCCTGGGCGCGTCCGCGCAGCACCTGGATCGCGTTCATCACATCCTGCTGCTGGCCCAGCACCGCGTCGCCCACCTGCTGCGTCCAGTCGAGCTGGTCGTTCATCATGCCCAGCACGTCGGGGAAGGGCACCAGCGACTTGACCGACGGGTCCCAGGATTGCGCGTTGAGCGCCTGCACCAGCGCGTCCCCGCGCAGCGCCCCGTTCTGCCCCTGCCCGAGCCAGCGCTTCGCCTGCACCACTTCCAGCGGATAGGTCGCGGCCATCAGCACCTGCATCAGCAGGTCGTCCGGATACAGCGCGATCGGCGCCAGCAGCTGTTCCAGCTGCGCCTGGGACAGCAGGTCCTGTTGCGGGGTGGTCGCGACGGCCTGCGGCGCGGCGGCGGCAGGCGGCGTGCCCTGCGCGCGCAGGCCCGGCACAAAGGCCGCGACGCCGCCGAAGGCAAGGCCGAGCGTGATGAACGCCGCGCGTCGGGCACTGGCGCGCGGGGCGGGCGCAGCGGGTCGAAGGTCGTGTGTCATGCTGGCATATCCTGGCCGCTTCGGATGCATCCTGCGGCCGCGCACGGGTGGAGCGCAATGACGCGCGCGCCCCGCCGGTCGACGCAGCGGCCGGATGGCACGACGCAAGGCAGTGAAGCCGGCGTCGCGCGCGTGCCTCCGGCCAACCTTCGCTGTCAGACCGCGCCGTCGATCAGCGCGCCGGTGCTGCGCCCGCGACCGGGTTCCAGGGTTTTCGTGTAGAACAGCCCGGCGACCGTCTGCCCGCGCACACGGGCGTAGTAGGGGTGGCTGCCCCACTGCACGTAGCCCAGGCTCTCGAACAGCGCGATCGCGGTCGATTGCGTCTCGCGCACATCGAGGTTGATGACGCGATGCCCCACCGCGGCGGCGCGTTCCTCGACCTTACGCACCATCAGCCGCGCCAGTCCGAAGCCACGCGCATAGGGCGCGATATAGGCGTGGGTCAGCGTGGCGGCGAAGGCCTGCGCCTCGTTGTTGCGCGGCGGGCGGACCAGCAAGGCGGACCCCACCGGGTGGCCGTCCAGGCGGGCGACGAACAACTCGCGCTCGGGCACCAGCAGCACGCCGCGGAAATGGCGCTCCAATGCGCCGCGACCCTGGGGTTCCACCCAGCCGAAGCCGCCGCCCTCGATGATGGCGGCATCGGTCGCCTCGGCGAGGTCGGCGAGGTCGGCCTCGGACAGGCGCTCGGCGCGCTCGACCGCCAGGGTGCGGCCGGCATGCAGCAGGGCGGAGACGGTCACGGTTCCCACCTGAGGAAATTCGCCAGCATCCGAAGCCCCACCGGCCCGCTTTTCTCGACATGGAATTGCAGCCCCGCCATGGCACCGCGCGCAATGACCGCGGTCACCGGCCCGCCATAGTCGGTGGTGGCGATGGCATCCTCCGGGTCGTCGGCCTCGAAGGCGAAGGAATGCACGAAATACACCTGGTCGCCGGGGCGGATGCCGTCCAGCACCGGGTGGTAGCCTTCCTCGAAGGACAGGGCGTTCCAGCCCATCTGCGGCATCGGCAGCTTCGAGCCATCGGCGCCGCGCGGGTCCATCGGCGCCACGATGCCCGGGATCCAGTCGAGGCCGGGCGTCTCGCCGTGCTCAAGCCCCCTGGTCGCCATCAGCTGCATGCCGACGCAGATGCCCAGGAACGGCACGCCATGGCCGCGCACGCGTTCCTCCAGCGCATCCACCACGCCCGGCAGGGCATCGAGGCCGCGCCGGCAGGCGGCGAAGGCGCCCTGGCCGGGCAGCACGATGCGGTCCGCCACGCGCAGATCGGCAGCCGCCGTCACCACGCGGATCACGGCGTCGATCTCGTTGTCCTCGGCCGCCTTCTCGAAGGCGCGCACAACCGATGCCAGGTTGCCCGAGCCCGGATCGACCACCGCCACGCGCTGCGCCATTGCCCTGCCCCCTCAGACCGCCGCGCGCGCCAGGTCCGGGCGGAAGGAAGCGAGGTTGAGGAAGGCCGCTTCCTCGTCCCGCGCCATCACAACCGCCTCCGGCCGGAAGCCGCGCAGGCCGAGCCACCAGGATTGCAGGGATCGTCCCTCGAAGCCGATGAAGACTTGCACACCGGCCAGCACGAAGGGCGCGACCGCAGCGGGCAGCAGCACCGCAAGCGCCACAACCACCGCGCCATGCAGCAGCGACAGCGCGATCAGCCCCTGGGACAGGAACCACAGGCTCGGCACCAGCATCGCACCCCAGGAAAAGCCGTCGCGCACCAGCAACGCCTTGGGCGCCCGCTGTCCGGCGGGGGGCCTGAGTTGCACCGTCCAGACCCGCATGCTCAGGCCTCCAGAACGCCCTTGGTGGACGGGATCGCGCCGTCGGCCCGCGGATCGGGCTCGACGGCCGCCCGGAGCGCCCGGGCCGCTGCCTTGAAACAGGCCTCGGCTACATGGTGGGCATTGGTGCCCGCCTTCAAGGTCATGTGCAGGGTGATGCCGGCGTTGAAAGTTAGGGCGCGGAAGAATTCCTCGAACAATTCGGTGTCCATCTCGCCGACCTTGTCGCGGGCGAAGGGGACGGACCAGGCGAGGAAGGGGCGGCCTGAAATATCGATGGCGCATTCGGCCAGCGCCTCGTCCATCGGCAGCAGCGCCGCGCCGTAGCGGCGGATGCCGCGCTTGTCGCCCAGCGCCTTCTTCAGCGCCTGGCCGATGACGATGCCGACATCCTCGGCGGTGTGGTGGAAGTCGATATGCAGGTCGCCCTTGGCGGCGATGTCCATGTCGATCAGCGAATGCCGGGCGAGTGCCGTCAGCATGTGGTCGAGGAAGCCGATGCCGGTGGCGATGTCGCCGCGGCCGGTGCCGTCGAGGTCGAGGGCGACGCGGATCGCGGTCTCCGCGGTTTCGCGGGTGATCTCGGCGCGGCGCGGCAGGGCGGGGAAACCATCCATGGGCGCTTGTTACGCCGCCCGGGCGGCGCGCCGCAACCTGCGCGTCAGGCGTCGGCCGGGCGCGGCCGGTCCGACAGGATGTCGCGGATCGTGGCCAGGGTGCGGGGCGGCAGCCTGCCAAAGGCGAGACCGAGCCGCCCGGGATCGATGGCCGCCACCCGCACCGGGATCACCGCGGTGTCGATCACGAGCACGCCTTCCGCGCCCTTCACCGCGACATCCGAAGGCGCCTGGACGCCGGCGCCGCCTTCGGACAGGTCGAGCAGGTTGACCGCCCAGACCCGCCCGGCGAGTTCGAGCATGGCGCCGCAGGCCATCGGTTCACGCGGCTGGCGCCGACGGTCGCGCGCGGCGGCGGATGGCCCGGGGACCGGCGCGGCGCGGCCGCCAGCGCGCTTGCGGGCCTCCTGCTTCGTGGCGCGCAGCACGGGCCCGACGCCTGCGACCGCGCCGCGCACGAGGCCCACCAACCCTGCCATCGCCCACGCGACTAGCCCCGGCACCATCGGCGGCAGCAGGGCCGTGGGCTTGGACCAGACGGAGTAGGTCATCGACATGCCCGCAACTCCCTCGCGCGGCGGCTTCTCGTGGTCCCATGCATGCGCTTGTATTTGTTAAAGAATACTCAACTCCGCCGGGTATCGCCAGTCTATTGACCGGCGTCGCATAGATGGCGGCCCGCTGCGGCGCGTGACGGGCAGTTGAGTCGCGGGCGGGGCCGTCCCAAATACGCGCCACCATGAACTCCCCACATCACGATCCCCTCGGGTGGCACGGCACCACCATCCTGTGCGTGCGCAAGGGCGGCCGCGTGGCCATGGCCGGCGATGGCCAGGTCTCGCTCGGCCAGACGGTGGTCAAGGGCAATGCGCGCAAGGTGCGCCGCATCGCCCAGGGCCGCGTGCTCGCCGGCTTCGCCGGTGCGACCGCCGATGCCTTCACCCTGCTCGAGCGGCTGGAGGCGAAGCTGGAACGCTTCCCCGACCAGCTGGAACGCGCCTGCGTCGACCTGGCGAAGGACTGGCGCACCGACCGCTATTTGCGGCGGCTGGAGGCGCTGCTCGCCGTGGCCGATTCCAAGCGCAGCCTGCTGGTGACCGGCCAGGGCGACGTGCTGGACCCCGAGGACGGCGTGATCGGCATCGGCTCCGGCGGCAACTACGCGCTGGCCGCCGCGCGCGCGCTGCTGCCGCTGGAGGCCATCGACGCGGAGGAGATCTGCCGCCGGTCCATGAAGATCGCCGCCGACATCTGCGTCTACACCAACGGCAACTTCGTGCTGGAAAGCCTGGAAGCCACGGCGTGACCGCCACACGGCAGAACCGCCCCGCGGATCGCGTGCAGGCCATCGACGCCGTCGCGCTGCGTGGAGCGGGAGCTGAGATGCTTCAGCGCGACTCCCACCCGTCAACACCGCCCTGCGGATCGTGGCCACGCCGCGATCCGGGAGCGCGAATGCGCGACCGCGCCCCAACCACCCGAAATCGCCAAAGCAACAGTCCACGGCGCGAAGGCAAGCCGGCCGGATGGCCGGCGCCCGCCGTCTGAGGGTCAAACAAAATGTCCGAGTCCATCAACCTGTCCCCGCGCGAGATCGTCTCCGAGCTCGACCGCCACATCGTCGGCCAGCAGGACGCCAAGC
The DNA here is from genome assembly GCA_051860065.1 of Roseomonas sp. GTDB lineage: Bacteria > Pseudomonadota > Alphaproteobacteria > Acetobacterales > Acetobacteraceae > Neoroseomonas. The sequence continues at coordinate 7,977 of JBHYEQ010000027.1, forward strand.
GCGCCGTCGCCATCGCGCTGCGCAACCGCTGGCGCCGCCAGCAATTGCCCGAGGGCATCCGCGAGGAGGTGGTGCCCAAGAACATCCTGATGATCGGCCCGACCGGCGTCGGCAAGACCGAGATCGCGCGCCGCCTGGCGAAGCTCGCCAATGCGCCCTTCCTGAAGGTGGAAGCCACCAAGTTCACCGAGGTCGGCTATGTCGGCCGCGACGTGGAATCCATCGTGCGCGACCTGGTCGAATCCGCCATCACCATGGCGCGCGAACAGGCGCGGCGCGGCGTGCAGGCCAAGGCGGAGCTTGCTGCTGAAGAACGGCTAATCGCAGCCCTGGTCGGCGAGGCCGCGTCCGGCGAGACCAAGATGAAGTTCCGCCGCCTGCTGCGCGACGGCCAGATGGAATCGCGCGAGATCGAAGTGCAGGTGACCGATGCCTCCGGCGGCATGCCGATCGGCATGATGGACCTGCCCGGTGCGCAGGGTGCGCAGATGCAGAACATGCAGGAGATGCTCGGCAAGATGTTCGGCGGCCGCCAGAAGCCGCGCAAGATGACGGTGGCCGAGGCGCGCATCGCGCTGACCAAGGAGGAAGCCGACAAGCTGCTCGACCAGGATGCGCTGGTGCGCGACGCCGTGCTGAACGCCGAGAACAACGGCATCGTCTTCCTCGACGAGATCGACAAGGTCTGCGCCCGCACCGGCGAGGGCGGCATGCGCGGCGGCGATGTCTCGCGCGAGGGCGTGCAGCGCGACCTGCTGCCGCTGATCGAGGGCACCACCGTCACCACCAAGCATGGCCCCGTGAAGACCGACCACATCCTGTTCATCGCGAGCGGCGCGTTCCACCTGGCGAAGCCGTCGGACCTGCTGCCGGAACTGCAGGGCCGCCTGCCGATCCGCGTGGAACTCGCCGCCCTCACGCGCGACGATTTCCGCCGAATCCTGACCGAACCCGAGCATTCCCTGCTCAAGCAGTACACCGCGCTGCTCGGCACTGAGGGCGTGACCCTGGACTTCGCCGACGACGCGGTCGATGCGCTGGCCGACCTGGCGGCCGAGATCAACGCGTCGGTCGAGAACATCGGCGCGCGGCGCCTCGCGACCGTTCTGGAACGGCTGCTGGAGGAGGTGTCCTTCACCGCTTCGGATCGCGGCGGCGAGGTGGTGCGCGTGGATGCCGAGATGGTGAAGGGTCGCGTCGCGCCGCTGGCCGGCAGCGCCGACCTGTCGCGTTTCATCCTGTAGCGGAACGGTCTCGCGCGAATGGGATGCAAATCGCATCGCCTTCGCGCATAAGTTGCGCGTGAAGGAAAGGCTCTCCGTGCAACGCCCAACGAACGCCGCCTTTCGCCTGGCCCGCCGCCCATTGCTCGCCACACTGCCCGCCGCCTGCCTGGCGCCGGGCGGCGCCGCGGCGCAGGACCCCGCGCCGCGTGGCGCGGCGACACACGACAGCGAATGGCGCCTGTTCACCGAGCGTTTCCTCGCCCCCGAAGGGCGCATCGTCGACACCGGCAACCAGGGCATCTCGCACAGCGAGGGCCAGGGCTGGGGGCTGATGCTGGCCGCCGCGGCGGATGACCGCGGCGCCTTCGAACGCATCCGGGGCTGGACGCGGCGCGTGCTGAAGCGCCCGCGCGACCATCTGCATTCCTGGCGCTTCCGCCCCGGCGCCACGCCGGCGATCGACGACCCGAACAACGCCACCGACGGCGACCTGTATATCGCCTGGGGCCTGCTGCTGGGCTCGCAACGCTGGCGCCAGCCGGCCTGGGCGCAGGAGGCGGTGGCGATCGGCCACGACATCCTGCGCCTGACGCTACGGCGCGCGCAGGGCCGCCAGGTGCTGCTGCCGGGCGCCTCCGGCTTCGAATCGCCCGAAGGGATTGTGCTGAACCCGTCCTACATCGCCATCCCGGCCTTCGCGGCGCTGGCGCGGGCCATGCCGCAGGCGCCGTGGCCGGCCATCGCGCGGGACGGCGCCGCATTCCTGCGCCAGGCACGGTTCGGCGCCTGGGGCCTCAGCCCGGACTGGGTGCTGGTGCCGCCGCGGCATGACGCGCTGCGCCTGCCGGCGCGCTGGCCGCCGCGGTTTTCCTTCGATGCGGTACGGGTTCCGCTGCTGCTGGCCTGGGGTGGGGATGCCGGCCACCCGGCGGTGGGCGGCGCGGCGGAATTCTGGACCGATCCGCGCTGGCAGGCGCCGCCCGCCTTTGTCGACCTGGTCACGGGAGAGCCGTCGGATTTCGCGGCGTCTCCGGGGGTTAGAGCAATAATCTCATTTATTTTATCACGACGATCTGGCGGCCGTATCCCAGTCACGTTACCGTATATAAACGAGTCGCGTGACTACTATTCCTCATCGTTGACCCTGCTGGTCCGATTCGCCTGTCAGGAAACCGGCACACCGGTCGCCTGAACGCATGGCGGGCCGGGCCTGCGCCCGGAGGCCGACATGCAGTTACCCGCGGCAGAATGCCGCTCGTCACAGATGCCTGTCGCATCGTGACGCAGCAGGACCCCGACATCGCATCCCTGACGGCCAGGCTCGGGCTTCGCGGCATGCGGTATGTCTCCTTCGGCAACCGACCCATCGCTTCGTCACCCGCCACCGCGCGGGTGGACCTCGCTGCAGCGGAAAGGCTGGACATGGGGCCGGCCGACCGGCTGGACCTCGCTCCGGCGGAACGGCGGAACATGGCGCCCCCTCCGGCGGCGCTGGCGGACCACGCACCGCCGGTCACCGAGCGTCTGGACCCGGCACCGCCTCCGCCCGGCCCAGCCGACGCCATGGCACGCGCCGCCTTCCCGGCCTCGCCGGGCATGGCGCCGGCGCCTGCCGCGCCGGCCTTCGCCGCGGCACCGCCGCCGCGCGCGGCCGACTACCCGCTGATCGCCGCCGCGCTCGGTCGGCCCGCCGCGCCGCAGCCGACGCCGGCCGACCCGGCGACACTGGTCTTCCTCGGCCTGCGCGCCACCCAGGGGCGCTGAGCAGCATGGCCCTGATCTGCGTCGCCTCGCCCAAGGGCGGTGTCGGCAAGACCTCGCTCGTGGCCGCCCTGTCGGATGCGCTGCGCCGCTCCGGCCGGCGCGTCATCGCCATCGACTGCGACCCGCAGAACGCGCTGCGCCTGCATCTGGGCCTGCCGCTGAGCGAAACCGCCGGCTTCCTGGCGCGCATCGCCGAACGCCCGGATTGGCGCGCCGCGCTGCGCGCCACGCCGGCCGGTCCCGACCTGCTGCCGCATGGCGAGAGCGACCTGCGCGGCGCACTGGCCGCCGCCGCCGCATTGGCCGCCGACCCCGAACTCCTGGCCGCGCCGGTCCGCGCCATGCTGGCCGACCCCTCGGTGCTGGTGGTGGCCGACACCCCGCCGGGTGCGTCGGGCGCCTTGCAGGCGCTGGCACCGCAGGCGTCGATGCTGCTGGTGGTGCTGCTGGCCGATGCCGCGAGCACCGCCCTGCTGCCGGACATCGAGAGCGGGCGCTTCCTGGGGGGCGGCACGCTCGGCAGCCTGACCGGGCCGCGCCTTCGCATCGTGCTCAACCAGGTGGACCGCAATTCGCGGCTGTCGCTGGCGGCGGCCGAGGGGCTGGCGGGGCATCTCGGCCCGCGGCTGGTCGGCGCCGTGGCGCGCGACGAAGCGGTGGCCGAGGCGCTGGCCTGCCAACGCCCCGTGGTCACGCACGCGCCCTCCAGCCCCGCCGCGCGCGACGTGGCGGACCTCGCCGCGACCATCCTGCGCGACCTGCCACCGCCGGCGCCACCAGCGCCATCGCCGGTGGCATCCCCGCTGTTTCCCTGGATGCGGACATGACCGGAACCCTCCTGCGCGCCGGCCTGGTGGTCGTCGGGCTCGCCTTGGCGTGGCCCGTGATCGTCGCGCCGCTCTCGGCGGATGACCAGGCGCTGCTGGCGCTGGGCGGCATCGTCGCCTTCCTGGTGCTGAACCGCTTCAAGTCGCGGCGGGTGACCATCCTGCTGGCGGTGATCTCCTGCCTGGTGTCGCTGCGCTACATCCATTGGCGCATCGCCGACACCGTCGAACCCGAAAGCTTCTGGCAGGGCTTCTTCATGATCGGCCTGGTGCTGGCGGAGCTCTATGCCGTGATGGCGCTGCTGCTGGGCTACCTGCAGACGCTCTGGCCGCTCGACCGCAAGCCGGTGCCGCTGCCCGACGACCCCGCCACCTGGCCCAGCGTCGACGTCTACATCCCGACCTACAACGAGGACCTCGAGCTGGTGCGCCCCACCGTGCTGGCGGCGCTGTCGATGGACTGGCCGTCGGACAAGCTGCGGGTCTGGATCCTCGATGACGGCCGTCGCCCGGAATTCCGCGACTTCGCCGAGCAATGCGGCGCCGGCTACATCATCCGCCCCGACAACAAGGGGGCCAAGGCCGGCAACCTGAACCACGCGATGCAGCATACGACGGGCGACTTCATCGCCATCTTCGACTGCGACCACGTGCCCACCCGCGCCTTCCTGCAGATGACCATGGGCTGGATGCTGCGCGACCCGAAGCTCGGCATGCTCCAGACGCCGCACCATTTCTATTCGCTCGACCCCTTCGAGCGGAACCTGTCGAACGGCCGCGACGTGCCGAACGAAGGGCTGATGTTCTACGGCCTGGTGCAGCCGGGCAATGATTTGTGGAACGCCACCTTCTTCTGCGGGTCCTGCGCGGTGATCCGGCGCGAGGCCATCCTTGCCGCCGGCGGCGTGCCGACCGAGACGGTGACGGAGGATTGCCACGCCTCGCTGCGCATGCAGCGCCTCGGCTGGAACACCGCCTATCTGCGCGTGCCGCTGGCCGCCGGGCTCGCGACCGACCGGTTGATGATCCACATCGGCCAACGCATGCGCTGGGCGCGCGGGATGCTGCAGATCATGCGGGTGGACAATCCGCTGACCGGGCACGGCCTGACCCTGTGGCAGCGGCTTTGCTACTTCAGCGCGATGTTCCACTTCATGTTCGCCATCCCGCGCGTGGTGTTCCTCACCGCGCCGCTGGCCTTCCTGCTGCTGGGGCATTCGGTCATCGCGGCCTCGCCGCTCGCCATCATCGCCTATGCCGGGCCGCACATCTTCCACGCCGTCGCCACCGGGTCGCGCGTGGCCGGCGGCGTGCGCCATTCCTTCTGGTCCGAAATCTACGAGACCGTGCTCGCGCTGTGGCTGGTGCCGGTGACGATCGCGACGCTGCTCGACCCGAAAAAGGGAAAGTTCAACGTGACCGCAAAGGGCGGGCTGCTGCCCGACGGCTATTTCGACTACCGCGCGGTGTGGCCGAGCCTGGTGCTCGCGGTGCTGCTCGCACTCGGCGTCGCGGCCGGCATCCATGGCGTGTCGACCAATCCCTGGGGCAGCCTGGAGGGGCAGGCCTTCCTGCTGAACGGCATCTGGGCGACGCTGTGCCTGGTGCCGGTGCTGGCGTCGGTCGCCGCCGGTCGCGAACGCCGGCAGCTGCGCGCCCGCGCCCGTATTGAGGTCGCGCTGCCGGCGGTGCTGGTGCTGCCCGACGGGCGGCGCGTGGATGCGCGCACGCACGACCTCTCGCTTGGCGGTGCGGGGCTGGTGGTGGCCCGCATGCCCGACCTGCCCGAAGGCACCGAGGTCCGCATCGAATTGCCGATGGGCGAGGAGACGATCATCCTCGCCGCCAGCTTCCTCCGCCTGGAGCGCGGCGAGGCGCAGGTCGCCTTCCTCACCCGCACCATCGAGGAGGAGACCGCCGTGGTGCGCGCGGTGTTCGGCCGCGCCGATGCCTGGATCGGATGGGACCAGCATCGCCCGGACCGTCCGCTTCGCTCGCTGGTGGAAGTGGTGGCGACGGTGGGTGCGGTCTTCACCGGGCGCTCGCAGCTCTCCTTCGCCTGGTGGCGGGCGCGGCGCGCGCGGCGCGAATCCGTGCGCGCGCCGGTGGCGCCATCCGTCACTGCGGAACGCCGCTCGGAAGTGCTGGCCCCGCGCGTCGGCGCGGCGGTGCTGGCGCTGATGGTGCTGGCCACGCCGGCGCTGGCGCAGCGCACGCCTGCTGCGCGCCCGCCAGCCGCGCCGCCGGCCGCACCGGCCGAACCGGCGCCGGCCCCGCCGCCGGTCATCGCGCAGCCGCTGCCGGAGCCGACGCCGGACCCGGTTCCCTACGCGGCGCCCGCGCCGCCACCCGCGGTCTCCCCCACGTCGCGCCGCGTCGTGCGCACGCTGCGCCAGCTCGGCCTGACCGGCCCGATGCAGCTGCGCGGCGTCTCGCCGTTGCAGGGCGTGCAGTTCGGCATCCGCGCCGATGAGGTGGTGACCGATGCGCGCCTGGTGATCTCCGGCGCGTCCTCCCCTGCGCTGGTGCCTGAGGCCAGCCAGCTGACCGTCACGCTGAACGACCAGCTGGTCGGCGCGGTGCGTCCGGACCCGGCGCGCCCAGCCTTCGGGCCGATCGAGATGCCGCTCAGCGCCGATTTCTTCACCGAGATCAACCGGCTGAACTTCGCCTTCGCCGGGCGCTACCCGGCGGCCTGCCAGGACCCGCTGTCGGACCTGCTGTGGATGACGGTGTCGGACGCCTCGGCCCTGCACCTGACGGTGGAACGCCTGGCGCTGCCGCGCGACCTCGCGCGCCTGCCCGAACCCTTCTTCGACCCGCGCGTGCTGCGCGAACCACTGGTGCTGCCCTTCGCCCTGCCCGACAATGCCGGGACCGAGCTGCTGCGCGCCGCCGCCATCGCCGCCTCCTGGTTCGCGGTGCAGGCGGAATACCGCGGCGCGCGCTTCCCGGTGGCCGCCGGCGCGCCGGCTTCGGGCGATGGCGTGGTGCTCGCCACGCCGCAAACCGTGCCGGCCGGAATCACCCTGCCCGCGCTGTCCGGCCCGACCGTCGCGCTGATCGAAAACCCCAACGACCCGACCGGCACGCTGCTGCTGATCGCCGGGCGCGACACCGGCGAGGTCGCGACCGCCGCGATGGGCCTGGCGCTGGCGCCGCAGCTGCTCTCGGGCCCGGTCGCGCAGGTCGGCACGCCGCGCGCCCCGCAGCGCCGCCCCTACGAGGCGCCGCGCTGGCTGCCGCCCGACCGCCCGGTCGCCCTCGGCGAGCTGGTGGATCGCGGCGAATTGCAGGTGCAGGGCTTCGCGCCCGGGCCGATCGTGGTGCCGCTGCGCACCGCGCCGGACCTCGTCACCTGGCGCCGCCACGGATTCCCGCTCGCGCTCACGCTGCGCGCGCCGCCGGGGCCGGTGCTGGACCTGCAGACCTCGCGGCTCGATGTGTCGGTCAGCGGCAGCTTCCTGCGCGCCGTGCCGCTGCGCGAACAGGAAAGCTGGCCGCTGGCCTGGCTGCTGCGCCAAGTCGGCCTCGAGCCCGGCCCGCGCGAGGCCACCGTGCCGATCCCGCCCTGGCTGGTGTCCGGCCGCAACGAATTGCAGCTGCGCTTCGACATGCGCCCGATGCATCGCGGCGACTGCGTGGCCATCCCGGCCGAGGTGCAGGCGTCGATCGACCCTATCAGCACGCTCGACATCACCCGCGCCTACCGCTTCGCCACCATGCCGAACCTGGCGTTCCTCGCGAGTGCCGGCTTCCCCTTCACGCGCCTGGCCGACCTGTCCGAGACCGCGGTGGTGATGCCCGACCGGCCGAGCCCGGTCGAGATCAGCGCCTTACTCGGCCTGGTCGGCGGCTTGTCCTCCATGGTCGGCGTGCCCGCCACCGGGCTCGCGGTGGTGCGCCCGGCGCAGGTCTCGCAGGTGGCGGATCGCGACCTGATCGTGATCGGCACGCTGGCCGGCCAGCCGGCGCTGCCGCAGCTGCTGCGCGACATGCCGCTGCGCATCGAGGATGGCGGGCGGCTGTCGATCGCACTGCCGGATCGGCTGGAAGGCTTCGCGCGGCTGATCGCCGACGGCCCGCCGCCGGCCGACCGGGCGCGCGCCGCGACCTTCCTGTCCGCCCCGGCTGACGGCCTGGCCTTCCTGGCGGGCGCCCAATCCCCGCTGGCCTCCGGCCGGTCGGTGGTGGCGCTGGCCGCCCCCACCCCCGCCGGCGTCGAGGCGATGGCCGAGGCGCTGCGCGACCCGGCGCGCATCCCGCGCGTGCAGGGGGACCTGGTGGTGCTGTCGGGCGGTTCGCTCGAAGTCTTTCGCATCGCGCCGACCTACCAGGTGGGCACGCTGCCGTTCTGGCTCTGGCCGAACCATTACCTGGGGGGGCGGCCCTGGCTGTTGCTGGGGCTGATGGTCGGCGGCGCGTTGGTGATCGCACTGCCACTGCGCGCGGCGCTGCGGCGGCGTGCGGCGCGGCGGATGCGCGGGCACGCCTGATGAAGGGGCACGCCTGATGACGCGGCAACGCGCAATGAAGGGGGACGCGCGATGGCTCGGCCGGGAATGACACGCATCGGCGCGGCGCTGCTGGGCGCCGCCTTGGCCGCACCGCTGCCGGCGCTGGCACAGGCCAATGGCGCGCTGGCGGCGCTGGTCCAGCAGGGCCGCCACTGGCAGGCGCAGCAGCGCCCGGACCTCGCGCTGCGATCCTTCGAACGCGCCTTGCTGGCCGACCCGAACAGCCCCGAGGCACTGGCCGGCGCGGCCGAGGCGCAGGCCGCGCTGGGCAACCGCCCGGCGGCCGAGACCCTGCTGGCCCGGCTGCGCGCCGTGGCCCCCGGCGCGCCCGTCGTCGCCGCCGCACAGGAGGCGCTGCGCGGCAGCCAGGTGGAACGCTCCGCCATCGAGGATGCCCGCCGCCTGTCGCGCGAAGGCCGCGTGCCCGAGGCGCTGACCCGCTACCGCGACGCCTTCGGCGGCGGCACACCGCCCGATGCCTATGCGACCGAATACTGGCTGACCCTGGCCGGCACCTCGGGGGGCTGGGAACAGGCGCGGCGCGAATTGGCCGCACTCGCCGCGCGCCGGCCGCAGGATGCGCGCGCGCGCGTGGCCGCCGCGCAGGTACTGACCTGGCGCGAACCGACGCGCGGCGAGGGCATCGCCATGCTGGCGCAATTGGCGCGCGACCCCGCCACCGGCCCGCAGGCGATCCAGGCCTGGCGCCAGGCGCTGCTGTGGCTGGGCACGGGTGCCTCGGCCGAGGCGCCGCTGGAAGCCTTCCTGGCGGTCCGCCCGGACGATGCCGCGATCCGCGCCCGCCTCGCCGAGGTGCGCGACCCGACCCGCCGCGCCGCCGAGGCGGCCGCCGGCCCGCGGCAGGAAGGCTTCGACCAGTTGCAGGCGAACCGGCTGGCGGTTGCCGCGCGGTCCTTCGAAGCCGCCATCGCCGCCAACCCGAACGACGCCGATGCGCTGGGCGGCCTCGGCGTGGTGCGTCTGCGCGAAGGCCGCGCCGCCGAGGCGCGCGACCTGCTGAACCGTGCCATCGCGGCCGACCCGTCACGCGCGCAGAACTGGCGCCAGGCGCTGGATGGCGCCTCCTACAGCCTGGAACTGGCCGAGGGGCGCGCGTTGCTGCGCCGCGGCGAGATCGACGCCGCCGACACCGTGCTGCGCCGCGCCGTGGCGCGCGATGCCGCCGACCGCACCGATGCCGAGGCGCTGCTGGGCGAGGTGGCGCTGCGCCGCAACGACAACACCGGCGCGGAGGAACGCTTCCGCGCCGCGCTGGCGCGCCGCCCCGGCTTCGCGCCGGCGGAACAGGGGCTGGAGCAGGCGCTGCGCCGCCAGGGCCGCACCGCCGAGGCCGACCAGATCGCGCGTCGCATCCGCGCGGCCCAGCCGGCCGGCGGCGGTGGCGGCGGCACCGGCGGCAATGCCGGGCGGCTGCGCGCCGAAGCCGCCCGCGCGCCCGATTCCGCCACCGCCGCAGCCCTGCTGCGCGCCGCGCTGGCCGAGGCCCCGAACGACCCCTGGGTGCGGCTCGACCTCGCCCGCGCGCTGGCGCGCCAGGGCCAGGGCAGCGAGGCCCGCGCCATCATCGAGGCCCCGCTGACCGAGGGCCGCGCCGGCCCCGACGCCATCTTCGCCGCCGCGCTCTTCGCCGAGGAACAGGGACGCGTCGCCGATGCCGCGTCGCTGCTGGCGCGCATTCCGCCTGGGCGGCGTTCGCCCGACATGGCGCGCCTCGCCGCGCGCACCCGCGTCGCCGCCGAGGTCGACCAGGCCGCGGCCGCCGCGGCCGGCGGCGGCTTCGAGGGACGGCAACGCCTGCTGGCGCTGGCCGCCCGCCAGGACCCGACCGGCGCCACCGCCGCCGCCGTGGTGAGCGCCTTCGGCCGGCTCAACGACCCGCGCGGTGCGGAGGAAGCGGCGCGCGTGGCGCTCGCGGTCAACCGCAATCCGAGTGCTTCCGCGCGCCTCGCCATCGCCGGGGCCCTGCTCGGGGCGGGCAGCGAGCAATCCGCCGCGGCGCTGGCCCGCGGGCTGGAGGCCGATGCCTCGCTGCCGGCCGAAGCCCGGCGGCAGGCCGATGCGCTGATGGCCGGCGTCGCGGTCCGCGCCTCCGACCGCGCCAACGAGGCAGGCGACCAGGCGGCCGGCTATGACCGGCTGCGCCCGGTGCTGGCGCGCAACCCGGATGACCCGGCGGCGAATCTGGCGCTGGCCCGGCTGCATGCCGGCGCGCGGCAACCCAGCCAGGCGCAGGCCATCGCGGAATCCGTGCTGGCGCGGGATCCGCGCAACCTCGATGCCCGCGCCGCCGCGGTCGATGCCGCGATCGCCGGGCGCAACTTCCGCCGCGCCGAGGACCTGCTGGACGAGGCCCGCGTGCTGGCGCCGAACGAGGCGCGGGTGTCGCTCATGCAGGCGCGGCTGGCGCGCGCGCGGGGCGACAATCGCGGCGCGCTCGCCGCCGCCCGGCAGGCGCAGCAGCAGCGCGAGGCGCAGGTCGGTTCCGTGGTGCCGATGGGCTTCGCGACCGCCGGGCCGAACCCCTTCCGCGGCAGCGGCTCCGGCGTGCCAGGCGCACCGGCGCCGCGCGATCCTCTGCTGGCCGAGATCGGGCGCGAGGTCGAACTGGCGCGCGAAGGTGCCGCGACCACCTTCGCCGTGCTGCCCACGGTGCGCGGGCGGTCGGGCACGCAGGGGCTGGACCGGCTCGAGGAAGTGGCGCTGCCGATCGAGGGCTCGTTCTCGCCGCGCGGCATCGGCGGGCGGGTCACCGCCAGCGTCACGCCGGTCACGATCAGCGCCGGCACGCTGCCGGCGGACCTGGTGTCGCTGCAATCCTTCGGTGCCAATCCCATCGCCTTCCCCGGCGGCATGCGCCCGCCGCGCGACGATGGCGCCTCCGGCGTCGGTCTGGGCCTGGCCTATCAGCGCGGCTGGTTCCGCGGCGATGTCGGCAGCAGCCCGATCGGCTTCCGCTTCCCGACCGTGGTGGGTGGGCTGGAGGTTGCGCCCGAGCTCGGCGGCGGGTTCCGCATCCGCGCCACCGGTGAACGCCGCGCGGTGACCGACAGCCTGCTGTCCTGGTCCGGCCAGCGCGATGCCATCACCGGCGAGACCTGGGGCGGCGTGGTCCGCACCGGCGGCCGCGTGCAGCTGGAGTATTCGACCGGCCCGGCGAATTTCTACGCTGGCGGTGGCTATGCGGTGCTGGATGGCCAGGGGGTCGAGGACAATAGCCGCGTGGAACTCGGCGCCGGCGGGTCCTTCGCGCTGCTGCGCCGGCCGGATGAGACGGTCACGGTCGGCATGGACCTGGTCTATTTCGCCTACGACCAGAACCTGCGCTTCTTCACGCTGGGCCATGGCGGGTATTTCAGCCCGCAGGACTACACGGCGCTGAACATCCCGGTGGAATGGCGGGCACGGTCGGGGGATTGGCGCTGGCGGCTCGGCGGGTCGGTCGGCTACGCCGTGTGGTCGGAGGACAGCTCGCCGGTCTTCCCGACCAATCCGAGCCTGCAGGGGCAGCTGCAGTCGCGCGTCGGCTCCAACCCGGACATCTTCGCCTTCTACCCCAGCAAGAGCGAGGCGGGCGTGATCGGCAGCCTGCGCGGGGACCTGGAATACCGGTTGAGCAGCGATCTCGTGCTGGGCGCGACCATGCGATACGACCGCTCGGCCGATTGGAACGAGGCGCGCGGGACGGTCTATGTGCGGTACGCGCTACCGGAATGACGACCCGGCCGCGACCGGCGCGGCGGGCAGGCCAGCGCAGCGCGGCTGATAGCGGGCTGCCGGCCTGACGGCGCGGGCGCCGCGCAAGCGGTGCCCTCCGGCAGCGGCATTGCAGCACCCGTCCTTTCGCCGTGCCCGCCAGCGCGGCCGAGGCACCCTGCCCCGCCGACCTGCCGTGTTCCACCGGGTGATTCCGCCTGATCGGGTCGGCAACGCGCGCGGGCGTTCGCATGCGCGCCTGCGACCGCCCGCGTTCCCTCCGGAACCGCCTGCACGCGACGCACTGCGTTGCTCAGCGCCGCGGCGCTGGCACGCCTACGGCACGGCAAGGCCAGCACGTCGTTATTCAACAAATTGGTTGACTATTTCTCAGCGGCGCGTACATTCAACTGGATGGTTGAATTCGAAACCCCGCGGCTCGACGCCGTGTTCCACGCCCTAGGAGACGCCACGCGCCGGCGCATGCTGCGCGACCTGGTGGGCGGCGCGCGCAGCGTCGGCCAACTGGCAGAACCCTTCGCGATGTCGCTCGCCGCTGCCTCCAAGCACATCAAGGCGCTGGAGAAGGCCGGGCTGATCCGGCGCGAGGTGCGCGGCCGAATGCATCTGTGCCGCCTCGAACCCGGGCCGCTGGCCGGGGCGCATGGCTGGCTCGGCTTCTACGAGCGGTTCTGGACGGACCGCCTCGACGTGCTGGAACGGCTTCTCCGCCAGGAGGACGCCGCCAGGGACACCGCCCCCACCCCTGAAGGAGAATCGTGATGAACGATGCTGCGACGGTCGACAGCCACGGCGTGCTGGTCGAGGACGACACGCTGGTGATCCAGCGCCATCTGCCCGGCCCGATCGAGCGGGTGTGGGACTACCTGACGCGCAGCGAGCTGCGCCGCCAATGGCTCGCTGCCGGCGACATGCCGATGCAGGTCGGCGGCACGACGGAGCTGGTCTGGCGCAATGACGAGCTGACCACCCCGCCGGGCGAGCGCCCGCCCGCGGCCGATGCCGACCACCGCCTGGCAGTGGAGATCACGGCGCTGGACCCGCCGCATCGCCTCGCCATCACCTGGGGCAGCACGGGCGGCGTGACCTTCGACCTGGCGCCGGCGGGCAACCGCGTGCTGCTGACCGTGACGCATCATCGCGTGACGGACCCCGACATGCGCCTGAGTGTCAGCGCGGGCTGGCACGCGCATCTGGATGTGCTGGTCGCGCGCCTGTCGGGCGCGGAACCGGCCCCGTTCCGGGATGCCTACGCGCGGCTGAAGGCGGAATACCTACAGCGGCAGGCGGGTTGAATCGGCGGCGGATGGCGCCTTCGTCCTGTGCGGCAGGGTGGGGGCGCCAGCGCCTGACTTGCTGTTGGCGTCGCCGCCCGAATCCGCGCGCAACGCCCTGCGGCACCGGGCCCACGCGGATTGCGCGACGCGCAATCCGGGAGTGCACAGCGCGACCGCGCGCGGACCATCAGCCGCGGCCAGCGCGCCAGTGCATGGCGCGAAGGCAAGCCGGCCGGATGGCCGGCGCCCGCCGCTTGAGGGCGCAGAAAACTACGCCGCCTTCCGCACCCCGCGCACCGCCTCGGCCAGCGCACGCACCTGGTCGAGCACCTTGCGGACCGCATCCGGCTTGGCACGCCCCTGCTCGTCCAGGTTCGCCGCCAGCGTGTCGATCAGGGCGGAGGCCACCACGGCACCATCGGCGATGCGCGACGCCTCGGCCGCTTGTTCCGGCGTGCGGACACCGAAGCCGATCGCGATGGGCAGCGAGGTATGCGCGCGGATGCGCGGGATCGCGGCGGCCAGGGCCTCGCTGGTGGCGGATCGCGTGCCGGTGATGCCGGTGATCGCGACGTAGTAGATGAAGCCCGTCGTCGCCGCGAGCACCTTCGGCAGGCGTTCGTCGCCCGTGGTCGGCGCGATCAGGCGGATCAGGTCGAGGCCGTTCGCTTTCGTGGCGGGTTCGATCTCGTCGGCTTCCTCGGGCGGCACGTCCACCACGATCAGGCCATCGACGCCGGATGCCGCGGCATCGATGCAGAAGCGCTCGACGCCGTAGGACAGGATGGGGTTGTAGTAGCCCATCAGGATCACGGGCGTGGCGTCGTCGTCTCGCCGGAAGTCGCGCACCATGGCCAGCGTGCCGGCCAGTGTGGCGCCGGCCTTCAGGCCGCGCTGCCCGGCGCGCTGCACGGTCGGGCCATCGGCCATCGGGTCGGTGAAGGGCACGCCGATCTCGATCAGGTCCGCCCCCGCGCCGGGAAAGCCGCGAAGCAACGCCATGGAGGTGGCGGGGTCCGGGTCATAGGCCTCGAGGAAGGGAATGAGCGCGCCGCGCCCCTGTTCCTTCAGCGCGGCGAAACGCTTCGCGATCCTGGACATTTGTTTGACCCTCAGACGGCGGGCGCCGGCCGTCCGGCCGGCTTGCCTTCGCGCCGTGGGCTGGTGCGCCCGGCGCGGTTGATGGTTTGGGCGCGGTCGCGCCGTGCGCTCCCGGCCCGCGCAGGGGAGCGGGCCGCTTGGTTCCGAGGCAGCGGTAGATCGGTACGCCCCGATGCAGCGCGAGCCGCGTGGTTCGCGGTGGCAATCACATCGCGACGCCCAGATGCTTCGCCACGGTGAAGATGTCCTTGTCGCCGCGGCCGCACATGTTCATCACGATCAGCGTCTCGGGCGGCAGCGTCGGCGCCAGCTGGATGACATGGGCCAGCGCATGCGCCGGCTCCAGCGCGGGGATGATGCCCTCCAGGCGCGAACACAGCTGGAAGGCGTCCAGCGCCTCGGTGTCGGTCGCGCTGACGTATTGCACGCGGCCGAGTTCGTGCAGCCAGGAATGCTCCGGCCCGATGCCCGGGTAGTCGAGGCCGGCGCTGATGGAATGCGCCTCCAGGATCTGCCCGTATTCGTCCTGCAGCAGGTAGGTGCGGTTGCCGTGCAGCACGCCGGGCCGGCCCTTGGTGAGCGACGCCGCGTGCTGGTCGGTGTCCACGCCATGCCCGGCGGCCTCGACCCCGCGCATCGCAACGGAGGCATCGTCCAGGAAGGGATAGAACAGCCCCATGGCATTCGACCCGCCGCCGATCGCCGCCACGAGGATATCGGGCAGGCGGCCCTCGGCGGCCATCATCTGCTCGCGGGTTTCCTCGCCGATCACCGACTGGAAATCGCGCACCATCACCGGGAAGGGGTGCGGGCCGGCGACGGTGCCGATGCAGTAGTAGGTGTCGTGGACATTCGCGACCCAGTCGCGCAGGCCCTCGTTCATCGCGTCCTTCAGCGTGGCGGCGCCGGAGGTCACCGGGATGACTTCCGCACCCAGCAGCTTCATGCGGAAGACGTTGGGCTGCTGGCGCTCGACATCCGTCGCGCCCATGAAGACCGTGCAGGGCAGGTCCATCAACGCGCAGGCCGTGGCGGTGGCCACGCCATGCTGGCCGGCGCCGGTCTCGGCGATGATGCGCGTCTTGCCCATGCGCTTGGCCAGCAGGATCTGGCCGAGCACGGCGTTGATCTTGTGCGCGCCGGTGTGGTTCAGCTCGTCGCGCTTGAAGTAGACCTTCGCACCGTCGCCGCGGCGCGGCGCCAAGGATGCGAGGTGCTTCGTCAGGCGCTCGGCATACCACAGCGGCGAGGGCCGCCCGACGTAATGCGTCAGCAGCCGGCGCCATTCCGCCATGAAGGCGGGGTCGTTCTTGGCTTCGTTGTAGGCGCGCTCGACCTCGAGGATCAGCGGCATCAGCGTCTCTGCGACGAAGCGGCCGCCGAACTGGCCGAAGCGGCCGCGGGCATCGGGGCCCTGGCGGTAGGAATTGGGCAGGGGCTTGTTCAAGGCGTTCTCTCGGCGTCCCGCGGGGAAGGGGTCGTGTAGCCGAAGGGCGCGGCAGCGGCCAGGGGCGTGGCGCAACCAGGCATCCGGGCCGGCGTTCCACGACCGCGGGAGGATACGCCATGCTCGACCATATCGGTATCGACGTCTCGGACATCGCACGCAGCCGGCAGTTCTACACGGCCGCCCTGGCGCCGCTCGGCTACGCCATGACGAAGGATCTGGGCACCGCCACGGGGTTCGGCGTGGCGTCCGGCCCCCGCGCCTCGGCCGACCCGGGTGGCGAGTTCTGGCTGGCCCAGGGCACGCCGCATGCGCCGCTGCCGCATATCGCCTTCAACGCGGGCAGCCGCGCCGAGGTCGATGCCTTCCACGCCGCCGCCCTCGCCGCCGGCGGGCAGGACAACGGCGCGCCCGGCATCCGCGAACGCTACGAACCGGACTACTACGCGGCCTTCATCCTCGACCCCGATGGCTACAACATCGAGGCCGTGTGCCATCGCCCCGAATGACCGGCGTCAGCGCACCCGCACATCGATCACATTGGTCTTCATGAAGCCCGAGACCTCGCCCACCGCGCGGCCACGGAAGGCGGCGTCGCCCTGCAGCTCGGTGCCCAGCGTCCGGCAGGCGGTGCGTGAGCGCACATAGGCATCCAGCGTGGACTGGTTTGCGCCGATGCGGAACAGCGACACGCCGCTGATGCCCGAGGCGCGTTCGCGCCACAGCCCGTCCGGCCCCTGCTGCCAGATGCAGCGGGTGATGTTCTCGCCTTGCGGGTCGGCGCGCACCGGGCCGGCCGGGTCGTCGAAGCCGTGCCGGGCATTGGCGTAGGTGTTGATGGTGACGTTGCCGCTGGCGGCCCGCAGGTAGGACCCCAGGTCGTCGCAGGCCGGCTTGCCGGTCACGTTGTCGCGGCTGCCCACCAGAATCAGGATCGGCCGCCTGCCGGTGTCGCGGTTCGATGCGCGATAGGAGCAGTCCGGCGCCACCGCCGCGAAGGCCAGGAAGCGCGCGCCATCGGCCGGGCGGCCCTGCGCGATCAGCGTATGGGCGGCCAGCAGCGCGCCGCCGCCCCCGCCCTGCCCGAAGCCGACTAGGCCGATCCGCCGGCGATCGATGCGCGGGTGCTGCACCGCCGCATCCATCGCGCCATAGGCATCGAGCGCGAAGTCGAGCGTCGTGAAGAAGGCGCGGTCGGCCGGCGGGCGGGTCGGGTCGATGCTGCGGGAGGTGTAGTGGTCCAGCACCACCACCGCCGCGCCCATGCCCTTCAGCGCGTTGACGTAGTCGGTCAGGTGCGGGTCGCGCTTGCCGCGGATGTCATGCGAGAGGATGACCAGCGGCACGCGCTCGGTGCCCTCGGGCAGCCACAGGTCGGCGCCCATCGGCTGGCCGCCGGCACCGGTATAGACCAGCGGGTCTGGGCGCGGGGCGGACGAACAGGCGGCGGCGATCAGCACGATCAGCAGCGGCAGCAGGCGGCGCATCGGGTTTCCTCCGTCGGGTGTCGGCATGTTCCGATGGCCGCGCGCCGGGCGCAATGATCGGCGTCGCAGGATGCGCTGAGGGCGGTCGCGCATCGCGCTTCAAGTCGTCGCGCAAGGCGCGCGGGGAGAAGGCGCGCGGGGCGCGCGGGGAGAAGGCGCGCAAGGCGCGCGGTCTGCGGGGGCGCCGGCCGCTTCGTGTCAGCCCCGCGCGGCGGCGACGAAGGCGCGGATCAGCGCGGCATCCTTCACGCCGCGCGCACGTTCGACACCGGACGCGACATCCACGCCCGGCGCGCCGGCGATGCGGATCGCCTCCGCCACATTCGCCGAGGTCAGCCCGCCGGCCAGCAGCCAGGGCCGAGGGATGGCGCGCCCGGCCAGCAGCCGCCATTCGAAGGCCGCCGCATTGCCGCCCGGCAGCGCCCCGCCCGGCGGCGGCTTAGCGTCGAACAGGAAGCGGTCCACCACCGGGGCGAAGGCCGCGACGGCCGCGAAATCCTCCTCGGCCGCAATGCCCAACGCCTTCATCACCGGCAGGCCGAATCGCGCGCGGATGGCGGCGGCGCGCTCGGGCGTTTCGCTGCCCTGCAATTGCAGGATTTCCAGCGGTACCGCGGCCAGCACCTCGGCGATGGCATCATCCGTGGCATCGACGAACAGGCCGACGCGCTGCGGCCCGCCAGCGTGGCGCGCCGCGAGCGCGCCCGCCTCGACCGGGGTCACGAAGCGGGGCGAGGGCGGAAAGAAATTGTAGCCGACGAAATCCGCCCCGGCTTCCACCACCGCGTCCAGTGCCTCGGCATCGCGGATGCCGCAGATCTTCACCTCGACGGGCATGGCTTCAGCCGGCCAGGTCGGCAGCGATGGCTTCGGCCGCGGCGGCGGGGTCGGCCGCGCCGGTGATGGGCCGCCCGACCACGATCCAGTCCGCGCCGGCCGCCACCGCCTCGGCCGGGGTGGCGATTCGCGCCTGGTCGCCGGCCGGGCTGCCGGCGGGGCGCACGCCGGGCACAACCAGGGCTGGGCCGGCGCCGAGTTCGGCGCGCAGCAGCGCGGCCTCCTGCGGGCTGCACACCAGGCCATCGGCGCCGGCATCCACCGCCATGCGGGCCAGGCGCAGCACCTGCTGCGCCGGCGCATCCGCCACGCCGGTCGCGGCCAGCGCGGCGGCATCCATGCTGGTCAGCACCGTCACGGCCAGCAGCAGCGGGCGGTCGGCGCCGGCGGTCTCGGCTTCGCGGCGCGCGGCGGCGATCATGGCCGGGCCGCCGCCGGCATGCAGCGTGACCATGGCCGGGCGCAGCGGCAGCAGGGACCGCAGCGCGCCCGCCACCGTGTTCGGAATGTCGTGCAACTTCACATCCAGGAACACCGGAGCATGCCGCGCAATGGCCGCGACCGCCGGCGCGCCGGCCGCGCAGAACAGCTCCAGCCCCACCTTGAGCAGGCCGCAACGCCCGGCAAGCGACTCGGCCAGCGCCTCCGCCCGCGCAAGGTCGCCGGTGTCCAGCGCGGGGATGATCCGCGCCGCGCCGGTTTGGGGTTTGCCGATCATGTCACGCCGATCCCGCCAGCCTGTCCGATTCCGCGGCCTTCTCCAGCGCGTGCAGGCGGTCGATCTCCCGCTGCAGGGCCGTCGCGCGGCGCTGCGCCGACCAACCGCGTTTGCGCGCCGGCAAGTCTGACAGCCACACGATGCCTGCCCCCAGCAGGAAGGCGATGGCCGCGGGCACCAGCACCGCCACCGCCAGCGGCGCCGCCCAGGCCACGTCCAGCGGCCAAAGGCGCATCTCCACCACATCCCGGTTCGACAGCGCGAACAGCACGACCAGCACCGCCAGCGGCAGGAAGACCAGCCAGCGCATTCAGGCCGGCACGCGCGCCGCGGCGCGGACCGGCGCGGCGGCGGGCTTGTTGATGCGTTCGCGCAGTTCCTTGCCCGGCTTGAAATAGGGCACGGACTTGGCGGAGACCTCCACCGCCTCCCCCGTGCGGGGGTTGCGGCCGGTGCGCGGGTCGCGCGCCTTGGTCGAAAACGCGCCGAAGCCGCGCAGTTCCACGCGGTCGCCGCGGGCCAGGGCCTCGGTGATCTCGTCGAAGATGGTGGTGACGATCAGCTCCACATCCGGCTGGCGCAGATGCGGGTTCGCGCCGGCGAGATGCGCGATCAGCTCGGACTTGGTCATTCCTGGCCTTCCCCCGGCGTGGCGCTGTGGCCACGGCGTTGTGCCGCGTCCTGCGTGACGATCAGCGCGAAGGCTGCCAAAGGGCGCGGGGGGCGTCAACGCCAAGCCATTCCGACAAAAGGATTTTCATGAAGCCTTCGGTGGCCGAGGACAGCAGGCGCTCGGCCGTGCTGCGGACATTGACGTCGCGGATGGGCAGGGTGTCGGGCACCTGGCGTTCGGCGGCGAGCCAGGCGCGGGCCTCGCGTTCGCCGCCGATGGCGTCGACCAGCCCGGCCGCGACGGCCTGGCGACCGGTATAGACACGGCCATCGGCCAGGGTGGCGGCGCGGGCGGGGTCCATGCGCCGGCCGGTGGCCACCATGGCGACGAACTGCGCGTGCAGGTCGGAGATGACGCGGTCGAGCGCGGCGCGGCCGTCCTCGGTCAGGGGCCGGAACAGGCTGGGCTGGTCCTTCAGCGGGGCGGAGGCGATGACCTGCGCCTGCACACCCGCGCGTTCCAGCAGTTCCGCCACATTGAAAGATTGCAGCAGCACGCCGATCGACCCGGTGACGGTAGCGTCGCGCGCGATGACGCGGTGCGCCGGCAGGGCGATCATGTAGCCGGCCGAGGCCGCAGTCGCGCCCATCACCGCGACCACCGGCTTGCGTTCGGCGATGCGCGCGAGGGCGCCGTGCAGCGCCTCCCCGCCCGCGACGGTGCCGCCGGGGCTGTCGATGGCGACCAGCACGGCGCGGACGGAATCATCGGTGGCGGCACGGTCGAGCGCCTGGAGCAGGCGGCGGTCCTCGCTGATGAAGCCGGTGACGGGCAGGCGCAGGATGTGGGCGCCGCCGGTGAGGACAGTCGAGGGTTCGCGGACCCCGGCGACCAGTGCCAGCGCGCCGAACAGCGCGAAGATCGCGAGCGCGCGCCAGAGCGTGAGCCGGCGACGCAGGCGGCGGCGGTCGGCGAGGAGGTCGGCGTCGAGGGACATGAGGGTTCAATGGCGATGCGGGGGCGGGGAGGCAAGGGTGGCGTGGCGCGGGGCGGTCAGTCGGAGCGGCTGACGACGTGCCGTGCGAGGAAGTTACGCACGCGGTCGAACGTCGCGTTCCACTCGCCGACGCGGTTGCTTGGCACGGTCATCTCCATCGGCCAGATGCCGAAGTATCCGACCAGTTTGCAGGGGCTTGGCCCGGCCCCGTCTTCCGGCCCGGTGAACACCCGGCAGCGGACTCCGAACTTCGGCGTGCCATCTGCCTCGCGCATGAGGAAGGTCGCGCGGTCGAAGAACCGACCGGTTCGCGTTTCGACCATACCAGAGCTGCTCACATTGCAGGCATCGAAGATCCGCTGGCCCTGGGGAGTGCGGCCAACGAGCATGCGGAGAACCGGGTCCTCCCGGAACTCGCAGGGCGGTAGCCGCATTCCCCGGGCGGCGAGTCCCGCCATGTAGAGCACACTATAGCGCCTGTTGCTGGCCGCACCGGCGGCGGTGTGCAGCACAACGTCGAGCTGGTACTCGCCGGCGGCATGCCTTCCGGCAACGCGACCACCATCCGTACCGAGCGGCGCGCAGGGGCTTCGGCTCGGCAGGTGGCAGACCGCGTTGTCTGCCAAACGGTCCGGCAACACCGGGTCTAACGTCTGGCTCCAGAATGAGAGAGTGAGCGCCGAAGCGCCTGGTGCGTTCTGAATCCTAGGGTTCTCCCTATTGAAGCGAACGCGTCCGACGAAGGCAGCAGGCATGCGCATTACGAGGCGGTTGTCGGCAACGATGAAGGACGGACCAACGCTTGTTTCGTCGACGACGTTCAGGATCGCAGAGCCAAGGGTGATCTCGACCGACTCCGGACTGGCGGTAAGCAGCAGCGCCCGAGTACCGGGCGAAAGTCCTTCCGACCGGGCCGGGCTTCGGACATAGCCGCCGACCGCCAAGAGAAGCGAGAAAGTGGCAGCCAGTAGCAGCGCGCCAGTCGTCGTCGGCCCCCCGAGTGGCGTCATCCGCTGCATCCATCCCGGCATCATGCCGCGCGAGCCTATCGCGCCGCGTCGCCGCGCCGCCACCGCCATCGCCGGCACCAAGTCCCCCCGGTCCAGGGGGCGGTCGCCCCCTGGTGGGAGAGCCCGAGAGGGCGACGCCCTCTCGGAAACGCAAAACCCCCGGGGCATCGCTGCCCCGGGGGTCCCTTGCGTCACGCCTATGCGGCGTGTGGCTCTTATTCCTCGCCCGCCATCTCGCGACGACGACGAATGGCGGCACCCAGGATGTCGCCGAGAGACGCGCCGGAATCGGCCGAACCGTATTCCTTCATCGCCTCCTTCTCCTCCTCGATCTCCTTGCCCTTGATGGTCAGGGCCAGGCGACGGGCGGCGCGGTCCACCGCGGTCACGCGCGCATCGACCTTCTCGCCGATCGCGAACTTGTCCGGCCGCTGGTCGGTGCGGTCGCGGGCCAGTTCGGCGCGGCGGATGAAGCCGGTCAGCACTTCGTCGACCTTCACCTCGATGCCGTTGGTCTCGACCTTGGTCACCACGCAGGTGACGATGTCGCCCTTGCGGACGCGGTCGAGCACTTCGGCGGCCGGGTCTGCCTCGAGCTGCTTGATGCCGAGCGAGATGCGTTCCTTCTCGACATCGACGTCCAGCACCTTCGCCTTGACGACCTGGCCCTTGTTGTAGCCCTGCATCGCGGCTTCGCCGGCCTCGTCCCAGGACAGGTCGGACATGTGGACCATGCCGTCCACGTCCGGGCCGACGCCGATGAACAGGCCGAACTCGGTGATGTTGCGGATCTCGCCCTCGATGATCGAGCCCGGCGGATGGGCTTCGAGGAACAGCTCCCACGGATTGCCCTGGGCCTGCTTCAGGCCGAGCGAGATGCGGCGCTTCGGCTCGTCCACGTCCAGGATCATCACGTCCACCTGCTCGGAGGTCGCGACGATCTTGCCCGGGTGGACGTTCTTCTTGGTCCAGGACATCTCGCTGACGTGCACGAGGCCCTCGACGCCCGGCTCAAGCTCCACGAAGGCGCCGTAGTCGGTGATGTTGGTGACGCGGCCGGCGAACTTCGCGTTGACCGGGTACTTCAGCGCCACGCCGTCCCACGGGTCGGACATCAGCTGCTTCATGCCGAGGCTGATGCGCTGCGTCTCGGAGTTGAAGCGGATGACCTGCACCTTCACCGGCTGGCCGATGGTCAGGGCCTCGCTCGGGTGGTTGATGCGGCGCCAGGCGATGTCGGTGACGTGCAGCAGGCCGTCGACGCCGCCCAGGTCCACGAAGGCGCCGTAGTCGGTGATGTTCTTCACCACGCCGTCCAGGATCATGCCTTCCTTGAGGCCCTGGATCAGCTCGCTGCGCTGCTCCGCACGGGTCTCCTCAAGCACCGCACGGCGCGACACCACGATGTTCCCGCGGGCGCGGTCCATCTTGAGGATCTGGAAGGGCTGCGGGCTGCCCATCAGCGGGCCGACATCGCGCACCGGGCGGATATCGACCTGCGAACCGGGCAGGAACGCCACCGCGCCGCCGAGGTCCACGGTGAAGCCGCCCTTCACGCGCCCGAAGATGACGCCGTTCACGCGCACCTGCGCGGTGAAGGACTTCTCCAGGTTGGTCCAGGCTTCCTCGCGCCGCGCCTTCTCGCGCGACAGCACGATGGACCCGTCGCGGTCCTCGTAGCGCTCGACGAACAGCTCGATCAGGTCGCCGGGCTTCACCTCGGCCTTCTGGCCGGGGGCAGCGAATTCCTTGAGGGGCACGCGCCCCTCGCTCTTGAGGCCGACATCGACGACGGCAACGTCGTCATCCACGCGGATGACCTTGCCGGTGACGACCGATCCGGCAAACCCGGTGTCGGCGCCAAGCGTTTCGTCGAGAAGGGCGGCGAAATCCTCGCTACCCACGCGGTCGGCGGTGATGGTGGCCATGCAGTGCTGTGCTTTCCGGTATCGACCCGCCAGCGATGCGGCGGGAGATGCGGCCTGCGCGCCCGCCCCGAAGGCAGGAACGTCTTGGCCCGGCAGCGCCATCAAAGGGCAGCAGATCCAGGCCCGAATGGGAGAGTGCGTGACGGCGCACCCGGAACCGGTCCCGAACGAGGACAGGCGCGCTTAGGCGCTGACAAATAAAGAGTCAAGAAAGAACGGGGGAGAGAACTCCCCCGGACCCCCTCCTTCTTCTGGAACTCCGCCCTCGCAGACAGTCAGCGACGGCGTTGCAGCCAGCCGACCACCAGCAGCAACACGACCGAGACCAGCACCAGCAGGACCGCGGCCGCAGCGGTGGTGAGGCTGATCGAATCATTGAGGCCGGCGAACATCTGGCGCGGCAGGGTGCGCTGTGCCGGGCCCGCGATGAACAGCGCCACCACCACCTCATCCAGCGAGACGGCGAAGGCAAACACCGCCCCGGCCGCCACGCCGGGGAAAATCTGCGGCAGGCACACGCGGAAAAACGCCCGCACCGGCCCCGCCCCACAGGCCGCGGCGGCGCGCAGCTGCACGGCATCGAAGCCCTCCAGCGAGGCCAGCACCGTCACCACCACGAAAGGCACCCCCAGCGCGGCATGCGCCACGATCATTCCGGCATGGGTCGCGACCAACCCGATCGGCCCGAAGGTCAGCAGCAAGGCCACCGCCACCACGATGACGGGCACCACCATCGGCGCCAGCACCACCCCCAGCACCACCGCCCGCAGGGCCCCGCGCAACCGCCACAGCCCCAACGCCGCCGGCACCCCCAAAACGGTCGCCAACCCCGCCGCCGCGCCGCCGATCGCCAGCGAATTCCACACCGCCGGCAGCCAGAAATCCGATCCGAAGAAATCCCGGTACCAGCGCAGCGACACCCCCGGCAGCGGGTAATGCAGGAACGACCCAGCCGAGAAGGACAGCGGCAGAATCGCCAGGATCGGCGCCAGCAGGAACGCCGCGACCAGCAGCCCGGCCACCCACACCGCGCCCCGCATCACGCCGTCCCCGGCCGGCGGAACCCCGCCAGCCGCCCATACAGCGCGACACACACGCCCACCGCCACCAGCAGCAGCAAGGACAGCGCCGCCGCCAACCCCCAGTTCACGCTGCGCGTCGCATAGAACCCGACGAACCAGGCCAGCATCTGGTCCCCCGGCCCGCCCAGCAGCGCCGGCGTCACGTAGAAGCCCAGCGCCTGGATGAAGACCAGGATGCACCCCGCCGCGATCCCCGGCAGGCACAGCGGCAGCGTCACCCGCCGGAACACCCGCCACGGCGCCGCCCCCAGCGACGCCGCCGCCCGCGGCAAGGCCGGGTCCAGCCCCCGGAACGCGGCGACCAGCGGCAGCACCATGAACGGCAGCAGGATATGGACCATCGCCAGCACCACGGCGAAGCGGTTCATCATCAGCGGCAGTGGCCCAATCCCGAAGGCGCCAAGCGCCGCATTCACCACGCCTTCGCGCTGCAACAACACCATCCACGCCGCCGTCCGCACCACGAGCGATATCCAGAACGGCAGCAGCACCGCCCCCAGCAGCAACGTCGCCGCCCAGCCGCGCGTGGTCGCGACCAGCCAAGCCAACGGCCAGCCCAGCGCCAGGCAAACCCCGGTCACCAGCAGCGAAATCCACAGGCTGCGGACCAGCACCCCGCCGAACACCCGCTGGTCCTCCGGCAGCGCCCGCAGGCTGCCCGCCGCATCGCGCCGCAAATCCAGCGATGCCAGCACATGGAAGGAGGACAAAGGCCCCCCGGCACGGCGGATCGCGCCCCAGGTCTCGGGCTCGGCCCAGGCCGGGCTGATGGCGAGCACCGCATCGCGCGCCAGCCCCTCGAAGGGTGCGTCGACCCGCCGCGCGGTGATCGGCAGCAGCCCGCGGAAGCCTGGCCGGTCGGCATTCAGCCGCGACGCCGCCCGTGCGATGCCGCCGGCCGCGCCGTTGCGTTCGCGCACACGGGCCTCGCGCAAATCCGCGACCAGCGCGGCGAAGGCGGCCTCGTCCGGCGCCGCCGTGCCGTCCCAGGCGGCCAGGGCGGCGATGGTCCGTGGCAGCACCGGCGCCACCTCGGCATCCGACACCGCGCGCCACAGGAAGGCCCCGATCGGCGCCACGAAGGACAGCAGCAGGAAGACCAGCAGCGGCGCCGTCAGCAGCGCGGCGGCCAGGCGTGGGGACCGCGTCATGGGCCGCCCCGCGCCTGGCGGGGCGGGCTCGGCGCACGGCAGCGTTCATTCTGGCGGATGGCGGCGAATCCCTGGCAAGCCGGCCGGCAGGGAACGCCGCCGGACCCGTCCCGCGCAAGAGCCTCCCCCCGCTCGACCCGTGTGATCGCAGGCGCTGCGGCGTGCCGCGGCCGCCAGGATCGAGCCGGCACTCGACCAGCCCCCCGGCCACCACCACCGCCGCCATCGCGGGCCGCGACCGGTCCCTCCGGATTCGGATACGGTTTGGCGGGACGCGGACCGCGCGGAACGATAGGCTGCCGGCCTTGCGGGGGAAGGAACCACGACATGCGAATGCGACTTCCGGGCTTGGCAATGCTGGCAGCCCTGCTGGCCGGACCCGCCGCGGCCCAGGCGCCGGCGGTGACGGTCGAAGGGCTCGACCGCGGCCTGGTCAACATGGGCCTGATGGCCGGCCACGCCTTCCAATGCCTGCCCGAGGCTGATCGCCCGGCGGCCCAGCAGGCCCTGCTGGCCTTCAACAGTATCCTGGTGGCGCAGATGGGCGCGAATGCGGCCTTCCGCTTCGCCACCTCCTTCGGGGCCGGATCGTCGCACGACATCGACCGGCAGTTCTGCGAGCGCAGCCTGGCCGACTGGCGCAAGCTGCTCCAGGACCACAACCTGAACCGCTGAGCAGGGGAGATCGGACGATGCACAGGATCCTGCCGCTGCTGGCCGTCACCGCCCTGGCCGGGCTGCCGGCCACCGCCGCCCCGCCCGAGCCCGCGCGCGGCCTGCGCCCGGCCATCCAGGCCACCACGCCCGGCGCGCAGCTGGTCTGGTGGCACGCCGGCGGCGTCACGCCGGGCGGCGGCGCCTGGCATGCCGGAGGCGCCGGCGGCGCCTATCGCTGGGGCGGCGCCTACCATGCCGGCTACTACCATCCGCCGGCCTATTACCACGGCTACGCGGCGGCTCCCTATGCCGGCTACTACCGCGCGCCGGTGCCGGTCGCGCCCTATGCGGCGCCGGTCGGCACCTTCGCCGCCGGCGCCGTCGTGGGCGCGGCGGCGGCATCGACTGCGGCCGCCAGCGCGCAGCACTACAGCCAGCCGCCGACCGTGGTGAACAACTACTACTACGGCGCCCCGCCGCGCTGATCGGCCGCCCGCGCCCGGTCCTGCGCGGCGCGGGCCGGCCAGCCATCCTGGCTCATGCCATACAGGAAGGCGGTCGACAGCCCGAACAGGATCAGACCGTTCAGCGCCTGCAGGGCACCCAGCATCTGCCAGTCCGGCACCAGGAACACCGCCGTGTGGCCATAGGCCGTCATGGCGTTCAGCGAATACAGCATGGCCCCGCGCATCGACGGCGCGGCGCCCAGCGCCACATAGGCCACCGCCCAGACCGTGGCCTCGATGACATGCAGCAGCGTGGTCATCAGCACCGCGACGCCCATCGCGAACGAGAACCGCACCAGGTGCGACCCGCGCTCCATGGCCGGACCCGAAAAGGCATAGCTGAAGGCCGCGCGGATCAGCACCAGGCCGAGCACATGCACCACCACCGTCGCGACGGTTAGCGGCACCCCCCAGGCCCAGGACAGGTCCCAGCTCCCCAACCCGTCCAGCTGCTCCATGGCAGGTCGGCGCGCTACCGCGCCACCCAGGTGTTGAACCGCTGCGTCAGGCTGTCGAGATTGTCGATCCAGAAGCGGTCGCTGATCTGCAGCGCGCTTTCGATATTCGCCGGCGCGGTCGGCAATTGCGCCAGCACGGCCGGCGTCAGCCGGTCATTGGCGCCCTTGGCCGTGACGCCATAGGGGATGCGCGGCGGCAGCCCGGCCTGGATGTCGGGCTGGCCGACGAATTTCAGGAACTCCAGCGCACGCGCCCGGTTCGGGCTGCCCTTCATGATGACCCAGGAATCCAGGGTGAACAGGTTGTTGGCCCAGACGATCGCGAAGTTCCGCCCATCCGTGGCATTGGCCGCGGCGATGCGGCCGTTGTAGGCGACGGTCATCGCCACCTCGCCCGAGGCCAGCCATTGCGGCGGCTGCGCGCCGCGCTCCCACCACGCCAGGTCGGCCTTGATGGTCTCCAGCTTGCGGAAGGCGCGGTCCACGCCCGCCGGCGTGGCCAGCATGGGATAGACCCGCATCGGCGGCACGCCATCGGCCAGCAGCGCCATTTCCAGCGTGGTCTTGGGGCCGCGGCGCATGCCGCGCTTGCCGGGGAATTTCGCGGTGTCAAAGAAGTCGGCCCAGGTCGCAGGCCCCTGCGCGATGCGCGCGCGGTCATAGGCGAAGATGAAGGAATACAGGATGGCGCCGACGCCGAATTCGTTGAATGCCTCCGGGATATAGGCGTCCCGCCCGCCGATCGCGGGCCAGTCCATCGGTTCGAACAGGCCTTCGTCGGCGCCGATCAGCAGTTCCTCGGATTCCACCTGCACCACGTCCCAGGTATTGGCGCCGGAGGCGATGCGCGATCGCAGCACGCCGATGCCGCCATCCCAGGTTTCCTCGAGCATCCGGCTGCGGGTGGCCTGCTGGAAGGGGCGGAAGAAGACCTCGCGCTGCGCATCCTGGTAGGCGCCGCCCCAGGACACGACCGTCAGGTCGCGGCCCTGGGCATGAGCAGCCAGGGGCAGCAAGGCTGCAGCGGGAAGCGCAGCGATCGTGCCCTTGAGCATGGTGCGGCGGAACATCGTCGGCATCTCCCTGTCTCGCGGCCGCGAGCGTAGAGCATTATCGGGCCTGGCTGCATGGGCGAGCCGCAATTTCCGGCCCCGCGTTGCGCTTTTTCACATGCTGTCACCCGTGCCGGGACCGTGCAGGCACCAATGCAGGCACCCATGCAGGCACCCATGCAGGCACCAATGCAGGCACCAGGCCGCACCCTGCGTCGCCATCCTGGAGGGCGGCGCCCGTCGCGCGACGATGGCGGGGTGGGGCCACGCGTCGGCGCCGGCGCTGGGAATGCGCCGCGGCGGCGTCCCGAACGGCCGCTCAGGACGGGGGGCGAAACGCGAAGGCCGCACCCTCCGGCCAGGCGATCGCCGCCGGCCCGCCCGGTTCGGGCAGCCGGCCGATCCCGGCCGGGCGCTTGGCCAGGATCTCCCCGCCATCGCCGAGCGCCAGGCGCAGCCGCACATGGTCGCCGAGGAAGATCGCCTCGATCAGCACCGCCGGCAGCGCGCCCTCGCCGAGGTCGGACGCCGTGACGCCGGCCACCGCGACGCGTTCCGGCCGCACCGCGACGACGCAATCCTCGCCCGGCCCGCCGCAATCCACCGCCTGCGCGCTCACCACCGGGCCGCAGGCCAGGCGGATGCGGCATTCTTCGTCCTCGCGCGCCTCGATCCGGCCGGGCAGCAGGTTGTTCTCACCGACGAAGCCGGCCACGAAGGCGTCGGCCGGGCGGTCATACAGGGTGCGCGGGTCCGCCAATTGCCGCACCCGACCGCCCTGGAACACGGCGATGCGGTCGGACAGGGTCAGCGCCTCGGCCTGGTCGTGCGTCACGTACATCATCGTGACGCCGAGCTGCTGGTGGATGCGGCGGATCTCCAGCTGCATCTCCTCGCGCAGCGCCTTGTCCAGCGCGCCCAGCGGTTCGTCCAGCAGCACGATCGGCGGTTCGAAGACCAGCGCGCGGGCCAGCGCGACGCGCTGCTGCTGCCCGCCCGAAAGCTGCGCCGGGCGGCGCTGCGCCAGCCCCTCCAGCCGCACCATGGCCAGCGCCTTCGCCACCCGCCTGCCCTGGTCGTGCCGCGTCACGCCGCGCACCTGCAAGGGGAACGCCACGTTCTCCGCCACGCTCATGTGCGGGAACAGGGCATAGGACTGGAACACCACGCCGATGCCGCGCCGGTGCGGCGCCAGCCGCGCGATGTCGCGCCCCTCCAGCAGGATGCGCCCGGCACTCGGCGCCTCGAACCCCGCCAGCATCATCAGCGTGGTGGTCTTGCCCGAACCGGACGGGCCCAGCAGCGTCAGCAGTTCGCCGCGCGCGACATCGAGGTCGAGCGCCTGCACGGCCGCCGCGCCGCCGCCATAGGTCTTCCGCACGCCCTCGAAGCGCACCAGGGTTTCGGCCATGGCGCGTGCATCCGGCCCCCGGCCCGGCTTGTCAACGCCGCGCCGCGCCGGTAACGCGCGCATCCGGCCTGCCGGAACGGCACCAGCCTGCGCCCCGCCCGGCTTGCCAGAACGGTATCCTGCGCGGTTGCGCGGTCTGGTGCCGCCCCAACGAACCCCGCGCCCGACGTCACAGGAGCCTGCATCATGAGCGAGACCGCCGAACCCAGCCTGGTCGCCAGGCGCGAAGGCATCGCGGGCACGCTGCTGATGAACCGCCCCAAGGCGCTGAACGCCCTGGACCTGCCGATGATCCGGGCCTTCGCCGCGGCCATCGCGGAATGGCGGGACGACGCGCAGGTCGCGCTGGTTGTGCTCGAAGGCGCGGGCGGCCGTGCCTTCTGCGCGGGCGGCGATGTCCGCGCCGTGCGCGCGGCGGCCATCGCCGGCGACAGCGCCGCGGTCGAGGCCTTCTTCTCCGAGGAATACGCCGTCAACACCGGCATCGCGACCTTCCCCAAGCCCTGGGTCAGCCTGATCGACGGGGTGTGCATGGGCGGTGGCATCGGCGTCGCGGTCCATAACGGCCCGCGCGTGGTGACCGAGCACGCCCTGGTAGCGATGCCCGAGACCGCCATCGCGCTGTTCCCGGATGTCGGCACATCCTACGTCCTGCCGCGCCTGCCCGGCGCGATCGGCACCTGGCTGGCGCTGACCGGGGCGCGGCTGACCGGGGCGGATTCCGTTCATGCCGGCCTCGCCACCCATTTCGTGCCGCGCGCGAAGCTGGCGGACCTGCGCGCCGCGCTGGTCGCGGAGGGCGCGGACGCCGTCGCCCGCTTCGCCGACACGCCGCCCGAGGCGTCCTTCGCCGCGCATCGCCCCGCCATCGACCGCTGCTTCGCCCAGCCCAGCGTCGCCGCCATCCTGGCCGCGCTGGATGCCGAAGGCAGCGAATGGGCGTCCGCTCAGGCCGCCATCCTGCGGCGCATGTCGCCGACCTCGCTGTGTGTTTCGCTGGAGCTGCTGCAACGCGGCGCGAAGCAGGATTTGGCCGCCTGCCTGGCGACCGAGCTGGCGCTGACCCGGGTGGTGGTGAACGTCCACCCGGATTTCGCCGAGGGCGTGCGATCGGTGCTGGTGGACAAGGACGGCGCGCCGAAATGGCAGCCGGCCAGCATCGAGGCCGTGGACCCGGCCGCCATCGCGGCCATGTTCCGGTAGCGGCCGCGGCGGGCACCTTGTCCCGCGCCCGCTGTCACCGCACCCCCGCCATGGATGCAGTGACCCGGGCGGTTGCAGCGCCTTCCCTGGCGAGACGGGCATTCCCCGGTGTGCGGCATCGGCACGGTACGCCCGCGCCCGTGACCAACGGCACGAGCGTCCGGCGTGTGCCGATCCTGCATGCATGGACCCCGGGATTGCCACTCGGGTCGCGTGCTTTCCGGACGGGCGCCTGGGGTCATGACCACGTCGCAGGTGCAGTAACCATCCGTTCCCCGCTACGCTGATCGCCCGACGTCCGGATCGACTGGCCATCCGCGACCAATCGGCTGAGGGAGAAACGATCCATGCAACGACGTTCGCTGTTGCGGGCGGCTGGCGCCGGCCCGGTGCTGCTCGCCGCGCCCGCGATCCGCGCGCAGGACTTCAACCAGGCGGTGCGCCTCATCGTTCCGTTCGGGCCGGGCGGCACCAGCGACATCCTCGCGCGCCTGATCGCCACCCCGCTGCAAGCCCGGATCGGGCAGAACGTGGTGGTCGAGAACCGCCCCGGCGCGGGCGGCAACATCGGCGCCGACGCGGTGGCGAAAAGCCGTCCGGACGGGCACAGCATGGTGCTGCTCGATATCTCGGTGCTGGCCACCAACCCCTTCCTGTTCCAGCGCATGCCGTTCGATGTGCAGCGGGACTTGGCGGCGGTGCAGATGGTGATCTTCGCGCCATACATCCTGGCGGTGAACAACCAGCTGCCGGTGCAGAACGCCGCCGAGCTGGCGGCCTATGTGAAGGCCAACCCCGGCAGGCTGAACGCCGCCAATTCCGGCACCGGCACGCTGACGCACATCGTCGCGCTGTCGCTGGCCTCGCATTGGGGCGGCGCGATGGAGCATGTGCCCTATCGCGGCGGTGCGCCCGCGCTGATGTCGCTGGTGTCGAACGAGGCCAACCTGACCATGGCCGGCGCGACGCAGTCCATGCCCTTCGTCGTGCAGGGCCAGATGCGCGGCATCGCCGTCACCGGCCCCCGCCGCTTCGCCAACCTGCCGAACCTGCCGACCTTCCGCGAACTCGGCTGGCCGGAACCGGATGCCGGGACATGGCAGGGCATCCTGGTGCAGGGACAGACGCCGCCGGCGATGATCGCGCGGCTGGAGCGCGAGATCGCCGCCATCCTGAACGAACCGGCGATCAAGGCGCGGATCGGCGAACTCGGCGGCGAGGTGGTGGCCGATGGCGCCGAGGCCTTCCGCAACCGGCTGGCGCAGCAGACCGAGAGCTACGGCCGCATCATCCGCGCCAACAACCTGCGGATCGACTAGCCGGCACAGGCGGGCGCCTTTCCCGCCTGGCCGCCTGCAGCGGCCTCGTGGATGGCGCAGGGGCGCAGAGGTCCGGAGGCTCGCACCCAATGGGCCTTCGGACGCCAGTCCCTCGCCGCCTGCGCGCCGGGTCAGCCGCGAGGCCCACCCCCGAAGACCGCTTGGGAATCCCGGCACGGGCCCTGCCCAGCACCTGGCCACCCGCCGCATCGGGTCGTGCGCTTGCCGGGTCGGGCCGCTGGCCGCCCCTGTAACGCGCCTTGCGAAGGCCACGGGCCGGCCCGACAATACAGGGATGGCCGCGCCCCTCCCGATCCATGATTCCGCCGACCCGTCCTTCGCCGAATTGCTGGCGCTGCGCCCGCACCTGACCCTGCACGCCATGGACGGGCTGGTCATGGAGGAGGTGCCGCTCGCCCGCATCGCGCAGGAGGTCGGCACCCCCGCCTGGGTCTATTCCGCCGGAGCGCTGCGCCGCCGCGCCCGTGCGCTGAAGGCCGCGCTGTCCGATGCCGGGCTGGCCGCCACCATCCACTTCGCCATGAAGTGCAACGACAACCTGTCCGTCCTGCGCGTGCTCGGCTCCGAGGGCCTGGGTGCCGACGTGGTCAGCGAGGGCGAACTGCGCATCGCCCGCGCCGCCGGCATCCCGGCCAGCGCCATCGTCTTCTCCGGCGTCGGCAAGACCGCGTCCGAGATCACCCACGCCATCGAGCAGGACATCTTCCAGATCAACGCCGAGAGCGCGGAGGAGATCGCCATGATCTCCGCCATCGCCGACGGCATGGGCCGCACCGCCCGTGTGGCCCTGCGCGTGAATCCGGACGTGGACGCCAAGACCCACGCCAAGATCACGACGGGCAAGAGCGAGAACAAGTTCGGCGTCGCCATCTCCGACGCCGTCGACATCTACGCCCGCATGGCCGCCCTGCCCGGCATCGAGCCCATCGGCATCGCCACCCATATCGGCAGCCAGATCACCGCGGGCATGTCGGCCTATCGCGCCGCCTATGCGCGCCTGGCCGAGACCATCCGCGAACTCCGCGCCCGCGCTCTGCCGGTGCGGCGCGTCGATTGCGGCGGCGGCCTGGGCATCCCCTACCGCGACGAACCCGCGCCGAGCCCCGAGGCGCTGGCCGGCGCCATCAAGGCGACGCTGGGCGACCTTGGCCTGCCGGTCATGCTGGAACCGGGCCGCTGGATTGCCGGGCCGGCCGGCGTGCTGCTGGCGTCGGTGGTGCTGCAGAAGCAGGGTGCGGCGCATCGCTTCGTCGTGGTGGACGCCGCGATGAACGACCTGGTGCGCCCCGCCATGTACGAGGCCTGGCACGGCATCGTGCCGGTCGGCGCCGCCCGCGCCGTGGCCCCGCTGACGCCCGCCGAGGTGGTCGGCCCGGTCTGCGAATCCGGCGACACCTTCGCCCGCGGCCGGATGCTGCCGGACCTCGCGACCGGCGAGACGGTGGCATTCCTCGATGCGGGTGCCTACGGTGCGGTGATGTCATCCACCTACAATGCGCGCCCGCTGGCGCCGGAGGTGCTGGTGGACGGAAGCCGCTTCGCCGTCGTGCGCGAACGCCAGATCCATGACGCGCTGCTGCATGGCCAGCGCGTGCCGGAGTGGCTCGGCGCATGAGCGAACAGCCGCGCGACAGGCTGGCTGCACGCCTCGCGCGGCGCACCTGGCTCGCGCGGCTGGCACTCTGGTGGGAGGCCGCCTGGCCGGCGCTCTGGCCGGTGCTGGGCGTCATCGGCGTGTTCCTCGTGGTGGCGCTGTCCGGCCTGCCGCTGGTGCTGCCGCCGCTGCTCCATCTGCTGATGCTGGCCGGCTTCATGGCCGCGCTGGTGTGGGTCGCGCGCCGTGCGGCGAAGCGCCTGGCCCTGCCCGGCCCGGCCGCCGGCGAACGCCGGATCGAACGCGATTCCGGCCTGGCCCACCGCCCCATCGCCACGCTGGGCGACCGGCCCACCGGCAACGACCCGGTCGCGCTCGCGCTGTGGCAAGCGCATCGCCGCCGCGCCGCCGAACGCCTGGCCGCGCTGCGCGTCGCCGCGCCGAAGCCTGGCCTCGCCGCCATCGACCGTCGTGCCTTGCGCGGCGGCCTGGCGGTCGCGCTGGTCGCCGCCATCGTCGTCGCCGGACCCGAAGCCCCCGAACGCCTGCGCCGCGCCCTGCTGCCCGCCTTCGCCGGGGCAGCGCTGCCCACCGTCCCGGGCGTGCGCCTCGAAGCCTGGATCACGCCGCCGGCCTATACCGGCGCGGCCCCGATCTTCCTCGACCCCGCCGGCGGCGATGCGGCGGTCCCGGCGGGCAGTCGGTTGCAGGTGGCGGTCTCCGGCGGCACTGGCGGCGTGCCGGAATTGCTGCTGGATACCGCCGCCACGCCCTTCCGAACGCTCGACCGCGGGTCCTTCGCCGCCGAGACGGCCATCGAAACCGGCGGGCGCCTGGCGGTGCGGCGCGATAGCATCGACCTCGCCCAATGGTCGCTGTCGGTGCGCGCCGATGCCCCGCCGACCGTCGCCTGGGACCAGCCGCCGGCGCGCGCCCAGCGGGGCCTGGCCATCCGCCTGCCCTGGCGGGCCGAGGATGATTGGGGCCTCGCGACCCTTCGCGTCGAACTGCGCCTGAAGCTGCGGCCCGATGCCGAACCCGTCACGCTCGACCTGCCGATCCCCGGCGGCAGCCCCCGCAACGCGCGCGGCGCCGCCCAGCCGGACCTCTCGGCGCACCCCTGGGCGGGGCTGGAGGTCGAGGCCCGCCTGGTCGCCACCGACCATGCCGGCCAGGACGGCCGCAGCGAGGGCGCCTTTCTCGAATTGCCGGAACGTTCCTTCACGCATCCCGTCTCGCAGCAGCTGATCGCGTTGCGGAAGGCGCTGTCCGTCGACCCCACCGGGCGCGAACCCGCGCGCCGCGAGCTCGACCGCATCACCGCCACGCCCGAGGCCTTCGAGAACGACACCGGCACCTTCCTGGCCCTGCGGACGGCCCGCCACCGCCTGCTGCGCGACCGCCGCCCCGCCGCGGTCACCGAGGCCCAGGAAATCCTGTGGGACGTGGCCGTCGCGCTGGAGGAAGGCCGCACCGACCGCACCGCCCGCGCCCTGGCCGAGGCCCGCCAGGCGCTGCGCGAAGCCCTGGAGGAACAGCGTCGCACCCCCGAATCGGAGCGCACCGAGGAACAGCGCGCCGAGACCGATCGCCGCATCCAGGAATTGCGCGAGGCGATCCGCCGCCACCTCGAAGCCCTGGCCGAACGCCTCCAGCGCGAAAACGCCGAGGCCCTGCCCTACGACCCGCAGCAGCGCCTGATGGACCAGCGCGAGCTCAACCGCCGCACCCAGCGCATGCAGGACGCCGCCCGCGAGGGCCGCACCGAGGATGCCGAGCGCGAACTCGCGGAACTCGAGGAAATGCTCCGCGCCCTGGAGGAAGGCCGCAACATGCGCGCCGAGGACCGCCAGCGCCAGCAGCAGCGCCAGCGCGGCAACCAGCAGATGGGCGCCGTGCAGGACATGGTGCAGCGGCAGACCCAGATGCTCGACCGCAGCCACCAGCGCGCCGAGCAGACCGACCGCGAACGCCTCGAACAGCGCCGCCGCCCGCAGCCCAACACCTTTCCCCGCCAGCAGCAGCCGCTGCAGCCGCCGCCGCAGGCCCAGCCCAACCCGGAGCGCGAAGCCCAGGCCCAGCAGGATGGCCGCGTGCAGCGCGCCCTGCGTCGCGCGCTGGGCGAACTCATGCAGCAATTCGGCGAGCTGACCGGCGACGTGCCGCAGCAGCTCGGCGAGGCCGACCGCGCCATGCGCGACGCCGATGAGAACCTGCGTTCCGGCGGCGACCCGCGCGACGCCCAGCAGCGCGCTATCCGCGCCCTGACCGAGGGCGGCCGCCAGATGGCCCAGCAGATGCAACGCCAGTTCGGCCAGGGCCAGCCCGGCGAAGGCGAGGAGGAAGGCGAGGGCGAAGGCGAGGGCATGGCCTCCGGCCAGCAGGGCGGCGAAGGCCAGGACCAGGCGCAGGACCAGGGACCGGGGCGCGACCCGCTCGGCCGCCGCAACCGCGAAGCCACCGGCGGGCAGGACAATGCCTCCGACACGCGGGTGCCGGACGAGGCTGAACTGCTCAGGACGCGACGGATCCAGGAGGAACTGCGGCGGCGCGGGGCCGAGCGCGAACGGCCGCCGCAGGAGCTGGACTACATCGACAGGCTGCTCAGGCGGTTTTGAAAAGAAAGGTCGGGGGAGGGAACTCCCCCGATCCCCCTCCTTTTTCCGGGACTTGGGGACTGACGGCCAAGGGCCGCTATGTCACGCGGTCCAGTTCCTTTTCGTCGAGCGCCCCAGGGACCAGCGTCATGGGGACGTTCAGCCGGCTCGCGTACCGCCCGGTCAGCGCGGTGATCATCGGCCCCGGCCCGCCAGACCCCGGCGCCATCGCCAGCACCAGGATCGAAATCCGCGGGTCTTCCTCCAGCAGCTTCAGCAATTCATCGCGCGGGTCGCCCTCGCGGATGATCAGGATGGGGAATCCGCCGGTGATCTCGTTCACCTCGGCGGCGAGGCCGGAGAGCATCTTCTCCGCCTCCTCCCGCCGTTCCTCCTGCATCATCACGCCCACGCCGGCCCATTCCACCAGGCCGACCGGTTCGATCACACGCAGCAGCGCCACCCGCCCGCCGCCCTTGCGCGCGCGCAGGCAGGCATAGCGCAGCGCGACCGCGCGCTCGGCGCTGTCATCCACCACGACCAGGAAGATACGGTCGCGCTTGGCGGCGGTGGTGGCGGCAGCAGCTTCCTCGGAACCTGGCATCGCGCGGTCCTCAGGGCAGGTCGCGACCGGATGGGATCATCCGATCGGGTGAAGATGCTCGCAAGAACAAAAGGCCGGAGACCATGATACGAGCCCTTGCGAACGCAATGCGCTCTAGTTGCGGCGGAACACCACCGCACCAAGCCACCCCGCAAGGGCGGCGAGCACGATGCAGCCCACACCATAAAGCAGAGGCGCGGTGCGGGCGATATTGGCGATCCAGGCAGCCGAACCGACCCGGTCCACCCGCAGGAACAGCTCCTGCCGCGCCACGATGCGCTGTTCGCGGACCAGCAGCACCTCAACCCGGTAGTCGCCGGTCTGCACCGTGTCGGGGAAGGAGATGCGCGCGCTGAACAGCCGCCCGCCCGCCACCGTGACCGGCGCGGCATATTCCTGCCAGCGCCCGTCCTGCTGCTTCAAGTCCAGCAGCGCGGCGCGGAAGGCCGGCGCCTGGGCGCCCTCGGCGCGCAGCGGCAGCGCCGCCAGGCCCAGGCGCGCGCTGCGCCGGATATCCTCGGGCAGCGCCTCCCAGACCGGGCGCGTCGCGGCGATGGCGTAGAAGCCCGGGACCTCCGGGAAGGTCGATGCCGGCCCATTCACCCAGAAGCCCAGCACATTGACCTTGCGCCGCACCACCGTCGCCTGCGGCGGGCCCCAGGCGACCACCACCACATCCTCGCCGGTCTGGGCGCCGATCAGGTTCTCGGTGGCGCCGAAGACGATGACGGAGGCGCCGGTGAAGCCGGTGGTGATCTCGACGCGGGTGGTGGACAGGTCGGCGGTGAGCAGCGGCGTGGTGGCCGGCGCCTGCGCGCGCGCCGCCGGCGCCGCCAGCAGCACGACCAGCAACGCCAGCCACGGCATCGTCCTGCGCGCGGACACGACCGGCGAAGGAGCCGGCCGTGTCATCGCGCCGGCCCGATGGTGAACAGCGACTCGGGCGCGCGCACCAGGTCCCAGGCCAGGCCCAGCGCCACCGCCAGCACCAGCAGGCCGAGCAGCGCGCGGGTTTCCTCCCCGCGCAGCTTGGTGCCCATCGACGCCCCGAATTGCGCCCCCGCCACGCCGCCGGCCAGCAGCAGCATGGTCAGAACGATATCGACGCTGCCGACCTGCCAGGCCTGCAGCAGCGTGACGTTGGCCGACACGAACACCACCTGGAACAGCGAGGTGCCGATCACCACGGATGTCGGCATGCCCAGCAGGTAGATCATGGCCGGCACCAGCATGAACCCGCCGCCCACGCCCATCACGGCCGACAGGATACCGATGCCGAACCCCACCATCAGCGGCGGCACGATCGAGATGTACAGGCGCGACTTGCGGAACCGCATCTTGAACGGCAGGCCGTGCAGCCAGGTGTGTTCCCCGGTGCGCGCCGAGGCCACGCCGGTGCGGCGCCGGCGGATGATGGCACGTACGCTTTCGCGCACCATCAGCGCGCCCACCGTGCCCAGCACCACCACGTAGAAGAACGACACCGCCACATCGACCTGCCCGGCGCGGCGCAGGAAGGCGAACAACTGTACCCCCAGCGCCGAGCCAACGAACCCGCCGGCCAGCAGCACCACGCCCATCCGCAGGTCGACATTGTCGCGCCGCCATTGCGCGATCAGCCCGGAGACCGAGGCGCCCAGCGTCTGGTTGGCGCCGGACGCGACCGCGACCGGGGATGGGATGCCGATCAGGATCAGCAGCGGCGTCAGCAGGAACCCGCCGCCCACGCCGAACAGCCCCGACAGCCAGCCCACGCCGAAGCCGATGCCCAGCAGCAGCAGGGCATCCACACTCATCTCGGCGATCGGCAGGTAGACCTGCATCGCGCGCCCCGCGCTTCGGTTGCGGTGAATCCTCGACGACGCCGGGTGTCAGCCCGGGCGCCACCCCGCGTTTGAACCCGCAGGCTCAACGCGGCAAGGGACAATCGACGCGCGACGCGGCAGGATTGCGGCAGCCCGTCCCGAAAGGCCCCGCATGGTCCTGTCCCGCCGCCTGTTGCTCGGTGCCCTGCTTGCGGCGCCCGCGCTGCGCCCTGCCGCGGCGCAGGCCGCCCGGCGCATCCGCATCATCCACACCAATGATTTCCACAGCCGGCACGAACCGGTGGTGCGCGCCACCGGTGCCGCGTGCCGCGCGAACGAAACCTGCCTGGGCGGGTCCGCGCGCCTGGCCGGCGGCGTGGCGGCCGCGCGCGCCGAGGCCGCCGCCGCCGAGCGCGCCGTGGTCGCGGTGGATGCCGGCGACCAGTTCATGGGCTCGCTGTTCTACACGCAGCATCGCGGCGCGGCGGAACTTGCGGTCATGCGCGAATGGGGCTGCGAGGCCATGACCCTCGGCAACCATGAATTCGACAATGGCCCCGAGACGCTGGCCCGCTTCGCCGCAGCTGCCCCCTTCCCGATCCTGGGCGCCAATATCGACGCCCGCAACGAACCCCTGCTGGCCGGCCGCATCCGCCCGTGGTTCGAGGCGGTGCGCGACGGCGCGCGCATCGCCTTCGTGGGCGTCACCACGCCGGAGACGCCGCAGCTCTCCTCGCCCGGGCGCAACCTGCGCTTCACCGACCCGGCCGAGGCCGCCACCCGCGCCATCGCCGAGATCCGCGCATCGGGTCCAGCGACCATCGTGCTGCTGTCCCACATGGGCCTGGCGGCCGACCGGCGCATCGCGGAACAGGTGGCTGGCATCGACGCCATCCTGGGCGGGCATTCGCACACGCTGCTGGCGGCGGAACCCGATGCCGACGGGCCTTCCCCCACGCTGGTCGATGGGCGCGACCGCACGGTGCGGATTCTCCAGACCGGGGCCTATGGGCGATTCCTGGGCCGGCTCGACCTCGACCTCGCGGTGGATGGGCGGATCGCGGCGCAGGGCGGCTCCACCATCCCGATGGGTGCGGGCATCGCGGAGGATGCGCGAGTCGCCGCCCTGGTGGCCGACCTCGCACGCCCGCTGGAGGAAACCCGCCGTCGCCCGGTGGGCCGCCTGCCCATGGCGCTGCCCAACACCGAATGCCGCCGTGGCGAATGCGCGCTCGGCAACCTGGTGGCGGAGGCGATGCTGGGCGCCATCCCGGGGGCCGAGGTGGCCTTCACCAATGGCGGCGGGCTGCGCGCCGGCCTGCCAGACGGCCAGGTGACGATCGGCGATGTGCTGACAGTGCTGCCCTTCGGCAATACGGTGGCGGTGATGGGCCTCCGCGGCGCCGATGTGCTGGCGGCGATCGAGCACGGGTTGTCGCAGGGCGCGGGCACCGCGGGGCGATTCCCGCAGGTGGCCGGCATCCGCTTCGCCTGGGACCCGACGGCGCCGCCTGGCGGGCGCGTGCGCGGGGTGCAGGTGGCGCAGGGGGCGGGGTTCGCGCCGCTCGACCCGGGCCGCGTGTACCGCGTGGTGACCAACGACTTCATGCGGAAGGGGGGCGACGGATACGTGATGTTCCGCGACCGCGCGCTGGACCCCTACGACACCGGGCCGGTACTGGACGAGGTGGTGGCGGATGCCATCGCCCGCGGGCGCCTGGCGGGCGTGCCGCCTGATGGGCGCATCGCGCTGCGCTGAGAGACCGTTTGAGAATGCGCCGAGAGGCGCATTCTGAAGCCCGGCACCGGCCCTCTCCCCCACCCGGCCACCCAACGACAGTATCCTGGA
>JBHYEQ010000028.1:0-33243 GCA_051860065.1 Roseomonas sp.
AGCGCCCCGCCATTGCCCGCACCGCTGCCTGGCCGGCCGACACCCTCGGCGCCGCCACCGCCGCCTTTGGCCGCCGCGCCGCCACCACCGGCCGCACCCTCCGCGCCGCCGCCACAGGCCCGCGTGGCGCCCCCGCTCGCGCCATCGGCGCCGCCGCAGACCGCGCTGGCGCCGCCGCCACCGCCACCACCACCCGCGCCGCGCCCGGCCCCGGCGGCGCCGACACCCACCACGCCCGACCGTCCGGTCGCGCCCACGCCGCCGCAGGTCGCGGCGCTGCCGCTGCCCCCGCCCGCCCCGCCGCCACCCCCGCCCGTCGAGGTGACACCGGGACGCGAGCCGCTCGACCTCACCGGCCGCCCGCCGATCCGGCTTGGCCAGCCGGCCGCGCCGCAGCGCGGGCTCGACATGCGGCCCGGCGCCAGCCTGCCGGGGCCCGGCGATGTGGAGAACCTGCGCGTGCGCGGCGCCCAGGCCGGGCCGGACTGGCGCAACGCCTTCCGGGCGTGGCTCGACCGCACGCTGCGCTACCCGCGCGAGGCGGCGGAACTCGGCGAACAGGGGCCGGTGCTGGTGCGCATCACCACCGGCGCCGATGGCCGCGTGCGGCGGGTCGAACTGCGCCAGGGCGCGCGCTCGGTGTTCCTGAACCACTATTCGCAGGCGGTGTTCCGCGGCGCGACGCTGCCCGCCTTCCCGCCCGGGACCGCCGAGGAGGAGGTGACCATCGACCTCACGATCAACTACATCCTGCACCGGCGCTGAAGGATCCGCCGCGCATGCGCCGCGCGGTGGCGGGGTTCAGGCGGGCACGCGCGCGCGGCCGAGCAGGAGCCGCGCCACGCCGTGGGCGGGCACGCCCGTCTCGGCCCGCCCCCTGGGGATGACCCAATGGCCGCGGCCGTGCGTGGTGATCAACAGGACGTGGATTTCACCGTCGCGCGCGCGGATCGGCAGGGCAGCGCATTGCTGCCGCAGGCCGCCCCCCTGTCTCGTGCCACGCGCATCCCCGCTTGGGATGCGGCCGCGACCCGGCGGCGGCGGGAGGGTCGCAGCCATGGCGGCGCGGGGTCCATCGCGCTGAGGGGTCAGGCGTGCCCGACCGTGCCGAAGGCCTCGCGGTTCGTGGCGCGGACCACCGCGGCGAACAGCCGCAGCGCGTCGGGCCCGCCGCGGTCGAGCAGCGCGCCGTGCTCCATCTCCTTCGCCAGGATCTCGGCGTGGTCGGCAAGGGTCTCCGCCGCGCGGCGGAGAGCCTCGCGAGAGAGGACCAGCTGCTGGTCCTCGGACAACAGGTTCCACTCGGCAGGCCGCACGGTGTTTCCATCCGGGTCATCCGCCGTCCTGGCGCGGTTCGCGGCTCGGGGGGCCACGCGCCGCACCCTGCCACGCCACGGTTAACGCCCCGTCACTTGGCCGGGGGCGCGGCGGGCTTGTCCGCTGCGCCCGGCTTGGGCGCCGGCGGTCGGGGCGCCGTCGAGGGGCCGGCGATGACGTCGAAATCATAATCGGTGCGGTGCATGGCAGTGCTTCCTCTGGCTGGGTCCGCCGGGAGCCTGGTGCCTTTGCGGGGAGCGGGGTGCGCATGGCCCCGAAACACGAAAGCCGCCAGGGTCCTGGCGGCTTTTCGGGTGGAACGATGCTGACGCGTTTCCCTAGGCCGCCGGATTATACCAGCGGTACCAAAATCGAGCGGTCGGGATGCGGTCGTGCATCATGGCGCAGACGCTACGGCGGGAACCGCGCAACTGGCAAGGGGGTATTGCCCGCCCGGCGCGCAGCCGCGCTGCCCTGTTGCCGGAATGTCGGGCAGCGCCGCGCCCTGGCCCGCTGGCGCCCGCCACAGGCTGCTTGCGCGGGCCAGGTCCTTCAAGCAGGGTCGCCGGCCTGCGTCATCGGAGCGAGACAGATGGACCGCCGTATCCTCCTTGGGGCCGCCGCCGGCCTGCTGGCCGCGCCCACCGCCCTGCGCGCCCAGGCCATGCCCAAGATCACCATCGGTATGTCCGGCTGGACCGGGTTCGCGCCGCTGACGCTGGCCGAGCAGGCCGGGCTGTTCCGCGCCAATGGCATCGAGGTGGAAACCCGCTTTGTGCCGCAGCGCGAACGCAACCTCGCGCTTGTGGGCGGCGCGCTGAACTGCGTGGTGACCACGGTCGACACCATGATCCTGTGGGCCTCCGCCGCACCACTGGTGCAGGTGCTGGTGCTGGACCGTTCGCGCGGCGGGGATGGCATCGCGGTGCGCCCGGCGATCAATTCCTGGGGCGACCTGCGCGGCAAGACCATCGCGGTGGATGGCGCCGGCACCACGCCGTATTTCGTGCTGGCCTACATGATGCGCGAGAACGGCATGAGCATCCGCGACATCACCGCCGCGACGCTGGCGCCGCAGCCCGCCGCGCAGGCCTTCGTCGCCGGGCAGTTCGACGGCTGCTCGACCTACGAGCCCTATCTGTCGCAAGTGCGCGGCATGGGCGCGGACAGGGGCAAGATCCTGGCGACCACGCTCGACTACGCCTGCGTGGTCGATACGCTGGCCTTCCAGCCCGCCTTCATCCAGGCGAACCCCGAGGCGGTGCGCCGCGTCGTGAAATCCTGGTGGGATGCGCTGGCGATGATCGCGCGCGAACCGGACCGTTCGAACGAGATCATGGGCCGGCGCGTC
Organism: Roseomonas sp.; assembly: GCA_051860065.1. Classification (GTDB taxonomy): domain Bacteria; phylum Pseudomonadota; class Alphaproteobacteria; order Acetobacterales; family Acetobacteraceae; genus Neoroseomonas. The sequence continues at coordinate 2,669 of JBHYEQ010000028.1, forward strand.
AACCAGACCGCCGCGCAATTCGCCGCCAGTTCGCAGTACATCGAATGGCTCGACCAGGCGAAGAACCGCGAATACATGGCCAGCGGCCTGCCGGCCTTCATGCAGAAGGCGCATACCGTGCAGCGCGAGGCCGGCGTGGTGCGCCAGGATGTGAACCTCGGCGCGCTGCTGAACACAACCTTCGTTGCATGAGGCGAGCGGCGCTCGTGTCCGTGTGCGACAGCCAGGCGATGCGGCGGCCGCGGGCCTGAGATGAAGCCGCTCACCCCCGTCTCGGCCGGCGCCCGCGTGCTGCTGGGCGCCGGCTTCTTCGTGCTGTTCGTGCTGGGCTGGGGGGCGGCCACCTGGTCGGGCTGGGTGCCGCCGCTGTTCCTCGCGAGCCCCGAGCGCACGCTGCGCGCCGGCTGGTCGCTGCTGACCGAATTCGGCTTCGCCGGCGACATCGCCATCACCATCTGGCGCGTCTTCGGCGGCTTCGCGATCGCCGCGCTGCTGGGCGTGCCGCTCGGGCTGATGATGGGGGCGTTCAAGCCGGTCGAGGCCTTCTTCGAACCCTTCATCTCCTTCGCGCGCTACCTGCCCGCATCGGCCTTCATCCCGCTGCTGATCCTGTGGGCGGGGGTGGGGGAGGCGCAGAAGTTGAGCGTCATCTTCATCGGCTCGTTCTTCCAGGTGGTCATCATGGTCGCCGTGATCGCGGGCGCGACGCGCATGGATTTGGTCGAGGCCGCCTATACGCTGGGCGCGCGCGCCGGCGGCGTGGTGAAGCGCGTCATCATCCCATCGGCCGCGCCGCAGGTGATGGAGACGCTGCGCCTGGTGCTCGGCTGGGCCTGGACCTACGTGATCGTGGCGGAACTGATCGGCGCGACGAGCGGCATCGGCCACATGATCATGGACAGCCAGCGGCTGCTGGACACGGGGCAGATGATCTTCGGCATCGTGGTGATCGGCGTGATCGGGCTGGTCACGGATTTCCTGTTCAAGGCGCTGAACCGCCGACTGTTTCCCTGGGCGGCGATATGAGCGCCAAGACCCTGCGCGTCGCCGGCGTGACGCGGACCTTCCCCGGGCAGCGGCGCAACACGCCGACGCTGGCGCTGCAGCCCACCGACCTGGTGGTCAGCCCCGGTGAATTCGTCGCCATCCTCGGCCCCTCGGGCTGCGGGAAATCGACGCTGCTGCGGATCGTCGCGGGGCTCGACCAGCCCACCGCCGGGACCGTCACGCTGGACGGCGCGCCGGTCACCGCGCCAGGCCCCGACCGCGGCATGGTGTTCCAATCCTACACCCTGTTCCCGTGGCTGACCGTCGAACAGAACATCCGCTTCGGCCTGGCCGAGCGCGGCGTGCACGACGCCGAGCAGCGCGCCATCGCCGAGCGCTTCATCGCCCGCACCGGGCTCAAGGGCTTCGAGAACCACTGGCCGCGGCAGCTCTCCGGCGGCATGCAGCAACGTTGCGCGCTGGCGCGTGCGCTCGCCAATGATCCCGAGATCCTGCTGCTGGACGAACCCTTCGGCGCGCTGGATCACCAGACGCGCGAACTGATGCAGGAATTGCTGCTGGAAATCTGGGAAGCCGACCGCAAGACCGTGCTGTTCGTCACGCATGACATCGACGAGGCGATCTTCCTCGCCAACCGCGTGGTGGTGATGTCCGCCCGCCCCGGCCGCATCAAGGCGGAGGTGACGGTCCCGCTGCCCTATCCGCGCGATTGGACCATGAAGACCACGCCCGGCTTCGCGGCCCTCAAGGCCCGGCTGATGGGCGAGATCCGCGAGGAAGTCCGCAAGGCCGCCGTGGCCTGACGCGCTACTTCCGGCGCCCCGCCGCCGCGCCCACCGGATGCCCTTCGCGCGCCATGGCATCGAGCCGCGCGGGCAGCGCCGCGACGATCGCGTCGCGATAGCCCGGCACGCGTTTCCACGCCTTGCGTTCCGGCTTCGTCATGCCGCAGGCGCGGCACCACCCGCTGTCGTCGTCATACGCGCAGATCTTCACACAAGGTCGCTCCATGGCTGCGGAGATGGGCGTTGCCCTTCGCCATGGGAAGCGCCATTCAGTCGCGCATGGCGATTCCCCCCACCATTCCCCGCGCCGCGCTGGTCACCGGCGGCGCGAAGCGCCTCGGCCGCGCCATGGCGCTCGCGCTGGCCGAAGCCGGCTTCGACGTCGCGATCCACTACGCCACCAGTGAGGGCGAGGCGGAGGCCACGGCCGACGATATCGTCGCGTTGGGCCGTCGCGCCATCACGCTGCGCGCCGACCTCGCCGACGAAGCCGCGGTGACGCGCCTGGTGCCCGATGCCACGGCGGCGCTCGGCCCGATCGGCGTGCTGGTCAACAACGCATCGGTCTTCGAACGCGACGAATGGCACGACGCCACCCGCGAATCCTGGGACCGCCATGTCGAGCCCAACCTGCGCGCGCCCTTCGTGCTGGCGCAGGCCTTCGCACAGGCGCTGCCGTCCGGGCGCGAGGGCGTGGTGGTCAACATGCTCGACCAGCGCGTCTGGTCACTGACGCCGCATTTCATGTCCTACACACTCACCAAGGCCGGGCTCTGGACACTGACGCAGACGCTGGCGCTGGCGCTGGCCCCGCGCATCCGCGTCAACGGCATCGGCCCCGGCCCCGCGGTGCCGAGCCCGCGCCAGACGCCTGAGCAATTCGCCCGTCAATGCGCCTCGGTGCCGCTGAAGCACGGCACTTCACCGGATGAGGTGGCGCAGGCGCTGCTGGCGATCCTGGCGCTGCCGTCGATGACCGGGCAGATGATCGCGCTGGATGGCGGCCAGCACCTGCAATGGGCACCGCAGCATGGCGGGGTTCCGGAGGAATGAGCATCGCGCCCGATGCGGCCCGCGGGCTGCGCCATGTCTTCGTGCGCGGGCTGACGATGCACGCGCTGCTCGGCGTGCATGCTCACGAGGCCGTGCAGCCACAGCGTGTAGTCATCGGCATCGATCTTTCGGTGAGTGACGAATCCGCGCCCTCGCGTGAAGGCGCGGATGTATTGTCGCGCGTGGTGGACTACGGCGCCGTTGCCGCGACGGCGCGGCGCATCGCCCTTGCGGGCCATGTGCGGCTGGCGGAAACGCTGGCGGAACGCATCGCCATCGCGTTGCTGGAGGATGCGCGGGTGCAACGCGCGCGCGTATCGATCGAGAAGCCGGATGTGTTGCCGGATGTGACCAGCGTCGGCGTTGTCGTTGAAAGGACGCGATTTTGAAACACCGGCCCGGCGCGTTTTGTCCACCGCGCCCCGCCCGCCGCCGGACGGGGGGCGGCGTCAAGGGAATATTCGCGCTTGACCCATTCCCATGCCGGGTGCAGCCGAAGAATACCGTTTCATTTCAATGGTCTGGCGAAACCGGCCGCGGCCGCCCAAATCTGCGGCATGTCGACGAAGCCTCACTGTAACAAGGCGCGGGCGCCGATGCCCCGAACTTCCCCCACAGACTTATCCACACGACTCGTGGACAATCGGCGCGCACGATCATCGCCATGAGCAGCACGGACACCGACCCCCCGCCGACCGACGGACTGGCCGTCATCGAGGCCGCGCTGGCCACGCTGCCACTCGCGCCTGGCGTGTATCGGATGCTCGATGGCAAGGGCGATGCGCTCTATGTCGGCAAGGCGCGGTCGCTGCGCAAACGCGTGACGTCCTACACCCAGGTCTCGCGTCTGTCGGAACGCCTGCGGCGGATGGTGTTCGAGACGCGCAGCCTCGAAGTCGTGACCACCGCGTCCGAAGCCGAGGCGCTGCTGCTCGAGGCCAACTTCATCAAGCGCCTGCGGCCACGCTTCAACATCGTGCTGCGCGACGACAAATCCTATCCGTGGCTGATGCTGAGCGACGACCACCCCTATCCGCAGATCGCCAAGCACCGCGGCGAACGGCGCAAGGGCGCGACCTACTACGGCCCCTTCGCCTCGGTCTGGGCGGTGAACCAGACCATCACCGCGCTGCAGCGCGTGTTCCTGCTGCGGTCATGCCGCGACACCGTGTTCGACCAGCGCACGCGGCCATGCCTGTTGTTCCAGATCAAGCGCTGCTCCGCACCCTGCGTGGAGCGTGTGTCGCAGCCCGACTACGCGGCGCTGGTGCACGAGGCGAAGGAGTTCCTGTCCGGCGGCACGCCCTCGATTCAGAAGCGGTTGGCAGCGGAAATGGAATCCGCCGCCGAGAATCTGGAATTCGAGCGCGCGGCCGCGCTGCGCGACCGCATCCGCGGCCTGACGCATATCCAGGGCCATGACCGCGTGAACCTCGATGGCGTGGGCGATGCCGATGTGGTGGCGTTGCACCAGGCGGCGGGCCAGGCCTGCGTGCAGGTCTTCTTCTTCCGCGGCGGCCGCAACAACGGCAACCGGCCGTATTTCCTCTCCACCGCGAAGCAGGACCAGACCCCCGAGGAGGTGATGGGCACCTTCCTCGCGCAGCTCTATGACGACCTGCCGCCGCCGCCGCTCGTGCTGCTCAGCCACGACCCGGCCGAGGCGCCGCTGATCGCCGAGGCGCTGGCGCTCAAGGCCGGGCGGCGCGTGGAACTGCATCGCCCGCAGCGTGGCGACAAGAAATCCGTGGTCGACCACGCCGCCACCAATGCGCGCGAGGCGCTGGAACGCCGCCTCGCGGAGGGCACCGCGCAGGCGCAGCTTCTGGATGGCGTGGGGGCGATGTTCGGCCTGCCGGGTGCGCCCGAGCGCATCGAGATCTACGACAACAGCCACATCCAGGGCGCGAACCCCTATGGCGTGATGGTGGTGGCCGGCCCGTCGGGCTTCATGAAGCAGGCCTATCGCAAGTTCTCGATCAAGGCGGCGCAGGGCAATGACGACTTCGCCATGATGCGCGAGGTCTTCGAACGCCGCTTCGGCCGCGCCTTGCGCGAGGACCCCACGCGTGAATCGGAAACCTGGCCCGACCTGGTGCTGATCGATGGCGGCGCGGGGCAGCTCTCGGCCGCGCACTCCGTCATGGCGGAGCTGGGGGTGGAGGATGTGCCGCTGGTCGCGGTGGCCAAGGGCCCCGACCGCGATGCCGGGCGCGAATGGTTCCACATGGCCGGGCGCGACCCGGTGCAGCTGCCCCCGCGCGACCCGGTGCTCTATTACCTCCAGCGCCTGCGCGACGAGGCGCACCGCTTCGCGATTTCCGCGCATCGCGCCGGGCGGTCGAAGGCGCTGACCAAGTCGGAACTGGACGACATCCCCGGCGTGGGCAGCGCCATCAAGCGGCGGCTGCTCAACCATTTCGGCTCGGCGCGGGGGGTGCGCCAGGCGGGGCTCGCGGACCTCGAGGCCTGCCCCGGCATCGGCCCGGCTGTGGCGCGGCGCATCCATGACCATTTCCACCCCGGCGCGGCGGCGCCACGCGCCGGCGGCCCGCCCGCCGTCCGGCAGGGCGTGGCAGCCCCCGCCGACCCCGCCGCAACGGTGGCCCCGCGCGAGCGGACGGGCTAAGCAGGCAGCGCGCCATGCCGACCGACCTTCCCAACCTGCTGACCGTCTCGCGCATCGCCGCCATCCCCGTGATGGTGGCCTTCGCCGCGATCGCGGAGCCCTGGGCGGACATGGCGGCCTGCGCGGTCTTCGCCGCGGCCGGCATCACCGATTATTTCGACGGCAAGATCGCCCGCGACCGGGGCGTCACCTCCTCCTTCGGGCGCATGCTGGACCCCATTGCCGACAAGCTGCTGGTGGGCGCCGCGCTGATGGTGCTGGTGGGGCTCGACCGCGTCACCCATGCCGCGCTCTATCCCGCCATCGTGATCATGCTGCGGGAAATCGCGGTCTCGGGCCTGCGGGAATACCTGGCGGAACTGCGCGTCGGCCTGCCGGTGACGAAGCTGGCCAAGTGGAAGACCGGCTTCCAGATGGGCGCGGTCGGCACGCTGCTGGCGGGCGATACCGGCGCGGCCACGATCGGCCTCGGCTTCCTGCCGGTCTCGCTGATCGGCGAGGTGGGGCTGTGGGTCGCGGCGGCGCTGACGCTCGCGACCGGCTGGGACTACCTCCAGGCCGGGCTGAACCATGCCGGCCAGGCCGATGCGGCGGCGTCTGCGGCCGCCGAGGCCGAGGAGACGCCCGCGCGCCCTTGAGCGGCGCGCGCGGCGGGATCATCTTGCAGACCATGATGGCGGGGCGGACAGCGATGCGACGCGCAATGGCGGGCGGAACCCTGGGGCTGGCATTGGCGCTGGCCGGCTGCGGGCCGGATTGGCAGCCCTCCTGGGATATGTCGAGCAGGCCCGAGGTGGTGGGCGACAGCCTGACCATCCAGCGCGTCACCGGCGGCGACCCGCCTTTCACCGTCCTGCGCAGCGAGGACCCGGCGCAACTCCGCCAGTCCGCCAGTGCCCTGATCACCACGCGCCCCAGCTCGCCCGAAGCCGCCATGACCGCGATTCCGAGCTACGCCCCGGTGGCGCGGCCGGGCATCGATGCGGCCGCGGCGCCGCCGGCCGAACCGCCGCCGCCGCGCCCGCGCACCGGCAGTTCGACCCCGCCGCAGATCGTCGCACCCATCACGCCGCCCGAGCGCCCGCGAATTTCGCCGCCGCTGCCGCCCGTGGTGGCACCCGCGCCGCCGCCGCCGCCGGCGCGCGTGGTGACGGTGCCGGGCGAACCTCCAGGCGTGGTCTCCGGCACCGGGCGCATCCAGACCTATACCCAGCCGGGCAACCCGGCCGGCGGCGTCGCGATCCAGGATGGCGGCAACACCACCATCATCCAGCCGGGCGGGCGCGTGACCACCGTGCCGACGCCGCGATAGCCCCCATGCGCGTGCTCTATTTCGCCTGGGTGCGGCAGAAGGTCGGCGTCGCCGAGGAGGATGTCTTCCCACCGGCCGAGGTGCGCGACGTGGCCGGGCTGGTGGCCTGGCTGGCCGCCCGCACGCCCGGGCACGCAGCGGCCTTCGCCGACCGCAAGCAGGTGCGCGCAGCGGTGAACCAGGATTTCGCGACACCCGACCACCCGGTCGCGGCGAATGACGAGGTCGCCTTCTTCCCCCCCGTCACTGGCGGCTGACATGGCCCGGGTCCTGGTGCAGGACGCCCCCTTCGACATCGCCGCCGAGACCGCGGCGCTCACGGCGGGGCGGACGGATGTGGGCGGCGTCGGCTCGTTCCTGGGCGTCTGCCGCGCCGATGACGGGCTGCAGGCGCTGGTGCTGGAACATTATCCCGGCATGACCGAACGGGCGATCGAACGCATCGTCGAACAGGCGCAGGCGCGCTGGCCGCTGACCGGCTGCACGGTGATTCATCGCGTCGGGCGCATCCTGCCGGGGGAGGGGATCGTGCTGGTGCTGACCGCCTCCGCCCATCGCGCCGCCGCGCTGGAATCCTGCGCCTTCCTGATCGACTGGCTGAAGACCCGCGCGCCCTTCTGGAAGCGCGAGGAATTCGCCGCCGGATCGCATCGCTGGGTCGAGGCCCGCGCCGAGGACGACGCGGCGACGGCGCGCTGGGACACGCCCGGCGCATGACCCCCGCGCTCAGCCTCGCTGCCATCGTCATCCCCTGCCGCGACATCGCGCGGCTGCGCGGCTTCTACGAACGCATCCTGGAACGCCCCGCCGCCGAGGTGCGCGCCGGGCTGGTGCGCTTCGACCTCGGCGCCGTCAGCCTGGTGCTGCGCGCGCGCGGCGATGCGCTGTTCCCGCGCGAGGGCACGCCCGGCGTCATGCTCACCTTCCGCCTGCCCTCGCACGACGAGGTCGAACGGTGGCACCGCCGGCTGCTGATGTCCCATGTCGCGGTGCTGGAAGCGCCGGCGCTTCGCCCCTGCGGCGATGTCGAGATGCATGTGGCGGACCCCGAGGGCAACGTGCTGGCGCTGGTGGCGGCGGGGTGAACCGCGGCGCGGCGTGGCGCTGGCTCGCCATCCTCGGCGGCGCGCTGCTGCTGGCCTGGCCGGCCCTGGTCAACGGCTACCCGCTGGTGTTCAGCGATACCGGCGGCTTCCTGCACCAGACGCTCGGGCCGCTGATGCTGTGGGACAAGCCATGGGTCTATGGGCCGTTCCTGCACCTGTTCCATTGGCGCGTGTCGCTGTGGCTGCCGCTCGCGGCGCAGGCGCTGGTGGTGTCGCACCTTCTGTGGGTGACGCAGCGCGCGTTGCGCGGCGCGGCGACGCCGGACGCGCATGTCCTGGTCTGCGCGGTGGCGGCGCTGACCACCGCGCCGTTCACAGTCGCGCTGCTGATGCCCGATGTCTTCGCGCCGGTGGTGGTGCTGGCGCTGGCGTTGCTGGGCTTCGCGCGGGCAGCGCTCTCCCGCGGGGAGGTCGCGTGGCTGGTGCTTCTGGGCACGGTCGGCATCGCCGCGCATCTGTCGCATGTGCCGCTGGCGCTGGCGCTCGCGGTGCTGCCGCTGCTGGGCCTGCGATGGCGCGGCGCGCTGCTGGCATCGGTGCCGTTGGCGCTCGCGGTTGCGCTGCTTCTCGCCACCAACGCGGTGGGGCATGGGCGCGCGGTGCTCTCGCCGCATGGCGCGACCTTCCTGCTGGCGCGGCTGCAGGCCGATGGCCCGGCGGCCGCGGTGATCCGCGCGCGCTGCCCGGATTCGGGCTGGTACCTGTGTGCCTTCGCCGACCGGCTGCCGATGGATGCCAACGACTTCCTCTGGCTGCCCGACAGCCCGGTGAACCGCGCGCCGGACGGCACGCCGCGCTTCCTGGGCGGTGCGTTGCTGTCCGACGAAGCCGGGCGGATCGTGGCGGAGACGCTGCGCGCCGACCCGGTCGCCGTGGCGCGCGCGATCCTGCACAATACGGTCATGCAACTTGTCACGCCCGGCCTCGGCGACACGCTCGGCGCCGACCACCTGGCTGCCGCGCTGCGCCCGCGCATCGCCGAGGGCTTCGGCGCGCGCGAACTGGCCGCCTATGACGCCGCGCTGCAGCCGCGCGGGGCGTTGCGCGCGGCGGTCTTACCGGTGGCGCCGGTGACGATTGCTCTGCTGCTGGCGGCACTGCCGCTGCTGCTCGTCGCGGCCTGGCGGGCGCTGCATGCGCGAGACGGAATGCGGGCCGGTCTGCTCGCGGCGATCATCGTCGGCGTGTTGGGCAACGCGGCGGCAACGGGCGGGTTGTCGGGCGTGTTCCCGCGCTACCAGGCGCGCATCGCCTGGCTGCTGCCGGTTGGCGCGGTGCTCCTGCTGCTGCCGCGCCGGGTCGTCGCGCCGGTGCGGGACGCCCGCGCGTGATCGGCGAATCCGGCCCGCCGCGTCGCGCCGCGGCCAGCGCCACCGGCCTGCCACCGAGCCTCGCCGACCTCGCGCGCCGCGACGCCTTGGCTGCCGAGGCCGCCGCCCGTCGCGCCGCGGAGGCACGGGCGCGGGCCGAGGCGGACGACGCCGCCCCTGACGCCACCGTTCTCACCCCTGGCGGCCCGCTGGACGCACCGCCCCGCCGCGTGTCGCCTGCCTTGAGCCGCGCCCTGGCCGTCGTCGCGATCCTGCTCGGCGCCGCGCTGCTGGCCTGGCCGGCCTTCCTCAACGGCTATCCGCTGGTCTTCATCGACAGCGTCTCCTACCTCGGCCAGACGCTGTTTCCCGAATGGCCGTGGGACAAGTCGCCGGCCTATGGGGCCTTCCTGCACGCGTTCCACTGGGGCTGGTCGTTGTGGGCGGCACTGGCGGGGCAGGCGCTGGTGGTCTCGCACCTGCTTTGGCTGGCGCAGCGCGCGACGCGGGGTGGCGTTTCTCCCGCGACCCACCTGCTGCTGTGTGCCGTCATGGCTGGGGTCACCTCGCTGCCCTGGTTCGCCGCGACGCTGATGCCGGATGTCTTCGCCGGTGTGGCGCCGCTCTGCCTGCTGCTGCTTGGCCTGGCGCGGGACCGGCTGTCGCGCGCCGAGGCCGTCTGGCTGGTGCTGCTCGGCGCCTTCGCGGTGGCGGCGCATTTGTCGCACCTGCCGACGGCTCTGGCGCTGGTGGTGTTCGTCGCGCTGGCGACGCGCCGCGTCCTGCCGCCGCTGCGTGCCGCGCTGCCGGTGGCAATCGCGGTGGCGGGCCTTGTCGCGGCGAACGCCTGGGCCTTCGGCAAGCCGACCCTCTCGCCCCATGGCGCAGTGTTCCTGCTGGCGCGGCTGCAGGCCGATGGCCCGGCCGCCGAGACCATCCGCCGCGCCTGCCCGCGCGCCGGCTGGCACCTGTGCGGCTTCGCCGCGCGCATGCCGATGGACAGCGACCATTTCCTCTGGAGCGCCGAGGGCCCGCCCAACCGCCGCCCGAACGGCACGCCCATCCCGATGGGCGCGATGCGCCTGGCCCCCGAGGCCAGCGAGATCGTCGCGCGGACCCTGCGCGAGCGCCCCGGCGCCGTGGCTGCCGCCATGGGGCGCAACACCCTTGCGCAGGCGCAGTTGTTCGCCGTCGGCGACACGCTCGGCCACCGGCACCTGGCGGCCTCCGCCCGCCGCGCCATCGAGCGCCTGCCGCCCCGCGAACTCGACGCCTTCGACGCCGGCGCGCAGATGCGCGGCGACCTGCCCGTCATCGCGGCACCCTTCCTGGTGCCGCATCGCCCCGTGCTGCTGGCCAGCCTGCTACTCGCTCTTGCCGCGCTGGCCCTGGCGCTGTGGCGCGGCGACCGCATGCGCGCAGCCCTGGTCGCCGGACTGCTGCTCGCCGTGGCGGTGAACGCCTTCGCCACCGGCGCGCTCTCGGCCCCGGTCGACCGCTACGGCGCACGCATCATCTGGCTGCTGCCCCTGGCCGCCCTGCTGGGCCTGGCACCCCGCACCGCCAACGCCCTGACCGACGCCGAACGCGTGCGCGCACGCGTGGCGGGGCTGGCGGCACGGGGCGGGTGAGGGCGCTGCGGGGGGCCAGCCCCCCGGACCCCCCGCTGGGAGGCGACCGCCTCCCAGACTCGGGGTCAAAAGGGCAGGTTTGGAGGAGGGGCATGGCGCGCGTGTCGCGCAAGGCGCACCGATGAGCCCCTCCCTCATCCTGACCATTCACTCACCGCGGGTCCGGGGGCACGTATGCCCCCGGCGTCGGGACCCATCGCAGATGCAGAGCATCTGCGATGGGAGCCCGCGAGGGTTCGCGAGGGCAGAGCCCTCCCGAGGCGCCATCGCCCGCCCGTGCTTCGGCCGCGGCCGCAGCGTCGCGCGCGCGTCGTGTGGCAGGGTCGCGGCATGGCTGATGTGTGGTTGATCCTTCCGGTTTTTCTTTTGGCTGGTCTGGTGAAGGGGGTGGCGGGCTTTGGCCTGCCGACCGTCAGCATTGCCTTGCTGGCCTTGTTCCGTCCCTTGCCCGAGGCGATGGCGTTGATGCTGGTGCCCTCGCTGGCGACCAATGTGTGGCAGGCGCTGGCGGGCGGGCAGTTGCGCGCGGTGGCGCCGCGGATCGGGGTGTTCCTGGGGTGCGCGGCGATCGCGTGCTTTGCGGCGGCGGGGCAGTTGGCGCGGACGGATGCGCTGCTGCTGTCGGGCGCGCTGGGGGTGATCCTGGTGGCGTCCTCGGCCTTCGCGCTGGCGGCGCCGACCTTGCCGGCGCCCTCGCCGGCCACGGAGCGCTGGCTGGGCCCGCCGATGGGGGTGGTGTCGGGTGCGATTGCCGGGCTGACCGGCAGCTTCCTGGTGCCCGCCGCGCCCTGGCTGCAGGCGATCCGGCTGCCGCGCGAGCAGTTCGTGCAGGGCTTCGGGCTTGGGGTGGTGCTGGTGAATGGGGCGCTGGCGGTGGCGCTGGCGGGGGGCGGGCTGCTGCCGGTGGGGATCGGGCTGGCGTCTTTCGCGGGGCTGGTGCCGGCCTTCGCGGGGATGGAGATCGGGCGGCGGTTGCGCTCGCGCCTCGACGAGGCGGCGTTCCGCCGCGTGGTGCAGGTGGCGCTCGGGCTGCTTGGCGCCTGGTTGGCGGTGCGCGCCTTCGGCTGAGGCGCGGGCGGATCAGGCGACCACGCGCCAGCCGGCGATCGGCGCGACGGAGGCGCAGGCCGGGCCGCCATCCTTCGCCTTGCCGGGCAGGACCGCCTCGAGCACCGCACCGGCCAAGGCCTGGTCCAGCAATCCGGCGGGCATGTCGTGGATGTCGATCTTGGCGCGCCGGCTCCAGGGGCAGGGGCGCTGCCCGGCCGCTTCGCCGATGGCGATGTAGACAAAGCGCCTGGCCGGGCCTTCGCTGCGAACGAAATCACCGAGGAAGCGCGGCCCCGGCGCGACGCGCACCGGCACGTCGAAGGCGATGGGCGCCTCGCCGGCGATGACCTGCCCGACCGGCTGGCTTTTCTTGTCCTGCAGGCTGTAGGCCACGCCGGGGAAGGGGTCCGGGATGGTGAGCCGCAAGGTGATGACCTGGTCCGCCATGCGCCCCCCATTCCGCCATCGCGTAGCCGCACCCGGCATGGGCGCGCAACCATGGCGCGTTTCCCGCTGGGCAAGGGCGCGGTCGCGGGCTGGAATGGCGCCATGGAACGAATCGCGCTGGACGGGCTGGGGTGGCAGGCATGGCTGGCGCCGGAGGATGGCGGCGGCATCACCGCGCTGCGCTTCCGTGGCCGGGACATCCTGGTGCCCGCGCCCCAGGGCGCGCGGCTGGGCGGGCCGTTCGGGGCATTCTGGATGATCCCCTGGGCGAACCGGCTGGATGGCGGGCGGCTGGGCGAGCACCGCCTGCCCGTCAACCGCCCGGCCGATGGCACCGCCATCCATGGCCTGTCGCGCGACCGCCCCTGGCAGGTGGCGGAGACCGCGTCGGATCGCATCCTGCTGACCCAGGCGGTGGAAGCCGGCCCCTACCGGTACGAGGCTCGGCTGCTGCATGTCGCGGCGGAAAACGGCTTCAGCCTGGACCTCGCGTTGACCAATACCGGCGAGGCCCCGCTGCCTTTCGGCGCCGGCTGGCACCCCTGGTTCGTCCGCCCGGTGGGCACGCGGCTCGCCTTCCGCGCCGCCACGCGCTTCACCCATGACGATCGCTGCCTGCCGGTCTCGGCGGCTGCCAGCATAGGGCTGGATGGGGATGAGAGCGCCTTCCTTGGCCTCGATACGCATTTCGGCGGGTGGGACGGGGCGGCGCGGATCGACTGGCCGGGGCTGGTGCTGACCATCGCCGCGACCGGGGCGCTGGCCACCAACCTCCAGGTCTATGCGCCGCCGGACAAGCCGGTGCTGTGCGTCGAGCCGTCCTCGCATGTGCCCGACGTGGCGAACCGGCCGGGCTTTGCGGAGCAGGGCGCGATGCGGGTGCTGGCGCCGGGCGAAAACCTGGCTGGACGCATCACACTGTCAGCAAACGGTTCACACTTGCCTCATGGCGGGGCATAGGATGGCGCGATGGCTTCCACTCCCTCCGCGCTGGTGCTCGGTGCCGGCATCATGGGGCTCAGCGCCGCCTGGGGGCTGGCGCGGCGCGGCTTCGCCGTGCGCGTGGTCGAACAGGATGCGGTGCCGAACCCGCGCGGCGCTTCGGTCGACCACCATCGGCTGATCCGCCACGCCTATGGCGCGCAGGCCGGATACATGCGGATGGTGGATCCGGCCTATGCGGCCTGGGACCAGGTCTGGCGCGACCTCGGCGAGGTGCTGCACATCCCCACCGGCGTGCTGGCGGTCTCGGGCAGCGCGGCGGGCTGGCTGGGCGACAGCCGCGCGGCGCTGGCGGCCGACGGGCTGGCCTTCACCGACCTGGACGCCGCCGGGGTCGCCGCCCGCTTCCCGATCTTCACGGAAGCCGGCATCGGTGCCGCCTTCCACATGAAACCAGGCGGCGTATTGCTGGCCGAGCGCATCGTCGCCGGCCTGGCGCGGCACCTTGCCGAGCGCGGCGTGGTGTTCGAACGCGCCCGCGCTGCTTCCGTGGATCCGGCGCGCGCCGCGCTGCGGCTCGAGGGTGGTGGCGAGCGCAGCGCCGACCTGCTGGTGGTCGCCGCCGGCCCCTGGGCGCCGCGCCTGCTGCCCGCGGCACTGGCGCCGCGCGTGGTGGCATCGCGCCAGGTGCTGGTGCTGCTGGACCCGCCGGCGCAGCACCGCGAGGGCTGGGCGCGCGCGCCCATGCTGCTCGATCTCGCGGAGGATGGCGGCTTCTACGCGGTGCCGCCGGTGGCAGGCACGCCGCTCAAGATCGGCGACCACCGCTTCTCCCGCAGCGGCGATGCCGAAGCCGACCCGCGCGACGCCACCCCCGCCGAGGCCGAGGAAATCCTGGCCTTCGCCCGCCCCCGCCTGCGCGACATGGGCGAATACCGCGTGGTCGGCGCGCGCGCCTGCTACTACGATGTCGAGGATGGCGAGCGCTTCGTGGTCGAACCCATCGCGCCGTGCTGCTTGGTGATGTCCGGTTTTTCGGGCCATGGCTTCAAGTTCGGTCCGGTGCTGGGGCTCGCGGTCGCCGCGGCCGCCGCCGATCCGGCGCTGCTGGCGGGCTTGCCGGGCTGGGCGGCGGGTGACACACCGCCCGTACCCGGCCTGCTCGCCGCCCTGGAGAGCATTCCCGCATGATGCGAAGCCCACGACGTTCCGACCTGCGGCCCGCGGGGCCGAGCGCCCGAATGGCCGCCGCGGCGAATGCCGCGACGCCAAGGGCCGCGGATGCGGCCCGCCCGGAATTTGAGGGGCACGAAGGTCAAACCTTCGTGCGCTCGGCATGACATCCACCGCCGCCACCGACCTGATCTTCGGCCTGACCCGCGTGGTCGGCCTGCCGGCGCTGACCGAGGCCGCCGGCGCGCCGCTCTCCGCCGCCGACATCGCCCAGATCGTCACCGAGGCCGATCGCTTCTGCACCGAGGTCCTGCTGCCCGGCGCCCAGGCCGCCGACCGCGCCGGCGCGGTCTATGCCAACGGCGTCGTCACGACGCCGTACCGCGAGGCCTATGCGAAATGGATCGAGGGCGGGTGGCAGTCGCTCGCCGCGCCGGCCGAGCATGGCGGGCAGGGCCTGCCGGCCTCGCTCTGGACGGCCATGACGGAACTCGGCATGGCGGCGGACACGTCCTTCATGCTGGGGCCGCTGCTGACCGCCGGCGCCATCGACTGCCTGGTGCATCACGCGACACCGGACCAGGCGGCGCGCTGGCTGCCCAGCATGGTCTCCGGCGAATGGACCGGCGCGATGTGCCTGACCGAACCGGGCGCGGGCAGCGACCTGGGCGTGCTGCGCACGCGCGCCGAGCCGCTCGGCAATGGTCGCTACGCCCTGCATGGCGAGAAGATCTTCATCACCTGGGGCGACCACGACTGCACCGACAACATCCTGTACCTGGTGCTGGCGCGCCTGCCGGATGCGCCGCCGGGGTCGAAGGGCATCAGCCTGTTCGCCTGCACGAAGCTGAAGGATGACGGCAGCCGCAACGCGCTGCGCGCCGGCGGCATCGAGCGCAAGATGGGCATCCATGCCAGCCCCACCTGCGTCATGCTCTTCGAGGGCGCCGAGGCCGAGTTGGTCGGCGAACCCCATCGCGGCCTGCCGGCGATGTTCGCCATGATGAACAATGCGCGCCTCGGCGTGGGCACGCAGGGTGTCGCGCATGGCGCGGCCGCTCTGCGCCTGGCGGAAGCCTATGCCGAGCAGCGCGTGCAGGGCGGCCGGCCGATCGCGCAGCACCCCGATGTCGCGCGGATGCTGATGGAAATGCGCGCCACCACCCTGGCCGCACGGCTGCTGGCGCTGGAGACCGCGCTGTGTGTCGATCGCCACGCGCTGACCGGCGATCCGGCGGCGCTGGAGCGCCTGGCGCTGCTCACGCCCATCCTGAAGGCCTGGTGCACCGATCGTGGGGTCGAGACCGCATCGACCGGCATCCAGGTGCATGGCGGCATGGGTTTCGTCGAGGATGCCGGCGCGGCGCAGGTGCTGCGCGACGCGCGCATCGCGCCGATCTACGAGGGCACCAACGGCATCCAGGCGATCGACCTGCTGGTCCGCAAGCTGGCCAAGGATGGCGGCGCGGGCATGCGCCTGCTGATCGCGGAGGTGCAGCGCCTGCCCGACGCCAGGCTGCGCGCCGCGGCCAGCATGCTGGCGGAGGCGACCGCCGCCGTGCTCGACGCCCAGGGCCGCGATGCCGATGCCGCGCAGTCGGTCGCGGTAGCGTACCTCGATGCCGCCGGCTGGGTGCTGGGCGGCTGGATGGTGGCGCGCGCCGCCGCCGAGGACCCGGATGCCTATGGCGCGGTCGCGGATTTCTACCTCCGCCGCCTGCTGCCGCGCGCCGGCGGGCGGGCCGCCGAGATCGCCGGGGCGCTCGCCGCGTGACGCCCGAACCCTTGCGCGCGCGGCATCCGGGGCAATCTCCGCTGTCGCCCAACTGCCACGAAAAGACCGGATGAACGCCCCGTTGCCTGCCCTGTCCCGGACCCGACCGCGCGTTTCCATCGTGGGCGCGGGCCCCGGCGGCCTTGCCGCCGCCATGATCCTCGCCGCCGCCGGCGCGCGCGTGACCGTGTTCGAACGTGATTCCGTGGTGGGCGGGCGCACCCGCACTGTCACGGCGCCGGGCGGGTACCGGTTCGATATCGGTCCGACCTTCTTCCTGTATCCGCGCGTGCTGCGCGAGATCTTCGCCGCCTGCGGCGCGGATTTCGACAGCGAGGTGGACCTCATCCGCCTCGACCCGCAATACCGCCTGGTGTTCGAGGGATCGAACCCGGTGACGCTCGATGCCTCCCCCGACATGGCGCGGATGGAAGCCGAGATCGCCAAGCTGAACCCGGCCGATGCCAAGGGCCTGCGGTCCTTCATGACCGACAATCGGATCAAGCTGGACGCCTTCCGCCCGGTGCTGGAACGGCCCTTCCACGGGGTCATGACCTACCTGGCGCCGGAAGTGATGAAGGGGCTGCGCTACCTGCGGCCCTGGTCGTCGCTGGACAACGACCTCAAGCGGCATTTCGCCGACCCGCGCACGCGCCTGGCCTTCACCTTCCAGTCGAAATACCTGGGCATGAGCCCGTTCCGCTGCCCGTCGATGTTCTCGATCCTGTCCTTCCTGGAATACGAGCACGGCATCTTCCACCCGCGCGGCGGCTGCGGCGCGGTCAGCGAGGCGATGGCGCGCGTGGCCGAGCGCCTGGGCGTGGAATTCCGCTTCGACACGAAGGTGGATCGCATCGCCTTCGAGGGCCGGCGCGCCACGGGCATCGAGGCCGGCGGGGTGCGCCACGCCACCGACGCGGTGGTAGTGAATGCCGATTTCGCCCACGCCATCCCCGGCCTGATGCCGGAGGCGCTGCGCCCGCAATGGCCCGACGCCAAGATCGCGAAGGCGCGGTATTCGTGCTCGACCTTCATGCTCTACCTGGGCGTCGAGGGGCCGCTCGACCTCGCGCATCATTCCGTGCTGCTGGCCGAGGATTACGAGCGCAACCTCCAGCAGATCGAGGGCGGGGTGATTCCGCCGAATCCGTCGCTGTATGTGCAGGCGGCCGCGGGCACCGACCCGTCGCTGGCGCCGCCGGGCCATTCCACGCTGTACTTGCTGGTGCCGGTGCCCAACCTGCATGGCGGGCAGGACTGGGCCGCCGAGGCGCCGCGCTACCGGCGCCTCGCACTCGACCGGCTGAAGGCGCTGGGGCTGCACGACCTGGAATCGCGCATCCGCTACGAACGCGTCGTCACGCCGCAGGACTGGCAGGATGAATACGCGGTGGGCTACGGCGCCACCTTCAACCTGGCACATAATGTCCGGCAGATGATGCACTTCCGTCCACGCAACCGCTTCGGCAAGGCGGAGGGCGTGTACCTGGTCGGCGGCGGCACGCATCCGGGCAGCGGCCTGCCGGTGATCTACGAAGGGGCGCGCATCAGCGCGAAGCTGCTGATGGACGACCTCGGCATGCGGCCGAGCGCGGCCGCGCATGACAGGGTGGTCGCCGCGCAGCCTGCGCTCGGCGACTGACCGGGAGGATACTGCGATGGGTTCAAAGGTCGTCGTCATCGGCAGCGGCTTGGGTGGTCTGGCCGCGGCCGCGGTCGCGCAGGCACGCGGGCACCAGGTCACGCTGCTGGAACGCAACCCCTGGCTGGGCGGCAAGGCCGCCGTGCTGCACCTCGATGCGCCGGACGGGTCGGGCCGCTTCCGCTTCGACATGGGCCCGACCATCCTGACCGTGCCGCGCGTGCTGCGCCGCATCTTCGCGGAAGCGGGGCGCGACCAGGCGACCGAGCTGCCGCTGATCCGGCTCGACCCGCAATGGCGCTGCTTCTTCGACGACAACACGCGCATCGACCTGATGGCCAACGTGGATACCATGGCGCAGGCGATGGACCGCTTCGCGCCCGGCAAGGGCATGGGGGCGGGCTATCGCAAGTTCCAGGACATCTCGCGCCACCTGCATGAAGTCAGCGAGAAGTTCTTCTTCTGGAAGCCGGTCGAGGGCATCGGCGACACGCTCGATTTCAGCACCAGCTTCAACACCGAGGTGCTGCGCGACGTGCTGGCGCTGCGCATGGGCCGCACGGTCGCGAAGGTGATCCGCGGCAATGTGCCCGACGAACGCCTGGCGCAGATGCTCGACCATTTCACGCAGTATGTCGGGTCGAACCCCTACCTCGCGCCCGCGGTTCTGTGCGGCATCGGCGACATGCAGGCGAGCGAGGGCGTGTGGTACCCCGAGGGCGGCACGCGCGCGGTGGCGGAGGGGCTGGCGAAGCTGGCGACGGACCTCGGCGCCGACCTCAGGACCGACAGCGAGGTCACGGCGATCGAGATCGAGAACGGCGCCGTGCGGTCGGTCACCGCGAATGGCGAACGCATCGCCTGCGACGCGCTGATCTCGAACATGGATGCGGTACGGACCTACACCGAGCTGGTGAAGGGCGACGCGGCGCGCAGGATCGAGAAGAAGGGCTTCGAGCCGGCCTGCTCGGGCGTGGTGCTCTACCTCGGTCTGAACAAGCGCTACGACCACCTGGCGCATCACTGCTTCGTCTTCTCCCGCGATGCCGAGGAGGAGTTCGACGCGATCTACAAGAAGGGCGTGCCGGCGCCGGACCCGACCGCGTATCTCGCGGCGACATCCGCCACCGACCCCACCACCGCGCCCGAGGGCGGGGAGGCGCTGTACGTGCTGGTGCACACCCCGCACCTGCGCCCGGGGCAGGATTGGTCGAAGATGTTCGCGCCCTATCGCCAGGCCATCCTCGACAAGCTGAAGCGCACCGCCGGGCTGGAGGACATCGAGAGCCGCATCGTGGTGGAACGCGCGCTGACCCCGCAGGACATCCACGAACGCTACAAGGTGCTGGACGGCGCGATCTACGGCCTCGCCTCGCACGGTGCCTTCCTCGGGGCCTTCAAGCCTTCGAACAAGTCGAAGGCCATCAAGGGGCTGTACCTGTGCGGCGGCGCGGCGCACCCGGGCCCCGGCATGCCCATGGTGATGATGTCCGGCTGGATCGCGGCGGATGCGATGGACCGCGACGCCGGCGGGCGCGGCATGTCGGAGGCGGCCGAACGCGCGGGGCTCAGGGACGCGCTCCTCGCCGCCGAATGACCGGCCGGGCCGGGACGCCAGGGCATGATCCGGTGGCGCTCCGTTCGGAGCGCCACCTGGCCTTTTTCGACGTCATGTTCACGCGCTTCACGCGCAAGCACATGCGCGCGGCGCGCGTCGCGCGCTGGGGCCTGCCGGAAGTGCCGCAGGGGGCGCCGGTGGTGGTCTTCGCCAACCACCCGTCCTGGTGGGACGGCGTGGCCTTCATGCTGCTGCATCGCCGGCTGCTGCACGACCGGCCGCTCTTCACGCCGATGGCGGAATGGGCGCTGAACAAATACGGCTTCATGCGGCGCCTGGGCGTGTTTGGCATCGAGACCGGGACGTCGCGCGGGACCGTCGCCTTCCTGCGCACCGCCCGGCAGGTGTTGCAGGACCCGTCGCACAGCCTGTGGATCAACGCGCCGGGCCGCTTCGCCGACCCACGCGAAAGGCCCATCCCGATGGCGCCCGGCATGAGCCGGCTGCCGGAGATCGCACCCGGCGCGACCTTCGTGCCGCTGGCGCTCGACTACCCCTTCTGGGGCGAGCGCAAGCCAGAGATGCTGGCCGCCTTCGGCCCACCCATCCCGGCGGCGGAGCTGCTCGCGCTGGATCGCGATGCGCGCGCGGCGCGGCTGGCGGCGGCGCTGCAGGTCACCTGCGACCGCCTGGCGCAGGACGCCATCGCCCGCGATCCCGACCGCTTCACCACGCTGGTGCAGGGCCAGGAGGGCATGGGCGGCATCTACCAGGCGTGGCGCCGCCTGGGCGCCCTGCTGCGCGGCCAGCGCTTCGACCCCCGCCACGACCACCAGCCGGAGCGCGCGCCGTGACTTTCGACCCGGCCTGGATCGCGCTGCTGCTCGCCGTGTTTCCGGCGGTGAACGGCGTGATCAACCTGTTCCTGCTGCGCGCCCCCACCGGGCCGGTGCCGGATGGCACGCTGGTCTCTGTCCTGATCCCGGCGCGCGACGAAGCCGCGAACATCGCGGATTGCATCGAGGCCGCGCTGGCGCAGACCGGCGTGGACGTCGAGGTCGTGGTGATGGACGACGGGTCGACCGACGGCACGCCGGACATCGTCAGCGGCATCGCCGCGCGCGACCCGCGCTTGCGCCTGGTCAGCGCGCCGCCGCTGCCCGAGGGCTGGTCGGGCAAGATGCACGCCTGCGCGCGCCTGGCCGAGGCCGCGCGCGGCACGCATTTCCTGTTCATCGACGCGGATGTGCGCCTGCTGCCCGGTGCGGCGGCGGGGCTGGCGGGCCATGCGGTGCGGCGGCGGCTGGGGCTGGTCAGCACCGTGCCGCGCCAGATCATCGGCTCGCTGGGTGAAGGGCTGACGGTGCCCATGATCAACCTGCTGCTGGTGGGCTACCTGCCCGGCGGCGGGCGCGCCTTCACGCGCCAACCGGGCTTCGCGGCGGGCTGCGGTCAGCTGATGATGCTCGAACGCCGCGCCTACGAGACCAGCGGCGGCCATGGCGCGGTGCGCACCACGCTGCATGACGGGCTGAAGCTGACGCGCTTGCTGCGCGAGCACGGCTTCCGTACCGAGATCGTCGCGGGCGCCGAGGTCGCGACCTGCCGGATGTATCGCGGCTTCGCGGAATCCTGGCGCGGCTTCCTCAAGAACGCGCGCGAGGGCATGGCCACGCCGGTCGGCCTGCCGGTCTGGTCGGTGGTGCTGGCCGGGGCGCATCTGTGGCCCTTCTTCCTGCTGCCGAACATGCAGGCGGTGATGGCGCTGGCGCTGGTGTTCGCGCTGCGCGCGGCGATCACGCTGCGCAGCGGGGAACCGGCCTGGACGATCGTGCTGCACCCGGCCGCCGTCATTGTCGCGCTGGCCATCCAATGGACCGCGCTGGTGCGCTTCCTGATGGGCCGCAAGGAAGGCTGGAAGGGCCGCGCCTACGCCGCGCCCGAGGCACCGTGACCGGCACGGCCGCCATCGGCCCCCCCACGCGCGACGCGGGGGGCGAGAACTTCCCGGTCGCCTCGCTGCTGCTGGCGCGCGCGCTGCGCCCGAAGGTGATGGGCTTCTACCGCTTCGTCCGAACGGCCGACGACATCGCCGACAGCGCGGTCCTGGAACCCGCCGAAAAACGCGCGCGGCTCGATGCGCTGGAACGCGCGCTGGATGATCCCGCCACCAGCGAACCGGCGGCGATGCTGCTGCACGCCGCCGGCACCGGCACCGCGGAGGCACGTGCGATGCTGGCCGCCTTCCGCCAGGATGCGACGCAGCGCCGCTATGCCGACTGGGCCGCGCTGGAACGCTATTGCGCGGCCTCGGCCAATCCGGTCGGACGCATGCTGTTGCGGCTGCATGGTGTCGATGCGCCGGAGGCGGTCGCGGCGTCGGATGCGCTGTGCACCGCCTTGCAGGTGCTGAACCACCTGCAGGACCTGGCGCCGGACCGCACGGCGCTGGACCGCATCTACCTGCCGGAATCCTGGATGGCGCTGGCGGGCGGCGAGGCCGCGTTCTTCGACCCCGCCAATGCCGCGCCGCGGCGCGCGGTGCTGGATGCCGCGCTGGACCGGGTGGCGGAACGGCTCGATGCCGCCGCCGGGCTGCCGCGGCTGATCGGCTCGCACCGCCTTGCGATGGAAGCGACCGTCACCATCGCGCTGGCGCGGCGGCTGCTGGCGCGGCTGCGCGTGCAAGACCCCATCACGCAGCGCGTCGCGGTCGGCAAGCCGGATTTCGCGCGCGCCTTCGCCGGAAGCCCGTTCGGCGGGCCGTCCGACGCCGCGCTGGTGCGTGCGCGCGTGACCGCCGCCGGGTCGTCCTTCGCGAAGGGCATGTCGGCGCTGCGCGGGGATCGGCGGCGCGCGCTCTGGGCGGTCTATGCCTTCTGCCGCGTGGTTGACGACATCGCCGACGGCGCCATGCCCGAGGCCGAAAAGCGCCGCTTCCTCGACGACTGGCGCGGCAAGCTGGCGCGCCCCGATTGCGCGCTGTCGCGCGAGCTGGCCCGCGCGCGCGAGGGCTACGCGCTGCCCATCGAGGAATGCGAGGCGATGATCGCCGGCATGCAGACCGACGCCGCGCCGCGCCTGCGGATTGCCGACGAGGCGGCGCTCGACCTCTATTGCCGGCGCGTCGCCGGCAGCGTCGGCGCCATGGCGGTGCGGATCTTCGGCGCGCCCCAGGCGGCGGGGTTCGGCTTGGCATTGGGGCGCACGCTGCAGCTGGTGAACATCCTGCGCGACATGGACGAGGATGCGGCGCGCGACCGCGTCTACCTGCCCGCCGACCTGCTCGCCGCGCATGGCGTCGTGGATGGCGCGGCCACCGCGATGATGGCGCAGCCCGGGGTCGCGGCGGCGGCGCGCGCCATCGCCGCGCAGGCCGAGGCCGGATTCGCCCGCGCCGAGGCCGAGCTGCGCGGCTTCGACACGCCGGCGCTGCTGCCCGCGCGGATCATGATGTGGGGCTATCGGCGGATCTTCGACCGGCTGGTGGCGCGCGGCTTCGGCCTGCCGCGCGCTCGCCCGCGCCTGACCGCCGGGGAGAAGGCGCGCATGGCCGCCTTCGCGCTGCGCCTGGCACCCGTGGCGGCACGGTGATGCCGCGCGACCAGGCCCGCCCCCTCGGCGCGCATAGCGGCGCGCAGGTGCATGTGGTTGGCGCCGGCGTGGCCGGCTTGGTGGCGGCGCTGGCACTGGCGCGCGCCGGGCAGGGCGTGACGTTGCACGAGGCCACGCCCGTCGCCGGCGGCCGCTGCCGCGCGCTGCCGGACGGCACCGACAACGGCACCCATGCGCTGATGGGTGCGAACCGCGCGGCGCTGCGCTTCCTCGACGCGATCGGCGCGCGCGCGGGCTGGGTGGAACCGGAACCGGACGGGCTGCCGATGCTCGACCTGGCGGATGGCAGCGCGCGGCGCATCGCGGCGGCGCCACTCGCCTGGCGCGACCCGGCGCGGCGCCCGCCAGGCCTGACCGCGCGCGGCGCCCTGGCGCTGGCCGGCATGGCGCTGCCCATCCTGGACCGGCCGGTCGGCGTGGCGCTGGCGAAGCATCCCGCCCTGCTGCGCGGCTTCGTCGAGCCGCTGACCGTCGCGGCGCTGAACACGCCGGTGGCGGAGGCCTCCTCCGCGCGGCTGGGCCAGGTGCTGCGCCGGCTGGGCTCGGCCGATGCGGCGCGGCTGCTGGTGGCGCGGGACGGGCTGGGGCCGGACCTGGTGTCGCCGGCGCTGGCCGCGCTGCGCGATGCCGGCGCCGCCATCCGCCTGGGGAGCCGACTGCGTGCGCTGACGGTTGCCGAACAGCGCATCACCGCGCTGCACATGACCGAGGAGACGGTCATGCTCGACCCCGCCGATGCCGTGGTGCTGGCGCTGCCGCCCTGGGAGGCCGCGCGCCTGGTCCCGGGGCTGCGCGTGCCCGAACGCCACGCGCCCATCCTCAACCTGCATTTCGCGCGGCGCGGGGATGGGCCGGTGCGCTTCATCGGCGTGGTCGGCGGGCTGGTGCAATGGGTGCTGGTGCGCCCGACGGGCGTGAGCGTCACGGTCAGCGCCGCGGATGCCGAAAGCGAGGAGGATGCCGAGGCGCTGGCACCACGCGCCTGGGCGGAGATCCGGCGCGCCGTCGCCGCCTTCGCGCTGCCCGGCACATGGCCCGAGGCACCGCCGCCCTGCCGTGCTGTGAAGGAACGCCGCGCCACGCCGCGCCATGGCGTGGGCATCGCGCCGATCGCGCCGCGCATGGTGATGCGGAACACGGCGCTGGCCGGCGACTGGACCTGGCCCGGCCTGCCCGCGACGATCGAGGCGGCGGCCCTGTCCGGCGAGGCGGCGGCCAAGGCGATCGCGGCGCGGCGGCCGGTGGCGCGCCCCGCGGGGCTGAGCGTGGTGCGCGCATGACGCACCCCTGCCGCCGGTCATGCGCGACGGTGCCATGACGCCCGCCGCCGCCCTCGCCGCCCTGCGCGAAGCCGAACGCCTCGACGGCGCCCCCGACCTCCCGCGCCGCCGCGACCTGCTGGCCCGCCTGGCCGCCGAGCTGAAGCGCCGCGCCGAGGACATCGCCGCCGCCGCCGCCGCCGATTTCGGCGCGCGGTCGCGCATCGAGACCCTGCTGGCCGACGTGCTGCTGGTGGCCGACTTCGCCCTGCATGCGCGCCGCAAGCTGCGCCATTGGGCCAGGCCGCGGCGCGCCGGCGTGCCCTATCCCTTCTGGCCGGCGCGCGCCGTGCTGGAACCGGTGCCCAAGGGCGTGGTGGGCATCATGGCGCCTTGGAACTACCCGGTGCAGCTGGCCCTCGCACCCGTGGTCGATGCCATCGCCGCGGGCAACCGCGTCGTGGTGAAGCCGTCCGAGCACGCGCCGCGCTGCGCCGCGCGGATCGGGGAGGTGCTGGAGGCCGCGCTCGGCCCCGACATGGCGCGCTGCGTCACGGGCGATGCGGCGGTGGCGGCCGATTTCGCGGCCCAGCCCTGGGACCATCTGGTCTTCACCGGCGGCACGCAGACCGGCCGGCGCGTGGCGGCGGCCGCGGCGGCGAACCTCACCCCCGTCACGCTGGAACTGGGTGGCAAATGCGCCGCGCTGGTGCTGCCCGGCGCCGACCTGGCAAAAGCGGCGCACGCCATCCTGGTGGGCAAGGTGTTGAACGCCGGGCAGACCTGCGTGGCACCGGACACGGTGCTGCTGGTGGGCCACGACGTCGCGGCCTTCACCGCGTGCTGCCGCGCGACCGGCATCGCCTTGCCGGAGACAGCCGTGCTGGACGAAGCACAGGCGGCGCGGCTGGACCGGCTGGCGACCGGCGCGGCTTTGACCCCGCTGGCACCCGACGGACCCGGGCGGCTGCGCGCCCTCGCCCTGGCCACCGCGTCCGACGACGCGCCCCTGATGACCGAGGAGGTCTTCGGCCCGATCCTGCCGCTGCGCCCCTGCACCGACCTGGCGGATGCCATCGCCTGGGTCGCTGCGCGCCCGCCTGCGCTCGCGATCTACCTGTTCGGCGCCACCGCGGCGGAGGAGGCGGCGGTGGCCGCCGGCACGCGATCGGGCGCCATCGTGCATGGGCGCTGCGTCGAGCATGTCGGCTTTTCGGACCTCGGCTTCGGCGGGGTGGGCGCCTCGGGCCATGGCCGCACGCATGGCGAGGAAGGCTTCCGCGCCCTGTCGAACCTGCGGGCGCGGGTGCGGCATGGCCGGTTCTCGCTCGCGAGAATGTTTGACCCGCCACACGGTTCGATGGCGGAGCGCATCACGAAGCGGCTGTTGCGTTAATCATTCCAGGTTATGCTATCGCCATGGTTGTGGACGCGCCCAGCTTGCCCGCGGTGGAGACGCCACGCCTGCGCCTGCGCTGCGCCGAACCCCGCGATGCCGATGCCCTCGCCGCCATGATGACCGAGGCGATCAGCCGGCGGCTCGCCTCCTGGCCGGTGCCCTATACCGCGCCCATGGCGGCCGACCGCATCGCCGGCGTGCGGATGGCGGCGGCCGAGCGGCGGTCCCTGCCGCTGGTCATCGAACGCCGGTCGGATGGCGCAGTGGTCGGCTGGATCAGCATCTCCCGCGCGCCGGGCGATGGCACGACGGCGTTGATCACCTATTGGCTCGGTGACGGCTTCCAGGGCCAGGGCCTGATGCGGGAGGCCGCGCCGGCCGCGCTGGCCGAAGCCTTCCGCAGCATGGACATCGCGCGGGTGCGCGCGGCGGTGCAGGCGGACAACTCGGCTTCGCTGGCGGTGGCGCGGCTGCTCGGCATGGCGCCTCTGGGCGAGGGGCGCATCTGGTGCCCGGCGCGCGGGCGTGACGAACCCTGCCTGTGGTTCGAGGTCACGCGCGCGCAGGCGGCAGGTGCCTCGGCGGGGTTCGCATCCGGCGCCGGGTAGGCGCGGCGGTTCCGGCCCCGTCCTGCCGTCACGGCCGCGATCCCCACGCGCATCCGTCTGCGCGTCCGGGAATGCTTCCCCGCTCAGCGCCGCACGATCTCGTACAGCGCCACCGCCGCGGCCGAGGCCACGTTCAGGCTCTCGACCCCCTCGGCCATCGGCAGGCGCACCAGCTCGTCGACGGTCTCGCGCTGCAGGCGTCGCAGGCCGTGTTCCTCGGCGCCCATCACGAGCGCCACCCGGCGGTCGCGCGGCGCCGCCTCGGCCAGGGTGCGCTTGCCCTCGCCGGCCAGGCCCAGCACCCAGAAGCCGGCGCGTTGCAGCGCGGAGATGGCGCGCGAGAGATTCACTTCCCGCACCACCGGCACGATGTCGAGCGCGCCGGAGGCGGCGCGAGCCAGGGTGCCGGTCTCGTGCGGCGCGTGGCGGTCCTGGAGCACGACGCAGGCGGCGCCGAAGGCGGCGGCGGCGCGCAGCGCGGCACCCACGTTGCGCGGGTCGGTCACCTGGTCGAGCAGCAGGACGGGCCCCTCGGCGGCCTCGATCGCGTCCTCGAGCTGCACCGGCTCCAGCGGTTCGGCCAACAGGGCGATGCCCTGGTGGACGGCGTCCTCGGTCAGGAAGGTGGCGAAGCGGGCGCGGTCGGCGCGTTCGGGGGTGACGCGCCAGCGTCCGGTGAAGGCGTCGCGCAGCGCCAGTTCCGCGTCGGTGGTGGTGAGCAGCCGGCGCGGCTTGCGGCGCGGGTTGGACAGCGCGGCGAGCACGGCGTGGTGGCCATAGATCCAGTAGGCGCCGGACCCCGCGCCGGCACCGGGGCGCGGCGGGGGAGGGGTGTCGTCGACCGGCGCGTCGGGCGGGGCGGCCTGGTGGCGGGCGGGCTTGCCGCGGGGGCCCCGGGGGGCGTCAGCCCGCGCGCTGCGGGGTGCCTCGCCGCGCGGCGCGCGGAACCCGTCGTCGCGGACCGCGCCGAAGTCGCCCCGCGGCGCATCCGTGCGCCCGGCGCGGGCGCCTTCGCGGTGGGCCGAACGGGGCTTGTCGCCACGTGGCATGCGGCCCCCATCGCCCCGGCTTGCGCCGGGCGCCTCGCCCCGCGGGGCACGGGGCGCGCGCGCGTCGCGGACGTCTTCGCCGCGTGCAGCGCGGGGCCTTTCGCCCCGGCCGGGGCGCGGCTGGTCATCGCGCAACCCGCCCGGATCGGCGCGATGGGCGCCCTTCGGCGCATCCTCCCGCTTGCGCCGCGGCGCGCGCTCGGGCTTGCCGGTGTCACCACTGGGGGCGGGCGCGGCGTCGCCCTCGGCGCGGCGGGGCTTGCGGCCGGCCGGGCGCTGGGCGCCCGTCGGGCGGGTGGGGGTGCGGCCATCCGGCCGCCTCGGGGGGCGTGGCATGGCCCCATCCAGCGTTTCGCGGCGGTTTTGTCCAGCCTTCCCGCGGCAACTTGCCCCGTGGCGGCACGTTCCTGTCACGACAATCCACGCATCGCGAGGCAGGAACCATGGCCAAGACGGACGGACGGGCGCGCGCCCAGGGCTTCAAGGCAACGCATCCGGATGGGGTGCTGCACCAGACCGCCAGCGCCCCCGATGAACGCCTCACGACCAATCACGGCGTTCCGGTCAGCGACAACCAGAACTCGCTGAAGGCTGGGGTGCGCGGCCCGACGCTGCTGGAAGACTTCGTGCTGCGCGAGAAGATCCAGCACTTCGACCACGAACGCATCCCCGAGCGCATCGTGCACGCCCGCGGGTCGGCCGCGCATGGCTATTTCGAGCTGACTGACAGCCTGGCGGAATTCACCACCGCGAAAATCCTGACCGAGACCGGCAAGCGCACCGAGGTCTTCGTGCGCTTCTCAACGGTCGCGGGCGGCGCCGGGTCGGTGGACACCCCGCGCGACGTGCGGGGCTTCGCGGTGAAGTTCTATACCGTGGAAGGCAATTGGGACCTGGTGGGCAACAACATCCCGGTCTTCTTCATCCAGGACGCCATCAAGTTCCCCGACCTGGTCCATGCGGTGAAGATGGAGGCGGATCGAGGCTACCCGCAGGCCGCCAGCGCGCACGACACCTTCTGGGACTTCATCGGCCTGATGCCGGAATCGACGCACATGATCATGTGGGCGATGTCCGACCGCACCATCCCGCGGTCGTTGCGCATGATCGAGGGGTTCGGTGTCCACACCTTCCGGCTGCTCGATGCGGAGGGGAACGCGACCTTCGTCAAGTTCCACTGGCGCCCGAAGCTCGGCACGCAATCCACCTGCTGGGACGAGGCGGTGAAGATCGCCGGCGCCGATCCCGACTACCATCGCCGCGACCTGTATGAATCCATCGCCGCCGGCGACTTCCCGGAATGGGAGCTGGCGGTGCAGCTGCTCACGCAGGAAGAAGCCGACGCGCTGCCCTTCGACATCCTGGACGCGACCAAGCTGATCCCGGAGGAGACGCACCCGCTGCGCGTGATCGGGCGCATGGTGCTGGACCGCAACCCCGACAATTTCTTCGCCGAGACCGAGCAGGTCGCCTTCCTGCCGACGAACCTGCCGCCGGGGATCGATGTCTCGGAGGACCCGCTGCTGCAGGGGCGGCTGTTTTCCTACCAGGACACGCAGCTCTCGCGCCTGGGGACGGTGAATTTCCACCAGATCCCGATCAACCGCGCCAAGGGCTGCCCCTTCCAGAACTTCCAGCGCGACGGCCAGATGCAGACGCAGGTCTTCCAGGGCCGCGCGAACTACGAACCCAACAGCCTGGCCGAGGCCGGCGAGCCCGGCGGCCCGCGCGAAGACCCCAAGGGCGGCTTCCGCAGCTTCCGCCTGCCGATGGAGGGCACCAAGGTCCGCCTGCGCGCCGAGAGCTTCGCCGACCACTACAGCCAGGCGCGGCTCTTCTACCGCTCGCAGACCGAGGTCGAGCAGGCGCACATGGCCTCCGCACTGGTCTTTGAACTCTCGAAGGTGACGCTGGAGCATGTCCGCACCCGCGTGCTGTCGAACCTGCTGAATGTCGACCAGGACCTGGCCGCGCGCGTCGCCGCGGGGCTGAACATGGACCTGCCGAAGCCCAGCCAGGCCGCCGCGCCGGTGATCGACATGGATCCCTCGCCCGCGCTGCGGATCATCGGCAAATACCCCGAGACGCTGGAGGGCCGCGCCATCGGCCTGCTGGTGACCGATGGCGCCGATGGCGAGGTGGTGGACGCCATCACCACCGCCGCGGAGCAGGCGGGTGCCACGGTGAAGATCGTCGCGCCGCGCATCGGCGGCGTGAAGCTGAAGGGCGGGCGGATGCTCAAGGCCGATGGCCAGTTGGCGGGCTCGCCCTCGGTGCTGTTCGATGCCGTGGCGCTGGCGGTCTCGGCGAAGGGTGTGGAGGCGCTGCTGGCCGACCATGCGGCGGTGGAATTCGTCGCCGCTGCCTTCGCGCACCTGAAGGCGATCGGCTTCACCGCGGCGGCGCGCCCGCTGCTGGACAAGGCCGCCGTCGCGCCGGACGAACGCGTCGTGCCGATCGACCAGGAGGAGGCGGCTTTCATCCGCCTGGCCGCCGGCCGGCAATGGGACCGGGAGCCGACGCTGCGCCCGCTGCCGTAACCCGGGTCGCGCGCGGGGCTGGGCGTTGACACCGCGACCCCCATGCGGTTAACCCCGCGCGCTCCCGCCGGCCCGCAAGGCCGCGCGGCTGTGGAGGGGTGCCCGAGTGGCTAAAGGGGGCGGACTGTAAATCCGCTGGCGCACGCCTACGTTGGTTCGAATCCAACCCCCTCCATATCGCCCGCAAGGCCGGACTTCAGCGGCGGCGGGGCGGAACGTCGGTTGGATCTGCGCCTCGCGGCGCGGGTGTAGCTCAATGGTAGAGCCCCAGCCTTCCAAGCTGGTTATGCGGGTTCGATTCCCGTCACCCGCTCCAGGCCGGCGCGGGGTTTGGCCTCCCTCAGGGGGCACGGTTTTCCGGGTTCCGCCGCAGCGGCGGCGCCCCTGTTTTGGCAGACACCGTTCGGACACGAGGACGCGGGACAGGACCATGGCGAAGGCGAAATTCGAGCGTAACAAGCCGCATGTGAACATCGGCACGATCGGGCATGTGGACCATGGCAAGACGTCGCTGACGGCGGCGATCACCAAGGTCCTGGCCAAGGCGGGTGGTGCGACGTTCACGGCGTACGACCAGATCGACAAGGCGCCGGAGGAGCGTGCGCGCGGCATCACGATCTCGACCGCGCATGTCGAGTACGAGACGGCGAACCGCCACTACGCGCATGTGGACTGCCCCGGCCAC
>JBHYEQ010000029.1:0-30899 GCA_051860065.1 Roseomonas sp.
CGGCGCCTCGCGCGGCGGCGTCGGCGCGGGCGGTTCGGGCGTCGGCGGCGTGGGCGCGGGGTCGGGGCTGGGCGGCGCCGGCGTCGGGCGCGGCAGGTCGCCCTGCGCCATCTGCGGCGGGCCGGGTGCCACCAGTTCCACCGCGATGCCCTGCTCCTCCGGCTCCGGGATCGGGCGGGCCAGGACGAACAGCGCGCCGACCAGCAGGATCGTTCCGTGCAGGCCCGCCGAGACCAGGCCCCAGCGGTTCAGGTCCATCCGTGAGGTGAGGGAGGGCATCGCCGCCCGTCGCGACCTAGAGCATCATCCGCTCAAACGGAATCGTTTGAGCGGATAAGGATGCTCGCGAGAACGATGGGCTGGAGTCGGTGAAGCGAGCCATGGCGAGCGGAAGCGGCTCTAGCGCGGCTGGCCGGCCGGGCGGGCGGGCGGCGCGGCGGGGCGGGCGGGCGTTACGCCAGGCGCGCCTGTGGCCTGTTCGGCCAACAGCGCCACGCGCGTGAAGCCGGCGCCGGCGATGGTGCCCATCACTTCCATGACGCGGCCATAGGCGATCGCGCGGTCGCCGCGCACGAAGATGCGCCGTTCCGGCGCGCCCGGTGCCTGCGTGCCCATGATCGCCCGCAGCTGTGCCACCAGGTTTTCCATCGGCACCTCGGTCTCCTGCAGGAACACGCGGCCCTGCGGGTCGACGGTGATGGTGAGCGGCTCGGTCTCCTGGTTCAGCGGCGTCGCGGCGGTGCGCGGCAGGTCCACCGGCACGCCCACGGTCATCAGCGGCGCCGCCACCATGAAGATGATCAGCAGCACCAGCATGACGTCGACCAGCGGCGTCACGTTGATCTCGGCCATCGGCCGGTAGCGTGAGCGGCGGTCGCGACCGTTCATCAGGGAGCCGGCCATGGCGGCTATTCCGCCGCGCTCGCGGCCGGGGCCGCGGCGTCATTGGCCGCCACTTCCGTCTGGCGCGACAGGATGGCGGCGAATTCGGTGGCGAAGGATTCCATGCGCGCGGCGAAACGCGCCAGGTCGGTGTTGATCTTGTTGTAGGCCAGCACCGCCGGGATGGCCGCGACCAGGCCGATGGCGGTGGCGAACAGCGCCTCCGCGATGCCCGGCGCCACCACCGCGAGGTTGGTGTTCTGCATGCCGGCAATGGCGGCAAACGAATTCATGATGCCCCAGACCGTGCCGAACAGCCCGATGAAGGGCGCGACCGAACCCACGGAGGCGAGGAACACCATCCAGCGTTCCAGGCGCTCCATCTCGCGCCCGATCGTCACGGTCATGGCACGTTCGACCCGTTCCTTGGCCCCACCCATGATGGAACCGGCGCCGGCCGAGCGCCGCCATTCGCGCATCGCCGCGCCGAACACCGCGGCCATCGGGTGCGAGGGTTCCTCCCCTTCGCGCGCGAACAGGTCGTCCAGGCTGCCGCCGGACCAGAAGCGGTCCTCGAAGGCATCGGCGGCGCGGTTGGCGCGACGGATCGACGTCACCTTGTCGAAGACGATCGCCCAGACCCAGATGCTGGCGACCAGCAGCCCCAACATCACGCCCTTCACCACCCAGTCGGCCTGGAGGAACAGCCCCCACAGCGACAGGTCGTGGGCGGCCTGGCCGAGCGCCTCGGCGGTCACGCTTGGGTTCACGCCGTCTCTCCTTACCTGGCCCGCGCGCGGGCCGCATTCACGTCACGCCCCTGGCCCGCGTGCGGCGGGCCACCTCTACGCCGGGACGACCAGCGCCTTGAGCACCGACCGCCAGGGTTCCGGCAGGGGCACGGGCCTGAGGCTGTCCCGCCCCACGCAGACCAGCCCGACCTTGAGCCCGGCCAGCCTGTGCTGCGCATCCCGCACCACCTGGTCGAGCACCACCTGCGCGCCGGTCACGCGCAGCACCGAGGTCTCCACCACGACGGAATCATCGAGGCGGGCCGGCCGCCAGTACTCCACTTCGACGCGCCGCACCACCAGCAACGCATTGTGACGTTCCATCATAAATTGGTGCGGCAAGTCTATGGCACGCAAGGATTCGGTTCGCGCCCGTTCCGCCCAATGCAGATATCGGGCGTGATAGGCCATCCCGCCGGCATCGGTATCCTCGAAATACACGCGCAGGGGGTATTGATGCGGTGCATTTGCCTTATTTGGTTCGGAGCCGTTCACGGATCGGTGTCCCGCAGCAGGTCGAGCTGCGCCACCATCCCCGCCGGCGGGGCGAGTCCCAGGTGCCGCCAGCCGGCCTCGCCCAGCATCCGCCCGCGCGGGGTCCGCAGCACCAGGCCCTCCTGGATCAGGAAGGGCTCGACCACTTCCTCGAGCGTGTCGCGGCCCTCCGCGAGGGCCGCCGCGAGCGTCTCGATGCCGACCGGCCCGCCGCCATGGTGCTCCGCGATGCGGCGCAGATACCGCCGGTCCATCGCGTCGAGGCCGAGCGCATCGACTTCAAGCCGCAGCAGCGCGCCATCGACCATCGAGCGATCGGCGGCGCGGCCTTCCACCAGCGCGAAATCCCGCACGCGCCGCAGCAGCCGCCCCGCGATGCGCGGCGTGCCGCGCGAGCGCTTGGCGATCTCGAACGCCCCATCATCCGACAACGCGAAACCCAGCTTCCGCGCGCCGCGGCTGACGATGCCGTGCAATTCCGCCGCCGTGTAGAACACCAGCCGCAACGGAATGCCGAAGCGATCGCGCAGCGGTGTCGCCAGCAGCCCCGCACGCGTGGTGGCGCCGATCAAGGTGAAGGGCGGGATGTCGATCCGCACCGTGCGCGCCGCCGGGCCTTCTCCGATGATGAGGTCGAGGCAGAAATCCTCCATCGCCGGATAAAGCGTCTCCTCGATCGCCGGCTGCAGGCGATGGATCTCATCGACGAACAGCACGTCGCGCGGCTGCAGGTTGGTCAGGATCGCCGCCAGGTCGCCCGACCGCTGCAACACCGGACCCGACGTGGCACGGAACCCCACGCCCAATTCGCGCGCCACGATCTGCGCCAGCGTTGTCTTCCCCAGCCCCGGCGGGCCATGGAACAGCACATGGTCCATCGGTTCGCCGCGCGTGCGCGCCGCCGCGATGAAGACGCCAAGGTTCTCGCGCAGCGACGCCTGGCCGGTGAAGTCCGCGATGGTCTGCGGGCGCAGCGCGTGCTCGCCGTAGTCGTCATCCTGGCGTTCGGGATCGGTGATGCGCTCGCTCACCGCGCCATCTCCTTCAACCCATCACGGATCAGCGCATCCAGCGTCGCACCCTCACCCAGCCGCTTCGCCGCGCGCGCGATCGCCGCCGCCGCCTGCGGCTGCTTCCAGCCCAGATTCACCAGCGCCGACACCGCATCAGCTTCCGCGCCCGCCTCCGGCAGCGCCGCCGCAAGCGCCCCCTCGCCATCCGCATCCGGCGTCGCGCGCCCCACCGCCCATTTCTGCATGGCCGGTTCATCGACAATCCGGTTGGCCGTCGCCGCCCCCAGGCCCTTCACCTCGGACAGCCGCTTGCGCTCCTTCCCCGCAATCGCCCGCGCCAACCCATCCGGCGACAAGGACGACAGCACGATCAGCGCCTTCTGCGGCCCCACCGTCTTGACCTCGATCAGCGCCCGGAACGCCTCCCTCTCCGCTGCATCGAAGAAGCCATACAGCGTGATCGCATCCTGGCTGACCCGCGTCTCGACCAGCACACGCACCACGCCCTCACGCCCCGTCAACGCATCCAACGTCCGCCGCGAACACGACAGCAGATACCCCACGCCATTCACATCAAACACGCACCCGCCGTCATGCGTGGCCTCCACCCGGCCTTTCAGCGCGGCGATCATGGGCGCGGCACGCGCGCGGAGGGGGCTTTGCCCCCTCCGGACCTCCCCCACCAAGGGCTTAAGGCCCTTGGAACCCTCAACTTCAATCGGGGGAATTGGGGAGGGGCATGGCGCGACCGTCGCGTCGGTGCCGCCGACGATGCCCCTCCCCAATTCCCCCGATCAGGTATTGGTGTCCAGAGGCCCTTAGGCCTTTGGTGGGTGGGGGTCCGGGGGAGGGCAAAGCCCTCCCCCGCCGCGCGCGCCCCCATCATGCCGGCTGATACCCGCGTGCGAGCGCCGCGCGCGACTGGCGGTGATGGGCGTGGCAGATCGCGACGGCAAGGGCGTCGGCGGCGTCTGCGCGCTTGAAGGTCACGCCGGGCAGGAGGTGTTTCACCATCGCTTGGACCTGGTCCTTGGCGGCGTGGCCGTTGCCGACGACGGCGCGTTTCACTTCCATGGCGCCGTATTGCGCGACGGCCAGGCCGGCGAGGGCAGGCGCCAGCACCACGACGCCGCGGGCCTGGCCGAGTTTCAGTGCGGAATCCGGGTTGCGAGCGACGTAGGTGTTCTCGACGGCGGCTTCTTCCGGCGCGTGCAACTCGATCACGGCGGCGAGGCCGCGATGCAGCGCCAGCAGCCGTTCGGGCAGGTCCTCGGCAGGGGTGGTGGAGATCACGCCCTCGGCCAGGAAGCGCAGCCGGAAGCCGTCGTGTTCGATCAGCCCCCAGCCGGTGTGCTGGAGGCCGGGGTCGAGGCCGAGGATGCGAATCGGGCGGCGCGCCATGGGGCGCCTTCATAGCAGACCGGCGCGGATGGCCGCGCGCGGGCGCCGCGGGTAGCTTCGGGCGCGGAACGGGCGGGGGCTTACGGCATGGGATCGGATCTTGCGGAACGCCTCGGCTTCGATCGCGAGGCGCGGCTGCTGATCGTCAATTGCGATGACCTGGGGTCGAGCCACGCGGCCAACCTGGCGACGCATCGCGCGCTGGCGCAGGGCATCGCGACGGACGCGACGCTGATGGTGCCCTGCCCCTGGGCGCCCGAGGCGGTGAGGATGTGCGCCGCCTACCCGATCGGCGTGCACCTGACGCTGACCAGCGAATACGAGGCGTGCCGCTGGCGCGGGCTGACGCGCGGCGCCTCGCTGCACGACGCGGAGGGCTTCCTGCCGCGCACGGCGACGGAGGCGCTGGCGCGGATCGACGCGGCGGAGGCGCATGCGGAATGCCTGGCGCAGATCGAGGCGGCGCTGTCCTGGGGCGTCGATGTCACGCACCTCGACGCGCATATGGGCGTGATGCAGGAGCGGCCGGACCTGGTGGGCGTCTATCTCGACCTCGCCGCGCGCTTTCGGCTGCCGGTCCGCATGGCGGCGCAGGATGTGGCGGCGCGGGGGGCGGCGGTCGCGCGCGGCATCCTGTTCAACGAGCACATGCTCTACGCTTGGCCGCTGCCGGCCGGCCCGACGCTGCGCGCGGCCCTGCCGGAATGGCCGCCCGGCGTGACCGAAATTTTCGCGCACCCGGCCATCGACGGCGAGGAACTGCGTGCCTGCACGCCGGCCTCCGCCGCGCTGCGGATCGACGATGCACAGGCGCTGGTGGACCCGGAACTCTCCGCGATGCTGGCTGCGCGGGGCGTGCAGCGAATCGGCTTCCGTGCCTTGCGCGACGCGCAGCGCCGCGGCGCGTAGCCGGCGCGCCCTGCCCCGGCCTTCAGGTCGGCGCGGCGTCGCGATGGAGGATGCGAAGCTGCGCGACGTGGTGCTGGTGATCCGAGCCGACGAGGCGCACCACCGCGACATCAACCCCCGGCTTCGCACAGGGACTGGCCGGCCGGAGCCTGACGCCTCGACCATCGTTGGCGGGACCGTCACGGCGATGGCGCGGCCGTGCGGAACCGCTACCATGGCTCGCCGGTCATATCGCGACCCATGGGTCGCATGTCCAGCGCAGCAGCATCAGGGCCAGTGACATGAGCGCCGAGACCACGGACTTCCGCCCCCACAGCTCGCATTGGGGCGTCTTCACCGCGGCCATGCGCGATGGCGGGCTGGTGGTCCGCCCCCATCCGACCGACCCGGACCCGAACGAGATCCTGCAGAACTTCCCCGCCGCGCTGCGCCACCCGGCGCGCATCGCGCAGCCCATGGTGCGCCGCGGCTGGCTGGAACGCGGCCCCGGCCCCGACCGCGCACGCGGGCGCGACGAATTCGTCCCGATGTCCTGGGATGCCGTGCTCGACCTGCTGGGTGGCGAGTTGAGCCGCATCCGCGACACGCACGGCCCGGGCGCGGTCTTCGGCGGGTCCTATGGCTGGTCGAGCGCCGGGCGCTTCCACCACGCGCAAAGCCAGGTGCATCGCTTCCTGAACTGCGCCTTCGGCGGCTACGTCGCCTCGGTCAATTCCTACAGCTCCGGCGCGTCCTCGGTCCTCGTGCCGCATATCCTCGGCGTCTATGAGGACCTGACCAAGCACAACGTCACCTGGGACCAGGTGGCTGAGCACAGCGAGGTGGTGCTGGCCTTCGGCGGCATGGCGCTGAAGAACGCCATGGTCGCTGGCGGCGGCATCAGCGCGCATGTCGAACGCCCCGCCATGCAGGCGGCCCGCGCGCGCGGCTGCGACTTCATCCTGGTCGGCCCGCTGCGCGGCGACCTGCCGGAGGAAGCCGGCGCCGAATGGATCGCCAACATCCCCAACACCGACACCGCGCTGATGTTGGCGTTGGTGCATACGCTGGTGGTGGAAGGGCTGCACGACCAGGCCTTCCTCGACCGCTTCACCACCGGCTGGCCGGTCTTCGAACGCTATCTGCTCGGTGAGGCCGACGGCCAGGCCAAGGACGCCGACTGGGCCGCACCGATCACCGGCGTCGCGGCCGAGGAGATCCGCGCCCTGGCCCGCCGCCTGCACGGCCGCCGCGTGCTGGTGACCGTGGCGCATGCGCTGCAGCGCGCCGAACATGGCGAACAGCCGGTATGGATGGGCGCCGTGCTGGCCGCGGCGCTGGGGCAGATCGGCCTGCCCGGCGGCGGCTACGGCTATGCACTGGGCGCCATCGGCTATTACGGCCGCCGCGGCAATGCGGTGCCGGGCCCGACCCTGCCGCAGGGGCGCAACCGGCACGGCAACTTCATCCCGGTCGCCCGCATCGCGGACATGCTGCTGAACCCGGGCACGACCTATCGCTACAACGGCCAGACCCGCACCTACCCCGACATCCGGCTGGTCTATTGGGCGGGCGGCAACCCGTTCCACCACCACCAGGACCTCAACCGGCTGCGCCAGGCCTTCGCGCGGGTGGATACGCTGGTGGTGCACGAACTCGCCTGGACCGCCACCGCGCGCCATGCCGACATCGTGCTGCCCGCGACCATGACGCTGGAACGCGAGGATATCGGCTACAGCTCCCACGACCCGCTGATGGTGGCGATGCACCGCATCGTCCCGCCCTTCGGCGAGGCGCGCGACGACTACGACATCTTCGCCGCCCTCAGCCGCCGCATGGGCACGGAGGAAGCCTTCACCGAGGGCCGCACCACCCGCGAATGGCTGCGCCACCTGTTCGCGCGCACGCAGCAGGGCCTGCGCGACCTGGACCTGCCCGCGCCGGACTTCGAAGATTTCTGGGCGGCCGGGAGCCTGACGCTGCCGCAGCGCCCGGATGATGGCGGCCCCTGGCGCGCCTTCCGCGACGACCCCGACGCCAACCCCCTGCCCACACCGAGCGGGCGCGTCGAGATCTTCAGCGAGACCATCGCCGGCTTCAACGAGCCCAGCTGCCCCGGCCACCCCGCCTGGCTGCCGCCCGAGGAAATCCCCGCCGGCGCCACGCCGCTCCACCTGGTGGCGAACCAGCCGGCGACGCGGCTGCACAGCCAGCTCGACTTCGGCGGCCACAGCCAGGCGTCCAAGCACCGCGGGCGGGAGGTGGCGGCGATGCACCCGGCCGATGCGGCGGCGCGCGGCATCGGCGATGGCGACGTGATCCGGCTGTTCAACGACCGCGGCGCCTGCCTCGCGGCGGTGCGCCTGACCGACGGCATCCGGCAGGGTGTCGTGCAACTGGCCACCGGAGCCTGGTACGACCCGCAGGACCCGCAGGAGGACCGGCCGCTCTGCGTGCACGGCAACCCCAACGTGCTGACGCGCGATGTCGGGACCTCGGCGCTGTCGCAGGGCTGCACGGGGCAGTTGACGGTGATCGAGGTCGAACGCTTCACCGGCAACCTGCCGCCGATCCGCGCCTTCGACCCGCCGCCGGGCGGCTGAGGGCGGCGCTACGCCGCGGAAAGCCGCTCCGCCGCCGCCGCATCCACCTCGAAATTCGCATAGACGGTCTGAACGTCGTCATGGTCGTCCAGCGCGTCGACCAGCTTCAGGATCTCGCGCGCGCGGTCCTCATCGAGGTCGATCGTGGTGGACGGCCACCATTCCAGCTTCGCCGCCTCCGCCTGGCCGAAGGCCGCTTCCAGCGCATCGCGCACGGTCGCGAAATCCTCGACGGAACACGACACCTCGTGGCCGTCCTCGTCGGATTCCACATCCTCCGCGCCGGCCTCAATGGCGGCTTCCAGCATGGCGTCGGCGCTCGCCACCACAGCCTTGAAGCGCAGCACGCCCTTGCGGTCGAACTGGAAGGCGACCGAATTCGTCTCCCCCAGTGCACCGCCATTCTTGGCGAACATCGACCGCAGGTCGCCGCCGGTGCGGTTGCGGTTGTCGGTCAGCGCCTCGACGATGATGGCGATGCCGTGCGGGCCGTAGCCCTCGTAGCGTACTTCCTCGTAGCCATCGCCCTGCCCGGCCTCGCTCGCCCGCTTGATGGCGCGGTCGATGGTGTCGCGCGTCATGTTCGCGACCAGCGCGGCCTTCACCGCGGCGCGCAGGCGCGGGTTCATCGCCGGGTCGGGCAGGCCCTGCTTGGCCGAGACGCTGATCTCGCGGATCAGCTTGCTGAAGGCCTGGGCGCGCTTGGCCCCCTGCGCGGCCTTGCGGTGCATGACGTTCTTGGCGTGCGAATGGCCGGCCATGGCCGCGTCTCTCTCCAAATGGCTGGGTCAGACCGGGCTTCTACGCGCCGCGCCCGGCCGCGGGCAAGCCGGGGCTGGCAAACCGCGCCCGGAACGGGTGAAACTGGCGCATGGACACGCAAGCCCCCATCGACCCCTTCGCCGTCACCACCGAGGACCAGCTGCGCGCGGTCTATGACCAGCCGCTGGAAGGCCCGATCAAGAAGGTGACCCACCGGATCGAGGCGACGGCGCGCGCCTGGATCGCCGCCTCGCCCTTCTGCATCCTGTCCACCGTGGGTGCCCGTGGCGTGCATGCCACCCCGCGCGGCGACGCGCCTGGCTTCGTGGCGGTCGAACCGGATGGCTCGCTGCTGATCCCGGACCGGCGCGGCAACAACCGGCTCGATGCCTATCGCGACATCCTGGAAGACAACCGCGTCTCGGTCATCTTCATGGTGCCTGGCGCGTCCGAGGTGCTGCGCGTCCATGGCACCGCGCGCATCACCACCGACCCGGCGCTGTGCGGCCGCTTCGTCGAACGCGGCAAGGCGCCCGCCACGGTGCTGGTGGTGAGCGTGAGCGAGCTGTTCATGCAATGCGCCAAGTCGATCATGCGATCGCGCCTGTGGGGCGGCGCGCCGCGCCCGGCCGGGCTGCCGACGATGGGGCAGCTCATCGCCTCCCACCGCGCGGACGGCGCCGTGGACCCGGCCGCCTATGACCGCGAGGCGCCGGAGCGGCTGAACCAGACCATGTACTGATCCAGGCGGCGCCGGGCGCCGGCACATGCGCGGCGCGCCAAGCAGCCCGGGCGGTCGGCGGCTTGCGACGACGCCGCGCCGCCGCGGGCACGCGGCTACAGCAACCCGCGCGCGATCCCGCCATCGACGTTCACGGTCTGGCCCGTGACGTAGCCGGCGCGCGGGCTGGACAGCCACAGCACCATCGCCCCCACCTCCTCCGGCGCGCCGAAGCGCCCGAGCGGGATCTCGTGGGCGAATTCGGCGATGACCTCCTCCGCCGTCACGTTGCGCTGCGCCGCCATGGCAGCGGCCCGATCCGTCCATAGCCTGGTCAGCGTGCGCCCCGGCGCCACGCAATTCACCCGTATGCCTTCGGGCGCGTATTCTCCGGCCAGCGTCTTGGTCAGCCCCAGCAGCCCCGCCTTGTGGACGTTCGACACGATCTGGTTCGGATAGGGCATGCGCGACGCCGCCGCCCCCAGCACCACGATCGACGGCGCGCTGCCCTTCCGCAGCAGCGGCAGCGCGGCGCGCACGATGCGCACCGCGCTCAGCACGTTGAAGGTGTAGT
Source organism: Roseomonas sp. (assembly GCA_051860065.1). Classification (GTDB taxonomy): domain Bacteria; phylum Pseudomonadota; class Alphaproteobacteria; order Acetobacterales; family Acetobacteraceae; genus Neoroseomonas. Next base: position 10,131 of record JBHYEQ010000029.1, read on the forward strand.
TCGCCATCCAATCGGCATCGGTCAGCGCCTCGAAGCCCGAGCGGATCGACCCGCCAACGCAATCCACCAGCGCATCCAGCGCGCCCCAGCGGGTGGCGGCCTCGGCCAGCAGAGCCTCGGCCGCGCCCTCGGCCGTGATGTCCGCCACCGCCGTCGTCGGCCGCCGGCCCGTGGCGGCCGCGATCCGATCCGCCGCCGCCGCGATGCCGGCCGGATCGCGCGAGGCGATGAGCACCTCCGCCCCCTCGCGCGCCAGCAGTTCCGCCGTGGCGAAGCCGATGCCCGCCGAGGCGCCCACCACCAGCACCCGCCGTCCCGTGAAGCCGAGGTCCATGCGCCGATTCCCCCTTTCGTGTCGCGGTGCAGGCTGGATCGGATCGCGCCTGCGGGAAAGGTGCCGGGTCATGCCAACCGTCATGAAGGATGACCGCTGATTTCCGCGTTTTCGTGCCCTCGATTGCCGAGCGCCGCCTCCGTCGGCGTGGCTTCGCGTGGCGCCGCATTCGGGCGCTCGGCACGCGTGCTGCGATCGTGCCGTTGGTATCAGACCGCCGGCATCGCCTGGTCCAGCGCGCCACCCATCCGCAGCGGCGCGACGCGCCGTGCGAGCCCCGTCGCGTCATCGGTCTCGACGAACAGCCCGCAGAGTGTCGCGGCCCCCTCGGCCGGCGCCAGCTTCTCCGCCGGCACCTTGCGCCAGAAGCGCAGCGAGGCGCCGCCCTTCTGCATGCCGATCACGCTGTCGTAGTCGCCGCACATCCCGGCATCGGACTGGTACGCCGTGCCGCCGGGCAGCACGCGCGCATCGGCCGTGGGCACATGCGTGTGCGTGCCGATCACCAGCGACGCACGACCGTCGAAGGAATGCCCCATGGCCTGCTTCTCGGACGTGGCCTCGGCATGGACATCCACCACCACCGCCTGCACGCTGCCCTGGGCGCCGAGCGTCTGCTTCGCCAATTCCGCCTGCACGGCGCGGAAAGGGTCGTCCAGCGGTTCCATGAACAGCCGGCCCATCGCCTGCACCACCAGCACGCGCCGCCCGCCCGCCACCTGCACCACTGTCGCGCCCCGTCCTGGCGTGCCAGGCGCGTAGTTCAGCGGGCGGACCAGCCGCGGTTCCTCCTCGATGAACGGAATGATTTCCTTGCGGTCCCAGGCGTGGTTGCCGAGCGTCAGCACATCCGCCCCGGCGGCGAACAGCGCGCGCGCCATGTCGGGCGCCAGGCCGAAGCCGTGCGAGGCGTTCTCCGCATTCACCACCACCAGGTCGAGCATCAGGTCGCGCCGCAGCGCGGGCAGCGCCGCGACCACCGCATCGCGCCCCGACCGCCCGACGATGTCGCCCAGGAACAGCAGCCTCATGCGGCCGTGTGGCAGACCACCACGCCCTTCTCCGTCGCCACGCGCGGCAGGCGCGCATCCAGGGGGCCGGCGGGCACCCCGGGCGGGTCATGCATCTCCTGCGCCGCATAGGCAATGCCGAGCGCGGTCGCCTGCGGCAGCGCCGACAGCGTCCGGTCGTAGTATCCCCCGCCATAGCCGAGCCGCCGGCCGGCGCGGTCGAAGGCCAGCAGCGGCACCAGCAGCCAGTCGGGTGTCACGTCGGGACCTTCGGCCGGCTGGCGCGTGCCCATCGGGCCATGCGCGAGCGCATCGCCCGGCGCCCAGCGGCGGAAGCGTAGAGGCTGGCCGCGCCTCGGGGTGACCGGCAGGCAAAGCGCCTGCCCGCGCGCATGCAGCGCATGCAGCAGCGGGCGCAGATCGATCTCGGGACCCATCGGCCAGAAGCCGGAGACCAGCGCGCCAACCGGCGGCGGGCAGTCGCGCAGCACTATGGCGGCGAGCGCCTCCCCTGCCCCGGCCGGGTCGATGGCGGCGCGGCGCGCCAGCGCAGCCTTGCGCGCCTCGGCCTTCAGGGCGGCGAGCAGTACGTCGCAATGGTCGGCGGAGGTGTCAGCGGTCATCGGGGTGGATCATGGGCGCGCCGCGCGGCGAGGCAATGCACCGCCCCCCCGTCAGAACCACCGCAGGGAGGCCACGCCCGCCGTCACCAGCACTGGCGGCCCGAGGCCCTGCCTCGGGCCGGGAGCGAATGCGCGACCGCGCCCAGACCATCGGCGACGCCGGGTACGCCAGCGCGGGGCGCGTAAGCCAAGCCCGCGGATGCGGGCCCCCGGTGCTTAAGGGCGAAAAAAGACTCGATCGCGCTCCGCGCGATCGAAAAGCGTGAAGCCACCCAGGCCGCTGGCGTCTCACCCTCCCAAGGCCTGCTGTCGCAGGTGGGCACCAGGTACCCGGACCAAGATCCGGACAGAGCCAGCTCCCGGAGGATGTGCATTGGCCCCGGGGATGAATTGCCTGGCGCGCCGGCCAGCCTCACCCGATGAACCTAGGGGGCCTCAAGGGTGGCTGCAATGGCCTCGATCGCCTCGGCCACGCGATGCAGGCGCGCGACCAGCGCGGGATCGACCGCCGGGGCGGCGGGCGCGACCGGCTCGGGCATCGGCGCCGCCACCGCGCCACCCGCCTTCAGCGCATCGTTCTCGGCCGTGAGGTCCGACGTCTCGTCCGCCAGCTGCAGGGCCGCCAGCAGCAGCATCCGGGTCTCGCCGAACTGCATGCCCATGGCCTTGAGCGCGCCGATGCGCTTGTCGACCTCGGCCGCCATGTCGGTGAGGTGGCGTTCCTGCCCGTCCTGGCAGGCGACCGGATGGGAATAGCCGCCGACGCGGACCGTGACCTGGGCCATTCAGGCTTCCTCGCCCAGCACGCCGCGCAGGCGCGCGATGGTGTCGTCCAGCCGCGCGGCCAGGGCGGCCACGGCCTCGCGGGCGGCCACCGTGTCCTCGCCCTCGGCGGCCGGCGCCGGCGCCGGGCGGTTCGCCATCGCGCGCGACAGGCGTTCCACCGCGGCTTCGAGCCTGGCGGCGGCCTCGGCCACCGGATCCCCTTCAGCGTCGTTCATCGGCCCCCTTGGACGCCACGCATGCCTTGCCCCGCGACGCTTCGCGGGCCAAGCAGAAGGCTTGGCAGAGAGGGGCCTCGGGGTCAACGGTGACGGCGCGTGTGAGCTTCCCCCCGGCAGTCACGGTGCATGGGGTGGCGGGTGCGATGGCGGCGCTGGCGGCGGCCGGGCCGCGCGGGGTGCTGCTGCTCTCGGCCCCCGGCGCTGGCGGGTTCGCCGGGGCGGCCTGGTTCCTGGGCGTCGTCGCGCAGGCGGCGGCAGCCCGTCCGGGCGTGGCGCATTGCGCGGCGCTGGATTGCGCCGACGCGCCCGGCACCGCGCTCGTGGCGCTGCGCGCAGGGGTGCGGCTGGTGGTGCTGGACAGCGCCTGCCCAGCCTTCGCCGCGGTGCGCGCGGCGGCGGCGGAGGTCGGCGCGCAGTTGCTGCCCGCCCGCCCGCCCAGCCTCGACCTCGCCAGCCTCGACCTGCGCCGGCGCGACGACCTCGCCCGGCTGGCGGATTGGCTCGCCATGGAAGCGCCACAGGATGGCGCCACATCGCCCGCCGCGTGACACCATGCCCCGCCTGCGCTATCGCCCGGCGCCGACGACGACACGAAGGAAGGACGCCCGATGAAGCTCACCCGCCGCGTGAAGGAAATTCTGTCCTGGTACGAGAGCGACAACCCCGGGACCAAGGCGAACCTCGCCCGCATCCTGATGGAGGGGAAGCTCGGCGGCACCGGCCGCATGGTGATCCTGCCCGTCGACCAGGGCTTCGAGCACGGCCCGGCGCGGTCCTTCGCGCCCAACCCCGCCGCCTATGACCCGCACTATCTGTTCGACCTGGCGATCGAGGCGGGGCTGAACGCCTATGCGGCGCCGCTCGGGATGATCGAGGCGGGTGCGGCCACCTACGCAGGGTCGATCCCGACGATCCTCAAGGTGAATTCGTCGAACAGCCTGTCCACCACGAAGGACCAGGCGGTGACCGGGTCGGTGTCGGACGCGCTGCGCCTCGGCTGCTCCGCCATCGGCTTCACCATCTACCCCGGCAGCGAATACCAGTTCGAGATGATGGAGGAGCTGCGCGAGCTGGCCGAGGAAGCCAAGGCGGCCGGCCTCGCCGTGGTCGTGTGGTCCTATCCGCGCGGCCCGATGCTCGACAAGGTCGGCGAGACCGCCTTCGACATCTGCGCCTATGCCGCGCACATGGCCGCGCTGATGGGCGCGCACATCATCAAGGTGAAGCCGCCGATGGAGCCGCTGTCGCTGGAGGCCGCCAAGAAGGTCTACATCGACCGCAAGATCGACGGGTCGGACATGACCGCGCGCATCCGCCACATCGTGCAGGCCTGCTTCAACGGCCGCCGCCTGGTGGTCTTCTCGGGCGGCGAGGCCAAGGGCGCCGATGCGCTGCTGGATGAGGCGCGCGCCATCCACGCCGGCGGCGGCAATGGGTCGATCGTCGGCCGCAACGCCTTCCAGCGCCCGAAGGACGAGGCGCTGAAGCTGCTGGCCTCGATGATCGAGGTGTACAAGTCGAAGGGGTGACCCTCCTTCGGCGCGCCGCGCATGCGCGGCGCGCCGATTGCGGCTATCGTCCCGGGCATGAGCAAGCTCGCCCAGGCCATGTGGCGCCAAGCCCTGCACGACCTCGACCACGCGCGGCGCTCGATCGCCGGCGGCGATTTCGACTGGGCCATGCTGGCCGCGCAGCAGTCTGCCGAAAAGGGCCTGAAGGCCGTGCTGCTGCTGTCCGGATTGCGGGCGGATGCATCGCACAACCTGGGTGGCCTGTTCGACGCGCTGGTCGCCGCCGGCATCGCCGAGCGCGCGCGGCGCGCCACCCTCGGCGAGGCGCTGTCCTCCCTGACCCTGGCCTTCGCCTTCGCGCGCTACCCCAATCCCGACATCGCCGAGGCGCCCGCCGACCTGGTGGTGCGCGAACAGGCCGAGGCCGCCCTGCGCCACGCCGAGGCCATCCTGTCCGAGGCACGGCGCATGGCCACGGAACTCGACCCATGAGCCCAGCCGCGCGGCATCGCGCCGGGCTGCGCTCGGCAACCATCGACCGGCTGCGCGCGCATTTCTCGGCCCACCCGCCGGCGCAGGCCGAGCGCATCATCCTGTTCGGCTCCCTCGCCCGCGGCGACTTCGACGGCGCATCCGACACCGACCTGTTGGTGGTCGGCGAGAGGCTGCCCGACAGCGCAGTGGAACAGGCCTCGGGGCGTCCGGTGGACATGATCCTGTGGGCACCGGCCGCCTGGGCGCGTGCGACGGCGCAGGGCCACCCCATGGCATCCGCCATCGCGCGGGACGGGCTGGAGATCTGGCGCGCCAGCTGACCCGCGGCCCGGCCTGCCCGCCCCCGCGCATCCGAACCGCCCCGCGCGGCGTAGTACCACCATGCTCCCCCTCGCCATCCGCCTCGCCGCCCTGGTGCCGATCCTGGCCGGCGCCGGCGGCGCGCTGTTCGGCCCGGCCTTCCTGGCCGAGGCCGCCGGCCCCGCCACCGCCAGCCACCTGCGCTACCTATCGGGCCTGCTGCTCGGCCTTGGCCTGCTGGCCTGGTGGTGCGCGGCCGCGCTGGACCGCCGCCGCCGGGTGTTCGAGGCGCTTTGCGCCATGGTCGCGCTCGGCGGCCTGGCGCGTCTCGGCGGCGTGCTGGCCGATGGCGCGCCGCCCTGGCCGCATCTGCTGGCGCTCGGCATGGAACTCGGCGTCGTGCCGGCCTTGTGGGTGGCGGTGCAGGTGCGCTGGGCCTGCGCCGGGCGCGCGGGGCTCGACGGCGCGCGGTCGGTCGGCCAGAACACCGCCTGGCGCCGGCGCGAGGCCGCCGCACGGGAGAGAGCATGACCCAGGATGACGGCGCGGCCCGCGGCTGCCGCCTGTATCTCATCACCCCCCCGCGCCTCGATCCCGCGGCGTTCCGCGACATACTGGCGGCGGCGCTCGATGCCGGCGACGTCGCCTGCCTGCAACTGCGCCTGAAGGATGCCGCGCCGGACGAGGTGAAGCGGGCGGTCGAGACTCTGCTGCCGGTGGCGCAGGCGCGCGACGTCGCCTTCATCCTGAACGACGACGCGACGCTGGCCGCGCGGCTGGGCTGCGATGGCGCGCATCTGGGCCAGTCCGATGGCGACCACGCCGGGGCGCGGAAGCTGCTGGACGGCCGCATTGTCGGCGTCACCTGCCATGCCTCGCGCCACCTGGCGATGGAGGCCGGTGAGCTGGGTGCCGACTACGTCGCCTTCGGCGCCTTCTTCCCGACCGACACGAAGCAGACGGTGCACACCGCCGATACCGAGCTGCTGGCCTGGTGGTCGGAGATGATGGAGGTGCCGTGCGTCGCGATCGGCGGCATCACCGCGCAGAACTGCGCGCCGCTGGTGCGCGCAGGGGCCGATTTCCTCGCGGTGGTCGGCGCCGTGTGGAACCACCCGGATGGCGCCCCCGCCGGCGTGCGCGCGATGAACGCCGCGATCGCCGCGGCATGAGCCGCCCGGCGCTGGTGCCGGAACTCGGTGTCAGCGACCTCGATGCCACCCTGCGATTCTGGCGCGATATCTGCGGCTTCGTGGTGCTGTACGACAGGCCCGATGACGGCTTCGCCTGCATCGAGCGCGACGGCGCGCGCATCATGCTCGACCGGCTGGGCAGCACGCGGGATTGGGTGGCGGCGCCCTTGGAACGCCCCTTCGGGCGCGGCATGAACCTCGAGATCGCGGTGGCCGCGGTGCAGCCGCTGCTCGATGCCTGCGCCGCTGCCGGCTGGCCGCTGTTCCTGGCGCCCGAGGAGAAATCCTACCGCGTCGGCGCGGGTGCCGTGTGCGTGCGCCAGTTCATCGTGCAGGACCCCGACGGCTACCTGGTGCGGTTCTCGGAACGGCTGGCGGGGTGACGTCAGCGATCGCGGGGCTGCGCGGCGAGCCGGCGGAAGATCGCCAGCGCCTCGGCCGCGGTGGCGTCGCGCGCCGCGCCGGCGCGGACCTCGTCCTGCGTCCACATCCAGGTCTGCGGCGGGTCGTCGCGCATCGACCAGTCGGGGAACAGGCGTTCGGCCGCATCGCCGCAATGCACCACCGCGACATCGACATGGCGGTCATCCTGCAGGATGCGCGCGAGGGTCGCGGTCACCGTCTCGCGCTCGCCCTCCAGCATCTGCATGAACAAGTCGGCCCGGCAGACCAGCGCGCCGGTGATGCCGCGCCGCGCATTGTTGGCGCGCGCGCTCAACAGGATGTTGTCGAGCACGCTCTCGTCGAAGCCGAAGGGGCGCGAGGTATAGATCAACTGCGTAAGGCGCATGGCGGCCCTTCCCTGGACGGGTGGCATCATCACCCGGCGGCCGCCCGAAGCCCAGCCCGCGCGTGAAGGCGCGCACCAAGCCAGGTGCGCGCCAAGATGCGCCCCGATCCCCAGCGTGCGCCAAGGCGCGCTCCCGTCCCCAGCGCGCTAAGGCGCGCGACGCCTCACCCCGTCGCGGATGAACACGCGGAACGGCGTGGTGCCCTGCGCGTCGCCATCCAGCGAGCGCCAGGCACCGTTCACGCACAGCACGCCGCCCTGGGCCGGCACCGCATCGAACAGCACGATGTTGCGATACACCGCCCCGTCCGGCGTGGTGGCGGTGAAGCGCGTCAGGCAATGGTCACGGATCACAACCGGTTCATACTCGCCGATCATGATGCCGCCCCCGCCTGTGCTCTCGAACCCCGGCGTCAGGGGCGGCCAGGCGGCGTAGTCCTCCTGCGCCAGCGCGCCGCCGGCGAGCAGCGACATCCATGCCGCCATGATGGTCTTGCGCATCGCGCGATCCTCCGGCGGGCCGCGCCCGATCGGCGGCCCTGCAGGGGCTCTACGCCGGGGCGGCGCCGCCGGATGCACCGCCCGGCGTCGCAATGCCCGCGGCCAGACGACGGAAGGCCGCCAGCAGCGCATCGGCCGCATCGCTCACGTGGCGGCCCGCCAGGACCTCGTCATGCGACCACAGCCAGGCCGGCACGGCTTCGTGCCGCATGGTCCAGTCGGCGAACAGGCGTTGGGCGGCCGGCCCCTCGTGGCGCAGCGTGACCTGGACATGGCGGTGGTCTCGCTTGATGCTGTCGAACACGGCGTCGACCGCGTCGGCCGGGCCTTCCAGCACCTGCGCGAACAGGTCCCAGCGGCTCACCAGCATGCCCGTGATGCCCAGCGCACTGTTGCGCGCACGCGCGGTCTGCAGGATGTCCTCGAGCTGCTGCGGATCGTAGCCAAGCGGGCGCGAAACATAGGCAAGGGTCTTCAGGTGCATGCGTGTTCCTGGTAGCGCCGCCCGGCGGGCCATGCATGCATGGGTCTGGCCGGACGTTCGGGGGGATCATGGACGAAAGCCGATTTCACGCTGTTTTGCACCGGCCGGGCAGTTTGGTCGATGCCGGGGCGCATGACGGATTGCTCACCTTGCCGTTATCCCGCCTGCCCGGCAGCCGCGTGCTGGCCTTCGAGCCCCTGCCCCCGGCCTTCGCCCGGCTGCGCGCCGCCTTCGGGGATGCCGTACCGGACCATGTGACGCTGCATGCCGCGGCATTGGGCGATCACGCCGGCGAGATCACGCTGGCCATGCCCGTGCTCGATGGCGTGGCGCAGGAGCAATGGGCGAGCACCGCGAAGGACTACGCCGCGCATGTCTCCGACCGTGTGAATGTGCAACGATTCGTGGTGCCGGTCATGCGGCTGGATGACCTGGGCCTGGATGACGTGACCGGCATCAAGGTGGATGCCGAGGGCGCGGAATACGAGATCCTGCGCGGCGCACGCGAGACGCTGCTGCGCTGCCGCCCGGTCCTGACGCTGGAGGTCGAGGAACGCCACCGGCAAGGCAGCACCTGGGCGGTGCCGGCCTACCTCGATGCGCTGGGCTACGACGTGCTGTTCGAACTGGACGGCGCCTGGCACCCGATGGCCGCGCTGGATCGCGCGACGATGCAGCGTGCCTCGCCCGACCCCTCGGTGTTCGAGGCCTCGGACCCCTACGTCTTCGTGTTCTACGCGCTGCCGCGCGAGGATGCGGCGGGGATGCTGGCGCGGCTGAAGGCGGCGGCATAGCGTAGCGCGAACGGAGGAACGCCATGTCCATCACCACGCAGCGCCTGGTTGTCACGCGCGCCTCGGGATCCTGCGGCGTTGAGGTCTCGGGGATCGACCTGCGCGACGGCGTCGATGCCGGAACCATCGCTGCGCTGCGCGCCACCTGGCTCGAACACGGCGTACTGTTCCTGCGCGACGTGCACCTGCCGCCGCGCGACTTCCTGCACTTCGCGTCACAGTTCGGCACCCCGGTCGAATACCCCTTCGTGCGCGGGCTGGATGGCTTCGCGCAGATCACGCCAGTGGTGAAGGAGGCGCATGAACGGGTGAATTTCGGCGGCGTCTGGCACTCCGACACCGCCTATCTGGAACGCCCGCCGATGGCGACGATGCTCGTCGCGCGCGAAGTCCCGCCATCGGGCGGCGACACCATCTTCGCCGATGCGCGCGCCGCCTACGAGGCGCTGTCGGACGGGCTGCGCGCCACGCTGGACGGGCTGCGCGCGATCAATTCCTCGCGCAAGGCGGATGCGTCGAAAACGCGCGAGGATCGCCAGAAGGAACGCGGCGCCGTGACCAATGCCGAGGTGCTGGAAGCCGCGCACCCCGTGGTGCGGACGCATCCCGAAACCGGGCGGCGCGCGCTGTATGTCAACCTGGGCCACACCACCCAGTTCGAAGGCTGGACGGTCGAGGAATCGAAGCCGCTGCTCGACTTCCTGTTCGCGCACATCACCAGGCCGGAATTCACCTGCCGCTTCCGCTGGGCGCCCGGGTCACTCGCGCTGTGGGACAACCGGGCGGTGCAGCATTACCCGGTGAATGACTATCACGGGCATCGGCGGGAGATGCACCGCATCACGCTGGCCGGCGACGTGCCGGGCTGATCAGTTCCCGCAATTCGTGATGGCGGCGGTGGCGAAGCCGCGGATCTCGGAGGTCACGTTCAGCGCCAGTTCGGCATTGCCGAGCGTCACCACCTGGCGCTGCGGCAGGCCGGTGAAGGTCTGCGGGTCCTGGCCCGCGACCGTGACGACCACCTGCGCGGTGCGGGCGATGTCGTCGGTCTGCGCGGCGGTGCTCACCACCACGCGGACCAGGCCCTCGGCCAGTTCGATGCCGGCATTGTCGGGCACGCGCGCACCATAGACGATGGCGAATCGGCGCGAGGTGCCGCGGGCCTCGCAGGTGCGGACGGGGCCGGCGTCACGCAGCACCTGCTCGATGCGTTCGCGCGGGACGCCGGCGCCGATGCGCTGCTGGGCCAGGGAGAAGACCGAAGCCGAGGCGCCGGAGGGCACGTCGCGGTCGTAGCGACGCTGCAGGGCGACGTTGGCCTCGCGCGCCTGGCGCAGATCGGCCTCCAGGCGGGAGTTGCGCAGTTGCAGGTCGCGCGCCTCGGTCGCCACCTCATCGAGGCGCCGTTCCAGCCGCGTGACCTCGGTGCCGGCCAGTTCAAGGCCGCTCTGGTAGGCCACGACGCCGAGGCCCGCGAAGATGCCGAGGCCGAGCAGCCACTTCGTCACGCGCAGTGCGAACTGCCCGCGGCGGCGGCGCCTCTCCCGGCTCATTCTGGATCCGATTGCCATGCGTCCCGTGCTTGTCTGCGCGCGGGCGTATAGACGCGACGCAGGTGTGCGGGGTCAAGACACCGGAAGCCACAGCACGTCCTCAATGCGCGGCGCGCCGGAGGCCAGCATGGCCAAGCGGTCGAAGCCCAGCGCGATGCCGGCGGTGGGCGGTAGGCCCTGGTGCAGGGCGGCGATGAAATCCTCATCGATGTCCCAGCCGTGGTCGCCGGTGGCGGCGCGGCGGGCTTCGTTGGCTTCGTGGAATCGTGCGCGCTGTTCGGTGGGGTCGGTCAGTTCGTCGAAGGCGTTGGCGAGTTCCAACCCGGCGGCGAAGAGTTCGAAGCGGAGCGCGGCGCGTGGGTCGGCGGGGTCGCGGCGGGCCAGGGCGGCCTGGGGGGCGGGCCAGTGGGTCAGGAAGGTGGCGCGGGCGCGGCCGATGGCGGGTTCGATGTGCTCCAGCAGCAGGCGGAAGAACAGGTCTTCCCAGGATTCATCGGGGCGCGGGGGGAAGCCGGCGGCGCTGGCGGCGGCGTGGAGGCGGGCGGTGTCGCCCTGCGTGCCGAGGATGTCCAGGCCGTTGCAGTGGCGGGCAAAGGCCTGCTGCATCGTGAGGCGTTCGAAGGGCTGGGAGAGGTCGGTGCGCACGCCATCGTGTTCGACGATGGGGGGGCAGACGGTGCGGAGGAAGGCCTCGGCTTCGTCCATCAGGGCCTCGAAGGACAGGCCGGGGCGGTACCATTCCAGCATGGTGAATTCGGGGGCGTGGCGGGCGGATTGCTCTCCGTTGCGCCAGACGCGGGCCAGTTCGAAGACCGGGCCCGAACCGCCGGCCAGGAGCTTCTTGATGGCCAGTTCGGGGGAGGTTCGCAGCCAGAGGGCGCGGGGGGTGCCGGCGCCGAGATGCGGGTCGTAGCGGGTGGCGAAGGCACGGATGTGGACCTCGGCGCCTGGGGCGGGGACTAGGCAGGGGGTCTCGACCTCGCGGTAGCCGCGCTGGGTGAAGAAGGCGCGGGTGGCGGCGGTGAGGGCCGCGCGGCGGTCGAGGAAGGGGAGGCGCGCGGAGAGGCGCTCGGGCATCCAGGGGGCGGTCGGCATTGCGGGGGCGGGCTGCTTCCGGTAGGGGCCGCGACCATGCCGGAGGGTGAGACGACAGGCCAGGGACGGACGCTGCGGAGTGCTCGGGCGCTGCGCGAGGCGGGGCTGTTGCGGCCGGACGCCGAGGCCGCGGCGGCGGCGGTGGAGGGGCAGTATGCCGTGTCGGTCACCGCGCATGTGGCGGGGCTGATCGACGCGGCGGACCCGGCGGACCCGGTCGGGCTGCAATACATTCCCGATGCGGCGGAGCTGGTGACGGCGCCGTGGGAGACTGACGACCCGACGGCGGATGGGCCATTTACTCCGGTCTATGGCGTGGTGCACCGGTATCCGGACCGGGCGCTATTGAAGCCGCTGCTGGCCTGCCCGGTCTATTGCCGGTTCTGCTTCCGGCGCGAGGCGGTGGGGCCGGATGGCGGGGTGCTGAGCGAAGCGCAACTGGATGCGGCGATCCGCTGGTTTGCGCGCACGCCGGCGGTGCGCGAGGCGATCCTGACCGGGGGGGACCCCTTCATGCTGAGCGCCCGGCGGCTGGGGGGGATCCTGGCCAGGCTGGGGGCGCTGGAGCATATCGAGACGCTGCGGGTGCATACGCGGGTGCCGGTGGCCGATCCCGCCCGGGTGGATGCGGGGCTGGTGGCCGCGTTGCGCGAGGCAGGAAAGCCGGTGGTGGTGGCGGTGCATGCAAACCACGCGCGGGAGTTCTCGGCGCCGGCTGTCGCGGCGCTGGGGCGGCTGGCGGATGCCGGGGTGGGGCTGCTGGGGCAGAGCGTGCTGCTGCGCGGGGTGAATGATTCGGTCGGCGCGCTGGAAGGGTTGTTCCGGGCCATGCTGCGGGCGCGGGTGAAGCCGTATTACCTGCATGCGTTGGACGCGGCGCCGGGGACGGCGCGGTTCGCCGTGCCGGATGCCGAGGGGGTGGGGCTGGTGAAGGCTCTGCGCGGGCGGGTGCCGGGGTGGGCGATTCCGACCTTCGTGCGGGAGAGCCCGGGGGGCGGTGGGAAGAAGCCGGTCAAGGGGTAGATCGGCAGGATGTGGTGCGCCGGTGTGGGATTCGGAAAAATGAATGGCGGGGGCCGTGACGGAGGTTCTCGGACAAATCACGTGGCGGCGCTGACGCTGGCTTCGGACACGTCTGTAAAGTGCGGCATGACGCCCGATGGCTGGTGCAGGGAAAAGCACGGATAAGGAACTTCAAAGAGCAGCAGGCCGCCGACGCGGACTATTTTCCTATTTGGGCACCAACAGCCGAGCAAGTCCAGTGGAAAGTGCGCTGTGGCGCCGACCACCGCCAGGACAGCCGACAGAGTCACGTCCGAACCGCCGTGCCGGGGGCTGACGGCATCGTGGTGCTACAGACCGCGGAGCCAGTCGCAGAGCACACACGCTCATATGTCCACGCCGATACCTAGCAAGCTATGTTTAGCCTTGACGATATCGGCGCGCCTCTGGCCCACTCTAACCTTAGGTGCTCAAGGAACGGGACTGCGTGCTCTTGTCTGACATCACAACCCTTTTGAAGCCACTTCGCCTTGCTTTCGAGCGTACTGAGCGAGGCAAGTCTGATTCCGATGTAACTTATTTTTACGACTTACTACTCGCAGGTGAACTGATCCTCAAATTGACCACGGCGTCGCTCATCGCGGGACTACAAGACGAAAGAGAAAAGCATCGCTATCGACTAATCCATACCCTAATCAGATCAGACGGTATAGGCGAATGGGCACGAGCAATAGACGATTGCCTTACTGGTGTCGCGTCAACACATTTGCGTCAATCTGCTAAGGAAGAAAGGCGAATATTGACGGAGCGCGTCTCGACAGAAGCATGGCAGGACCGGGCCGTTTCGCTACTTTACCAAGCACTATCCAAGATTTCAGAAAAAAAGGATTCTTTGCCCGCAAAACTGGCACTTCGATCGTGGTTTGAGTATTTCCCTGAACTTCGAAACAAAACACGTGGACATGGCGCGATCACTCCGTCAACTTGCAGTGAAACTGCACCGCTTCTGGCCGAATCGCTTATGCTTGTTGCCTCAAATATCCCCGCTTTCGCCCGCCCGTGGGCCTATCTACACCGAAACTTGTCAGGAAAATACCGAGTATTACCCCTATCAGGGGATACGCAAGCATTTGATGAGCTGAAACGGCGGAGCCCCCTCTCCGAACAACATTTCCCAGATGGCATATACATCTTCATCGATGGGCCATGCCAAGTTGATTTATTAAAGAGCAATTCTGATATTGAAGATTTTTATTTTCCAAATGGCGCCTTCAATGGAAGAAAGTTTGAGTTACATTCGCTGCTCACCGATAATCGACTCGAGGGCGATGCGCAGCCATATCTCGCTCCGGCTCTAGACCGACCCGGCAGCGAAACTGACGGTGCGCGAGCGTTGGACATTATCGGCAATGTATTCACAAATATGCCGCCAGCACCATCGAACTACGTATCGCGAGAAATACTTGAGAAAGAGATCACCGATTCACTTACCAATGATAGACACCCTATTATTACCCTCGTAGGTCGGGGTGGCATAGGAAAAACCTCAGCAGCGCTGACCGTTCTTCACCAAATTGCACAAACGAATAGGTTTGACGCCATTATTTGGCTTAGTTCTCGAGATATCGATTTATCAGATTCTGGCCCAAAAGTTGTTCAGCCACAAGTGATGACCGAAGGAGATATGGCAAAAGAATTCTTTTCACTTCTCCAGCCCAGAGAAGACGAATTTTCTGGCATGACTAAACAACAATTTCTAGGCGCAAATTTGCGCAAGAGTTCGTTCCGCGGCCCCATTTTATTCGTTTTTGATAACTTTGAAACCGTTCAGAGCCCCGTTGATCTTTTTAATTGGATTGATATGAATGTACGACTGCCGAATAAAGTTCTGATTACGTCACGCTTCCGCGAGTTTAAAGCAGATTTTCCAATTTTTGTTAGAGGTATGGAGCGGGACGAGTGCGATATATTGGTGAATAGGACCGCAAAAACCCTAGGCATTCTGAATCTTCTTACGACGTCATATCTTGAACAAATATTTTTAGAAACTGAAGGGCATCCTTACATTGCGAAAATCACACTGGGAGAAGCCGCAAGAGAACGCGCGCTAGGAAAGCCAACACGTATACTTGCAAGAAAGGATGACCTACTTGATGCGCTGTTTGAAAGATCGTATGCTGGGTTGTCGCCGCTGGCAAAGCGTATCTTCTTGACGTTGAGCGCATGGAAGTCATTGGTACCACAAATCGCCCTTGAGGCGGTCATACTAAGGAATGAAGAAGAAGTCATTGATCCAAGCGAAAACATAAAAGAACTGGAACAGATGTCGATGGTTGAAGTAACCACATCAAATGAAAATTCTGACTTCCTTCATACGCCATTGACCGCAGCTCTATTTGGACAAAAGAAACTTAACGTAAGCCCGAATAGAATCTTAATTGAGAACGACTTAAAGATTCTACAGGAGATGGGGCCAACTAATGCCGCCTCTCTTCAAGTCGGCTTGGAGCCACGTTTGAGCAATTTGTTTAGGAGAATTGCACGTCGTATTGCTGACGGGACAACTACTCTCGACAGCGAGCGCCCGATGCTTGAGTTCATCGCTCGCGGTTTCCCGCAAGCATGGCTGTGGATCGCATCCCTCCATGAGGAGTTCGCCGATGCCGCATCGCCAGACGCGGCGTCAGAAGCGATCCGTCGATATCTCGAATCGCAACCTTCAGGCGAGGACGCACCTGCTGCTTGGCTAAAGCTCGCCAACCTCTATCGAGCCAAAGGTGCAGTTCAAGCAGCAGCGCACGCCTACGGCGCCGCCTTCTCTTTGTCAGAATTTTCGTTGAGTGAAATTAGTAATGCGGCAAATTGGCTCAATAATCAACAACAAGAAATTGCCTCCATGGACCAACTCGATCGATCCGCAATTTTTGGAACCTTAATATCAATAATGGTATCGAGGATTAAGGAGGCTTCTGCAACCGACCTTTCTCGCTTAGCGTGGCTGTATTTGCACGCGGGCGACGAACGCTCGGCTCGACAAATGGCACTTCTTGGACTGGACAAAGAGCCAGAGAATATTCATTGCAACAGATTGTACGAACGTATTGGGCGCTCGTTCTGATTTGTCACACATTCTACAGGTGCGCCCTTAGGGGCTGGTGCGTGGAGCGGGGCTCTGGCTTGCACGGGTGTGCCACGCGTTGTATCGCCCGCCCAAATTTCAGCAGCAACAGGCCACTAGGACACCGCCCCCATGGCAAAAATGCAAGCCAACCAGATGCGTGCCGGCATGGTCATCGAGTTCGAAGGCCAGCGCTACACCATCATCAAGCAGAACATCATGATCCCCGGTAAGGGCAATGCCATCATCCAGGTGGACATGCGCAACATCAAGACCGGGGCCAAGAAGGACCAGCGCTGGCGCACCGCCGACACGGTCGAGCGCCTGGCCACCGAGGACAAGGAGTTCACCTACTCCTACGAGGATGGCGAGAACCTGGTCCTGATGGACCCGGCCAGCTTCGAGCAGACCATGGTGCCCAAGGACATCCTGGGTGACCGCCTGCCCTTCCTGCAGGAGAACATGACCGTCAACGTCAAGCTCATCGAGGGCGAGCCGGTCTCGATGGACCTGCCGGAGTCGGTCGTGCTGGAGGTGGTCGAGGCCGATCCGGTGGTGAAGGGGCAGACGGCGTCGTCGTCCTACAAGCCGGCCGTCATGTCGAATGGCGTGAAGGTGATGGTGCCGCCGTTCATCACCGCGGGCGAGAAGATTGTCGTGAAGACCGCGGACGGGACGTATTACGAGCGCGCGAAGTAGCGCTTCGGTTAACGGTTCCGGCCTAGCCTTGTGGCCATGGGCGCGCGTTGGGCGTGCCGTGGCGCGGGGGGTTTCGTGATGTGGTTCTTGCTGGCCCTGGCGGTTGCGCTGGGTGTGGCGGCGCCGGCGCAGGCCGTGGTGTATTGCCGGTCGGTGGGTGTGCCGGCCGGGTGTGTGGCGCGGCCTGTGGCGCGGGCCGTGACGCCCGGCGTGGGTGCTCCCGGCGTGGGTGCTCCCGGCGTGGGCGTGGCGCCGGGCGTGGGCGTCGGCGCCCCGGGTGTGGGCGTGCGCCCCGGCACCCCTGCCAACCGGGGCGGCCCGGTTAATCGCGTGGGCCGCCGCTAAAGGATTCGCGGGTCTGGGGGCACGTCTGCCCCCAGCGGGGGTCCAGGGGGCTGGCCCCCTGGTGTCCCTTCGGCTACGTCCCGCCGCATGTCAGTCTCCCCTCGCCTCTCCCCTGCCATGCAGGTTGTCACCTCGGCCGTCCGCAAGGCGGGTCGTCGGTTGTTGCGTGATTTCGGGGAGGTTGAGCAGCTCCAGGTGTCCGTGAAGGGTCCGTCGGATTTCGTGTCATCGGCGGATTTGCGGGCGGAGCAAAGCTTGCGGGAGGATCTGTCGAAGGCGCGGCCTGGCTTTGCCTTCCTGATGGAGGAGTCGGGCGCGTCGGGCAGTGATGATTGGGAGTGGCGCTGGGTGGTCGATCCCTTGGATGGGACGACGAACTTCCTGCATGGCATTCCGCATTGGGCGATCAGCGTGGGGATCGAGAAGCGGATCGATGCCGATCGGTCCGAGATGATGGCGGGGGTGATCTACAATCCGGCGTCGGATGAGTTGTTCTGGGCGGAGAAGGGGGTTGGTGCCTTCCTGAATGACAAGCGGCTGCGGGTGTCGGCCAGGCGGGACATTCGGGAGGCGGTGTTCGCGACGGGGATTCCGTTCGCGGGGGTGCCGCGGAAGGCGGATTTTTCGGCCATCCTGCATCGGGTGATGCCGCAGGTGGCGGGGGTGCGGCGGTTCGGGGCGGCGGCGCTGGACCTGGCCTGGGTCGCGGCGGGGCGGTTTGATGGGTTCTGGGAGCTCGGGCTGAAGAAGTGGGACATGGCGGCCGGGCTGGTGGTGCTGAAGGAGGCGGGTGGGTTTTTCTCCGACCCTGAGGGGGGGGATGCCTATGCGAGCGGGAATATCGTGGCCGGGAACCAGGCCTTGCAGCCGAAGCTGCGGGAGCTGGTGGTCGAGGGGATTGCGGCCGTGAAGGCGCATCAGGCCGGATGATGCGGGGGGCGCGCCTGGCGCGTCGGTTGGCGGGCGCTGGCGGGTGGCGCGCGGCGGTCGGGGTGTTTGTGCTGGTGGGGGCTGTGGCTTCCGTTGGCGTTGCGCAGGAGGCGCCGCGGCAGGGGGAAGGTGCCGCGGAGGCCTTGCCGCCGGAGCCTTCGGCGGCGCCGCCTGCGCCGGCGAGGCTGGCGCCGGAGGGTGCGGCGATGGTGCCGAGCCCGCCGGCGGCGGGGCCTGCTTTGCCGCCCGGGATTGCGCCGTTGCCGGATGGCGGGGTGCGAATCGAGATGGCCGGGGCGGTGCCGGATGCGGCGCAGGTGGCGGCGCTGGCGGTGTTGGGGCGGGCGTTGGCGGCGATTCCGGCTGGGCGCGTTACCGTCGAGGCGCAGGTGAGCGGGCCGGCGAATGATGCGTCGATGGCACGGCGGGCGTCGCTGGCGCGGGCGCAGGCGGTGAAGGCGGCGCTGGTGGCGGGCGGGTTGCCGGCGACGCGGGTAGATCTGCGGCCGCTGGGGCGTGTGGGGGAAGGCGCGGATCGGGTGGACGTGTTGCCGCCCGGCGTGGCAAGCCCTTCGGCGGAGGGCCGGGGCCGATGAAGCGATTCCTCGCGAGGTGCGACCGATCGGCGGGGGGCTGCGCGGAATGACGCAGCCGATGGCCTTCGTCTGGCGGATGGTGGGATTCCTGGTGTTCGTGGCGGTGGTGACCGTCGCGGTGTTCGACCAGTTGCAGCATGCCTTCGCGGCGAATCCGGTGCTGAATTCCGTGATCCTGGCGGTGCTGTTGTTCGGCATTGCGTGGAACCTGCGGCAGGTGCTGGTGCTGCGGCACGAGGTGGCGTGGATCGAGGGGTTCCGGTCGGTGCGCGGGGCGGATGCGCCGGTGCAGCCGCGGCTGTTGGCGCCGATGGCGTCGATGCTCTCGGCGCGGCGGAGCGAGCGGGTGTCGCTGTCGGCGATCGCGCTGCGGTCGGTGATGGACGGGATCCTGTCGCGGCTGGATGAGACGCGCGAGCTGTCGCGCTACATGATCGGGTTGCTGATTTTCCTGGGTTTGCTCGGGACGTTCTGGGGGCTGTTGCTGACCATTTCGTCCGTCGCGGATGTGATCGGGTCCATGAGCGTCGGGTCGGGGGACCTGAACGCGCTGTTCAACCAGTTGAAGACCGGGCTGGCGCGGCCGCTGGAGGGGATGGGGACGGCGTTCTCGACCTCGATGCTCGGGCTGGCGGGGGCGCTGGTGCTGGGGTTCATGGACCTGACGGCGGGCCAGGCGCAGAACCGCTTCACCAATGAGCTGGAGGAATGGCTGGCGGGGCTGACGCGGCTGTCGTCCGGGCCATCCGGGCAGGATGGCGAGGGGTCCATCCCAGCCTATGTGAACGCGCTGCTGGAACAGACGGCGGAGAACCTCGACGGGTTGCAGGCCATCCTGGCGCGGGGCGAGGAAGGGCGCGCGGAGACGTCGCGCGCGCTGGTCACGCTGACCGAACGGCTGACCGTGCTGACCGAGCAGATGCGCGCCAACAACGCGCTGATGCTGCGCGTCGCCGAAGGGCAGGCCGGCATCGCACCGGCGCTGACGCGCCTCGCCGACAACCAGGCGATCGACGAAGCGACGCGCAGCCATATCCGCAACCTCGACCTGCACCTCGCACGGCTGAGCGACGACCTGAGCCAAGGCCGCACCCAAACCACCACCGACATCCGCAACGAAATCAAGATCCTGACCCGCACCATCGCGGCCATCGCCGAGGAACAGCCTCGGTGAGTCGGGGCGCGGTGGTCGTAAGGCGGGGGGCCAGCCCCCCGGACCCCCCGCTGGGAGGCGACCGCCTCCCAGACCCGGGGTTAAATGGCCAGGATGGGGGAGGGGCTCGTCGGCGGCACCTGCGCGACAGGCACGTCATGCCCCTCCCCCATCCTGGCCATTCAGTCATCGCGGGTCCGGGGGCACGTATGCCCCCGGCGGGTGGGTCCGGGAGGGCAGAGCCCTCCCGCCTTACGACCGCCGCCCCCTGATACCACCATGGCTCGTTCCTCAGACCGGCGGCGTGGCGGTGGTGGGTTGGATGCCTGGCCCGGGTATGTGGATGCTTTGTCCACGTTGCTCATGGTCATTATTTTCGTGTTGCTGGTGTTTGCCTTGGCGCAGGGGTTCCTGTCGGTTGCGGTGACGTCGCGCGACCGGGCGCTGGATCGGTTGAACCGGCAGGTGGCGGAACTGGCGGAGATGCTGGCGCTGGAGCGTGGCCAGGCCGAGGAATTGCGCGGCGGGCTGTCGCGGGCGACGGAGGAATTGGCGGCGGCGGCGGCGGCGCGCGATGCGGCGCAGCGCTCGCTCGCGACGCTGCGCGAGGAGCGCGACCGGGTCGTGGCGGACCGTGACGGCACGCGCGCCGAGCGCGACCGGCTGGCGGCGCGGCTGGCCGACCTGGGTGTGGCGGGGCGCGGCAATGAGGAACGGGTGGCGGCGCTCGAACGGCAGCTGGGAGAGGCGCTGGCGCGCGCCGAGGCGGCCGGCGGCGATGCCGCGCGGGTGGCGCGCGACCTGACCGAGGCGCGCCGCGGCCTGGCCGAGGCCGAGCAGCGCCGCGCCGAGGTCGAGCGCCAGGCCGGCGCGCTGGCGGCCGAACTGACCACGGCGCGCGCCGAACTCGCGCGCGTGCGGGAGGAGGCGGCCGCGCTGGAGGCGCAGCTGCGCGCCGATCGCGCGACGATCGAGGCGCGCGCGGCCGATGCCCAGCGCCTGTCGCGCGAACTCGAAGCGCTGAACGCCCGGCGCGAGGAGGCCGAGCGCCAGGCTGCCGCCGCGCTGGCCCGTGCGGGCACCGAGGAACGACTGCGCCTGGCGGCCGAGCAATCCGCTGCCCAGGCTTCCGCCGCCACGGCCGAGGTCGAGCGCCGGCGTGCCGCGCTGGCGGCGAATGAACAGGCGGCGCTGGCGCGAGCGGCGGAGGCCGAGCGCGCCCGCGCCGCCGCCCAGGCC
>JBHYEQ010000030.1:0-22431 GCA_051860065.1 Roseomonas sp.
TGCCTCGCCCCCGTCACCAACAGCGGAAGCGAATCAGATCAGACCGCGCCGCGGCCAGGGGTTTTTCGAGGCGTCCAGGAGGTCCGGAGAGAATTGGCCTCCGGAGAGCGATTTTCGACCGTCCCCGCGCCCGGCCAGTCAACAGGTCTGCCCCGAAAACCCCAGGAAACCTGCCACTCAGCGCGGCGCTCGCTCAGGCGGAGAGCACGACTAGTATGGGAACTGGCGGAGGGAGTGCGCCCGGGTTCGAACCGTCGCACAAAGCTGACCTCCCGCCTTTGCACGCCCCCTAACGATACCCGCTCAACTGCGGGTCGATCTCGAACTCGGCGGCCAGGAAGTCGATCATCGCGCGCACCTTCGGCGCCAGGAAGCGGCGTGTCGGATAGACCGCGTGGATCGGCTGCGGCTTCGGCTCCCAGTCGCGCAGCAGGCGCACCAGGCCACCCTGCTCGATCTCGCGATCGACGAAATGCCAGATCGGCACCATGCCGATGCCCAGCCCGCCCAGCACCGCGGCGCGCACCGCCTCGGTCGTGCTGACCCGCACGCGCCCGGCGACCGGCACGGCGATATCGCCACCCGGCCCCGCCAGGTGCCAGACCGGACCGGCGGCCAGCCGGCTGTAGATGATGCAGTCGTGGCCGCGCAGCGCCTCCGGCGTCTCGGGCACGCCGTGGCGGGCGAGGTAGCCGGGCGTCGCCACCACCACGCGGCGCCCGAGGCCGATGCGTCGCGCGACCAGCGCGGGATCGGTCAATTCGCCGACGCGCAGCGCGAGGTCGATCCCTTCCTCGACCAAATCCGTGAAGCCGTCGGACAGCACGAGGTCCACGGACAGATCGGGATGACGTTCGAGGAACCGGGGCAGGCGCGGCAGGATATGCAGCCGACCCATCACCTCCGCCGCACCCAGCCGCAGCGTGCCGGTGGCGCGCCCCTTGCGCCGGCCCACGCTAGTCTCCGCTTCCGACACCGCCTCCAGCGCGCGCCGTCCCTGCTCGTAGAAGGCGCGCCCGTCTTCGGTCAGCGTCAGCCGCCGCGTGGTGCGCTGGAACAGCAGGCAGCCGAGATGGTCCTCGAGCAGCGCGACCTGGCGCGAGACGGTGGGCTGCGAGGAGTTCAGCTCGCGCGCCACGGCGGTGAAGGACCCGGCCTCCACGGCGCGCACGAAGGTTCGGAACAGGGCTAGCAAATCGGACATGCATTTATTTTTCGAATGAATTTTATCCAGTCAAGGTGCGTTCTTTCCGACCGCTGAATGCGTCATCTCTGCCGCCACGGATGACGGCACGACGCCGCGCGTCCCGCCCAGGAGAACTCCGATGTCCCCGATCAACGTCCCCGCCCGCGACGAGGTCAGCCCCGCCAACCAGGCGATCTTCGACCAGCTCGCTGGCAAGCTCGGCATGGTGCCGAACCTGTATGCGACGCTCGCGCATTCCGAACACGCGCTCGGCACCTACCTCGCCTTCCAGAACGCCCGCAGCACCATCACCGGCAAGGCGCGCGAGGTGGTGAACCTGGTCGTCAGCGAGGTGAATGGCTGCGACTACTGCCTCGCCGCGCATACCGTGATCGGCGGCATGGTCGGCTTCACGCCCGAGCAGATCCTGGAGATCCGGACCGGCCGCGCCGGCTTCGATGCCAGGCTCGATGCGCTCGCACGGCTGGTGCAGGGCATCGCGGCCAATCGCGGCCATGCCGACCCGGCGCTGGTCGACGCCTTCCTCACTGCCGGCTGGACCAAGGCGAACCTGGTCGATGCGATCGTCGTCATCGGCGACAAGACCGTCACGAACTTCCTGCACGCCACGACCCGGGTGCCGGTGGACTTCCCCGCCGCGCCCCGCCTGGACGCGCCGCGCGCGGCATGACCGCGCGGGACGGCGTGATGCGTCGCCGGCTGTCTCCCGCTCTCACGATGTGAAGGACCTGCCGACATGACCCTCCAGACCGCGCTCGACGACAACCGCATCGCCTGGGAGGCGCGCGTGGGCGAGAGCATCGCGCGGATGATCGCCGGCGACATCGAGGAGCTGCGCGCCAGCGGCATCCTCGAACGCGCCGCGCGCGCCGGCGATGCGTTGCCCGTCGGCACCGCGCTGGTCGACCAGCATGGCCGCGCCTTCGACCTCGGCGCGCTGGTCGATGCGAAGCCGGTCATCCTGACCTTCTACCGCGGCGGCTGGTGTCCCTACTGCAACCTCGAACTGCGCGCCTACCAGCAGGCGCTGCGGGCGATCCACGCGGCGGGCGCGGAACTGGTCGCGGTATCCTTCGAGACGCCCGACAATGCGCTGTCCACCACGGAGAAGAACGATCTCGCCTTCACCGTGCTGAGCGATGTCGGCGGTGCGCTCGCCTCCGCACTCGGCATCCGCTTCACGCTGTCGGACACGGTGCGTCCGTTCTACGAAAAGGCCGGGCACGCCCTGCCCGAGCGCAACGGCGACGGAAGCTGGGCGCTGCCCCTGCCCGCGACCTTCGTGGTCGAGCGCGGCGGGCGCATCCGCGCCGCCTTCATCGAGCCCGACTACCGCAGCCGGGTCGACCCGCGCGCCGCGCTCGATGCGCTGGCGCCGATTGCGGCGTGAGGGGAAAGGCGCCATGTCCACCATCGTGGTTCGAGCCCGGCCCGTTGCCGCCCCCGCCAGCCCGGTAATGAAGGGTATTGCCGCGGGCCTCGCCGCCGCCGTGCTGTGGGGGCTGTATCTCGCCCTCTCGCGCGCGGGCGTCGTCGGCGGGCTCGCCGCCATCGACATCGCGGTGATCCGCTACGGCGTCGCGGGCCTGGTGACGCTGCCGCTGTTCGCCACGCATGGGCTGCCGCTGGCGCGGCGCATCGGCTGGTGGCGCGCCGGGGTGTTGGCAACGCTGGCCGGCCCGCCCTTCGTGCTCGCGGGGGTGGGCGGATATGCCTTCGCCCCGCTGGCGCATGGCGCGCTGATCCAGCCCGCGGCGGTGACGATCGGCAGCATCGCGCTGGCCGCCTGGGTGCTGCGCGACCGACCCACGCGCGAACGCCTGGCGGGTGTGGCGGTGATCCTGGCCGGCCTGGCGGTGGTGGCGGGGCCCGGGCTGTTCGCCGGCGGCGCGATGACGCCGGTGGGCGATGGGATGTTCCTCGCCGCGGGCCTCATGTGGGCGGGCTTCAGCGTCCTTGCGAAGCGCTGGGGCGCGGGTCCGGTGGAGTCCACCGTGCTGGTCTGCGTCCTGTCGGGTGTGGTGCTGGTGCCGGTGGTGGCCATGACGACGGGGTTCGATCGCATCCTCGCGCTGCCGGCGCCCGAACTCGCAGCACAGGTGGTGGTGCAGGGCGTGCTGTCCGGCGTGGTCGCGGTGCTGGCCTTCACCACCGCGGTGAAGTGGCTTGGCGCATCGCGCGCGGCAGCCTTCCCCGCCATGGTGCCGGTGACGGCGATCCTGATGGGCATCCCGGTCGCGGGCGAATGGCCGACCGCCCTGCAGCTGGGCGGCCTGGCGATCGTCGTGGCCGGGCTGACGCTGGCGGTGGGGTTGGTCCGGCTGCGGCGCTGAGCGCGTCAGCCGCGCCCCGTCACCGGCAGCAGCGCGCCGGTGACGCCCGAGGCCGCCGGCGAGAGCAGGAAGGCGGCGGCCTCGGCGAGTTGCGCCGGAGCCACCCAGCGCGTCGTGTCGGCATCGGGCATGGCGGCGCGGTTCTGCGGCGTGTCGATGGTGCCGGGCAGCAGCGCATTCACGCGGATGCCCTCGGCCTTCACCTCCTCGGCGGTCGCTTCCACCAGGCGCAGCACGCCGGATTTCGCGGCGGCATAGGCGGCAAGCCCGCCGGGGGCACGCAAGGCCGCCATGGCGCCGATCGCGACCAGACTGCCACGCCCCGCCGCGCGCATCGGCGGCAGCGCCGCGGCGAACAGGTTCGCGGTGGTCAGCAGGTTCAGCCGGAACATCGGCTCGAAGGATGCGAGCCCGCCCTCGGCCATGGCGCCCGCGGCGAAGCCGCCGACCGTGTGGACCACGCCGACGAGCCCAGCGCCGGTATCGGCCACCGCCGCCGTGCAGGCCGCGGCATCCGCGAGGTCGACACCGGCCAGCACGACATGCCCTTCGCCGGGCAGCGCCGCGGCCAGCATGGCGAGCGCCGCACCGTCGCGGTCCAGCAGCGCAAGCCGCCAGCCCTGCGTGGCCAATGCCACGGCCACCGCGCGGCCGAGATTGCCGGAGGCGCCGGTCACGAGGGCGGTGTCAGCCATGGGAATCTCCTGATGGTGCAACGCGCGCGAGCACGCGCTCGGCGAGGGTCAGCGCGAGGATGAACAGCACCGCCTGCTGCAGCAGCGCGGCGAAAGGCAGCCCGAAGGTCGCGACGACCCAGCCGCTCGCGATCCAGGCCGCCCAGCCGGCCAGCAAGGCGGCACCCGCCGCGAGCATCCCGCGCGCGGTCATGGCCGGTCCGCCCGGAACACCAGGATGTCGCCGCGCCGTTCCACCGCGCCTTCGAGCGTGACGCGGCGCCCGACCAGGTCGCGCAAACCCGGCAGCGGCGCGCCGCCGGCGGCATC
The DNA here is from genome assembly GCA_051860065.1 of Roseomonas sp. Taxonomy (GTDB): domain Bacteria; phylum Pseudomonadota; class Alphaproteobacteria; order Acetobacterales; family Acetobacteraceae; genus Neoroseomonas. Next base: position 4,545 of record JBHYEQ010000030.1, read on the forward strand.
CGCCAGCACCAGGAAGGCGTGGCCGGCCACCGGCTGCGTCGCGACGAAGACCGCGGGGATATCGCCATCCAGGCACAGCGTCGCGCAGGCACGATGCGCGAGGCCCGTGCCCGGGCGCATGCCGCCGGCGGCGCATTTGCCGTCGCAGATCTCCCCGGTGATGCGCCAGCGGCCGATCGGTTCGGTCGCGGGTGGCGCCGGTGCCGGGTCATCGAGCAGCACGGGCGGCGTGCCAGAGACCAGCATCTCGATCGACCCGCGGCGCAGCACGAAGCCTTCCACCGCCACCAGGCGCCCGCGTGCGGCGGTGGCGTCGAAGGGGCCACCGACCTTGCCGTCGCCCGAGAGCAGCAGCGTGCGCCCGCGCGGATGCGCGGCATCCGCGGGCAGGTGCAGCAGCGGCGTGGGGCCTTCCAGGAGAATGCCACGCAGAGCGGCGGGTTGCGGCAGGTCGGCGAGTGTCGCGGCACCCGGCACGGTGGCGAAGCGCGCATCTGCCGGGTCGTCCGCGAGCCCGCCAAGCACGAGGCCCGCCAGCGGCAACCCGGCCAGCACGGCCAGCGCCGCCACGGCGAGGAAACGCCCGAGCCCAGGCCCGGGCCGCTTCGCCCAGCCGATGAAGAAGGGCTCTGGCGCGCTCATGGCAGGATCACCGGCGCGACAGGCGTGCCGGGCGGGTTGGGCCGCGGGTCGAGCCACAGCGCCTCGCCGACCAGTCGAAGATTGTAGGTGGCGAGCTTCTCGGTGAAGGGCGGCGGGGCGCAGCCATCTTCCAGCCGGTACTGAAAGCCGTGCCAGGGGCAGGTGATGCAGCCATCGATCACGCGCCCCTCCCCCAGCGGCCCGTTCTGGTGGGCGCAAAGGTTGGTCACGGCCGAGACGCGATTGCCGTCGCGGAAGATCGCGATCTTGTCGCCCTGCGGCGGGCGGATGGTCATGCCGCGGCCGTCGGGGATGGCGTCGGCGGCGCCGACCAGCAGCCAGGGCGGCTCGGGCGCCGGCGTGGCGATGGCGGAATCCTCGCGCCAGGTCTTCACGCCGGCGGCGAGATGCAGGCCGACCACCAGCGCCGCCCCGCCGCCCACCAGCAGCGCCAGCCCCGGGTTGGTCGCCGCCTGCAACTGCCCGAAGGCGACATGCGCCACCACCAGCGCATAGGCCGGGTAGATCGCCATGTGCAGCCATTTCCACACCGGCGGGGTGAGGAATCCGAGCCAGAAATCATGGCTGGTAGCCGCCAGCACGAACAGGATCAGCAGCGCCGCGACGCCCAGCGGCACGAAGGGCAGCCCCGGCGCCGCGCCGATGGGCGGTTCCGAGGAGAGCATCGCGACCAGCCGCGGCGTCGGGCTGAAGTCGAAATGCCAGCCCAGCACTTCAAGCGCATGGGACAGCGCCACCAGGAAGGTGACGACGCCAAGATGGCGCCGGTTGTAGAGCAGCGGCAGGAAACGGCGGTCGAGCCGCGCGAGCGGCCCGATGCACAGCGCGATGGTCAGCAGGATGAAGGCGCAGGAGCCGTAGGCCTTCATCGCGAGGCTCTGGGCGTCGAGCGCTGTGGCCGGGTCGCGCAGCCGCTGGCCGATGTCCAGGAAGGCCGCAAGGTAGAGCAGCACTCCCGCGACCAGCACCAGGTCATAGACCTTCTTGGCGCGCGTCCAGGAGACCGGCTCGTGGCGCGCGCTCATGGCGTGGCCAACCGCACCGGTGCTTCCGCCGGCGGCGCGGACAAGCGCAGCGCGACCGCACCCACCAGGATCGCGGGCAGCAAAATGCCCAGCACACACCAGGCCAACAGATGCGCATGGCGATGGCGCAGCCTCATCGCAGCGCTCGCCACCAGCGCCAGGCGACCAGCGGCCAAAGCGCCACCAACCCCGGCAGCAGCAGCGGCCGGAACCCGTAGGCGTGGCGCGCGGCGGGGTCGATGCGCTCGATCCCCGCCACCAGGAAACCGATGCCGATGCCCAGGCCGATCGCGGCATAGAGCAGCACGGCCTCGATCACCCAATGCGCGGCGACGACGGAGAGCATGGCTATTCCATGCACCAGCCATGGCTGACGATCAGCGACTGGCCGGTCATGGCGTTGCTGCCGGCGGCCGCGAAGAACAGGACCGCCTCGGCGACGTCCTCGACGGTGGTGAATTCGCCGTCCACCGTCTCCTTCAGCATGACGTCGCGGATCACCTGGTCCTCGGTGATGCCGAGCGCCTTCGCCTGCTCGGGGATCTGCTTCTCGACCAGCGGCGTGCGCACGAAGCCGGGGCAGACGACGTTCGAGCGCACGCCATGCGCCGCGCCTTCCTTCGCCACCACCTTCGACAGGCCGATCAGCCCGTGCTTGGCGGTGACATAGGGGGCCTTCAGCATCGATGCCTCCTTGGAGTGGACGGACCCGATATAGACGATGCTGCCGCGGCCCGCCGCGTACATCGGCTTCAGGCAGGCCCGCGTGGTCAGGAAAGCGCCGTCGAGGTGGATCGCCAGCATCTTCCGCCACTGGTCGAAGGGATACTCGTGCAGCGGATGCACGATCTGGATGCCGGCATTGCTGACCAGGACATCGACGCGGCCCCAAGCCGCGAGCACCGCGGCGACGCCGGCCTCGACCGCCGCCTCGTCGCTCACATCCATGGCGACCGGCATGGCCGTGAGGCCCTCGGCGGCGAACTCCGCGACGGTAGCCTCGGCTGCCGCAACCGCAAGGTCGGCGATCGCGACCCTTGCCCCCTGGCGCGCCAGGAGATGCGCAATGCCGCGGCCGATTCCGCTGGCCGCACCGGTGACGATGGCAACCTGGTCCTGCAGGCGATGCATGGGGGGTGCTCCTTGGGGGAAAGGCGTGGTCATGTCGGCGCGAGGTAGTCGTGCACGACCTCGCCCAGGCCGAGCGTGAGGTCGGCGACCAAGTGCGTGGCCGAGACCACGCCCAGCACAGGCAGGTCCGCGACCGGCGCCAGCGCATGCGGCGCGAGCGCGAGTGCCTGCGCGTCTGTCATCGCCAGCGGTTCGGGCAGCTGGGCGGCGACCGCATCCGGATCGGTGGCGTAGGCGATGGTGAGGAATTCGCGTGCCACGTAGCGATAGGGACAGACCGGATAGGACGGGCTGGTGCGCGGCATGGCAAAGGCGCCGGCCAGGACATCGTGCGCGTCCATCACGCGGTCCTCGCCGCGTGGCGCTGGTCCAGCACGACATCGAAGGTGCGCGCGCCGAGCTCCGGCGGCATCGGCGCGAGCCAGGGGGACGCGGCCATCGTCGTTGTCGCGTCCGCATGGCCCTGCGCCCAGCGCTCCTCCATCGTGGCGCGGCTGAACTCGTAGTCCTTGGTGTGGCCCTGCCCGTCCTGCGGGCGGTAGATCAGCTGTGCGATGTCCATCGTGGTGACGCACCCGTAGTTGTAGAGGAAGCGGGCCTCGGGCGTATCACGCAGTTCGGCGGGCAGCTTGTCCCACAGCGTGTTGATATTGTGACGCAGGTCGTGACCGGTGCGGATCGCATCCGTCGCCGCGCGGGTGCGGCTGCTGTAGCGGATGTCCTTCTCGCGCTCGGCCACATCCTCGAGACTGCGGGGCGGGGCACCGCGCGCGGGGAACACATCGACCTGGAAGGTCAGGCGCGACCGGCGCGGGGTCTTCGTGATGACGTATTGCAGCGGCGTGTTCGAGACCAGGCCGCCATCCCAGTACAGCTCGCCGTCGATCTCGACCCCCGGGAAGCCGGGCGGCAGCGCGCCGCTCGCCATGACATGCTCGGCGCGCAGCGGCATCTCGGCGCTGTCGAAATAGGCGAAGTTGCCGGTGCGGACGTTGACCGCGCCCACGCTGAGACGCGGCCCCGCGCCGGCATTGATGCGATCGAAATCCACCAGTGCCTCGAGCGTGCCCTTCAGCGCGCCGGTGTCGTAGTAGCTGGTCTTGGGGCCTTCCAGCAGCCAGGCGGTCGGCGCATGCGGCGCGAAGAAGCCGGACTGGCCGAACATCACGGCGGCGGTCGAGCCCAGGTGGCGCCGCTGGCTGGGAGATAGCCAGGACGTGCCGGCCAGCCATCCCCGCCAGGCCGGCGGCGCGGTCACGGTTTGCCAGAAGCTGCGCAACTGATCCACGCGTCGCTCCGGCGCATTGCCGGCGATGATCGCCGCGTTGATCGCGCCGATGGAAATGCCTGCCACCCAGTCGGGCAGGTAGTCGGTCGTCGACAGCGCGTCATAGACGCCGGCCTGGTAGCTGCCGAGCGCACCGCCGCCCTGCAGTACGAGCGCGACCTTTTTGTCGTAGCCGGCGGGGCGTGGCGGGATGCTGGGCTCGGTCACGGCGGTGTCCTTCGCGCAGTTCGGGTCGTGTTGGGCTTCGACCGCGCATGACGCGCAGTTACGATCGTCGCGCATGCAGTCGGGCGGCCCGATGCAGGATCGCGTCGATCCATCGCAGCGGGCAGCGTCGTGGGTCGTAGGTGTGGCGCAAATGGTCGAGCAGGATCACCGCGCGCTGAAGCTCGGCTTCTGACGCGCAGTTTTCGCGACCCCGCTGGGCGGCCCAGCGCAGGAGTGCCTGGTAGCCAGCGGCGTCGCCCCGCTGTGCCGCGCAGAGCAACTGCCGCAGCGCATCACCAGGTGGCGCGATGGGGAGTGTGCTGTCGGAAAGCGCGTGGTCCATGCCCGGTCAGGCTGCAATGCCGTTCGCCGCTGGTCTTTCGAAAAGTTGCTGTTGTCTGGGGTCGGCTTGCGGTCCCGAGCGCCACAAAGCTTTGCATTGACGCGCGCCGGCCGCACCGGGAAAGCTGCGTTGCTGCGCTGCACAAGGGCGTTGCGCGCGCAGACGGAGGCTTCGATTGACCGAGAATGCCGAGCCGCTCGCCAGTCTCGCGGAGGTCTACAGCCGCGGCCGCTATGCGCCCTACACACGCGCTACGCGGCTCGGCCTTGGTCCAGCCACGGCTCTTGTTCGCTTTGCCCAGCCCGCGGGCGAGTATCCCGATCCGCCGACCGGGGATTACACGCTGGCGCTGAACGAACGTGGCGCCGGTCGGATGTGGTTCGACATCGGATGCGGGCGACGCGAAATCGCCTTCGTGCCTGGCCAGCTCGTGCTGAAGCCGCCCGGCGTCGCGACCCGGTTTGGAGCGGACCAGCCCCACCAGAAGAGCTTCGTGTCCCTGCCGGCGGAGATGGTCGATGGCGTTCGCGCTGAGTCGGGAACCGCGCTCCAGGGTTTCGATGCATTGCACGCGGATGCCTTCCGCGCGCCGGCAGCGGCGCAAATCCTCGATCTCCTGTGGACCGAAGCCGCGCCGGGCACTGGGCATGGCCGAATCATCGCGGAGGGCGCGATTCTCGCGCTGATGGGCATCCTGATGGGCCTCGCCGGCCGACCGCAGTCCCGCAGCACCGAGCAGGGTGCCCTGTCCCCGCTTCGTGTCGCGCGCGTGAGGGATTGGGTCATGACGCATCTAGCCGAGCCCTTCGGCCTGGCTGATATGGCAGCCGTCGCCTGTCTATCGCCCTACCATTTCAGCCGCAGCTTCAAGGCCGCCACCGGGCTTTCGCCACGGGCATTCGCGCAGGCCTGCCGCATCGACCAGGCGCGCCACCTGCTCGTGGATACGCCGATGCCGGTCGCTGCGATCGCGCAGGCTTGCGGCTTCTCCGACCAATCGCACTTCACGACAAGCTTCGCTCGCGCAAACGGCACGACACCGAGCCGCTTCCGCCGCGCGCGGCAGTGACCGGGTCACGCCGGAGGGGCGTGTTGTGGAGCCAGGGTGCTCTCGTTGATCGGCACTGGGCACAGCGAGCGATCGTTTGACCGCACCCTTCGCTTGGCTTCGCGCGCAGACAGAGCGAATGGTCGATGGCGCGCACATCTGCGCGCTGCCCCGCTGAGGGGCTCGGGCTGGTAGCACCCGGATCATCGGGTGCGGACCAGGAGCCCCACGATGACCAAGCTCTCCGACACCCAGCGCGTGATCCTCAGCCGCGCGGCGCAGCACGAGGCGCTGCTCGCCGCCCCGCCCACGCACCTGCCAGCCGCAGCGCGTCAGGCCGTCCTGCGCAGCATGATCTCCAAGGGCATGCTGGAGGAGGTGACGGCGCCGCGCGATGCTATCGGCCTCGGCTGGCGTCAGGATGACGATGGCGGCTGGATTGCCCTGCGCATCACCGCCGCGGGGCTGGCGGCGATCGGCGTCGAGCCGGAAATGGCGGCCGATGTGCCGGACGCTGAACTCGGCGGGCTGACCCCTGCTGAGTTCGAACAGGAGCAGGAGCTCGCACAGGCCGCGCTCGACGCTGGTGTCGACCTCGCCCTGGGTGCCGACGAGGAGGACGACCGCCCGCGCGACGAACGCAACGGGGTGGATCCCGCCCTGGTACTCGGCGACCTCGCGGAGGCGCCCAGCAGCGAGCCAGCGTCGCCGGAAATGGCCCTTTTGCCCACAGCGCCCCGGGGAGACTCGCCGGCGGCGTTTCCGCCTGCTCCGCCCTCACCCAGCGGCGAGGCGCCAGAGGGGCCTCAGCGCCGGCCTGTGAGTCAGCGCGGGGGCATTGGGCGCCCCGCTGCCCTCCGCATGGCCGCGTCAACTGTCCTGGCCGCCTGGGACGCCCCGGAGCGCGACGGGCTCGACAACGCTATCGCCGCCCTGCGCACGGCCCAGGCGACCACCCGGCAGTCTTCCGGCACCATCCACCTGCCCCGCGACCCGGCGACCTCGCGCCAGCCCCGCAGCGGCACCAAGCAGGAGGCGGTCCTCGCCCTTCTGCGCCGCGACGACGGCACCACCATCGCCGAGATCATCGACGCCACCAGCTGGCAGCCGCACACCGTCCGCGGCTTCCTCGCCGGTCTCAAGCGCCGCGGCATCACCGTCGAGGTGCTGGAGCGCGTCCGCCAGGTCGGCCCGAACAAGCAGGGTGCCAAGGGCTCCTACTCCATCTACCGCATCGCCGAGGCCGGCTGATGCGCCTGGGCGCGAACACGCCCCGCCTGGCGGTCGGGCTCATCCGGGTCTCGACCGCGGAGCAGGGCAACAGCGGGCTGGGCCTGGAGGCCCAGCAGGCCAGCATCCGCTCCTTCGTCGCCGCGCAGGGCTGGACGATGGTCGCGGAGTATTCCGACATCGCCTCGGGCAAGGATGACCGGCGACCGGGGTTCCAGGCGGCGCTGGCGCGATGCCGGCAGCTTGGCGCCGTGCTGGTGGCCGCGCGGCTCGATCGCATCACGCGCCGCGCGCACACGCTGTCGCAGCTGCTGGAGGATGGCGTCTCGATCCGGGCGGCCGACATGCCGGGCGCCGACGACCTCATGCTGCGCATCTACGCGGCGATGGCGCAGAAGGAGCGCGAGTTGATCAGCGAGCGGACGAAGGCGGCGCTGGCGGCGGCAAAGGCGCGGGGGACGGTGCTGGGCGGAGACAGGGGCTATCGGCCACCCACTGGCCCCGACGCTGCCGCCGCGTCGGCCACGCGGTGCGAGGCGGCGGAGCGGGCAGCGCATCGGCTGCATCTGGAACTGGAGCAGCTGCGCGCGGCGGGTGTCGCGGGACATGCCGCGCTCGCACGGGCGATGAACGATCAGGGCGTCCCAACCCCGCGCGGCGCCGGCGCCTGGACGCACACCACAGTCGCGAGGATCCTGGAGCGGACTGCTCACGCGGCCGTACCCGGAGGCGGATCGTAAAAGCCCGCAAGGACGGAAGGCCTTGCTAGGCGGCTCGCACCAATGGGCCCGCCCGTGCCCGGTTATGTGCTGGACCGTGTACTTGGTATCGACCGGGCCGCGCCCTGACGGGTACAGCCGGCCGCGCGCATCATGACCATCCCAATGATGGTGGCGTAACGCCGCTGGCGCTACCGTGGGCCACGGGATGCGGACGCTTGTTTGCGCTCCAACACTGACATGAAGCAACGAAGATGAGGCTCGACGCGCCATGATAACGGAAAGGATCCCGCCGCGCGCACCAGCACGAAACCTCGGCGCGCGTCCGACGTGAGCGCTCCGGTCGACGCAGAGGCGAGAGGCCTCGCCTACGCGACTGCGCGGCAGGTCATCGCCCCTGCCAACTCGGGCTGGCCGATGCTACCAGATGCCCTCGCGGACGACGCGGTGCGAAAGACCGGAACAGGCCGCAAGCGCGCATTGGCCCGTATCGACGCTAAGCTCGGAGCGCCCTGGCTGCGGATCATTGAAGCGCCCGACTACGTCGGTTGGCGCCGTTTGGCCGGATCACTATCCGGCACTTTCAAGGACGGTCTGACACCCGATCCGGCTTTCGACCTTACGTGCACCTTGGAGATCCTGGACCTGGCCGTGACGCCGGCCGGCTGGACCTTCACGCCGGGCTGCCTCACGGTCAGCATGCATGCGCTCGGCCGGCTAGTGCAGCGCGGGCGTGTGCGCTCTACGGCCCATCTGCAGGCGGCTGTGCTCGACCTACACGACACCTTGCTGCGGCTACCCGAGGCGACCGTCTGCGCCATGATCAACGACCGTCTGGGGACCAACCCGCGCCAGCAGAGAACAGATCTGCTTTTGCCCGGGCGGTCCGGGGGCGCATGGGCTACATCGATGCTCCTTGTCGAACTCGAGCGGACTCACACGCTCCGGCCGATATGGGCGGCCCGCACCTTTCTCGACCAGGACCAGCTCGACGAGGCCCAGGCCAGCGTGGTGGCAGGCCTTCGCACGTCAATGATGCCGGACCGCTACAGTCCGGGATCGGCGGGCTACGGTATGCTGCGGCCCGCAATGCCACGCCCCCCCGAGGATGACACATGACGCTGTCGTTCGGCTTACGTGCGCTCGGAACCAGACCGTCTGCTCGCTGCCTGCAGGAGCGCTGAGGGTCGAGAGCGGACCATCTTGTGCTGCTAGGTCCTGGTCGCCGCCCCCGGTTCACCACCGACCAACGGTCGTTGCTCGGTGTTGAACAGATGTGATGCAGCGCGGGTCAGCCGGGATTCTTCGGCGCGTAGGTCTCCAGCCACTCCTTCTCCGACATGCGCGGCTGCACGTTGATCACGTACCGCTGCTGCACCTCGCCCTTCACCGTCGCCTCGACATCGTGCTTCTCGCGCCAGCCGCCCCTGGCCTTCATCCAGAAAATCGCTGCCGCCACGTTGTTCTGCCGCGTCGCCATCTGAAACAGCGCCTGCGCCACCTTCGTGTTCGCATCCGCCTCCGCCTGGTCCAGCTCCGCCCCCAGCAGCGCGTTCAGCCGCGGCACGTCGATCCGCAGATACCCCGCGATCGATGAGCGCGGCGCGCCGTACCCCGCCATCGCGCGCACCGTGCGGCGCTGCTCGTCGCTCAGCCAGTCGGCCTCGCCCTCCTGCGCCTCCATCGCTCATGACCCCCTCGGCGGATCAGGCTCGTCCACCACCTCGACGATCACCCGGCGCTCATGCTTCCCACGACGGATGATCTCCTCAAGCTCGGCATCGGTCAGCTGCGCCGGGTCATCGATCACCGGCTTGACCTCGATCTTCTCGCGCCAGCCCGCCCGCGCCTTCATCCAGAAGATCGCCGCCGCGACGTTCTTGCCCTGCGTGGCCATCTGGAACAGCGACTGCGCCACCTTGGCGTTCGCCTCGGTGATCCCGCGATCCAGCTCGTCGCGGAAGTGCTTGCGCAGCGTCTTGTCGTCGATGCCCAGGAACCCCGCGATGTCCTCCTGCGGAATGCCGAACCCCGCCATGGTCTTCACCGTGCGGCGCTGGTCGGGGGTGGGTTCATACCGGCGCATGACTGGCCTCCGCGGGGCTCGCAGGGGCGCCACCGGCCGGGCCAGGGGCGAGACCGCTGAACAGCGCCCCGTCCCCCTCCCGCACCGCGTCCTGGCCTGTGAAGGCCTCCCAGCGGGCTATGGCGACGTCCACGTAGGCCGGGGAGAGTTCGATGGCGTGGCAGGCCCCGCCCGTCATCTCCGCCGCGATGATGGTGGTGCCGCTGCCGCTGAACGGCTCGTACACCGCCTGGCCCGGGGACGAGTTGTTCTCGATCGGTCTCCGCATGCACTCCACCGGCTTCTGGGTCCCGTGCACCGTCTCGGCGTCCTCGCTGCGCCCGGCGATCTGCCACAGCGTCGTCTGCTTGCGGTCGCCCGACCAATGGCCCTGGCCGCGCACCGCGTACCAGCAGGGCTCGTGCTGCCAGTGGTAGTGGCCCCGGCCGAGCACCAGGCGATCCTTGGCCCAGATGATCTGCGCGCGGGTGTCGAAGCCGCAGGCGGTCAGGCTCTCCGCCACCGTGGTGGCGTGCAGGGCGCCGTGCCAGACATAGGCGACGTCGCCGGGGAACAGCGCCCAGGCTTCCCGCCAGTCGGCACGGTCGTCGTTCTCCACCTTGCCGGTGCGCCGCGTGGTGCTGACGCCGGCCCGGTTGCGCCATTCCGGGTCGTAGGCGACGCCGTAGGGCGGGTCGGTCACCATCAGGTGGGGGCGCACGCCGGCGAGCACCTGTTGCACCACCACGGGGTCGGTGCAGTCGCCGCAGGCCAGCCGGTGCCGGCCCAGCAGCCACACGTCACCCAGCCGCGTGACCGGCGTCTCCGGCAGGGGCGGGATGTCGTCGGCGTCGGTGAGGCCGCTGGTCGGCTCGGCGAGGAACCCCGCGATCTCGTCCGCATCGAAGCCCGTGAGGCCGAGGTCAAAGCCCAGGTCCTGCAGCTCGGCGAGTTCGAGCCGCAGCAGGTCGGCGTCCCAACCAGCGTTCAACGCCAGCTTGTTGTCGGCGAGGATGTAGGCCTTGCGCTGGGCGGGACTGAGGTGCGCCAGCTCGATCACCGGCACCTCGTCCAGGCCCAGCTTGCGCGCCGCCAGCACGCGGCCGTGGCCGGCGATGATGTTGTTGTCGCCGTCGGTCAGGACGGGGTCGGTAAAGCCGAACTCCCGGATGCTCGCGGCGATCTGCGCGACCTGGTCGTCGCTGTGGGTGCGCGCATTTCGGGCGTAGGGAATTAGGGCCGCTGTTCTGACCCTTTTGTAGCAGGGGAAGCTTGCCTCGACAGCGCGTGAATCCGGCATCCTCGAAACCCTCCATCGGGAGTGGTGTCGGGCACCTCGCCGCGACGTCCATTTAATACCGGATCGGGATTCCGCGGCACAATCGACCGCAATTGCGATGCGCTACGCGGCACTGCGAACTGCAGATTATGATTTGCTCACCAGAAGGGACCGCCGATCGGCATGGTGCTGCGTGCATCGGGCCCGGCCGGGCCCAGGCGCCGGCGCGCCGCGGGTGTAGCAGTGCAGCAGGTGAACCACTTTCCTTCGTGCGCGCTCCAGGTGTTCGTGTTCTACCTGTAGTGATATCCCCCCACAGGTTGAATAGACCTTTCGTCACCTGCTTGGAAGAGAAGTGCTGCACCTGCTGCACTGCTACACCCCGCGTTCCCACGGGATGCCCGCCTTCGTCCTCAGCCCTCTGACCCATCCCAGCCGTTCCAGAGCTGCCGTAATCCGGCGCTGCTCCTGGGTTCCGACCTTCGACTTATCGAGTCCGATGGCTTCGATTGCGACGTCCAGGAGCGCAACCCGAGCCCTGCCATGTAGCCAGGAGGCGATCACATCTTCCCACGCATCGACCTCGTATCGTTGCTCCTGTTGGGGCCGAATATGCAGGCTCTCGAAACCGGAGGTTGGCCACCAACCCTCGCCCTGGTTGAACAGCGCCAAAGCCTCCGCGAATAACTGGTCGCGGTCGCGCGTCAGCGCGTCCGTATCGATCGCACCGACCTTCACTGGCCAGAACCGTCTGCCGCCGGTTTCGTCGCGGAGATACGCGACCTTGTTCGTGGTGCCGATGAACACGCACTGCCGCGGCTCGATCACCTCCAGGCGCCCGTAGCTGGGCCGATAACGCTCGGTATCGCGGGTGACGAAGGCCTTGAGCGCTGCCGCCTCGGCTTTGTCCAGCGCGGACATTTCCGCCACCTCGATCAGCCATTTTCCCTTGAGGTGCTGAGAGACGTCCTTGCCACTCCGGATGTCGGGCATGTTGTCCGAGAACCACGCGCCGCCGAGAATGCGACAGGCGGTGCTCTTTCGCGCGCCCTGGGCGCCTTCCAGGATGAGCATGTAATCGCACTTCGCGCCGGGGTGCATGACCCGTGCGACCATGGCGATCAAAAACATGGTGCCGATGCCGCTGGTGTAGTCGCTGGCGTCGGCGCCCAGATAGACGTGCAGCCAAGTCCAGAGGCGCGGCTTCCCGTCCCACCGAAGCGCGACAAGGTAGTCGCGTACGGGATGGAAGCCGTTCTCCGCTGCGACAATCTCCACCGCCTGATGCACGGTGTCCTTGCCGATCGTCTCCAGACCTTCCGTTTGAAGCATGGCTTGCAGGCGGCCCACATGCACGTCGGTGGCGGGAACCAGCTTCGCGAGGCCACTCCGCTCGGGGATCACGACCGCACGCAGCATCTCATCCAGCCGGAACACGCCCCGAAGCCGGCCATCTTCCCGCAGCGCCAGCAGCGCGTTGTGGAGGTTGCCGCGCGGCAGCCCGTCCTGGCCGGTCTGGCATTTTGCCAGCCATGCAGCGCGGGGTCGGGCACGCTTATTTGCATTCTCCCACGCGCGCTTTGCCTCTCGCTCTCCGTTGGGCAGGCCCTTCTCAGCGAGCCATTCTGCAGCGCGCGGATCGGCCCCAATCGCGGCGAGCATGTCGGCGTAAGTGCCGCCATCACGCACGACGCGACATGCAATGCCGAAGGCAAGCGCGCTGCGGCTGCCGTCATTGCCACCTTCGTCCGGATCTTTCTGGCCGCGCGCTTTCCTGCTCCTGGTCTCCTTGCGCTCAGCCTTGGGCTTTTCCGCGAAAGCCGGCCCGGCCTTCTCGATCAGCCACCGAAGGGTGTCTGTGCTGACATGGCGCAACTGCCCGATATCGCCGTGCTGGCGATCGGTCACCGCGAAGAAGCGATTGCCAAGGTAGAGCTCGATCGCCGGCGGATGGTCGGCGCCCGTCGCGCGCTTGTACTGCTTGCCCCATTCGGACTTCATCAGCTGCCGCAGCATGACGAGGTCGCCAGCGTCGTAGGTGAAGAAGACCTTCACCCCCGTGTTGGAGGGCGAGACCTCGGCGTAAGAGCCGAACCGCTCGACCATCTCGACAGCCCAGGGCGCCATGCCGCCGCTCTCATCGAGGCATGTATCGAGATCGAGACCGGCAAGGACGAGGCCCTCGTGCTTGCCCAGCATGATGCCGACGCCACCAACGCCGTAGGGCTTCGGCAGCAGATCGGCGCGCTCCTGTGCCATGGCACGGCTGCACCACGTCGAGGGCCCATCTGCCTTCGCCTTCGCGCCGTTCGCCTGGAACGGCACCTTGCTGGGCTTCCCATCTCGATCCTGCGTCTGCCACGCGACCCACCGCGGCACGGTGGCAAGGCTCGCCAGCGTGTGCATCTGGAATCCGCCGTCAGCCATCGTCGGTGACCTCCGGCGGCTGGATGCGGCGATCCGCGTCGGCGGGCTGCCAATGATGGTCACGACGGCGGGCGCGCGTCATAGCTTCGTACAGCGCCACGCCCAATGAGCCGGCGCCGCTGGGCTGAACGCGCGCCGCAGGCAGCTCAGGCTGGGCTTCGCTCCAACGACGCCGAAAGTGCGGATTGCGCTCCGGATCGGCCATCGCCGCGGCGGAGGCTGCGTCCCTCACGGCCGCCCCCGCAGCTGCTCGGCCTCGAAAGCCTCGATGTCCTCAACGCGATAAATCACGCGCCCCCCAGCCTTGATGTAGCGGGGCCCCTGCTTCAGCCAGCGCCACCGCTCCAGCGTGCGCGGGCTCAAGCACCAGCGCCGGGCAACTTCAATCTGCGTGAGGTGCTTCGTCGTCATTGGTCACTCCATCGCGGTTCGCGGAGGGCGACGCAGACGCGCTGCATCGCCTCCTTATGCGTGGATTCTCAATGACTTATGCGGATACTGGTATTCGCAACCCACAGCTCCCCATGTGACGTGCACGTCGCGGAACGTGGCGGTTCTCCGCCCAGGGCCATGCCCACTGTGACGTCAGGAAGGAGTGCCTGTGACGTTGTCGTTCTGGCGCGCAGCGTGGGGCCCCGCGCCGACGAGGTCCCCGAAAGCCAGTTCGCGGACAGCTGGGCTGATCCGGTACCCCGTGCGTGGACGGTTCTCGATGAAGCTGTTCTGGTCGAGCACTAGGCCGAGTGTCACCGCCAACGGATCCAGTGCGGTCCTGATGCGTGTCAGCTGTTGCCTCATCGACTGCTCCTCAGTGCCGATCCTGTTGGCAAGCTCGGCGGCCGGCACGAAGGACACGTCGCGTCCCTCTGCTTTGGCGCTCCGAAATTCGCCGACGAGTTCGGCGACGACACGGTAGTTCGCGCCGTCCAAAGAGCTTCCATCTCGAAACACCACCTTCTGATTCACGGGGTCCATGGCAAACTCAAGTATCGGCGCGGAAAGCCGATCGATCATCGCCTTCGCCTGCACATCGTAGTCGCTTGGCGGTGCCTGCTCGATGACGCTGCGCGATAAGCACATCAACAAAAGAGACCCAGCCGGTAGTTCGCCGCGAATGGCCCTCGCCGCATTCTCGTGCAGTGCCGACGTGATCACCTTCTCGACCGCAGATACGTGTCGCAGCAGGAGGTCGAAGAGGTCGGCTTCCGCTTGCTGAGGGCTTCTATCCGGGAAGCACCCGACCGCGGCGACGAGTTCCGGAAACTCTGTCAGGAAGCGGGCACGGGGCGTCGCGGCCACCCGCTTGCAGAAGTCCACGTAGCTGACAGCCAACCGCATGTCGTCATCCACGCTGCGATCCGCCGTCAGCAGATCGACCCGGTAGCTGGAAGCGGGTTCGTGCTCCGCAAGGCCAGCAGCCAGAACGCTGAAGCGCCTGTCGATGCACTGCGAGCATGCGCCACAGTGCGTGTGGGATCGCGAAGATATGCGCGGGCGCGTGCAGCTGTTCGTTCGCGCCAGGAGGTGAGCGACGCCTGCCTGCTGCATAAGGCCGACAACCTCTGGCTTGGTCATCCACTGCAGCGGCGTTTCGATCGTGAAGGACTGCTGGAGAAGCGTCGAAAACAGATCCTCAAGGCCCCGTAGCACACGGGGATGCGTCGTGCGTGTCGCGCGACCACCAATGACGTCGCCAGCCAGCGGCGGATTGATGCTCACAACGCCGTTCTCGTAGAAGGTCAGCCGATCCTTCCCGGACAAGCGAGCGACAACGAAGCCGAGGCACGCGAAGAGGAACGATCTGCTGCGCTGCGTGAACTCGACGGGCGTGGCAGACGTGTTCGTCACGATGACCGGCACAAAGCTCAGACGATGGGCTTCCTCACAAAGCTCCCGGCGCAGATCAGCAACCAGCTGATCCTGGACGTGCCTCACCTTCGGCGCGGAAGAATGAGCAACCAGCGATACCGCGCGACCACGTAGGATCAGGTCATCGGCAGCCCCGGCGAATGAGTCTATGCCGCCCGAGAAGAGCGCGACGACATCCGGCTCGCGCGAGGAATCGACCAGATCGTGGAAATAGGCGTCGGTCATGCGCGTTGAGGCGCGCATCGTCCGAAAAGTGAACGAGTAACTGTCGTCCGAAAGAAATCCCAACGTCGAGGTCAGCAGGCGCAGGACCTGCTCCTGCCCCCAAACCTCAGGATGCCTGACCGGAATCGTGAAGTTCAGCGTTCGCCGCCAGTTCTCCCCATAATTAGCAAAATGGCTTGTCCCGCGGGGAAGGCGTTGATCCGCGCAGTACACGTAGGCGGCGATCTCCAGCAGGTCAGTGAGCAGAGTGGGTATGTTCGCCACCATCCGACGGCTGATGTAGTCGATGCGTAGGTTGACGTTCTTCCCGCGCCCGTTGAGCGCGAGCGCGATTGCGCCTGGATGCGATGCTGTGGTTTCCCCGCACTCGATGTCGTGCTGCTTCACGACAGCCCGCGCCGCTGCGTGAGTTCAAGCCTGAGCTTTTCCAAAGAGTAGCTCGTGAAGCGCCTGACATCGTTCTGGGTCGGAAGTCTCCCGTCGCGGTAGATGTGCAATCCGAGCCAGTCTCGTGCGAAGCCGCGCATGATCAGCGATGCCTCGTCGCAATGCCGGCGCAGCGCCGCGTCGAAGTCGCGGCGGTCGCTGAACGACTTGCTGACCTTCTCGGGTCCAATCATCCGATGAAGGTCGCGATCGATGTAGAAGTGCAGAAGTCGCTGAACAAAGCGCGCGTGAAACTGCTGCACGAGATCGGCGCCCGCTTCCGTGCTTCGATGGACGGCCAGTGCGTGTCGCACATCGTCCGCGGTTGGCGCCCAGAGACCTGGTAGGCGTGAATGCACGGCATCCCCAAGCGCCGAAAGCGCCGCCTGCCGCGCAATCTCGCCCAGGTCAGTGGCGTTGCCATCACACTGCCGCTGCACGCGTTCAAGCGCACCATCCACCGCCGCAAGAAGGCCGGGGATCGACATCTCTCCATGAATGCGTACGCCCATTGCGGCCATACCGTCGTCCGGCTTCGGCGACCCAGCCACGTGCGGCAGGCACATCATCAGCCACACGGCTTCTACGAACACCGGGTCGCGCATAGCCAGCGAAAGGGCGTCGTGACCCAGTTGATGCACATGCTTCACCAGATCCGGGCTGGCTAATCGTCCATCGAGCAACAGCCGGACGATGTCCGGAAGCAGACGATGGGCGGGCAACTTTCCCAGGCGCTGGTGGCCCATCCACCTAGCGCCTTCGCACCTGGGAGGGCAGCACGACAGCATTTGCAGAGGCAGTGTCGGCGAGCGACCGCATGTTCCTCTCCCGGCGATTCGCGTGGGGCGGCGACCACCCAGCGCGTCGAGCTTTCGAACACCTTCGCAATCCGGGGCGTCTCTGCGCAAGACCGAGTATTCAAGCGCATTACAAATCCCAGACTACGACTTGCAGCGCACGCTTGCGGCGGTTTGCTTTCTTCTTCGCTAATCTACGACAAGTCGCTGATTTCGTTATTTTTTTCTCCAAACAGCCGCTACCTCGGGTTCGAACCGATGGTCAGCAGCATGGCGATCCACCACAGCCCGTCCGCCCTCCCGCCTCACCTGCGCGAGGTCTGCGACATCCTCGCCCGCGGCCTGCTGCGGCTGCGCAGCCGCACTGCCGACGACTTCGACCGCGACCCGCGGACCGCCGGAGAGAGTTCGCTACACTATCCCGCGCACCAGAGCGTGCATGCGGACCCTTGGAGAGGAGTTCCGCATGACCCGCCGCGCCAGTTCCGGCGATGCCGTTAACCCGGTCGCGCACACCGTGGCGGCCATCCCGCCCGCCGACGTCCTCGGCCGGCTCGCTGCCCTGAAGACCAGCGCCACGCCGGCCCTGAAGCAGCAATGGCGGGAACTCTTCGGCACCGAGCCGCCGCCCTACAATCGGCGCTTCCTCGAAAGCCGCCTCGCCTACCGCATCCAGGAACTGGCCTATGGCGGTCTCAAGCCCGAGACCCTGGCCCGGCTGGCGGCACTGGGCGAGCAACTCGATGGCGGGAAAATCACCGTCCGCCGCATGCGCGGCGACGACAAGCCGATCGCCGGCACCCAGCTGATCCGGGAATACCAGGGCGTCGAGCACGTGGTCACCGTGACACGCGATGGCTACGAATACTGCGGCCGCCCCTACCAGTCGCTCTCCGCCATCGCGCGCGGAATCACCGGCACGCGATGGAATGGGCGCGTGTTCTTCGGGCTGCGCCCGAGCCGGAGCGCGGCATGAAGTGCGACACGAAGCCCACCGGCGCGATGCCGGCCACCGTGCGGAAGCTCCGCTGCGCGGTCTACACGCGGAAGTCGAGCGAGGAAGGGCTCGACATGGAGTTCAACTCCCTCGACGCCCAGCGCGAGGCCTGCGAGGCGTACATCACCAGCCAGCGTGCCGAGGGCTG
>JBHYEQ010000031.1:0-15759 GCA_051860065.1 Roseomonas sp.
GGGCCGGTGCCGGCGTTCTCAAATAGTCACTGATCCGCCGCCGCGGTTGACAAGCGCCGGCCCACGCCGCATCCCGCGCCGGCCTGTCACACAACGGATGCGCGCAACAATGGCAACAGCCTTCGTCTTCCCCGGCCAGGGCAGCCAGGCCGTCGGCATGGGCCGCGACCTGGCCGAGGCCTTCCCCGCCGCCCGCCACGTCTTCCAGGAAGTGGACGACGCGCTTTCGCAAAAGCTGTCGAAGCTGATGTGGGAAGGCCCGCAGGAGGAGTTGACCCTCACGGCCAATGCCCAGCCCGCGCTCATGGCGCATTCGCTGGCCGTGGTGCGCGCCCTGGAAGCCGAGGGCGGCTTCGTGCTGGCCGAACGCGTCGCGCTGGTCGCCGGCCATTCGCTCGGCGAATATTCCGCGCTGACCGCCGCCGGCGCCTTCGATGTCGCGACCGCCGCGCGGCTGCTGCGCCTGCGTGGCGACGCCATGCAGAAGGCGACCCCGCCCGGCACCGGTGCGATGGCCGCGCTGCTCGGTGCGGAGATCGACCTGGCGCGCGAGATCTGCGACGCCGCCGCGACCGACCCCGAGACCGGCATGCGCGAGGTGGTCGAAGCCGCCAACGACAATGGCGGCGGCCAGGTGGTGATCTCGGGTGCGAAGGCCGCGGTCGAGCGCGCCATCGAGATCGCGAAGGCGCGCGGCGTGAAGCGCGCGATGCTGCTGCCGGTCTCCGCCCCCTTTCATTGCGCGTTGATGGCGCCGGCGGCCGATGCCATGGCCGAGGCGCTGGCCGGTGCCGCGATGCGCGCCCCCCTGGTGCCCGTGGTCGCGAATGTCACCGCCGCCAAGGCCTCTGACCCCGCCGAGGTGCGCGACCTGCTGGTCAAGCAGGTGACCGGCACGGTGCGCTGGCGCGAATGCGTGGCCGCCATGGCGTCGATGGGCTGCGAGCGCTTCGTCGAGGTCGGTGCGGGAAAAGTGCTGACCGGATTGATGAAGCGCAACGCGCCCGAGGCCACGGCACTCGCGATCGGCACGCCGGCGGATGTCGAGGCCTTCCTGAAGTCGGCGTGATGCCGCCTGTCGGAAATCCTTCACCGCGGCGCGCCGCGGCCTTGGCTAATCCTGCCCATGACCCGCGGCACGGCGCGGCGCGCAGTCTCGCGCGCAGCATCCGGCCGCGACATGGAGCACGGAGCCGATGAGCGTTGTGAACGAAGCCTGGTGGACCAACAGCACGCTGCGCCAGGAGGCCGAGGGCTACCAGTGGCGCAATGCCAATCATGGCCCGCGCCGCACGCTGGTGACCACGCCCGACCCGGCGGCGCCGGGCGGCTTCCACTACGCGCGGACCGGCGGGCTCATCATCAAGCGCCGCGTCGTGCTGCAGGACGACATGATGTACCGCTTCGCGGCGGCGCGGTACCTCGGCAGCGGGCCGCAGGCGCTGCTGCCGCTGCTGAATTCCCCTTGGTGGATGAATGACGACCGGATGGCGCTGCTGCTCTCGCGCGCGCGCTCGTCCGGCTCGCGCCTGGTGGACATCGCGCGCCGGCAATTGGCCCTGCCGGAGGACTGGACGGATTGCGACATCATCGTGCGCGCGCGCATCAGCCGCGGCATCGTGCTGGCCGCGCATGCGGGGCCGGGGCGCACCGCGTCCTCGGGCGGCAGCACCTACACCATCGCGCACGAAGCGCCGCATCTGTTCATGGACCAGATCTACCTACCCGGCCTCGGCCGGCACCCGGCGCTGAACGGCATGGGCGAGCGCAATGCCGCGCTGTGGTTCGACATCACCACCGCGGCGTCCTTCGACCCCAATGCCCGCGGATTCAATCCCTGATCGGAGTTCCTGCATGTTCGACCTGACCGGCAAGGCCGCGCTCGTCACCGGCGCCACCGGCGGCATCGGGGAGGCGATCGCCGCCGCCCTGCACCGCCAGGGTGCGACCGTCGCGATCACCGGCAGGCGCGAGGCCGAACTGGCGCGCGTGGCGGAAGCACTTGGCGGTGCGCGGGTGATCGTCGCACCCGCCGACCTGGCCGACCCCGCGGCACCCGCCGCACTGGTCGAGAAGATCGAGACCGAGGCGGGCGGCCTCGACATCCTGGTGAACAATGCCGGCTTCACGCGCGACATGCTGGCGTTGCGGATGGGCGATGCCGATTGGAACGCGGTGCTGGAGGTGGACCTGACCGCGCCTTTCCGCCTGGCGCGCGCGGCGCTGCGCGGGATGATGAAGAAGCGGTCGGGGCGGATCGTCTCGATCGCCTCGATCGTCGGCGTCACCGGCAATGCGGGGCAGGCGAACTACGCTGCCGCGAAGGCCGGGCTGATCGGGATGAGCAAGTCGCTGGCGCAGGAAGTGGCGACGCGCGGTGTGACCGTGAACGTGGTGGCGCCCGGCTTCGTGAAGACCGCGATGACCGATGCGCTGGGCGAGGCGCAGAAGACCGCTCTGCTGTCGCGCATCCCGACGCAGCGCATGGGCACGCCGGAGGATATCGCGGCGGCCGTGGTGTTCCTGGCCAGCACCGAGGCGGGCTGGGTCACGGGGCAGACCATCCATGTGAATGGCGGGATGGCGATGATCTGACGCGGCCGGCGTTGTCGCCGGACGTGTCTGCGCGCGACGTCAGAGCCGTGGCAGCGGCCGCGAGACCGCTGCACTGATCAAGGCGTGCGGCCGCTGGCATGCCGCCGCGGCGCCCCTGGCGCGGCCCGCCCGCCAGGGTCTAGCCTTCCGGGCAACAAAGCCCTGGAGGGAACCGCCCATGCGTCTGCTCCGCCGCGCAGCACTCCTGCTGCCGCTGCTCCTCGCGGCCTTGCCCGCCGCCGCGCAGCCCACGCCGCGCGAAGCCACCTGGACCGCCACCGGCTTCCGCTTCCAGGACGGCCAGACCATGGATCTGCGCCAGGGCTACATCACGCTGGGCGAGCCCACCAACCCCGCCGTGCTGATCCTGCACGGCACCAACGGCACGGCGCGCGGCATGCTCTCACCGGCCTTCGGCGGGCAGTTGTTCGGCCCCGGCCAGCCGCTGGATGCGACGCGCTTCTTCATCATCATCCCGGATTCGATCGGCACCGGGAATTCCTCCAAGCCGTCCGACGGCCTGCGTGCGGCCTTCCCGCGCTACACCTACGACGACATGGTCGCGGCGCAGCACCGGCTGGTGACCGAGGGCCTGGGCATCCGTCGCCTGCGCCTGGTCCTGGGCAATTCGATGGGCGGCATGATGGCCTGGGTCTGGGCCACCAACTTCCCCGAGGCGATGGATGCGATCGTGCCGATGGCGTCGCAGCCGACCGCGATGGCCGCGCGCAACTGGATGATGCGCCGGCTGATGGTCGAGACGGTGCGCCGCGACCCCGGCTACATGGGCGGCAACTACACGACGCAGCCGGCCGCGCTCGGCCTGGCCAATGTGGTCTATGGCACCGGCACCAATGGCGGCACGCTGAACCTGCAGCGCGCTGCACCCACGCGCGCGGCCGCCGACCGGCTGGTGGACCAGCGCCTGGCCGCGCCGGCGCCGCGCGATGCCAACGACTTCATCTGGCAATGGGAAGCGAGCCGCGACTACGACCCGGAGCCCCGGCTCGACCGCATCCGCGCGCGGGTGCTGGCGATCAACGCCGCGGATGACGAACGCAACCCGCCCGAGACCGGCATCACCGAAAGGGCCATCGCGCGCATTCCCGATGCCCGGCTGCTGCTGATCCCGGCGAGTGCGGAGACGCTCGGCCACGGCACCACCGGCCAGGCGCGCTTCTGGCGGGAGGAGCTGGCGCGCTTCCTCGCGACGCTGCCCTGACCGCGCGTGGGGCGGGGGTTGCTCCCCGCCCCCGGCGCGTCACTCGGCGCGAATGCCGAGCTGCTCGATCACCGGGCGGAAGGTCGCCCAGTCGCGCCGCAGCCGGGCGGCGAATTCATCCGGGCCGCTCACGCCGGTCACCGCCATGCCGATATTGGCGAAGCGGTCGCGCAGGTCGGCGCCGGTGAAGCCCTCGACGATCGCGGCATGCAGCCGGTCGATGATCGGCCGCGGTGTGCCGGTCTGCACCATGACCGACGACCAGGAATCGACATGGTAGTCGGCCGGCCCGCCCGCCTGCGCGATGGGCAGCACGCCGGGCACCAGCGGCGAGGGGCGCGAGGTCGTCACCGCCAGCGCGCGCAGCTGCCCCGCCGTGACCAGGCGCATCGCCGCCGCAGGCGTGTCGAAGCCGAAATCCACCTGGCCACCGAGCAATGCTGCCAGTGCCGCGCCGCTGCCCTGGAAGGGCACATGCAGCGCCTCCAGCCCCGCCTTCGCCAGGAACAGCGCCGCCACCAGGTGCTGCGCGCCCGCCACGCCCGACGAATTGTAGGTGTGGTGCCCCGGCCGCGCCTTCAGCATGGCGATCAGGCCGTTCAGGTCGCGCGCCGGGCTGTCCGGCTTCACCAGCACGACGAAGGGTGCCTCGCCATACATCGCGACGGGGGCGAGGTCGCGCTCCACGTCATAGGGCGGGCGCGTGACCAGCGGGCCGAAGGTGATGGGGCCGAGAGAGCCTGCCAGCAGCGTGTACCCATCCGGCGTGCCGCGCGCGACGATGTTGGTGCCGATCTGCCCGCCGGCGCCGGGGCGATTATCCGGCACCACCGGCTGGCCCAGGCGTTCGCTCAGCATCTGCGCCACCAGGCGCCCCGCGACGTCGGTCTGCTGGCCGGGCGGCCAGGGGATGACCATGCGGAGCGGGCGGTTGGGCCAGGCGCCGGCGGGCTGGGGCTGGGGGGCGCCCTGGCCAGCCGCCAGGCGCGGGGCGAGCAGGGCGGCAACCGGCAGGGCCAGCAGGGGGCGGCGGCGGATCATGGAGCGTCTCCCAGTATTTGTTCTTCGGGCGGGATCATGGCGCGCCTGCGTGGTGGCTGTCACGCAGGGGCGTGGCGCCAGTTGAGCCGGCGCGTCGCCCCCGCCATGCTCCGGCCGGCCGCGCGGGCGCGGCAATACCCTGGGGGCCGCCACGACCATGCCGCAGACGCCGATCACGCTGGCCCGCTGGGGTTCCTTCCATGTCGGCGGGCGGGAGGTGGTGGTGGCCGGGCAGCCGCCGCGCGAGGTCATCTTCACCCCCGGCGGCGCGCCGGCGCTGATCGATGCGAATGGCACCTACCTGGTGGGCGGGCTCTATGCGCAGGTCATGGAACCGGCGCCGCGGCGCGGGCCAGTGCCGCTGATGCTCTGGCATGGCGGCGGGCTGACCGGGGCCTGCTGGGAAACCACGCCGGACGGGCGCGAGGGATGGCAGCATTTCTTCCTCCGGCAGGGTTGGGAGGTTGTGGTCTCCGATGCTGTGGAGCGCGGGCGGTCCGGATGGATGCGTATTCCCGAGGAGACCGGGGGCGTGCCGGTCACGCTGACGCTGGAGAATCCGTGGGAGCGCTTCCGCATCGGCCCTGGCACGCCGCAGCAGGGCCAGGTGTTCGAGGGCCAGCAATTCCCCGCCGATGCCGCATCCTGGCGCAATTTCATCCTGGGCTGCGTGCCGCGCTTCACGACGACGGATGAGCTGACGCTGGCGGCATACGGCGCGTTGCTGGGGCGGGTTGGTCCGTCGGTTGTGGTGGCGCATAGCCAGGGCGGGTTCTTCGGCTGGCGTGCCGCGCAGGAATGGCCGGACAAGGTGCGTGCGCTGGTGCTGGTGGAACCGGCGTCGACGGGATTGCCGGAGAAGGTGGCGGCGCTGGCGGGGGTGCCGGTGCTGATGATCTACGGCGACTTCATCGAGGGCGATGCGCGCTGGCCGTCGATCCGTGGGCGTGGGATGGAATTCGCAGCGGCCGTGCGTGCCATGGGCGGATCGGTGGATGTGGTGGACTTGCCCGCGCGCGGCATTTCGGGCAACAGCCACATGATCCAGATGGACCGGAACTCGGATGTCGTGGCGGCCTTGGTGCAGGACTGGCTGGTCTCCTTAAACCAAAACAGACCTGACTAAGTCGAAATAGACCTGACGCCGACGGCTTCCGCTATCTCGATCGATTTCCAAACGACACAATAACCGAATATTCACCAATAGTGGAGGATCGATCTATAAAAAATGAAACTTCTTGACTCCATCTATATTGTGACCCCAGTGAATCAATGCACTCAATCCAAAACACTCCGTCAATATAATTTGTTTGCGGGGACGCAACAACGATCGATGTTGGTAGTCTACCAATCTTGGTCGATTCGCCCGCGGGCAGAGGTGTAGCGACAGTCGGAGTGATATTCCATTCTCGATTAAAGGGAGATTTTTCAGTGTCTTGTGGAGATAGTTTTATAAGAATCCCGTTGTTTTTCGTTTGAATAGCTTGAAACCAAACGCTAACGTTTAGGGCGACGCCTTCCCCGTGATTAAAAAGCTCCGCAAAAGTATGCGATGCAATAATTCTACTGTGTGTTATATTATTGGTTTCTAAATATTTTTTGCCGTCTTCCTCTGCTATCCCCGGCAAATATAAACCTAGTTCCGATGTGCATTTTACCAGATATCCTCCATGCCTGAAAAATAGATTGGGTTCAATTTTCTTTATTTTGTCGCGTCTTTGATTTGACAATGAAATTATGCCAAGGCTCGTTGAAACAATTATCCCAATACCTGTTAGGACGGTAGATGCAATCTGGAACCAAGGGACAAGATCAGGTGCATTCATAAGGCCTCTGTTACTTTATTTTTTATCAGGGATTTCTATGTGGATTACCCCTGTTCCTCGACACACTCCACAAACCTCCATCCTTGTTGTGGTAGAGCTCTTTACACTACCACTGCCACTGCATCTTGGGCATGGCGCTTGGGAGGTTGCCATGGATCACCTAAGCCCTTGAGTGATTTCGAACGAGCAAACACGCTACTCGTCCAACATACAATATTAGACCGACTCAATTCTACTCCGCCGCCGCCGCCTTCGGCATCATCCCCCCTGCCAGCACCGGCCACCTGACGCAGGCGAACAGGAACCCCGCCACCAGCGCATAGGCCAGCGCCACCCCTGGCGTGACGCCGAAGCCCACCGCCGGCCCGTGCATGAAGCCGAAGAAGGTCAGCACCGCGCCGGCTGCTGCGAAATACGACGCGCGCAGCCAGTCGCGGTCGATGATGAAGGCCGCGATGGCGGCGAGGATCAGCCCCGACAGGATCGCACCTTCGCCCAGCACCACCAGCCCCGGATACAGCACGCCGAGCCCCGCGAGCTTGTCCATGCCCACCGCATAGGCCGTCGTGCCGGCCGCGCCGAGAGCCCCGTCGATCAATGTCTTGGCCCAATGCGCGAGGTGCGGCACCAGCCCCAGCACGATGGCCGGCGCATGCGATTTCGGGCTTTCCTGGAAGGCCTGCGCGCCGATCAGCATCCCGATGTAGAGCAGGATCGGCGAGATCGCGACGATCGGCACCAGGTCGAGCAGCACCGAGACGATGCCGAACCACGTCACCACCAGCACGGCGAGCCCGGTTGCAGCGGAATAGCCGATGCGCCCGCCCATCGACTTCCAGCCCGGATGGCCGATGTAGACGGCGTTGATGAAGGGGTTGCCCATCAGGCAGCCGATGAGGCTGACGGCGCCATCGGCGGTCAGCACGCGGGTGGTGGGGAAATGGTCGCCCGCCGCCTCGGCGCTCTCGACGTTGTCCATCGCTTCGACCAGGTCGTAGATGCCGAAGGGGATGGCGGTGACCAGGATGATGCCGATGAACTCGAAGCCGCCGAAGACGTGGTCGATGGCGGGCAGCGGCACGGAGAAGCCGATGTTCGACAGCCCGTCGAACAACGCCGTCAGGCTGCGCCCGCCGATGCCCAGGCCGAACAGGGCGGCGAGCCACGCCACCGCCATGCCGAAGGCGATCGCCACCAGCCCCGCGGGGATGTTGCGCGGGTATCGCAGCCCGCCGAACCAGGCGGCCAGCACGATCCCAAAGCAGACCAGGCCGATCACCGGCGTCATGAACATCTCGAGCGCCGGGCGCATCGAGATGAAGGTGATCGACACGCCGGCCAGCGTGCCGAGCAGGGCCGCGCGCGGCGTGATCTTCTGGATCCACGGGGCGATGAAGGCGCCGATCATCAGGATGAAGGACTGGACAAACACCCAGGTCAGCCCGGCCTCCCAGCCCTTGATGGGATCGCCCGTGCGCTGCGCGATGGGCAGCATGATGACCAGCACCACGACGAACATGTGCGGCACGGAAATGCCCGAGGGCAGCGCGCAGACATCGCTGCGCCCGGTGCGCGCGGCCAGGCGATAGGCCAGCCAGGCATAGTACCAGGTGGACAGCGCCATCATCAGCCCGGCGGCGGGCAGGATGCGGCCGAAGACGATCTCGGGCGGCATGTTCAGCACGAAGCGCAGCAGCCCGGTCAGCACCAGCAGGTTGACCAGGATGTTGGTGCCGAAGCCGAACAGCGCGTTCCAGTCGCCCGGCGTCCAGAGCGCGGGCTTCGCGGTCGTGGTCGTCATGCCCTGTCTCCTGCAAGCGCGGCGGCCAGCCGCGCGGTGTCGCTGACCCAGCCGAAGATGCCGCCCTGGGCGCTGACCATGGCCAGCGCCGCGGCATGGAATTCCGGGAAGTAGGAGGCGCAGGCATCGCCCAGCACGACGCAGCGGAAGCCGCGGTCATTGGCCTCGCGCAGGGTGGTGTGGACGCAGACCTCGGTGGTGACGCCGGCGAGCAGCAGGGCCTCGATGCCGCGATGGCGCAGCATGGGTTCGAGCTCGGTGGCGTAGAAGGCGCCCTTGCCGGGCTTGTCGATCACCGGTTCGCCGGGGATGGGCGCGAGTGCGGCAACGATGTCGTGCCCCGGTTCCCCGCGCACCAGGATGCGGCCCATCGGGCCGGGGTCGCCGATGCGCTTCGACGGCGCGCCGCGCTGCACCTTGGCGGGCGGGGCGTCGGACAGGTCGGGGCGGTGCCCCTCGCGCGTGTGGATGACCAGCATGCCGGCGGCGCGGGCGGCGTCCAGCGCCGCACGGCACGGCGGGATCGCGGCGGCGAGCAGCGACACGTCGTTGCCCAGCGCCGCGCCGAAGCCGCCGGGTTCCAGGAAGTCGCGCTGCATGTCGATGACGACCAGCGCGGTGCGCGCCGGGTCGATTTCGATGGGCGTCGGTTCGGCAGGGAGGAGGCTGTGCATGCGTCCCGCCAGGTCAGGGCAAGCGGGCGCAAGCAAGTCCCGTGCTAGTGTTCTGGTTCCGAAGTCCGGCGGACTACGTGCTCAGACCTCTAGCCTTTGTTTTCAGTGGCCTGCTTGTCCGCTGCGTTCGCTGGAAGTCCGGCGAACGTCGCGGGCAGGACACCGGGGCAGGTCCCGATCAGCCGGAATCGCCTGATCGGGTGGCGATGCGCGCAGAAGCAATGGGCGGGAGGCGTTGCAGCGAACCAAGCCGACCATGAACGGCCCTGTCGTGCGATACGCGGCGCCGGATCATGCGTCGGACGGGTCGCTGGCAGCCGTCGTGGCGCGCCACCGGTCGCGCAATCACCCCCTGGAGTCGGGCCGGACGGCCTGGATTGTCGGCGCGACGGCCGGGTCCAGCGCCTCGATCCAGACCTCCGGCTTCTCCGGCATCATCGGGCCGAAGGCGGTGCAGAACGCCACCTCCGCCGCATCATGCCCGATGCCGATGCGCACCAGCCCCGCCGGGTCCGCCATCCGCGTCGGGTCGAAGATGTACCAGCCGTAGCCATCCGGCCCTTGCAGATAGGCCTCGAACACCGCGTGGAAGTCGGGCGGGTCCAGTCGGAAGGCATAGGCGCTGACATAGCGCGCCGGAATGCCCAGGGCGCGGCACAGGGAAATGCCCAGATGCGCGAAATCGCGGCAGACGCCCGCCCGCATCGTCACGATGTCAAAGGCCGAGGTCATGGCATCCGACACGCCGCCCTCGTAGGTGACGTATTCGTAGATCCAGTTGCAGATCGCATTGACCCGGGCATAGCCAGGCGCAACGTCGCCGAAGGTGCTGCGCGCGAAGCGGTCCAGCCGGTCGGACTGGCAATAGCGGCTGGGGAACAGGTGCGGCAGCGCCGCCAGCGGCAATTTGTCGGGCGGGATCTCCGTCACCGCGCCGGCGTCGCCCAGGCTCGGCGCCAGCTCCACGATGGCGTCGTAGGCCAGCGTGACGAGTCCGGGCGGCGGCGTGACCCGCAGATAGCGGTTGCCGTTCTCCGCGCTGGTCCATCGGTCGATCGGCACATCGGGCGAAAGCACCAGCGTCTCCTCCTCGATCCTCTGACCGGGGAAGCTCTGGGCCTCGACATTGAAGACGAAGGGCACGGCTGATTCCGTCTGGTAGGCCAGGCGGCATCCGATCCTGAAACACATGGGAACTCCGGGGGGCGAGGGCGCGGGCAGAAACGCGCGTGCGCCGCCGGAGTTGCACGGCGTCGTTCAGTCGCGCGGCGCGGCGGCCCGTTGCAGCCGGTCGTCGATGGCCGCGCCCAGGCCGTCCAGCGGCACCGGCATCGCCGCGATCCGCGCCAGGCCGCGCCGGGCGCCCTCGGCATCGAGCCAGCGCAACCCCGCAAAGAGGCGCGCGGCCGCCTCCCGCAGGTCGCGTGTTTCGGAGAGCTGCCAGACCACGCCGGCGCCCGGCACGGGAGGGCCGAAGGCGAGCAGTGCCTCGTCCGGGGCGACCGTGGTTGCCGCCAGGCGCACCGGCAGGGCGGGGGCGTAGTGCGACAGCATCATCCCCGGGCTTCGCAGCGTGCGCGTCGCGGCGGCCGCGGCGACCGGGATGGGGCGCGCAACGGGGCCGATGACGGCCTCGATGGCGTCCACTGGCACGCCGCCCGGGCGCAGCAGCGCCGCACCGCCGGCGGCGAGGTCGAGCACCGTGCTTTCCACCCCCACCGCGCAGGGCCCGCCATCCAGCACGGCGGCGATGCGCCCGCCCAGACCGTCCAGCACATGCTGCGCGGTGGTCGGGCTGACCTGGCCGGAGCGGTTGGCGGACGGCCCGGCCACCGGCAGCCCCGCCGCGCGCAGCAGCGCCAGCGCCAGGGGATGCGCCGGCACCCGCACCGCCAGCGTGTCGAGCCCCGCGCCGGCCAGCAGGTCCACCCGGCAGGTCGGCCGGCGCGGCAGGACCAGCGTCAGCGGGCCGGGCCAGAAGGCGGCGGCCAGGGCGCGGGCGCGGTCGTCCGGCAGGGATTCCTCGAAGGCCGCGTCCGCGTCCGGGAAGTGGCAGATCAGCGGGTTGAAATGCGGGCGGCCCTTCGCTTCGAACACGGCCGCGACGGCGTGGCCGTTGCGGGCATCGGCGCCGAGGCCATAGACGGTCTCGGTCGGGAAGGCGACGAGTTCGCCCGCGCGCAGCAGGGCGGCGGCGCGCTCGACGTCCTGCGGTGCCAGCAGCGACGTCATCCGCGCCCCGTGCAGACGAAGCCGGGATTGGCCCAGCCGGGCTTGCCGTAGATGAGCGGCCCGCCGCCCTCCAGCAGCCGGATCGACCCGCCGGCGGCTTCCAGCACGGCCTGGGGCGCGGCGGTGTCCCATTCCATGGTGCGGCCGAAGCGCGGGTAGAGGTCGGCGCTGCCCTCCGCCACCCGGCAGAACTTCTCCGCCGAGCCGATATTGACGACGCGCGCCACCTGCCGCCCTTCCAGGAATCGCGCCAGGCGCGGGTCGTCCTGGTAGTGGTGGCTGCCCATCACGACCAGGCCCTCGGCCGGCACCGTGCGCGCGGCGATGGGGCGGGTGCCCTCAGCGTCGCGCTTGAAGGCGCCGGCGCCCAGGCGGCCCCAGAAGACCTCCCCGGTGGCGGGGATGGCGACGGCGCCCAGCACCGCCCGCCCATCCGCCACCAGCCCGACATTCACGGTGAAGTTGTCGCGCCCGGCGGCGAATTCGCGCGTGCCATCCAGCGGGTCGACCAGCCAGAAGCGGCGGCCGGGGTCGGTGGGGGCGGTGCCGGCCTCGATCTCCTCCTCGGCGATCACCGGGATGTCGGTGGCGGCGCGCAGGCCCTTGACGATCAGCGCCTCGGCGATGCGGTCGGCCTCGGTGACGGGGGAGCGGTCGGATTTGCGTTCGATCGCGAAGCCGGCGGCGCGCACGGCATTGATCGCGGCGGCCGCCTCGGTGGCCAGGCGGGTGGCAAGGGCCAGCAGGGCATCGTCATCCATGGCGGGGGTGTGGCGCCGGCCGGGCACGCCCGCAAGCCCCGCGCGCCCAATCGCTGGGCACGCCCCTGGCCGGGGCGTGACGCCGACCCTAAGGTGTCACGGAGACCGCATACGCCCGTCCGGAGTTCCCATGCCCGACATCGCCTTCGTGAAGCCCACCCTGCCGCGCAGCGGTGCCCTGGTGCTCCCGCTCGCCGAGGACGCCACGCTCGCCGGCCTGGCGAAGCAGGCCGACGAGGCGACCGGCGGCGCCATTGCGCGCGGGCTGGAGGCGGCGAAGTTCAAGGGCCGCAAGGGCCAGTCCACCACGCTCTGGGCGCCCGGCGCCGGGCTGTCGAAGGTGGTGGCGGTCGGGTTGGGCAAGCCCGCCGACCTCGCCGAGAGCGGCGCCGAGGCCGCCGGCGGCGCGCTGTTCAGCGCCGTCGCGAAGGAACGCGAGGCAGTCGTCGCCGCCGATGGCCTGGCGCCGGCGCTGGCGGCGTGCCTGGCCATGGGCGCGGTGCTGAAATCCTACCGCTTCGACCGCTATCGCACGACCGAGAAGGAAGAGGACAAGCCGAAGCTCGAGCGCATCGCCGTCGCCGTCTCGGACACCGCCAAGGCGAAGGCCGCCTTCGCGCCGCTGCAGGCCATCGCCGACGGCGTCTTCCTGACCCGCGACCTGGTCAGCGAACCGCCCAATGTGCTGACCCCCACCGATTGCGCCGACCGCTGCAAGGCGCTGACGAAGCTCGGCGTCGAGGTCGAGATCCTCGGGCCGAAGGAGATGAAGAAGCTCGGCTTCGGCGCGCTGCTGGGCGTGGCGCAGGGCAGCGCGCAGGAACCGCGCATGGTGGTGATGAAGTGGAACGGCGCGCCCAAGGGCAAGAAGGGCAAGCCGCTCGCCTTCATCGGCAAGGGTGTCACCTTCGACACCGGCGGCATCTCCATCAAGCCGGCCGGCGGCATGGAGGACATGAAGTGGGACATGGCCGGCGCCGGCACCGTGATCGGCCTGATGGGCGCACTCGCCGGCCGGAAGGCGAAGGCCGACGTGGTCGGCATCGTCGGCCTGGTCGAGAACATGCCCTCGGGCACCGCGCAGCGCCCCGGTGACGTGGTGACCTCGGCCTCCGGCCAGACCATCGAGGTCATCAACACCGACGCCGAAGGGCGCCTCGTGCTCGCCGACGTCATCCACTACTGCATCGAGACCTTCGACCCGCGCTTCATGGTGGACCTCGCGACGCTGACCGGCGCCATCATCATCGCGCTCGGCCATGAGCACGCCGGGCTGTTCAGCAATGACGACACGCTCGCCAGCCGCATCGAGGCCGCCGGCCGCGCGACCGGCGAGACGGCGTGGCGGATGCCGCTCGGCGAGGCCTACGACAAGCAGATCAAGTCCGACATCGCCGACATGAAGAACGTCGGCGGGCGGCCGGGCGGGTCGATCACCGCGGCGCAGTTCATCCAGCGCTTCGTGCAGAACAAGCCCTGGGCGCATCTGGACATCGCCGGCACCGCCTGGTCCAGCAAGGACACGGCGACGACGCCCAAGGGTGCGACGGCCTATGGCGTTCGGCTGCTCGACCGCCTGGTCGCCGAACACTACGAGGGCTGAGCGCGCGCGCATGATCGCAGTCCGGTTCCGCCGCGGCGCGCCGCGGCCGGAGACGCCCTGCATCGTCCCGCTGGCCGAGGGCGCCGCGCCGCCGCGCGCGCTGGCGCCAGCGCTGGCCGCCGCGCGCTTCACCGGCGCGGCCGGCGCGGTGGTCGACCTGCCCGGCACGCTGCGCTGGCTGGTGGTGGGCCTCGGTGCCGCGCCCGATGCCGCGGCCTGCGAAGCCGCCGGCGCCGCGGCGGCGCTCGCCATAGGCGCGGCGGAGGAGGTCGCGCTGTCCGGCGCCGGCCTCGATCCGGCGGCGCTGGCCTCGATCGTGGCGGGCATCGCGCTCGGCGCCTGGAGCTTCGACCGGCATCGCACGCGCGACGTGCCGAAGCGCATCCGCCGCCTGGTCGGCCACACCGACGACCCGGAGGCCGCCGAGGCCGCCTTCGCGCCACTCGCCCCCGGCATCGCCGGCTGCCTGCTGGCGCGCGACCTGGTGGCCGAACCCGCCAACCACCTGACCACGCGCCGCTTCGCCGACCGCCTCGAATCCCTGGCCGAGGACGGGATCGAGGTGACCATCCACGGCCGCAAATGGCTCGAGCGCCACGGCTTCGGCGCGCTGCTCGCGGTCGGCGGCGGCGCGGCCGACCCGCCGCGGCTGGCGGTGCTGCGCTGGCGCGGCGACCTGCCGCTGCCGCCCGTCGCCTTCGTCGGCAAGGGGCTGGTCTTCGACACCGGCGGCATCTCCATCAAGCCGGCCGCGGGCATGGAGGCGATGCGCGCTGACATGGCCGGCGCCGCCGCCTCCGCAGGAGCCATGCTGGCCCTGGCGCGACGGCGTTCGCCCGCACCCGCCGTCGCGGTCCTGGCCATCGCCGAGAACGCCACCGGCGCGAAGTCCTACCGCCCCGGCGACATCATCCGCACCGCATCCCGCCGCACGGTGGAAGTGATCGACACCGATGCCGAGGGCCGCCTGGTGCTGGCCGATGCGCTGCACCACGCGATCAGCGCCTTCCGCCCGCGCGCGGTGATCGACCTGGCCACGCTGACCGGGTCGATCGTTACCGCGCTGGGGCATCAC
The DNA here is from genome assembly GCA_051860065.1 of Roseomonas sp. Classification (GTDB taxonomy): domain Bacteria; phylum Pseudomonadota; class Alphaproteobacteria; order Acetobacterales; family Acetobacteraceae; genus Neoroseomonas. The sequence goes on from JBHYEQ010000031.1 coordinate 14,831, forward strand.
CGCGCCGGAATCTTCGGCACCGACGCCGCGCTGATGGCCAGCGCCGCCGCGGCCGGCGAGGCGGTCGGCGAACCGCTCTGGCCCATGCCGATCGGGCCGAGCCATCGCGCGGTGCTGGACTCCGCCATCGCCGACCTGCGGCAATGCGCGCCGGCGGGCTCCGGCGCCTGGGGCGGCCGCTTCCTGCCCGACGCCTGCCACGCCGCCGCCTTCCTGCGCGAATTCGTCGGTGACATCCCCTGGGCGCACCTGGACATCGCCGGCGTGGACACCGCCGAGGAACCGCACGCCCGCGGCCCCGCCGGCCCGACCGGCTTCGGCGCCCGCCTGCTCGACCGCCTGGTCGCGCTGCGCTTCGAGGCCGAGCCGTGAGCGAGATCGGCTTCTACCACCTGACCCGCACGCCGATGGAACAGGCCCTGCCGCGCCTGCTCGGCCGCGTGCTGGCCAGCGGCGGCCGAGCCTTCGTGCTGTGCGGCGAACCCGACCGCGCTCCCGCGCTGGACGCCGCCCTGTGGCTCTCGACCGACCCCGACTGGCTGCCCCACGCCATGGCCGGCGGCCAGGACGACGCCCTGCAACCCATCCTGATCGGCACGCAGGACACCCCACCCGGCAACAACGCCCGCTTCCTCGTGCAGGTCGCCGGCGCCAACAGCCAACGCCTCGATGCCTACGACCGCATCCTCGACCTGTTCGACGGCACCGACGACACCGCCGTCGCCGCCGCCCGCACCCGCTGGACCACCGCCAAAACCGCCGGCCACACGCTGACCTACTGGCAGCAGGGTAGCGGAGGGTGGGAACGCAAGGGATCAGGCCGGGAGGGGTGAAACGGTTGGGCCCGGGCGCGACCGGAGAGGGGCTTTGCCCCCCTCCGGACCTCCCCCCACCAGGGGGCTACGGCCCCCTGGACCGCGGGGTTTAAT
>JBHYEQ010000032.1:0-13232 GCA_051860065.1 Roseomonas sp.
AGCCGCACCGGCCGGCAGCCCCGCGACCCCAACGGCCTTCAGCAGCGCCCCGCAACGCGGTTATTCGAGGCGTCCAATTCTCTCCGGACCTGCTGACTTGGCCGATTTAGTACGGAACTCAAAAAGCTATGTAAAAAGCGGTTTTTAGCGCGATCGGCATTGGCTCTGTTTCGAACCCCACTTGCCCTAAAACCGTACTGTGCCTCGGCGTGCCACGGAACCAATCGCGCCGAAGCGATCAAGCGCCTGGTAGAGGCCGACGCCGAAGGCTGAAAGCGCCACTTGCGCACCGTGGCGGACTAGCTCCGTCCCAGGGTGCCCAAGCTCGCCACGCTGATGGATGCCGTCGAAGAGGACGTGCTGACGTTCATGGCGTTCCCCGGGAGGATCGCGCAAACATCCGCCGCACCAACCCGATCGAGCGGGTGAACTGCAAGATCAAGCGCGGGACCGATGTGGTCGGCATCTTTCCCAACGAAGCCACCCTCACCTGACTCGTCGGCGCCATCCTGCTCGAGCAGATCGACGAATGGGCGGTGCTGCGCCGCTACATGAGCCTTGCGACGCTGGCCCTCAGCAGCGATTCTTCTAACGTCAGCCTGCGCGGTGCGTCAGACTGGCCACGGCTCATACCCGCCCAGGAAACCAGGGCGCTCCCTGGCCGCAAAAGGAATGCCCTTACGTGTTGAAGCGTGACCTCATCCGTGCATCGGGCCTGGTAGGCGTCGCCGCACTGGCACAACCGGCGCTGGCGCAGACCAGTCGGCCCGGTATCGTCGGCGCCGTCGAGGCGGCGGAGGCCGCCTTCGTCTTCGGCCTGCCGATCGTGATGAACTACGCAGTAATGTACGAGTTCGCCATCGACCGGAACAGCGGCCAGTTCAAGGCGCCGTTCAACACCATCTGGAACGACGCCCAGGTCTTCACCTGGCGCGACACCGCCGTGCCCACGCCCAACAGTGACACGCCCTACTCGATGACCTGGCTGGACCTGCGGGCCGAGCCGGTGGTGGTCTCGGTCCCGGAAGTGCCGGCCGGTCGCTACTTTTCCGTCCAGATCTGCGACGGCAACACCTACAATGTCGGCTACATCGGCAGCCGCACCACCGGGCAGGGCGCGGGAGCCTGGATGGTCGCGCCCCCGGTCTGGCAGGGCGCGACCCCGCCCGGCATCCGTGGCGTGATCCGCTCCACGACGCAGTTCGCGCTGACGATCTTCCGCACCCAGCTCCTCGGGCCCGACGATATGCCGAACGTCGTCGCGGTGCAGCGCGGCTACAAGGCGGAGCCGCTCTCAGCCTTCCTGCGCCAGCCCGCCCCGCCCGCCGCGCCCCAGATCCGCTGGCCGCGCATCACCGCCGACCTCGCGAAGCATCATTTCTTCGACTATCTGACCTTCGCGATGCAGTTCAACGCGCCGCAGGCCAACGAGGCCGCGATCCGCGCGCAACTCGCCTCCATCGGCATCGACGGCCGCGGTACGCCGATGCCGAACTCCTTCCTCGATCGGCTCGAGCTTCTGTCCGCCGCCTTCGAGGGCGAGCGCAAGGTGGAAGCCGCCGTCGCCGCCGCCGGCGTGGAGATGAACGCCTGGCGCGTGACACCCATCCCGGGCAGCCCGGAGGCCTACAACGGCAACTGGATGCTGCGCGCCGTCGCCGCCAAGGCCGGCATCTACGGGAACAGCACGGAGGAGGCGACCTATCCCTTCACCCGCACCACCGCGACCGGGGAGACGCTCGACGGCAGCAAGGGCCGCTACAGCCTGACCTTCGCCGCGAACCAGCTGCCGCCGGTCAACGCCTTCTGGTCGGTGACAATGTACCACGGCGGCAACCAGTTGCTCGTGCAGAACCCGATCGATCGCTACCTCATCAACACGCCGATGCTGTCGGGCATGAAGCGCAACCCGGATGGCGGGGTGACCATCCACATCCAGAAGGACGATCCGGGCGTAGACCTGCGGCCGAACTGGCTGCCGGCGCCGGACGGGCCGATCTACCTGGTGATGCGCCTGTACTGGCCGAAGACGGAACAACCCGCCCTGCTGCCGATCGGCCAGGGGCAGTGGAAGCCGCCGGGGATCGTGAAGGTAGGTTGAACCACGACCATCGGGCCGGCCCCCATAGCGCATCCCTCCATGTCGGGGAGAAGACTGCACCATCAAAGCCCGGGACCAAACATCCACACTGCCCTGGTCGGCCAGCCACCATTTGGGTGCTGACAGCATCGCGTGTCACCGTGGCGCGCGCCTCGCGATTTCGGACACCAAAGCAGCGGCTTCGCGGTCATCGGGGTCCAGTGCCAGAGCGGCCCGCGCGTGGCGGTGGGCCTCGGCGAACCGGCCGCGGTCACGCTCGAAGATAGCGGAAGCGATCAGGCTCTCGCGGTGCCGCGGGTGCCGCGACAGCACGCCCAGCGCATCGTCCACCCGGCCCTGCCGGTGCAGTGCGAGGGCGTGGGTATAGCTGTAGCGCGGCTGGTCGGGCGCCAATCGCGCGGCGGCGTCGAGCATCGCGGTCGCCTCGGCGATCCGTCCGCGCCGTACCTGCAACAGCGCTAGCGCGTAAAGCGGTTCGGCATCGGCCGCATGCGCTGCGACGGCACGGCGCAGCAGCGCGTCGGCCGCGTCGGGCCGGGCGCGCGCTTCCTCGAAGGCCGCCTGGTTGACCAGCGCGGGCAGGAAGGCGGGGTCGAGCGCCAGCGCCGCGCGAAAGGCCGCCTCGGCGCCGGCCTCGTCGCCGCGCAGCACGAGCAGGTCGGCGATGTTCACATGCGCTTCGGGGCGCTCGGCCGCGACGCGTTCGCTCGCCAGCAATTCGTCCCAGGCACGGGCGAAGGCGGGGCGTGCGGCCTCCGGCATCGCGGTGATTGGCACCGGCGCCAGCGCGCGCGCGGCCTCGATGCGCACCAGGCGCACCTCGTCGGCGAGCAGGCGCGCCGCATGCAGGCGGTTCTGCGGCGGCAGGACTTCGAGCGCCCGCACCGCCGCCGCGCGCACCAGGGGCTCCGGGTCGAACAACGTGCCGCCGACTGCTTCGCCCACCGGGCGGGTCGGTGGGCTGGACAGCAGCGATAGTGCCGTGGCGCGAAGGATGGCGGTCTGGCTGCGGTCGAGCGCGAGGCGCGACAGCGCCTGGTCGGCGCCGCGAGCTGCCATGCGCCCGGCATGGATCGCCAGCGCCGGGTGCGGGTCCCCGCGCGGCGCGCCGTGCCAGGATGCCAGCCGGGTCGCCGCCCAGGCCTGCGTCTCGCCCGCATGGCAGGAGGTGCAGGTGTCGGGCGCGCCGATCGCCGCCGCCACGTCGGGCCGCGGGATGCTGAACGCATGGTCGCGCCGGCGATCCACGCCCATGTAGGTCACCGCGGGCATGTGGCAGGACACGCATTGCGCACCCGGTGTGCCCGGCGGGTGATGATGGTGCGCGGCGGTGTCGAAGCGGGCCGGCAGGTGGCATTGCGTGCAGACGGCGTTGCCCTCAGCGCGCCGCCGACCACTGTGCGGGTCGTGGCAATCGGCGCAGACCACGCCGGCGCGCTGCATGCGACTCTGCGCGAAGGATCCCCATTCGAAGACCTCGCCCTGGATCTGGCCATCGGCGTGGTATTCGCCGCGCACCAGCAGCAGCGGCGCGTGGGTGTCGAGGAAGCGCGCGCCGGGCAGCGGGTCGGCCACGATCGGGCGTGCGCGGGCATGGCATGGGGCGCAGGTCTCGACCTGCGTCGTCGTCGCCTGGCGGGGCGGGCCGTCCCAGTGGGCGATGCCGCGCGGGTCGCCCGCCACGAAGCGCCAGGCGCCGCCGGAGGAATCGCGCAGCGGCACCGCCAGCCCACGATGCGCGACATCGGCGCGCGCCCCCGCCTGTGCCCAGGCCACGTGCGCGGCACCAGCGCCGTGGCAGGATTCGCAGCCGACGCTGATCTCGGTCCAGGTGGTGTCGTAGCGGTCGCGTGCCGTGTCATAGCCGCGCTGCAGCCCGGTCGAATGGCAGGACGCGCACATGAAGTTCCAATTCTGGTCGCGGCCGGTCCAGTGTAGCGGATCGCCTGCGCGCAGTGATTCCTGCGCCATCAGGTGGAACCAGCGCTGGCCGCCCTGGTCGCGCGGGCGGCTGTCCCACGCCCAGGGCAGCGGCTGGCGGCGGCCATCGGGGAACAGGACCAGGTACTGCTGCAGCGGGTCGGCGCCGAAGGTTTCGCTGACCGGAAAATCTGCGACCGTGCCGCCCGGGCCATCGGTGTGGATCAGGAAACGGTCGCCGTCGCGCAGGAAGGTGGCGCTGTGGCGTCCGTCGCTTACGCTGAGGTCGGAGAAATCCCCCAGCACGTTCGCCGCCGTCGCGGCGCCCATGGCGCGGGCGTGGTCGCTGTCACGCCAGGCAGCGGTCTGCGCGGCGTGGCAGCCGGCGCAGGTGGTGGTGCCGACGAAGCCGGCGCGCGCGCTGTCGCGGGCCACGACCGGCGCGCCGCCGGGCAGCAGGGCGGCGAGCAGGAGCGGCAGGGCGATGGCTCCCGCGAGGTACAGGCCCACGAGCACGCCGCGCGCCGGTGCTGTCGGGCCTCGGCTCTGGTCACGCATCACGCCGTGCTGTCCCTGCCTACGCCAGGCGGCCATCAGACCATGCCGCCACCCGTCGCGGCCAGCATGGCCGGAGGGGGGGCAACGCTATCGTCCCGACGTCGGAGAAGCATCACGCAAAGCACGCCGCCCATGGTCAGCTCCCACGAAAGCGATCGGCCGCCCCGGTCGCCAGACAGGTTGCGCCGGGGACGTCGCGGGCCGCAGCGCCATCAGCCTGCGGCCTCCCGGCGACGATCCGCGCGCTTCGACCAGACCAGCAGCAGCGCGAGCGCAGCGTGCGTTCCCGCGGCCGGCCAGAGCAGCATGCCGGCCGCTTCGCCGCCGATCCCGACATGCATGAGGACCAGGGCGCACAGGACGTTGAAGACCAGCAGCGCCGAGAAGGGCTGCGCTTCCTGTCGTGGCGACGGGCCGCGCGGCCAGCACGCCAACGCAAGCGCGAGTAGCACTATGCCGGCCAGCCGGCCGATCGCCCCTCCCGCGTCGGACAAGCCCTCCCCGAGCAGCAGGCGGGCAAACAGGGCGGGGGCGACGATCAGCAGGCACGCCGTCAGGATTTCGACCGCGGCAGCAGCGATCACGCGTTGCGCGCTCATGACCGGTCAGGGCTCCCTGATCGTGGGCATCGCGCGTGCCGGGCCTGCGGAAGCGCCCGCTGCCGCCCTCACGCCGCAGCCGCCTCCGCTCGCCGTGGCTCGCTGCTACGCCTCCGGCCCTTCGATGTTGCGGGCATCTTCGGCCGATCCGATGAGTCGGTCCGGACCTGCTCTAGAAGCTGAAGTTCACGGCGATGTACGCGCCGCTCATGGTCATGTCCTGCACCACCGAACTGCCACCCTGGTCGTAGGACATGTAGCGCCAGCCGAGCTGCACGCCGGCCCAGCCGGACTGGTATCCGATGCCCGCGAAGGTTTGCCAGGTGAAGTTCGAATCACCCGCCCCGAGGTCGAGGTAGTAAGGGATGAAGAGCCCGGTCTCCGCGATGTTGATGCGGCCGCGGACGCCGACGATGCCGTTCCAGATATTGTCGCTGCCCGACAGCCGCCCGGCGCCGCCGAAGGTGGGCCCTGCGTTGCCGCGCGGCCCGACCACCGTGACCGCCGCGTTGTAGTCGGTGGTGGAATCGATGCCGAGGTAGCGGAACCCCGCCAGCACATCGACATTGCCCCAGCTGCCGGTCGCGACGGTGTAGCCGCCGGCGAGCGTCCAGAGTGTCGTCTTCAGCGTCGAGTCGCCGCTGGCATTCACCGTGCTGGAGAACGGGTCACGCCCGACATCCACGAGGTTCACCGCCTGGACGCGGCTCGAACCCGCGCTGGCGCTGACGTACATGATGTCGGTGATCAGCGAGAAGCGATCGTAGCGGACCGTTCCGGCGAGAGCGAGGGCGCCGTTCAGGTTGGCGAAGTAGTCGTCGGCATTGGCCTTGACGTCGGCCGTGCCGCCGGCGTTGGTCGGGAGGCTGTAGCGCAGGTTCGCGCTGACCGACGGCAGCCAGACATAGGGCGCGATCTCGAAGCTCCAGCCCGGCCTGAGGCCCGTGTCCTGCGCCGAGGCGGCGGAGCTGGCGCCGATCGCGACCAGCGCGGCCGCCGCGGCAAGGTTGCGTACGGAATTGCTTGTCATGTCCTGTTTCCCCCTGGGCGGATCGGTGTCGTAGAGCGGGTCCCGATCGGGTGGACCCATCCGTTCCCGGTGAAGATGCCCGCCGGAACGAAGGGCCAGGGTCGTTCCGGCGAGCCGAGGCGAACGCAGTCGAGCCTGGCGCAGATCCCGATCGGACGGAGTTATGTGATCGAGCGAAGATGCTCGCGACAACAAAGGCTGGAGGCGTTGCAGCAAGGCAGGGCGAGCGGCAACGGGTCTAGCGCATCCACGCGCGGCGATAGCCGCGGCGTGCGGCGCCGGCGAAGGAAACCGGCGTGCGCGGCATCCCGATGATGTCGATGAAGACCGACACCTCCTCGCCAGCCTCGGGCATGGTGCCGGACAGCACCTGCACGGTGTAGGCGAGGCTGCCGCCCTCGAGCACCGGATTGCGCAGCACCACCACGTCCTGGCGCAGCTCGCCGCCCTCGACGATGGACAGGTCGGCATTCGGCGGATCGGACAGGAAGCTGTCGCGCCCCTGGCTCCAAAACGGCACGAAGGCCGCGGTGCGCATGTTGCCGGCGATCCGGTCCGGCCGGTCGGAGAAGAACAGCGTCACCGGGCTGACCTCGTGCAGCGTCAGCCGGCTGGTCGCACGATCGAAGGTCATGCGCCGCGCCGTCTGGACGAACAGGAAGTCGGCCTGGCCGGAGGCGTCCTGTGCCGCAGGGGCCTGTGCCGTCTGCGCCAGCACGGGACCGGCGGTCGTCGCGAGCGACGCTGCCGCGGCCGCGGTCACAACGAGGTCACGTCGCGTCGTCATGGTCTCAAGCCTCCAGGTGTCGTTGGCCAGCCGCGCGGACGGCAAGCGTCGCGTGAGTCGTGTTGGTATCCCGGGTGGCGGGGCCGCCTGGGCGACGTCAGCATCAATTCCGTCGTTGCGGCGCCGGCGCGGCCGGAGTTGCCGGTGCTGCGGGCGCCGCTGCGGGCGCCGTCCCGGGCGCGGGCCGTTCGGCATCGCGGGCCCGCGCCTGGATCGCGGCCAGGAACCGAATCACCGCCTCTGTCGTCGTCGTCGTCTCGCCGGTGTCGATGGTGATCCGGCCGATCAGTCCGGTGAAGGCGAAGGGCACCTGGTAGTCGCGGTCGTCCACCGGCGTGCCGGTGTCGAGCCCGACGTCGAAGGTTTCGTCCCAGGCGAAGGTGAAGGGGATCGTCCGCGGCATGCTGCGCTGCGCGACCTGCGTGCCGTTGACGGACAGCGTGCCGGTGCCGCCATGCGCGAAGGGTGCCGGCCCCTGCAGGTCGAGGGCGAAGTCGAATACCACCGTATGGCGGCCGGGCGGCAGGGCCTGTGGCGCCTCCCACTTCACACGCTCGAGGTCGAGCATGTTCATGGTGAAGACCGGCCTGCCTTCGCGGAGATAGAGCCCCCAGCCGGCGAAGCGCCCGCCCTGGGTCACCAGCACACCGTTCGCGCCGCCCTGCGGCACCTCGATCTCCGCCGTGATCCGGTAAGATCGGTTGAGGATATTGGGCGCGGCATTCGCCTGCGTGCAGCAGGAGCTGCCAGTATATACAAACTGCCGCCGCCCCGCCGCGGGTCCCGGGCGCGTCGAGATCATCGCCGCGATCGAGTTGTTCAGCGGAAAGACCTGGTTGCGCGTGGCCTCCATGATGAAGAGTTCCTGCATGCTGCGCAGCCGCTCGGGCTGCTCGGCCGCCAGGTCGCGGACCTGCGTCGGGTCCGCGCTCATGTCATAGAGTTCCCAGCGGTAGCCGTTCATGACGTCCGACGGGAGCGGGGAGGTCGCGCCGGCCCAGGGGGTCGAGGGCGGCGTGGTGCTGGCGATCCAGCCATCATGGTAGATCGCGCGGTTGCCCAGGATCTCGAAGTACTGTGTGCGGCGGGTCGACGGCGCCTGCGCTGCCTCGCGTGGCAGTGTGTAGGCCATGCTGACGCCGTCCATCGGCCGCTGTGCGATGCCGTTCACCATGTTCGGCTGTGGGATGCCGGCGAGGTCGAGAATGGTTGGCACGATATCGATCACATGGTGGAACTGCGTGCGGATGCCGCCGCGGTCGGTGATGCGCGCCGGCCAGGACACCGCCATGCCGTTGCGGGTGCCGCCGAAATGCGAGGCGACCTGCTTGGTCCAGCGATAGGGCGTGCCGAAGGCCCAGGTCCACGGCACCGCCATGTGGTTGTAGGTGCGGTCGGTGCCCCAGACCGGGATGAAGGGCATCTGCTGCTCGGCGGTGAGGGCGACGCCGTTGAAGTACATTACCTCGTTCGGCGTGCCGTTCAGCGAGCCCTCGGCGCTGCTGCCGTTGTCGCCGCTGATGTAGATGATCAGCGTGTTGTCGCGCTGGCCGAGCCGCTCGACCTCGGCGATGACGCGCCCGATCTCGGCGTCGGCATAGGCGAGGTAGGCCGCATAGACCGTGACCTGGCGGATGAAGAGCCGCTTCTCGGCGTCGCTCAGGCTGTTCCAGCGCGGCAGGAAGTCGGGCCAGGGCGGCAGCACAGCGTTGGCCGGGATGACGCCGAGGCGCTTCTGGTTCTCGAATATGCGTTCGCGAAGGCGCTCCCAGCCATCGTTGAACAGGTTCAGCGCCTCGATGCGCTGGATCCATTCCTGCGTCGGGTGGTGGGGCGCGTGCGTCGCACCTGGCGCGAAGTGCACGAACCAGGGGCGGTTCGGGTCGATCTCCGCGCGGTTGCGGATATAGGTGATGGCGTCGTCCGCCATCGCGGTCATCAGGTTCCAGGTGCCGGGCGCCGCGCCGAGATAGGGATGGATCGGCGTGGTGTTGCGGAACAGATTGCCCGGCTGCCACTGGGAAGTATCGCCGCCGACGAAGCCGTAGAAATAGTCGAAGCCCATGCCGGAGGGCCAGTTGGTGAAGGGGCCTGCGCTGCTGGCTTCCCAGGGCGGGACGTTGTGGTTCTTGCCGAACCAGGCGGTGGCGTAGCCGTTCTGCTGCAGGATGCGCCCGATCGTCGCGGTCTCGGGCGGGATGATGGAATTGTAGCCGGGATAGCCGCTCGAGAGCTCGGCGACGTTGCCGAAGCCGACCTGGTGGTGGTTGCGCCCGGTCAGCAGCGCAGCGCGCGTGGGCGAGCACAGCGCGGTGGTGTGGAAGGTGGTGTAGCGCAGGCCGTTCTGGGCGACGCTGTCGAGCGTGGGGGTCGGGATCACCCCGCCGAAGGTGGACGGCGCGGCATAGCCGACATCATCCGTCAGGATCAGCAGAACGTTCGGCGCGCGGTCCGGCGGCATGGTCTGCGGCGGCCACGCAGGCGCGCTGTCGATCGCGTTGGGCAGGATGGCGCCGGTGAAGGGGGGCGTCGGGGCGGGCAGTTGCAGGCCTTGCGGCGTCATCACCGCGCTCGGCGCGCCAGGCGTCCCGCGGATCTGCTGTGCGGAGGCCGACGATACGCCCGCCGCGAATATGCACGCTGAGAGTACCAGTGCACGCGTGAAATTGGCTTTCCGCGACATGCTACGCCTCTTCGGACAAAGCTTTGGAGACAGCGTGCGCTGCCTCGACCAAATCAAACTGTCATGGTTGCCTACGGTGGAGCCGTGAAACCTTGTCCACATTAGGCACGAGCGCATGACTGACAGATCTTCGTCTGATCGGTTCGAGTGAACGTGCCACGGCCCGGCATCTGCAAATTGATGTGCATCAATACCGCGTCGATGCCGCGGTCGCATGGGTGATCGCAACCTGCCGATCCCAAATGACCGAATGAAAGACGGAGGCACGCCATGAATCGCCGCCCACTCCTGTTGCTACCGTTTCTCGCCGCCTGCCAATCAGTCGAGGTCGAGCGAACGACCACGCTTGTCGGCGTCATTGAGACGGTCGATCCGCAGGCTCGCGAAGTGCTGCTCCGCGGACAAGCGGGTGCGCAGACCGGCAAGCTTCTCACCGTGGTCGCCGGGCGCTCCGTGCAGCGCCTCAATGAACTGAAGGCCGGCGACCGCGTGACCGTGCGATACTATCAGGCGCTCGCCGCGCAAGCCGCCCGTCCGGGCGCGCCAGGCAGCCAGCCCTTCGCGGGCGTGGCGGTCGCTCGAGAGGCGTCGCGCCCAGGTGGCGAGGTCACCAGGGTCCGCTCCGGCCGCGTCACTATCACCGAGGTCGATCGGCTGGGTGGCACGGTGAGCTTCGTCGGTCCGGCCAACATGACTCGAACTGTCACGGCCGAGAACCTCGAGACACGGGCGTTCATTCTGGGGCTTCGCGTCGGCGAGCAGGTGGACATGATCTATGAGGAAGCGCTGGCCATCTCGGTGGAGCCAATGCGGTAGGGCAATCGCGATCTTGCCACCTTGCTCGAGGCAATCGAGGGCAGTGGAAGGCCCACGGTTGATTCTCCGCGCGCGCGCGCGACGGGCCCTGTAGTACCTGTGCACCACGGGTGCTGTTCTGGATGCGAGCATTCCGGCCTCTGCGTTCCATCCATCTCGAACGGCGGAAGTGAGGTGCGTGGGATCAGGTTTTGGACTGTGGCGGGTCCGATCGAACGACCGAAAAGGGCGCAATAGTTGAACTGCACCACAGTCGTTCGTTCATTGCTCCGCCCACCCCAATGGAAACGGCTCCATCAGCACCGGCAGCGTCATGTCCTCCGGCTGCTGCCCGTCCAGGATCGCCTCGACGATGCACGGCGCCAGCAGCGTGAGCCGCAGCACGCGTGAGACATAGGACGAGTTGATCTTCTCGGCCGCGGCCAGTTCGTTGATCGTTGCGAAGCCGCCTGCCTCCAGCATCCGCCGCCACCGGAAGGCCCGCGCCACGGCCTTCACCAGCGTGATGTCGGCGCGCCCGGGCATCGGCAGCACGCCGGGCGTGACCATCGCCTTCCGCCCGCCCCGCGGCTTCACCGAAAGCGGGATGACCACGGTCAGGGTCTGGGCCGCTTCGCTCATGCCGCCGCCCTCCCGGCCTCGGGCGCCTGGGCAGCCAGGTCGCGGACCAGGCTGCCGAGCCCGTCCAGCCGCAACCGCACCGCGGCGCCCTCGGCTTGGACGTCGACCCGGTCGACCAGCAGCCGGACGATGCGCGCCCGCTCGGCAGGGAAGAGCTCATCCCACAGCGGCTCGATCCGCTCGAGCGCCAGCAGCACCTCCTGTTCGGTGACGTCCGGCGCTGTCGTCCGCGCTGCCCGCCATGTACCCACCACCATCTCGGGCTGGCGCAGCAGAGCGCGCACCTGCGCGACCACCGCCGCCTCGATCTCGCCGGCCGGCAACCGCGCGATGGCCGGCCGCTCCCTCGCCCCGCCCTTCAGCACCGCCTGGCTGACATAGTAGCGGTACATCTGCCCGCCCCGGCCGCGACTGTGGCTCGGCGACATGCCGCGGCCGTCGCTGTCGAATATCAGCCCGCGCAGTAGCGGCGTCGTGGTGTTCCGCGTCCGGTTGACGCGCACCCGTGGGCTGACCTGCAGGATGGCGTGAACCGCGTCCCACTGCGCCTGGGCGACGATGGCATCGTGCTCGCCGGGATAGGCCGTCCCTTTGTGAACCGCCTCGCCCAGGTACACGCGGTTGCTGAGGATCCGATAGACGTCGCTCTTGGTCAGCGGCCGGCCCCGCTTCGTCGTGGCGCCCTCGTCGCACAGCGCCTGCACCAGCTTGGTGCAGGACTCCAGCTCGACGAAGCCCTGGAAGACCCGCCGTACCAGCGCAGCCTCGGTGTCGTTCACCAACAGCTTCCGCTCGCGCACGTCGTAGCCGAGCGGCACGAAGCCGCCCATCCACATGCCCCGCTTCCGCGACGCTGCCACCTTGTCGCGGATGCGCTCGCCGATCACCTCGCGTTCGAACTGCGCGAAGCTAAGCAGGATGTTCAGCGTCAGCCTGCCCATGCTGGTGGTCGTGTTGAAGGACTGCGTGACCGACACGAACGTCACGTTGTTCGCGTCGAACACCTCGACCAGCTTGGTAAAGTCCACCAGCGAGCGGGAGAGCCTGTCGATTTTGTAGACGACGACGACATCGACCAGCCCCTCCTGGATGTCGGCCATGAGGCGCTTCAGGGCGGGGCGTTCAAGGGTGCCGCCCGAGATGCCACCATCGTCGTAGTGGTCGCGCACGAGCACCCAGCCCTCCGCGCGCTGGCTGGCGATGAACGCCTCGCAGGCCTCGCGCTGGGCGTCGAGGGAGTTGAACTCCATGTCGAGCCCTTCCTCGCTCGACTTCCGGGAGTAGACCGCGCAGCGCAGCTTCCGCACGGTCGTAGGCATCGCGCCGGCCGGCTTCGTGTCGCGCTTCATGCCGCGCTCCGGCTCGGGCGGAGCCCGAAGAACACGCGCCCATTCCACCGCGTGCCGGTGATGGCGCGGGCGATGGCGGAGAGGGACTGGTAGGGGCGGCCGCAATAGTCGTACCCGTCGCGCGTGACGGTCACGACGTGCTCGATGCCCTGATATTCACGGATCAATTGCGTGCCGGCGATCGGCTTGTCGTCGCCACGCACTCGACGGACGGTGACCTTGCCGCCGTCGAGCTGCTCGCCCAGCGCCTCGAGCCGGGCCAGCGTCTCGGGCTTCAGGCCGCCATAGGCCAACTCCTGGATGCGGTAGGCCAGGCGGCTTTCCAGGAAGCGCCGGTTGTAGGGCGGCGGCTCGGTGCCGAAGAGTTCCCGCCACTGCTGCTTCAGGGCCGGCGTGGCGGTAGTCTGCAGGGCAGCGAGCCGGCCCAGGACGTCGGCGGGCGGGATGGCCGGCACGGTGTGCGCGACCGGGTGGACGGCATAACCGGGAATGGCGCGGCGGGTCATGCGGAACTCCTCTCCAAGGGGTCCGCATGCACGCTCTGGTGGGCGGTGAAGTGTAGCGAACTCTCTCCGGTGGTCCGCCGGTCTCGGTCGAAGTCCTCGGCAGTGCGGCTGCGCAGCCGCAGCAGGCCGCGGGCGAGGATGTCGCAGACCTCGCGTAGGTGGGGCGGGAGAGAGAATGGGAACTGTTGGACGCCTCGAATAACCGCGTTGCGGGGCGCTGCTGAAGGCCGTTGGGGTCGCGGGGCTGCCGGCCGGTGCGGCT
>JBHYEQ010000033.1:0-12188 GCA_051860065.1 Roseomonas sp.
TGGTCCGTGGAGATGCGGGTCCAGGGGGTGTTGGTGAGGCAGATGCGGAAGATGGCGTCGAGGCGGCCGCGAGGGTCCTTGAGCGGGCGGCCGGGGCCGGGGTCGCGTTCGGTATAGGGCCGAAGCGCGTCGTACTCGGCGTCGGTGAGCAAGGACCAGGGGCGGGGGCGGTAGCGGCGGCGGCGGCGGCGGGGGAAGGTCCAGGTGAACATGGGGGGCTCCGGCACGGCGCGTGATCCGGGATCATGCAGGAACTTTTTCCTTTTCGTCAAGCCTTACGGGACCCGGCGCTGTTCGGACGGGCGGAGGGCCGGCGCGACACGGGACGTTCGCGGGCCGTCGCAAGGGGCCAGAGTCGCGGCGGGACGCGCAGGGGCCGGGATGAAGAACACGCTGTTCCATGCGGACAATCGCGCGGTGCTGCGCGGGCGCGATGCCGATCGGCGCGCGCTGGTGCCGGATGAGAGCGTGGACCGGATCGACCTGGACGAAGGACAAGCGCGCCGCCGGCGAGCAGCCCGCCGTGTTCCAGCCATACCGAGCGCACGAAGGCTTCACCTCCGTGCCCCCCAGGCGCTGGGCGGGCCGCATCCGCGGCCCTTGGCTTCGCGGCGCGTGCCGCGGCGGCCGCTCGGCCCTGCCGGCCGCAGGTCGGAACGTCGCGCGCTTGGCATGACGCATCCCTGCCCGCGCCAACGCCCGGTCACGGGATCCAAGGGCCTTTCGGCCCTTGGCGGGTCCAGGGCGGAGCCCTGGCGGGGTCTTCGGGGCGGAGCCCCGCGGCCCGGTTGTCCCGCCGCTTAACAACCCGCTACAACAGGCGCGTGCCCGCGCCGCTGATCGCCCCTTCGCTGCTCGCCGCCGACTTCGCCCGCCTGGGGGAGGAGGTTGCCGCCGTGGCCGCCGCCGGCGCCGACTGGCTGCACCTCGACATCATGGATGGGCATTTCGTGCCCAATATCTCGTTCGGGCCGGTGGTGGTGAAGGCGTTGCGCAGGCACGCGGCCATTCCGTTCGACGTGCACCTGATGATCGCGCCGGCTGATGGGTATCTCGCGGCCTTCGCCGAGGCCGGGGCGGATTGGATCAGCCTGCATCCCGAGGCCGGGCCGCATCTGCATCGGTCGTTGCAGACCATCCGGGCGCTGGGGAAGAAGGCGGGGGTGGTGTTGAACCCCGCCACGCCGGTCGAGAGCGTGGCGCATGTGCTCGACATCACGGACCTCATCCTGGTGATGTCGGTGAATCCGGGGTTTGGCGGGCAGTCCTTCCTGCGGTCGCAGTTGGACAAGATCGCGACGCTGCGGCGGATGATCGAGGCCTCGGGCCGTGACATCCGGTTGCAGGTGGATGGCGGCGTGACGGCGCAGACCGCGCCGCTGTGTGTCGAGGCCGGCGCGGATGTGCTGGTGGCGGGGACCGCGGTGTTCGGGCAGGCGGATTACGGCGCGGCGATTGCCGGGCTGCGCGCTCCGGCCAGGGCGGCCGCATGATCAACATCCTGCGCGGCGCGCGGCAGAAGCTGGCGCGGCTGCGGCCGGTGCGGGTGCCGGATGCGCCGGCGCGGGCGTTTCGCGACCTATGGCCGGGCGATGCCGCGCGCGGTGCGCGGCTGCTGCGGGGCGAGTTCGAGACCGCCGGCACGGCGCGCGCCCTGCGGATCGGCCTGGGCGGTGCCGAGGGGTGGGATACGCCGTCGGGTTCCGTGACCTGGCGGGCGGCGGCGCATGGCTTCGCCTGGATGCGCGACCTGCGGGCGCTGGGCACCGATGCGGCGCGGCTGCATGCGCGGGCGCTGACCGCTGATTGGCTGGCGCGCGGGGCCGAGGAAGCGGTGGCCGATGCGCCGGAAGTGATGGGCTCGCGCCTGTCGGCCTGGCTCGGCCACTGGGATTTCTTTGCGGCGACGGCCGAGGATCAGTTCCGCCGCGCGGTGATGACGCGCCTGGCGCAGGATGCGCGCGACCTGTCGGCGGCGCTGCCGGCGGAGGCCGAGCATCGCGGGGCGCTGGCCGCGCTGAAGGGGGCGATGGCGGCGGCGATCGCGCTGGAGGAGGACGCCTATCTGCAGCGCGCCGCGCGCTTCCTGCCGGCCGAGATCGAGCGGCAGTTCCACCCCGATGGCGGGCATGTGGAGCGATCGCCGGCGATGCAGTTGCTGGCCTTGCAGGACCTGATCGAGATCAGGAACCTGATGCATGGCGCGGGGGTCGAGCCGCCGCCGCATTTGGCCGCGCTGCTGGATCGCGCCGCGCCGGCGTTGCGGCTGTTCCGCCATGGCGATGGCGGGTTGGCGCTGTTCAATGGCACGCGGGATGAATCCTCGGCGCTGATCGACCTGGTGCTGACGCAGGGGCAGGCGCGGGGGCGGGCGCCGCTGGATTTGCCCGAGAGCGGGTTCCAGCGGTTGCAGGCGGGGCGCACGCTGATCATCGCCGATACCGGCGCGCCGCCGACCGGGCGTGCGGCGACGGGCGGGGATGGCGGGTTGCCGGCGGGGGCGGATCGTTTCGCGCATGCCGGGACGCTGTCCTTCGAGATGTCGGTCGGCCGTGACCGGCTGATCGTGAATTGCGGCGCCGCGCCGGCGGCCGAGGAGGCGTGGCGGGACGCGCTGCGCGCGACGGCGGCGCATTCGACGCTGATCCTGCAGGACACCAATTCGGCGGAGCTGCGGGCCGAGGGGCTGGGGCGGCGGCCCGAGCAGGTGGAGACGGCGCGCCAGGAACAGGCCGGCGCGCAATGGCTGGAAGCGAGCCATGACGGCTGGCGCCGTGCCTTCGGCGCGCTGCATCGGCGGCGGCTCTACCTGGCGGAATCCGGCGACGACCTGCGCGGGGAGGACATGGTGGAGGTCGGCGGGGATGGCGAGGTGCCGTCCTTCACGCTGCGCTTCCACCTGCATCCGGGGGTCGTGGCGTCGTTGCTTCAGGACGAGAGCGCGGCGCTGCTGCGGCTGCCGTCGGGCATCGGGTGGAAGCTGCGGGCCAAGGGCGCGCGGGTGGCGTTGGAGGAGAGCGTGTACATCGGCGGCGAGCCGCGCCGGTCGCAGCAGGTGGTGCTGGTGGCCGAGGATGGCGAGGCGTCGGTGCAATGGGCGGTGACGCGGGTTTCGATGGGTGGGGCGGGGGAGGGGTAGGGCGCGGCCTACGGCCTCGACCTGACCGCTGCGCCACCCACACCATCACGAGGCCCCGCCAGTTCCATGGCGGGGCCTTCGCGTTTCAGGCCGCGCTTCCGCCGCCGCGATACAGCCCCGCCACCTCCGGCGCGAAGCCGGTCAGTGGCCGCGCGCGGTGGGCGCCGGGATGGCGCGGCATCAGCCCCGCCATCGCCTCCGCCAGGCGCACCGCCGCCTGCGTGCCGTCCACCAGCGGCACCGCGATGCGCGGCTGCAGCAGCGGCGCCATGCCCGCGAGGGGCCCGCCGGCCAGGATGATGGATTCCGCGCCGTCCTGCTCGGCGCTTTCGGCGCATAGCGCGGCCAGCAGGTCCAGGCGTTCTTCCGCCACCGTGCCGGGATCGCCGCTGAAGGCCGGGCCCATGCGGAAGCCGGCGCAGCGCGCGGCCAGGCCGTGATGCGCCAGGCAATCCTCGAACATCGGGCGCAGCGCGGCGGTGAAGGACACCACGCCGAAGCGCCGGCCCAGCATGGCCGCCGCGTGGAAGGCGGCCTCGCTGATGCCGAGCACCGGCACGTCGAGCAATTCCTTCGCCGCATCCAGGCCGGGGTCGCCGAAGCAGGCGATCACCGCCGCGTCGTAGCTGCCGCGATGCTGCGCCAGCGCCGCCAGCGTCGCCGGTCCCGCGACCAGCCAATCGGCGCGCGTGACGATCAGCGGCAGGCCGAAGGGCGCGCTGACGGCGGTGACCTCGGTGCCCGGCGATGCCGCGGCGCGGGCGGCGGCGCCGATGCGCTCGGTCACCGCAGGCGTGGTGTTGGAATTGACCAGCAGGATGCGCATCGCCCCGTCACCTTGACATGTTGCAGCGCACACCTACCCCGTTGACCATCGGGGTGACAAAGGCCCACAACATGCGAGCCCAGTTCGAGGCAACGTCCAGGAAAAACGGCGCCGATCAACGGCGATATGGCCCGCTTCCCCGCAAGGTGAAGCGGGCCTTGTGTTTTCCGGCCCGGGCTTCCCGCCGGCGCGCGAAGGCGCCACCCTGGCGGTGGCAAGAACGACCGCGAGGAAACCGCCATGAAGCCTGCAGCATTGGTCACCGGCGCACGCCGCGGGATCGGCCGCGCCACCTGCGTGGCGCTGGCCGAGAAAGGCTTCGACATCGTCGGCTCCGACATCAGCGAGGACGGCGCCGACCGGACGCGTGATGCCGTGCTGGCGGCCGGCGGCGGTTTCGTCTTCGTGCAGGCGGATGTCGGGGATGTGGACGCGCATGGCGCGCTGCTCGATGCCGCCTGGCAGGCCTTCGGCGGGCTGGAATGCCTGGCGAACATCGCCGGCGTGCAGGTGCTCAAGCGCCAGGACATGCTGGACACCACGCCGGAGTCCTGGGACCGGCTGCTGGATATCAACACGCGCGGCGTCTTCTTCCTGTCGCAGGCGCTGGCGAAGCGCATGATCGCGCCGGATGCACCCAAGCGCGGGCATCGGTCGCTGTGCTACGTGTCGTCGATCAACTCGGTGATGGCGTCGTTGAACCGCGCCGAATACTGCGTGTCGAAGGCGGGCGTGACGATGGTGGCGAAGCTGTTCGCGATGCGCCTGGCGGCCGATGGCATCAACACCTACGACATCCAGCCCGGCATGATCCGCACCGACATGACGCGCGAGGTGTGGGACAGCTACGCCGCCCAGATCGAGGGCGGCCTGACGCCGATCCGCCGCTGGGGCGAGCCTGAGGATATCGGCCGCGCCATCGCCACGCTCGCGGCCGGCGCCATGCCGTTCTCGACCGGGCATTCCTTCCCGGTCGATGGCGGGCTGCTGCTGCCGCGGTTCTGAGTGACCTGTTGAGAATGCGCCGAAAGGCGCTTCCTGAAGCCCGGCAGCGGCACTCTCAAACGGTCTCTGGCCCTCAGAACCGCCCGTCATCCGGGATGTTCAGCTGCGTGCCGCAGGCCTTGCAATGGACCGCATCGGGTTCGTGGCGCTGCAGCCCGCAGGACGGGCACGCGAAGCGCACCTTGGATGGGCGGAACAGCGCCTGCGCGAGGCGCAGGAACAGCGTCACGCCGGCCAGCATGATGATGACCGAGATCATCCGCCCCGACGTGCCGGGCAGCGTGATGTCGCCGAACCCCGTCGTGGTCAGCGCCGTGACGGTGAAGTACAGCGCATCGCCGTAGTTGCGGATGTGGTCGTTGATGCCGTGCTGCGTCTCGTACACCACGGCCGTCATCACGAAGATGAAGACGGACAGGTGGGTCGCCGCCAGGAAGGCTTCCTCGTGCTGGCGGAAGAAGGGGAAGTCGCGCCGCAACGTGCCCAGCATCCGGTAGGAATGGATGAGGCGCAGCGTGCGGACCACGCGCAGGAAGCCCGCGCCCTCGCCGGCCAGGGGTGCGAGGAAGGACGCGATGGCGACCAGGTCCGCAAGCGAGGCCGGCCGCAGCGCCTCCCGCCAGGGCAGCCGGCTGGCCGCCACGCGCGCGGAGAATTCCGCCACCAGCACCAGGCCGATCAGCACGTCGATCACCTCGATCGCGAGGCTGTAGGGCAGGAAGGAGGTGACGACGACGAACAGGATGGTCGCCGCATCGAAGGCGAGCACGCCATAGCGATAACGGCAGGCGTCGCCCGCGGTGCTGTAGTAGAGGTGGTGCAGCCGCTCGCGCAGCGTCGCCGACATGGCCCAGGCTCCTTGTGTGGAATCCGCCAACGGCGATCAGTCCTTGAGGCCGGAGAGGTCCGCCACCAGCGCGCCGAGCGACGCGGCATCCTCCCCTCCGCGCCCTGAATTCACCACCGCCTCCATCATCTGCGCGGCCAGCGCCGTGGCCGGGGCGAAGACGCCGTTCTCGCGCATCGCACCGAGTGCGAGGCGCATGTCCTTGCGCATCAGCTCAGCGCGGAAGCCGGGCTTGAAGTTGCGGTTCAGCATGCGCTTGGCGTGGTTCTCCAGCACGAAGGACCTGGCCGACCCCCCCAGCAGCGCCTGGCGCATCAGCATGGGATCAAGCCCCGCCTTGCGGCCCATCGCGAGGGCTTCCGCCACCGCCTGCATGGCGGAGACGATCATCAGCTGGTTGGCCGACTTGCACACCTGGCCCGACCCTGCGGGCCCCAACAGCGTGATGGTCTTGCCCACCGCGTCGAACACCGCGCGCGCCGCGCTGAAGGCCGCATCGGCGCCGCCGACCATGCAGGTCAGCGTGCCGTCGATCGCGCCCTGCGGCCCGCCCGAGACCGGGCTGTCCAGCAGCGGGATGCCGCGGTCGGCCATGCGCGCCGCGAAGGATGCGGAGGCCGCCGCGGCGATCGTCGAGAAGTCGATCACCACCGTGCCCGGCGCCGCGCCCTCGGCCACGCCGCCATCGCCGAACAGCACGGCCTCGACATCCGGCGTGTCGGGCACGCACAGGCAGACGCAGGCCGCGCCATCGGCGGCATCGGCGGCGCTGGCGGCCCATTGCGCGCCGCCGGCCACCAGCGGTTCGGCCTTGGCCCGGCTGCGCGTCGCGACCGTCAGCGCGAAGCCGGCCTTCATGATGTTGGCCGCCATGGCGGCGCCCATCACCCCCATGCCGATAAAGGCGATGCGGGCGGGCGGCGTGATGGGTATCATGGCGGTGCCTCACAAGTTGCCGGGATTGGCGAAACCATGACGCGGCTCACGCGTTGCGCCAAGGCGGGGCAGGTTTTCAGCCGCCCTCTGCACAAGGAGCCATGTCCATGACACCGACCCGTCTTCGCCTTGCCGCCATCCTCGCCGGCGCGATCGCCGCCGCACCCGCCATGGCGCAGACCCCGGCCCCCGGCACGCCCAGCCCGACCGGCGGCCAGGCGCGCCAGCAGGAAGGCCGCGTGAGCATCGGTTCGTTGCGCTGCGATGTCGCCGCCGGCACCAGCTTCATCTTCGGGTCGACCCGCCAGGTGACCTGCCTCTTCTCCCCCGTGCGCGGCAATGCCGAACGCTACACCGGCGAGATCCGCCGCTTCGGCGTCGATGTCGGCTTCACCGGCGCGGCCGTGATGCTGTGGGGCGTTCTGGGCAGCGCCGGCGATACGCGCCCGGGCGCGCTGGCGGGTACCTATGCGGGCGTGTCGGCGGGTGCGACGGCCGGCGTGGGCGTCGGCGCGAACGTGCTGGTGGGCGGCAGCGACCGCGGCATCGCGCTGCAGCCGGTCAGCGTCGAGGGCAATACGGGGCTGAACATCGCGCTGGGCGTCGGCGAGCTGGTGCTGACCGCGGCGCAGTAGCTTTATCTTCGCCCTCGGTCGCCGGGCGCCGCCTCCGGCGGCTTGGCGTTCTTCTCCCTCAAGCGCCGGGCGCCGCCTCCGGCGGCTTGGCTGGGCGCCCCGCACTGGCACGCCCGGCAGGACCGGTGGTCTGGGCGCGGTCGCGCCGTGCGCTCCCGGCCCGCGTTGCGGGCCGAGGGCTGATCGTTCAGCGGGTCGGCGTCGGGGGCGTGGTGGAATAATCGTAGAAGCCACGCCCCGACTTCCGGCCGAGCCAGCCGGCCTCGACATACTTCGCGAGCAGGGGCGAGGGGCGATACTTCGGGTCGCCCAGCCCCTCGTGCAGCACCTTCATCACGCTCAGCAGCGTATCCAGGCCGACGAAATCCGCGAGTTCGAGCGGGCCCATCGGATGATTGGCGCCGAGCTTCAAGCCGTCATCGATGGCGCGCACATCCCCCACGCCTTCCATCAGCGCCTGGATTGCCTCGTTCAGCATCGGGCAGAGCACGCGGTTGACCACGAAGCCCGGCCAGTCGCCAGCGGGCACCGCGACCTTGCCCATGCGTTCGGCCAGCGCCGTCACAGCGGCGGCGGTGGCGTCGTCGGTGGCCAGGCCGCGGATGACCTCGACCAGCTTCATCATCGGCACGGGGTTGAAGAAGTGCATGCCGATGAAGCGCGCCGGGCGGTCCGTCGCGGCCGCCAGGCGCGTGATCGGGATGGACGACGTGTTCGACGCCAGGATCGCGTCGGGCTTCAGGATGGGGCACAGCGCCGAGAAGATCTTGACCTTGATCGCCTCGTTCTCGGTGGCGGCCTCGATCACCATGTCGCAGCCGGCGAAGGCGTCGTTGGTCGTGGCGGTGGTGATGCGGCCGAGTGCGGAGGCCTTGTCCTCGGCGGTCAGCAGTCCCTTCTTCACCTGCCGATCCATGTTGCCGGACATGGTGGCCAGCGCCTTGTCGAGCGCGGCCTGCTGCACATCCATCAGCACGACCGACAGGCCCGATTGTGCCGCGACATGGGCGATGCCGTTGCCCATCAGGCCGGCGCCGATGACGCCCAGCGTGGTGATCTCGGCCATGTCGGTGTCTCCGTGCGGTGTGAACGCGGCAGCATAGCCCGGCCCCGCCGGTGCCGCCGTGCCGTGGTCATGAAAAACGAAGGGCGCCCTTTCGGGCGCCCCGGGCATCAGCCCTTCGCCAGTTCGGCTTCGAGTTCCGGCACCGCCTTGAACAGATCCGCCACCAGCCCGTAGTCGGCGACCTGGAAGATCGGCGCCTCCTCGTCCTTGTTGATGGCGACGATGACCTTGCTGTCCTTCATGCCGGCCAAATGCTGGATGGCGCCGGAGATGCCGATGGCGATGTAGAGGTCGGGTGCCACGATCTTGCCGGTCTGGCCGACCTGCATGTCGTTGGGCGCATAGCCGGCATCGACCGCGGCGCGCGAAGCGCCCACGGCGGCGCCCAGCTTGTCCGCCACCTTCTCGATGATGGCGAAGTTCTCGGCCGAAGCCATGGCGCGGCCGCCCGATACCACGATGCGCGCGGCGGTCAGTTCCGGGCGTTCGGACTTCACGATCTCAGCGCCCAGGAAGGTGGACAGGCCGGGGTCGGCGGCGGTGGGCGCAGCCTCGACCGGCGCGGAGCCGCCATCGGCGGCGACCGGGTCGAAGGACGCCGCGCGCACCGTGATCACCTTCGTCGCGTCGGACGACTTCACCGTGGCCATCGCGTTGCCGGCATAGATCGGCCGCACGAAGGTGTCGGCATCGACCACGCCGGCGATGTCGGACAGGATCTGTACGTCCAGAAGGGCTGCCACGCGCGGCATGACGTTCTTGCCGGCGGCCGAGGCCGGTGCGAGCAGGTGCGAATAGCCAGGCGCCATCGCCACCAGCAGCGCGGCCAGCGGTTCGGCCAGCACGGGGCCTTCCGTGCCGGTCAGCACCTTCGCCACACCGGGCAGCTTCGCCGCGGCCGCGGCACCGGCGGCGGCACCTTCGCCCACCACCAGCACATGCACATCGCCCAGCACCTTCGCCGCGGCGACCGTGCTGCGCGTCGGCTGGGAGACGGCGCCGTCCTTGTGATCGGCCAGAACGAGAACGGTCATGGTCAGATCACCTTCGCTTCGTTGCGCAGCACCGCCACCAGTTCCTCGACCGAGGCGACCTTGCGGCCGGCCTGGCGCTTGGGCGGTTCCTCGACCTTCAGCACGGTCAGGCGCGGGGTCGCGTCCACGCCCAGGTCGGCCGGCTTCACCGTCTCGATCGGCTTCTTGCGCGCCTTCATGATGTTGGGCAGCGAGGCATAGCGCGGTTCATTGAGCCGCAGGTCGGTGGTGACGATCGCCGGCAGCTTGAGCGAGACGGTCTCGAGCCCGCCATCGACCTCGCGCGTGACCTTCAGGGCATCGCCGTCCTTCTCGATTTTCGACGCGAAGGTGCCCTGGCCCCAGCCGAGCAGCGCGGCCAGCATCTGGCCGGTCGCGTTCATGTCGTCGTCGATCGCCTGCTTGCCCAGGATGACCAGCTCCGGCGATTCCTTCGCCACGATCGCCTTGAGCAGCTTGGCGACCGCCAGCGGCTCCAGCACGCCGTCATGCTCGACCAGGATGCCGCGGTCGGCGCCCATGGCGAGCGCGGTGCGGATCTGTTCCTGCGCGGCGGTCGGGCCGGCGGAGATCGCGATGATCTCGGTCGCCACGCCCTTTTCCTTGAGGCGCACGGCTTCCTCGACGGCGATCTCGTCGAACGGGTTCATCGACATCTTGACGTTGGCCGTCTCGACGCCGGTGCCGTCCGCCTTCACGCGGACCTTGACGTTGTAGTCGACCACCCGCTTGACGGGGACCAGGACCTTCATGGTGCGACCGTGTGCCTTCCGGGGCTTTGGCGCGGGCCGATGCCGCGCAGGGGGTTCAGGTGAAGCGGGCGGAAAATACGGGCGGTGCCCGGGCAGGGCAAGGTTCGCGGGCTATCGGTTCCAGGTGAGCAGCAGCAGGCCGAACAGCACCAGCGCCACGAATTGGAGGATGATCCGCCAGCGCATCAGCTTCTGCGAGCGCTCGGAATTGCCGCTGCCGCCGGCCATGCCGAGGATGCCCGCCACCAGCACGCCCAGCGTCGCCAGCATGGCAAGCCCGGTCAGGATCGTCAGAACCATCGTCATCGCAGGGACCCGTTCGTGACTGCCGGCACCGGGCCGGTGCCGTGCTTTCGACTGCGCCACAGGGCGCCGCCGGCCCGTGACCTAACCCGGTTTCACGGTTTGGCAACACCCCCGCCGCCGCGCACCAGCAGTGCGCCCAGCAGGGCCGTCACGACGCAAAAGCCGAAGCCGACCGCATAGCCGCCGGTGGCCTGCACCATGGCGGTGAAGGCCGGCGGCCCCACCAGCATGCAGGCGCCGAAGACGAAGCCCGCCGCCGCCGTGGCCGCGCCGACCTGGCCAGGGGGCGCCAGGCGCGCGGTCTCGGCCAGGAACACGCCGTTCCAGCCGATGGCGGTCGCGCCCATGCCCATGCCGGCCAGCGTCAGGATGAAGCCCGGCCAACCCGGCCCCGCCAGCAGCAGCGCCGCGCCCGAGGCCGCCGCCCCCAGCCCCAGCCCCGTCAGCACCGGCCCCGAGCCGACCCGGTCCGCCAACAGCCCCCACAGCACGCGCCCGCCCACCCCGGCGGCCTGCGCCATGGCCAGGCGCAGCCCGGCCTCGGTCAGCGGCACGCCCAGCGCCTCGACCTGGAACACCACGAAGAAGGAGGAAAAGCAGAACTGCGAAATGCCGTACATCGCCGACATCACCGTCATGCGCCGCAGCACCGGCACGTCGCGCAGGATGCGCAGGCTGCCCAGGGCGGTCGCCCAGGCCGCGCCCAGACTGCCCATGCGCGCGGTGCGGTCGCGCTCCGCATCCAGCGCGCCGCGCAGCGGTTGCAGCACGAAGGCCGCAGCCGCCAGGAACGCCGCGACGGCCAGGATGCCCGCGCGCCAGCCCCACACTGCCGCGATGGCCGGCGTGGCGGCCGCGATGAGCATGGCCCCCGCCGGCACGCCGCATTGCTTCAGGCTGAAGATCAGCGCCCGGCGCCGCGGCGGCGCCTTCTGCGCCAGCAAATGGCTGCCCGCGGGCGTGACCGGCCCATGCCCCAGCCCGCCCAGCAGGGCCGACAGCGCCAGCGCCACCGGATGCCCGACCGCCGCCACCGCCACCGCCGCGCCGCACACCACCAGCCCCGCCTGCAACACCCGGATGCCGCCGTAGCGGCGGATGAAGGCGCCCGCCAGCGGCCCCGAGACCAGCGCCCCGGCGTAGACCAACGCCGTATGCACCCCGGCCAGTGCCGCAGGAATGCCCACTTCGGCCGCTATCGCCGGCGCCAGCACGGGCACGGCCAGGAACACGCCCATGCCCGCGAGATGCGTCCCGAGCAGGGCAAGCATCACGGTCCAGACGGAAGGTGTTTTCATCATGCTGCACTGCAATGCTGCGCCGGTCCGGCGCATCCGGCAACCTGGGGTCGCGGCTTGACCCGACCCGCCCGGATGGGGTCCCTGCCGGCATGACCGGGTTCCGACGCCACACCTTCGCCCTCACGTCGCTCGCGCTTTCGTGCCTGATCCTGCTGGGTCTGGCCGGCTTCCTGGCCGCCCAGACGGTGCCGGTGGAAGCGCCCGAGCCCCTGCCGCCGGCCGAATCCGCCCCGGCCGTGCCGGTTGGCGAGGCCGTGCCCCCGGCGCGCCCGGCCGGCGATCCGCCGGCGACGCGCCCAGGCGGCACGCCGCCCGCGCGCCAGGGCGAGGCCGCGCCGCCG
>JBHYEQ010000034.1:0-332 GCA_051860065.1 Roseomonas sp.
GCTTCACAAGCTTCTTTCGCATCGCCTCGCACGTCGACTACTTCAGCTCATAGCGCAGCATCACGCCCTCGGCCTGCAGGTCGATGCCGCCAAGCATCTGCTTCACGGCTTCGGCGCCGATGCCGACGCTGAAGGCGTCCTCACCGAACTCGTCCATCTTCTGCTGGTACTGGTCCTCGTTCAGCAGCTGATGGAGCTTGAGGTCCGTCAGGCCGGGTTCGAGCACCACGTAGGACTCGAAGTACAGGACCTTCTCCAGCTCCTTCAGGGTCATGTCGACCATCAGGCCGACACGGCTCGGCAGCGACTTCAGGCACCAGATATGCGCGACC
>JBHYEQ010000034.1:342-11226 GCA_051860065.1 Roseomonas sp.
CGATATGGCCCATCCGCTCACGGCGCACCTTGGCCAGCGTGACCTCGACGCCGCACTTCTCGCAGATGATGCCGCGGAACTTCATGCGCTTGTACTTGCCGCACAGGCACTCGTAGTCCTTGATCGGCCCGAAGATGCGCGCGCAGAACAGCCCGTCCCGCTCCGGCTTGAAGGTGCGGTAGTTGATGGTCTCGGGCTTCTTGATCTCGCCATAGGACCAGGACCGGATCTGCTCGGGGGAAGCGATCGTGATCTTGATCTGGTCGAAGGTGGCGGCCTGGCCGGTCTGGCCAAGAATTTTCATCAGCTCGTTCATGCGGTCCTCGTGGATGAGGCCGCCGCCGTGGACGACCCACGGCGGCTGAGCGTTAGGAAAGGAAAGCGGAGACGCCGACGCATCACGTCGGGCGGTTCTCCAGGTCGACATTGAGGCCGAGCGACTTCAGTTCCTTCACGAGCACGTTGAAGGATTCCGGAATGCCCGCCTCGAAATTGTCCTGGTCGCGGACGATCGCCTCGTAGACCTTGGTGCGGCCCGAGACGTCGTCCGACTTCACCGTCAGCATCTCCTGCAAGGTGTAGGCGGCGCCGTAGGCTTCGAGCGCCCAGACCTCCATTTCGCCGAAGCGCTGGCCGCCGAACTGCGCCTTGCCGCCCAGCGGCTGCTGCGTGACCAGCGAATAGGGGCCGATCGAGCGCGCGTGGATCTTGTCGTCCACCAGGTGATGCAGCTTCAGCATGTAGATGTAGCCGACCGTCACCTTGCGTTCGAACTGCTCGCCCGTGCGGCCATCGTGCAGCCAGACCTGGCCGGAGGTGTCCAACCCGGCCTGGGTCAGCATGCCCTCGATATCCGCCATGCGCGCGCCGTCGAAGACCGGCGTCGCGATCGGGATGCCCTTCTTCAGGTTCTCGCCGAGCTCGACCAGCTGCGCGTCGGACATCGGCGCGATGTCGTTGGCGAAGATCTCGTCGCCATAGACGTCCTTCAGCTTGGCTTCCAGTTCGGACCGACGGCCGCCGCGATGGCGGTATTCTTCCACCAGATCGCCGACCTGCTTGCCGAGCGACGCGCAGGCCCAGCCCAGGTGCGTCTCCAGGATCTGCCCCACATTCATGCGCGACGGCACGCCGAGCGGGTTCAGCACCAGGTCGACATGGCTGCCGTCTTCGAGGAACGGCATGTCCTCGATCGGCACGACGCGGGAGACCACGCCCTTGTTGCCGTGCCGGCCGGCCATCTTGTCGCCGGGCTGCAGCTTGCGCTTCACCGCGACGAAGACCTTGACCATCTTCATCACGCCGGGCGGCAGCTCGTCGCCGCGCTGCAGCTTCTCGACCTTGCTCTCGAAGCGCTTCTGCAGACGCTCGACGGCGGCGTCGAATTCGCGCTTCAGCGCCTCGATCTCGGCCATGGCGGCGTCATCCACCACGCCGATCTGCCGCCAGGTCGCCTTGGCGAACTGGTCGAGCACGGCGTCGTCGATCACGGTCCCGGCCTTCACACCCTTGAAGCCGCCCGACGCCTTCTTGTTCAACAGCCGCTCGCGCAGCCGGCCGTAGAAGGAACGCTCCTGGATCGCCTTCTCGTCGTCGCGGTCCTTGGCCAGGCGTTCGATCTCGGCGCGGTCGATCGCCATGGCGCGCTCGTCCTTGTCCACGCCGCGGCGGGAGAAGACGCGCACATCCACGATGGTGCCGGTGACACCCGGCGGCAGCTTCAGCGAGGTGTCGCGGACATCCGATGCCTTCTCGCCGAAGATGGCGCGCAGGAGCTTTTCTTCCGGCGTCATCGGGCTCTCGCCCTTCGGCGTCACCTTGCCGACCAGGATGTCGCCCGGATTCACCTCGGCGCCGACATAGACGATGCCGGCCTCGTCGAGGTTCCGCAGCGCTTCTTCACCCACGTTGGGAATGTCGCGGGTGATCTCCTCCTGGCCGAGCTTGGTGTCGCGGGCCATGACTTCGAATTCCTCGATGTGGATCGAGGTGAAGACGTCGTCCTTGGCGATGCGCTCGCTGATGAGGATGGAATCCTCGAAGTTGTAGCCATTCCACGGCATGAACGCGACGAGCACGTTCCGCCCCAGCGCCAGTTCGCCCAGCTCCGTCGACGGGCCGTCGGCGATGATGTCGCCGGCCAGCACCTTGTCGCCCACACGCACCAGCGGTCGCTGGTTGATGCAGGTGGACTGGTTCGACCGCATGAACTTCCGCAGGCGATAGATATCGACGCCGCGCGTGCTGCCATCCTCGCCGGACGCACGCACCACGATGCGCGCGCCGTCGATGCTGTCGATCACGCCGTCGCGCTTCGCCACGATCGTCGCACCCGAGTCGCGCGCCACCGCCGCCTCCATGCCGGTGCCGACCAGCGGCGCATCGGCGCGGATCAGCGGCACCGCCTGGCGCTGCATGTTCGAACCCATCAGCGCGCGGTTGGCGTCGTCATTCTCGAGGAACGGGATGAGCGCCGCGGCCACCGAGACAAGCTGCTTCGGCGAGACGTCGATCGCCGTCACTTCCTCGGGCTTCACCAGGCGGAAGTCGCCGCCCTGGCGCACGCTCACCAGTTCCGACTTGAACTCGCCGGTATCGGCATCGACCTCGGCATCGGCCTGCGCGACGACCAGGCGCTCCTCCTCCATGGCGGAGAGGTAGCGCGGGTTGCCCACGATCTTGCCGTCCTTCACCAGGCGGTACGGCGTCTCGATAAAGCCGTACTTGTTCACCTTGGCGAAGGTCGCGAGCGAGTTGATCAGGCCGATGTTCGGGCCTTCCGGCGTCTCGATCGGGCAGATGCGGCCGTAATGCGTCGGGTGCACGTCGCGCACCTCGAAGCCGGCGCGCTCGCGCGTGAGACCGCCCGGACCAAGCGCGCTGAGGCGGCGCTTGTGCGTCACCTCGGACAGCGGGTTCGTCTGGTCCATGAACTGCGACAGCTGGCTGCTGCCGAAGAACTCGCGCACCGCGGCCGCGGCCGGCTTCGCGTTGATCAGGTCATGCGGCATGACGGTGTCGATATCGACCGACCCCATGCGCTCCTTGATCGCGCGCTCCATGCGCAGCAGGCCGACGCGGTACTGGTTCTCCATCAGTTCGCCGACCGACCGCACGCGGCGATTGCCGAGATTGTCGATGTCGTCGATCTGGCCGCGGCCGTCCTTCAGGTCCATCAGCACGCGCAGGGTCGCGACGATGTCGTGCTTGCGCAGCGTGCGGACGTGGTCGGGCACTTCCTCGATGGAGAAGCCCAGGCGCATGTTCATCTTCACGCGGCCGACGGCCGACAGGTCGTAGCGCTCCGGGTCGAAGAACAGGCCCTTGAACAGCGCCTCGGCGGTGTCCGGCGTCGGCGGCTCGCCCGGGCGCATGACCCGGTAGATGTCCATCAGCGCTTCGTCGCGATTGGCGTTCTTGTCGACCGCCAGCGTGTTGCGGATCCACGGCCCGACCGACTGGTCCACCGCCAGCGTCGGCAGGCGGTCGAGGCCCGCCGCCTCGATCGCGGCGAGCTTCGGTTCGGTGAGTTCATCACCGGCCTCGGCCCAGATCTCGCCGGTCTGCATGTCGACCAGGTCCTCGGCGACGAAGCGGCCGAGCAGGTCGGCGCGACCGACCAGCACTTCCGTCGTGCCGGCCTCAGCGATCTTGCGCGCGGACCGCGGCGTCAGCTTGGCTTCCTTGTCCGCCACGACCAGGCCGGTCTGCGCGTCGATCAGCGGCTCCATCAGCTTCACGCCGCGGAAGGCCTCGGGATCGAAGGCGCGCGACCAGCCCTTGGGCCCGCGCGAGAAGACCACCTGGCCGTAGAAGGCGTTCAGGATCTCCTCGGCATCCATGCCGCGGATCTCGTTGGGCTCCAGCTCGCGGCCCTCGGACGCGGCCTGGGCGCGCAACTCCTCGGTGCGCGTGCCGTCCAGCGCCAGCAGCAGCGTGGTGGTGGGCAGCTTGCGCTTGCGGTCGATGCGGACGTAGCAGATGTCCTTGGCGTCGAATTCGAAGTCGAGCCAGGAGCCGCGATAGGGAATGACGCGCGCGGCGAACAGGTACTTGCCGCTGCTGTGCGTCTTGCCCTTGTCGTGGTCGAAGAACACGCCCGGGCTGCGGTGCATCTGGCTGACGATGACACGCTCGGTGCCGTTGATGATGAAGGTGCCGTTGTCCGTCATGAGCGGCATGTCGCCCATGTAGACATCCTGCTCCTTGATGTCGCGAACGCTACGCGAACCGGTGTCCTCGTCCACATCCCACACGATCAGGCGCAGGCGCACCTTGAGCGGGGCAGCGAAGGTGAGGCCGCGCTGGATGCATTCCTCGACGTCGTACTTCGGCTCTTCGAGCTCGTACTGCACGAACTCCAGGCGGCCACGCCCGGCGAAATCGTCGATCGGGAAGACGGACTTGAAGACCTCCTGGAGGCCGGTATGCGTCCGGCTGTCCGGGCTCACCTCCATCTGCAGGAAGGCCTCGTAGGAGGCGCGCTGCACGTCGATGAGGTTCGGCATCGGCGCCACTTCGGGCAGACGCCCGAACGACTTGCGGATCCGCTTGCGCCCCGTGAACGACTTCGTGATAGCGTTCATGCCTGCTCTGCTTCCCTTCTTCTCCGGCGGATACGCCCCAGCCGGCGGGGTCGTTTCGCGCTGGCCCTACCGGGCAACGCAGGATGGGGCGGCGCTGCCGGACCCTTCCGGCAGCGCCACCCGCACCCTTTCAACACTGTCCCCCCATCCCCGCCCGTTGCCGGACGGGGGCGGGGGTCGAGATCACTTGATCTCGACCTTGGCGCCGTTCTCTTCCAGCACCTTCTTGATCTTGTCGGCCTCGTCCTTCGACACGGCCTCCTTGACGGTCTTGGGCGCGCCCTCGACCAGGTCCTTGGCTTCCTTGAGGCCGAGGCCGGTGATGGTGCGGATCTCCTTGATCACGTTGATCTTCTTGTCGCCGGCGGCGGCAAGGATCACGGTGAACTCGGTCTGCGCCTCGGCAGCCGGGGCGGCAGCGCCGCCAGCAGCCGGGGCCGCGGCCACGGCGACCGGCGCCGCGGCGGAAACGCCCCACTTCTCCTCGAGCATCTTGGAGAGCTCGGCGGCCTCCAGGACGGTCAGGGTCGACAGCTCGTCGACCAGCTTTGCGAGATCGGCCATGTTTGAATGCTCCTCGATCTAATGGCTTGACTTCGGTTGTGCAACTCCCCCGTGGCCGATTGGCCGCCGGGGGCACTGTTCCTGCGGCCTATCAGGCCGCCTGGGCCTCGTCCTTCTTGGCGTAAGCCGCCAGGACCCGTGCCACCTGCCCACCGGGGGCCTGGAGGATGCCCGCGATGCGCGTCGCCGGGGTCTGGATCAGACCAACCAGCTGCGCCCGCAGCGTCTCCAGGGACGGCAGCTCGGCCAGAGCCTTCACGCCAGTGGCGTCAAGCGTCTGGGTTCCGAGCGCACCGCCCAGGACGACGAACTTGTCGTTCGTCTTGGCGAACTCGACCGCGGTCTTCGCCACCGCCACCGGATCCGTCGACCATGCAATGGCCGTCGGACCCTTCAGCAGCGGCTTGACGCCGTCGAAACGGGTGCCGTCGAGGGCGAGGGTGGCCAGGCGGTTCTTCGCGACCTTGTACGTCGCACCCGCCGCGCGCATCCGGCGACGCAGTTCGCTCACATCCGCGACCGTCAGCCCCTTGTTCTGGGCGACGAGCACGAAGGAGGTCTCTGCGAAGACGGTCGCCAGCGAAGCGACGAACTCACGCTTCTCCGTACGGTCCACTCCACGTCTCCGTCGGTGGCCGGGGCCTTTTGGAAGGGCTCCGGCCGGTTCACACGGGGGCGTCGGGCACCTGCCCCACACCCCGGTTCGCCTGTCAGGCCGGAACACCACGTCAAGCCAGGCCGCGCCGAAGCGCGATCCGGGCAGAACATCGGCATACCGTCTCTCCCCTGCGTGGCTTGCGCCGCATCAAGGCCCCGGGGGGCCACAGGAGGTCTCCGACAGGTATCGGGCGCGGCCGAAGCCGCCCCCTGCCCGCCCGGCCCCAAAGGACCGGGCGTATTTCGTCAGCCGCCGGCCGAGAGGCTGGCGACATCCACCTTCACGCCAGGGCCCATCGAGGACGACACGGCGACCTTCTTCACGTAGGTCCCCTTCGCCCCGGCCGGCTTGGCGCGCTGGATGGCATCCACGAAGGCGCGGGCATTGGCCAGCAGCTGGTCCTCGCCGAACGACGCCTTGCCGATGCCAGCATGCACGATGCCGGCCTTCTCGGCGCGGAACTCGACCTGGCCGGCCTTGGCGGCGGTGACCGCGCCCTTCACGTCCATGGTCACGGTGCCGAGCTTCGGGTTCGGCATCAGGCCGCGCGGGCCGAGGACCTTACCGAGCCGACCCACCAGCGCCATCATGTCCGGCGTGGCGATGCAGCGGTCGAATTCGATCTTGCCTTCCTGCACCAGGGCGGCGAGGTCGTCGGCGCCCAC
Organism: Roseomonas sp.; assembly: GCA_051860065.1. Taxonomy (GTDB): domain Bacteria; phylum Pseudomonadota; class Alphaproteobacteria; order Acetobacterales; family Acetobacteraceae; genus Neoroseomonas. Next base: position 6,816 of record JBHYEQ010000034.1, read on the forward strand.
CACGTCGGCGCCGGCGGCCTTGGCTTCCTCGGCCTTCGGGCCGCGGGCGAAGACGCCGACGCGCACCGTCTTGCCGGTGCCGTGCGGCAGCCCGACCACGCCGCGGACCATCTGGTCGGCATGGCGCGGGTCGATGCCGAGGTTCATCGAGATCTCGATCGTCTCGTCGAACTTCGCCTTGGCATTGGTCTTGGCGATCTTCACCGCCTGGTCGAGCGCGACCACCTGGTCACGGTCGAAGCCGGCATAGACGGCCTTGAGGCGCTTTCCCTGCTTGGCCATCGGATCAGCCCTCCACCACGGTGAGGCCCATGGAGCGCGCGGACCCCGCGAGCATGCGCACGGCCGCGTCGACGTCGTTCGCGTTCATGTGCTGCATCTTGGTCTTGGCGATCTCGGCCAGCTGCGACTTGGTGACGCGCCCGATCGACGCCCCCTTCCCCGGCGTCGTGGAGCCCTTTTCGAGCTTCGCGGCCTTGAGCAGGAAGTAGGTGTTCGGGGGCGTCTTGGTGATGAAGGCGAAGGTGCGGTCGGTATACGCGGTGATGACGACCGGCGTGGGCGTGCCGGGCTCCATCTGCTGCGTCGCCGCGTTGAATTCCTTCACGAACTGCATGATGTTCAGGCCGCGCTGACCGAGCGCGGGCCCCACCGGCGGGGAGGGATTGGCCTTCCCGGCCGGGATCTGCAGCTTGATGTAGCCTGCGATCTTCTTCGCCACTGTGGCAGTCCTCTGTTGCTGTCAGAGGCCCGCGGTCCGTGCGAATGCCCAAGGGCATTCTCCCGCGTTCCCTGTAACGCCGAAGACCGGGGCAAGAGACCCCGGTTGGTCGGCGAGGGGCGGCGTATAGTGGGGTGGCCTGGGCTTGTCCAGTGGTTGAGTCGCCGGTGGGGTCCGGGGTGACACTGTCACCCCGGCGGGGGTCCGAGGGGGCGGCGCCCCCCTGGGACCGTGGCTAACCAAACCCGCCCCCGCTCCGTATATGCCCCGCAGACTGGAGATGTGCCTCATGCCCTGGCGCGACCGCACCGGCGCTTTCTCGCCCTTCAAGGCGCTGGTTTTCGCCGCGCTGTTCATCCCGGCGTTGCTGCTGGCGCAGACCGCCTGGGAGAACGCGCTTGGCCCCAAGCCCTGGCAGGCGGCCACGCACGACACCGGCACCTGGGCCATCCGGCTGTTGCTGCTCTCGCTGCTCGTCACGCCCGCGCGGCAGATCCTGCGCCAGGCGCGCATCGCCGAGGTGCGGCGCATGGTGGGCGTGGCGTGCTTCGCCTATGCGCTTCTGCATCTGGGGCTTTATGCCGGCGACAATGGCTTCGACCTGGTCAAGGTCGGCTCCGAGATCATCCAGCGCATCTACCTGACCATCGGCTTCGTGGCGCTGGCGGGCCTCGCGGTGCTGGCGGCGACCAGCACGGATGCGATGCTGCGCCGGATGGGAGGTGCCAACTGGCGGCGGCTGCATCGGCTGGTCTATCCGCTGACGGCCCTGGCGCTGGTGCATTTCACGCTGCAGTCGAAGGCCGATGTGACCGAGCCGATGCTGATGGCCGGGCTGTTCGCCTGGCTGATGGCGTATCGGCTGATCGCGCCGGTCGGCGGCGCGCCGGGGGTGCCGGGGTTGCTTGGCCTGGCGGCGTTCGCGTCGGGCGCGACGGCGGCGGTGGAATTCGGCTGGTATGCGCTGGCCACCGGCATTGACCCGTGGCGGGTGCTGGCGGCGAACCTGGACGTGACGTTCGGGTTGCGGCCGGCGCTGTGGGTCGGCGTGGCGGGGCTCATTGCTGCGGGGCTGCGGCTGCAGGCCGCGTGGTTTGCACCGCGGCGGTCGGCGCGGGGCGTCCGGCGTGGCGCGGTGGTGGCATCGGGCGACGCGGCGTGACGGTGGCGCCGCGGCCGGGCATGCTGTGCCTGGCTGCACCCTGCGGGAGGACCCGATGTCCGCGACGCTGCGCCCGTTGATGCTGGACCTGGTGGCCTTCGTGGCCGATCGCCCGCGCCCGTATGCCGAGGTGATGGAGGCCTGGCGCACCTCCTGCCCGCGCCTGACGGTGTGGGAGGATGCGGTGGATGCGGGCCTGGTCGTTGTTTGCGACGGCCTGGTAACGGCCACGCCCGCCGGCCTGACGGCCCTTCAGTTCCGGCGGCGTCCGGGGTGACACTGTCACCCCGGCGGGAGTTCCGGGGGCAGAGCCCCCGGTGCGCTACAGCTTCTCGACCTGCCCGTATTCGAGGTCGACCGGCGTGGACCGCCCGAAGATCGACACGGACACCTTCACGCGTCCCTTCTCCTCGTCGACTTCCTCGACCACGCCGTTGAACGACGTGAACGGCCCGTCGGCAACGCGGATCTGCTCGCCCACCTCGAACAGGATGGCGGGCTTGCGCGGCTTCTCGACACCGTCCTGCACCTGCTTGAGCAGGCGTTCGGCCTCGCTCGCCGGGACCGGCTGCGGCTTGTTGCGCGCACCGAGGAAGCCGGTGACCTTCGGCGTGTCCTTGACCAGGTGCCACGCGTCGTCGGTCATTTCCATCTTCACCAGCACGTAGCCCGGGAAGTACTTGCGGTCGGTATCGACCTTCTGGCCGCGGCGGACCTCGGTGATCTGCTCGGTGGGCACCAGCACTTCGTCAAACTTGTCGGCCAGCCCCTTCTGGGCGGCCTGCTGCTGGATCTGCTCGGCGATCTTCTTCTCGAAGCCCGAATAGACATGGACCACGTACCACTTCTTGTCGGCCACGGTGCCGTTCTCCCCTCAGCCGATGCCGAACACGAGCCGCATGGCCAGCTGGATCAGCTGGTCCACCACCAGGAAGAACACCGCGGCGAGCGCCGACATCGCCAGCACCAGGCCGGTGGTGACGAGCGTCTCCTTGCGGGAGGGCCAGGTGACCCTGGAGACCTCCTGGCGGACTTCCCGGACGAATTGCGCCGGATCGAGCTTGGCCAACTGCGATACCCTCTGGATTGGCGGCGGGCGGCGGGACCGCCGGACGCTGCCGCTGTCGTGTCCACCGGCGCGGCGTGGCAGGGGCGGAGGGTCTCGAACCCCCAACCTCCGGTTTTGGAGACCGGCGCTCTAGCCAATTGAGCTACGCCCCTCGACGCGCATGCGGCGGAGGGGCCGTCGTATAATGCGGCGGTGGGAGCCTGTCGAGGCTTGCCGGGCGCGCAACCGCGCCTTGCCCCCCGCGTTACAAAAGGCGCAACGACCGCCGCGGGAGCGCGCATGACCTGGAACCGCATCCGCCTCGTGGCCATCGACACGGTCAAGGGGTTCTTCGCCGATGAGTGCCTGAGCCGCGCCGCATCGATCGCGTATTTCACCCTGTTCTCGCTGGGACCGCTGCTGATCATCGCGATGACGATCGCCGCGCTGGTCTTCGGAGAGGAGGCGGCGCGCGGCGCGGTACAGGGGCAGCTGCGCGGGTTGTTCGGCACCGATGCCGCCGCCACCATCGAGGCCGCGATCGCCAGCGCCGCCAATATCGGCGCGGGCACGATGGCCGGCCTGGTGGGCGTGGGGATGCTGCTGCTGACCGCCAGCGGCACCTTCGGCGAGTTGCAGGCCGCGCTGAACGCCATCTGGAAGACCGCGACGCCGCCCGAGGTGTCGATTCCCCGCCTGCTGCGGGCCAAGGCGGCGGCGATCGGCCTGGTCGCCGCCACAGGCTTCCTGCTGCTGACATCGCTGGTGGCCAGCGCCGCCATCGCCTTCCTGGGCGACTGGATCGGCACGCTCCTGCCGGGAACGGAATTGCTGCTGAGCGTGGTGAACGTCGCGGTGTCGCTGGCCATCATCACGGCGCTGTTCGCGGCCATCTATCGCGTGCTGCCGGACCGCTGGATCGCCTGGCGGGACGTCGGCGTGGGTGCCTTCGCGACGGCGGTGCTGTTCACGCTCGGCAAGTCGGCGATCGGCGCCTATGTCGGCGGCGGCGGCATCGCCAGCGCCTATGGGGCGGCCGGCGCGCTCGCGGCGGTGCTGGTGTGGATCTACTACTCGGCGGTGATCTTCCTGCTGGGGGCGGAATTCACGCGTGCCTGGGCGGGGCTCGAAGGGTCGCAGCAGGCCGCGCCGGTGCCGGCGCAGGGCGACCAGGCACCGCAGGGCGTGACGGCGCGGCTGGTGGCGGCAATCGACCAGGCGGCGCCTCCGCCCGCGCGGCCACGGCTGGTCCGCCCGGCCGCGCCGCCCGCCTGGACGACCGTGATCCCGGCCCTGGCGGCCGCCACCATCGCCTGCGTGCTGCGCGACCGGCGGCGCTGAAACGCGAAGGGCGGCGCCCGGTTCCCCGGACGCCGCCCTTCCGTTCGCCCGTTGGAGCGATGCTTACTTCGAAATCGACGCGACAACGCCGGCGCCGACCGTGCGCCCACCCTCGCGGATGGCAAACCGCAGGCCTTCG
>JBHYEQ010000035.1:0-567 GCA_051860065.1 Roseomonas sp.
GTCTTCAGCGAGTCGGCCGGGATGAAGTTGTTGTACTCCAGGAAGTAGCCGCCGGCTTCGGGGGCGAAGAAGATCACCGCCGAGAAGATCGTGAGGAACACCACCACGCCGAAGATGTCGTGCACCGTGTAGTACGGGTGCGACGGGATGCCGTCGAGCGGATGGCCGTCGGGACCGCGCTTGGCCTTGATCTCGATGCCGTCGGGGTTGTTCGAACCCACTTCGTGCAGCGCGATCAGGTGGGCCACCACCAGGCCGAGCAGCACCAGCGGCACGGCGATCACGTGGAAGCTGAAGAAGCGGTTGAGCGTGGCGTCGCTCACCACGTAGTCGCCGCGGATCAGCAGGGCCAGGTCAGGACCGATGAACGGGATGGCGGCGAACAGGTTCACGATCACCTGGGCGCCCCAGTAGGACATCTGGCCCCAGGGCAGCAGGTAGCCCATGAAGGCTTCGGCCATCAGGCACAGGAAGATCGCGCAGCCGAACACCCAGATCAGCTCGCGCGGCTTGCGGTAGCTGCCGTACATGAGGCCGCGGAACATGTGCAAATAGACCACCACGAAG
>JBHYEQ010000035.1:577-898 GCA_051860065.1 Roseomonas sp.
GTTTCGTTCGCCTGGTTCGCGTCGGTCTTTTTGTGGATGACGAGGAAGTTGCCTGTGAGGTTGTTGATCTCGAGGACCAGCATCGCCAGCGAGCCGAAGATGTACCAGAAGTTGAAGTTCTTCGGCGCGTAGTACTTGCCCCACTGATCGTTCCACAGCTTGGTCAGCGGGAAGCGGTTGTCGACCCAGTTCAGCAGCTTGGCGCTGGCCGGGGCGTTGGGGGAGATTTCGTGGAATTCAGCCATGTTCTTCTTCTGCCTCAGGCCTTCTTGGAGTCTTCACCGATCAGGAGCTTGGTGTCCGACAGGTACATGTGCGGCG
>JBHYEQ010000036.1:0-893 GCA_051860065.1 Roseomonas sp.
CCATGTCGTGCTCGACGATGAGCAAGGTGCGTCCCGGCGCGATACCGCGCAGCATCTGAACCAGTTCCAGTTTCTCCTGCGTGTTCATGCCGGCAGCCGGTTCGTCCAGCAACAGGATGCGCGGCTCGCTCATGAGCGCGATCGCGACTGCCAGCCGGCGTTGTTGCCCATAGGCAAGCGTGCCAGCCTGCATTTCTCTGGAAGACGTTGGCAGCTCGGCAATACGCATCACGTCTTCCGCAAGCGCCTCGAAGCGCGCGATCTCGTCGCGAGCCCGCCGCGTGCGCAGCACGGAGGCGACCACACCATGGCGCATGTGCATGTGGCGGCCGAAGGCCAGGTTCTCGATCACGCTCGACTCGGCGAATACGGCCGTGCGCTGGAAGGTTCGGGCCACGCCCAGTGCCGCCACTTGGTGAGGCGCGAGACCCGCTAGCGGATGGCCCATCACCGTCACGCCGCCGCTAGAGGGCTCGATGATGCCGTTGACCAGATCGAAGAAGGTGGACTTGCCCGCGCCGTTCGGGCCGATGATTCCGGCGATGCTGGAGGCCGGCACCGACAGTTGCACCGCATTGAGCGCCGTGACACCGCCATAGCGCTTGGTCAGCCCGGTGACTTGGATGGCTAACGTCATGGCGCCCTCCCTGCCCGGCCCGGCATGAAGCGGCCGGCTATGCGCGTTGCGATCTGCTTCAGGCCTCCCGGCGCAAAGAACAGCACGCCGATCACCATTGCGGAGAACACGATCACGCGCACGTTCGGGTCGAGATGCAGCAGATGCGGAACGATGATGAAGACGAGCGCCGCGCCGACCGGCCCGAAGATCGACGCGGTGCCGCCCAGCAGCGCCATGAGCAGCCCATCCACGGTATTGACCACGGACATGATGT
>JBHYEQ010000037.1:0-860 GCA_051860065.1 Roseomonas sp.
CTCCTCCGAAGACGATCAGGCCGATGCCGCCGCGGGCTTTCTCCTCGGAGTAGCTTTGATAGCGCTCCGTCGGCAGGCCGCCCTCGCCGTAGCGGCTGTTATGCGCCGTGCTGACCATCCGGTTTCGGATTGTGAGATTGCGAAGCACGATGGGTTTCAGCAGCGGCGACAACTCCTCCGCGACCCTTGTCTTCCCGAGATCGGCTGTGGTCATAAGCTTATCCCTTTGTACCGCAATGCGATACCACAAACCTCAGTTCGATACTATTGAGTGGAACCTCCCTGGGGTCAAGGCCCACTCTCCCGCTATCGTGCGCCCGCCAGCCCGAGCATCGTTCGGGCTTCGGCCGTAGTTGCGACCCGTCGGCCGAGCAGGCGGATGATTGCACCGGCCTTTTCGACCAGCGCTCCATTGCCCGGCGCCAATTTTCCGCGTTCGAGGTAGATGTTGTCCTCCAGCCCGACGCGGACATTGCCGCCCAGCAGCACGGCCTGCGCCGCCATGGGGAACTGGTGGGCGGAGATGCCGAAGGCGAACCACGGTGCCCCCTCCGGCAGAAGCGTACGCATGTAGGCCATCGCCTCTGCTGTCGCTGGCTGGCCCCAGGACACTCCGAGGCAGATCTGGAACAGGCCGGGACCGCGTAGGACGCCACGTTGGATCATGTCGACGGCAAGCCTGACATGGCCGGCCTCGAAAACCTCGAGTTCGGGAACGACGCCAGCCTCAGCCGCTGCGCGCGCCATCGCCTCGAGATGCGACGGGGTATTCACGAAGACCTGGTTGCCCATGTTCATCGAGCCCATATCCAGGCTGCAGATTTCAGGTCGCAACGCCAGGATATGCCGGGTCCGGATCG
>JBHYEQ010000038.1:0-731 GCA_051860065.1 Roseomonas sp.
CAAGGCCCTTGTCGCGGAAGGGGTCAGGGTGGTGATGCTAACTGGCGACAACAAGACGACGGCGCTTGCGGTGTCACGTCGTCTGGGGATTTCGGAAGTAGAGGCAGAGGTGCTTCCCGAAGACAAAAGCAAGATTGTTTCCCGACTGAGAAGCGAGGGCAAAATCGTTGCCATGGCGGGCGACGGTGTCAACGATGCTCCTGCCCTGGCAGCTGCCGACGTTGCTATCGAAAGTGCTGGTGTCACCCTGCTGAAAGGCGACCTACAGGGAATTGTACGTGCCCGTCAGCTCAGCCGAGCAACGATGGCAAACATTCGCCAAAACCTGTTCTTCGCCTTTATCTACAACGCGGCGGGTGTGCCAGTGGCAGCCGGTATTCTATACCCGTCTTTCGGGCTGCTCTTGTCTCCGATCATCGCAGCGGCAGCCATGGCGCTGTCGTCGGTGAGCGTAATTGGCAACTCGCTCAGGCTTAGAAGCACGGCCCTGTAATGGCCCACCCTTCCTACGGGTCGCGCGCTCGTTGCGCGCGCTTCCATCTGGAATTTGCATCGCTTTCACCCATCTTAGCTGCGGCTCGGCAGCATGCGGCAAAATCGCGCTCCTCGCCGCGATCCCGGCGTATGCAGTAATCTTGATATTACAACGAAGGCGGATGTTTCACTCCGGATCATGGTGCTCCAGCTTGTCCGAGGCCTGACTGGCAAACCCGGAAAGATAGGCTTTTCCT
>JBHYEQ010000039.1:0-692 GCA_051860065.1 Roseomonas sp.
GGTGTCGGGCAAGGTGCCGCGACGTCCATTAAATACCGGATCGGGATTCCGCGGCACAATCGACCGCAATTGCGATGCGCTACGCTGCATTACGTTCGGCGCTGATTTATTCGACGTGCACTCGCCGACGCTGCCCGCACGCGCAGAGATTCAGTTGCGGGGCATGCCCAACGCAGTGAGCCGTTTATCTCGCCACCACTTGGTCGGTACCGGCGCTGCGTGCGACGAGCCCAGCCGGCGCGCGGCGCGGGGCATCGAGTGACGCAGTGACGCAGGTGACGCATTTTCCTTCGTGCGCGCTCCGTGCCTGTGTGTTCCACCTACAGTTATGCATAATCGCCAGTTGAATACGCTTCGCTCAGAAACTCGGAAGGGAAGTGCGTCACGTGCGTCACTGCGTCACTCCCTTCGTCCAGGGCACGCCGCTGCTGGTTTCCTCCCGCGCACCCATCCGAGAGGTTCCAGCGCCGCCGCAATCCGGCGCTGATCCTGGGTTCCGACCTTCTGCGTTTCCAAGCCAACGGCGCCTCGCGCCACCTCGAGGATGGTCACCACCGACTTGCCAGGCAGCCAATCATCGATCGCCTGTTCCCACGCATCCGCCTCGTACCGAGCCTCCTGCTGGGGCCGAATGTGCAGGCTCTCGAAACCGGAGGTTGACCACCAACCCTCGCCCTGGTTGAACAGCGCCA
>JBHYEQ010000040.1:0-684 GCA_051860065.1 Roseomonas sp.
ACGAAGCCCAGGTCCCGCGCCCCCTGCGCCACCGCATCCCGCGCCGCCGCCAGCACCTCCGGCGCATGCGCGCCCAGTTCGCCCACCAGCGTCGCCGCCTTCGCCACGAACATCCCGCTGTTCCACAGGTGCCGGCCGCCGGCCAGGAAGGCCGCCGCGGTTGCCGCATCCGGCTTCTCGACGAAGCGCGCAATCTCCAGCGCGCCGTCGACACCCGCCAGCGCCGCGCCCGCCTCGATATAGCCGTAGCCCGTCTCCGCCACCGTCGGCCGGATGCCGAAGGTGGCGATCCGCCCCGCCGCCGCGGCCGCCGCGGCCGAGGCCAGCGCGCGCCGCAGCGCCGCCACGTCCTGCACCGCCGCATCGGCCGCCATGATCCACAGCGTCGCGCCCGGCTCGGCCTCACCGATCAGCACCGCGGCAGCGGCGATCGCCGCCGCGCTGTTGCGCGCCTCCGGCTCCAGGATGATGCGCGGGGCGTCGATCCCCGCCTCACGCAGCTGCTCCGCCACCAGGAAGCGATGCGCCTCCCCGCAAACCACCACCGGCGGCGCGAAGCCCGCGCCCCGCGCCCGCTCCGCCGTCTCCTGCAGCATCGTCCCCGCCGAGACCAGCGGCCAGAACTGCTTCGGATATCCCTCCCGCGACAAGGGCCACAGCCGGCTGCCCGTGCCGCCGCACAGG
>JBHYEQ010000041.1:0-314 GCA_051860065.1 Roseomonas sp.
GACGCTGCCATCGTCATGATCGAAAACGCCCACAAGCACCTCGAACGCGCGCCGCCCGACAAGCCGCGGACGGAGGTGCTGGTCGAGGCAGCGTCCGAGGTCGGCCCGCCGTTGTTCTTCAGCCTGCTGATCATCACCGTGTCGTTCCTGCCGATCTTCACGCTCGAATCCCAGGAGGGACGGCTCTTCGGGCCTCTCGCCTTCACCAAGACCTTTGCGATGGCTGCGGCGGCGCTTCTCTCGGTGACATTGGTGCCGGCGCTGATGGTGATCTTCGTGCGCGGCCGCATCGTGCCGGAACATCGCAATCCAGT
>JBHYEQ010000041.1:340-619 GCA_051860065.1 Roseomonas sp.
GCTTCCTGATCTGGTCTTACCGTCCGATCATCTCTGGCGTGCTCAAGGCCAAAACACTGACGATCCTGCTGGCGCTCGGTATTCTTGCCGCCACGGCCTGGCCCGCCCGGCAGATCGGCAGCGAGTTCATGCCGTCGCTGAACGAAGGAACGCTGATGTACATGCCGACGACCTTGCCCGGGATCTCGGTGACCAAGGCGGCGGAACTGCTCCAGACCCAGAACCGGATCATCCGTTCCTTCCCGGAGGTCGCCTCGGTCTACGGCAAGGCCGGCCGCG
>JBHYEQ010000042.1:0-616 GCA_051860065.1 Roseomonas sp.
CATCGCCGTCGGTGATCACCCAGTGCCGGCGCAGCAGTTGCACCTCGGCCGCCGAGCCATTCTCGATCCGCACATGATAGCTCCACACCCAGCGCCCGCCGCCGGGATCGGACTGTTCGGCAAGGAAACGCGGTGCCACCCGCACGGTGATGCCGTCGGTCGTCTGCGAAAAGCCGAAGAAGCCGCTGAGCGACATCGGCTCAGAGTCCCACGCTGGTCAGCGCGCGGTCGAGGTCGTCGATCAGGTCCTGCACGTCCTCGATCCCCACCGACAGCCGCAGCATCCCGTCGGTGATGCCCATCTCCGCCCGCGTCTCGGGGCTGACACTGGCGTGGGTGGTCGTCGCCGGATGGGTCATCAGGGTGCGCGAATCGCCGAGGTTGTTGGAGATGTCGATCAACTCCAGCGCATCGAGCAGGCCATGCGCCTGCGCCTGGTCGTCGAGGAACAGCGCGATGATGGTGCCGCCCAGCGTCATCTGGGTCATCGCCAGCGTATGCTGGGGGTGCGACGCCAGCCCCGGATAGAGCAGGCGCGGTACCCGCGTCTCCAGAAACCGCGCCACTGCCAGCGCATTCTCGCACGCCCGCCGCACCCGAAGATCGAGCGTCTCCA
>JBHYEQ010000043.1:0-600 GCA_051860065.1 Roseomonas sp.
ATGCGCGCGCATGTCCGCTGGGCTGCGCGTCGAGCGGTGCACGGTCTGAGCAGGTCGCGTAGAGCACTCCTTCGCCAACCTCATCGCTCATCTGCGATATGCGATCCACGTCCAGCCGGAAGCGCTCCAGCGGATCGCCATCGTAGTGCTCGAGCATGGCGACCACCCGGCGCGCCGCGAGGTCGGCCGTCGCCGACCAATCGAATTCTTCCGGCAGCACGAGTCCAATCCTCGCGAAATGCTCCCGCAAAAGCGGCTTGGGCACACGTCGAACGAACTGTTTGATGGTGGCCATGCTGCTGCGGGTCCCGGCGCTGCGTGATGACGTACCTCGCTAGGTGCGAAACGGGCCGATTCGCAACAGAATCCGCTTCGCACTGCTCAGTATTCGCCCTTCTCGCCTTCTCGGCGTGCTGCTTTCTTCTTCGTTGACTTACGACAACAAACTGATTTTGTTATTCTTTTTGGCCAGCATTCGCTACCTCGGGTTCGAACCGATGGTCAGCAGCATGGCGATGCAACAGGACGCCTCGAAAAACCCCTGGCCGCGGCGCGGTCTGATCTGATTCGCTTCCGCTGTTGGTGACGGGGGCGAGGCAT
>JBHYEQ010000044.1:0-599 GCA_051860065.1 Roseomonas sp.
AGGCCGCGACGGTGCGCCGCGCGGTCAGCTCGTTGCCTTCGAGCGTCGCGAGCATCTCGCCGGTCTCGCCCGAGAACAGCGCATAGATGCCCTGGACCGCCGGCAGGCCGCGCCCGCCATTGCCCGGGAAGACGTTGACGAGCTTGACGCCGAGATAGCGCCCCGGAATCCAGGCCGGCATCAGCAGAAGCGTTCCGTGTGGCACGCCGTCGCCGGCGATCTCGTGATGATGGCGCAGTGGCGCCTCGCAGCCCTCGCGGAACATCGTTCGCAGCGCGTCCACCACGGAGCGCAGATCGAGGGCGTCGCGGACGCCGGCGGAATCGAGAGCGAGCACGGTTTCAGGCCTGGTAGGAGACGCGGGACGGGACAGGTTCGTGGAAAGCGGGGTCCGACCTGTCGAAGGCGACATCCGGGATGCTCGCGCCGGGCGCGATGGTCATGGCCGATTGCAGCAGAACCCTGGTGTAGGGATGGGCCGGGGCGCGGAAGATCTCGTCGGCCGGCGCGTGCTCCACGATGCGGCCGCGATACATCACCGCCACCTCGGTCGCCATATGCTCGATGACGCTGAGATTATGGCTCACCATCACATAGGT
>JBHYEQ010000045.1:0-568 GCA_051860065.1 Roseomonas sp.
AGCGTCGCCTTCTCCTCCCTGGTCAGGCGAGGCCGCCGGGCCTCGACCACGGTCGCGTCGACGATCTGCCCGCCCATGGCGAGGAAGCCGCGCTCGGCCAGCATCGTGTCGAAGTGCGCGAACAGCCGCGCCAGCGCACCCGCGCGCGTCAGCTGCTCGCGGTAAAGCCAGATCGTCTTGGCGTCGGGCACCGCGTCCTGCAGCGCCAGGCCGGCGAAGCGCATGAACGAGAGCCGGTCGCGCAGCTGGTACTCGGTCTGCTCGTCGGACAGCGTGTACAGCGCCTGCAGCACAAGGACGCGGAACATCAGCACCGCGTCGTAGGGCGGCCGGCCACCGCGGCTGCGATCCGCGCGCGGCAGCGCCGCCTCAAGCTCCGCGCGGAACGCCTCGAACTCCACCACGGTGCGCAGCCGCTCCAGCGGGTCGCCCGAGGCCGACAGCCAGCGCAGCCGCTCCTCCGCGTCGAAGAACCCCGCCTGTCCCGCCATGCCTCGCCCCCGTCACCAACAGCGGAAGCGAATCAGATCAGACCGCGCCGCGGCCAGGGGTTTTTCGAGGCGTCCAA
>JBHYEQ010000046.1:0-540 GCA_051860065.1 Roseomonas sp.
GCCGCGCTCTTTAAGCGCCTTGACGCTGCGCAGCACCAGCTGGCTGTAGGCGGGCGACAGGCCGAGCGAGGGCTCGTCCATCAGCAGGAGGCGCGGCGCGGTGATGAGGCCGCGTCCGATCGCCAGCATCTGCTGCTCGCCGCCCGACAGGCGGCCGGCCGGCTGGCCCAGCCGCACTTTGAGGCGCGGGAAAATCTCCAGCACATCATCGACCGTGAATCGCGGCCCGCCACCGAAGTGGCCCACCACCTTCATGTTTTCGGCGCCCTTCCGGCACGTGCGACAGGCCGCGCCGGCTCAGGTCCCAGGGCTGCAATGGCGCGGTGTCCTGTCCGTCGAAAAGGATGCGGCCGCTGGCGATCTGCTTGACGCGCGAGATGACGTTGAGCAGCGTCGTCTTGCCCGCGCCATTCGCGCCGATAAGCGCCACGATTTCGCCCGGCATCACTTGGAGGTTGACTCCGCGGACGACCGACGCTTTGCCGTATGCCACGCTGACGTCGTGGACCTGCAGCAACGCTGCCGGATTACGGGGGGATG
>JBHYEQ010000047.1:0-538 GCA_051860065.1 Roseomonas sp.
CATGATGACGAACCGGTTGAGCCGGGGATCGCTCAGTTCGCAAAACGAAGGGAGCCTGTGAGCCCGTTTCACTGATGGAACGGGCGATCCGCGGATTTCATCAGGGCCAGCGGTCGATGACCGCAGCAATAGGCCGGACACATGACTGCACCCGACCGATCGATGTCATGCTCGGTGTCACCTCGCGTAATTATTATGGGTTCGAGCGGACACCGCGCTGTCGCGCGGCGGCGTATCTGTTGGCCTGACCCCCGAAGCGGGATGGCCGGCACTCCCTGCTAGGCCCGCCTCGGCAAGCCGCAACCCGTCTGTGCCGGGTCCTCCACCCTGTTGCGGCCCTGCGGGTGCAGCCAGCCTTTGCGGCGTGCCTTTCCGGTCGATTTTCGCCGCCCACCCCACTCCGGGGGTTCTGGTGCGGGAAGGTGAGAAGGGTAAGGCGGAAAGCGACTTGCAATGGCCGTCCACACATTCGTTGCGGTGCTCAGCGCATGCGCGCCGTCCGTTGCAGCGTGGCTGCCAGCTCCTGTCTGTCGCCCCC
>JBHYEQ010000048.1:0-249 GCA_051860065.1 Roseomonas sp.
GATTTGAAGCCATTCCTGGATCGGCGCCACGACGGGTGGCACTTCAAGCGGTGACCAATTTCTACGGGAGCTTCTAACCCTTCTACACGGCGCTTCTACGCTCAAACGTGGCTCGCTTCGCCTTGCTTGGACGCATCGCGAAGGACCCCACCATGGCACCGATCCGCCTCAACCAAATCGAACTCGCTCGGCGCTGGAAGATCAGCCCGCGCACGCTGGAGCGCTGGCGCTGGCTGAAGCTGGGGCCCC
>JBHYEQ010000048.1:272-538 GCA_051860065.1 Roseomonas sp.
TACAGGCTGGAGGACGTTGAGGCCTTTGAGGTCGAGCAGCTGCGGGGGCGGGTGTGATGGACGCTGCTGTCGCGGCTGCGATGTCGGACCCGGAGCGCAACCGGCATTTCCGCCGGCGCTGGAGTGAAGGCGGTCTGGCCGTGCCCAGCGCCTCCGCGCGTTCCTCGACCATTGGGATCGGCACGTTGGGACTGGCGCTGCAGGAGGCGCTCCGTCGAGCGAACACGAACGCGGACTGTTGCCGCCGTCTGCGGCAGCCCGACGAT
>JBHYEQ010000049.1:0-518 GCA_051860065.1 Roseomonas sp.
TGGCGGCCCGGCGTCACCGTCGATAGCCTCAAGCAGGAGATGGATGCAGCACTCCAGTTCCCCGGTGTCTCCAATGCCTGGACAATGCCGATCCGGGCGCGCATCGACATGCTCTCGACGGGCATCCGCACGCCTGTCGGGGTAAAAGTGTTCGGAACCGATCTCAAGGAAATGGAACGCATCGCGCGCGACATCGAGACCACCCTCAAGACCGTGCCGGGCACGTCTTCGGCCTATGCCGAGCGTGTCATCGGCGGCTACTACCTCGACATCGTGCCGGACCGCGACGCACTGGCGCGTTACGGCCTGAGTGTCGGCGCCGTGCAGGACGTCATTGCAATGGCGCTCGGCTCGGAGAGCATCACCGCCACCGTCGAGGGCCGGGAGCGGTACAGCGTGGCGGTGCGCTATCCTCGCGCTTATCGCAGCGATCCGAAATCGATCGCCGAGGATGTGCAGGTCTCCCTGCCGGGCGGCGGCACGGTTCCCCTCGGCGAGGTCGCCAAGGTCGAACTTAC
>JBHYEQ010000050.1:0-516 GCA_051860065.1 Roseomonas sp.
GCCGGCGGTCTTCATCGTCTTGTTGATGCCGAATTCCTTCGCGGCCTTGATCGAGTTGATCGTGTCGCCGCCGGCATTGGCCAGGCCCAGGATCTGCGCCTTGGAGTTCTGCGCCTGCAGCAGGAAGGACGAGAAGTCCGAGGCATTGAGCGGATGGCGCACCGAGCCCACCACCGAGCCGCCCTTCTCCTTCACCACCTTGGTGGTGTCGGCTTCGAGCGCGTGGCCGAAGGCGTAGTCGGCGGTCAGGAAGAACCAGCTCTTGCCGCCGCGATCGACCACCGCCGCGCCCGTGCCCTTGGCCAGCGCGACCGTGTCGTAGGCGTAGTGGATGGTGTAGGGGCTGCACTGCTCGTTGGTCAGCACCGAGCTGCCCGCGCCGTTGTTGAAGTACACGCGCTTCTTCTCCTCGGCCACCTTGGCCGTGGCCAGCGCCACGCCCGAGTTGGTGCCGCCGAAGACCATGGTCACGCCGGCGGTGTCGATCCATTCGCGCGCCTTCGAGGCGGCGATGTC